>NZ_FPAZ01000003.1:1224-136017 GCF_900116435.1 Pseudoalteromonas lipolytica | reverse complement strand
AAATCGTGCCGAGTGTAGGAGGCGTTTTAACGCCGAATTAAGCGTAAAGCGTTAAGGTAAATCAACAACTCAGCAATTTCTGTGTTACGGATGATTGCGGGTTTTGGAAAATCGTTTCAGTTTGGCCGTATTCGACAATCTCGCCGTGATCAAGCACCACAAGTTGATCGCTAATATGGCGCACTAAACTTAAATGGTGAGTGATCAGGACATAGCTAAGGCCCGTTTCTTTTTGTAAACGTAGTAATAAGTTTACCGTTTGAGCACGCACAGAGGGGTCTAGCGACGATAAAGCCTCATCAAGCACCACAACCTTAGGATCTAGAATTAAAGCGCGTGCAAGCGCTATACGTTGCAATTGACCACTACTGAACATATGCGGGTAATAATGACGATGGTCTAACAAGAGCCCGACTTTTGCTAACGTTTGTTTAATTTTCTCTTCGCGAGCGGCTTTGTCTAGATCAGTATTATATTGTAAGCAGTCGTTTAGCATGTCACCAATAGTGAGGCCAGGGTTGAGTGAGGCTTCAGAATCTTGGAATATAAGGCGAATATGACGACAGTCATTATCGCGAAGCCCATCATTTTCAATGATGTTACCATCGAGTAAAATTTGCCCTTTATCTGCGTTGTCTGCACCTGCTAATAGTTTTGCAAGGGTGCTTTTACCTGAGCCTGTTTCACCAATAATGGCGATAGTTTCGCCTTGGCCTAAACAAAATGAAATGTCTTTCAGCACCGTAAAACGCTTGCGTGAAAAGAGTCCTGCACGCAAATTAAAACTTTTCGATAGGGCTTGCACTTTTAGCAGTGGTTGCATTATTTCATCGCCTTAATTAATGGGAAGTGACACGCATAACTATGACCATGATGTTTCGTCAATTTAGGCGTTACCACACACGCTTTTTGTGCTTGTGGGCAACGGGGGCCAAGTCGGCAACCTATCGGCAAATGTTGCAAGGTTGGAATCGTGCCTTTGAGCGCATAAAAGGGTTCTTTATGTGCCAAACCTTGCTCGTAGTCAGGTAAGCTCTTTAATAATGCTTGTGTATAAGGGTGGTGTGGCTGACTAAATATACGGCTTGTAGGGCCTGCTTCAACCATTTGCCCGCAGTATAAAACATGCATCCCATGCGACCAGTCTATGATCTCTTCAAGCTCATGAGAGATCATTAAAATTGACATGTTTTTTAACAGGTTCAAACTTTTTAATAATCTAAAAACTTGTGCACGAGTCGTGCTCTCAAGGGCTGTGGTTGGTTCATCGGCGATAAGTAATTTAGGAGTACGAGCAATCGCCATCGCTATCATCACTTTTTGGCAGATACCTTCTGAAAGCTCATGAGGATAGCTGTCGAGCACTTTTTTGTGATCTTTAATTCCCACTTTATGAATAAGTGCTTTTACGCGGTCTTTACGTTGGCGATTTCGTTTTAAGAAAAAGCCACTGGTTGCTTCAACGGGTAAGGTTTCGGCAATTTGATCAAATATTTTTGCTGTGGGGTCCAAGCAGCGGCTTGGATCTTGGTAAATCATGGCAATATCTTGACCAACTAATTTACGGCGTTGCTCATTGGATAGACGCATTAAGTCAACACCGCGCCAGTGCATTCTGTCAGCAGTGATATGCCAGCGCTTATTCAACACCCCAACAATGGCTTTCGCGATTAAGCTTTTGCCAGAGCCTGACTCACCAACCAGCGCATGAACCTCACCTTCTTTAAGGGTGAGGCTCACTTTATCAACCGCACGAATTACCGTATCAGAGGTGCGTAACTCTATCGTGAGATTGCGAATATCGAGTAATTGCATAACTAGTCGGCCTTACGTTCTTTAAGCACTTGGCGTAAACCATCACCCACTAAATTGGTAGACAGCACAGCTAAAAATAATAATACGCCGGGTAAACCCACAGTCCAAGGGGCAAGGTAAATTAAACCAAGGTTTTCGGCCAAAATCGCACCCCATTCAGTGGTTGGCGGCTGTGCACCGAGCTTTAAAAAGCCCAGTGCTGAGATATCTAATATTGCTGTAGAAAGTGCCATTGTGAATATAACGACGATATGTTCGTAGATATTCGGGAAAATTCCTCGGGCTAATATGTGCCAGTTAGACGCACCATCTAGTTTAAAGGCGGTGATATAATCTTTATTGAGCTCTTCAACAATCAAATTTCGAACAGAGTGAATAAACTGTGGCAGTAGAGCAAGGATAATTGCCCACACGGTGTTCATTAAGCCAGGACCAAGAATCGCGATAATAATTATGGCTAAAAGTAACGAGGGAATCGACAAGGTAATGTCGAGTAAGTGATTTAAAAAGCTTGAACGAATACCACGACTAATGCCCGCAAAAGTGCCTACCAAAACCCCAATAACCGTGGTGATAAGGGCTGCTACAACAGATAAGCCAAATGTGTAAGTTGCGCCATTCATTAATCGCGACAATACATCGCGACCTAAATCATCGGTGCCTAATAGAAACCGAACATCACCGGCATCATGCCATGATGGCGGCAATAATAACGCATCGCTGTGCTGCTGGTTTACGCCATAAGGGGCAAGTAAAGGGGCTGATGCAGCCAGTAAAGCAAAGGCAATAAATAACCATAAGCCAACAAGTGCAGGGTGGTTGGTTTTAAATTTACGCCAAAATCGCGCCAACGGCGATTTATTCGACTCTTCAGAGAATAAATTAAACTTTGCCATGAGCTTGGTTCCGCGAGAGTGGGTCGAATAGAGTGTAAGTGAGCTCTGCGACAATCGTTGCTAAAATTACGAACATAGACACAGCCAATAAGCCGCCTTGAATAGCGGGGTAATCGCGTTGATAAATACTGTCAATTAACCATCGGCCTATGCCGGGCCATGAGAAAATGACCTCGGTGATCATCGCAAGGGTGATCAGCGTACTAAATTGTAAGCCGATTTGCTTTATCACAGGCAATAACGCATTTCTAAGGGCATGATGAATAATGAGCTGGGCGCGGTTTAACCCTTTAGCACGTGCTGTTTTAATGTAACTTTGATCAAGCACTTTGAGCATTGAATCGCGCGTAAAGCGCACCAACACGGTTGTTGGGTACATAGCCAAAACGATAGTTGGCAATGTTAGGTGGTGTATTGCATCCACAAAAGCCATGCCATGATACGGAAAGTCTCCCGCAATGATATCTATCAAAATGAAACCTGTGACAGGTTCAATCTCGTAAAGTAACCCCATACGACCCGACATCGGAAACCAGCCTAACTGCAGTGAAAACACCATTATTAACAGCAGTGCTAACCAAAATACGGGCATTGAATAGCCAATGAGTGTGCCTGAGTTAATGAATTTATCGGGCCAACGTCTGTAATAAGCAGCGGCTAAAATACCGCTTGGCACGCCGACGACCACTGACACGATAAGCGCATAGGTACTCAGCTCGAGTGTGGCAGGAAATAGGTCAACAATATGCTGAAATACACTTTCACCAGAGGCGAACGATACCCCCCAATCTCCTTGGACGATGCGCTCTAAAAACGCGAAGTATTGCACGGCATAATTTTCAGTAAAGTGGAACTTTTCTTCAAGCACGCTGGTTTGCGAAAAAGTGCTGTTGGTAATACCACTTAAATTGGTTAAGGCATCACCGGGGAATAAATAGCTTAACGAAAAAGTAAAAATACTTAATGTCAGCATCATAAACATTAACAGCGCTAAGCGACGAAGAATATAATCAAGTATCATTATTCTTTCCTCGCATTAGCCAGTGAAATACCGCCAAACGGGCTTAAACTTATCCCTTTCACATCGCTGCTAGATGCTTGAAAACGCATGCCGTGGGCAATTGGCAGAATCGGCAACTCTTGTACAATAATGCGCTGAGCTTGATTGTAAAATTGCTTCCGTTTTTCTAAATCGGTGGTGTCGAGCGCTTGAGTGAGTAATAAATCAAATTCAGGGTTACACCAGTTTGCCGGATTTTTACCACTAAAAGTTGCTGTGCAACTTAGCAATGGGCTCATAAAGTTGTCGGGATCGGGCGTATCGGCTGCCCAGCCGAGTAACACGCTATCGTGACGGTGTTCGCCAACGCGTTGTAAAAAGGTATTCCATTCGTATTCCACAATACTCACGTTAACCCCGATTTTGCGCAGATCACTTTGCATCAGCTCCGCCATTTTACGGGCATTTGGGTTATAAATTCGGCTGACTGGCATGGCCCAGATATTCATATCAAAGCCATTTTTATAGCCGGCCTCTGCAAGCAGTGTTTTTGCAAGTTCAGGATTGAATTCAGGCATCGCTTTTTGTGCTTCAAAAGCCCAAGAGGCAGGGGGCAGTAACGATTGCGCTTTAATACCATTACCGTAGTAAACTGCTTGCATGATTTTGTCGACATCAATTGCGCTGGCCAGTGCTTGGCGCACACGAATATCATCAAACGGTGGACGCTCAGTATTAAATGCCCAATAACCAATATTAAGGTTTTGCTCTTTTTGAACGTTAATATCGTCTCGTTCAGCTAAAATACTTAATTGTGCGCTGCTAGGGTGAGCGGTTACATCGCATTCTTTGGTCAGCATTTTGGCAACTCGGGTGGTGCCATTTGGCGTTATATCGTAAACCAATTGCTCAAGCACCACAGGGTGTTTCCAATAATCAGGATTACGGTAATAGCGAATTAAGCGATCGCGACGGTATTCTCTGTACACATAAGGGCCCGTGCCAACGGGGTACTGGTCAAAGAGGTTTTCTTGCTTTCGATCTTTTAATTGCATGGCGTATTCTTTTGATAGCACCACGGCAAAATCGGTTGCAAGGTTCGCTAAAAAGCTGCTTTCAGCATTATAAAGTTCAAAGCGCACCTGGTAGTCAGAAACACGCACAATGCGGCGAATTAATTGATCAATACCGACACTTTGAAAATACGGGTAATTGGCATCACCCACAAAATGATAGGGATTGTATACATCAAATAAGCGACTAAAGGTAAAAATGACGTCATCGGCATTAAAATCACGGCTCGGTGTAAAGTACTTGGTAGTATGAAACTTCACCCCTTTTCGTAAAGTAAAAGTGATGGACTTGCCGTCTGGACTGATTTTCCAATCGGTGGCAAGTTCCGCCTGAAATTCAGCAGACACAGGGTCGATACTCAATAGGCGGTCATAAAGCTGATTAGCAATAATATCAATGGTTGAACCCGTGGTCGTTACTTGTGGATTAAACGACACCGGGTTAGCCTCAGCGCAATACACTAAGCCCTGATTTTTTTGTTCAGTGGTTTTTTCTTCGCTATCTAGGCAGCCTACTAAGCATACCAAAGACAAAGCAAGTAACGGTTTATACACCTGATTAGCCTCTAACTATTGCTGCTGGTCTAATAAATTGTATTTTTTCAAATAGCCACGTAATTGATGATACGTTAATTCGAGCTGTTCTGCAGTTTTCTTTTGATTAAATTGACTGTGTTCCAATGCTTTTTTTATGACATCAATTTCAAAGTCATTGGAAAGTTGTTTCAAGTTACAAGGAAACTGAATTTCAGGTTTGCTTAGTGATACTGACTCTTGCGCCTGTGAAGGGGGTGTAACCGCATGTTCTATATGTGCAATTGGTGCACTGTTACTACTGCCTTTAATACGTTGCTTAGGTCTGAATTTGCTGGCAAATGGGTCTAAAATAATCTGGTGAACGGGAATATGTTCATTGCCGTGACGATACAAACTTCGTTCAACAACATTTTTTAATTCACGAATATTACCCGGCCAGTCGTATGACTGCAGTGTTTCGGTAGCGCTACGAGTAAAGCCACTAAATAGCTCCCACTCAAGATCACGCGCCATATTAATCGCAAACTGTTCTGCAAGTAACATAATATCTTCTTGGCGTTCACGAAGCGGGGGCAGGGTAATAACATCAAAAGCGAGACGATCAAGTAGGTCGCTTCTAAACTCACCTTGCTCTGCAAGACTTGGTAGGTCTTCATTTGTTGCGCACACAAGGCGAGTATCTACTTTAACGGTTTGCTTACCGCCGACACGCTCAAACTCACCATATTCAATAACGCGTAACAGTTTTTCTTGCACCATCGCTGAGGTGTTGGCTAATTCATCTAAAAACAGCGTGCCACTGTTGGCGCGTTCAAAGCGACCTTCATGGCGTTTACTTGCTCCGGTAAAAGCCCCGCTTTCATGGCCAAATAATTCACTTTCGAGTAGGTTCTCGTTAAGCGCCGCACAGTTGAGCTTGATATAGTTCTGTTCCCAGCGTTTCGATAAAAAATGTAAACGCGCTGCAATCAGTTCTTTACCTGTACCGCGTTCACCAATAATAAGCACTGGTTTATCTAAACTAGCCAGCTGTGATACTTGATCCAGCACGCTTAAAAAGCTGTCAGATTGGCCGAGTAAATTATCCTGTTGGCGAAATTGGCTCATATTCCCTAACTCTTAGTCATTTTTACTAAGATCTAGTGTATTTCATTATCTGAGAGAACTAAAGAAATTTATAAATTTAGTTTAACTGTTTGAATATATTAAGTTATTCTAGCTTTATAAAAGTTGGCAAGCATATTGATACTAGATATACCAACTGATTAAGTTAAAACACCAAAGAGGTAAATGTTATGGGAATTTTTTCACGTTTTGCAGACATCGTTAATTCTAATATCAATGCCATCTTAGATAAAGCAGAAGACCCAGAAAAAATGGTTCGTCTGATCATCCAAGAGATGGAAGATACATTAGTAGAAGTACGCTCTACGTCAGCAAAAACACTTGCTGAGAAAAAAGAATTAGTACGTCGCGTTGATACATTAAAAGTACAGGTTGCTGATTGGCAAGAAAAAGCGGAGTTAGCACTAAGCAAAGACCGTGATGACTTAGCGCGTGCAGCACTGATTGAAAAGCAAAAGTCTGCGGATGCTGTGGCTGCCGTTGAGTCTGAGCTTGAGCATGTTGAATCTCATATTGCAAAGCTTCAGCAAGAAGTAAGCACGTTACAAGAGAAGCTGGCTGATGCTAAATCACGTCAAAAAGCGATTATTTTACGTCAACGTTCAGCTGAGTCACGTTTAGAAGTGAAAAAAGCGCTTGATAGCTCAAAAGTGGAAGATGCGCTAAACCGCTTCGAACGTTACGAAAACAAGATCGATGGTCTAGAATCTCAAATAGAGTCTTATGATCTTGGTAAAAAATCATTAGCTGACGAAATTGCGGGTCTACAGCAAGACGAAAAGATTGATGATGAGCTTGCTGAGCTTAAGAAAAAACTGGCAGATAAAAAATAAAAAATGGGGGCAAGTCCCCCAATGCTTAAACACATAACGGATTGACAGGAGAGAATCATGTTCGACGCAGAAGTTTTGATGGCACCCATTATTGTATTTATGGTGGTTGTTGCCCCACTTTGGCTTATTTTACACTACCGTAGTAAAAAGCAAGTGAGTCAAGGTTTAAGTGAACACGAACATCGCCAGCTGTTAGAGCTTGCACAAAAAGCAGACAAAATGGCAGAGCGAGTTGAAACATTAGAAGCCTTACTTGATCAAGAGGCTCCACAGTGGAGACGTAAAGTATGAGTACCAAACGCGAATTATTCAGAGACGCAGAGCGCGGTAAAATAGCCGGTGTGTGCGCGGGTATCAGCGACTACTTTAATATGGAGCTTTGGCTCGTACGTATTCTTGTCGTCACCGCAGTGTTGTTATCGGGTGGGCCATTTATTGTTGTTGCTTACATTGCCGCGTGGTTTATTTTAGATAAGAAACCATCAGAGAAAACAATGAAAACTGGCGACAGTATTCACCAAGACCCGCTTGAAGTGAAATTTAAAGTATGGCAAAAAGGGGAACCACCTCGCCGTGCACTGCAAGATTTAAAAGAGCGCCTTGCGCGAGTTGATGGTCGTTTACAAGAGATGGAACGCTATGTCACCTCAACTGAATTTACGGTTAGCCGTGAAATTAACAAACTTTAAAGGATTTTAAAGCACCTTGTTTGCAATGTGAAACCAAGCGCAAATAGGGTGCTAGACACTGTATGAGCCAATCATTTGCAAAGAACACCTTTAATAAATTAAAAAACAAAGCCGAAAAAGCACTGCATCGTGGTTTAGATCAACACGTGAAACTTGCTGTAACAGGATTAAGTGGCAGTGGTAAAACGGCGTTTATAACCGCACTTGTTAAGCATTTAACCAGTCAAGCTGATGATAAAAACCTACCATTTTTTAATGTAATGCGTGAAAAACGCCATATTGCAACCAAAGTGGTGCCTCAGCAAGCTCTCACCATTCCAACGTTTGCATATAATCAGGCTTTGTCATCATTATTGCCCCTGGAAGGTGAACCGGCATGGCCGGCATCAACTGAGCGTATCAACACACTGCGACTGGCAATCAAGTATCAAAGTAATTCAGGGCTTCGTGGTCATTTTGCACCGCAATCCACTTTGTATTTAGACATCATTGATTACCCAGGTGAATGGTTACTCGACTTGCCAATGCTTGAGCAGTCATTTACTGATTGGTGTGAGTTACAATATTCATTGCTTATGCAAACGGCGCGCAATGAAAAAGCTCAGCCATTTTTATCTGCACTTGCAGAGCTCGATTTATCGTCCAGTGTTGATGAAAGTTTACTTGCTGAGGTGGCAGCACTGTATCAGCAGTTACTCATCAGTCTAAAGCAAGATACTAAACTTGCCATGTTACAACCCGGGCGTATGTTGATGCCGGGTGAACTTAAAGGTGCCCCCTTACTGCAGTTTTTCCCGGTCGCAAACGTACCAGAGGAAATTGCTGAAGGGTCAAATTTAGCGCACCTTAAAAAGCGCTATAAGGCCTACGTAAAAGAAGTTGTGAAGCCATTTTATGAGCAACATTTTCGCCATTTTGACCGACAAATTGTGCTGGTGGATGTCTTGAGTGCATTGAACGAAGGGGCAGAAACGTTACATGAGCAAAGTCGTGTAATAAACCAATTGCTTGCACACTTTAATTACGGTGAAGCTAGTTTCTTTAAACGTTTGTTTAAACCTAACATCGACAAGCTGTTGTTTGCTGCAAATAAATCAGACCATATTAGCGCGCAGTATCATAAAGATTTAGCATTATTGCTTGATTCAATCGTGCATGATCAAAGCAACCATTTAAAGTTTGAAGGCGTACAAATTGAAACCATGGCTATGTCGTCAATTTGTGCGACAGAGCCGCGCCAAGTTGTAGAAAAAGGCCAGCAATTAGCCTGTATTTACGGTAAACCATTGGGCGAGCATGAGTGGGTCACTTATTTACCCCCCCAGCCACCTTCACGACTATTGAATAAACACGAGTGGCCAGCACAAGGCTTTGAGTTTTTGTCGTTTTCGCCATTACCATGCCCTGATAAACGGTTAAAGCATATTCGTTTAGATCATGTCATGCAGTATCTGATAGGAGATAAACTAACATGAGTAAACAGCCGAACGAGGTTGATTTTCAAGCTGGGCGCCGTATTGCGAGCTCTGCAGCAAATGAAGCACCGACTGAGGAGCTTACAGCTGCAAAGGTAATTGAAAATGCAGAGTTTATTGAAAACGATGACGAATTAACTGACGACATAGAACTGGCACCGGTATACAGAAAGTCAAAATGGCAAACATTAAAAAGCCTTTTTGTTGTGAGCTTTTTAGTCTTGGTCTTGCTTGAATTTGGTATGTCGCTGTATGTGGCGTTTCAGCAATCAATTATTGTCGGTTCAGTGTATTTAACAGCGGTACTAAGTGGCGTGCTCTTGATTAGCCGTGTTATTTGGCGTGAGTATCGCATGCTGCGTAGCTTAAAGCGCAATCAGCTACATCGTACAGAGGCTGATCGATTACTTAATAGTGAGCAAGTAGGTGAAGCGCTGCCTTGGCTTGAAAAACTCAATAAACATCAAGCACTCACAGGCTTTGATGACTTTAAAACACAAATAGCCAGTCATCATACCGACAAAGAAATCATGACGTTATATGCAGACAGCTTATTAGTCAGCCAAGATCAGCAAGCAAAGAAACTGATTAATCGGTTTGCCACAGAATCGGGCTTATTGGTGGCATTAAGCCCACTTGCACTGGTTGATATGATGGCGGTACTTTGGCGTGGCACTAAATTAATTGAGCAAATTGGTCGTATTTATGGCATTGGTTTTGGTTATGCAAGTCGCATAAAATTGTATCGCTTGTTGATCAAACAAGTGCTTTTTGTGGGCAGTGCTGAACTGGTGTCCGACCTGGCTGCAACGGCACTCAGTGCAGAGCTGTTGGGTAAATTGTCGGGCCGTGCCGCGCAAGGGCTTAGCGCCGGTATTTTTACTGCTCGCATTGGCTATAAAGCCATGGAGTTAAGTAGGCCATTGCCACGTTTAGAGCACAAACGTAGCCTATTAAAAGAAACGGCTAATAGTATTGCGCGAAAAATAGCCTCGCGCAGCAGCGATAAAGACACCGAAAAGACTCAATGACAACATTTGTGTACAGTTAATAAAAACGGTTGAGTGATATTTAGCCATCTGTGCATCCGGCATGCTTGTGGTTAGGCTGTATGTGCGTTTTATTTATGAGTATGAAGTACTGATAATAAAAACGAGAACAGACAATGACTAAGCATCACTTACATACACAATGTATCCATGGTCCAGAAAAGCCAAATGATCCTCACGGCGCACTGAGTGCGCCACTTTATCAAACCTCAACATTTGCGTTCACGAGTGCAGCACAAGGGGCTGCACGTTTTGCTGGTGAAGAGCAGGGGTTTATTTACACTCGCTTAGGTAACCCAACAACGCAAGAGTTAGAGCAAAAAGTTGCACAACTTGAAAATTGTGAAGCGGCTGCAGCAACAGCAACGGGAATGGGCGCAGTATCAGCCTCAGTATTAAGCTTTTTACAGCATGGTGACCACCTTGTGGCATCAAGTGCACTCTACGGTTGTACTTTTGCTTTTTTTGCTCACATGCTGCCTCGCTTCGGTATAGAAGTCAGTTTTGTTGATATGAGCGATGAAGCCGCGTTACGTGCTGCTGTTAAACCAAACAGTAAAATGATTTTTGCTGAGACGCCGATAAACCCAACCATGACTGTGCTTGATTTAAGCTTAATTGCAGAAGTCGCGAAGCAACATAAGTTGCTCAGTGTTATTGATAATACTTTTTTAACGCCTTTACTTCAGCAACCCACTTCATATGGCATCGATATTGTTATTCACAGTGCGACTAAATATTTGAACGGACATGGCGATGTGGTTGCTGGCATTGTGTGTGGTTCTAATGAGCACATTAATTTAATAAAAATGACCGTGCTTAAAGATATTGGCGCAACGATTAGTCCACATGATGCCTGGTTAATAAACAGAGGGTTAAAAACGCTTGCAGTACGAATGGAGCGCCATTGTGCGAGTGCCCAAGTGGTTGCTGAGTTTTTAGAGCAGCACCCGTTGGTGAGCAAGGTTTATTATCCTGGCCTTAAATCACATCAAGGTCATAAGTTTATTGGTACACAAATGAAAGCAGCGGGTGGTGTGATCGCGTTCGAAATTAAAGGCACCCTAGAACAAGGTGAAACCTTCATTAATAATACTCAGCTTTGTACGTTAGCAGTGAGTTTAGGTGACGCTGAAACCCTCATTCAGCATCCCGCGTCTATGACTCACTCTCCCTATACACCAGAAGAACGGGCTGCGGCTGGGATTAGTGATGGATTAATTCGCTTATCAGTCGGTTTAGAGGATGTTAACGATATAATTAACGATCTTAAAACTGCATTTACATCTATTGGGTAGGGTGTTAATTTAAGTTTACACTGAAATGGTGTTTTAGCCCTTATTTAACGGGTTGTGTAAACATTTAGATCTTTTGATGTAATTTTTTATTTACAGTAGAGGTGTTTCTGCAAACAGTAGAAACACCCAAAACTATTAAAATCTCGCTTACTTTTACATAGTATCGACTTAACAAGTTAAAGTGATTCTTATCGTGCTGATCAAGATTTAACGAAGAAGGTTATTATGGCTAAAGCAAGTAATTACACCTCCAAGCAACCCGATGAAAATGGGGTGATCCATTGGAGCGAAGACGAAAACAAAATATGGTCTGAGCTGGTTGCTCGCCAACTCGCTTGCATTGAAGGCAAAGCCTGCAATGAATACCTTGAGGGTTTAAAAAAAATAAACCTTCCTTCAGATCGTATTCCCCAATTAAGTGAATTAAACGAAGTACTGGAAAAAACCACCGGCTGGCAAGTTGCGCCTGTGCCTGCGTTAATTGATTTTGACGAGTTTTTCCGTTTGTTAGCTAATAAGCAATTCCCCGTGGCTACGTTTATTCGCACACGTGAAGAGTTTGACTACTTACAAGAGCCAGATATTTTCCACGAAATTTTTGGTCACTGTGCAATGTTAACAAACCCTGCATTTGCTGAGTTTACGCATAAATACGGTCAATTAGGGTATGCAGCAGAGAAAAAAGATCGCGTGTATCTGGCACGTTTATACTGGTTTACTGTTGAGTTTGGTTTAATGCAAACAGACCAAGGCTTGCGTATTTATGGTGGCGGTATTTTATCAAGCCCAGGTGAAACGCAATACGTGTACTCTGATAAACCAGAAATCAATGCAATGAATGTACTGGATGTGCTTCGCACACCGTACCGTATTGATATAATGCAGCCTGTGTACTACACCATTAATTCGATTAATGACTTATTTGATATCTCACAAATGGATATCATGTCATTGGTGAGTAAAGCAAAAGAATTAGGGCTTCATGAGCCAAAGTTTCCACCTAAAGAAAAATTAGCAAGTTAAGGATTTATAATGTCTTCATTAAGCACACAAAAGTGTGAAGCGTGTCGTGCTGATGCGCCGAAAGTATCTGATGCTGAGTTAGCAGAATTAATTAAAATGATCCCTGATTGGGTACCAGAAGTGCGCGACGGCATTATGCAATTAGAGCGTGTGTATAAGTTTAAAAACTTTAAACAAGCACTTGAATTTACAAATAAAGTAGGTGATATGGCTGAAGAAGAAGGCCATCACCCAGGTTTACTTACAGAGTGGGGCAAAGTGACTGTTACGTGGTGGAGCCACTCAATTAAAGGCTTACATAAAAACGATTTTATTTGTGCTGCAAAAACTGACGATGTCTTTGCTGCATTATAAAACGCAATAAGTTCTGCCCAGAAGGCGTGACCCAAGGTCGCGCCTTTTTATTTTTGTTAAAAAGAAAAAGCCTATATAGTGTATTTGCGTTATGAAACAACACGGTAGAAAACAATGAAGAATAAAAGCCTAATCATAGCCTCATTACTTATTTTATTGCCGCTTATCGACAGCCTTTTTGTACCTCCTGTATTTGGCATTCAATGGCATAGCCCAAAAATGATGTATCAAATAGGCGTTGCGTTACTCATTATGAAGCTGTTTATGGTCATAACGGGCATTTATTTATTACTCAAAAATAACAGGTGTGACACAGGCAGAGCAGCGCTAGAGACTCAACCAACCGCTAGACGACATCTTTTATTATTCATTGTCGCAGGGCTTCAACTTGTGGTTATGGTGAGTCTGTGTTTTTGGTACCTTGTTGCAGGGACACAGGCAAAGTATTTTAAGCAGCAACAGCATATTAGTGTATTTACAGCTGACTATGGCGTTTTTACAGATGTTTACCATCATATTTCATATATTTGCTATGACCGTTATGGTTTTTATCGCCAGATCCCGGTTGCTTCATTACCGTGGGCAGGTGAATTTAGTTTTAAAGTTCATCAAGATAGTTTACAGATCTATCAAAAAAGTAATGTCGATGAGCAAACTAAACAGATTTCCTTAGAGGGGTTTAATTGTTTATAAAACTGGAATAATTAGGACGATTTTTACTTACATATCAGATATTTCTTAAATTCCCCCCTATTTCCCCTCATAACATATCATTCTCACTGTTGTTTCCTATACTTAATGAGATTTTTAGTAAGGAAGCCATCACGCATAGGGTACTGCAATTAAACAGAGAGAACATTATGTTTACGAAGTTCAGGTTAAATACACAGCTGTATCTTGCATTTGGCGCAATGATTGTTCTGCTAGGGGTAGTCAGTATAGTTGCCTTGTTAGCGCTTAACTCAGGCTATGATAATTTTGTTGATTATCGCGTAAATGCACGCGATAGCAATATCACGGGACGAGTCCAATCAAACGTATTAACTTTACGCTTAAATGCACTCAAATATTTGAAAGATCAAGAACCTCAAGCCATTTCCGATTTTAACGAGCGTCATAATTTACTCAGTGAATTAATCACTCAGAGCAAAAAACAGTTTACTGATGCCGAGAAAGTAAAAGCAATGACAGCGATAGAAAAAGGAGCAAGTAATTATAAGAATGGTTTTGAAGACATCGTTAAGTTAGTAGAAAAACGCAATGATGTAGTCGAAAATAAGCTCGATGGAAACGGGCCGTTTATGCGTGAGGCCTTAACAGAAATTATGCTGCTGAGTAAAAACAAAGAAAACAGCGCAGCATTATTTTTAAGTGCACAATTGCAAGAGTCGTTATTACTTGGGCGATTGTATGCTGCAAAGTTTTTAGTCAGCAACTCGCTGGCTGATTTTGACAGAACAATGAAAGAATTTAAGAGCGTTCAAGCTAAAACTCAGCAATTGTCAGCGGGCCTTTTTGATGCAAAAGAGCAGACATTATTGTCTGATTTCAAAACCAGAACGAATGACTATCTTACAGGGCTTGAGCTAGTAAAGTCCTTGATTACAGAGCGTAATAATATAATTAGCGGGACACTTGATAAAGTAGGCCCGCAAATAGCTGAGGAAATTGAACGTATTAAACTCGCCAGCCAAAACCGCCAAGATGAAATTGGTCCCATGATACAAGCCAGCAGTGAAAATGCGATTACCACCATTTTAGTCTTTGCCATCATAATTATTACTGTGGGCATTTTCTTAAGTATCTTTATCTCGCGTTTAATAAAAGCGCCTATTGGCGGGGAGCCGAGCGAAATAGCAACAATAGTGCAATCGATAGCTGAAGGAGACTTAACCTATCGTTTTAGCCAGAACGGCAACGAAACGGGCATATATTTAGCAATGCGAGAGATGGTATCAAAGCTTAATGAAATGCTGACACAGATCAGTGAATCTACCACGCAAGTTTCGCGCACATCACAAGATTTAACAACAATAACGGCGAGTTCTAAAACAGGTGCAGAGCATCAATCTGACCAATTAACACAAACAGCCACTGCAATGCATGAAATGTCAGCAACCATTAATGAGATTACGCAAAGTGCACAAATGGCTGCTGATGCAGCAACAAAAGCCGATAATGAAGTACTGACGGGCACGCAAGTAGTTTCACAAACGCATCACGCAATGGGCGAGTTGGTTGAGACCATGATGAGCGTGAGCAAAACGATTGAAAACTTAGAAGCAGAAACTGAGTCAGTGGGCTCCATTTTAGATGTGATAAGAGGTATTGCTGACCAAACTAACTTATTAGCATTAAATGCGGCCATCGAAGCTGCCAGAGCTGGAGAGCAAGGACGCGGTTTTGCAGTGGTTGCAGATGAAGTGCGCTCTTTAGCAAGTCGGACACAACAAAGTACTGAAGAAATTCAAGTGATGATTTCTAATTTACAGAATGAAGCGAAGCGCTCAGTCGATTCGATGAAAATGAATATGCAAAATGTGGAGCAAACCGCAGAGAAAACTGAGCAAACCGGTGAAGTCCTCGAGCAAATTTCACAATCGGTGGGCACAATTAAAGATATGAATGTACAAATTGCCAGTGCGTCTGAAGAACAAAATGTCGTGAGTATGCAAATAAGTGAAAGTGTTCAACATGTTAACGAAAAAGCACATGAAACGATGGATGGTGCAGAGCGCGCAGCAGCGATTGCTGATGGCTTAGCGCAAACAGCGCTTGAGCTAGACCAAATTGTGAAGCAATTTAAAGTCAGTTAAAAGCCTAGGAGTATAAAGCCAGTGACACTGGCTTTATACTTTACTCATTTTTCATTCGGGCTTTATTTGTACATCAACCTTTTGGCCCGTTTGCAATTGTTCAGCCCCCCTTATTGCCACTTTATCGCCCGCACTAAGAGACGCAGGAGTGAGGGGACTTACCTCAACAAGCTGACCCTTGCCACTGCCAACGATAACGGGAATTTGTGCTGCTGTACTGGCGTTATCAATCTTTACGATATGCGTGCCATTTTTACGCAAAATAAGGGCATCTCGGTTCACTAATAACACATCGCCTTTACTTGTTAATGGAACAGTAACATCGACAAGTTGACCTATCGCCCATACTTGCTCTTGAGATACGTGCAATGCGGCACGTACTTCGACCGTTTGTGAACGCGGGTCTGTGGATGGGATCACTGCTGTAATTTTAGCGGTTGTTGTTTCAGGTGCTGATAAATCGCCTGCTTTGACCGGCAGTGCAATGTCTTTATGTAAAAACTTGAGGTATTTAACAGGGACATATAAACGCACTTCTAAATGAGTGATATCGAGTAAGGTGACTAATTCATCGGCGCGGTTTATTTCACGTCCAGCACGTTTATAGCGCTCGCTGATAACACCTGAAAAGGGGGCGCTGATGGTCGCACGGGATAGTTTATCGTCGATCACCTTTAACTCTACCTCAGCAAGGGCAATATCAGACAAAGCGAGGTCGTGTTTATTTTGCATTCCATCAACTTGGCTTGCCGCTGCACTGCTCGCTTTAGCGAGTTTTTGTAAACGGGCTAACTCTTGCTCGTATAAACGCAGGTTTATTTTTGCACGGTTAAGCATTTCTTGCTGACGGGCTTTTTCAAGTTCCAGTGGTAAAGTGTCCATGCGCACTAGCGTATCACCTTGGTTGACTAAAGTGCCGGGCTCTACCACATAGAGTAAACGTCCACTAATTCCTGCGGTAAGCGTGACATCGTCTTTGCCGTATAAAGTGCCACTTACTTCAATTTCACTGGTTAGCTGTGCTTTACTCACTGTATCGACCGTGACAGGAACGACCGCGAAAGCATGAAAGGCGAAGGCACATAATACCGCGGTTACAATACGTATATTTTTTATCATCGTTTTATCACTCATTGATTCGATACCAAGCTTAAAGGCGTTTTTTCGGGTTGTTGATTATTGTTTATTGGTGGTAATTGCCTGCCAAGCTGCAATAAACTCGGCATTAAAATAAGCGTAAATAGCGCGCTAATAGCCATGCCGCCTACAATGACGGTCGCAAGACCGCGATAAATCTCTGAGCCAACACCTGGCATTAACATCAGCGGTAACATGCCAAATAAACTCGTTAAGGTACTTAAATAAACGGGGCGTGCTCTAAGTAGCACTGCTTGGCGAACTGCAGCCTCTCGGCTAAGCCCTGCAGACATCGCAACACGCGTTTGGTCGACCAATAAAATTGCATTATTGACCACTAATCCCAGCAAAATGATAAAGCCAATCATGGTCAATAAATCGAGTGATTGGAAAGTGAATAAATTCAGCACAAACAAGGCCAGTACCCCGCCAGCTATCGCCAGTGGCATAACTAACAGTACCAAGACACTGTCTTTTGCAGATTTAAATAATGCTGTCATCAGCAGGAATAAAATAAACAAGGCTAGTAAAAAGTTGAGAGTCATCTCTTGCATAGCTGAATTCATTTTTTGTGCGTTGCCAGCCAAAATCGCGCCAGCACTTTCGGGTAAGCTGGCACGTACTTTTGGCATAACGTGTTCGGCTAAAATAGCTTGTGCTTGTTGCAAACTCATATCGGCAGGTGGTGTGACGACAATACTCACTGTGCGACGTCCGTTAACACGGCGTAATTGTGTAGGGCCAACAGTGCGTTTTATTTGGGCAAGCTCGCCCAGAGTTTGAATGCCAGAGAGCGGTGTAACAATGGGCAAGGCTTTTAGTTCTTCAGGGGTTTGCCATGGAGTGCCTCGCAAAATGACATTCATACGCTCGTTGCCGTCAAAGTATTCGTTAACAAATAAGCCGCCTGTATACGCCTGTACCGCTTGTGAAACGTCACGGCGAGTTAGCCCTGCTTGAGTAATACGGCGGTCGTTAGGTGTAAGCCTGAGCTCTGGTTCGGCCATATCTAAACGCGGTTGTGGTCTTGCTGTGGCATTTGGCATTGCTTCTGTGACTGCTTGCAAGGCGACATTAGCACCTGAAATCAGGTCATCCATGTTCGGACCGGTTAGATCAATATTGATATCTCGGCCATCTCCCCCATTCGCGACTTGGATCATAGAACCTCGAAAGAAGAATACCTGCGTGTCGGGTAAGTCGATGAAAATTTCTTCTCGAGCAACTTTCATCAATTCTTCAACGCGTTGTGGATCAGCCGAATAAATAAATCCGCCAGCGTTGGAACCAAATGCATAAAAGTTAAAGTCTTTTATTCCTGGCTCTTTCTCGCCTGTGTAGTAAGGCATTAAGCGTTTTTTGATACGCATTAATAACTCTTCTTCCATAAATTGCACATTGCCACCCGGTGGGGTATTCAAGTTAAAGAAAAAGCCATCAGTTGGCGCTCTGGGCATAAAGTCAGTTTTTGGCAGCATAGTCATGGTGGCAATTAATGAGCCACCTAATAACGAGGCAATCCAGAGCAGTTGCTTAGTGCGGGTGTTAGTGAGTGCCATGATAAAGTTAGTTAGTTTTTGCCAATAAGCACGATAAGGATCGGGTTTTAGTTCAGTGTCAGGCCAAACATGGTTCGCTAATGGAATGAGTGTAATGGCACAGACCATTGAGGCAATGACCGCAATAGAGAGGGTGAGTGCTAGGTCTGAAAACAGCTGACCTTCAATGCCTGCCATAAAGAGAATAGGGAGAAAAATAGCAACGCTGGTGGTTGTTGACGCAAATAAGGCACCGGTGACTTGCGCTGCTCCTTTTAATGCCGCTTTTTTAGTATCAAAGCCTTCGCTTCTGAGTCGGGCTATATTTTCTTGGACTATGATAGCAGCATCTAAAACTAAGCCGACAGCAAAGGCTAGGCCGGCAAGGGAAATAACATTTAAGCTGCGTTCAAAAATATTAAGGGCTAAAAACGCCACCATCAACGACACCGGGATTGTAGCGGCAATCACAAACGTGGCTTTTAACCCGCGGAAAAACAACCATAAGATCAAGCATGATAAAAGTACACCTAATCCTAAGTTGCTTTTCACTAATGATAAGGCGTTACGAATATGCACTGAGGCATCAAAGCTTAACTCAATCGATAAGCCATTTTCAGCAAGAGGACCTTCGTTTAGCTCTTTAATCGCTAAATTTATGTCATCAAGAAGTGCGACAGTATTGGCTTCGTTGGCACGCGAAATTCGAATGTAATACGCCGGTTTACCATTTCGGCCACTCATGCCTAAACGGTCAGAAAAAGTGCGTTCTACGCGTGCAATATCGCCAAGGTAAATTGGCCTGTCGCCAGAATAACCAACGCGCATTTGTGCCATGCTCGACAAATCATACTGACCCGTAAAGCGCACGGTATATTGACGGCGTCCGACATTAGCAAGGCCTCCTGAGGTATCGCGTGAACTGGCTAATACGTTACTTATTTGGTCAAGGCTTACGCCAAGGGCTGCGGCTTTGTGAGGATCAAAGGTGATGCGCAACTCTTTTGGTCGTTCACTGGCTAAATCAACGCGGGCAACACCGGGAATACGGGCTAAACGTGGCTCAACAAATTCGTCGATTTGTTTTTGAAACTGTGCCATATCAAGATCTAAGCTATCGGCGTTGTAGTGCGTGGGAGTCACTAACAAAGTGGCAGCGGCTTCGCCATTATTGCCGCCTGCAAATACCACAGGGTCGAATGCATCTAAGGGCAGTGGCGGTGCTTGGTTTAGACTTGTGAGTACATCGAGCATGGCTTGCTGCATATTTTGCCCGACTGCAAAAGTAAGGGTGATAGAGCCATTACCTCGGTTGATATTGGTATTCACCTCTAAAGCGCCTGGCGTGTTTTTTACTGCGTTTTCGAGCGGCTCAATAATCACTGATTCTATTTCTTCTGGTGCGGCTTGGCGCCAACCTGAAAAAATAGTGATTTGCGGTTGTTCAATATCGGGTGTAAGTTGAATTGGCAGCTTGAAAATACTCAACATGCCAAACAGCATAATCAGTACTAAGATGACAATAACACTCGCTGGGTTCTTCAGTGAACTGCGCGTCAAATTCATTGTGTGTGTTCCAAAATCAATTTGTGTGCATTGTAATGCGACGTAAAAAAAGTGCCAGTAAGTTTAATGGGATGTATGTCAAAGTAGACGCTGGGTTGCTGTATATACGCGATAAAGTGTGTTTTTGAAATAAGATGTAACAATTTAATAAAGTTGATGAAAATTAACAGGTATAAAAAAAGCGCTATTCCTCATTAAGGAAAGCGCTTTTTAGTCATAACAGACTGTGTAAAATCACTGATTACTCATCAATCGAGCGAAGTAGTGCATTAATGCCTACTTTTTCGCGCGTTTGTTGATCTACTTTTTTTACGATGATGGCAGCGTATAGGCTGTGCGAACCATCTTTAGAAGGCAGTGAACCCGGTACAACAACGGCACCCGCTGGTACGCGGCCGTAGTGAACCTCGCCGGTTTCACGGTCATAAATGCGCGTACTTTGGCTGATGTATACACCCATTGAAATAACGGCGCCTTCTTCAACGACAACGCCTTCAACAATTTCAGAGCGTGCGCCAATAAAGCAGTTGTCTTCGATAATGGTTGGGTTTGCTTGAAGTGGCTCAAGTACACCACCAATGCCTACGCCCCCTGATAAATGAACGTTTTTACCAATTTGTGCGCACGAGCCAACGGTTGCCCAAGTATCGACCATGGTGCCCTCGTCAACGTAAGCACCAATGTTGACGTAAGAAGGCATAAGCACCACGTTTTTACCAACAAAGCTGCCTTTGCGCGCCACAGCGTTAGGGACTACGCGCATGCCGCCTTGTTGGAATTGCTCTGGCGTATAGTCGCTAAATTTTAGTGGTACTTTATCGTAGAATTGATTAACACCATCGTTCATTGGTTGGTTATCACGAATACGGAATGACAGCAGTACTGCTTTTTTCAACCATTGATGAACAACCCACTCACCACTGATTTTTTCAGCAACACGAGCCGCGCCGCTATCAAGCAGTTCAAGCGCATCAATAATGGCCTGTTTTACTTCGCTTGATACTGTGCTTGGGCTGATACTATCGCGGTTTTCCCAGGCGTTTTCGATCATGGTTTTTAAATCTGACATAAGATCCTCTTATTCGGTTTCTGCGTTGAGTTTTTTACGCAATGCTTGATGAATTTTTGCTTGTTCTTCGTCTGTTAATGCTTGGTATTCATTATTCGATACCACGAAGAAATCTTCTGCGCGTTCGCCCACTGTGGTGATCCGTGCAGCATGAATATGCAGTAAATGTGCTTGGAATACTTCGGCTATTTTGGTCAGTAACCCCGGAATATCCACTGCTTGAATTTCAATTAGACTGCGGTCTTTTCGTGCATGCGGTCTAAGCACAATTTTTGGTTTAATATTAAAGTCTTTAAAGCGCTGCGAACGATTCTTTTTAAAGCGAATTTTCTTTTTAGGATCATTAATAGCGAGATCCAATGCACGCTTAATCGACTGTGCACGACCACTGGCGATAGGGTCGCCATTCACTTCTAAAATAACAAAACTAAACAACACATAACCGTCTTTGGTCGTTAACACTTGCGCATGTTGGATCTGTGCTTTTTTAGAGCCTATAACACTCACAAGGCGTGCAAATAAGCCACCAGAATAGGGGCTGTAAGCAAATACCTGTGTGCCACCATGCATTGCTGTGTCAGACACCATGACACTGGGTTGGCTTAAGTCTGCACTGTTTAACAGGTGCTCTGTGTGCCATGAAATCTGCTGCTCGCTAAAAGCGGTAAAATAATTAGCTTTAAAGCGACTCCAAATTAAATCAATCTGATCCTCGTTACAGCCAAGATTAAGCAAGCGCTGTTTTGCTTGGCGCTTTTTGTCTCGAATTTGATCTCGTTGGTCCATTGGATTTTCAAGCCCCAAGCGCAGTGCGCGCTGGGTGTGTAAATACAGCTCTCGCAGTAGGGTGTTTTTCCAATCATTCCACAAGTTATCATTTGTAGCACGGATATCAGCCAGTGTTAAACAATATAAATAATCGAGCTGGCGTTCATTTTTAACCTTGCTGGCAAAGTCTTTAATTACATCAGGGTCGTTAATGTCTTTGCGTTGCGCGGTGACCGACATAAGTAAGTGATTGCCAACCAACCACGCAATGAGTTTACCATCTGATGCAGGAAAACGGTGCAGTTTGGCAAACGCTAAGGCATCGACCGAGCCAAGCTCTGAGTGATCGCCACCACGTCCTTTGGCAATATCGTGAAAAATACCGGCTAAATATAACAGTTCAGGTTTATCCATGCGGGTGACGATTTCACTGCACAGAGGAAATTCACTGACTCGAGACTTATCAAAATATTTGTAAATATTATTAATAAGCTTGTGCGTGTGCTCATCCACAGTGTAGGCGTGGAATAAGTCAAATTGCATTTGTCCGAATATATTTCGCCACTGCGGTAAGTAAGCCGCAATAATGCCGTGTTTGTGCATGAGCGTGAATGCTCGGCCCATGCCATTAGGGTGTTTAATTAACCGTAAGAATGCTTCACGACACGCCGCGTAATCTTGTAAATCACCTAATAAACGGCGACGTACTTGGCGCATTGTACGAATCGTGCTTGGGTAAATATGCGTAATTTCGGGGTTGTCGGCAATGTGCTCAAACAACACAAAGAGTTGGTCGCGACGGAAAAATACAGAAGGGTTTTTAACCCGAATCTGATGACCAATACGCTCAAAGTTCCGGTCAAGCTCTACAACGGGTAACTCGCCTGCACCTGGCAAAATGCTTTGCTCAAAGTAAGACAGCAACATTTGGTTAAGCTCTCGTACACGGCTCATAATGCGAAATAAACGTTTCATCATGCGCTCGACCGACGCTTTACCGTCGCTACCAAAACCTAAAATTTCGGCAGCATGAGGCTGGTGATCAAACAATAAACGGTTTTCAGAACGTCCCGCAGCGATGTGCAAGGCAAAGCGGATATTCCACAGGTTTTCTAAACACTCTGAGAGTTCTTGGTATTCTTCATGAGTGAGGTAACCATGATTAATGAGTTCTTGTAATGTTTCAGCCCTAAAGTGCTTTTTTGCGACCCAAATAATGGTTTGTAAATCGCGCAAGCCACCTGGGTTTTCTTTAATGTTAGGCTCAAGATTATAGGCGGTTCCATGGCATTTTTTATGGCGTAATTGTTGTTCTTGTACTTTTGCCAAAAAGAATTCATCAGAGCGCCAAATTGGCGTGTCGATTAAGTGCATTTTGAGTTTTTCAAACTCAATGTGATTGCCAAATATTAAACGGCTTTCGAGTAAGCTGGTGGCAAAAGTAACGTCTTCACGTTTTTGCTCCAGTGCTTGTTCAATAGTGCGAACACTGTGACCAATTTCGAGATTGAGGTCCCATAGCATCGTCACGAACTGGCCAATTTTTTCGCATACAGCGTCACTTGGTTGTTCACTAACCAGCAGCATAAAGTCAATATCGGAGTAGGGGTGTAGCTCGCCACGCCCATAACCACCGACAGCAATAAGTGCTAAATCACTTTCGTGGGCAAGGTCAAAGTCGTGAAACAGTTTAATCAATAAGCGGTCAATAAACTCAGCGCGGGCATTGATTAAGTTGCTGACGGGTTGTTTAGAAAATTCGTTCTGTAGCCACTTATAAAAATAACCAGAACAGTCGCGATAATCGCTAAGTTGCTCAGCTTGGCTGAGCAACTTTTTTACTTTGTTGGGTAATGCCACAGGGGCTGGCTCCTAGTGTTCGATGATCCTGTCGATAGTATCATCTGATCGGAGCGTTAAAATTTCAACACCATTTTCAGTCACTAACAGTGTGTGTTCCCACTGAGCAGACAATGAACGGTCTTTTGTAACGACAGTCCAGTTATCTTTTAATAACTTACATTGGCGTTTTCCTGCGTTCACCATTGGCTCAATTGTTAAACACATTCCTGCTTTTAACACCTCGCCTGTACCTGGTTTGCCGTAGTGCATTACTTGAGGTTCTTCGTGGAACTCAGCGCCGATACCATGACCACAATATTCACGTACAATCGAATAATTAAAGCTTTCTGCGTACTTTTGAATCGCGGCACCAATGTCACCTAAGCGAACACCTGGTTTTACCATTTTTATGGCAAGGTAAAGGCTTTCTTGGGTTATATCAGCAAGGCGTTTGCCTTGAATATTGGGTGTGCCTACATGGAACATCTTTGAGGTATCACCATGAAAGCCGTCTTTAATTACGGTTACATCGATATTAACGCTGTCACCTTCTTTGAGAGGTTTGTCGTTAGGAATACCGTGACAAATAACATGATTCACTGAGGTGCAGATTGATTTAGGGAAACCGTGATAGTTTAGCGGCGCTGGAATCGCGTCTTGCACATTAACGATGTAATCGTGGCAAATTGTATTTAGCTCATCTGTGGTTACACCAGGCACCACATGCGGTTCTATCATTTCGAGTACCTCAGCGGCTAAGCGCCCGGCAACACGCATTTTTTCGATTTCTTCAGGGGTCTTGATCACAGCACTCATTGAGGCTCCAAAGTTGTTTTTCAGGTCATTTTTCAGTGCACAATTTTTGCACTGAATGTTGAGTTTTCAATTTTAATATGGTATAAAGCGCGCCGTCTTTTTACAAATAAATTCTTTACTGATTTTTTGTATTTAAGACAAACACAATTTTATTTTAACACACACACGTATCGTCACATACACTTGGGTGCACATAAGTTACAAATTAACTTAGGTGTTGGTGCTATGGGATATGTGGAGGCCTAACCCTAAACTATTAGAGGAATTTACAAATGGCAAACGTTTCAATGCGCGATATGCTTCAAGCTGGTGTTCACTTTGGTCACCAAGCACGTTACTGGAATCCTAAGATGAAGCCTTTCATCTTCGGCGCTCGTAACCGTGTACATATCATCAACCTAGAGCAAACTGTACCAATGTTCAACGAAGCACTTAAGTTCTTATCGAACGCAGCTTCTAACAAAGGTAAAGTACTTTTCGTTGGTACTAAGCGCGCAGCAAGCGAAGCAGTTAAAGAAGCAGCTCTTCAAAGCGATCAGTTCTACGTAAACCACCGTTGGTTAGGTGGTATGTTGACTAACTGGAAAACAGTTCGCCAATCAATCAAGCGTCTTAAAGACCTTGAAGCACAAAGCCAAGACGGTACTTTCGAGAAATTAACTAAGAAAGAAGCGTTAATGCTTACTCGTGAAATGGAAAAGCTTGAAAAGAGCCTTGGTGGTATCAAAGATATGGGCGGTCTTCCTGACGCACTTTTCGTTATCGATGCAGACCACGAGCACATCGCTATCCGTGAAGCTAACAACCTAGGTATTCCAGTTGTTGCTATCGTTGATACTAACTCTAACCCAGACGGTGTTGATTACATCGTACCTGGTAACGACGATGCGATCCGTGCTATCAACCTTTACACAAGTGCTGTTGCAGCTGCGATCACTGAAGGTCGTGAGAACAACATCGTTGCTCAAGCTGAGAAAGACGACTTCGTAGAAGCTGAATAATTAGCTGTCATCAAGTCTTCATCTTACTTAAGGTGAAGACTTGTTATTCTTGTAAAGCGGCCTATACCGCTTCCCTAATAACAGAATTCAATTGAGGATATTCTAATGGCTGTAACTGCTGCCCTAGTTAAAGAATTACGCGAGCGTACTGGCGCTGGCATGATGGATTGTAAAAAAGCGTTAACTGAAACTAACGGTGACATTGAGTTAGCGATCGAAAACATGCGTAAGAGCGGTGCTGCAAAGGCTGCTAAAAAAGCGGGTAACATCGCTGCTGAAGGTACAATCCTTATCAAAGAAGGCAACGGTTTCGCTGCACTTCTTGAAGTTAACTGTCAAACTGACTTCGTTGCTAAAGACTCAAACTTCCTTGGTTTTGCTAACGAAGTTTTAGATGCTGCTGTTGAATCAAAAGCAGACATCGATGCACTTAAAGCACAGTTCGAAGAAACACGTGTTGCACTTGTTGCTAAAATCGGTGAAAACATCAACGTTCGTCGCGTTGAGTACATCGACGGTGAAAAACTATCTGCATACCGCCACGGCGACCGTATCGGTGTTGTTGTAGTAGGTGATGCTGACGAAGAAACACTTAAGCACGTTGCAATGCACGTTGCTGCGTCTAAGCCTGAGTTCGTAAACCCAGAAGACGTTCCAGCTGACGTTGTTGAAAAAGAAAAAGCAGTTCAAATCGACATCGCGATGAACGAAGGCAAGCCTGCTGAAATCGCTGAGAAAATGGTTGTTGGTCGTATGAAGAAATTCACTGGTGAGATCTCTCTTACTGGTCAAGCTTTCATCATGGAACCTAAGAAAACTGTTGGTGAAATTCTTAAAGAGAAAGGCGCAACTGTTACTAACTTCATCCGTTTAGAAGTTGGTGAAGGTATCGAGCGTAAAGAAGAAGATTTCGCTGCTGAAGTTGCTGCACAAATCGCTGCTGCAAAAGGCGAGTAATTTTCAACGTAAGTGACGCAACGATAATTAGATGAAATTAATCTGCTATTAGCTTTTGCGTCACTGACGAAAATTCTTTAAAATAACCGCGTTTTATGTGTAACCATAAGCGCGGTTATTTTTTATCTCATTATTAAGGCTGGCCCAAATACTATGACTATCAATCGTAAACCTATTTTTAGACGTGTTCTTCTTAAACTTAGCGGTGAAGCATTAATGGGAGACGAAGGCTTCGGCATCGACCCGAAAGTACTTGACCGTATGGCGCAAGAAATTAAAGAACTTGTAGAGCTCGACGTAGAAGTAGGTTTAGTTATCGGTGGCGGTAACTTCTTGCGTGGTGGTTCATTAGCCGAAGCGGGTATGAACCGCGTTGTAGGTGACCACATGGGTATGTTAGCGACTGTAATGAATGGTTTAGCGATGCGTGATGCGCTTCACCGTGCATTTGTTAATTGTCGTCTAATGTCTGCTATTCCACTTAATGGTGTGTGTGATGCATACAACTGGGCTGAAGCGATTAGCTTATTAAAATCTGGCCGTGTTGTTATTTTTGCTGCGGGCACAGGTAATCCATTCTTTACAACAGATTCTGCTGCGTGTTTACGTGGTATTGAAATTGAAGCTGACACCGTGATCAAAGCAACGAAAGTAGATGGTGTTTATTCTGATGACCCAGTTAAAAACCCAGAAGCTACACTATATCGCCACTTAAGCTACAATGAGATCATCGAAAAAGAGTTAAAGGTGATGGATTTGGCGGCATTCACACTTGCACGTGACCACAAAATGCCTTTAAGCGTTTTTAATATGAATAAATCAGGCGCGCTTAAGCGTGTTATTATGGGCGAAGATGAAGGAACGCTTATCTCTTCACAAGCCTCAGATGAAATTGTTAAATAGATTAGGATTGAACCGTGATTAACGATATCAAAAAAGATGCGTCAGAGCGCATGCAAAAAAGTGTTGCGGCACTAGGCAGTCAATTATCTAAAATTCGTACAGGTCGTGCTCACCCAGCATTACTAGACGGCATTCAAGTGTCTTACTACGGTGCAGACACGCCATTAAACCAAGTTGCAAATGTGACGATTGAAGATTCTCGTACTCTTGCAATTAGTGTGTTTGATAAGTCGCTTGCACAAGCGGTAGAAAAAGCAATTATGGCATCTGACCTAGGTTTAAACCCTATGTCAGCAGGTACTGTAATCCGTGTACCACTTCCTCCACTCACAGAAGAGCGTCGTAAAGACCTTATCAAAATTGTGCGTGGTGAAGTTGAAGGTGGCCGTGTTGCCATTCGTAATATTCGTCGTGATGCTAATGGCGATATTAAGAGCTTATTGAAAGATAAAGATATTTCTGAAGATGAAGCGCGCCAAGCTGAAGATGAAATTCAAAAGCTAACGGACAAATTCATCAAAGAGATGGATACACAGCTGGCTGCGAAAGAAGCAGAGTTGATGGAAATCTAAGCAACTAAATTTATTAGTTTTGAAACGCCGTCTGGGGTATACTAGACGGCGTTTTTTTATGGAATACTCGATATTTATGGTTCTTAACGCTGATAAAATTTCCCAGCAAAGTTTGCCTAAGCATGTCGCTATAATCATGGATGGCAACGGTCGTTGGGCGCAAGCGAAAAATCGCCCACGTGTATATGGGCATAAAAAGGGCGTTGATGCGGTTCGTCAATCAGTGCAATTTTGTACTCGCTTAGGTATACAGTCGTTAACACTATTCGCATTTAGTAGTGAAAATTGGCGACGTCCAGAAGACGAAGTAAATACACTCATGGAACTGTTTTTATTCGTACTGGGCAAAGAAGTTAAAAAACTTCATAAGAATAATGTAAAGCTCACTATTATTGGTGATTTATCGCGCTTTTCAGAAAGTTTGCGAAACAAAGTTGATGCAGCCCATGAATTAACTCGTAATAATACGGGTCTACAATTAAATGTTGCAGCTAACTATGGCGGTCGTTGGGATATAACCAACGCAGCAACCGCACTTGCGAAAAAAGTCGCTGCGGGTGAATTAGCAGCTGAAGAGATTACAGAAGACCTCATGAATGAACACATGAGTATGGCAGGTCAAGGTGAGCTTGATTTAATGATCCGCACTGGTGGTGATTTACGCATTAGTAATTTTCTTTTATGGCAAGCTGCCTATGCTGAGCTTTACTTTACCGATACGCTTTGGCCAGACTTCAATGAAGCTGCTTTTGCTGATGCTGTCGCATGTTACGTTGCCAGAGAGCGACGATTTGGTTGTACCGGCGAACAAATAAAACAATTACTCGCCGAGACCTAATTACTAGTTGAAGGTACACACATTGCTTAAACAACGAATTTTAACCTCGCTGGTGCTGGCACCGCTTGCACTTGTACTGGTTTTTTATACCCCACTAACATTATTTAGTTATATCGCCGCTGGTATTGTTTTACTTGGTGCGTGGGAATGGTCAGCTTTTATGGGCCTGTGCGATAAAATTAAACGTTTTTCATTTGTGGCAGCCACGGCGGTCATTCTTGCTCTTTTCAATTGGCATTGGCCTATTGAAGCGTTGTGGCAAAATGGTCAGCTTGTTGGTGACGCGAACTATTTATTTACCCTTTCATTTGCATGGTGGATTGTTGCGACGTACTTAGTATGGCGCTACCCAGCCATGGCAAAAGCATGGAATGAAGGCATTCTCATGCGCGCGATTGCAGGATTCCTTACTTTAGTACCGTTGTGGCTTGCGCTCAATACCTTAAGAAGTGCAGGGTATACCGAGTCGACGCATTTTGGATCAGTGCTTATTTTAGTCGTGCTAGGTATTGTATGGAGCGCAGACATCGGCGCTTATTTCACCGGAAAAAACCTAGGTAAACGCAAGCTCATGCCGAAAGTCAGCCCAAATAAGACGATTGAAGGTCTATTGGGGGGCATTGTTGCCGCGGTTATTTTTGTTTTGGCGTTTTGTCACTTTACCAATGTAGACATGGCAGTATGGCCAATCTACGCCGTAATGACCGCGTTTATCGCCTTGTTTTCAGCAGTCGGTGATTTATTAGAAAGTATGTTTAAACGTGAAGTCGGCTTAAAAGACAGTGGCTCATGCCTACCCGGTCATGGCGGCATTTTGGACCGTATTGACAGTTTAACAGCTGCAGCGCCTATTTTTGTGCTTTGTTATGCATGGACGTTAAGTTTATGAGCAAAATAGAACAGCTTGTCGTACTTGGCGCAACTGGCTCAATCGGTTTAAGCACCTTAGACGTTGTTTCTAGAAATACAGATCGTTTTGCTGTTTTTGCATTAACCGCGGGGCAAAATGCAGAAAAAATGGCAGAGTTGTGTATTACGCATCAGCCTAAATTTGCAGTGATGGCGGATGAGAACGCTGCAAATAAATTAAAATCGTTGTTAGCTAATACCGCTTGTACAACAGCTGTGCTCGCGGGTGTCACTGCTATGAGTGAGCTGTCGGCGCATGTTGATGTTGATACAGTTATGTCGGCCATTGTCGGCGCGGCAGGTCTATTACCCACGTTAAGTGCGGTTGAAGCAGGTAAAAAAGTACTGCTTGCCAATAAAGAATCGTTAGTTATGTCGGGTCAGTTGTTTATTGATAAAGTAAAACAACACGGTGCAACCTTGTTGCCGATTGACAGCGAACATAATGCTATTTTTCAATGTATGCCAGCAAAACTGCAAGCCACTGCGGGGTTACTGTCAGACAACGGCGTGAGTAAAATATTACTGACAGGTTCTGGTGGGCCATTTTTGACGCGTGACTTAAAGAGTTTGTCATCGGTGACTGTGGCAGAAGCTGTTGCGCACCCAAATTGGTCTATGGGACAAAAAATCTCAGTCGACTCAGCAACCATGATGAATAAAGGGCTTGAGTTTATCGAGGCTAAATGGCTGTTTAATTGCCATGCCAGCGATATTGAAGTGGTGATCCACCCACAAAGTATCATTCATTCTATGGTGCAATATCAAGATGGTTCGGTGCTTGCGCAAATGGGGAATCCTGATATGCGTACACCGATAGCGCATGCACTGGCGTTTCCTGAACGTGTTGATGCAGGGGTTAAGCCGCTTGATTTTTCTCAGATTGCTGATTTTACATTTACCAAACCTGATTATGCTCGTTACCCTAACCTTAAACTGGCGATTGATGCGTGTGAAATGGGACAGGGTGCAACAACAACAGTCAATGCTGCGAATGAGATTGCCGTTGCTGCATTTTTAAATGGGCAAATCGGTTTCACTGATATTTACCGTATAAACTCACAGACACTCAACGCGACTGAAGATGTGAACGTACACACGCTGGAAGAGATTTTAGCGTGTGATGAAGCTGCACGTATCAAAGCGAGTGAGTTTATAAAAAGGGGTCTGAACTAACATGTTTGATTTTTTCTGGAACCTTGGTTCGTTTATCTTGGCACTGGGTATTTTAGTGACTGTCCATGAGTATGGGCATTTTTGGGTAGCCCGTAAAGCGGGTGTAAAAGTGCTACGTTTCTCAATAGGTTTCGGTAAACCACTGATTAAGTGGTACGACAAACACAAAACAGAATATGTTATCGCTGCTATTCCCCTTGGTGGCTACGTTAAAATGCTGGATGAGCGTGTCGATGAAGTGCCTGCTGAAGAGCGTCATTTATCATTTAATGCTAAGTCAGTGAAAGCGCGAATTGCGATTGTAGCAGCAGGTCCTATGGCCAATTTTTTGTTTGCTATTTTTGCACTTGCTGTAATGTACATGGTCGGTGTGCAATCATTAAAGCCTGTGGTGGGGTCTGTAACCGAGGGCAGTCGTGCAGCAGCGGCTAAGATCGAACCTAATCAGCAAATTATCAAAATTGGTGAAGATGATATCAGCACTTGGCAAGATGCCACATTCTCATTAATGAGCCGTTTAGGTGAGCAAAGTGTGGTCGTCACATTACGTGATCAGAATTACCAAAAACATGTCCGCACTTTAAATCTAGATGGTTGGAAACTTGATCAGCAAGATGTCCCACCATTGACCTCAATCGGTATTGTGCCCTTTAGACCTGAAGCAACATTAACCGTTGCGCAAATCACTAAAGACTCAGCCGCTGAGCTGGCTGGTTTACAGGTTAATGACACAATTGTGGCTGTAAATGGCGAAAATATCAGCAGTTGGACCCAGTTAGTTTCAGTTATTCAGCAATCACCTAACAAATCCTTACAATTTAGTGTACAAAGGCAAGATAGTATAAGAAAGTTGACTGTGACACCTCAGAGCAGAACCAATGCAGATGGTGTAGCGCAGGGCTTTTTAGGTGTGGCTCCTGTAGTTGAAGCATGGCCAGAAAATTATATTGAAACTAGACATTATGGCCCTGTCGATAGTATTGTGCTGGGCATACAAGAAACATGGCGTTTAATCACCCTAAGTTTTGACATGATTGGTAATTTAATTACAGGTCAAGTCTCGGTTAAAAATTTAAGTGGCCCTGTAGGCATTGCAGTTGGAGCGGGAACTAGCGTAAGCTATGGCTTGGTTGCATTTTTAAGCTTTTTAGCTTTGATCAGTGTAAACCTTGGCGTATTTAACTTATTACCGTTGCCAGTGCTTGATGGTGGGCACTTAATGTATTACATAATTGAACTTTTTCGCAAAAAGCCGGTCTCTGAAAAGACGCAAGAATTTGGTTTTAAAGTGGGTGCCTTGCTACTCATATTTTTAACATGTTTCGCTTTGTTCAATGATGTATCGCGTTTATAACAAATAAGTGAAAAATTCCAATTTGAACACGATTGTAAAACACCGCAAAAGTTTAATTTATAAGGTGTTGAGCGGTAATACAGTTGTAAAGGATAAAGATAACAAAATGGCTATAAAAAAACATTTGGCAGTTTCAAGTTTATTAGGTGCAAGCTTTGCAGCCCTAGGCCAAAACTCCTTTATTGTAGAAGATTTAAAAGTTGAAGGTTTACAACGTGTTGCTCTAGGTGCAGCGCTAACCCATATTCCGATCAACGTGGGCGATAATATTGATGAGTACACAATTTCAAGAACCATAAAGGCTCTCTATCGCTCTGGTCACTTTGACAATATTAAAGCGTTACGTGACGGTAATAACGTCATTTTTCGAGTAACTGAGCGCCCTACGATTAGCCTCATTGAGTTTGATGGTAACAAAGACATCAAAGATGAGCAGTTAAACGAGTCGCTAGACCAGCAAGATATTCGTACTGGTGAGCCGCTTGATAAAACGGTACTTGATAACATTGAAAAAGGCTTAGTTGAGTTTTTCCACAGTATTGGTAAATACAATGCAAAAGTGGAAGTTAGCATCACAAAGCTGCCACGTAACCGTGTAAAATTATTATTTAAGTTTGATGAAGGTGACGCCGCGTCAATTCGTCAAATAAACCTCGTGGGTAACGAATTATTCTCTGACGAAGAATTGCTAAAACTTGCTGAGTCACAACAAGACTTGCCGTGGTGGAAGTTTATGTCGAGTGACCGTTATCAAAAGCAAACTATCGAAGGCGATTTAGAGAAAATTCGTAGTTACTACTTAGACCGTGGTTACCTGCGTTTTAATATCGATTCAACACAGGTATCGGTTAGCCCTGAGCGCGATTCTGTTTATGTAACCGCTAATATTAGCGAAGGTGTAAAATACACCGTAAAGGGTTTTGACTTCATCGGTGATTTATTAGGTCGAGAAGAGCTAATTAAGAGTGTTATACCGCTAAAAACTGGTGAGCTTTATAATGGCTCAGTGGTTACGTCATCTGAAGAATTTATCAAAAGCTACTTAGCACGTTTTGGTTATGCAAACGCAGAAGTGCGCACCATTCCTGAGATTGATGATGAAAAGAAAGAAGTGCAACTGACACTGTCTGTTAATCCAGGTAAGCGTGTGTATGTTCGCCGAATCATTGTTGGTGGTAACCAAAATACTGCGGATGAAGTTGTTCGTCGTGAGATGACACAGCTTGAAGGTGCATGGCTTTCAAATCAAAATCTTGAGCGTTCAAAATTACAAATTCAACGTCTTCCATACATGGAAAGTGTTGATTTTAATGTGGTGCCAGTTCCCGGTGTTGACGACCAAGTTGATGTAGACTTTACGGTTAAAGAACAATCTGCTGGTAGCTTTAATGCGGGCCTTGCGTATGGTTCATACTTGGGTTTGCAATTTAATATTGGTGTGAGTGAATCAAACTTCTTAGGCACCGGTAACCAAATTGGCTTTAACATTAATACCTCACGTGGTTCTGAGCGTATCAGCTTGTCGTATACCGACCCTTACTTTACGCCGGATGGTGTATCGCAAGGAAGTAGTATCTTCTATAGCAACTATGATGCGAGCAAATTTAGTCTTATCGACTATAAATCGAAGAGTTATGGTATTGGTACCAATATTGGCTTCCCAATTGATGCGGTGAACCGTATTAACTTTGGTTTCCGTTGGATTCAAGAAGAACTGTCTGATATTGCAGAATATGAGCAAACACGTGTAATGCGTGAAACCTTCTTAGACCCAGAAAATCCAGATGCAGGTTTCGACTTTACCAAGTTTGAGCTGAGTGCAGGGTGGTCGCGTGTTACTGTAAACCGTGGTTTATTCCCAACAGCGGGTTCGCGTCAGTCATTTAACTTAACTGGTACAACGCCGAATTCAGATTTAACTTACTTTAAGCTAAATTATGATTCACGTTTTTACTGGCCAATCAGTAATGACCATCGTTGGGTATTCTCAACGCGTGCAGCCCTTGCTTATGGTAATGGTTATGGCACAACAAATGGTTATGACCAAACGCTGCCTTTCCAAGAGTTTTTCCGTATCACCGAGATGGAACTGCGTGGCTTTGACCGTAATACAATTCTACCGCGCGCGGTGTCTCGTGAGCCACAAAGTATTCCGGGCACACCGCTGCCTGATGGCACAACAACAGGCAGTATTGGTGGTGCATCAGAATTTGATGTATTAATACCTCGAGGCCGAATTGGTGGTAACGCCAAAGCGGTTGCAGGTATGGAGCTTATTGTTCCTACGCCTTTCTTAGATGAAGAAAACACCAGCTCTGTACGTACAAGCTTCTTCGTGGATGCTGCGAACGTATGGGATACAGAGTTTAACATTGACCGTTATCAAAACTTGTTACCTGATCAACGCGCTAAATTAGAGGATTATTCAGATCCTATGCGCTTTAGGGTGTCAACCGGTCTATCACTACAATGGATCTCTCCAATGGGTCCAATGCTGATCAGTTTTGCGTATCCATTGCAAAAAGAAGAAGATGACGATACGAAGACCATCAGCTTTAATATTAGTAATACATTCTAAAGGAGTTTTTTGTGAAAAAATCATTTAAATCAACAGCGTTTGCACTTCTTGCTACATTGTCTATGGGCCTATCTACTAATGCTTTTGCGCACAAGGTAGGGATTGTAGACATGCAAGAAATCTATAAACAAATCCCTCAAATGGCGAAAGTTGAACAAACACTTGAAGCTGAATTCTCAGAGCGTCGTCAGGAGCTTGAAAAGCTGCAAGGTGATATCCGTTTTGAAGCTGAAAAGTTCAAGCGTGAAGCAACGACAATGAGCGACAAGCAAAAAGAAGAATTACGTACTAAGATTCAAGGTATGCAACAACAACTTGCAGAAAAAGGCCGTCCTTTAGAGCAAGAAATCAAAATGCGTCAAAACCAAGAATTAGCGAAAGTACAAAAGCTAATCTTAGATGCAATTGAAGAAGTTGCTAAAGCTGGCAAGTTTGACGAAGTAAAAGTGAAAGAAACAACAATTTACGTTAACTCTAAAACAGTATCTGATTTATCAGATAAAGTAGTTGAAAAAGTAAGTAAGCAATAGAAACCATATATGCAAAACTACACGCTTTCGCAGATTGCGGATCTTCTGGGCGCCGAACTTCAGGGTGATGGCGCTACAGAGATTAAAAAAATATCAACACTTGCAAATGCCCGTACTGGGCATATTGCATTTTTAGCGAACAAGAAATATCGCTCGCAATTAGATGATACCCAAGCCAGTGCGGTGATCTTATCACCTGCCGACGCTGAGTATTTTGCGGGTAACAAGATTATTGTTGCTAACCCGTACGTGTGCTACGCCAAGCTAGCTCAATTAATGGACACGACGCCACGCTCTGCTATGACGGGTGTTCATCCGAGTGCAGTCATTCACGATTCAGCCTCAATTGGTGATAATGTCGCGATTGCTGCTAACGTCGTGATTGAAGCCGGTGCCGTGATTGCAAATGATGTGCAAATTGGCCCAGGTTGTTTCATTGGCGAAAATGCAAAAATAGGTCAAGGCACTAAACTTTGGGCTAATGTCACTATTTACCACGACGTTGAAATTGGCAGTGACTGCTTATTTCAGGCGAATACCGTGGTCGGCAGTGACGGGTTTGGCTATGCAAATGAGCGTGGCGAGTGGGTGAAAATTCCGCAGCTGGGTCGCGTTATTATAGGTGATAAAGTTGAAGTTGGGGCATCGACCACCATTGACCGTGGTGCACTTGACGACACACTCATCCATAGTAATGTAATTATCGATAATCAATGTCAAATAGCGCATAATGTCGAGATCGGTTCAGGTACAGCCGTTGCTGGTTGCACTGTTTTTGCTGGCAGTACCGTGATTGGTAAGAATTGTCAGATTGGTGGCATGGTCGCAATTAATGGTCACATTAGCGTATGCGATGGTGCTATAATCACGGGCATGAGTATGGTGACAAAGGCAATCACTGAACCTGGGATCTACTCATCTGGTTTACCGCATCTAACCAATAAAGAATGGCGACGCAGTATCGCCCATATCCGTAATTTAGGTGATATGAAAGACCGCATTAAAGCACTTGAGTCACTGACAAAGTCACTCAATATTGAAGACAAATAAGGAAGCTATTTTGGCAAATGAATTAAATAGTCTTGATATCCAAGATATCTTGAGTTTACTTCCACATCGTTATCCGATGTTGCTTGTTGACCGTGTACTAGATTACACGCCAGGCGAGTCGTTACATGCTATTAAAAATGTAACAGTGAATGAACCTATTTTTACGGGACATTTTCCTAATCAACCAATCTTCCCAGGTGTGTTGATTTTAGAAGCAATGGCTCAAGCGACTGGTTTACTTGGTTTTAAAACAGTTGAAAACCGCAGCGAAAATGAACTTTATTTATTTGCTGCGATTGATAATGCGCGATTCAAGCAACCCGTTTTACCTGGCGATACGATGCATTTGCATGTAGAGTTTGTAAAAGAGCGCCGCAATATATGGAAATTTGCAGCAGAAGCAAAAGTTGACGGCAAAGTAGTGTGTACTGCCGAAATCATGTGTGCGAGAAGAGAGTTTTAACAGTGATCCATCCTACGGCGATAATCGAACCAGGTGCGAAGCTTGGAAATAATGTTTCAGTTGGCCCATACAGCTACATTGGTAATGATGTAGAAATTGGTGATAACTGTATCATTGAGTCTCATGTGGTTGTTAAAGGCCCATCGACAATAGGTTCTGGTAACCATATTTTTCAATTTGCATCGGTTGGTGAAGCTTGCCAAGACAAAAAATATGCTAATGAGCCAACTACGTTAATTATCGGTGATAACAACGTAATTCGTGAATGTGCAACAATCCACCGTGGTACTATCCAAGACCAAGGCGTTACTAAAATTGGTAGCAATAACTTGTTTATGGCGTACACCCATGTTGCGCATGATGCCGTCATTGGCGATAACGTTATTTTTGCTAATAATGCATCTGTTGCAGGCCATGTACACATTGGTGATTGGGTTATCCTTGCTGGTAACTCGGGTATTCATCAATTTTGTAAAGTGGGTGCACATGCATTTGTTGGCATGTATTCAGGCGTTAACAAAGATGTTCCTCCGTTTGTTACAACGATTGGTACCCCAGCAGGACCCGTTGCTATCAATACAGAAGGCATGAAACGTCGTGGCTTTGAAAGTGATGAAATAATGGCAACACGCCGTGCGTATAAAACACTTTACCGTAAGAGCCTAGGTGTAGAAGAGGCAATCGCTGAACTCAGCGAAGATGCAGCAAAATACCCAGCCGTTCAGCTTATGATCGACTTTGTGAAAAGTTCTGAGCGCGGAATCATTCGCTAATCAATAGCGATAGACGAAAAGCCACCGACAGGTGGCTTTTTTGTATTTGTAGTTCAGGTTTTACTAAGCAATGATTTGCTAAATTTATTGATTAAAAAGGACAATCAATATGAACAAACTCTTTATTTTAGTGTTAGCGACCTTGCTAATGAGTGGCTGTAGTAGCGCACCTTCCGTACCAAAGGGCGCGATAGAAAAAGGTAAAGCGAGTTATTACGCTGACAAGTACCATGGTCGAACGACAGCAAGCGGGGAGGCCTTTAATCAACAAGCCTTGAGTGCTGCTCATAAAACACTTAGGTTTGGCCAACGGGTCAAAGTGACGAACCTTGCCAACAACAAAAGTGTGATTGTTACCATTAACGACCGCGGCCCATTTATTCGCGGTCGCATTATTGATTTATCTAAGCAGGCGTTTTCAGAAATTGCTTCCTTAAAGCACGGTGTGATTGACGTTACCGTTGAGCAGCTCGATTAAAAACGCGTGATCAGCTCAACATAATCAGCTTCGTTTGCAAGCAACTCTGCATGAGTGGCCACTGCTCTTATTTTCCCTTGCTCTAACCAAATGACCTTATCAACCCGGCTAAGCATGGCTGGGTCATGGGTAATAGTGAGCATCGTTTTATCTGCCCAAACTGTCTCAAGTGTATTAAGCAAATGGTATTTAGTGTGGTTATCTAAACTTTCTGTCGGTTCGTCAAGAATGACTAAATTACCGCGCCTTAATATGGCTTGAGCAATTGCAATACGGCGTGATTGACCGTGCGACAGCTTTCTACCTGCTATGCCTAAACGGGTATTGAGCCCGGCCTTTAAATTGTTAAGCCAAGAGCTGAGTTCTGCTTGTTCGCAGGCTTGAATAAGCATTTCATCTGTTGCATCAGGCGCTGCATAGAGTAGGTTTTCACGCAGAGTGCCATCAAAAATATGATGCTGCTGCGCAACAATTGTCAGTTGTTTAAAGCGTGCTGAAGGTGTCATGCTCTCAAGCTCAAAACTGTGCTCGTCTGTGGTCAGCTTTAAAGAGCCTGATTGCAGTGGCCAAAGACCGGTGAGTAAATTAACAAGCGTGGTTTTACCACTGCCACTGGCACCAACCAGCGCAACCTTGCTTGCAGCACAGACAGACACGTTGATGTCATTAAGTGCCTTACGTGTGCTTCCAGCGTATTGATAACTGACATTACTTAACGTAAGACCGAGCGCTGATTGATTGTCTATTTCATTTTGCTGTGTATTGGCTTTGCTGTGATTGTCTTCAAGTACGAACAGGCGCTCTGCGGCGCTTAAGGTCAGAGGTAATTCTATAAACGCTGTAGGCAGGGTGAGTACAGTTTCAAAGCTTGCTAGAACAAATAGCGCCAGCATAGCCAGTTCAACGTTTTTCATGGTGCCCAGAGAAACCAATGGAATAATCATAAACACACTTGCCAGCATAGTCAGTTGAATAACCAAGGTGCTTAAACCATTGCTGTTTGCAACCGCTTTATGGCGGCTATAGAGCTGAGCATTGTATTGTTGGCTTAAAGAATCACAATGCGTGAGTTGAGCGTTTTGTGCTTGATATACAGCAAGCTCTCTTGCCCCTTTTAATGTATCGGCAAGTTCAGCTCTTAATTCTGCACTAAGTTGTGTTTCGACATGCGCTTCTTTATGAAGTTTACGGCTTAGTAAAGCCGGGAGTAGCACCCCTATAACCATTAATGAAATAAAGCATAGCAATGCAACGTCGGCGTTATACGCTGCCATAAACGCCATCACAATTGGGATAGTAAAAAGCGCAACGATGATTGGTAGCAGCACATTTAAGTAAAACTTATCAAGCGCGTCGACATCGTTTTGTAATCGATTGACTAAATCGGCACTGCGGCTCATTGCTAAATCGACATTATTGAGCCGACTCAGTGTTGCGAACATTTTTACGCGAATCTCGCTCAATAATAAAAATGTCGCGTTATGTGTAATCATTCGCTCGCCATAACGCGATGCGGTTCGCACAATCGCTAAAAAGCGGATCACGCCTGCTGGAGTAAAATAGTTCATCTGCACACCGGCAATGCCAGCGGCAGCCATCGCGGCCAAAAACCAGCCTGAAATAGCCAGTAAACCCACATTAGCCAGCACGGTTAAGCTTGCTAAAAAAGCCCCGAGTAACAGCATGCCAGCATGCGGTTTGCATAGTTTAAGTAAGCGTACAAAATTATGCATGGGCTTCACCTCGACTTACCAGTTTTGCAAATAGCCCCGCGTCGTTGACCAGTTGTTTATAACGGCCCGATTCTACAATGCTGCCTTGCTGCATTACGTAAAGGGTATCAGCGTGCTTTACCGTATTAAGTCTGTGAGCAATGACCAAGACTAAATGATTTTTCGCATATTCACAGATTGCTTGGTTGATAAGCTGTTCTGTTTGGCTGTCTAAATGTGCTGTAGGTTCATCGAGTAGTAGAACTGGGGCATCTTTTAAAAATGCACGGGCAAGCGCTATGCGCTGTTTTTGCCCACCGGAGAGGCCTTCACCTTGCTCACCCAGTAAGGTATCAAAGCCATGTGGTAAAGCGTTAATAAATTCAAGTGCGCCCGCTTTACTGGCGGCTTCAATGAGCTCGTCTTGGCATGCATCAGGTTTGGCTAGACGCAGGTTGTCGGCAACACTTCGGTAAAATAAAGTGGCGTGTTGAGGGATCCATGCAAGCTGTGCATGCCAATCACTTAAAGCTGTGTCACTTAAGGGTTGCCCGTTGATGCTAATGGCGTGGTTAGCGTGATGATGAAAACCTAATAGGCAGTCAAATAAAGTACTTTTCCCTGAGCCACTTTCGCCAACAAATGCAATTAAACCCGTGTTAGGTAGTGTTAAATTGATATCTGTCACCCCTTCGTTTGTTTCGGGGTAGTGATAGCTAAGTGCGGTTAATTTTATGTCTTTAAGCGGTAATGGGAGAGGGGATGTACCCGTGTGTTCATCTGCTTCACTGTGATTAATAATCTCGACCATATCAGCAGCAGCGCTGATACCTTCAAGTTTTGCATGGTAGTGGGTGCCCATTTGCCTAAGCGGTAAATAAAACTCAGGAGCCAGTAATAACACCACAAAACCAGTGGCAAAGTCGAGCGTGCCAAAAAACAGCCTAAAGCCAATAATAACGGCAACAAGGGCAACACTAATGGTGGCTAAAAATTCAAGGGCGAAAGATGATAAAAAGGCGACTTTCAACACCCCCATGGTCGCACCACGGTAATCATCAGAAATCTGACTTATGCTATTTAGCTCACGCTTGGTTGCATTAAAGAGCTTGAGTTGAGTCAGTCCTTGTAATCTGTCAAAAAAGTAATTTCCTAGTACCGCTAGCTGTTGCCAACGCTCTTGGTTTAACTGTTCAGCCTTATGGCCCACTAAAATCATAAAAAATGGGATAAGCGGGGCTGTTAATAGGAAAATGAGGCCCGCTTTGTAATCGGTTGGAAAAATCACCACTAATATCACAAATGGAATAAGTGCACTGTAAGCAACACTTGGAATATAGTTGGCGTAATATTGATGCAGTGCTTCAACACCATTGTGTAAGGTATTAAGTGTAGCGCCGTGACCTTTTTGTTCACTGTAAGCTGGCCCAAGTTTGCTGAGCTTTTCTAGCAATGTATTTCGCATCACGTTTTTTATTTTTAACGCGGCAAGGTTACTCACGCGTTCACTTAGCGCAACCAACAAAGCACGAACTAAAATTAGTCCAGCAAGAGGCCATAATAAAGGGCTTACAGCTTGCAAGTTTGCTTGCTCGAACATGACTTGATGAACTGCATTCGCAAGAAGGTAACAAGAGGCAATCATTAACAGGGCATTGAAAGTGCCCAGACTAATGCTTAATTTAAGAAGCCCAGAAGCGGACTGACTATACTGCTTTAAAAAAGCGCGCAGCGTTTGCTGCTGCGCGCGATTTGGTCGGGGTTTAGTTGTCATCGTTGTTTTTGAGTCTCGCGTACAGCTCTAGCTCATCATCAGCGATAGAATCTTTATGTTGATGAAATTCGTACCACATCACGTTAATTACCCCAAGTGTACAGGCTAATAGAACACCTAATATCCAGGCAAAATACCACATAATTAAATCTCCTTAATAGCTACCGTGAGTGTTGTTTTCGATTTCAGCGATAGTGACTTTTCGCCACATCTTCACATAACACCAGGTCGTGTAAGTTAAAATTAAAGGAACAAAAATAATGGCAACAACAAACATCACATTGAGGGTCATATGGCTCGAAACCGCATCCCACATAGTAAGACTAATATTAGGGTTGTTGCTTGAAGGCATAATAAACGGGAACATTGACATGCCTGCTGTTAAAATAACTCCAGCTAACATGATGCTTGATGAAACAAGTGCTAACGCAGGCTTTTGTAATTTAGATAACACAATAGCCAGTGCCGCCATCACAAATGTTAGCGCTGGGAACAGCATCGTTAGAGGCATTTTTGTATAGTTATCAAGCCATGCACCTGGTGCCTGCGTTACTGTTTTAGCCAGTGGGTTCGCATAGCCTTGAGTGTCGCCCATGCTGACGATTGTATAACCGTCAATTTGCGATATCCAAACACCTGCTAAGGCAAACAATACAATAAACGCCATAAGTGCATATCGGCCATATTGTGCTGAGCGTTTGGCTACGTCTGCATCGGTACGAAGTTGCAGCCACATACCCGCATGACCAACCAACATAAGCACACTTATTAAGCCAGCAACAATGGCAAATGGATTAAGTAAAGCAAAGAATGAGCCCTGATAGCTTACACGTAATAAATCGTCAATATGATAAGGCACACCTTGTAGCAAGTTACCAAAAGCAACCCCAAATACGAGTGCAGGAATAAAACTGCCTGCAAACAAGCCCCAATCCCAGTTATTTCGCCAACGAGCTGACTCAATTTTTGAGCGATAATCAAACCCAAGTGGTCTGAAAAACAGCGCAAATAAGACCAGCATCATTGCAAAATAAAAGCCTGAGAATGCAGCAGCATACACCATAGGCCATGCAGCGAATAATGCACCCCCAGCGGTAATAAACCACACTTGGTTACCATCCCAGTGAGCTCCGATGGTATTTATAACGGTTCGGCGCTCGACATCTGTTTTGCCAACAAGGCGGAGCAAAATAGCCACTCCCATATCCATGCCATCGGTAACAGCAAAGCCAATCAGGAGCACACCGATTAATACCCACCAGATTAATTTTAGTGTTTCGTAATCAAAGATCATGACTGTACTCCTTGGCCTGCTAGCGAGTCTTCTTTAATGAGTTCGTGATGATATTTACCTGTGTGCAAAGAGCTAGGCCCTTGTTTAACAAAGCGCAGCATCAACCAACCTTCAACGGTTGCTAGACCGGTGTAAAATACAATAAAGCCCGTAATGCTGATCAGCAAATCATTTACCGTTAACGAGGAGGTTGCTAAAAATGTGGGTAATATTTCTGAAATAGCCCATGGTTGACGTCCATATTCAGCAACAATCCAACCGAACTCAATAGCAATCCAAGGTAATGGAATACTCCACACGGCGGCCCAGAGTAACCAACGCTTATGCTCTATAACGCGTTTGGCGTTATAGTAAAAGGCCAGTACAAAGACCCCTAACATAATCACACCGCAGCCAACCATTATCCTAAATGACCAAAACATGGGCCCCACTTTCGGAAATGAGTCTTTCACCGCTTTCTGAATTTGCGCTTCTGTGGCATCAACCACATTAGGAGTGTAGCGTTTAAGCAACAGACCATAACCGAGGTCAGCTTTCAGTGTATCGAACTTGGCAATGTTCTCGGCGGAGTCATCACCACCACGCAATTTTTCGAGATACTCGTATGCTTGCATACCGTTACGAATACGTGTTTCGTGTTGTTTTTCTAAATCTTTGATACCCGTGACTTGTTCATCAATCGAACGTGTCGCAATAATGCCCAACGCATAAGGTATTTTAACCGCTGCATGGGTGACTTGCTGTTCAGAGTCAGGAATACCTACCAGTGTAAATGCTGCGGGCGCTTCTTCTGTGTGCCATTCAGCCTCGATTGCAGCCAATTTAACTTTTTGCACTTCGCCTACTTCGTAGCCAGATTCATCTCCTAGTAAAATAACGCATAAAATAGAGGCAAGGCCAAAACCTGATGCAACAGAGAATGAACGTTTCGCAAAGGCCAAATCACGACCTTTGAGTATGTACCAACTACTGATGCCGAGTACGAACATTGAAGCCGCGACATAACCGGCAGACACCGTATGAATAAATTTAACCTGTGCGACGGGGTTGAATACTAGCTCTGCAAAGCTGGTCATTTCCATGCGCATGGTTTGATAGTTAAACTCTGCGCCCACAGGGTTCTGCATCCAACCATTGGCAATCAAAATCCACAATGCCGAAAGGTTGGTGCCTAAAGCCATTAAAAAGGTCGCTGCAAGGTGTTGGCGTTTTGTGAGTCGCTCCCAACCAAGGAAAAACATGCCGACAAAGGTCGATTCTAAAAAGAACGCCATCAACCCTTCAATAGCCAGAGGAGCGCCAAAAATATCACCCACATAGTGAGAGTAATAAGACCAGTTAGTACCAAACTCAAACTCCATAGTGAGACCAGTGGCCACACCAATCGCAAAGTTTATACCAAACAACTTACCCCAAAACTTAGTCATATCACGGTAAATTTCACGACCTGTCATCACATAAACGGATTCCATGATCACCAAAATCCACGTCATACCTATAGTGAGTGGTACAAATAGAAAGTGAAAGAGGGCAGTAATTGCAAATTGCAATCGCGATAGATCCACAAATGTTTCATCTATCATTGTTTAGCTCCTTATTAAAGGGTGCGGTAGACACGACAAAAAATAGCTTTCAAAGTTTCAGTAATTACTGAAACTTCGTGAATATTAACCTTGTATCTATTTTAGTCAATAGAAAATAGGAAATTAATATGATAGCGATTGTTCGTTAATTCTACAGATTAGAGATAAAAACTAAATATTTCAAATGATTAATCTATAATTTAAGAAAGTGATTAATTACTAATTCAACCCCTTTGACTTACTCAAAAGTGAGTAGCCCCCTGTGCTGGCATTGTTTTTATCTATTTTATAAACGGCTTTTAGAGCAACTTTTAATCGCAATTTTAATTTCTAGTATTTATTAACTCTGTGACATTTATCCGATTGCTAAAACACGGTAAACTCATTTTTATTAGTGCAGAAAGTTGCGAATTATCAACGAATGAAAGAACAAACAAAGCCGTTACGTATTGCCTTGGTGGCAGGTGAGTTATCAGGTGATATTTTAGGTGAAGGGCTCATTAAAGCACTTAAAGTACGTTTCCCAGATGCTATTTTTGAAGGAATTGCAGGGCCGCGTATGCAAGCTGCGGGTTGTACAACGTTATTCGATATGGATGAGTTGTCGGTAATGGGGCTGGTTGAAGTGTTGGGGCGCTTACCGCGCTTATTAAAAATTCGCAAACAGCTCGTGCAACATTTTATAGATAATCCGCCTGATGTGTTTATTGGTATTGATGCGCCAGACTTTAACTTACGTGTTGAAAAGCCGCTAAAAGAAGCGGGTATCAAAACAATTCAATATGTGAGCCCCTCTGTTTGGGCGTGGCGTGAAAAGCGTATTCATAAAATCAGCGCAGCAACTAATTTAGTGTTGGCTTTATTACCATTCGAAAAAGCATTTTATGACAAACACAACGTGCCTTGCACATTTGTTGGTCATACGCTGGCTGATGATATTGCGCTGGAGCATGATCAGAGCAAAGCGCGTAATGCACTCGGTTTATCAGATTCAGACAAAGTATTGGCGCTTTTACCGGGCAGCCGAGGCTCCGAAGTAGGTCTTTTGAGTGACACTTACATTCAGACCGCCGCTAAACTACAGGCAGAAAACCCAGCACTGAAAATAGTGGTACCACTCGTTAACGAAAAACGAAAAACTCAGTTTTGTGACATTCTAGAAAAAACAGCCCCTCATTTAAAATTACAGTTACTCGACGGCCAGTCAAATCTTGCTATGCAAGCTGCCGATGCGATTTTACTTGCCTCAGGGACCGCTACATTAGAAGGCATGCTCTATAAAAAGCCAATGGTAGTAGGGTATAAAATAAAGCCAATGAGCTATTGGATATTTAAAACGCTGTTTACCTTTAACATCAAGTACTTTTCGCTACCGAATTTACTGGCCGATGAAGAGCTTGTCCCCGAGTACCTACAAACAGAATGTAATGTTGATAATTTAACAAATGCACTCACACCTATGTTAAATTCAGATAATAGTGAACTAAAAGCACGCTTTTTAGCGATTCATAAAGAAATTAGGTTAAATGCCAACGAACAAGCTGCAACAGCAGTCGCGGAGTTACTAAATGCAGATTGATCGACCACATGTAAATTATATTGCCGGTGTTGATGAAGTAGGACGTGGACCGCTCGTTGGTGACGTAGTAACCGCCGCGGTGATCCTCGACCCTGCAAAACCGATTGTGGGACTAGCCGACTCAAAAAAATTGTCGGATAAAAAACGCCAACTTTTAGCTGCAGAAATTAAAGAAAAAGCCCTGTGTTATGCCATTGGTCGTTGTAGCCCAAGCGAAATTGACGAGCTTAATATTTTACATGCCACTATGCTGGCAATGAGCCGTGCGGTTGAAGGACTCAGTGTAAAACCTGAGTTTGTATTTATTGACGGTAATCGCGTTCCTAGCCAATTAACCATACCTGCGCAAGCGGTAGTAAAAGGCGACAGCTTAGTGGAAGAGATTTCGGCTGCATCAATTCTTGCGAAAGTGGCCCGAGACGACGAAATGATTGAACTCGATAAACGCTATCCAGAATACGGCTTCGCAGGACATAAAGGTTACCCAACCAAAGCGCATTTTGCTGCACTAGAACAGTATGGTGCTATTAATGAGCATCGCAAAAGCTTTAAACCTGTGCAGCGCATTTTGGCGTTAAAAGGAGAGCAACGCTAATGCCTGCGCCGCAATTTGTTCATTTACGTGTTCATTCTGATTTTTCAATGGTGGATGGCCTCGCAAAAACAAAACCAATCGTTGCCAAAGCAGAAGAGCTACAAATGCCAGCGCTGGCCATAACAGACCAGATGAACTTATGTGGTTTGGTGCGTTTTTATGGGGCTGCACATGGCGCTGGAATTAAGCCAATTGTGGGAGCTGATTTTTGGTTACGAAGCCCAGAATTCGAAGATGAACCATGCCGAATAACTATTTTAGCCAAAGATAACGAAGGCTATAAAAACCTCACGTTATTAATCTCTAAAGCGTATCAACGCGGGCATGTTTTTCACCGTCCCGTGATTGACCGTGAATGGCTGGTGGGGCTCAAAAATGGCCTCATAATTTTATCAGGTGCAAAAGATGGCGATTTAGGCAAAGCATTACTTAAAGGCAATGCCGGTCTGATTGAGTCGGTGGTGAGTTTTTATAAGCAACACTTTAGTGACCATTATTATATTGAGCTTATTCGGACTGAGCGCCCATTTGAAGAAGATTACCTTCATTTAGCGGTAGAATTAGCAAGCCAAGAACAACTGCCCGTGGTGGCCACTAACGAGGTGGTGTTTTTAAAACCTGAAAACTTCGAAGCCCACGAAATTCGTGTTGCAATTCATGATGGTTACACCCTTGAAGATAAGCGCCGACCAAAACGTTTTTCTGATCAGCAATACCTAAAAACAGCTGAGCAAATGGCTGAGCTCTTTAGTGATATTCCTGAAGCGCTCGAAAACACCGTTGAAATTGCAAAACGCTGTAACGTAACCGTGCAGTTGGGCACCTATTTCTTACCCGATTACCCAACGGGCTCGCTCAAAATCGATGAATTCTTAGTTAAAGTATCGAAAGATGGTCTTGAAGAGCGATTGCAGTTTTTATTCCCCGATGAAGAAGAGCGAAAAGAAAAGCGCGTAGAATACGATGAGCGCTTACAAATCGAGCTCGATGTAATTAACCAAATGGGGTTCCCGGGTTACTTCCTAATCGTAATGGAGTTCATCCAGTGGAGTAAGGATAACAATATTCCAGTGGGACCGGGACGTGGCTCGGGTGCGGGCTCGTTGGTTGCATATGCACTTAAAATTACCGACTTAGATCCGCTTGAATTTGACTTACTATTCGAACGTTTCTTGAACCCTGAACGTGTATCCATGCCCGACTTTGACGTTGACTTCTGTATGGACAGACGTGATGAAGTGATTGATCACGTATCGGCATTGTATGGCCGCGACGCGGTATCGCAAATTATCACCTTTGGTACCATGGCTGCAAAAGCGGTTATTCGTGATGTGGGGCGTGTACTTGGCCACCCTTATGGGTTTGTCGATCGCATATCCAAATTAGTCCCTGGCGACCCCGGTATGACGCTTGCGAAAGCGTTTGATGTAGAACCGCGTTTACAAGAAGCCTATGACGGTGACGAAGAAGTAAAAGAGCTTATCGACATGTGTCGCATTCTTGAAGGGTGTACACGTAATGCCGGTAAACACGCAGGGGGGGTGGTAATTTCACCCACCACGATCACCGATTTTGCTGCACTTTATTGCGACGATGAAGGCAAGTTCCCGGTAACTCAATTTGACAAAAATGACGTTGAAACCGCAGGCTTGGTTAAGTTCGACTTCTTAGGTTTAAGAACATTAACCATCTTGCAATGGGCGCTCGACATGACCAACGAGCGTTTAGCGCGCGAAGGTAAAGACCCCGTTGATATCAATGCTATCCCGCTTGATGATAAACCCAGCATTGACTTATTGCTCCGCGCTGAGACGACCGCGGTTTTCCAGCTAGAATCGCGCGGCATGAAAGACCTTATTCGTCGTCTAAAACCCGACTGCTTTGAGGATATGATTGCACTCGTGGCATTATTCCGACCGGGTCCACTGCAATCAGGCATGGTAGATAACTTTATCGACCGTAAGCATGGGCGTGAAGAAATATCGTACCCCGATGTACAATGGCAACATGAAAGCTTACAGCCAATATTAGAGCCGACCTACGGCATCATCCTGTATCAAGAGCAGGTAATGCAGATTGCGCAGGTACTGGCAGGCTATACCCTTGGTGGCGCAGACATGCTTCGCCGTGCAATGGGTAAGAAAAAACCTGAAGAAATGGCCAAGCAGCGTTCAACCTTCGAAGAAGGTGCAGAAAAGAACGGTATTGACGGCGAACTAGCGATAAAAATCTTCGACTTGGTCGAAAAGTTCGCAGGTTACGGCTTTAACAAATCTCACTCCGCTGCTTATGCATTGGTGTCGTATCAAACTCTGTGGATGAAAACGCATTATCCGGCCGAGTTTATGGCGGCCGTAATGTCGGCTGATATGGATAACACCGATAAAATTGTTACCTTGGTCGACGAATGTGAAAACATGAAGTTAACCTTGCTACCGCCTGATGTAAATGCGGGTGAGTACAAGTTTACGGTTAACTTAAAAGGTCAAATTGTTTACGGTATTGGTGCGATTAAAGGGGTGGGTGAAGCCCCAGTAGAAGCCATTTTAGAAGCGCGTAAAGAAGGCGGCCCGTTTAAAGACTTATTTGATTTTTGCGCTCGCGTTGATTTAAAACGTTTAAATAAACGTGTAGTAGAAAAACTTATTTATGCGGGGGCGCTGGATCAGTTAGGCCCTGATAAAACCCAGCCTGGTCGCGCAACATTGTTAGCTAGTTTAAAAGATGCCATGCGAGCGGCAGACCAGCACCATAAAGCAGAGTCGCTTGGTCAGGCTGATTTATTTGGTTTATTAGCCACAGAGCCAGACGAAGTTGAACAAGCCTTTATTAAAGCCCCTGACCTTACGGATAACGAATGGTTAGACGGTGAAAAAGAAACGTTAGGGCTGTATTTAACGGGCCACCCGATTAATCAGTACCGAAAAGAGCTTAAATATTATACTTCGGGGCGTTTGGTTGATTTGCAGCCAACGAATCGCGATGTGCAGTCAACCGCTGCAGGCTTAGTCATTGCGGCGCGTACGCTCATAAATAAAAAGGGAAATCGTTGGGGTCTTGTAACTTTAGATGACAAGAGTGCCCGTATTGATGTACGCTTATTCCCAGAACAGTTTGAAATGTACCAAGATATGCTGCAAGTTAACAATATCTTGGTAATATCTGGACAGGTCAGCTTTGATAACTTCTCCGGTGGCATTACAATGACCGCCAGAGACATATGCACCATTGCTCAAGCGCGAGAAAAGCGTATAAAAGCGATTAAAATGACGCTGAATATGGTGCAGATCGAGGCGAACTTCTTCGATAATTTACAAAAAGTGCTTGAACCTTATAAGTTTGGCACGTGTCCTATTAAAGTATTCTATCAACGTCCTGATGCGTTGGCTGAGATTACGTTAGGAACCGAATGGTGTGTTACGCCTAGTGATGACTTAATTCACAAGTTATCACTGATGGCGGCGCAAGATGTAGAACTAGAATTTAATTAATTAGGTAGTTTAGAGCATGAGCCTCAATTATCTTGATTTTGAGCTTCCAATCGCAGAATTAGAAGCAAAAATTGAAGAGTTACAAAATGTAAGCCGCGCTGGCGAATTAGACCTTGGATTAGAAGAGGAAGTCAGTCGATTAAAAGAAAAAAGCGCTGAAATGAAAGAGAAAATTTTCTCTGAGTTAGGTGCTTGGCAGGTTTCACAGTTAGCCCGTCACCCGTTGCGTCCTTATACTCGTGATTACATCGAGCGCATTTTCACGGAATTTGACGAACTAGCAGGTGACCGTACTTTTGCTAACGATCCCGCTATTTTAGGCGGTGTGGCGCGTTTTGAAGGCCAACCAGTCATGGTTATTGGTCAGCAAAAAGGGCGTGATACAGCTGAAAAAATCAAACGTAACTTTGGTATGCCAAAACCAGAAGGCTACCGTAAAGCATTACGTTTAATGGAAATGGCTGAGCGTTTCAAAATGCCTATCATGACATTTATCGACACGCCGGGAGCATACCCAGGTGTTGGCGCAGAAGAACGTGGTCAATCAGAAGCGATTGCACGTAATCTTAAAGTGATGGCTGCATTAAAAGTACCGACGATCTGTACTGTTATTGGTGAAGGTGGTTCGGGTGGTGCATTGGCAATAGGCGTGGGTGACCGCGTAAACATGTTGCAGTACAGCACTTACTCAGTAATTTCACCAGAGGGTTGTGCATCAATCCTTTGGAAGAGTGCAGATAAAGCGCCTATCGCTGCAGAAGCAATGGGTGTAACAGCTGCACGTGTTAAAGAACTAGATTTAATCAATAACGTGATTGAAGAGCCGCTGGGTGGCGCACATCGTAACTACGATGCAATGGCGCGTAACCTTAAAAATCAACTAAAGCGCGATTTAGCTGATTTACAAGGCTTGTCACTTGATGAAATGCTTGATCAGCGTTACAAACGTTTAATGTCGTTTGGTTATTGCTAATTAGCATAATGATGAAAAAGCCGCTTTTGCGGCTTTTTTTGTTTTATAATACAACGCAATTTATTTTAAGCGTGCCAGTCGATGTTAACTTTGCCACTTTATACCGATTTTCGTAAAGAACTTGAGCCTCTAATTACAAAGGGGCACAAGGCGTATACTGTTGCCTTGTCTGGTGGTGTCGACTCTGTGGTGCTTTTGCATTTAATGGCTGAATTACACCGTGAAAATACGGCGCTGAGTGTGGATGCTGTGTATGTAAATCATGGCTTGAGTGAATATGCAGGGCAGTGGCAATCATTTTGTGAAACGTTATGCAGCTCTCTTGCAGTGCCATTTAAAGCAATAAAAGTGAACATTGAAACACAAGCACGAACCAGCCTCGAGGCGCAAGCCCGAGACGCACGTTATGATGCGCTCGATACGCATAGTCCAAAAGGCAGCGTGTTGTTACTAGGTCAGCATTTAAATGATCAGCTTGAAACGTTCTTTTTGCGCCTAAAGCGTGGCTCAGGCTTGCAAGGGTTAAGTGCAATGCAGCAGCAAAGAGTGTTGTCATCTGGGCGTGTATGCTTTAGACCCTTGCTTAATGTGACACGCCAGCAAATAGAGCTATTTGCTGAACAGCGTGGAATTCAACATATTACAGATGACTCAAACAGCGACGAGCGCTTTGACCGTAACTTTTTACGTCATCAGGTGATCCCCGTTTTAAACGACCGCTTTCAGGGCTTTGAGAAAAGTGCTGCGCGCAGTATTCGCTTATTACAGCAGCAACAATCACTGTTAGATGAATACACAGAAACAGACCTTGCGCACTGTCAAAATAAACACGGCGGTTTAAGCTGTTGTGCGGTTAAAGGTTTTTCTGATACGCGTAAAGCAAACCTTGTGCGCGCGTGGCTCAAGCAATTTACACATCAAATGCCCTCTGAAAATCAGCTTAAGCAAATTATTGAACAGGGCTTAAACGCACAGGCCGATGCCCAATTAAAAATCTGTTTAGCGAGCGGACAAGTTCGTCGCCATCAACATTACTGGTATTTCGTTACAGAACAGCCAATACCCAAATCATGTGATATAAATCTTGAAACCGTAACCTTATCGGATGGCCGAACTTTAAGATTTAAAACAGGTAAAGGAATTCGATTGCCAACGGCTGATGAGCAGGTGAAAGTGGTGTTTAATTGCCCGCAAGCGCGCATAAAGCCGCTTAAAAAGCCGGGGTCAAATACGCTCAAACATTGGTTTAAAGATGCGAAGGTCGCTCCTTGGGTTCGTGCACAAGTGCCGCTTATTTTTTATAATGATCAGCTTGTTCAAGTGGTTGGCTATTTTATCAGTGCTACGCACAGTTCAGATGAAGGCATTTTTTGGGAGAGTGAAAATGAGTGAACAGGCTCATGTTGGTTTATCGCTAGTTAATAAAGCACCGCTGGGTTTTATTGTGTCGATTATAGTTGCGGTTATTGCCGGTTTTTCGTTTGCTGAGCTTGAAATGAGTACCTTGTTTTATGCGCTAGCGGGGGGCGTTGCGTGCTCGTTATTGCTGTTAGGGTATTGGTCAGGCAAAGGCGGCGTGTTTTTTATTTTAGGGGTGTTAACACCCCTCGCCCTCGTGGTTGTGTCGCCACTAACGACAATGGCTGCTTTACTTTATTTACTGAGCGGTTTTTTTGCAGGTTTTTGGTTGGTATTACTCGGTTATAAATTGGCTACAAAAAAGCCTAGCGGGGGAAGCTAGGCTTTTCGTAACGATATTTGCGAATTGTTTTGCGCTTTAAAAATGTGACTTTTAGTACGCTTTTGCGCAGTTTCTACCCGCGGCTTTAGCACGGTATAGGCCTTTATCTGCGCGGGCAAACACTTCATTTTCGCAGTCTTGGTTATTCGCAAGCGTAAACCCTATGCTCGATGTTACAGCGTATTGGGCCATTATGCTTGATTGCGAGACTAAACGCATAACGCGATCTGCGATGACTTTGTTAGTGGTAAATTCAGGGTCGTCAATTAACAGCGCAAATTCATCGCCACCAAAGCGAAAAATTGAATCTGTGCCTCGTACACAGTTACGTAAAACATTAGCAAATTCTTGTAGTACGTCGTCGCCAATTTTATGACCGAAATTGTCGTTCACTTGTTTAAAGTTGTCTAAATCGAGCAACATTAAGCTAAATGGACGATGCTGACGGCGACAACGCTCTAGTCTTTGTGCCAAGCTGTCATTAAATTGACTACGGTTATTTAACCCCGTTAGCGCATCTTTTGTTGCCAAGCGTAATACACGTGTATACATAATTGCATTACGAAGCGGGTAAACAAGCGCAGCATGTAATTGCTGTAGTTTGGTTTCGATAGCTTGCCCCATAGGAAATTGGCTAAAATAAATTAGCTGACCTAAACGCTCACTTTCTAAATCTAAATCAAACGAGTAGGGAGTGTGCGTGGTATCGCTGTCAACACTTTCAGACACACCCAAAGCCGATTGAAACTGCAACCCAGACAAATTGATGAGCTGTTTTGCATGCTCGGCAAAAATAGTCAAAATCCCCTCAATCGACAGGGTTGTTTGTAATTTTGTCACTAAGTCATGTGTATTGTGCTGTTCACTTATTCGGTAACGTTCTGCCGAAAACGGCATAAAGTCGCCTCTTGCAGTCACTCGCTGCGTCAAAATATGGACATTTTCCATGATTGTTCTCCCCCCGGAGTGTTAGATACTCCTTAATAAAGCGAAATTTGTGCCACTTTTTTAAACTGGCTGAAAAACATATGGTTGCTATATTTAAACGAGGGTTCGGCTTTATCATTAAGTAGAAGGAGGTAATTGCTTGCAAAATGTGCTGATTCAAGCCTTTGGGTTACTCGTAGCTGCGGTCATTTTTGTTTGGTTTTTCAAGCGAATTGGCTTACCTCCTATTCTGGCGTACCTTGCAACGGGTTTATTAGCGGGGAGTCATGGTATTGGCTGGATGGCACAAAGCCACGAAATGCACTTTGTAGCTGAGCTAGGCATTGTTTTTTTACTGTTTAGTTTAGGGCTTGAGTTTTCAGTGCCGCGCTTAATGGCAATGCGCAATATTGTATTTGGCTTAGGGTCATTGCAAGTGGTGATCACAAGCCTAGTGTTCATGTTGATTTTACTGTTACTTGAGTACAGCTTACTTAATAGCTTTACGATTGCGAGCTTAATGGCTTTATCATCAACGGCAGTGGTCGTGAAGTTACTCAAAGAATCAGGTGAGTTAAATCAGCGGCGTGGCCAGTTAGCAATTGGCGTGTTGTTGTTTCAAGATATTGCTGTCGTGCCCTTACTAATTATTTACCCCTTACTTGCTCAAAGTGGCTCTGATGAAATTGTTGGCGCACTTGCCTTTGCATTAACCAAAGGTGCTTTTGTGTGTATTTTGTTATGGGCAATAGGCAAGTGGGTACTGCCTAAAGTCTTTAGAGAAATAGCGCTTGTTAGAACCGACGAGCTCTTTGTGCTCACCACATTGTTAGTGGCATTGTTTGCAGCCGGTTTAACGTATTTGTTTGGTCTTTCTATGGCGCTGGGAGCGTTTTTGGCCGGTATGATGCTCGGTGAAAGCCAGTACCGTCACCAATTAGAAGCCGATATTAGACCGTTTCGCGATATTTTAATGGGGCTGTTTTTTGTTACCGTAGGAATGCAATTAGATATTTTGTATGTGCTGCAAAGTTGGTATTGGATCATTGCGGTATTAGTCGGTTTATTATTTTTTAAAATTGCGGTTCTGGCTATTTCTGCACAGCTTATAGGCGAGCGAAAGCAAGATGCCGTTGCAGCAGGTATTATGCTGTGGCAAATGGGCGAATTTGGCTTTGTGTTGATTGCACTCGCTTCACAGCATTTATTGATAAGCTCAGAGCAAGCCTCATTTTTAATTGCGGTAGGCGTGTTGTCTATGGCACTGACCCCTTACCTTATTGAAAAAACACCTGTTTTACTAAAGCGTTTGGGTTTGCTTTCTCAGCCAGGGCAGTATTGGCAACAGCCTGCTAATAGCAGCCCCTTGTATCATAACCATGTTGTTATATGTGGGTTTTCACGGGTAGGGCAAACAATCGCTCGCTTTTTAAAGCCCGAAGCCATTGATTACGTTGCAATAGAAAGCAATCCCATTTTATTGCAAGAAGCAAAAGCCGCAGGTGAGCCAATTATATTTGGTCATGTAAAACAAAAAGATATTTTAAAATCTGCAGGGGTTGAACGCGCTCGTTTAGTGATCATAACGTTTACAGACTTTGAGCAGACGCAAGTCGTGGTAGATGCGATAAAACAAATTGCACCCACCGTTAAGATACTCGTACGTATGCGTGACGACTCACAGCTCGAAACCCTAAAAGAGTTAGGTGTCACAGAAGTGGTACCAGAAACCCTTGAAGCAAGTTTAATGCTCGTATCACACGTACTGTATATGTCGGGTGTACCAATGACCCGTATTATCCGCAGAGTGAGCAAAGAGCGCCGTAATCGTTATCAGTTTTTAAATGGATTTTTTACCGGTGATAAGCTCGACAGCGAAGAAAGCAGCTCAGACCGATTAGAGTACTTACATGTTATCGCTTTACCTGAACACGCATTCGCTGTGAATCACATGATAAGCGAACTTAAGCTTGAGCAGCGCCGAGTATCAGTTCGTGCATTACGTCGTCAAGACCGTGAAATAGAATCGCCCTCAGAGCAAACGGTTTTGCTCGCCGGTGATATTTTGGTATTGCAGGGGAAACCACGCAGGGTAGAGCGCGTTGAACGCTTTTTACTAGATGGATTAGAGTAACGGGTCAGTTACTCTAATTCTAAAAATTTCCGTATTTCGGGCAGTTTTTTAAGCCCATCTTGATAACCAATCTCGATCAATTTTTGGGTGTAACGTTTTTCGAATAACAAGTAACTCGTTAAACTTGATTGAGAACGTTTTTTCACCCCGATCATGCGCAGCAACACTTTAATAGCTAATGGCATATCATCGTAATACTGCGCAGCAATCATATTAAAGTTTTGTGATGGATTGATAATACAGGTTTCAATTTGTTTCAGTTCTTGGTGCTTGTCACGCGCTGGTAATAACCCAAGCGTACGATTAATGCGTTGTAAACGTTCTAAATCAGACTGCAATGTGTCGGTAAAAACACTATCTAACAGGTGACCTGCAATATTAGACAGCCCCGGATAGTGGGGTTGATAACCAGGTGGGTGCAACTCTTTGGGTGCATCGACACCAATAATAAATATTTTTTCAGCCCCTAAATGCACAGAAGGACTTAACGGCGACAATTGGTGAATAGAACCATCGCCAAAGTAATGGTTGTACACATTAACACTTGGAAACACCATTGGAATGGCACTGGATGCCATTAAGTGTTCAACATTAATGCGGGTCGCTTGTCCCTCGCGTTTGGCTCGCTGCCAAGGCTGTTGGGTTAACGACTGAAAAAACGCCACAGAGTCACCCGTTGTATAACTAGAGGCTGTGATTGATACCGCATCAAGGTAGTTTTTGTGAAGGTTACGCTCAATGCGTGCTAAATCGAGTATCTCGTTAAGCAGCTTTCTTAACGGTTGATTATTTAACAAGCTTGCGGGTGGGTGGTTAATATGTTCAGACTGAAAGCTCGTTAAAATATTGCGAGTGAGGTGTGAAAATACACTTAAAAAATCACTTTTATAAACTTGCGAGGTGGAAAAGTTGCGCCATACCCATTCAAGCTTTTTACTTGCTAAGTGAGCACAAGAAGCATAACAGGCAAGCGCAGCGGAATTAATTGCGCCGGCTGATGTCCCATTAATAATGGTAAAAGGTAAAGGCGCAGTACGAGGCATACTTTGTGTGATGGCTTTAAGCACACCCACTTGATAAGCCGCTCGGGCACCACCACCTGTTAATAATAAAGCGATTTTTGAGTGTTGTGTTTTTTTTAACTTACTGCTCATGGTTGCATTTAAATCGTTGTGCGTCTTTACTTTATTTATCAACTGTAAGTCTTTAAGCTAGAAGAAGCAAAGTTTACCTTACTGGTAATATTAATTTTGTCGTGTTTTTTTGTCTGTTTTTTATATTAAGGGAGTGTGTATGTCAGAGCATTCGTCAGATACCGAATTAGAAAAGCGTCCTGGGAATAACAACCTCATTTTTGCAGTTGTTATTGTTATTATTGTAGCCTGTGTTGCGGCGTTTATTTTTTTACAGCCAGACGACAAACCGACGCAAGTAGTCGAAGACGTTGTTATCGAAGAAACGCCAATGGCTGAATATAACGAGCCAGCGCCGGAACCCGAAGTAACAGAGCCAACCCCAGACCCTGTTGCGGTTGAACGCCCAGAGCAACGAGCTGTTGAACCTGAGCCAGAGGTTAAGCCTTTGCCTACATTAAACGACAGTGATGAGGTCGTGGTGGCCCGTATGGATGAATTATTAACAGATCAAGTCATGAGTTTAATGGTGACCGATGATCTTATTCGCCGTGGTGTGGTTTATGTTGATAACCTAGCCAAAGGCAAAGTTGCATTGAGCCATGCGCCCGTTGAGCGCCCTAAAGAATCATTCATGGTTATCGAAGGGGATATTTTAACGATTGACCCAAATAGTTATGAGCGTTACACCCCGTATGTAAAATTATTTACCAGCTTAAGTGCTGCACAAGCGATTCGTATTTATGACGAATACAAACCGCTTATTAATGAAGCATACGCAGAAATTGGTTATCAAGGTGATGCCTTTACGCAAACACTTGAAGAAGCGATTGATGTACTACTCGATACCCCAGAACCCAAAGGTGATATGCCGTTAGTGCGTAACTCAGTGACTTATCAATATGCTTATTCAGAATGGGAAAACTTACCCGATGCGCAAAAACAATTATTGCGTATGGGCCCAGAAAATATGAAAAAAGTAAAAGCAGCATTGCGTAACATAAAAGCTGAACTTGAAAAGTAAGCATAAAAGCCCCTAAATACAGTGCGATTGTATACCAAGTATGCAATCGCACTTTCTTTTTCGAATACCCCTTGAATAACGAGCCAAAAGTAGAGATAATCCCTCCCGCGCCAAACAAGGCCCTCAATGGTAGTCTTATTGGTCCTCTCGCAACACTAGCAGGTGAACCTGGTCAGGCCCGGAAGGGAGCAGCCACAGCGTGTGACGTGTGTGCCGAGATGTGGCTGGTAAGACTGCCACCCAAATTCTTCTTGGGTGTCGTTTGAAGTAAAAGATGACATAAATTGAAAGTATAAAGTGACATGGCTTTTTACCTAAATAAGTAGTACTTAACTCATTCACATGTACAGAAAAAAATAAAACACCGCCTGTTAAATCCTCAAGTAATTTATAAACAAAAAATAAATCTAGCTGTTTAGTTGAATCTGCTTTCGATGAGTATAAAAATCCCTCCTAATTCACCTTATGTGGAGTGGTTTATTAACTCTTTGATGCGGCATAAATAAGAAACAAGCTATCTAGGGTTATCAAAACCACTATACCGCTATAATTGAAAACGGTACTTTTGCGAAGCGTATCATAGAGCTAATGTTGATTAAGTTATCGGCTATGTGCTAAATGATAGACCTGATCCTACTTAATTAGCACTTCTAGGCTTATGACGAAGAAAGATAGCATTCCGAGCTATGTTACTCACCCAAGATATGGCGATCGCCCAGTTATATCATCAGATGAAGTGCCTGCATGCGCAATTGAAAGTGCACATTGGCGTTACTCAAGTCTTAATTACTTTGCTGAAACAGCGATTTTTGCAGACACTTCTAAGCAGAATTTTGCTATTTACCCCCGCAAGATTTATGTAGACATTGAAGAAATGTGTGACGTATGTTGCAGGCCTTTCATTTTCTTTGCACAAGAGCAGAAGCATTGGTTTGAAGAGCTGGGATTTTGGATCGACGCCCACTGCACAAGGTGTATTGAATGTAGAAAAAAAGATCAAGGCGTCCGATTTATGCATAAGCGATATCAAAAACTTATTACTTTAAAAGCAAGAACGCCACCCCAGAATAGGGAGCTCAAGCAAATAGCTATTGAGCTTTATAAGCTGGGGTATATACGAGATAAAAACAAGCTGAATATTGATATAGAAAGCTAACAATGTAAATCACTTGCTCCTAATTGCAGCGTCACACAACTCAGTGAGCCGCCCTTGATTACCTGTACTTTATGTATTTACTTATGCATTAATGAAAAGTACAAAACCTTCACGACCAAGCATTTGCTGTACTATTCCAAGAAATACTAAAACTATTTACTTTACCAGTCGCAGAAATCATAGCAAGTCAAGTCGAGCGCTATTCACTATACAAATCCTAAAGCGCCAAAGATGAAGACCCATTTATAGCGGGTTTACTGACCGGATGTCTATTAGTCAGTTTTTGAAGAAGTGAGAAAAAATTTACATATTAAAATTAAATTTGTAGGAAGTTACTGAATCTCAGATATTTTTTTACATGCTTGCTTTTAAACTGAATAAAAAAAATATATCCTGAACTGTATCTTAACTTCATGGAATTGAAATGAAAAAAATTTTTATATCTTACTCCTGGGATTCTCTGGAGCATAAAGAATGGGTTGCAAAACTAGCAGATGAGTTAGAAAAGTTTGAAGACTTTCACGTTTGTCTCGATCAATTTGATTTAGATAGCAAAATGGACAGACATTTATTTATGGAAAATGCTGTATATGAAAGTGATGTAGTAATCGTTATAAGCACTAAAGAATATGCTAGAAAAGCGAATGCTCGCACAGGTGGAGTAGGTGAAGAAACTTTCTTTAATACAGGTAAATTGTGGAGAGATTTTCCTTCAGAAAAAAGAGCTCATACGCTGAATATCTTACGTGAAAAAGAAGGAACACCTAGGTACCTTGAAAACTTCTTCCATATAGATTTCACTGATGATCTACAGTTTGAGGAAAAGTTATCTGATCTAATTCTCGAGATAAATGATAATACAAAAAGAGTTAGACCAGCGAAAACTAAAGGTCTATCAACAGCAAAAAAAAAAATTATAAGTTAACGAAAGCAGAGGATTTGATATCAATAGCTTTCTCAGCTAGAAAAACTTTAATATCTGAAAATCAAGGCACAGATTATAGCGGAAAGAACAGAATAAAATATGAGGTGTGGGAATCAAAAGCTATCGTGGATATAACCATAGTTATAATCCACCCAAATGCGAATATTGCCCAAACTCTTGAAAGAGCAGCTGATGAAATAAATTTTAAAAAAATAAATATTAGTCAACTATTAGTTTTGAGTGAAACGTCTAAAAGAGAGTCTCTAAAAAGTTACTTAATTAATAAAAATCGTGAACGTTACGGCAGTATGCAGTGCAAAGAGATTACGTTTTCTGAATTTATTTGGGATAGTTGTATTAATAATGACTTTCAATCAGATGAAGACCTACCCGTTGTAAACCATTACACAGATCAAGAGCTAAAAGATACAGAAGGAACTTACCCTTCAGCTTTAGTTGAATTATCAAAAGCATTATCTTCAAATAGTTACTTTAGTATTTTTCTTCTTGTGGGTGATGGTGGCAATGGTAAAAGCTCTTTGTGCTATTCACTTTACTCAGAACTTAAGCAACAGAATAATATCGTTCCTTTTTTGATTAGCTCAGAGGCTATTACAAGTTTTGTTGAAGAAACTAAATATACTCCCGATAGTATTACATCTATTTTCGACTTATATGAAATTCAAGCTAGGTGTGATGAACAAGCAAACATTCTTGATAGGAAGAGGTTTGAAATATCACTTTGTGCAGGAAGTATTGTAATAATAATAGATGGTTTAGATGAATTTCCGTCTATTTTTGGTGATAAATTTGACACAATAAAGCTACTTCAGTCAATAAACGAATCTCATGCTCAGCTAGGAAAGAGTAGAGTGTTAATAACATCTAGAGATACAAAACTGTTCACTGACGACTCATTCCATGATTTAGATATAAAACGATATGAGCTCCTGGGTTTTAAAGAGCGTGACTGTAAAAAATATATAAGAAAACGGTTTAGAGATGAAAGTAATTTAGATAAAACTATTGATACAATATTAGATGTATTTAAAGATAATGACTTCAAATCGAAAGATAGAGTAATACCATTCATTCTTTTGAGTATTTGCAATATATATGAAAAAAGTGATAACACAGATAAATTCAAAGAGTCAGTATCATCCAAGGCATTACCTTTTTTATGCTTGAATACTCTAACGGATAATATAATTTATGCTATTTTCAAAAGAGAAGAGCAACGTCAAAAAGTTCCAATACCTGCGCTAGAGATGCTCTACTTTTTCGCAGAGTTTTCTGCTAGATTTGGCCCAAGCTGGCCGATAGTCGAAGTTGAGTCTGAGCTTAAGTTGTATTATGACGAAAAAGCAGAATCTATATTAAAAGCCTTTCGCTTGAATGATTTAATAAAATTTAGTAATAATGTTCTGACATTAAAATACGATTTTACTTTGTCTTATTTTAAATCGCTCTATTATATGGATCTTTTCTATAACTTTAAGTATGTAAATGAATGTATAACTGCATTGGCAAGGATTAGAGTTAAGTCTAAAGAGGTATCCGATTTATTTAAGTTTATTAATAATTCTGAAAAGGAAGTACTTGACTGCATCCTACCAATTGTAAACGCATTAAAGGCTGAACCACAAAGCTCAGATAAAAAGCTAAAACAAAAGATAATGGCATCTATTGAAAATATTTTCTCTATGACACTTTTAGATAAAGGGATTAAAGATAAAGAAAATGCAACTGAATTACTAAAGTCTTTCTTTTCAAATAAACAAAGAAATACTATTGATAATTGCTATATAAAAGGTGATATTCCTCCGTTGGATTTTTCAGGGTTGACTATAATAAATAGTAGATTCAGTAGTATGCAAAGGTTTCTTCAATCTAACTTTATAAATTCTAGCTTTATGTATACAGAGTTCAACCAGTGCAATAATCCACTCATAAATGACAAAAATATATTAGATGCTGAAATTGACAAAAATACTTGCGTATTGGGTGACTTAGTTGATGCGATTAACTCCAAAATAAAATTGAATGAAAATGATTATCTTCACCTAGAAAGTGAAGCAAAGAAGTTTTTATCTAGTTTTAGAAAAGGTCTAGGATTTAAAGATGTTAAAATAGACTATATAAAGTTTTCTACATCAGTTGATGGCTTGTCTAAGACTAATTTCGATAAATTACGAAGAGAAGGTTTTATCAGTATTAAATATGAAAAAGAGAATGAAAAATTTTATATAATTGATCCAAGTTTCAAAGATAGTGTTCAAAGCTTCATGACTAATAATCAACCTGATCATATGATCGATAGGTTTCTAGATTTTGTGGGGACTTAAATAGTTTAAATTTGAAAGCTATAGTTAAATAACAAATACTAATAGTTTTTAAAAAGCTCTAGCAGTGCTTTGACTGTACCCCGATTAACATGTGATAAACTGAAAACTAAAATATCCTTAGTACACTTATGTAGTCGATATTAAGAGAATCTTAGCATAATATAATTTATTGCTAAGGTTCTCATGGAAACTCCAACATCTTCACGCCTAAAATCTGCAAGAAAAGCAGCTTGTCTTACTCAGCAACAGTTAGGTATGGCATTAGGAATGGAGCCAAACACGGCAAGTGCTCGCATGAACCAATACGAAAAGGGCAAACACGCTTCTGATTTTTTAACCATGAAACGCATTGCTAAAGAGTTAGATGTGCCAGTTGCTTACTTTTATTGTGAAGAAGATATTCTCGCTGAACTTATTTTGGAGTTGGGTAAGTTAGATACCCTTCAACTAGAGCGAAAGTTACAAGAATTCAAGTAAGGAAAGTGATCTATGAACACACAGCAACAGAATGCGTTAGTTAATTTAAACGAGATGGATTTAAGTACAAGTGCTAACGATCCAAATTGCTGTAATGATTTAAAAGTCGCAGCTAAGGTATTTGAGACTGAATTTCCTAGTTTGAGCCAACAAGAGATTGAATATGTTATCCATCAGACCTTAGTGCAATGTAGGGGAAAGAGCACTTTTGAGCATGAGAATAGGGTCAAATATGCAGGTAAATTAAAAAGGCTGGTTAACACTGCGCTACAGCGCTTCCAATCTGAATCTCCTCAATTTGCATTAATACCAATTCATTCAGCGTTTGGTGATTACAAGCCGGACTCAGAGTTAGTTAAAGTAATTAGCACGGACATATACCCAGAACTTATTGAAGACTATTTTGAGAAAAACCGAATTAACAAGTTTTTAGTTATTCCAAACTTTCATCGACTTGGGGTAGATAAGTTCGCTGATTGGCACAAGCTCTCATTAACATGTTTCAAAGGACTGATAAGAATATTTGCTATAAATATGAATCATCCTGGTTTCAAGCAGGTTATTTTTGAAAACTTGCATGAAGCAGGGTTGGGAACACGAAATAATAATTCATTTATTGTTACGTCAAGGGAAGTGTTACCGTGTTTCGATTTCAGCTGTAACTTGTCTGGAATTCCTTTTTTGGTAAATGAAATTGAGGATCATAACTTTTCACAAATTATCGAGTCGCTCACTTCACAGCAGTTTTCTAAAGGAACTATCGGGTTACGTGCTGCCATAGCATTAATACACTTTAATGAAGCTGTAGAAAGCTCTAACAAGTTAACTAAGGTAATCAGTTTGTGTTCTGCAATAGAAACAATGTGTGGCGCTTTTATAAAGACGGAAGAATGTGAGACATGTAAATCTATTAAATTTAGTGAAAAGCTGTATGAATTTTTAGACAATATTGTTTTCAAGGGTTACGGAATCAAAATTTTAAATGATGAGGCCGCAAAGAAGACCTTTAAGGAAATATACAGTTTAAGATCTAAAATTGTACATGGCTCTATTGATAGCAACCAACTTTCTAATCTTGATGATCAATTTAAACAAGCATTAAAGTTTGTTTCCAAAACTCTATTTGTGCTGTTAGCTAGGCTTTGTACAACAGGCTTTGAGAAAAAAGTTAAGAATAAACGATAAAAGTTTGACTGACAGTAAAAGCTAATCTTAACCTAAACTAAGATTTTCTTAGTTTAGGTTGGCGATGCATTTTTTAGTTCAAACAAAACCTTATCCTGATGAGGCGCTTGAAAGCTATTTACTCAGACTTGCAAGGAATAACTCATACGATGGCTATAGTGAGCTTGCTGATATTTTATGGCAATGGCTTGCAGAGCAAGATCATGAGCTCGAAGGTGCATTGCCGTTAGAGCTAAACAAGGTCGATGTTTATCATGCTAGGCAAGCGAGCAGCTTTAGAATATGAGCACTTAAGTTAGCAGCTCAATTAGCAAATACAAACAATGCTAATGTTCTTACGCTTACATGGCGGCGCAATAACTTTAAATTTGGCAACCTAGCAGCAGCGAGCCGAAATGAACTGACAATTCCTCTTGAGCTACTTAGTACTTATAACATATCTGTATGCATTGAATGCTTGTTTGAATCGTCCCCTTTGTTTGCTTCAACCTCAGTTGTTTATAGCTCTTAAACGCACGCTATTTTTTAAAACGGTCACTTAAGGTTATCGTTTTTATCCTCGATATTTAATTTTAATAACATACATAAGTTTATTTTAAGTTTAATAAATTACAGTTAAGTGCAAGCAAAGTAGTAAGCAAGAAAGTAGTAAACAAGAAAGTTAAAAGTAACTCATTTTATGTTTTAGAACATGAAAACAAGGATGAGTATACGCTAGGCTAATTCTGCACATTTATTACGCATAAAAAGAGCACTTATCTGAATGCGTTTTTTACAAAAGAGGCATTATGAATTTTAAAAATACAACAACTCATTACAATACACTCTCTATTGCCTTGCACTGGCTAATGTTTATATTAATTGTCACTGTTTTTGGCAGTATTGAGCTACGTGAGTTATTTGAAAAAGGCACAGAAACCCGTGATGCCTTTAAAATGTGGCATTTTATGTTGGGTTTATCGGTTTTAGTTTTAGTGTGTGTGAGGGTAATTGTGCGCTTGGCGAGTGGCTCGTTACCTGCTATTCAGCCTGAGCCTGCAAAGTGGCAAAGTACACTTGCTAAATGTGTACACGTTTTGCTGTATGTCTTTATGTTTACTATGCCGATAGCGGGTTGGTTAATCTTGAGTATGGCAGGTAAACCTGTGCCATTTTTTGGTGTAGAGCTCCCCCCATTGGCAAGTGAAAACAAAGAGCTTGGTAAAACCATTAAAGAAATACACGAAACAGCAGGTGAGGTTGGGTATTACTTAATAGGCTTACATGCTGCGGCTGCATTATTTCACCATTACGTTTTGGCAGATAACACTTTTAAACGTATGTTGTTTTCTAAAAAATAAACACATTACAAAAGCCAAAATGGTGGAGCTTTAAGGTCTGGTATCACAATTATCAAGGTCTGTTCATGCGTGTGAGCTTAATGTAACGACGCAATAAGTCGTTTAAGTCGCCCGTTGGTTCGCTCTACATTGCTAACGTTTACAAATTATAGTTGGCGTTTTTAGTCACTTTATCGTTGATTTTATTGCGAAACCGCTGTGCTTTTAATTTGTTTTTAGCACGGCTAAATCAGCGATGCATAACAGCCAAGGCATAACAGAAGCTATGACAACCAAGTTTTAAAGAGCGAAACTTATTTTATCAACACCCTGTTTTTGAGCCTTAAAACAGCCCTCTTAATTAAGAGAGCTGTTATGTACCTAAGGTCGTTATTTTTCGAACACCTTAAACCCCCAAGCGGGCAAACTTAACGTTGTGTCGTTGGTAAAGTTAACCGTTTTCCCCGATAGCGCCTCTTTATATTCACCGATAAATAATGGTTCTTTAAAGTTCACTGTTTGCGGTTCTTTGGATAGGTTAAACACTGCAAAGACTTTTTCATCGCCTTTTGCGCGTACAAAGCTAAGAACATGTTTTGGAGCCGTGTTTGGTACGTGTACCATACGCCCACCAAATTGGCCATTCCACAGCGCTTCGTTACGATGTTTGAGTGCAAATAGTGATTTATATAAATCACCGATTGGGTGGGGTTGCCACTTAATCGGATCGCGTTCAAAAAAGGCGAGTCGTCTATCGTTTCCTGCTTCTTGTCCGTTATAAATCATTGGGAAACCTTCACCTACGACCGATAACGTAATGACCGCTTCAAGTGCGTCACCGTAGGTTTCAAACATAGTCCCTTCCCATGCATTCGAGTCGTGATTGGCAACCCCTACAAGCCTATAAGCCTCTACAGGGAATGCGCTTTCGTTCCAAGAATAGTAAACAAACAGAGCGCTCACATCGGCATGGCCATTAACTATTTTGTGCATGTGTTCTGACCATGACCACGCATAGGTCATATCAAAGGCTTCAGCGTGTAAATCACGAGATTCCCATTCTGCTAGCATTAATACGGGTTTTATTTCATCGAGTTCGCGACGTACATTATTCCAAAAATCAACGGGAACGAAACCGGCTACGTCACAACGATAGCCATCTACACCGACTTCTTTTACCCAGAACTTCATAGACTCTGTCATGTATTCACGCAGCGCAGGTTTTGAGTAATCGAAGTCGATTATGTCAGACCAATCCCACCAAGGCGTTGGTCTAAATTGTCCTTGGTAGTCACGCTCGTACCAATCAGGGTGCTCATAGCGCAGCCAGTTATCCCATGCACTGTGATTCGCCACCCAATCTAAAATAACGTACATGCCCATGTTATGCGCTTCACTTACAAAGGTTTTTAAGTCATCAAGGGTGCCCAGTTCAGGGTTTACTTTTCTGTAGTCTTTGACTGAATATGGGCTGCCGAGAGTGCCTTTACGGTTTTCTTCGCCAATTGGGTGTACGGGCATTAACCAGATTATGTCGACACCTAACTCTTTTAAACGAGGTAACTGCTTTTTAGCTGCGTTAAAGGTGCCTTCGGGCGTAAATTGACGGGTGTTTAGTTGATACATTACCGCATTTTTTGACCAGTCGGGGTGAGTGATCTTTACATAGGGCTTTGGCTCGTAAACATGGGATGTTGACGTGGTTTGCGTACAGGCAGTGAGCACACACAGTGTGAGTATTAGTAAACTTTTTTGCAGAAATGAATTCATGTGATTCCTTAAACACAGTTGAATAACAGCATGTGATTAAAATATATACTTCAAATCGCGGTGCAACAATAAAGTGCATACGTATTCACTTTTAATTTACATAATCGATTAAGTGATATATTTGCTGTGTATTCGTAGTTATTTTTTGATGTTTTCTGGAATGGTTAAGTTTATTTAGGAGTGCTTTTATCAATAAACAATACGGGTAGTATCAATAAATAAAACGGCTAGCTAACATTAAGCACTGCTAGCCGTTATGTGATCTTGGGAAATTAAGCAGAGATGAAAAATGCAGATTTATTGGGATCCCAGTTGACGAGCTGTTTGATTTCAAGCTCTTTCATAATGGTTAATAATTCAAACTCGCTCAGGTAGCAATCTTGTTTGAGTTTTTCCAGTGAAATTTCTTTGTTACGGCTACGAAGTTTAGAGGCCAACATAATACGGTAAATTAATTTTGATTTACGGCTCATAACATTCTCCCTCCTTATTTTTTTATGCAATGACACTGCTTATTGAGAGTCTTTTACTGTTTTGGATTAAAGCATGGGTTGAATGACTATGGCTCATCATTTTTATCTCGTCAATTTATGTCTAAATGTTAATGCGTCAGTGGTAAAAAACATTCAAAAACCTGTTTTATATTCGCAAAATAATGCATTGAAAAATAAGCTGTTATTTATCTAAAAACAGTAATAGGTAGGCTGCATATTTAATTGAATTAACTAATGACCTTAGTATCTCATTGTTTTAGTTTGATTTTTTACTAAAAGATTTGTTCAATGCGTTTTGTGTATTTAATGGCTATGTGTTTAGTGAATGGCATACAGAGTAAGCTAGCAAGCGTTTTAAAAGAGGCGGTTGCAACTATGTTATCGGGCACTTTTTAAGGCTGATAAAACGCTTTTTGTAATCGAACAAAAAGTTAAAGTTTATGTTTAGGTATTTATACATTACGGCGAGCACAGAGAGCGAAAGCCGATAAGTGCCGAAGTAAAGTGCCGGTACTATGGTGACAACGGCCCTTGCAATCAGTTTTCTGGGCACTGTATTCACCTAGTTATGAGTTAAACATACTCTTTTAGGAGGTGTGAATACCTATTGTCTCATCAGCACTTTTTGGTTACCCAATAACAGCAACCCGAGCGTGAATTTCTCTGTTTTAGGCGTTATAAAGGCGTATTCATCAGGGGGTGTTAAGCGATATAGCCTTTTCTCGTTTTCTATAACGTTGATTAATGGATAAAAAATAATGTGGCAAAAATTCAGCTAAACACTTTTAGTCCCTTTTATAGAATTTTATATTTTTAAAAAAATAAATATAAAGAATAAAATATCTTGATTTTAAAGTTTATTACGAATATTGTAGCCGCAATGTAACAATAAAGTTGTTACCGTTTGTTGTTCTAAAGAGCATTTATGTAGTTTGTAGTCACAAAATCTCTCACTTTATAAAAAACGATAGGGTTACAGTTTCATGAATAAAAAATTCTCTGCGTTAGCTATTTGTATTAAAAAAGCGCTCGTTCCATCACTTGTTTTAGGGGCTTCAGCATCGGTTTTCGCAGCCGATGAACAAGCTGATAAAAAGAAAGTCACCAAAGAAGACATTGAACAAATAGAAGTTCGTGGGTATGCGGCTTCCGTTGAAAAAAGTATCAATATGAAGCGCTTTTCAAATAGCGTAGTTGATGCTGTGTCTGCAGAAGACATCGGTAAGTTTCCAGATCAAACGGTCGCAGACGCACTTCAGCGTATTCCAGGTGTTCAGGTTGAAAAAGACTTGGGTGGCGAAAGCGACAGAGTAAGTATCCGTGGTACTGCACCTCATTTAAATATTACGTTGTTGAACGGGCAAAACGTGGCATCAGCGACAGCTTCAGCCTCAATTACGCGCCCATCACGAGGTTTTAACTATTCGTTATTACCTGCAGAGCTTGTTGATACGCTTGAAGTATATAAATCGGCTGAAGCTGACATTGACGAAGGCTCAATTGGGGGAACCGTTGTTGTTAAAACACGTAAACCGTTGGATAGCGAGGCAAATTATGCCGCGTTATCAGTAAAGGCGTTCCATTTTGAAAATGCTGATGAAACAAAACCGTATTTATCGGGTTTATACTCGTGGAAAAATGAAGCACAAGACTTTGGCTTCAATGTGGGTTTTATTCACAAAGAAACAGCGACGCAACGTGACAGTAAAGAAGTACGTTTTGGCTACCGTAGTACTGATGCAAACCAAGACGGCAATGCTGAGTTTTATCCGGGTGCTGTGGGTTACAACCGTTATGCAAGTGACAGTGATTTAGACACCGCAACCGTGACGCTGCAATATGCTGCAAATGATAATCTGGATTTTGTATTTAACAATTTATATTCATCGTCGGAGCACAAGTCGTTTGGCACTTACTCCAGTGGTTTTATTTTACAAAACATCAGTAATGTAGAAAATCCTGTTATTGTTGATGGTACGTTAGTGGCGGGTGATTTACCGGCTCATAATAATTTAGGTTATTACGGTAATGCAGGTTACGAGGGTGAATTTAAGACTCAAGCGCATGATTTAAAAGTAACTTACAAAGCTGATAATTACACCGTAACGGGGCAATTAGGTTACAGCAAAGCGGATGGTGAGGTCAGCGATGTGTATTCAGAATATTATGCTAATACAGATGCCTCATTTACACTTGAAAATGGTACACCCGATGTCACTTTATCAGCGGACTTAAGTCCACAAGATTACCGCTTAGACTATAACCATAAAAACGATATTTTTAATGACTCAAAAGAAATTTATGGTCAATTAGACGTTGAATATTTACTTGATGGTGGTTTTTTTACCGCTATCAAAGCGGGTGTTAAGTACAGAGAGCACTCAAAAGCAGCTAGTTTAATGAAAGCTAATTACCCTAAAGTGTCAGCAGATGGTGAAACTTATCACTTGGGTATGTTTGCAAGCGACTCGGCCTCTGACTTTATGGGCGAGGGGGCAAATGCAATTTTATGGCAGTTTGATAACGCTAAGTACGCCGATTGGATTTCATCAACCACGCCGACTAGTGGCCCATACGAGCACTTAGATTACACCTTTGATTTAGAAGAGACCGTGACCGCTGGATATGTAAAGGCTGTGTTCGATTACAATAAATGGCGTGGTAACATGGGTGTTCGAGCGGTGAAAACTGAGCTTGATTCGCGTTCAGTTGAGTACACAGGTCGCAGCTTTGCACCTGAAAATATCCAAGATGTCGAAAGCACAAATAGTTACGATGACTTTTTACCAAGTGTAAATATTAATTATGATTTAGCCGATGATGTTGTTGTGCGTTTTGCTGCAGCAAAAGTGATGTCTCGCCCTGATTATGACTTTTTATCTGCACGCAAAAGTGGTTACTGTGCAGCTGCCACAGGGTGTAAAGGCACCGAAGGGAATCCTTATTTAAAACCATATCGTGCGACTCAATATGACCTTTCGGCAGAGTGGTACTTTAATGAATCGTCAATTCTATCATTTGCTTACTTCTACAAAGATATCGACTCGTATATTACCAATGCGACTGTTGAAAAACAGTGGACATGGACAGACCCAGATACCGGTATTGAAGAAGTGCGTGATTTCTTAGTGACGCAGCCACAAAATGGTTTAGGTGGCGAAAATGCGGGCTTCGAAGTGAACTATACTCAAAAACTACCGTATGGTTTTGGTATTCAAACAAACTATACCTATTCTGATGCTGAGCTTGAGCAAACCGCTGAGCAAAAAGAAGCAGGTGAAGAAGCCGTATTACCAAATAACTCTGAAGATACGTTTAATGCCACGGTTTATTACGAAAACAGCGCATTCTCTGCACGTGTTTCATACACTTATCGCTCTGAGTACTTCTACACAAACTACTTAGGTTTAAACCAGTATAAAGATGGCTTTGGTCAATATGATTTGAACATGAGTTACAACGTGACAGAAAACCTTAATCTTATTTTCCAAGCGATTAACCTCACAAACGAAGAGCAAAAAGCGACGTCGGGTAACAGCACCGGTATGCCTGATAACAATCGTCCGTTGGCTATTCATGACTACGGTCGCCGTTTCTTACTGGGCGCACAAATGAAATTCTAATCAGATTGATTCGACGTTTACTCATTTAATTAAGGCACAGCATATTTATGCTGTGCCTTTTTAATAATAGGTTAGCTATGCATTTTAAAAATTTACTTATCTTGTTGATGTTTTCTGGTTTGATTGGATGTAGCTTTTTGCCCAGTTCTGAGCCCAGTAGTGCTGAAAAGCAGATGCTTGGCAAAATTCACCAACAGGTCGTCGCGCGAGAATTTCGCGCAGCGTGGGTTGCGACAGTGGCCAATATAAATTGGCCCCTGGAGCCGGGATTACCTGTTGCAGAGCAAAAAGAGCACGCAATTAGAATACTGGATACGCTGCAACAACATAATTTTAATACGGTGATTTTTCAGGTGAGGCCCCAAGCTGATGCCCTTTATCAAAGTAGTTATGAGCCGTGGTCTTACTATTTAACGAAAGAGCAGGGAAAAGCCCCAGAGCCTTATTATGATCCCTTACAATTTTGGATAGAAAACGCGCATAAACGTGGCTTAAAGCTTCACGCATGGATCAATCCATATCGAGCACATCATCATGTAGGGGGGCCGCTATCGTCGCAGTCGGTCGTGAATACCCAGCCTGATAAGGTGGTTAAATTAAAAAATGGTACTTTTTGGTTTTTGCCGACAGATAAAGATGTGGTCACTCATACATTAAATACATTAACAGAGCTGGTAACGCGCTATGATTTAGATGGCATTCATTATGATGATTACTTTTACCCGTATCCATCGTATAACGAAGGAGACGATTTTCCAGATGCTGAGCAATATCAGGCATATATTCAAGCAGGTGGGACGCTTAGTGTGCCAGACTGGCGACGCAATGCGGTGAACACATTTGTGCAGCGTCTTTACAGTACGGTGAAAGAAATTAAACCACATGTGTTAGTCGGGATCAGCCCATTCGGTATATACAGACCAACACAGCCGAGTACCATTCGTGGCATGGATCAGTACGAAACGCTTTTTGCAGATGCCAAGTTATGGCTAAACGAAGGGTGGTTAGATTACTTTTCACCTCAGCTTTATTGGCCAATAAACCAATACGCACAAAGCTACCCGCTCTTATTAAGCTGGTGGCAGTCACAAAACACGCAAGGTCGTCATTTATGGCCGGGTATTAATGCGCTGCGATCATTCGACGAAGCAGGTGTTAATGAAGTGGTTAATCAAATAATGATCAACCGTGGATTTTTGACTGCATCGCCAGGGACCGTTTTTTGGAATGTTGCCGCACTAGATGGGAGCCAATTAATGCGTGACGTCATTGCAGATGGCGTATTTCAGCATCAAGCTTTAATTCCTGAAACGCCTTGGATAGACATGCCCGCTCTATCACCGTTTAAACTTGAGTATCAACAACAGGCTGAATCTATAGTGTTACGCTGGCAACATACAACCCCCGAACACGTCGCACACAGCTTAGTGTACACGCAATATGGTGATGATTGGCACTATCAAATTTACACGCCTGATGTTAATTGGCTTAAGGTCAATAAAACAAAAGAGGGGCAGTCGCTCAATGCTGTAAAAGTGATTGCGGTGGATAGGCTAGGAAATCAAAGCCCTGCCACAGAAATCGCCTTTAAGTAGAGCCTGTACGCAGTATCCCTTTATCTGTTACGCTTATGAAAATCAATAAAGTAGGCATCAGAGTGAACGCAATTAAGGTATTTGCAGTATTGCTGCTGGGATGTATTTTTTCGACAAAAAATATGGCCGCAACTCAACATATAAATCTTGTTAAGCCAGTGGTTGCGGCATTTAAAGCGGGTGATAAAGACACCATCGCAGAGCGTGTTCATTATCCGCTAAAGCGTAAAGCCCCCTTAGAAGCTATTAAAAACAAGCACATGCTGATAGCGCGCTTTGATGAGGTTTTTGATAAAGCGTTCGTTGAAAAAATCACGACCTCCAATATTCGCCACGATTGGCAAATGATGGGCTGGCGAGGCATTATGTTTGACTCGGGTAAATTGTGGCTTGATTTTGATGGTTCAATTTGGGCTGTTCCCTATGAATCAGAAGCAGAAAAAACACGGCGTGAAGCGCTTATTGCAAAGCAAAAACAACGCCTGCATGAAAGTCTTCGCGAATTTACACAGCCGATACTAACTTGGAAGACAAAAAAGCATTTAATACGTATTGATGAATTGGCAGAAAACCAATACCGCTATGCAGCATGGGACATCACGCAAACAATGGCGGATGAACCACGCATTGTGATAACAGGGGGCACGTTAAGCTTTGATGGCAGTGGCGGTAACCATTTTTATACGTTTATGAATAACGGCTACCGCTATGTGTGTCATGTTATTGTGCTAGGTAATGAGCAATCACCAGCGGGGCAATTAGAAGTGTTTAAAAATGGTGTACAGGTTTTGTCTGAGCCTGCTTTGGATTTTTAGGTGTTTTTGCTTATTTTGCACTACGCTTACTCTTTTAAAGGAGTAAGTTATGAGTACAAAATTTTGGGTTTTAAGAGCCATTAGAGTTTTCACGCTGGTGGCTATTTTATTATTTATGGTAGAAATCCTTAAAGGTCACGACACACAAAGTGCATTAAGTTTTGCGCTACTTTGGTCATTTATTGCAACGGCAATTTTTATCGCAACCCGTTTATATCACTCATCAAAAGGGCGACATTGTGCATTGTGTAATGACACCCCAGATGATAAAAAAGCGAATTAACCTAGGTTGCTAACAAATACACCGCCCCATACCAGCGCACAAATCGTAAGAGCAATAAGCACAGCTGCTGACCCCAAGTCTTTGGCTAGGCCTGATAACGGATGAATTTCAAGGCCTATGCGGTCTATTGCAGCTTCAATTGCCGTATTGACCACTTCAGCAAACATCACAAATAACACAGAGACAAGCAGCATGATTTTCTCATACAGGGTAATTTGCCAGACAAAAACCACGGCTATGGCAAGGACTAAAAGTATCAGCTCTTGTTTAAAAGCAGACTCATGCTTTGCTAACCACGTGAATGCACGTTGGGAATTTTTAAATGCTAGGCGAATACGTTTAATGCCTATAGGTTTGTTAGTGCTATCAAATTGCATCGTATGAAATCTCTATTTCGTTAGCTTTGTTTTGAGCAAGCATAGAAAATGTCTTGCTCAGGGTTATATTTAATACTTCCGACATGAGTTAAGCCAAGTAGGGTGTCAAATATGTTATCGTGCGAAAAAACATGGTTACGCTGTTGCTCAATACATTGGTTAAAGCGGCTATCGGCTAGTTTATTACTCCAAAACAGCATAGGCACTTGGGTTTGCTCTTTAGGCGCTAATGCATAGGGAAAACCGTGCAAATACAAACCTTTTTCACCTAACGACTCACCATGATCAGAGACATATAACAGTGATTTATCATCCGCCTTACTGTCTCTAAGCAAGTTGATTAGTTTACTCAGCACTAAGTCGGTATAAGCAATGGTATTGTCATAGGTGTTTGTGAGTTGCTCGCTGCTACAATTTTGGATATCGCTACGTGGGCAGTCAGGCAAAAATTTAGTCGCTTTTTCTGGATAGCGGCGATAGTAGGTTGGCCCATGCGAGCCAATCATGTGTAGCACGACTAGTTGGTGCGTCGCATGACTCTTGGCAAGTGTTGCAGCTAACTCTTCAACGAGTACTTCATCAAAACAGTAATGGCCATCACACTGTGTATTTATTTTATTTGGTTCGATAGTCTTAGACTTAACGCGAACACAAACGCCTTTACAGCTGCTGTTATTGTCAATCCAAGTGACTTCAACACCACTTCGCTGGATAAGATCAAGCACATTTTCTTGGCTCTGCGCAAGTCGGGAATCGTATTCATTTCTATCTAAACGCGAGAACATACAAGGCACAGAAATCGCTGTTGCGGTGCCACATGAGCTGACATGGCTGAAGTATTTCACACCGAGTTTTGGTGTATATGGATTCGTTTGCTTGCCATAACCTTGCAGTGAGAAATTGGCTGCTCTGGCTGTTTCGCCAACCACCATAATGGTGAGCGAGCTTTGCTGCTTAGCCAATAAATGCGGTGTTTTATCTAATACTTTAAATGGTAAAGGCGGGTAAAAATAATTATCGCGCAAGTACTTATAACTTGCGGTGTAAAATGCAAAGGGAGTTATGTAACTTGTTAGCTGGCGGTTATTACGCCCTACAGAGGCATAATCTTTATAAAATGGCACAGCAATAACGGCTACAGCAATAAACGCTGTGACGTTGAGAAACGCAAAGCTTTTTAGGCGAACACGAAAGTTTCCGACAATTTTAAAGCGAGAAAACAAATAGGCTGGGAGCACCCCAAGCACACCAATAAAAGCGATGACTTGTACATTTAGGTATGAAAATGCCTCACCTGAATTTGTTTCTAAGACATTTTGCAACATGCTTTTATCAAAGATAACACCGTAATTTAAGGTTGCATAAAACAACAGCGACGAAACTACGATGCTTGTTAAAAGCACGGGTTTTACAAAGGTGATTAACGATAACCAACTCAATACCATTGCCGTCAGTGCTAATAAGAAAAAAGGTACGCTTGCTATAAATAACCAATTGATATGTTCAGGTTTGCTGGCAGCTTCAAGCATGTTAAATAAAAACAGGCCATTAAATGCTATAACCAAGTAAAACGACACCAGCCAGACAAATTGGCTGTAGCTAACGTGCCATTTTTTAGTAAGGAGTTGTTTAATTTGCATGCTCATAATCATTCCTCATCGCTACGGTTTATTTGGTAAGCGATACAACTGTTCGGTATAAGCTAAATTGCTAAATAAGACGTGAGCTAAGGCTTTTTTGGCAAGCTCAACGCTGCTATCTGCGTTATCGATGGCAACTTGGGTTTTACTAGCAGGGTCATAGCGCCAATAGCTCACTTTTTGGTTTGGCATCAGGATCACGGCTTCACCATTTTCTACGTAAGCAAAGTTGTCGTAGTACTGCATCATGGCGCGCTCTACGGGGTATTGTTTTGTTAAGTCGTAGCCGATCATTGGGGTCGCTTGTTCAACACCTAATAACGATAACAAGGTTACCGGTAAATCCATTTGGCTTACTAAGCGAGTATCACGCTTTGCTTTCATATCACTGTTTAAAATGACCGCAGGAATATGGAAAGATTTAAGCGGCACAGGCTCTGAGCCAAACACGCGCACATCATGATCAGCAACCACTAAAAATACCGTGTCTTGCCAGTAATCTTGTGTTTTGGCTTTTGTGATGAATTTACCTAGCGCGTAGTCAGCGTATTTAATTGCGAGATCGCGTTTGTAGTTTTGAGGGTCGTGGCCTTCAGGCAGCGTTACCTTACCTTCTGGAATATCAAAGGGATCGTGATTACTTGAAGTAAACACAAGGCTGAAAAAAGGTTTGCCCGCTTTATTTAGCTCGTTTAGTTCTTTATCAGCTTGATTGAATAAGTCTTCGTCGCTTACTCCCCAAGATGAGATAAACTCTGGGCTTTGTATGTCATTAATATCTACAATATCGCTAAAGCCATTGCCTAAGAAAAAGCTTTTCATGTTATCGAAGTGACTTTCTCCGCCATAAATAAATTGGGTGGTATAACCTGTGCGTGCCAGTACATCGGCAAGTGAAAAGAAGTTATGCTGTGACTTTGATAGCTTTACTACTGAGCGAGAAGGTGAGGGGATAAAACCGGTTGTTACAGCTTCAATTCCTCGGACAGAACGTGTACCCGTTGCATATAAATTGTTAAATCCCCAACCTTCTTTATACAGCTTATCAAGGTGTGGTGTAACACCAATGCCACCTAACTCCCCGACAAAACGAGCACCTAAGCTCTCTTCTAAAATGATCACTAAGTTCTTTTTACTTTTATGGTTAAACGCTGTGTTAGCAGCAAGCGTTGGGATTGCCTCAATGGTGAACTGTGAGCGATATGATGCTTTTTTAACGGTGTCGATAATGTCACTGCGTGGCATGGTGCCATATAGACTACTGGCATTCTTTTCATTACCCATATTTTTTAAAGCAAACGCTACACTGTAGGGTGAGTTGAGCACCAGTGAATTAACCAGCGAGTCACCCGAAAAATACACTAATGCCGGATTTAGAGGGCGATGACTTACAGTACCTCTTGCGCTAATTAAACAAATTATTAAGGTGGTAACGAGTATTACCACTTGGCTAGCCTTTTTAGTGTTTTGTTGTTTACTAAATGCTGCATTTATAAAGCGATACGCAAACACACAACTTAGTGTTGCAATAATTAAGGTGCTTATCATAGCCAGCTGATGGCCATTTAACAGCATAGAGAATACTTCTTGAGGGTAATCTAGGTATTCGACAAACAAGCGATTTGGTCGCACATCGTATTGGTTAATAAATGCGGGTGTCGAAGCCTCAACAACCACGATTACAGTTACGACTAGGCTGCTATAAAGAGTAAAAGCATGTTGAAATAAAGCGGTTTTACTGCGCAAAAACACGTTAGCAAGTAACATCAAAACGGCTAAAGCTGATAGGTAACCTAGGCTACTCAAATCGATTCTCAGGCCACCAATTAGCACAGCTATGCTATCACCATCAACAAGCCGTTGCTGCTGCCATAACAGTAAGCCAATTCTCGACAGCATAAAAACTGTCATTAATAATAAGGTAAAACGAAACAAAGGTTTTAAAACGGAGAGTTTTGCTGTCATAGTCGTACTTTCTTAATCGAAACTACGGCAATAGTAGGAAGCAAAACTTAAGAAATCCTTATGGTAATCTTAATATTTTCTAAACCAGAAAAACTTCAGTAAATCTTAAGTGAATCTTAAGTTTGGTGCTGTAACCTGATGAGGTAGAAGAGTTTTTACTTATTTGAGTAACATATGAAATTGTTAATTATTGAAGATTCAGTGTCATTAAGACGTAGTCTACGAGTTGGCCTTGAAAACTTAGGTTTTACCATTGATGAAACTGGCGATGGCGCTGAAGGACTTAGTATGGCAATGACAGGAGAGTACGAATTAATAGTACTCGACATTATGTTACCCAGTATTGATGGTATTACGTTATTACAAACCATAAGAGCAAAGCAGCTCGATGTGCGTGTGCTCATTTTATCTGCCAAGCAAGAACCTGAAGACAAAGTGAAAGGGCTGCTGACTGGGGCCGATGACTACCTAACAAAACCATTTTCGTTTGATGAGCTTCATGCAAGGTTATTAAACTTGATGCGTCGCGGTGGCTTGAAAACAATCAGTGATGTGATCCGCATCGATAACTTGGCTTTGAACTTACAATTAAAACTGTTGCAAGTCGGTGACACTGTAATCGACCTTACGCCCAACGAATACAAAATTGTTGAGTGCTTATTTAGTAATCAAAATAAAGTGATTACATCAGAAAAGTTAAGTACTTATATTGCAGGGCAATATGACTTAGTTTCGAAAAACTCTATTGAGGCGCATTTATCATCAGCACGTAAAAAGGTCAGAGCGGCAGGTGGTGAGTTACCTATTCAAACCAAGCGTGGTTTTGGTTACATAATTCAAGGAAGGTGATGAAATCAATTCGCAGTAAATTAGTTTTTACTCTATCCATAGCGATAACTGGGCTTGTTTTAGGTATTTTATTAGCCACAGATATTGCAGTCGATAATTGGATTGATAATGAGTTTAACCGTGGCTTACACTCAAAAGCTGGCATGCTGATGACTTTGGTACATGAAGATGAAGAAGGGGTGGCTTTTAATTTCTCGAGTGAATTTATGCCAGAGTTTGATGGGCAGTTTGAGCCTGAGTATTTTCAGATTTGGACTGAGGAGGGAGTGTTTACACGCTCACAAAGCCTTAATTTATTTGCTTTGAAGAACCTTAAGTTTGAAGAGTTAAAATTGGGTGAAGCGAAAATAATGACCACCCAGCTACCGGATGGTCGTGACGGACGAATCATTTATACTCGTTTTCAGCCGCAACTTGACTCGCACTCACATAGGAATTTTTATAATGGAGTGAGTAGACCACATCACAGCACGCTTACTTTGGCCTATGCCGCGTCTTCTGAAGAAGTTGATTTTATTTTGTGGTTAATTGACGTTATTTTTATTGTAACCACAGTGACAGTCATTGTTTTTATTCGGCTCTTTGTACGTAAATCGGTCGACAGTTCTTTAGCGCCACTGAATAAACTCAATCGTGATATTAGTCGGCTTAGTATCGCAGATAAAAATGCAATAATTGTCGTTGAAGAACCAGTTAAAGAGCTGCAGCCGATTGTAAATAGCTTGAATGCCTTTATTAAAGAAAATAGGCAGCTGTACTTTCGCGAAAAACGTTTAACGTCAGACATCGCTCACGAACTAAAAACCCCCATTGCTGAGCTAATCAACATGGCCGAAGTGGCCATTCGTTTTCCTGATGAAAAAGAATTTGAAGCCGATTTTAAACCCGAGGTACTGAAAATTAGCCAACGGTTAAAAAGCATTGTGTCGAACCTATTGCTACTGCATAAATACAGTAATGAAGCCTTACCAAAACAAGATGCTTGCGATTTAAATCAGGTCATAATGCGTACCTTAGAAAGGTGCGATCTAGAGCGAGTTGAATTTGCACTTCAAGAAGATATCCCAGCTATTGTTAGTAACTTATTTGCACTTGAATCAATCATCATCAATCTTGTGAATAACGCCAAACAATACAGCCCAGAAAAGAGTGTAGTGACTGTAAGTACGCTGCTTAATAAAGAGGGTAAGTTGCAATTATCTGTTACTAATGAATTAAAAGTACCCTTAACCGATGAAGATATTAGCCAGTTATTTGATCCACTGTGGCAAAAAGACAGTGCCAGAACATCCAGCGATAATTTTGGTCTTGGATTATCGATTGCCAAAGCGTTAAGCACATCGATAAACGCCGAACTTAACGTTGAGTTAAATGATGAAATTATTACCTTTAGTTTGAAATTAAAGTGAAATTTTGCAGCGTGTGTATTTATGTGCAACACTGAAAGTGAACAACAATAAGGAATAATAACTATGGGTAAAATTATTGGTATCGCACTTATCGTGATTGGTGTTGCACTTGCTGTATGGGGTTATAACGTTTATGACTCGGCCAGTGCTCAAGTAAGTCGTACGTTTAGTGGCGACACACCTATCGAAGCATGGCTTGGTATGGTGGGTGGGGCAATCTGCGCCATTGTGGGAATTTATAAAGTAAAATAAGCAACCACATGTTGAAATAAGCAAGCTAATACCTGATACTGTATTTATATACAGTTGTGGTGTTAGCTATGCAAAAACAATTACCGCTAAAATATTATTTAAATCACTTTTTTGAATTAGCTGAGTTTATTCAGGCGCAATGCAAAACGTTGCTAACTCCTGAACAACAGCAATTTATCGTTAAGTTAACCCAGCTCGACGAACAAAGCTTGTGTACTTTGTTACGTATCTATTCGCGAAAACCAAGACTCGTCGCGCTTTCATCGCTTAATTACGAAGAAATCCCAAACCTACACGGCGCTATTTTTAAACTTAAGCAGTTTGCGCTGGTGGCTCACCCTACGGTTGATGATCTTGATTTGGTACTTGCTCATTTAACGAAACCTGAGCTTGTTGCATTGCTTGCCGATGACGCACTTTTTAAAACCCCTGTTACGTTTAAAAAGTCGGCCAGTAAAGGGGTTTTACTGGCACTGTGTAAACAACATATTGACCGAGAGGCGAATACGCTTGAACAGTTATGTGGAGAGTTTGTTGTTAATAGCCGAGCAGAATATTACGAGTACTTTGAATTTTTATACAGCGGTCGCTTAAGTGCAGGTGATATAAACCATCAAAACCGCTTTGTTATGCGTGATTTAGGGATAGCGAAGGTGCGTAATGATGTTGGTGAAACGCGGTCACGTTTTAATACTCTTGAAGAAGCACAGACTCATTACCAATTAAATCAATGTCGCATGCAGTTTAAGGCATGCGAGATGCCTGAACAATATCGTCATTTAGCCAATGAACTGTTACAGATAAACTGTACTGACGATTTAGCGCACAGTATTAAAAATAAACTGCTTATTCGCTTATTTAAGCAATTTAAAGAGGTCGATTTGGCTTATGCATGCACACTTTTAGATAATTGCACTGGTAGCAGTGAGGCACAAGAGCTGGCTATTCGTGTACGTTATAAACAAGGTGATACTGAATGGGTACAGCAAACGTTAGAAGCAATTATTAACGACCCCATCGACGACGGCATTTTGTATTTTGCTGAAGATTTCTTACAACGAAAATACAACAAGCAGCAGCGCTCTCGGTTAACACAAATGCTCAGTGATACTGAGTGTCAGTTAGAGATTGACGATATTTATCGTGGCGATGTTGAGCAAGGAGTCTGTGAGTATTACCAACAGCAGGGATATACGGTATTTTTTACTGAAAATAATCTGTGGTTGAGTTTATTCGCGCTGACGTTTTGGCAAGAACTGTTTGTGGATACACCGTACCCACCGTGCAATGAATTTGATATTTACCCGCATGTTTTATTAGCCGATTGTTTTTACGCTTCGCAGCAGGCAGATATTGAGCAAAAACTGGCAACGTTCACCCATAATGATTGTATTTATAAGCAGGTTTGCAAAAGTGCAGCGCAGTTTTACGATACGCCAACGGGGTTGTTTCAATGGCACAGTGATATTCTTGAGCCTTTAAAAGTGCTTATTCAGCACAGTGAACTTGAGAGTTTAAAAGCGCATTTATTGCAAATGACAAAAACTTTTAAACAACTCAAAGATGGCTACCCAGACTTAATGGTACTGAAAGACACTGGCTTGTGCTTTGAAGAAGTGAAAGCGCCTGGTGATAAACTCAGACGCAATCAGCTGGTGAGTATTGATATATTAAAACAGCATGGCTTTACCGTGAATATTGTTGCGGTAAATTGGTTTAATGATCCTAACCGTATATACAGTGTGGTTGACATTGAAACCACGGGTGGAGTGCAAGGTAATAATAAAATAACCGAAATTGCCGTGGTGCAGCTACAAGCCGGCGAAGTGATTAAGCAGTGGGCAAGTTTAATTAATCCAGAGCGAAGTATACCGCCATTTATCACCAAGTTGACCGGCATTAATGCCGCCATGGTGCGCGATGCCCCTTGTTTTGCTGATATAGCCGATACGCTCAGAGGGCTCTTAAAAGGGTCGGTATTTGTGGCTCATAATGTGAATTTTGATTACAGTTTTATTCGTAAAGAATACGCCGCAATCGCCCAGACCTTTAAAATGCCTAAATTGTGTACGGTGGTTGAGTCGCGAAAAGCATTTCCGAAACTTCCCTCATACTCGCTTGGTAATTTAGCTGCGCATTTTGAACTGAATTTAACGAATCATCACCGTGCGCTGGCTGATGCTACCGCCACAGCCCAGTTGTTAAAACTTATTCAGCAAACACAATCAAAAAAGGCGAGTTAAACTCGCCTTTTATCATTTTGCGTTTGCGGTTATTCGTACTCAATAGGGTCTGTTACGTTATTAAGTGCGAAGGCTTCTAAACGCTCTTGGCATGCACCACATTTACCACAGGCTTTGTCGCGGCCGTTGTAGCAGGTCCATGTTTGGCTGTAATCAAGGCCCATTTTTAAACCATCTGTCAAAATATCGATTTTCGTATTGTTTAAATAAGGGCTGAAAATTTCAACGGCGTCGTAGTTTGCAATACGGCATACATCATCCATTTTTTTAACGAACTCTGGACGACAATCTGGGTAAATTGCATGGTCACCTGAATGAGCACCGTAATACACTTTGCTGGCTTTTAGCGACACTGCGTAGCCAACAGCCAGAGATAATAAAATCATGTTACGGTTTGGCACGATCGTGCTCTTCATGCTCTCTTCTTCGTAATGACCTTCTGGCACGTCTATATCGTCGGTTAACGACGAGCCGCCAATCAGTTGATTAATCGCAGAAATATCAACGATTTTATGAGGAACACCAAGCTTTTCACATACTTGTGCCGCCACTTTAAGCTCTTTGACATGACGCTGGCCGTAGTCGAACGACAGGGCATACACTTCGTGGCCTTGCTGCAGGGCTTTATTTAATACGGTAAATGAGTCCATACCGCCGGAATAAATAACAACTACTTTTTGCGTCATAACTGTTTTGCTCATACTTTTGATAGAGGTTTACTTCAGGGCGCGATATACTACACGGCTCGGGCCTAAATAACAATTTTTGCCCGCGATTTTGGTTTTTAGGCGGTCAATTTTTACTGTCCGTCGCGTCGTAAGTGAGATGTCTTTTGTACAAAATTAACGAAGTGTTTGAAACAATTCAAGGTGAAGCAAGTTTTACGGGTACACCTTCAATCTTTTTACGTTTGCAAGGCTGCCCTGTGGGCTGTGCTTGGTGTGATACAAAACAAACATGGGACGTTGATAATGTGTATAGGGTGTCGCTTGATGACACGGTCGAAAAAAAAGCGGACTCTGATCATTGGGCCGAAGCCTCTGCAGAGCAAATATTAGCGCTATTTAAAGAACGCGGTTACAACGCAAAGCATGTGGTGATAACCGGTGGTGAACCTTGCATGTATGACTTAAACCCAGTGTGTGAGCTATTACATGCAAACGGTTATTCTACGCAAATAGAAACCAGCGGCACATTCGAGATTTTAGTCCCTGAGCAAACGTGGGTAACGGTTTCACCAAAAATTAATATGCGCGGCGGTTACAAAGTACTGCGAAGTGCAATGCAACGCGCCGATGAAATTAAACACCCAGTGGCCATGCAAAAGCATGTCGAAGAGCTTGAAGATTTGTTCTTAAAAACAGGCGTGAATCCGCGTTTAGTTTACCTTCAACCCATCAGCCAAAAAACATCAGCGACTAAACTTGCCATTGAGACCTGTATTGCAAAGAACTGGCGTTTATCAGTGCAAGTGCATAAGTATTTGGGAATTAGCTAAACACATAATTTTTGTGTACAGAAACAAAAAAAGCGTTGCACCATGGCAACGCTTTTTTACTGTGTTCTCGTAACTCGTAACTCGTAACTCGTAACTCGTAACTCGTAACTCGTAACTCGTAACTCGTAACTCGTAACTATTTATTCTGCGCTAAATAATCAAGCACAACCTGATGATGATCTTTGGTTTTAAACTTATCAAACACGTGCTTGATTTTACCATCTTGACCAACTAAAAAGCTGATGCGGTGAATACCTTCGTACTCTTTACCCATAAACTTTTTGTAACCCCAAATACCGAATGCATCGGCAATGGCGTGATCTTCATCGGCTAACAGATCAAAATTAAGCTCTTTCTTTGTTTCAAAATTCTTTAGTCGTTTGATTGGATCAGGGCTAATGCCAACAACGTGCGTATTGAACTTAGCAAGCTCTGCTTTTTCATCACGAAGGTTTTCAGCTTGCACTGTGCAACCAGGAGTTGATGCTTTAGGGTAAAAATAAACCAGTACTTGCTGCTCTTTTAAAAGATCAGCTAAGACAACGGTTTCGTCGTTTTGGTTTTGTAAACTAAAAGCAGGGGCTGTGTCGCCAGCTTGTAGTGGATTAATTTTCTTCATGCTTTGCTCCTTAGCGAATGCGTCTGAATATATAGTCTACGTTCAAACTACGAGAAAGATCTTCAAAGCTCACTTTAAAGTGATCAATATCGACTTCTACAGGGATATTAAACTCTAGTTCGCAGCGCATTTTAAGTTCGTCATTCTCTTCATAGGTGTCTGATTTAAGAGAACAAATACTGATATGATTGTCAGCAAAAAAGCGCGTTACTTTGCTTAGTGTTCCCGGTGTGTCAATACCTGTGTATTCGAGGGTGTAACCAGCACAAAATTCACACGCAACATGACTTGCTGTGCGTTTCATCATGGTTAATAAGCCAAGCTCCATGCCTTTTGTAGGCAATGTATGCTCAATGCGGCTAATTGCTGACATATCGCCAGCCAATAACATGATAAAGGTAAATTCGTTGCCCAAAATAGCAATGCGACTGTCAATTATATTGCAATGGCAATCACTCACTAACTGAGTCAATTCGCTAACGATACCGGGTCTATCTTCGCCAATCGCAGTGAGCACTATCTGATGATTTGTAAAAACAGTCATGGAATTTTAAGTACCTAGTAATTAATAATACCAATAGATATAAGCCAGAATAAGCCTTGATTTCACGTGAGTTTAATAACGCACGGCGGCAAAGTTTAACATAATTTACTCAGTTAACGATAGCGACGATTAATTAAGCCGTGAATAAAGTGCGCTCTTTCTTGTTTTTAGGGGCATCAGAAAGTACCATAGTTAAAATTTTGCAAGGTGATAAGCAAACACATACGTTACGCTAACCCAAACCATTCGGGTTTTTTGCATAAAATAAAAAATGTAAAGTTAAAAGTGATTTTACAGTGAACCAAATCGGCATTACCCACTCATATATTTGTTAAAAAAATTAAGGGTTTGCTAAGGAGAAATATCTGTGCAGTATTGGATCTCAAAGGCGCTTGCTGTAAGCGTATTGGTAAGTTTAACTGGGTGCGGTGTATTTACCGATGAAGCACACCATAAACGTAATTATCGTGCTAACGAACCGGTTAAAGCGCCTGAAGGACTTGCGCAACCAGCTCAAGATCCGACTTATAAAATGGAAGTGGCTCAGTACGACAATAATCCTGAAGCGAAAAATTATCGTCCACCGGCGCAAGTGATCACCATTGCACAAGGTAGCTGGGTTGAAGAAGGCGATAAAGACGCACGTGTTTATTTTGATAAAAATGACGGTATCGTTGATTTAGATGAATTTATTTGGGATTCCGTTCACGCGGTACTGAATGAGAGTAATACCCGTGCCGTTAAAGAAGATAAGTTATTAGGCAGCATAGAAACTGATTGGTACACAATCATCAAGCCTGAAGATAGCTGGTTTTGGGAAAGCGAAACGGAAGTGTCACAGCAGCGTTTTCTTTTTACAATTGAAGAGAAATCGCATCAACGTACTGCATCTTTAAATGCAAAACTGGTTGATTATAAAAGTGACTCACAAGAATTAACACCGCTTCTACAACAACAATTAGAAGTGCGTGCTTTAAACCAAGTAATCGCTGAGTTTGACTATCGTTATCGTCAACTTGAGGTTGAAATGCGTAAACAACAAGGCATTATTTCGCTTGAAATGGGCTTTGATAACAAAGGCAATGCCGCATTAGTTACTGAGCAAGATTACTTTGTTGTGTTTGATCGTTTTTCTGGTTTCTTAGAGCGTTTGTCTTTCACCATTGTTGAAATCGATCAAGAGCGCGGTTTGATCACGGCTGATTACAAAAAGCCAGAGTCAAGCGTGTGGGATTCTATTTGGGGTGAAGAGCTTGCAGAACTGCCTATTGAAGATGGCCAATACCAAATTCTTGTTAGTCGTACCAATGAAGGTGGCACAAGCCTGACTTGGATGGATTCAGAAGGCAATACACTTGAGCCGGGTACAATGAATGACCTACAACAAGCATTAGAAAATGCGCTGCGCCAACGCGGCATCAATATTTAATAATTAAAAAAGTTAAAACCACCACAAAAAGAGCCTAGCCGCTCTTTTTGTGGTTTTTACAGGTTGAAAATATGTCTAACTTAAACGCTGCAAACCGCAGTAACTTGCGAACTTTGTTTACCTTTTTCGTTCCTTCACTTATAGGTGTCTTCTTGTTTATGACGCCGGTACCCATAGGTGAAGCAATGACAATTCCAATTGCTGTTATGGCAAAAGCTGTGCAGGAGTGGATTGCGCCATTTGCATTGGGGTTAATTACCACAATTGTGTGTATCACAGGTGTTATGTCGTTAATAATAAAGTTTTTTAAGCCAAGAGCGCTGTTAAAAATATTTATTATTAAACATTTGTTTGATGTAAGTTGGCTGTGGTTGACTGTGCGTTTGCTCGGTATGGTATTTATTATATTAACGTACACGAAGCAAGGTCCCGAAATGATTATTTCGGGTGATACAGGGGCATTAGTTTTAAACGACCTCCTGCCGGTACTTTTTTCGGTGTTTATTTTAGCGGGTTTACTGCTGCCATTATTACTCAACTTTGGTTTGTTGGAGCTTGTTGGTACGTTACTGACAAAGGTGATGCGCCCTTTATTTGGTGTACCAGGACGAAGCGCAGTTAACTGCGTAGCGTCGTGGCTTGGCGATGGTAGTGTCGGTATTTTAATGACCGCACGCCAATATGAAGACAAGCATTATACACAACGTGAAGCTGCGATTATTGGTACCACATTTTCTGCGGTATCAATTACTTTTTGTTTGGTTGTTATTGGCCAAGTAAAATTAGAACACTTGTTTGCTCCATTCTATTTGACCGTGTGTTTAGCGGGTTTTGTTGCTGCTTTAATTGTTCCGCGTTTACCGCCTTTACGTTTTAAGAAAGATTTGTATGTTGACGGCACAGAGCCCGACAAGCATGCAGAGTCGGTGCCAGAAGGGAAAACTCTTATTACGCATTCTCTCGATGTAGCTTTAGCTAAAGCACGCACAGCCCCAGGCGTTGTAGGTACGCTTAAAGAAGGCTTACACAACGCATTTGACATGGTTTTTGCTGTATTACCCGTAGTGATGGCTGTGGGTACATTTGCCCTGATTATCGCTGAATACACTGCCATTTTTGAATACATGGGCAAACCATTTGTGCCATTTTTAGAATTACTGCAGGTCCCTGAAGCAGAAGCAGCGGCGCAAACTATTATGGTGGGTTTTGCCGATATGTTTATACCGTCAATATTAGCGGCGGGAAACATTGAGAGCGATGTCACCCGTTTCATTATTGCTGCAATGAGTGTCACGCAGTTAATTTACATGTCAGAAGTAGGGGCATTGTTATTAGGCAGCAAAATCCCAGTGAATATCGTTGAATTGTTTTTAATTTTTATTTTAAGAACATTAGTGACGCTGCCGGTCATTGTATTGATGGCGCATTGGTTAGTGTAAACTCGTTAGCGCATAATCAAAAAGCCCTGATCAATCAGGGCTTTTTTGATCATTTTCGTCTTTTTTTTCGGGCTTTTTAAAGTCCATTTTTGCTGCATGTTTTAATAAAGCAAGGTTGCCAATGACAACCCCAAACACGGCCACGACGATTGCAATTTTTTGCCAGGTTTCCATAGGTACACTCAGCTAATTCACCAACCTAGATAGTAGCACTTATATCAATCCGCAAAAATACTTAATCATTTTGAGTGTTCAAACCAGTCGCTACCTGCGTTAAAAATGTCTGATTTACGACTGCATGGATGCAGGAGGTAGATCAATGCAGGAGCAATTGCCGAGAACAACTAAATAACTAAATTTTTGCCTTGTTATCAACGCGGTTTTATTGCCTCAAAATAGACCTCTTAATTAAGCACAATGGTATTAAAAGCGTTTTGCATAAGAAAGAGAAATAAAATCAAGTCCAGGGTTTGGGCTTTTGAATCCCGCATTAGAGTAATGTAAATAGCGTAGTGCTAACGAACGGTTATCACCTAAATCAGCAACCAAGCCTAACCTATCTTCAAACTGGTAGTGAGTGCTAACATTTTTTCCTGCAAAGTGGGTGTCATCTAAAATTGAGACGCCTATACCAAACTCAACCGACACCGGTATACCTTTAACATTGAACACGGGGTATTGAATCACGGGTGACATTGCTAACACCACGTTAGTTTGATGATTGTTTTCTTTACCGTATTGCCAAATGTTAAAACTCGATTCGAAGTATAAACGGCCGTACTTGAGTGGTAATTTCTCGCTCGGGATATGATATTGGTAGGCTAATTTAATGCCTTTCACGTCGCCTTCACCTTGAATATAATCAATTGCATAACCATGATTTGAAGCTGCATAAAGCGGGCCTGCGAACAAAGCCGTTGCGCAAAGTATGAGGATTTTTAATTGATGCATTTTTTTCATATCGGTACTTCTCTTTGTGACTGTGAGAATGTAGATAAGGGCAGGGGGTGGCCGTTTTCAATGTGCGAAAATACACAGACGCTGTGCAGGCTCGTGGTTTTAGAAGTAATTATATGAAAATGCTAATAAAAACTGATTGGTGTCATTTTGGCATTAAAAAGGTGTCGTATTGGTTCTTTTTCTTTGGGGTCGTAATCGGTATATTAGCGAAAATTTTTTGATCCAGAAGCACACACAATGACCAGATTAGTTAATTCATTCTTGCTAATTGCAACACTCTTTACGGCCAGTGTAAGCGCCAGTAATGTGAGTTCGCCAAAGCAGTTATTAGAATCAGTAACAGCCGATTTATTTGTTGATATCGCCAATGTGAATGCCAAAGGTGATGCAAGCCCTGAAGCAATGAGCAGTATTGTAGAGCAACGTTTACTGCCACACATGGATATTAAATTTGTATCTTACAAACTGCTAGGTAAGCATATTAAAGGTTTACGCCGCGAACAGGCTGTTGAGTTTATTGCTGCTGTTGAGCATTATTTAACGGTGACTTATGCGGGTGCGCTTATGAAGTACACTGGCCAAAAAGTTATTTTCGATCAATCTCAGTTAGTCGATGGTGATTATGCAACAGTGAAAACGCAAATTGTTGATGATAATGCCCCAGCCATTGATTTACACTTTAAGTTGCGTCAAGGTAAAGACAAGCAATGGAAAGTTTACGATATCGTTGCTGAAGGTATTTCGCTCTTAAGTGCAAAGCAAAAAGAAGTATTGCAACGCATTAGCCAAGTAGGCATCGACCAAGTAACACACGAATTAGCCAGTAAATAAGTTTATATAGTCTCCAACCAAGCAGTGTGCTCCGTGTGTGTGCAACTGCTTTTCTATTTTCTTTAAAAATCACCTACTTTGCGCTAGCACCTCGTACCCTCTGTGGTAGAATCAAGCTACTTTTCTTATTAACCTAAGTATCTGTCAAGATACTCGTTTTTTGGTCGCAATATTAAGCTCAGTGTCAGTTATATTTTGTTATAACTGAGTGCTTAATAAGACCTCGAATAATGTGCAGCGGAGTTGTGTTTTTTTAATGGAAAATGTACTGATTTGGCCGAAGGAATACCCGTTACTGATCAAAGGATTAGCTGAGCAAAACGGGGCTTATATTTTAGATGCTTTAGAAGCTTGGCCTGCATGTCGTTCAACAAATGAAGATGACGGTGTGTGCACGACGGTTCTGCCACCTATTTATTACCTTACTTGGTTAACACCGCTTGAGCCTTTTGAAGAGTGCTACTTTCAGCATATTTCTGAGTTTGATGAATCTGCGCAGCACTATATAAATGCAATGAAAACGCATTTTCTAGACAACGATTACACCCCAGAAAGCCTTGTACTTATGCTCTGCCAGCGTCTTGAAAAATACGCCAGTGCATTTGCGCAATCAGCGGTTAAAACACCGATTACACTTATTCACCAGCTATTCAATCGTCGTTATTTTACGGTGATTGAGCATGTGCTGAATCAAGGTGCAAAAATGTCTGCACAAGACGTACTTGAGCTGTGGACTGAAGTGGATTTTAGAGACCGTCTTAGTGGCTTTATCCCTGAAACGGTTGCTGACCTGGAACATTTAACCAGCCTTGCAGCAGATAAAGTCGCGCAAGGGGAAGACTACTTTACGTTATTGAAGTTGGTCTCGCCAGACGTTGATTCTGTCGCGTTACTTGAGCAAGCGCTGTTAGCGCATTTAAGTCATGAAAGTGCAAAGCAAACAATGGCAAAGCGCTTTATTGAGCAAGGGGCAACAGGCACACTTGCTGACGAAAACGGTAAAACAGCGTTTATGTGGGCGATAGAAAAAGGCTACGTAAATGTTGTTGAAACGATACTCGAACATCAAGATAAAACGCGACAAGATAACAAAGGTAATACCGCATTACATTATGCCGTGTTTGCCCAAAGTGAACCTTTGTTAGTGTTTTTGTTAAAATCGGGGTTTGATTTTCGTGTCCGTAATAACGAAGGTTTAAGTTGTTATCGCTTAGCCGTCAGTATAAAAGCAGATAACTTGGTAAAATGCCTAGAGCGCGATTTTGGGATTAAAGAACTTTCACCAGAAGGGCAGTTCGAACGTGTGAAAAAAGTGCATTTGCTGCATGCCATCGTCACTTTGCTTTTCCCTGTGCAGTTGTTCTTCTTTTTTGATGATAGCATTGCTATAAAAAGTGAATTAACGCTGAGCTTTACCTTGCTTGCCATCATGTGCTTTTTCTTTGCAACGAGCTTAAAGCGTTGCGCGCTTTACCCACATTTACGCCACCCTTGGGGACTCTTTCTACTGCGTATGTTTTCGTTGTTTAGTTTGATCGCACAAGTTGGTTTGGCAAGCATTGTGGCATTAGCGACACTTTCAGAGCTTGTTTAATACCATTAATTCGTAATAATACTTAATCATTTTGAGGGTTTAACCTGTCGCTATCTGCGTTAAAAATTGCTGATTTACGACTGCATGGATGCAGGAGGTAGAGCAATGCAGGAACCATTGCCGAGAACAACTAAATAACGATTTTTTTTGCTTTGTTATCAGCGACGATTTAGCCTCAACACTGCTCATTTAATTAACCGAATTGAATTGGGATAAGTACAGAAGTGTGGAGTTTCCGCTTTTATTTCAATAAAAAAACGGCAACCTTGGTTGCCGTTTTTGCTATTTTTTAGACTCGCTTTCGTGGGCGGCTTTTTCTTCTGCTAACTCTTCTTTGAGCTTACGAATTTTCAATCCTAACTCTTGCCCTCTATGGCGTGCATAATAAGTGCAACCAATAAACATGAGGCTTGCAAAGGTTAACTCAAGTAACACCCAAATAAGCTGATCTTGGGCTACCCAAAGCAAGGTAAAGCCATGAATAAAATAGAACATGACAATAAAGTTAGCCCATGCGTAGGTGTAGGGCTTGTCTTGAATAATTCCTTTTAATGGCAATAGCAATGGCGCAATATAAACAACAAATATAAATGCGTTGCTGTGGCCTTCTCGTGGTGCAATTAAAAACAACCAAATTGGCATTAAAATTAATAAACCAATGTAACCAATTAATGCAAAACGTTGAAAACGCTTTGTAATCGGCTTTTTGGCTACAGGGTGGTTTAACTCAGACTCTGAGCTCATTGTAATTTACTCGCAATCAGTGCCAGACGTTTTCCAACACTCTGACAAATTTTTATTTCGTCTTTACTTAGAATATTGCTGTTATTACTACCCGCGACATGTGTTGCGCCATAAGGCGTACCCCCTGTTTCGGTGCCAAGCAGTTCAGGTACGTCATAGGGAACACCAAGCAACATCATACCGTGATGTAACAGTGGTAATGATAAATTAAGCAGTGTGGCTTCGTTTCCGCCATGCATACTACTTGATGACGAGAAGACACAAGCAGGTTTATCAATCAGCTGGCCTTTAAGCCATAAATCGCTTGTTGTTTCCCAAAAGCTTTTTGCTTGTGAGGCCATCATACCAAAGCGTGTAGGAGTGCCAAACGCAAGGCCATCACAGTTAATCAAATCCTCTTTACTGATCACGATGTCGTGCGGTTGACGTTGTACAAACGTACGCAATAAGGCGTTTGCCCCTTGCTGCTCAATGGCATCGCAAATCTCATGGGCCATAGCTTCTAAAGAACCATGGCTTGAGTGGTATAAAACAACAATATTGGTTGTCATTAAAGCACGCTTAATACGTTTTCAGGTGGACGACCTAGGGCTGCTTTGTTGTTATTTACAACAATTGGACGCTCAATTAATTTAGGATTAGCAACCATTGCAGCACGCAGTTTGCTTTCATCTTGCTCGTTCTTTAAATCAAGTTCTTTATAGATATCTTCTTTGGTGCGCATTAATTCTCGCGCAGAAGAAAAACCAAGCTGGTCTACAAGCGTTGCGATTTGCGCTTCATCTAGTGGCGTTTTTAAGTATTCAACCACGGTAGGTTGTACGTTATTGCTTTCGAGTAGGGCAAGTGTCTCACGTGACTTTGAACAACGTGGGTTATGATAAATAGTAACAGACATGGTGTGTTCTCTAAATTTATGAATTTGGTTTATTTTAGGGCAAGCGTGGCGAGACTTAAAGTCTCGCTAGTTCTTTTTGCAGTTGACGATATTGTGTTAGAAGTGCTTTTAAGCGTTGTTGCTTAACGAGCTCTTCAGGCTCAACAAAATTAAGCGCTTTTTGAATTTCGTCAGCGGCTTTTAAATAGGCTCCATACTGGGCAAGTACATCGGCATTTGCTTCATGATATGACGCCATATTTTCTTGTTTTTTATAAACAGAGGCAATTAATTGCTTCCCTAAGTTATGTTCTGGCTTTGCTAATAAAAACGATTTTAAAATACGCTCAGCGAGTTCGTATTGTTCTGCTTCAATTGCTGCATTTGCGTAGTTTAGGGTAATTACTTGATTGTTTGGCCTATCAACATCCAGTTTTGCTAAATACGTCACAGCCTCAGCGGCTTTGCCTTGTGCAATAAGTAAATCAGTGTGGGTGTCGATATAAAATAGGTTTTTAGGATCTTCCTTCAGTAAAGGCTCAAGAATATTGGCTGCTTCATCCAGCTTTTTTTGATCTAACAAACTAATGCCTAATCCGTATTTCAGTGCGGTGTTGTGTACGGTATTTTCACGCATTAACTTACGAAATAAGTCTTCAGCAGCTTTTGATTTCTGGTAATAGCGAGCAATAACTCGGCTTTTTGCTAAATTGAACTCGAGGCTGTCTTCGAAATGTTTTTTTGGATATTGCTCGGCACGTAGGCGAACATCAGACACCCTGCTTTCAGGTAATGGGTGAGTTAACAAAAACGCCGGTGGCTTATACTTGTAACGAATTTGTGCAGCCAGTTTAGTTAAAAATTCACTCGATTGGCGCGGATCGAAGCCGGCATTATTGAGTGTTTGCATACCAATACGGTCTGCCTCTTGTTCTGCAGCTCGGCTGTGTGTTAGTTGGCTAAATGCCGCTTGTGTTTGGTTAGCTGAAATAATAGCAATACCGGCATCGGGAGCAACGACGGTTGCTAAAATACCTGCAATCATACCGGCAATGGTTAAAGCATTATTGTCTTGTTGTTGTTGAATACGACGCGCTAAGTGGCGTTGTGTTACGTGTGCAATCTCGTGACCTAATACCGAGGCAAATTGACTTTCATTATCGGCTTGTGCAATGAGACCCGTGTGTACACCAACATGACCACCGTAAAAAGCAAACGCATTTATTTCGGGGTTGTCGATCCAAAAAAATGAAAAGGGGAAACGCACATCATTGGCATTGGCCACCAATCGACGGCCTAAAGTGGTGAGGTATTCATCAAGTACCGGATCAGATACGACAGGGGATGAGCCGCGAATTTGCATCATCATAACTTCGCCGATTGCTTGCTCTTTTTCAATCGGCAATGCTTGCAGTGCTGAGGTACCTAAATCTGGAAGCTTAAAATTTGTTTGTGCCTTCAACGGCTCACTATGCAGTATCGAAAACGTTAATAATGCACTGCATAGTGTAATAAAGGCTGATTTTATTCGCATTTTATTCCTTGTTGATTTGTTCACCTAGCATGACTTTGGCTATATCAATTTCGTCGCTGCATGCACGGCTATCTTTTTCGCACAATTGATAGAAATCTTTTATTGTGACTCCATCTAGCTTAACAACGTTCAACTCCCGTTGTAAAAAAGTTATGATTTTATGCACAACTTTATGAGCATGAAGGATCAGTGCTTTATCTGCTTTATCGCCTCGTTCAAAGTAAAATGCAATAAATTTATGTAGCTGATTGATACGAATCAGATTTTTCATAGTATGTGGATCCCACACACGAAACTCCATAAAGCGATTATCTTTAATATACTGATCGACCGTGACATCTTTTGCATAAGGATAAGCCCACAGCTCGAACCCTCGGTCCGTGAAGCTTTGGTGCAAAGCAAGGCGCGGCTTATTATTACACACTATTTCGCCTAATTCTGTTTCGTGTCCATCAAGTATATCAAGATTCCAATTTCGCGGGTCGATAAGCCGCTTTACTGCATTGTCAAAACCATGATCTAAAATACCTTCCGATTCGCTGACCGAAGATGCCACCATGTGATAAAATGGAGGCAATTCCCCCCAGTTTATTTGTTTTTTAAACCAATTAATCTCTTTAAGAGTTGGATTCGCTGGTAATTGCGCTTTATTATGCGAGCCAGGCATCGTGTTTCCTTTACTATCCGGTATCCGATAAGGATAAACTATTGCTTTGCGTGTTTTAAGAAAAAAAATGATTTATTACTCATTATAAAGACTTATTTTTTAATGAGTGCTGTGATCTAATACTTATTATTCATATAAATTACGTAGTTGATTCGTTATGTTGATGTGTGATTTGCGGCCATTTAAATGCCCGCAACAGTTTATTCAGTTTAAATTAGGGTTAAATAAGGCAGTATCTGCCAATCAATCAGTTACTTTTACATTTAATGCTGCTGAGTCGAGTGAGGATATGCAGCGATTTTTAGAAAAACATCATTACCATTTTAAAATTGACCTAAAATTAGGTGTACTCATTGTGGAGCCAATTCGTGTTTGAATATGTAAAAGCTTGGTACGAAAATAAATTTTCCGACCCCCATTCGGTCACCTTATTGTTGCTGCTAATTGCAACGGTGGCGCTGTTTTACTTTTTTGGCTCTCTTATTGTGCCGGTGCTGGTTGCGCTGGTCATTGCATATTTACTTGATTGGCCTGTTGTTCATTTAGAAAAGTTAGGTATGAAGCGCTTTACGGCCTCTATTTTAGTGATGCTGTTATTTAGCGGTTTGATGATCATGATTTTAATTGGAATGGGGCCTGTACTTTGGCAGCAAACCAGTAATTTAGTGCAAGAAACCCCCTACATGATAGAAAAAGGGAAAGCACTGCTACTACATTTACCTGAAGATTACCCCAGTTTAATTACCTCTGAACAAGTTAAGTCGATAGTCAGTAGCGTTGAAGCAAAAGTGATTGAATTTGGTCAACTTGCGCTGTCGGTTTCGTTAACGTCGTTAAAAGATGTGGCTGCTTGGCTTATTTATCTGATTTTGGTGCCACTGTTAGTTTTCTTTATGCTTAAAGACAAGCAAGAATTAACACAAAGTGCTGAACGATTAATTCCAAAACAACGCCGCCTTATCATCCAAGTATGGCAAGAGATGAATCAGCAAATCATGAATTACATTCGTGGCAAGGTGTTTGAAATTTTAATTGTCGGTACTGCTTCATTTATTGCATTTGCGGTGCTTGATTTACGTTATGCAGCATTACTTGGCGTTTTAGTGGGCTTATCGGTGCTTATTCCATTTGTTGGCGCTGCTTTGGTAACGATTCCGGTTGCGGCTGTTGCGCTATTCCAATTTGGTTTAGAGACCCAGTTTTGGACAATCCTTATTATTTATGGGGTTATTCAGGCGCTCGATGGCAATGTGTTAGTTCCGCTGTTATTTTCGGAAGCTGTTGATTTGAATCCTGTATTTATAATCGTTGCGGTTTTATTTTTTGGTGGCTTATGGGGATTCTGGGGCGTGTTTTTTGCGATACCGCTGGCATCGCTTGTTAAAGCACTAATTAATGCCTGGTCATCGAAGCAGGTCGACCTTACTCCTAGCTAGCTTAGTATTAAAAGCTATATAAAACGCACTTTACTGACTAATTGATTATTATAATTTACACGTGAAAAATGTAAAATAGGTTATAAGATATATCTTTTAGTAATATGGTGCGTTTTTCATGGCAAATTTTTTTCTTCCAGACGATGCTAATCAGCAGATTTATTTAGATGCAAACGCAACGACACCGGTACTTCCACAAATTGCAGATGTTGTGTCTCATACTATGCAAGTCTGTTTTGGTAACCCATCGAGTTCACACATCACAGGTATTCAAGCAAAATATCTATTAGAACAAACACGAAGCAAAGCACGTGATGTGATTGGGGCGTCTGATGGCGACATATTGTTTACCTCGGGAGCAACCGAAGGTATTCAGACTGCTGTTGTATCGACATTAATAGCGGCAAAAAATCATCAAATTGAAAATCCAGTGTTGCTTTATGGCGCCACAGAGCACAAAGCGGTTCCAAATACACTAAAGCACTGGAACAATGTGCTGGATATTAATGCGCAAGTGTTGGCTATTCCGGTTGATAAATACGGCATTTTAGATCATGAGTTCATCCGCAAGCATGCTGCAAATGCTCTGATGATCTGCACTATGGCAGTCAATAATGAAACGGGTGTGTTTCAAGACTTAGCGGCTATCGAGCAAGTGATCCGCAGTGAAAACACGCGCGTCGCTTGGATGGTCGATTGTGTTCAAGCTTTAGGTAAAACCCGTTTGGCTTTAAGCCAAACCACAATAGACTATGCGCCTTTTTCTGGCCATAAACTGTATGCACCCAAAGGCATTGGGGTGCTATATATTCGTAAAGGCAGTGCATACACTCCGTTTATTGCCGGTGGTGGTCAAGAAAGCGGCATGCGGTCTGGCACAGAAAACTTACCGGGTATTGCTGGCCTGAACGAGTTGTTTTCGTTATTGCTTGATAAAGAGAATCACACCTTTAAATCACTAGAGCAGTTACATGCTTTTCGCAAGCAGCTGCATGAAGCACTGATTGATACGTTTGGCAGTATTACGTTTAATCATGAATTTGAGTATTCAGTGCCAACGACATTAAATTTTGCTGTGAACGAATTAACCAGCAAAGAGGTGATGGACTTATTTGATGCTGCGGGTATTCGTGTTAGTGGCGGTTCTGCGTGTAGCTCTGGTGCGAATCGCAGCTTTGTACTTGATGCAATGGGCGCATCTGATTGGCAGAGTGAAAATGCAATTCGGATGTCATTTGGTCCAGCGGTAACCGAGCAAGAAATTAATTATGCCTGCGATAAGATCCGCTCGCTTAAACCTATTCTTGAAGCAAATTGCTTGGTGGTTTCGGACAGCACTTCACCTCAACAAGAGGTCTGTGCAATTGATTTGACTCAATTACGTCATCAAGCGGCGTGTTGTTGGTTATACGTTGATAGCAATAAGCACGCAGTTGTGATTGATCCAATTATTGAGCTGATACCGCGAATGGCTAAAATTGTCGCAACACAAGGTTTGTTAGTTAAAGCTATTTTAGACACACACAAACATCAAGAACGCTTATCTGCTCGCTGTTTACTTGCTAAAGAATTAGCAGAGCAGTACGTAGGCAAAGAAACAGACGAATTAGGCTGGCCTGTTAATGATGAGACAATACCACTTAATACCGCGCGTTTACGTAAAGTCGCGACACCGGGTCACAGCCAAGACAGTGTGAGCTATTTACTCGAAAATAGCCTAACAAATGATATTAGCTATTGTTTCTGCGGTGATTTAATTCTTCCTGGTGGGTTAGGTAACACAGTAATTAGTGGCAGTGATACGGCACAAATGGTGCAATCATTAAAATCTCTCGCTACGCTGATTGATGATACTACGCTAATTTGCTCGGGACATGATTACCAGCAATGCTTTGCGATGGATTGGCATGCACAAAAAGCGACGACTCCTTTATTAGCGACGTTGCTTAATGGGCAGTTAAGTGAGGCTGAATTTATTGAATTAAAGCAGCAAGCCGATCAACAAAAGCAGCACACAAGTCACCCATTGTGTGGCTACGTTGATGTGCTTGAAAGCTCGCCAATGAAACAGCTTACATCAACGGATGCCAAAGCTATGTTAGGCGATCAAGCAACCTATTTGATTGATACCCGTGAACCTTACGAACATGGTGTGGCTAATCTTGCTGAGGTATTTAATGTTGAGAACGCGAAAGTTATCAATATTCCATTGAGCCGTATGGCAAATGCGATAGTGCAAGGACAACTCGATAAAGCGAAAAATTATATTTTAGTGTGCCGCAGCGGTAATCGCTCAAAGCAGGCTGCAAATAATTTATCGCAATTAGGGTTTGAACATGTTTATAACTTAAATGGCGGACTCGCACTGATCAATTCCAATCAGCAATAATACTTAATTTTTGAGGAATTAAACCTGTCGCGACCTGCGTTAAAAATGCCTGATTTACGACTGCATGTATGCAGAGCAATGCAGAAGCAATTGCCGAGAACATCTAAATAACAACATTTTTGCCTTGTTATCAACGCGGTTTTATTGCCTCAAAATAGGCCACTGAATTAAGCGAATAGGTATTAGCGCGACACAGCACTATTGAGTTATAAAAAAACAAAGCCGCTATTTATAGCGGCTTTTGTATAGTTGATGTGTTTTATCAGGAGGCGCTGTTAGGCCCTGAGCTTTCACGTATCACCAACGAAGGGGTAAATGTGGTAATAATGTCTTTATCTTGATTGCGCGCACCACGTGTTTTTCTGAATAACAGGCGCGCTGCATGTTGTGAAATCACATCATTAGCCTGATGCGCGGTTGTTAGTTTAGGCCATGTTTGGCGCGAGAATGGTGAATCCTCGAACCCGGTGATTGATAATTGCTCTGGAATTTCAATTCCCATTAGTCGAGACGCGAACAACGCACCGGCTGCCATTTCATCGTTTCCGCCTAAAAGCGCAGTAATTTTCAGTGGGTTGTTCTCACCAAGTAACGCTTTGGCTCCTTCAACGCCTGATTCAAATGAATATTGGCCTTCATAAACCAGTGCATTGTTGATCGCGATGTTGTGATCTTTTAGCGCAGCTTGATAGCCTTCTAAGCGCTCAGTGGTTGACTTATGCTCTTTGTCGCCGCATAAAAAGCCAATGTTTTTATGACCAAGCGATAATAAATGAGCAGTAATTTCATACGCAGCTGCATAATCGTTCACATAAATACACGTATCTTGGTCTTCGTCTGAAGGGCGGCCAGATAATACACGCACATAATGGATACCCATTTCATCGAGCATATCAATAATACTATTTTGCTCGGATAGTGGGGGAGTGAGGACTAAACCAGCTAAACGAGAGCGTTTTATCATGGTCTTAAAATCTGCTTCCATATTGCTGTCTGTGTAGCTACATGGGTGGATTACAAGTTCATAGCCCTCTTCTTTACAACGAGATAAAACCCCATTTTGCATATCGATAACGTAATAGGCATTCGGGTTGTCATACACTAAGCCGACAGTGAAAGAAGATGTACCCGCAAGATTTCGAGCTGCAAGATTAGGTTGGTAGTTAAGCGTATTAACAGCGTCCATCACGATGTCATACGTTTTTTTTCTGACCGATGGCTCTTTATTGATCACTCGCGAAACGGTTTTCATAGAAACACCCGCAAGTTTAGCTACATCATTTATGGTTACTTTCATACGGTTACTTTATAGTTCGTTATAATTGTATTATAATATTACTCGAAAGATGTGCTCCTGCACGCTTTTCTTACTTAAGTACATTAATATTTAATATAAGTTGTTTAGTGTATCTAATGTTCTACCAAATTAGCAGTAAAATAATTGAGATAATTTTTATGATACCGGTGTCAAAAGAGAAAAATTGCGCTATTATCTCGACTATAAAATGTAAAAGCAGAACATTGACAGCGTTGTCATTTTAACTTAGTGTTATTTTACTTCGTGTTTTTAGTTGCTGTCTTTATTCTAAATTAATAAAAAGATAGTTTTAAATCAGTTTGTTGCAAGTTTTTAGGGGATTATGTTTATGAGCAGCCGTTCGCAATTAGCTAGTTGGCAAGCACTGTCAGAAAGTGCAAAGAAGATGAAACAAATTCATCTTAAAAATTTATTTGCCGAAGATAGTGCGCGTTTCGAACAATTCTCTACTCAAATCCCAGGCGTATTATTTGATTATTCAAAGCAACATATTGATAAAACGGTTTTTGAGCAGCTCATTTCATTAGCCAAAGAGTGCAATGTGAGTGCATGGCGTGAAAAAATGTTCAGTGGTGAAAAAATTAATATCACTGAAGATCGTGCCGTACTTCATACCGCTCTTCGTAATCGTGCAAACACGGCTATTGTGGTTGATGGTGAGAATGTGACCGATGCAGTCAACGCAGAACTGGCTAAAATGAAGACCTTTGTAAATAAGGTGCGCAGCGGTGAGTGGCGTGGTTACACTGGCAAAGCAGTGAAAGATGTTGTCGCGATTGGTGTCGGGGGTTCTAACTTAGGACCGCAAATGGCAACTGAAGCATTGGCCGCTTACGCTGACGATACGTTAAACGTGCATTATGTATCGAATGTTGATGGTGTACAGATTGCATCTGTTTTAAAAGAATTAGACGCAGAAACCACGCTTTTTGTGATTTCTTCGAAAACATTTACTACGTCAGAAACGATGACGAATGCTAAAACGGCTGTTGAGTGGTTTTTACAAGCGGCAGACGCACAAACGCATATCGCTAAGCACTTTGTAGCAGTGAGCACAAATTTAGAAAAAACAGCTGCATTTGGTATTGCTGATGAAAACGTATTCACAATGTGGGATTGGGTCGGTGGTCGCTTTTCTTTATGGAGTGCGATAGGATTACCAATCGCGTTGTACCTAGGCTTCGACGCGTTTGAAGCGATATTAGAAGGTGCGTTTGAAGTTGATGAGCATTTTAAAAATGCTGACTTTGAAACTAATATTCCTTTATTAATGGCACTTTTAAGTGTGTGGAATACGAGCTTTTTAGGTCATACGTCGCACGCTATTTTACCGTATGATCAAGCACTGCATATGCTACCTGCGTACTTACAGCAAGGCGAAATGGAAAGTAACGGTAAGCATGTTAACTTTGCAGGGGACACTGTACCGTATACAACAGTTCCAATCATTTGGGGTATGACAGGTATTAATGGCCAACACGCATTTTACCAATGTTTACACCAAGGTAATGTGATTGTGCCAGCTGACTTTATTGCGTCAATTGAGCCGCAAGTGAATGTTGGCAAACACCATGATATTTTATTATCAAACTTCTTTGCACAAACAGAAGCCATGATGGCCGGTGTCGATGCAGAGCAAGTAACAACAGATTTGACCGCGAAAGGTAAATCTGAAGCCGAAATTGCAGAATTACTGAATCATAAGATTCATCAAGGCAATCGCCCAACAACGTCAATGCTACTAGACAAAGTAGATGCAAAAACAGTGGGTCGTTTAATTGCGCTTTATGAGCATAAGATTTTCTGCCAAGGCATTATTTTAGAAATTTGTTCATTTGACCAATGGGGCGTTGAACTAGGTAAAGGACTTGCCTCTAAAATTGAAGCTGAATTATGTGATGACTCAGTGAGCCATCCTCATGACAGCTCAACCAACGGATTGATCGCTTACTACAAAACACATCGTAAGCAGTAACAGATTCGCAGCATTGCTGCAAAAAAAATACCTTTGAACGGGTAGCGCTGGAGTTCTTAGGGCCTGTATTTTTGTGAGAGGATTTACAGAGCCCCTAAGACTCATTTACTTCAGCACACTATAAGAATAATGAGTAAGCTACTTACAAAAAATTCAACAGGCTTTGTTAAGGGAACCTGCTAACACGGCCAAATCATCCGTATAACAATACGCACTGCCATACAACATGAAGTGAACTAAATGGCATTGCCAATGTAGAGAGTGATATATGCTAAATCCATTTGATATCGTAATTTTTGGGGGCGGTGGTGATCTTGCGTTACGCAAATTACTTCCTGCCATGTATCGCGCTTATCAAGAGGGCAACCTTCCTCAAGGTTCACGTATCCTTCCTACCGTACGTGAGCAAAGCAAATGTGAAGAATACATAGAAACTGCGCACAAAGCATTACAAGACTTCTTAGGAAAAGGCGAGTTTAACGCAAAAGACTGGAAAGCCTTTTCAGCATATTTAGTACCCGTTGTCTCTAATGTGACAGAAGCCGATGATGACTGGGATAAATTAAGAGATATTTTAGATGAACACGATACCGACAAGTCTCGTGTTTTTTATCTTTCGCTTCCTCCTGCCGTGTACGGTAGTTGTTGTGAAATTTTATCTAAAAAAGGGCTTATCACGGAAACTTCACGTGTTGTTGTAGAAAAGCCAATTGGTTATTGCGGTGCGTCTGCAGAAGAAATTAATGCCAAAATCGCTGAGTATTTTACTGAAGAGCAAATTTTCCGTATCGATCATTATTTAGGTAAAGAAACCGTACAAAACTTAATGGCGCTGCGTTTTTCAAATTCATTATTTGAAAATATGTGGGATGCAAAGTCTATCGACAATATTCAAATTAGCTTATCTGAAACTGTGGGTCTTGAAAGCCGAGCTGGTTTTTATGATAAAGCAGGTGCTTTGCGTGACATGGTACAAAACCACTTGTTGCAGTTACTTTGCTTAGTGGCGATGGAGTCACCAAATAAATTAACAGCGAATAGCATTCGTACTGAAAAATTAAAAGTACTTGAATCACTGCGTCCACTGGTTGCAGAAGATGTTGATGCAAATATTGTTCGAGGACAATATGTACCAGGTAACCTTGACGGTAAAATCGTCCCTGGTTATTTAGAAGAGTTAAACGAAGGGGCAAGTAAAACAGAAACTTTCGTTGCTATTCGTGCACACATTGACAACTGGCGTTGGGCGGGTGTGCCATTTTATCTTCGTACAGGTAAACGCATGAAGAAGCGTTGTGCTGAAATTGTCGTTGAATACAAAAAAGTATCGCACAATGTGTACAGCGATAAAGTCGGAAATATTGAGCCGAACCGCTTAGTGATCCGACTACAACCTGAAGAAACAATTCAGTTAACCTTGATGTCGAAGCGTCTTGATAACCTTGAAATGCAATTAGAGCCTGTGACAATGAACATTGAATTATCACAAGCTTACAGCAATGGTTTCCATTCTGATGCCTATAAACGTTTAATGTTAGATGCAGCAGCAAATAATCCATCACTTTTCATCCATCGTGATGAAGTTCGTCAAGCGTGGAAATGGATTGATCCAATTATCGAACGCTGGCAAGAAAAAGGGGCACCATCGTTATACCGTGCAGGTAGCTGGGGCCCAGAAGATGCAGATGAGCTACTCGAAGAAAATAACCATGTATGGTTTAACACTGGCGACAAGGCATAATTAAGATGGCTACAATTGTTGAAAAATTCTTTGCAAGCAAAGACGAATTAACAGCTGAGCTTTCAGCAAGTTTAGAGCAACGTTTAGTTGCAGGCATTAAAGATGATGGCCGTGCTGTATTAATGGTATCGGGTGGTTCTTCACCTGCACCTGCGTATAAGCATTTATCTAACCTTGATCTTGATTGGCAAAATATTGATGTTGCAATGGTCGATGAGCGCTGGGTTGATGCCTCACATGACAAAAGTAACGAAGCATTTATCAACAGCACCTTATTGCAAAACAAAGGCGCAGCCGCTAATTTCATTACAATGAAAAATGATGCGTTAACGGCACACAATGGTGTTGCTCAATGTGAAGCTGCTTATCAGACATTAAAGCGCCCATTTGATGTAACCATTTTGGGAATGGGGCCAGATGGCCATACTGCATCGTTGTTTCCACACGCTGATGGATTAGAGCATGGGCTTGCCACTGATGATTTGGTGTGTGCAATAAATGCGATTGAAAGTGATGTGACAGGTAAAATTACTGAAAGAATGACATTAACGCTTGCAGCGATTGCTCATTCAAAAGTGGTTAAGCTGTTGATCAGTGGTGAAGAAAAACTGGCTGTATACAAACAAGCGAAAGAGGGTGGTGATGTTGCAGACATGCCACTTAGAGCAGTTCTTAACCATCCAACAATTAATATTGAAGTTTATTGGGCACCTTAGTTTCTAATCAACATCTCTGTATTTAAAGCGAGCTTAGGCTCGCTTTTTTGTTTCAATAACAAAATATAAAAACGATAGACATCGTAAGAATGACTCGTTATACTTAAAAATGACAACGCTGTCATTGATATTGATATTGATATTGATTTTTATTATCATAACCCTTGACTCTTTCTGCCCTGAAAAAAGTTAACATTTCTTTTCCAGTGACAGTGCTGTTCCAAAATAGTACGTTTTTTTAATTCTAACATATTGTAAAAACAGTGGTTTATTATAACTTTTTGTTATGGTTAATAAGTGGTCACTGGCAAGTTAAGCTTACAAAAAAGTCCAAAAATGATGTCAATTTCACAAAGTTATCATTTGTGACTTGTCATCAGCCTCATTACTCATGTTATATTTGCGCCGTTTAAATGTAACAATTCTTAAATATCTAATAATTAATTTTCTTCTATATCAATAACTTTGTTTATTTGTTGCCAATTTTTTGCACAAATTCACCAAAAAGATGTAGCACAAATGTAATTTAGAGTGTATGGTTTGTTACTAGATGACAGCGTTGTCATCATCACTGGGCAGAAGTGATATAAAAACCAACAAAATGATTCAAGGGGAATCCTGTGTTAGCTAAAAATTTTAAGAAAAGCTTATTAGCAGTTAATATCGGTCTTGTAATGAGTGCCGGGTTCACTGGCGCTGCATATGCAGCTGATGAAACAAAAGTTCAAGAAGACGTTGAAGTTATTGAAGTACGTGGTATTCGTGCTTCAGCTAAATCTGATATTAATAACAAACGCTTTGCCAATGCTGTAGTAGATTCAATCACGGCTGAAGATATTGGTAAATTTCCAGACAAAAATGTTGCCGAGTCACTTTCACGCATTACTGGCGTAGGTGTAAGCCGTGAGTTTGGTGAAGGTGAAAAAATTACGGTACGTGGTTCAGATCCAACTAAAAACCGTACGTTATTAAATGGTCAAAACGTTGGTACTGCAGATTGGTTTATTCTAGATAATCCTTCGCGTAGCTTTAACTTTACTATGCTTCCTTCCTCGCTTGTTAGCAACTTAGAAGTATATAAGTCACCAGAAGCGCGTTTAGACGAAGGTTCAATCGGTGGTACAGTTATTCTTCATACTCGTAAACCTCTAGACTTAGATGCAAATACGACCTATATAAATCTTCAGAGTCAATATTCAGAAACATCTGAAAAACATGACCCTTTAATTGAAGGTTTATTTTCTTGGAAAAATGAAGATGAAAAGTTTGGTATCTTAGTTTCGGGTTCTAAATCAGATCGTACTGTGCGCCGTGAAGGTTTTGAAGTTCTTGGTTGGGATGCGCAAGATGATGGTACGTATACACCACGTACCATGGGTGTACCAGTATTCCGTCAAGATCGTGAAAGAACAACATTTTTTAGTGCAATTCAATTTGCGCCATCCGATTCATTTAGTGCGACTCTAAATATTTTAGATTCAAATATGGATGTGAATAACACAAACTCAAACTACTTACTTATGAATCCAGCATCTAACGCTACTTTGAGTTACGAAGGAGCTAATGCTGTATATGGTAGTGGTGGTACTGATGTTCGCTGGAATCATATAAACCGTATTTCAAGCACCGACACTAACTCAATTCATTTAGATATTGATTTTGCGACCGATTCTTTCAATATGAACGTTGAATTAGGTACTACTGAAGCAGAAGGTGGTACTTTGAATGAAACGTCTTGGGAGTATGGTGGGCAAGGTAATTACAATTTCGATTTAACGGGAAGCACACCTACAGTTAATGCAGGCATCGATGGTACAGATCCTTCTAAATTTAACGGTGGTTGGATTTGGGGGGGGAATAAACCTACTACAGATGAAGAATCATATGCTCAAGTAGACTTTGATATTCCAGTAGATATGGGGGCATTTACTGCTGTTAAAGTGGGTGTTAAGTATCGTGATCAGAAGCGTACTCAAGATAGAGAAGCTTACAGTTGGCATTGGGGTTATGCAAATGATGGTGTAAGCCCTAACTACATGACTCAAATCATTAGCACTGATTGTCCTACTTTGGCTAAGTGTGATCTTGCTTTAGGATCTGATAGTGTAGGTGCTGATGTTGTTAATGGTGATATTACACAGCAATTAACACATAACAGCGCTAAAATGCTTGAACTTGGCTTAGGTCCAGACGCATCATATGCTGCACATAAAGTGCTAGGTGAAATATTTGAGGTTGAAGAGAAGAAAACATCATTCTATTTACAGGGTGATTTCTCTGGTGATGATTATCGTGGTAACCTAGGTGTTCGTGTCGCGAAGACAGATCAAGACTCTTCGGGCTACTTATTCTCTTCGGATTCATCTGGCCTATTAACAGTTGATAACCCAGGGTTAAACCCAGATTTAGTTCCGTCAACGCTTGAATGGGTAACTGAATCTCGCAGTTATACGGAAATTCTTCCTAACTTTAACTTGTCATATGATCTAGCGGAAGACCAAATTGTGCGTCTATCAGCGGCAAGAACGATGGCTCGTCCTAACTTCTTTGATATTTCACCAATTACCGCACCTGGCGATTTAGAGGAAGATAACCCAACAGCACAAGCGGGTAACCCTAATTTAGACCCTCAATTAGCAAATCAGTTTGATGCTGCATGGGAATATTATTTTGATGATGCATCACTTTTTGCCATTACGCTATTCTACAAAGATATTGAAAGCTATCAGACATCAGGTACATACAATCAAGATTTTTATGACCAAAAAACTGATAAATGGGTTACTGCTAGAGTTACACGTCCTGAAAATGGCCCAGGTGGTACAACAACAGGTTTAGAAGCTACATTGCAGTATGATTTAGGAAGTGGTTTTGGTATATCAGCTAACTATACTTACACAGATGCAAATAATGATGGCGAACGTGATGTTAATAACCCAGGTTCAGGCTTAGTTTTGGGGGCATCTGAAAATATGTTAAATGCTTCGGCATACTATGAAAGTGACTTATTCTCAGTTCGCGCGATGTATAACTACCGCACTGAATGGTACAAAGGTTTACACTCTTCAGGCGCAGAGCTATGGAATGATGACTATGGTCAACTAGACTTCAGTACAACTGTAAATGTCACCGATAATATTTCAGTTGTTTTTGAAGGTATTAACTTAACTAATGAAAAAGTGGTTGAGTATAATACAAGTAAAGACCGTGTTTTATCAATTTATGAAAATGGTCGTCGATTTGTATTAGGTGCGAATTTCCGCTTCTAATATTAATAGTTAAAAATAAAAATGCCGCTAACTTTAGCGGCGTTTTTGTTTGTTAATTCTTTTTATTATGACTTCTTCAATATCTTTTATATCATCCTTGCTTGCTGATAATATTCCATTGTAATTATTTTTTTCATAAGTATTTTCATCATTATTGAAGATGTAATAATTAAATATAGATTGCCATCCGGATTTTTGTTGTTTTGGCAGGTTTCTTATCGTTAATAATGTGTGTAGTAAACTATCAGAAGGTTGTTGAGTCGTATTTTTTAATAAAAAATCATCCTTCCACCAATAGTTAACTAGCATATTAAATTTATCTTTAGCTTTTACATTATGCCACCATAAAGGAGGGATATATAATGCCTCACCAGCTTGTAAATTTGCTGTAACTATTTGATTTTGGACAGACTTGAATTTAGGAAACTTATCTAGATCTGGGTTTTCAAAATCGACTAAACTTATTGCTGGTCCTGTGATTGCGCGGTCAATCGGTGCTAGATACAAAGAAGAGATAGCATGCGTTGGGAGTAAATAAAAAGTTCTTTTACCACAAAGGTTTAGTGCTATGTTGTGCTCTGTGTCATAGTGCCCAGGGACTGTGGTTTCGTTACCTAACCAAATTCTAGGTGTAATACTTTCTAAGAAATCAGGTGATGGATTAAGGGTGCTAAAATTTGGCAGGCATTCAGATAATAATGCACTTTGAATCGCGACTCTATCGATATCAACCTTGTTGTAATCAATAGTCAACCTTTTTAAAACTGATTGCAAGGGTACTTCATATTTAGTAAAAGTATGATTGTTAAAGCTCTCATCAGAGTAACCGATTATTCCATTGTGTTCTTTTCTAATTAATAATGTATCTACATTCACATTATTGGCTTGCGACATTAGACTTCTTAAAAATTTAAGTGGCGACTCTTTCGCTAAAGAAATGCAAGGCCAATCACTAAAAAGATTTGTTATAATTACAGGCTTTTCTGATGATTCTAAATGGCTTTTAAGTTGGGTTGTGCTTTCTGCTTTTATTCTTTTTAATTCCATGCTTTTAATGGCCGATAATACATGTTAATTTAAAATTAATTATAACAATTAAAGAGCGAGTTATGTCAGAGGTTTATGAAATTTTTAGTGTGGATCAGCATCAAAATTATCACATAGATATTGATATATATTATCCCCATATTGCGTCGCAACATGTAATTAATGTGATACCAAGTGAATTGGCTAAGGTTGCCCTAAATTTTCCCATTTGTTTTATGAAGTCATCCAATAATGAAGAACGCTTCTTAATGGTTGCTGTATTAGGGCTTGAAGCGGGTAAAAATGTATTCATGAAAAAAGGGAAATTTGATTCGATTTATATACCACAACATATTTCAAAGTACCCATTTTCACTAGCTAAAGGGGAAAATGGCGATGTAATGATGGCCGTAAACTCGTCAGCCTTAAATGATGAGCAAGAAGGTATAGCGCTTTTTAATGCTAACGGCGAACCATCAGATTATTTAAGATCGAAACAAGCCCAACTTAAAAACATAGCAGAACAAGAAGCGATGTCAGAACACTTTTTAAATAAGTTACGTGAATTAGGTTTATTGGCAGAGTTTCCGTTTAAGTATGATCTTGGTGACGGTAATAAAAAACAAATCTTAGGACTTTATGCGGTAGATCGCGACCTTCTTAAGTCTTTAGGTGATGATGACCTTTTAATGTTGCAAAAAAATGGCATGCTAGAAGCTATATATGCGCATTTAATGTCACTTGGACAATTCCAGCGCCTAATAAACCTTTCTGCTGATGCCATCTAAAAAGTTGTAGTGTATTTTGTTACCAGTGGTTGCTTGTATTGCTACAAACTGCCACAAAATTTTCACTTCCTTTTTGTTGCCAAAACCTATAGGCTTTGGGCACTAACAGCAAAAAACATATTATAAAATTTAATGGAGCAGTATCATGGCGGAGCAACAAGTACAGCCTTTACATAACGAAAAACATGCCAACACTAAAATTCAAAACGGCATCAATATTGAGTTCATGAAAACTCAGCATTTAGTTCCTGTGGTTGCACACGAATTTGCACGTATCGCAAATGAATTCCCAATGGCATTTGTTAAAAACAACGAGTCAGGTCAATTTCAAGCCGTTGCGTTATTTGGTCTAGAGCCAGGTGAAAACCTTTTCATTCAAGACGACAAGTGGACAGCTGCATTTGCACCAATGGCAATGACTCGCTACCCACTGGGTCTTGTTAAGCACCCAGAAGCTGACCAATTTGGCATCGTTATCGACGAAGCAAGCCCTTTAGTTAGCGAAGAAACTGGTAATGCACTTTTCGAAAATGGTGAAGAAACTGAGTACCTTAAACGTCGTAAAGAAGCGCTTGTTTCTTTCATCGAGTTTTCTCAAGTAACTGAAGCATTCACTAAATACCTTGCAGATAAAGAACTACTTGTAGCACAAACGCTAACAGTAGAAATCAAAGGTGAGAAGAAAGACATTAACGGTATCTACCTGGTTGATGAGAAAAAACTTAACTCATTAAGCGATGAAGAGTTCTTAGACCTTCGTAAACGTGGTTACCTAGCACCTATCTACTCTTTCTTAACGTCTACTCATCAAGTAGCACGTTTAGCGCGTTTAAAAGCGGCTAAAGCTTAATTTTAAACAGCAAACAGAAAAGCGCCATTAGGCGCTTTTTTTGTTTCTTTCGTCGGTTAAAGCTTGAAAAACAGTCGTAAATTATTCACATTGGACTTACAAAATACACTCAATTTAAGTGCCCACTATGCTAAGAACATTACTCACTTCAGTCGTTGCATTCAGTGCGTTAACGACAAGCACGTTTGCTTACTCAGCAGAGCAACCATTCGCTATTGCCATTCATGGTGGAGCGGGAACCATCGAGAAAAGCCGTTTTACCCCAGAGCAAGAAAAAGCCTACCGTGCAAAATTAAAAGAGGCGGTTGAAACAGGCTATTCTGTGTTAGAAAAAGGCGGAGAAAGCTTAGATGCCATCACTGCGGCAATCAATGTACTTGAGAATTCACCTTATTTTAATGCAGGGCGTGGTGCGGTATATACCTACGACGGGACACACGAATTAGATGCGTCAATTATGGATGGCCGTTCTCGTCAAGCCGGTGCCGTGTCTGGTGTAAAGCATATTGAAAATCCCATTAATCTAGCGCGTTTAGTGATGGAAAAATCGGTGCATGTGATGTTAAGTGGCCAAGGAGCCGAAGAGTTTGCAAAAACTCAGGGCATGCCATTGGTTGAAAATAATTTATTTGATACCGAAGACCGATATGAAGCTTTACTAAAAGCCAAAGAAAAACTCGATAAAGAGAAAGTGACCAGCAAAGATTACCAAGCAGCACATAAAGCGTTACCTGTTAATTACAAAATGGGCACGGTTGGTGCCGTTGCACTAGATAAAAATGGCAACATTGCGGCAGGTACTTCAACGGGGGGAATGACAGCTAAACGCTTTGGACGCGTTGGTGATGCGCCTGTGATTGGTGCGGGCACCTTTGCCGAAAATGCATCGTGTGCTGTGTCGGCAACCGGCCATGGCGAGTACTTTATTCGCTACAACGTTGCCGCAGATATCTGCGCACGTGTGAAATACCAAGGTAAAACGATTGCTGAAGCGGGTAACGAAGTCATCCACGATGTATTAATGCCTGTTGGTGGCACTGGCGGTGTAATTATTATTGATACGAAAGGCAATATTAGTTTGCCGTTTAATACTGCTGGCATGTATCGCGCGAGTAAATCAAATACAACACCAACGTATGTTGCGATCTTCAACGATGAGTAACGAAGCTGGGCTGTTAAAAAGAAATCGACGCGTTAATCTCTTCTGCAATGCTGCTTAACGATTAGATAAGCAATAAAAAACCGAGTTACTCGGTTTTTTATTGCTTGAGTTCTGCTTATTGGCGATTAATTTTCACGTTAAAGGGGGTTGCGTCTTGATTCGTCGAGCGATAAGGATTGATATCTAAACCACCTCGGCGTGTATAGCGAGCATACACTTCAAGCTCATCAATGTTTAAGTGCTGCATTAAGTCACAGTAAATACGCTCAACACATTGTTCGTGGAACTCATTGTGAGTTCTAAACGAAATCAAATACTTTAATAAGGCTTCGTGACTGATTGCTTGGCCGGTGTAACGAATGATCACGCTGGCCCAATCTGGCTGAGAGGTGATTAAACAGTTCGACTTTAAAAGGTGGCTGTGTAAGGTTTCAGATACCTTTTCATCATGGCTATGGCAAAGTGATGTTGCATCAATGTCATAACTTGAGATTTCAATATCGAGATCATCAATACACTCACCCGGTAGCGCACTAAATGGTAAGCAATTATGATCATCTGCACGATACAAAGTAACGTTCACGTTTGCATTCACCGCCGCTGACAAATCGCGTGTAAGTGCTTGGTGCACTTCTTCAGTCGATGTAAAGCGAGTTTGGTTAAAACTATTCAAATAAAGCTTGAATGACTTTGATTCAATAATATGACTACTTTGGCAAGGAAACACGAATGTAGCGACAGCAACCATCGGCTTACCTTTACTATTTAGCCATGATAATTCATAGCCTGTCCAAATATCTTGGCCCTTAAAAGGTAAGTTATCTTCGCTCACACCGAGTGCATCGCGGTTTAGTTTACGGGCAATAGGAAACAACAAGCTAGGTGTATAGGTATCAACATAGTCCGTTGACTTACCAAGCACGCTGTTTTTTAGTTCGGGGGAGTTGCTGTAATCTGTCATCTTTACACTTTTGTGGTTACAATAACGGCATTATACCTAAAGCTAATGAGTTTCGCAGTATGTCTGTTTCTTCAAAACTGGATAAGTTACACCAAGCATTTAGTGAAAAATGCCTAGAGCGTACAGGAAAGTTTCCTGTCATTGAACATGACACCGCTTGGCCAAGTCCTTGTGAACACGGTGAAGTGGACGAGCAAGGTTTAATTCAATGGCGTGCCGTTGCGCAGCAGCCAGCAGGTTCTTTAGATGACCTAGCCAGTGCGCTTGAGCTTCGCTTCCCTGAAGGGTTAAATGCGTTATTTGGCCACCTTTATGCGGGCAACGTGCTGTTAAATATAAACGATCATCATATTGAGTTATTACAAGCATGGAATGAAGACGATTTTAGCCGCCTGCAACAAAATATTACCGGGCATGTGCTTATGAAACGTAAGTTAAAACAGCCTGAGACCGTATTTATTGGCCTCACAGAGCAAGATGATTTGCTGATTACGGTGTTAGTTGAAAACGGTCAGGTGTGTTTAGAATACGTGGGCAAAAAACCGCACCATGTACTTGCTAACAGCATTAGTGAGTTTTTAGATATGGTAACGGTTTAATACCAACCTGCAATAATACTTAATCATTTTGAGGGATTAAACTTGTTGCTACCTGCGTTAAAAATGTCTGATTTACGACTGTATGGATGCAGAACAACACCTAAATAACGACATTTTTGCCTTGTTATCAACGCGGTTTTATTGCCTCAAAATAGACCACTTAATTAAGCACAGTGGTATTAATTAAGCGCATTGCATTGGTATAGTTTAATAAACAAAAAGGGGCTGTGTGCCCCTTATGTTTACTGAAAATCCCACGATATATTCGATACAAGGCCACAGGGCTCACATCTAAAATCAAATAAGCCAAACCATGGCTCAGGCAGTTTCCAGTCACCATCACAGCTTGGACAACGTCGTTTGAGTTCTGATTCTTTATCAATACCACCAACACGATATAAGTAATAGTAGACAGGTTTTTTAGTCAAATAACTTATTCGCTTAGTAATGTCTTTACCACGACGATACAAATCACTTTGTGTGCTCGCCATTTCCTCAAGGGCTGGAAACTCGCAACGCGTAGCGCCATTGATCTGGATTTGATCGCATGCTTGCCAGTCTTCTTGCCATTTGATCAGTGTTTTGTAATCACCATTAGCAATGGCTGGAATACGAAACAGGGGGACAGGCAAAAAGTCATCACCACAATAAAGTGGGCTGCAGGTATGCACATAAGTGGTGTATAAAATATAACACGATGGGTCCTGACACGCGTCAGCCCCATTTGAATGTATATCTTGGCCGATCACTTTCACTTTAGGCGCTAACAATCCCGCCGAGTGCAGTTGCTCAATGCTGTGTTTAACAAACGGGCTGTTGTTAAGCGGGTGCATCGCATCTTCGGTTGGGCACATAACACGCGTAATAAAATAGCCATCTTTTAAAACAGTGGGGAATTCATCACCAATTATTTGGCCATTAAATCGCAATGCATTCACAAGGCGGTTTATTGCCTGTTCAGCAAGCTCTAGGGTGGTATCTTGGTAGCAATCAAAAGTCAGATCGACAACAAACATTATTTTTTCTCAAGTAATGCTAATAACCTATCTAGTTTTGCTTCAATACGATCTAATTGACTTTCTTTTGGCGCACTAACATGTTCATTTGACGGGTTATTAATAAAATTTTTAATTGAATCCGGATTGTTTTTATACTGACTAACAGCTGCAATAATTACAGGCATTGGCATCGGTTGTGATAGTTTGCTTTTTGTTAGCGCAACTGTAGGGGTTTTACCTTCATCAAGAAGGGTTTTAATTGCATCAAATACAACGGCATTCATTTTTGTATAAACTCTGATTAAAGAATAAAAAGCACTGTAGCGTATGGGCTGCAATGCGCGCGTATGGTAGCAATAATAGAGGTGATGTGAAATTACTTTCCTTATCCATAACCCAAAATTGGTAGATTTTAGGTTATGGATAACTAATCGTGTGTTTATTGACGCAATCGGGCGTCTAATTCATCAATAACCTCACTCCACGCCCCATCTTCAGCTAAAGATTCTGCTAGAAAATGTTGCTGAGCTTCGTCCCAGAATGGAGCCTCCTGTAGTAGGGTGGTATCAGACAGCTGATGCGAGGCAATAAATGCATCGATTTCACTTTCTTTGCTGGGTAAACCTAATTGTGCAAATAAGGTCGAAATATCATGTTTTGTCGTATCCATAATTCTGCTCCTTGTGTATGGCGGTCTTTATTACTGCTCAACCATAATAATGATGAACAGCAGTTTAACTCACGCTGAATTTGTCTTTAATCGCGCTTGGGTATATACCTTATAGTCTAGTACTAAAAATAATAAAACACAGAAAAGGATGAGTATGACAACTGTTGCTGAACCCGAGACCTTACGTGTGCAATACCTAAGTGCTGAAGATATCAGCACGGCCGCTAGTCTTATTTACCAAGCCTATCATGATGACCCCGTACTTCAGAATGTGCTGGGCTACAAAGAAGATAATCCCAGTAAGTATGAAACCAAACTACGCGCTTTAGTACGTGAAGAGCTCGCGAGCTTTTGGCAAGAAAAACAACCTTTAATTGGTTTGTACTCGCAAAGCCGATTAAAAGCCATTGCATGTGTGTTTGATTCATCCAGTGAGTTACAAGCAGAGCGCTATTGGCACTGGCGTTTAAAGTTAATGCTTAGTGCAGGATATTTACAGACAAATCAACTTATTGAAAAAGAGCGCACAATTCGTGAAATGTTAGCTGAAAAAGGGCAGTATTTGTTTTTAGCTTTTATCGCTGTAGACCCTCATTTTCAGGGGCAAGGTTTAGGGCGTTACTTACTTCGAGGACTAGATGATTTAGTAGACAGCCACCAACAAGTATCGGGTTTAGCCGTATTTGTCACACGTGGTGAGCAGCGTGAATTCTTTAGTTCCGAAGGGTTCGAAGTCTTTAAAGCATTAAGCTTTAATCAGGTCGAAGGTGAGTTAATGTTCAAAGCGGCGAAAGAGTAATTGGGACGTTTTGGAAAGTAGTGTGTGCGATTTCTCTTACATTGCTGTGAGTATTATCACTTTAATACAGTTATTTTTGTACCTAAAATGACTTATTTAAATGATTTATAAGGATTTATTGTTTTTTGCAATTTTGTGACTTAAGAAAAATTACTTTTTATGCCTATCTACATCTCAGGAATTCTCTAAACTTAACCATGTCAAGAAGACACAGGTTCAATGAATGAACTGATGCCAAGGATTAGGATTATGGCACACCAAGCATGATGCTTAAGCAGGAAGCAAAAGGACAAGTTCTAAGGAAGGCAAGGACGAATAAGGACACTGCCAGGACGCAGTACAATTGCGGAGCAATTGAAAAGGATTGACCAAGGGATGATATTAGCAGGAAGCTAAAGGAGCGTTTGGAAACGTAGAGGATAGCCAGTGAAGGAAAGTGGACGACACTAGGATGTGTTAAATGTGACATGATGTTGCATGGTGGGTGTATCGGATGTATACCCGTTCAGGGGATAGATGAAAACGGCAGCTTCGGCAAAAGTACGGATACTTTATCATGGAAGTAGCAAGATTGGGGCGTGGCTTGAAGCTACGCCTTAGTTCTTTATGGGGTTGTATTTTTAGCTGAGCAACTTAGTATTGTTAACTCGCAACTCGCAACTCGCAACTCGCAACTCGCAACTCGCAACTCGCAACTCGCAACTCGCAACTTAAATCTTATGCGGTGGTATCACCACACTTTTCAGCATTTCATTTTCCATAAACAGCACACCTTGATAGACACTTTCCCCATCACTTGAGAATTCAAAAATAAACTCGCTTTTGATGCCGGGTTTGCCATTTTTTAGAATGCCAATACGTCGCTTATTACATGCAACACTCACCAATTGCACATTTAACTGTTCAATTTGCCTTTGTGCATGAAGATTGGCGGCCTCAGCTACTTTTCTGTTTAACCAAAAAAAATAGATAATGCTGCCAATAATGATGAGTGTCCATAAACCTGCCATTTACGAAAATAACCTTCCTATTGCTCGCGCGAGTGTTTCGCTGCGATTTTCTAAACGTAACAAACCTAATAAGTGAGGTCGAATAGTTGGAATTGCAACTAGGTCTGTGAAAATACTCACAAACAACTGTTCGATATCGGTGTGATGCGCACAACAATCCATAAAAACATGTAGGCGCGCAGGATCTTCTAAGGTACTAAAGCAACGTCCGGCAATGGTTAAAAGCACATCTGAATGCGTGTTCATTTCAGAGTTCAATACGGCATCAACCAGTTGGGCTGTTAAACCTTGTGCTGATGCTTTTGATATACTGCGAAGTGCGGCGACGAGTGCTATCTCATCTTTTTGCTCTATGGCATTTAAGCCATAAGCTAAAAGTTGCTCCGCAAAAGCGGGAGGAATTGTAACGTGTTCAAGCATAGCGCTGAGTGGTTGTAACACTTCAACAGGCAGTTGCGGCCACGCTGATTGCAAGTTAGTTAGGTTTTTATCGTTGTCTAATCGCATTGCAAAATCAGCAATGCCTTGTACAGCAACACTTTGCCAATTTTCAAAACCTAGGGTGCCAGAAAAATAAAGTTGTGCATATTCATAATATTGCGATGCACTTTGTTTGAGTAAGCACTTAACTTGGGCATTAAATGCGGCCAATTTATTGGCGTTTGGTGTAAATACATACGGGTTATTGTCGAGCTTGCCTTCGGCATTTTCACCGGTAATTTCGGTACCTAATGCTTCGATGACCATGTTCGCAAAATGATCACGGCTGGCACTGACTAAACGGCTTTGTTCATCGAGTGGGAACTTCAAAAACCAGACATAAGGCTCTTTGGATGCTTTGACATCCCAAAACTGAATCGCAAGCCAAGCGTGACCTGCAAGTGGGTAAGGGTAAGGGATTTTAGTTTCTTCAATCGCAAGAAATTGTTTTTTGTCTAACTTAGTGATGTGTCTACCAATATCAAAAGCACGCCATGTAGTGCCCGCAGCATCAAGAAGTTGCCCTAAAGTAGCAATTTGCTCTGTCATAAAATCCCAATCGTCGTTTATAAATCGTTATAAGATGCGAATTATACGCCATACCATGGCGCCTTGGAACAGGGTATAATAAGTCCAAAGGTTTTAAGAGTTATATAATGTATCAACAGACTTTGGCGCTGCTGCGCGAATTACAAACGACACTCCAACGTCATGAACTATGGCAAACAGCTGCAATTGATCCTGCAGCATTAAATTCATCTGTTCCGTTTTGTCATGACACCATGGCGTTTGAGCAGTGGTTACAATTTGTATTTATTGAAAAAATGCAGATGTTAATCACCAATAACCAGCCATTGCCTCGAAACTTTGCTATTGCGCCTATGGCTGAAATGATGCTGGCACAACATGCCGGTGGCCATGATGTTATTAGTGTTTTACTAAAGCTTGATCAGCATTTGAGTGATAACCAAGATGGATGAAATTGTTAAACCGCACTATGAAGAGTTAACGGTTTTATATCGCGACGAAAATTATATCGCAATAGACAAACCGTCTGGTTTACTGGTGCATCGCTCATTTTTAGATAAACACGAAACACAATTTGCCATGCAAATGCTACGTGATCAAATTGGTCAACATGTGTTTCCGGTGCACCGTTTAGATAGACCCACCTCAGGTGTTTTATTGTTTGCATTGAGCTCAGAAGCGGCTCGAGACATGAATCAATTGTTTATTGATGGGCAAATAGAAAAGCGTTACTTAGCCTTGGTTAGGGGCTTTTTAAATGAGTCAATCTTCCTTGATAAGCCTTTAAAAGAAGAACTCGATAAAATAGCCGATAAGTTTGCTGATCAAAATAAGGCTGCACAAGAGGCGCAAACTCACTTTAACTGCTTGCACCAAGCTGCTTTGCCGATCCCAATTGGTAAATACCCCACTGTGCGTTATTCGCTAGTGGAGTGTTTTCCTAAAACGGGGCGAAAGCACCAAATTAGACGGCATTTAAAACATTTATCGCTACCGATCATTGGTGATGTAAACCACGGTGATAACCAACATAACCAATTTTTTAGAGAGCACTTTCAGCTGCGTCGTCTGATGTTATTTGCGTCTGAGCTAAAGTTTGTGCACCCTTATAATAAACAAGTAATAACGATTAGAGCCCCCCTTGGAGAGGCGATGTTAACGATTTGCCAGCAACTAGGCTGGCCAACAGAAGAAAAGGATTATTATGGCAACCATTAGTATTTTTGTCGGCAGTGTGTACGGCGGTGCAGAGCGTTTAAGTGAGCAAGTAATTGAGGTGATTGAAAAGTCACCGCACCAAGCACAGCTTATTGAAAATGGCACAGTAGAAGACATGCTGGCTGCATCACATATATTGGTGATTACCTCGACCACAGGCCAAGGTGATATTCCTGATAATTTAGTGACATTGTACAGCCAATTAAATGATCAATTCCCCATGTTAACAGGCAAGCAGTATGGCATTATCGCTATGGGTGACCGCAGCTATGGTGATACATTTTGTGGGGCAGGGCGCAGTTTTGATGAACTATTTCGTGATTTACAGGCAAAGCCTGTTGGTCATCGCCTTGAAATTGATGCCTGTGAAGACTTTGAACCGTGGCCGGTAACTGAGCCATGGTTAAATGAATGGCTAACAAAAATTAGCTAATAGCTTATAGCCTATTCACACGTGCCGATTGGGGAAAGCAATTGGCACGGTCTGCGACTTTAAGTGCGCTCTTACTGTGCGATACATCATTCACCGCGAGACACCCCCTGTAGTCGGTTTAACGGTGATTTTTATGATTTAAAGATTTAAATATCGGAATAATCACACTTTGCAATTAATGCCTGCCTAAATCGCGTTTAATTCTAACTGAAACTCGCATCTTTAGGTGGTTTGGGTATACTAACGGCTTCATTTTATGAGGCTGTTATGATTTCAAAAAACCAACTGAAACTTATTCGAGCATTAGGTCAGAAGAAATACCGCAAGCAATACAACCAGTATTTAGTTCAAGGTGAAAAAAATGTCCTTGAGTTATTAAACAGTGGTTTGAGTATCGCAAATATATTCGCAACCCCCGCGTTTATTGCCGCGCATCGCTCAGCACTTGCAGCCCATCAAATTATCGAAGCCGATGAAGACAGTCTAACGAAAGCCAGCACCTTGGTGACCAATAACGCAGCCATTGCTGTTGTTGATATGCCAAAGCAGCAAGCATTACCCACCTCGGGCCTTATTTTAGCGCTAGACGGCGTATCAGACCCCGGTAACTTAGGCACAATTATTCGCGTGGCGGACTGGTATGGAATTAACCATATAGTGACAAGCCAAGACAGTGCCGATGCATATAATCCAAAAACCATTAGTGCAACCATGGGGTCATTTGCCCGTGTGACAGTGTCGCAAACCGATTTAACGTGCTATTTACCGAGCTTAAACCTGCCCGTTTATGGGGCTTTTTTAGCGGGTGATAATATTCATCAAGCAAAGCTTAAACAAGATGCTGTTCTTTTAATGGGCAGTGAGTCGCACGGTATTCGCCCAGATTGTGAAAAGCTGGTCACTGATAAAATAACCATACCTGCTTATGGTCAGGCTGAATCGCTGAACGTAGCCATGGCAACAGGCATTATTTTAGATAATTTTAAACGTCACGCTTAACCTTTTGTTATAAAATGAGTTAAATTGCAGAATAATAATAAAAATCGGTAAAACAACTAGATGCGCTTAAGCACCATAAAGTTAGCGGGTTTCAAATCGTTTGTTGAACCCACTAAAATCCCATTTCCTGATCAAATGACTTGTGTTGTCGGGCCTAACGGCTGTGGCAAATCAAATGTTATTGATGCGGTGCGCTGGGTGCTTGGTGAAAGTTCAGCGAAGAACTTACGTGGCGATGCCATGACCGATGTTATTTTTAATGGCTCAACCAATCGTAAGCCGATTTCACAGGCCTCTGTTGAGCTAATTTTTGATAATACCAGTGGTCATTTACCGAATACGTTTGCTGACAGGAACCAAGTTGCTATTAAGCGTTTGGTAACGCGTGATGGGCAATCTATTTATTTTCTTAATGGCAGCAAATGTCGTAAGCGCGACATTACTGATATTTTCTTGGGAACAGGGCTTGGGCCGCGAAGCTATGCCATTATAGAACAAGGCATGATATCGCGACTAATCGAGAGTAAGCCTGCCGATTTGCGTGTGTTTTTAGAAGAAGCCGCGGGGGTGTCTAAATACAAAGAGCGCCGACGCGAAACACAAACCCGTATTAAAAGTACTCGCGAAAACCTTGAGCGCTTACTGGATGTTCGTAAAGAGTTACAAACGCAACTCGATAAACTTGCTGTACAGTCAGTCGACGCGAAAAAATACCGTGAGTTAAAAGCCACAGAGCGGACTCTAAAAGGGCAAATTGCGGTTTTAAAGTGGCAAAAGCTGCATCAACAGCAAGTTGATAAGGCTGCTGAAATAGATAAGCTTAAAGAACAAATACAGTTTTTTAAAGAAGCCCACTCTGGTCATGATGATGTTTTAGCGAGCCTTGAGAATCAAGTACAGCTTGAGCAGCAAAAATTACAAGATGCACAACACGCGCAGCACCAAACTCACACTGAGTTAACGCGTAAAGAGCAGCAACAAATCAGCTTAAAGCAACAGCAGCAAAATATTAGTCAAAACTTGATTAAGCAGCAGCAACTGCAATTGCAAAACAAAGAGTTGCAGGCTGAGCAACACGCTGCGGCTTCTTTACTGCAAGAGCAGTTACAAGAAGCGATAGAGCAAAGTTTATTATGTGCAGAGCACGTGGCCGAAGTTGAACTTCACGCATCAGAACAACATCAGCACAGACATACAGCTTCACAGGAATACCAGCGTGCATTAGAGCAAAGTCAAACGCTCAGTAGTGAGGTGACAGTAGCCAAAAATCAGCTGGCGCATTTTTCGCAATCCATCGACCAACTAGAGACACAGCTTAAACAGCTTACGGACGAAATCAGTGAGCTTGAAGCGACTCCTGTTGCGACGCAGATTACTGAGCAGCAAACTCATATCCAAGCGCTCACCAAGGAACTTGCTCAACAGCAAACGGCTCTGAATCGGCTGACACAAAATCTAGTGCAAACAGAGACAGAGCAAGCACAGTTAGCGCAAGCACTACAACGGGTGCAACAACACAGCAATGAAAATAAAGCCAGTATTGCGGCACTGAGTTCAGTCCTGAGTGAGCATGCTGACAGTGACCGCACTTCTTTATTATCGCAATTAAAAGTAACGCCAGGTTTTGAGCCTCTCGTTGAGCAAGCTTTACTGGGTCTTGAGCATTTACAGGTCAGCAAAAATGCGCAGCCTAATAGTGTTTGGTCACAGACCCTTGCTGTGCCTGATCATTCATTAGCACAATACATTGAACAGGGGATTTACCCTGAATTGCTGACACGATTTGCATTTCAAGCAACGTTTGATGAAGCGATTCTAGCGGATCCATATTGGCTCGCCGTGATTGATGAAAAGGGCTGTATTTATGGTCGTAATTTTCAAGCTGATGCAAAAAAAGACACGGACAACTCACTGCTGTTAAAACATGCCCAGTTGAGTGATGCAGAGGAACTTGATGAAGAGCTCAATGAGCAAATCGCAGACAAGCAACAGCAGCTCGACAGTCACCTTACCAAAAAGAACACGCTCATCGCTGAAAAAGAGCAACACAGAGAGCGTATTCATCACGTTGCGCAGCAAATTGCCTCAGCAAGTACTCGCAGAGACATGCTCCTTGAGCAGCAAACGCAGTGGCAAAATCAACTGGCTAAATTACAGCTGCGCAAAACGTCGCTTAAAGAGCAAATGCAAGGTGTCGTTCAGCAACAAGAAAACCAACAATTGCGCCTAGAAGATTTGCTAGAACACCACGCAACGCTTGAAAGTAACCTTGAACAGGCTAAGCAAGTGCAAATGGATGCTGACAATCAGTATCGCCAAGTTGCGTCTCAATTAGAGCATTACAAGACACTTGCCCATCAAGCGAATTTAGCGGAACAAAAAGCCCGTAGTGAGTGTCAACTCAGTGAAACAAAATTACAACATGCTGATGCAGCACATACAGCCGCAAGTGACGCTGTTTTAGAATTAACAGCGCAGTTAGAAGAGTTAGTGATCCCGCTTGAAGAGACGGCAGAGCATATTGTGTTATTGCTTGAAAAACATCAACAAAGTGACGTTGAGCTAAAAAACTTGCAAGCGTCACTGACTCACGCTAAAAAGGAACTAGCGGATAAGCAGGCATCGCTTAAATCATCGCAATCAGAGCTAGTTACGTTGCAAGAACAACTGCAATCACTGGCGTTAGATGAACAAAGTTTGCTTGTAAAAGCGCAAGCGGCGCTGGAGCCACTTGAAGAGTTGGATCAACACTTAAAAACAGTGCTTGAATCACTGCCAGACAATGCCAACTTAAATAGTATGCAAAGCATGCTATCTAAAACGACGCAGGGCTTACATGAACTAGGGGCAGTTAACTTAGCCGCGATCGATGAGTTTGAGCAGGCTAAGCAGCGAAGTGACTATTTAGATCAGCAACTTGATGATTTAACTCAAGCACTTAATACGCTTGAGGGCGCGATTCAAAAAATCGACCGCGAAACAAAAAATCGATTTAAGGCGACGTTTGAACAAGTAAATAGTGATTTTGGTGAGTTATTTCCAAAAGTATTTGGCGGCGGAAGCGCTTACTTAGAATTAACCAGTGATGACTTGCTTGAAAGTGGTGTTAGTATAATGGCACGGCCTCCTGGCAAGAAAAATTCGACAATTCACCTGCTTAGTGGTGGAGAAAAAGCGCTGACCGCATTATCATTGGTGTTTTCAATATTCAGGCTCAATCCAGCTCCATTCTGTATGCTAGATGAAGTGGATGCGCCATTGGATGATGCAAATGTGGGTCGTTTTTGCCGTTTGGTAGAAGAGATGTCACAATCAGTGCAATTTATTTATATCAGTCATAATAAGATTGCTATGGAAATGGCAGGCAGATTGACGGGTGTAACTATGGCTGAACCAGGCGTTTCACGTATGGTTGCCGTAGATATCGAACAAGCTGTGCAATTGGCACATGCATAAATTTAGTTAGGCATATCAAATAATAAAGGTGAGGGGATGGCCGAAGAATTAAGATGGGCTTTAATCGTAATCAGTGTATTTGTCATTGGTGGTTTATTAATTCATGGTTTATGGTCTGTGCGCAAAAAGGATAATCCTGATGTTGAGCAGCAAGAACGGGTTGAGCCAAATGAAGCAAGTGCAGAAACGAGTGAGTCTTCACAGCCTTATGCGCAAGAGCGTGATGAGCCTGAGTTTGGTGATTTAAGCTTTACTGCTGAAAACACCGAAGAGCCAGACGTTGAAGTCGAAGAAGCGGCTGACACTGAAGAGCAACCAGAATCGCCTGCACCGACAGACTTTATAATTGTGCACTTACAGATGCCAGAAGGCTTAGCAATGGAGGGCAGTCAATTACTGCCAGCTGTTAATATGCTAGGTTTCAAATACTCGGATGAAGGCTTCTTTAATCGCCATCTAGACCCTGCTGGAACAGGCCCTGTGTTATTCCGTTTAGTGAATATGTACAATCCTGGAACGTTTGATATTGATAATATGGAACAGTTCAGCACAGCGGGTGTTAGTTTGTTTATGACATTACCATGCGATGGTGATGGCCTAAGTGCCTTCAATATGTTGCACAGCGCTGCTAAAAAGTTAGCGGATGAGTTTGGTGCGACTATTTTAGATAGCAACCGTGAAGAAATGACGGTTGATAGCGTACGTGAATATGTTGAAAAGGTAAGAAGCTTTTCAGCGTAATCCATATTCGCAAGTAAATGATTGTTAGGCCACTTGGCGTTAAGTCGTCTAAGTGGCTTTTTTATGTAGATTTTTGAGGTTTTCATGTCCAGCCCTATCTTTGAGCAAATTAGTCAACTACGTGCCCAGTTAGAAGAGCATAACCATAATTATTATGTGCTGGATGCACCCAGTATTCCCGATGCTGAATATGACCGCTTAATGCGAGAGCTAAGTAGCTTAGAGCAAGCAAATCCTGAGTTTCAGAGTCCTGATTCACCCAGCCAAAAAGTGGGTGGGGCCGCGCTTGATAAATTTGAACAAGTAACGCACCAAGTTCCTATGTTGTCGCTTGATAATGCTTTTTCACAAGAAGAGTTTGCGGCGTTTAATCGCCGAATTAAAGAGCGCGTGATGGATACCCGCGAACTCACATTTTGCTGTGAACCAAAGCTTGACGGTTTAGCTGTGTCGATTATTTATCGTAATGGTGCGCTGGTTCAAGCTGCAACACGTGGCGATGGTATGGTGGGTGAGAACATTACACAAAACGTGAAAACGATTCGTAATGTGCCATTAAAACTTCGCGGCAATGACTTTCCTGCTGAACTTGAAGTACGCGGCGAAGTATTTATGGACAGTGCAGGCTTTGCAAAACTGAACAGCGACGCTGAAAAGCGAGGCGAAAAGGTATTTGTTAACCCTCGTAATGCTGCGGCTGGGAGTTTACGTCAGCTCGATTCTAAGGTAACGGCAAAACGCCCATTAATGTTTTATGCATACAGCACAGGGCTGGTGGCTGATGGACAACTGCCAGAAGATCATTACCAACAACTGGCAAAATTGACTGATTGGGGATTACCACTTTGCCCTGAAACTAAGTTAGTTGAAGGTCAACAGGCGGCGCTTGATTATTATCAAGACATCTTAGCGCGCCGAAGTGAGCTTGCCTATGAAATTGACGGTGTGGTTATTAAGGTCAACGACAAAAAGCTCCAAGAGCGTTTGGGCTTTGTTGCCCGCGCGCCCCGTTGGGCTATTGCGTTTAAGTTTCCAGCTCAAGAAGAAATTACACAACTTTTAGATGTTGAATTCCAAGTAGGGCGAACGGGTGCAATTACACCGGTAGCACGTTTGGAGCCCGTATTTGTTGGCGGAGTCACTGTATCGAATGCCACTTTGCATAATGGGGATGAAATAGCCCGTTTAGGCGTTAAAATTGGCGATACGGTGATTATTCGCCGCGCAGGCGATGTAATCCCTCAAATTACCCAAGTGGTACTGGAACGTCGTCCTGAGAGTGCAAGAGAGATTGTATTCCCAACCACTTGTCCAATTTGTGACTCGCATGTAGAGCGTATCGAGGGTGAAGCAGTTGCACGATGCACCGGTGGGTTGGTGTGCCAAGCACAACGTAAACAAGCAATTAAGCATTTTGCTTCACGTAAAGCGCTTGATATTGACGGGTTAGGAGACAAAATTGTTGACCAATTAGTCGATCGTGAGCTTATCAAAACGCCTGCTGATTTATTTATTTTAAAACAAGGTCACTTTGAGTCACTTGAACGAATGGGACCAAAGTCTGCTAAAAATTTGGTGAATGCGCTGCAAGAGGCAAAGCAAACTACCTTAGCTAAATTTCTTTACTCTTTGGGTATTCGTGAAGTCGGTGAAGCAACAGCTCAAAACCTCGCTAATCACTTTTTAACCTTAGAGAAAATTACTCAAGCCAGTGTTGATGCACTAACAGAAGTGAGCGATGTGGGTGAAATTGTTGCTAAGCATGTGCGCGGGTTCTTTAGTGAAGAGCACAACATGGCTGTTGTTAATGCGTTAATAGAGCAGGGAATTCATTGGCCAGCTTTAAATGCACCAAGCGCTGAGAAGCAACCTTTAGCTGGGCTGACGTATGTTTTAACAGGCACCTTAAGTGAGCTTAATCGAAACGATGCGAAAGCGCGTCTGCAAGCTCTCGGCGCAAAAGTATCGGGGAGTGTGTCGGCTAAAACAAATGCCCTTATTGCAGGTGAAAAAGCAGGCTCTAAACTAACAAAAGCACAAGAGCTGGGTATTGAGGTGCTTACTGAAGCCGATTTAATTGCTTTATTAAGTGAACACAATGGATAGTTTGCAGCAAGCTGTCTCGTCAGTCGCTTTAACGATAGGTCAGTGGATTCAACCCCATTTGTATAATATTTCTTTATTGTTAGTGGTGTGTTTTATCTCATTATATGCCAACGATATTATTAAAGTGACTAAGCGCTTTGTTGCCAGACGTCACTTTATTATTCGCGTGTTATGCTTTGTTGCCGTGACAGGCTTTGGTATGGGGCTTTTGGTGGTGTTTGTGACGCCATTTTTAAGTAAGCTACTGATGTTATTAGGTATAAAGTGGTTAGGTTTAACGTTAACCGGTGCATTCTTGGTATTGGGTGTTATCGCAGATAAGAAGAATCAGCTATGATGCGTTACGGGCCAGAATATTGGGATAAACATGGCGCTTATCGAACCCCCATAGCGTTTCATTTAACCTTGTTAGTACTGCTTCGTAGTTATTTTATCTGGTTAATGGCCGCGTTAAGTCGGCGTCCTGATTTAGATATTATGTCGTTGTTTTTTAGCTCTAAATCAGAGTTTTTTATGGCGATAGGCATTGCAGCAATTGCGCTGTTACCCGCGGTTGTTTTTTGTTTTAGAAGGCCACAAGAAAACCCTGAAACCGCTAAGCGGTGGGCAACTGTGTGGCGTTTTATGCGGTGGCCTTTGATTGTGTGTGCTGTGATAGATTTAGGCTGGCTGACCTACCAAGCCGCGCACAGTTATTATCAATTCTCATTTTTTTTGGCGTGCCAAATGGTATTGGTGCTTTGGGTGCTACTTTATCTGGTAAAAAGTCGCTATTTATCCGTGTTTTTCAATGATTGGCCCGATCCAATCGTAAAAAAAGGAAACTAACCATGCTGGCTATTAATCAATTACTAGCAAAAATTTCAGCATTGATTGCAGTGGTATTGATTGCCCTGTGGTTTTTTACACCACTTTGGCACAGTGTCGCGTTTTCTTTTTTTGTTCTTTTGTGGGCTTTTATCACAGTATCAAGTCTGTACCGTGTGACACCTTTATTCGTGTCACGCAATCCAATTGAAGATTCATTAAAGCGCGATGTTAACCAGTTAGCATTGATTAGCCTTTCCGGTTTGTTTGATTTTAAACGCAAAGCGGAATTTGTATTAATAGGGCAGATTAAAAAGATAAAAATTGGCGATGGCATTATTCATGTTACCGATATCAATGAACAGACATTGACCGCAGTTTTAAGCGTTGCAGAGTCGAAAATTGACGCTTATTTACATACCTTACTGTCTGAACGAGAACGCGAAAATATAAAAATAATTAAGCAGTCTAGTACCGACTAGCCATAATACAGAATCATTTCGATGGATTTAACCAGTTGCTATCTGCGTTAAAAATTGCTCATGAACGACAGTTTCGTTGTGGGCGTTAGAGCAAGGTAGGAGCAATGGCCGATAGCAACTAAATATCATCGTTTTTGCCTTGCGACCACACGGTTTTTTTTGCATCAAAATAGATCATTTAAGTAAGTAAATTGGTATAAGGTTTAATTTGCTTAACTATTTTTTAAGCAGTATTTTGAACGTGGGTTTATCAATACCTAGGAGAACACAATGTTAACTTGGCAAGATATTTTAGAGTTTGCCCACAACGGCAATCCAACACCTCCCCGTAGAGTTGAAAAGACGCCATTAGAGTGGCAGCGTGAGCTTGCGCAAGATACTTTCTATGTAACACGCCAAAAAGGCACAGAGCGTCCGCACAGCTCTGATTCATGCACACTCTTTGAGCCTGGGAAATATGCGTGTGTATGTTGCGATAATTTATTGTTTGATGCCGATGAAAAGTTTGACAGTGGCACTGGTTGGCCTTCATTTACCCAACCAAGCAGTGTCGAAAGCATTGCGTACATAGCCGATACAAGTCACGGTATGCAACGTATTGAGGCTATTTGTAATGTCTGCGATGCCCATTTAGGTCATGTTTTTCCTGATGGTCCGCCGCCAAGTGGTTTGCGCTACTGCATGAATGCTGTGGCAATGAAAAAATGCGATTAGGTAAACTAATCTAAATATTGCGCAATAATAACAATAAGGTGCTCTCGGTAAATTGGCTTACTGATAGTGTAGTCTGTCAAGATACTTGATTGTGCCTTATCATCCTTTAAAGCCGAGGCTGTTACAGCAATAATCGGGATATGTTTAAAACGATCATCACTGCGAATTAACTGGCTGGCTTCAAGCCCTCCCATTACAGGCATCTTCAAATCCATTATGATTAGGTCAGGCTGATGTTGCTCTATTTTTTTCAGTGCATCTTCACCATTAATTGCCGTATCGATAGTAAAACTCCAGCGCGATAAGAACGATTCTAAATAATCACGGTTATAGGGAATGTCGTCTACGATTAAAATGCGCGCAGGATTAAAGTGATAACTAGTGATTGCAGGGTAATTACGGTGCTCAATTTCTGTTATTGATTCAGCTAACTCGACGTTGGGAATTGAAACAATAAACTCACTGCCTTTGCCTTTTTCACTGATAACAGATAACTCGCCGCCCATCAATTTTATAAAGCGTAATGAAATAGCAAGGCCTAAGCCTGTACCACCAAACTCAGAACTGCGTTGTCCTTGAACTTGTTCAAAGTCATTAAAGATTAAATCTTGTTGATCTTTTGGAATGCCTTTACCGGTATCTTTCACATGAATTTTTATATCAAGATGGCTGTCGTCATCATGTGGTTTAAAGTCAAAGTATACGCTTACACTGCCTTGTGACGTAAACTTAATAGCATTACTTATTAAGTTGGTAAGTACTTGACGAAGCTTGTTACTGTCGAGCAATACGGGGGGAGTGAGATCAGGGTGTGCGGTTACTTTAAAATTGAGATCTTTTTGTGCGCTGAGCTGTAAAAACATCATATTTAATTCATGGCACATGGTGGGAATTTCAACCCGCTCAATATCGAGCTGCATTTTACCTGCATCGACTTTTGATAAATCAAGAATATCGTTTAGTACGTTTAATAACGAATTGCCTGAGATAGAAATCGCTTCAAGGTAGCGGCGTTTGTTTTTGTCGGTTTCGCTGTCTTGCAATAATTGGCTGAAGCCTAACACGGCGTTTAAAGGTGTTCTTAACTCGTGAGACATATTGGCTAAAAAGCGACTTTTTGCTTGGTTTGATTGTTCTGCTTGTTCTTTTGCATCCAAGTATTCTTGAGTGCGCTTAGCCACGGTTTCTTCGAGTTGACTGTGCTGTTCATGCATGCTGTTAATTTGCTGTCTAACCGCGGCTCGCATCATTTTAAAGCCACTGGCAAGTGTGCCTATTTCATCTTGGCTTTTAATATTAATAGGGCAATTTAAGTCGCCTGTGGTCACTGCATGGGAGAACTCAACAAGTTGATCAATGGGTTGCAAAATTATGCGCCTAATAATGATATAAGCAATAATGAGTGCTGTTAGCAGGTAGATTGCAAATAAAGAGACGGCGTTACTGATAATAGATTTGGTTTTTTGGGATAAATCGATGTCAGAAAACGTGACAATAACGTAACCAATATTTTCACCGTAATGATTTTTTACTGGCACTGTTACAGCGTACTGGTGATCAAGCGCGATAATCTTATTTCGTCTCGGATTGAGTTGCTGCAATATCGTTTGATTCGTCTCTAAGGTATCGACTTTGCTGTTATCGGGGTGAGCCGCAATAAAGTTATTTTGATCAATAAAATAAATAGTTTTGAGGTCATCAAAGGTATTATGTTTGAGAATATTTTTTAATGTTATCCCCTGAATTTTTAAGACCCAACTGCCAGTGGTGTTATCTGATGTTAATGAGTTTATTTCAGACAGCATCGGCGAAACAATCGCGTCTGCTTTTTCACTCATATTAAGCAAGGTTTGCTCTTTTAATTCCAAGACATGTATAGCCGTGCTCACGCCTAAAATTAGCGTGATAGTAAAGCCTATGATTATCAGAATTTTATGCGCAATACTGATTCTCATTGGCTGCTCTTAGTTTGTGTTTTTAAAGCGTGCATGTTTGCATTAATTTTTGCATCAGTACTTTTAATTAATTGTTTAATGTCGGCACCATAAAATATTTGGCTAAATGTTTGCGAAATAATTTCACCAATGACTGGAAATTCAACCATACCGGCTTGCAGTCGATCAGGCGTAGCATGCTCAAACACCCATAGCATTGCGTTGTTAAAGCCGGGTTTATTGACTAAAGTAAATAGCTTTTCGTGCCATACCTTTTGTCTTGGTGGCGACCCCCCGGTGCTGAGTAAAGCGGCCGTTTGCTCACTCGTTGCCCATTGAATAAATAACCAGGCTGCAATTTTTTTATTAGAGTGGCTATTAATCGCAAATGCCCATGCCCATGGTGATGTTTCTCTGGCAACAGGTCCTTTTGGAAGGGGAGCGGCTTCCCATTTATTCCAAATATCGGATTCTTCAGCCGTGTCTATTTCATTGTAAAAGTGAGACGCAAGGATTGCTGAAGCCAGTTTGCCGTGCTTAAACAATTGACGTATCTCATAAAAATGCAGTAAGCGGCTATTTTCCGGATTACCGTAACCTGTAACTAAGTTTCGATACATTTTAAGGCTTTGTGCCGTCTGTGGACTATCAAATGTTGATACACCTTGTTCATTGAGCACTTCTGCGCCATAGGCACGCATTACGGGTAACACCGTCCATGTATTAAGCCCCGCACCGGGTAGTGTGCGTGAAGCAAACGCGTGCATGCCGGCGAGTTTAGAGTCGGCATCAATCGCGCGCTGTAATTTTATTTTAGTTGCGTGTAACTGCTCGTAAGTATCTGGCACTTCAAGGTTAAAGCGCTCAAATAAATCTTTGCGATAAAAATAAATAGGGGCTGAAAAATCAAAAGGTAAAGAATAAAGTTTGTTATCTATTTTGCAAAGAGTGAGGCTTCTTTCGCTAATATCTTCAAGTTGATACCACGTTTTATCAGTTATGAGTGGGTTATCTAGATAAGGTTGTAGGGGCTCTATCCAGCCTTGATTTTGTGCTTCACCTAAAAATGTAATGCCCATAGGCAATACATCGTATAGGCCTAAACCTTCGCTTAAATCTTGATGACGACGAGAGCGCATTTGAGATTGTTCCAGCGCATGGAAACCAACAGAAATCCCGGTAAGCTGCTCAAACAGGGGGATATAAGGTTTAAGAGCCAAAAATGCGGGCTGCTCGTCAGCCAGTATATTTATATGACTGCCTGCTTCACTTTGCCAATTTATATTAGCTTGCTGCCAATACTGCAAAGTAGCAGAAGCAATACTGACTGGACTGAAGAGTGCTATTGCAGCTAAAAGAAGCTTAATTGATTTCAAAAAAGGGCGCTCCATAATGAGAACATTTACTCAGATAGCTGAAGATTCATTTTTGCAGCTTGCGCTTTTATTTTTTCGAAGCGAGTGGCTTGCTCATCGTGTAATGTGTATTCATTAAGTAAAGCGTAGCATTTTTTTGCTAGCAATAAGTTAAATGATTGCCCTTGCGCATTAGAGTCGAATAAACATTGTAAAAGATTCAATGCAATACTGGCGTTTTTAGGCATAATTCTAAAGGCCTGTGTAAACGCTTCGAGCGCAATATTTAGCTGGCCTTTATTAAATTGCGTAACAGCATGGTTATTGAGTTCTTTCGGCCCCATTTTGATATCACGACGTTCAGTTTGCTGTTGTTGAATGTAGCGAAGAAACACAGGATCACTTACAGAAGGATGGCGCTCACAATGGCTTATAATTTGATTAAAGAGTGTTTGCGCTTTGTTGTGAAAACCGAGCTCGTGGAATGCCTTTGCTTTATCAAGCGCACCATCAACAGAACGAATTTGACTGTCACTCTCATCAAGCTGCTCGATTAGGGCCTTTGCTTTTTTATGCTCGTCTTTCAAATAATGTAAACGTGCGTTGAGTACATCAATTTGGGTTTGATTATTACTATTTGGAAACTGTTGTTTTAAATCATTTAAATATTGATTTGTTTGTCTCGCAATACGATTAACTTGGTCTGTTTGATCTGTTGTCAGAGCAAAATCGATACCTGCCCGTGCTGCATTTAAGTATATATCAGGGTGATCATGTATGGAATGCTTTGCATAACTGGCGATATCTTTTTGCGTTAAGTAGCTTTTCTCGTAGTCATGATTTAACAGTGATACATGGCTGAGTGTTTTTTGTCGCTCAATGTTTCTTGGTGCTATATCAACAGCTTGACTAAAAAATAGTTGAGCGTCATCAAACTTATTAAGTTTAATGTCTAAACGACCTAACAAATCAAGGGCCACAAGGCGAGTTTCACTGCGCTGTAGCATGGTTTTTAACATGCGTTGAGCAAGAATATGCTCATTATTGGCAATAAGCGCCTCTACTAACCCGACTTTAGCCCACGTAAATTTTTGTATATCGAGTACGGATTTAAAAAATGTTTTCGCATCTTCATTTCGATTTAAACGAAGTAGGGCATCACCTTTTAATCGTAATAAAATGGCACTGTAGGTATTACTTTTATTTTGTAGTAATTCATCGATTTTCTTTATTGCTTTCGAGTCATTTTCATCATCAATTAGCTGATAAACACTGTAAAGGTGGTGCTTACGTAGTAGTACTTTCTCAATACGGCTTTTTAATTCATAAATGGTAAATGGCTTTACTAAAAAATCGTCAGGCTGGAGCTCTAACACACTATGAACTAGAGAACCGCTTGTTTCGGCTGAAATGAAAATAAACCCTGTGGAGTTTTTAATTAAGCGTTTAACTTTAAGTTCTTCGTAAAGTTGGTAGCCATCTTGGTGCTTGCTTAAATTGAATGAGCAAACAATGAGATCAAATTGTTCGTCCTGACATTGTTCTTTGGCTGAAATGGCATGGTCAGCAAAGCGCAGTTGTCGAAAACCTAATCCTTCGAGGGATTGTTTCATGTAGCTTTGAGCGAGTGGTTGCTCTTCAACTATTAAAATTTTGGCTTTCGAAAAAATCTTTGCAGGCATTGGACTTGCGATCGAGTGATATTAACAGTGACTATAATAAACAGTCTAGCTGCTGACAAGGCAAATTACAGGTTTTCAATTAATTTAAAAACCTGACTCATGCTATAGCATGACTTATGTCGTATTTTTTATTTCCTTTTTATCTCAAAGAATTAGCTTAGCAATTAGCTACAAACGTGATGATATTTATATTAGTGAATATCAAAAATGGCACAACGACTAGACGTGTTTTACAGGTGATGGGTCGTACTGGACTAGCACCATCGAGCCGAGTCTTTGTAGAGAGTGGCGATGCTTTTAGAAAATTTAGAATATAAAGTACAAAGTATGGAGTATGAAAAGAGAGTTTTATATGTGGTGGGTCGTACTGGACTTGAACCAGTGACCCTCGCCTTGTAAGGGCGATGCTCTCCCAACTGAGCTAACGACCCA
>NZ_FPAZ01000003.1:0-919 GCF_900116435.1 Pseudoalteromonas lipolytica | reverse complement strand
AATGGTGGGTCGTACTGGACTTGAACCAGTGACCCTCGCCTTGTAAGGGCGATGCTCTCCCAACTGAGCTAACGACCCATATCTAAAAAACAACTCATTGCTGCGTTGTTGTGGGGCGCTATTATAGATAGAGTTGTAAATGTGTCAACACTTGAATGAGTAAAAATGTGCTAGATGCAGCTTTTATAAACAACGACATGGCTTTTTTACATTTTTTGATGAACAATTATGCAATTCAGTGCTCTTCCTTCTATACGCAAGCTGACTTTTAGGCTGTTTGGGGTCAATTACTTTAGCGGGGATGAGCTGTGTTAGTTTTGTTTATATGTAAATGCATTTGTCGGTTGTATAAATAAGTACAACGCAGTGCTCTTTTTTAACGTTAATTAAAAGGGCGTGGGGGAGGGGAAGAATGATCAATTTAGTTATAAAATTAAGATATCGCCGTTTTCCATATAAATGTATACCTTTTAGTAAGCGAAACCTCCTTTCATTGAGGCACAATAAAATCTAAACAGCACGCTAATATGTAAAATTCAGCTATTTATTAGTGGATTGTATAAAATAGCTCCTCCTTGGGGTGTTATTTAGTCAGCTTGTTGAAATTTAAATCATTTAAATAAAGTTAGATAAAAAACTGTTGACTTTATTTGGGGGGCTGCATAGAATGCGCCCCGCACTCAGCGATACACGTCAGCATTAGTTGGTAGTGTGTATGCAAAGTTGGGGCTATAGCTCAGCTGGGAGAGCGCTTCGCTGGCAGCGAAGAGGTCTGCGGTTCGATCCCGCATAGCTCCACCAATTTGCATAGTGTTTGTCCTAGGGTAGCAGTTTTCTGCGTCCCCATCGTCTAGAGGCCTAGGACACCGCCCTTTCACGGCGGTAACAGGGGTTCGAATCCCCTTGGGGACGCCACTTA
>NZ_FPAZ01000035.1 GCF_900116435.1 Pseudoalteromonas lipolytica | reverse complement strand
GCTGCAGATTTTAGAATTAATAATGACGGTAAGCCAGAAGAGGGCTGGACGACCCCCGCAGCTTATCGTGAACACTTAAAAAGCACGACTAAACTCGATAACAAAACCATAGATAAAAAGGTCGATTCCTATCAGCAACAACTTCATCTAATGCTGCTTAAAATCATTGCAGGCATTTTAGGTGTACCTTTAGGCGAACTCACCCAACGTGATAAAGAATATCAGTTAGAACAAGAACGATTGAAGGCTAAGAAATTGAGGCGATGGTTGGGGGTTGTGGCGGTATTAGCTATTACAGCGGTTGGCGCTAGTTTATTTGCTTATGTTCAAAAAGAAGAAGCTTTGTATCAAAAGAGTTTAGCCAACAATTCTGAAAAGGTTGCTTTGGAAAAACAAAAACAAGCACAGGACAATTTAATTGAAGCAAATCATAATATGGGGCTGGCGTTTAAACAAAAAGCTGATTTCGCTGCCGCTGAAAAGGAGCTTAGCTATGCCTATATTTATAGATTGAATTCTCAAAAGTACTTAAAGCCTGATAGTAAGGAATTTAACGATAATGCGCTTTTTTTCAGGCTTAATGACATTAAAAACCCCGTCAATATTGCAGAACTTTCTTTAGATTCAGGTGGGACTGCAGTTGATTTAAGCGCTGATAATATGCAAATAATTTCTGGTGATTTAAATGGCAGTCTCAAACTTTGGGATGCGAAGACTGGAACTTTGAAAAAAACGTTTTCGGGTCATTCTTCCTCGATTTTAAGTGTAAAATTTGATCCAAAGAATGAAACATTAGCTACCACATCAACTGATAGTACCATAAAAATATGGAATATAGACACTGGAACTGTCTTACATACCTTATCAGGGCATACAAACTCAGTTAATAGCGTTGCGTATAGTCCTAACGGTCGCTGGCTAGTTTCTGCCTCTGATGACAAGACGCTAAGATTATGGAACGTAAACACGGGGAAATTAGTTCGAACACTCAACGGGCACTTAGACTCTGTTAATGATGTAGTATTCAACGCTACTGGAGATATTATCGTTTCAGCTTCGGATGATAAAACAATACAGGTTTGGGAAAGGTCATCCGGTAATTTAACAGATACTTTTGCAAAGGATCTTGACTGTGCTGACTGTGTATATGTCATAGGAAAAGATTCTAAGGAAGAGCTAGAAAAGCACTTTGATAGTGTAACTAGTATCGCTATAAGTCCGGATGGCAAAGTTGTAGCTTCGGCATCAAAAGATAAAACGATAATTTTATGGGACCTTGCTAGTGGAAAGTTAATTAGAAAACTTACCGGACATGATGGCGCTGTAAATAGTATCGACTTTAGCTCAGATGGTAAAACTTTAGTATCTGGCTCTGACGACAAAAAAATAATGATTTGGGATGTAGAAAACTACAAATTAAAAGGTATTTTACGAGGGCATCTAGATAAAATTAGCAGCGTGATTTATGACTCCGTAAATCGAAGTATCATATCAGCTTCAAGTGATCACACTCTAAAGTTGTGGGAGGCTGAAAATTCAATTTCCTTCGATTATAATAATTTATGCTTAGAGCAAAATTCATCTAGCTTTTACATTGCTGACATATCTCTGAATAACCATGAAGTAGTCGGAACTTGCCGAGATAACAGAATTTATTTTGTTGATTTAATCTCTGGTAAAGTTAAAAAGCACTATCATTTTAGCAAGAGATTGGGCGACCTGTTTGTTTATAGCCCAAAGGGACGGTATACAGCCCTTTTAGAAAATAGAAAGGTCACTATTATTGATAATGAAACAGGTAAATTAAAAACAAAATTTCAAATTGCTGAACGCTTTTACTCGGTAGCTTTTCATCCTAGCGATGGTACTTTGATTACTAGCCATCAAAATGGCGTATTGAAGTACTGGGATACATCTTCAGGCAAAGTTTTGAGAGTATCAAAATCTCTCCGAAACACAGCTCGAAAGGTTGTTTTTAGCCCAAATGGAAAAATATTAGCCGCATTAACCGATGGAGATAAAAAAAGAAACTTGAGCCTTGTTGATAGTATGACGGTGCGAACCTTTGAATTCGATTTAGAACAAAGCACTGTAGCTTTTAGCTCAGACAGCAAGTTATTGGCAATTTCATCCCCAAAAAATACAATACATGTATGGAATATAGAAAAAGGCAAATTCCATTCTGAAATTGGAAACTCCGCAGCTAATCAATCGGCTCTGTTAAGTATTGCTTTTAGCCCTGATGGTAAAATAATCAGTTCATCATCCATATTCGAGGGGGTTAGATCTTGGTCGGTTAGTACAGGTGAGCTACTGTATGAGCACGACGTAGGATTTGGCTATCCCGAAATTAAATATAGCTCAGATGGTCAATATCTGGTTGGAATAGATGCAGAGTCAGGTTCATTAAAACGTTGGAATTTGGGTGATAAAGGTTTATACACAAGAAAAACAATGATTGATTCTTATATTGAGCAATTAAAAACGACTAATTTTTTTGTTGAAGGACTAAACCTGAGCTTAAGTATAAATACCGGAACAAAAAACGATAAAGGCCTTAAGTCAAGTCAATCAGATGATCCGCTTGCTGAATTTAAATAAGAAGAAATTAAGTTGAATTTTCAATGAATTATACTTTTATAAATATACAACAGACTGGTGTAATTAGTGTATTTCGCCAAAAGGAAATTTAAATGAAACCTAATAAAGCAAACTCTTCAGCCCCATTAAACATAACTGGTATTGTTATATTAGCATGTTTTGTGGTGGTTACTTTTGTTTTAGGTGTTTATGGTTTTAGCTCGGTATATGTTGCTAAAGCGAATATATCTCACTCGGAATTAACACGCTGGTTTGATGTGTGTTACAGCACTATTAAATTGTTTTCATTAATTTCATCACCAGCTGAAGAGGCTCTAAAGCACTGGGCAATTTCAGCGGCTAGGCTCACAGCTGCATGCTCAGTATTTTTCTCTATTGCCTTTGCTACTTTTTTTACTGCAGGCAGTTGGTTCAAAGCTAACTTTTTAGTCAAGTATTATAAGGGACATTATGTTATTTATGGTTTGAATGACGAAAGCACTTTTTTGATTGATGATTTACTCAGTAAAAAAGAAAAAGTAGTTATTGTAGAAAAAGATCATAGCAACTCATTGCTCATCCAATATAAAAAGAAGAAAGTTACACTGATAATGGGTGATGCTTCAGAAATAGCTATTCAATTAAAAGCCTCTATTTTAAAAGCAAAGGCAATGGTCGCGATCACTGGGTGTGACTTAACTAATTTAGCCATTTTAAAAACATTAGTAGAGTCACCCTATAAACCTGAGCTCCATTGTCATATTAGTATCGACAATGTAATGAGTTACAAGTTGTTTGAACCTAGTGCTTTTTATTCAATCGAGAATATTAAAAAACAGTCTACTGGTTTGTTAATCAATATATTTAACTTAAGTGAAAAAATAGCAATCGACTTAGTGCAGTCTATGAACTTAGGCGGCAATACGGATACTAGTTCAAGTAGTAGTGAACCTGTAAGCGTGCTTATTTCTGGCTTTGACGAGGTTGGTGAATCTGTTCTTAGAGAGTTATTATTACTTGCTCATTTTTGTAACCATAAAAAAATAGAAATTTCGATATTATCAAGCGAAGATAATGATTTTTTTATTACTCATCATCAAGTACTCGAACATTGCAATGGTAAAGGCTTGGATTTATGGGATATTAATTTTATTGGAACAGAGCAAAAGCTTCAAAATCCGTCTAATTTTAACCATATAATTGTATGTAATGAAGATGAAAATATCGCCTTAAAAAGTATACTGCGCCTATATGATATGTGCACTTTAGAGCAGTCGAAAACGACGGATAACACAACAACATTCCACTATTATAATGCGTTAAATCACGACATTGAGCATCAACAAATAAAATCGTTCGGCGCTTTAAAGCATATATTAAGTTTTGAGCAATTATTGGATAGTAAAAGCGAATTACTAGCTCAACGAAGTCATAATATATATGCAAGAGCAGAGCTCGGAGTATGTGATTTAACAGCTGAAAAATTATCTGAACGAATAGAAATACACGATAAAAAGACAATAGATTCAGCTAAGTGGCTACATTGGGTGAATCAACCACTTTTTAAACGACGCTCAAATTTTACTGAAAAACGCCATTTCCCGATGAAGTTGTTAGCTTTAGGTGGTCCGATACCTTCGGGGGTATTTGAATGTTCAACAGTTGAAGAATCGGAATCATTAGATTTTTTACCTTATCTAAATGAGTTTTCAGACTTAAATACCGAAATTATTGAATGTTGGGTAACGTTCATAAAAGAGCGAACAGGGCTGACCAATCAACAACTCACACAAAGAATGCATGAATTAGCAAGAACCGAGCACGATCGCTGGAATGCATTTCATATTGTGAATAACTGGCGCTATGGTGAATCAAAAGATGAGGCAATGAAAACTCATGATTGCCTATTGAATTGGACTGATTTAGAAGAGAAAAAGCCTGATACGATAAAATATGACTATAAAAATATTTATCATATTGCGGAGTCTTTAGCGTTGATGGAACAAGTGTAATTGATATGAAAGGATTTAAACGTGAAAAGAAAATTAGACGCTGGAACTCACCTATTGGCCGTACCGAGTAATAAGCCCTGCTGTCTTGCAACTTTATTTCCTAAGGAACTCTCTGGATCAAGCATTGAAATAATGGATTCTGATGGCAACTGGTCAAATAAAGAAACTGTAAAGTACCTAAATAACGCCTTTGATGTTTCAGATATATATTCTTACTTGCCACCATTTTCTACGTTAAGGATTGTACTTAAACGACCAATTATTATCGATTGGCATACGCAATTTACCAGCAATAGTGGGCTTACATCACCAGAACTAAGTTTTAACATGGGCTTTGATTTTAATAAGGCGCTTTATCTTTGCCAATTGTCGAACCTAGTTTATGAAAGTGAACCAATTATAAGTACCACTATAAATTCTAATTACAGCTTTGACGATTATTACTATTACTCAAAGAGTAGTCATAAAAAGCTGTTTAAGAACAACTTCACTACACAGCTTTTAGCGTTTATTCGAGGTAAAAGAAGCGTTATAGATTTACAGTTTATGTATTTGCAAAAGAAAGAAGAAAAGTCTAATAAAAACCTAATAACAATTGTATTTCAAGGTTCGCAAGAGCCACAAGATTGGATGACTAACTTAAGTTTTAAAGACATAAGTTTTTTAAAGCGCGGTAATGTACATCGTGGATTTTATCAAGCATTTAGGTTGTTTTTTCAAACGTTACGAAAATACAGTAAAGATACTAGTAACAATATTCCAAACTCGGTTTTCGACAATATAGATGTTTTTAATCAAACATCTAAAATAATTCTAACTGGTCATAGCTTAGGTGGGGCGCTTGCAACACTAACCAGTTGTTATCTTGTGGAACTCGGTATTAAAAGGGAAAACATAGAGGTTTACACGTTTGGCGCTCCCCCTGTTGGCACAATTGATTACTGTAATTACTATAAAGATAAGTTAGCTGTTTATCGTTTAGTAAACTCCGGTGACGTAGTACCAAAGCTTGATAAAATCACCAACTTATTTCATTTTGGGAATGAGGTGTTGCTTCCTTCTAATGAAGGTGAAGTACACGCTTGCGAAGGGTATATTGATAATATTATTGATCAAATTGAATCTCAAAAAGCTTGAACAATATAAATAATAACAATAGGTTTCTCCATGGAAGAAAGTAAACAATCGAAAGTTAACCAATATAAATACCATGCCTTTATTTCATACCGTCATGCCGATAATAAAGAACAAGGCAGGCAATGGGCTACCTGGTTACACCAAGCTATTGAAACCTATGAAGTCCCCAAAGATTTAGTAGGGAAAAAAAATGGTCGAGGCGATGCTATACCTGCCCGTATTTACCCTATTTTTCGTGATGAAGAAGAGCTACCAGCCCATGCTGATTTAGGTACGTCTATTGTTGGTGCATTAGAGCAAACAAACTTACTTGTTGTGCTTTGCTCACCACGAGCGGTTGACTCGACTTATGTAGCTGATGAAATAGATTACTTTAAAAAGCTAGGTGGCTCTGACCGTATTATTGCTGCCATGATAGATGGAGAGCCAAATACTAGTTGGGATGACAGTAAACAAAAGCTGGGCTTTACTAGAGAAGATGAGTGTTTCCCAA
>NZ_FPAZ01000008.1 GCF_900116435.1 Pseudoalteromonas lipolytica | reverse complement strand
TTTAGACCCTGATTGTCCGGCACCAACAGATAACGACCCTTTTATGTTTGGTACAGGCCAGCAACAAACTATCTGTTTTAATAACCCAGATGGTTCTCAATGCTCTATTCAAACCGATTCAAATGGTGGTTATTACATGCCAGTTTCTTATGGCTCTCAAGAACCTGTTGCTTGTAATCCGACTGACCCAGACCCAACTGACCCAGACCCAACTGACCCAGACCCAACTGACCCAGACCCAACTGACCCAGACCCAACTGACCCAGACCCAACTGACCCAGACCCGACTGACCCAGACCCGACTGACCCAGACAAAACACCTGACCCTGACCCAAGTCCAGAGCCAGACCCAACTGATAACACAGATGCGCCTGACGTTCTCCCAGCGCTTAATCAGATAAACGATAATTTACATGCAATCAATAACAATATGAATTCTGGCTTTCAGAATAATCATGAACGTTTAGACAGGGTTGCAAAAGAAATTCAAATATCGAATGAACTTGCTAATCAACATGTTTATGAATCTAAAGCTATAAAGGATGCGATTATTGGTGCAAATGAGCAGACCTTAGGCATTTTAAACGATATGAAAAATGGCATTACTTCAATTGGAACTGCTGTAGATAAAACTAACACTTTAATCGGTGAAGGAAATGAAAAGCTATCTGAAATCTCAGATGGAATAAATTCCACTTATGAAGAAGGTACGTGCATTGGCGATTTATGCTCTTTAGATATTTCAGAACAACTTGATGAATTTGATAAGTCTTTTCAAGATTTTGTTAATGATGAAAAAGACCAAAAACCACCTCGTGAATTTGAATCCTACTTCAATCGTTTTGATTCTTATGTCTCTTCTGCATTTAGTGGTTTCACTGGCCAATGCGTTCCCTTTGATATTCAAGTATCAATTCGAAATGTAGAAAGGGTTATCAGTGTTGGTGAACATTGCCCTTATTACGAAGAATATTTTAAACCTGTCATTGAATGGTTTTTATATGTTTTAACTTTTGTTTCTGTTTTGAATATTACATCACAATCATTTAGAGCTTTTTCAACTATTTAGGTGCAACTATGGCTGGTCCTTTAGCAATCCTTGCTATACCTGCAATTTTAACGGGTATAGCAACTGGTTTATCTGAATTAATTAAATTCTTAATTCGTCGTTATACAGCAAGAACGATAATAGCAGGTATATTTTTAGCGGCCTATTCTGCTGCTATGTTGGTTTTTATTAACTCTGCCAACTCCCAGTTTGCGATACTTTTATCATCACTACCCACAAATTCATTTTCACAAGCGGGTTTATCTTTAGTCCCTAATAACGCCATTACATGTGCATCAATAGTCGTCGGTACTAAGGTTGCACAAATGACTCTTTATTTTGCTTTTGGTGTATTACGAACAAAAATGAAGGCTCAATAAAATGGCATCAGGTAAATTTATAGAAGGCGTTAAACGCTCTGGTAAAACGAAATACGCAGTTGATCTAATCAATGATTATCTTAAACGTGGTCGTAAAGTTGCTACGAACCTTGATTTGTTCTTAGATAAAATGCCCGTTCAAAATCCACATGTAATTAGATTACCTGACCACCCTCGCAGTGAAGATTTACATGCGCTTGGTATCGGCTACCCAGAACTGGAGCAAGATGATAGAAATTACGATGAATCTAAAAATGGTTTAGTGGTTATCGATGAATTATTAACACATTTGAACTCACGTTCTTTCAAAGATAAAGACCGCCTAGCCATTGTTTCTTGGTTTGTTCAAATGGGTAAATATGGTTGGGATTTGGTGCTAATCGGCCAAGACTTTGAAGGTGTTGATAAACAACTAAGAGACACAACAATTGACCAACTTGTATCAGTAAAATCGGGGGTTAATTATTTTGGTTTTGGTTTTATTAATTCCGTTGTTCAACGTGTATTTTCAGTTCTTCATATACCGAAATTCTCAGTAGCTCGGTTCTATGATGGTAAATCTAAATCACGCAAAGCTCATGGTTATCAGTTTTATATTAAAGATTGGACTCATGCCTGGTATAACACCGCACAGAAATTTTTGCCCGATGTCATGACCGCTAAAGATGGCCGCTTAATTGATATGCGTGCAATGTATTCAATGGTGCCAACCGAGCAACTTAAAAAATGGTACTTAGTCAAAGACCGTGTAAACGAAGTTATTGAAGAAAACAAAAAGACAAAAGCTAAAGACCCTATATTAAAAACATGGCATAAAGCCGCGTTATTTTGCTTAGTTGGTTATATCACTTATTTGTTTTATCCATTTGGAGATGATTCCTCCGAATCAACTTCAACGGCCAGTAGCAGTACACCAAAAGAACGCACTAATGTGCAACACGAATTACCTGAAATTCTCAATGGTGTTTATATAACGTGTTCCGTTATTTCCACCAAACAAAACTCAACATACTGCTTTGAAAAAGACGGAAATCCATTTTACCCAAGTTCGATAGATGCTGTTGTTAATGTTGTTTCGGCCTGTACTGCAAAGTTAACGTATATGGATAGTGAATATACAATTCACTGCTTACCCTATCGTGTCGATTCATTTTCAGCAGCAAAACCAATTAATTCAACACCTATAGAACAAGACCTTATAGCCGCCAATTAGCCCAAAGTCACGCCAGCGCTTGCCGCGGCTGACTTGGGCTTGGCGGCATGGCGAAGCCATGATTAACATTCCAGAAAACCTACATTTCATCGAAAAACCGTTTCCATTTTATGTACAATTTATTATGGTCGGGTATCAATTCAGTGAGAAAACTAATCGCACTCACTGCCCTAGTCTGTCTTTGAAAAAAGTTGATTGCCTTCTGATAAACCAAGCTGAGTTAAGGACGGCACAGCAGCCGAGGGAAACACCCTCCCCCCATATACTAATAGGGGGGGAGCGAAACCACTTACACCGAAACCGAGTGTGCATTGTGATTTTAACAAAAAGGAGTAAATCACAATGAGCAACTTTAAATTGCAGTTCGTTACGCTATTCGGATATGACTACGCAAAAGGAGCTAAAGAACTCGGAGTAAGTGAACGTCAAGTAAGGAGATATGTAAAAGCCAATAAAGCCAGTAAACCAGTCGAAAAACTTATTTGGATAATGTATCGCGGCTACCTGCCAGACACTGGCCCGTGGGCAGAATGCAGTATTTCATATCATAACAATGTAATGACTACACCTTGGGGCAAAGTTAAACCATCTGATGTACAATTTGTTCATCGCTATAAATGGTCAGCTAAAGAACACGAAAGCATGTATCGTAAGTTGAAAAGTCAAAATGTAACTCAAGATAAGTATCTTTTTGAACTTCAAAATCAACTACTTGAAATAATAGGCGATATCTCAACAAAAACCGCAAGCAAATAACTACAGGGAAATTCATGAAAAACATAAAAAATATTCTAAGTCAGGCACTATATGGTTTACATGAATATGAGTTGGCTAATGGAATGAATGCTTATCAACAATTTACTGAGGAGGATTTTCAAAATTATGTCCAAGATTCATTTCAAGAAATATTGCCTCAACTATCATTTTTCTTTGTAGATGATTCTGCACTAAAATTTAATTCTGAATCTGATGATGAATTTTTCAAATTCCACAATAAAGAATGGGGTTCTATAATTGAAAAGCTTGAACGTTTCATTTCTTTTTCTATTTGGGTCGGTTCAGAAAATAATGAAAAATTTAGGGAAGTAGCATGTGAAAATGACGATGTAATGTTTGATGTTTTAATTAAGCTCCACGCTAGAGCTTCTTTAGTTTCAAATGAAATTTTATGCTTAATTAAAAACGGATATCCAGATGCTGCCCTTTCTAGATGGCGCAGTCTATATGATATATTGGTTATCTTTATAAGTATTTACACATTTGGCCCTGATTGTGCTGAAAGGTTTTATCATCATCATGTTGTAGATAAATTTAACAGTCTAACAAAGTCTAGGGAAGCTAAAGAACAATACCCTGATAAATATGAATACTTAGTTGTCGATGACGAAGAAACTCAATACTTGGAATCACTATATGATTCTTTATTAACTAAATATGGAAAGAAGTATCGATTTGATTACGGTTGGTTAGAAGGTTTTGTAGAACCAAAAAATAAAAATGGTAAAGTTACATTTGCTGATATTGAAAAGGCTTTATCTTTAGATCATTACGCACCCTACTCTAAAATCGCAAGTCAGAATATCCACGCTAGTTCTCAAAGCTTAAATTTCAACCTTTCATCTTCTAGTTCATCTTTTCAACAATTATGTGTTGGAAGAAGTACATTAGGCGCTACAATTCCAATCGAAGGACTTGCTACATCGATGTTTCAAATTACATCAAATTTATTAAATTATATTTCCACAGAAGATAATAAAATTTTTCTAGCCATGTTGTTGTATCACTTTAAGGAAATTAAAAGAAGTTTAAATAGCAGACAAACTGTCAACAATGACAACTAACTTAACGTGTTAATAAAAAAGGGCTTTTCGCCCTTTTCTTCATTGTTACGTACCGTAATTTATGGGATATTTATAATTACTATATTTTAATACACTAGCTTCTGCGAAATTTCAGATTTCTTTCTCAAATCCGAATATCACTTAAAATTATTGTATAACCTCCCTATCATAGTAAGCCATTTTAGTTAGGTGTGCGAAAGCTTTCGCTGACTATAAATACACTCATTTTTATGACAATACTAAAAGGAAGTCACGTGAGAAAATTATTGCTACTAATCATTATTGGATTGTTTGGTTGGGAATATTATGCAAAAAATTATGGCGGCATTTCGCCAATAGACACATTACAGAGCGAAGTCATTGACCCCATTCGGACAAAGTATACTCGTAAACGTAACGGACCCTATTTAACAGATGAGAGCAAATTTGTCTGTGATGGCAGGCAATACTGTAGTGAGATGACCTCGCTTGAAGAAGCACTTTTTTTTATTAAAAACTGCCCTAATACAGACATGGATGGAGACTATGATGGTGATCCATGTGAAAACGACACAAGACTCCGCCCCTAAATATAAAATCTAAGCATGGCGCACATGCTTAGCATTATAAAATAAACTATCCCAATACACTCTAAATTCAAGATAATTTATTTAGAGTGTTCTTTTTTCTTATAGTGAGTTCTCTTTTTTAGTCCCTTAAATAATTAAAAAGTATTTACCTTCAAAATACAAAAACAGAATTTTCCTAGTTATTTTTCACTGACTTAGCGCTAAATTGATCTAAGACAACAGTCATTTTATGGGTACTGGTTAACATCTTTTTTATAAATAATGTTTAAACTTCAACCGATAAATTGATGAATTTTATTGATAGCTAACGACACACTTGGATGATTTCTACGTGATAAAAGCAAAAATAACTAACAACGAAGTGAAATTTTCTGAATCAGATATTCTCCTTTCGACAACCGATCTTAAAAGTCATATCACTTATGCGAATAAAGATTTCTGCAAAATCGCCGGTTATGATTTAGATGAAATGAAAGGCAAGCCACACAATCTTGTTCGCCACCCTGATATGCCAAAACTTGCTTTTGCTGACCTGTGGAAACATTTACAAAATGGCCAATCTTGGATGGGACCGGTTAAAAATCGCTGTAAAAATGGTGATTATTATTGGGTTAATGCGTTTGCGACTCCTATCAGGGATGAAAATAATCGAACAATTGAATATCAGTCAGTACGTACTAAACCAAATGATGATGTTGTAGCACGTGCCAGCAGTGAATATAAAAAAATCAATGATGGACAAAAATCTCGCGCGTTATCAAAAAAGTATGATGTAACTTTATTTATTAGCATCCTTTTAGCCGCGTGTTTTGTTACGGCTTTTGCCTCTGTTTTGAGCAATGGCTTTGAAATATTGAATACGGTATTACTCATCGTTTTAGCGACTATAAATAGTCTGATGTTCTTTTGGCGTAGGCGCTACATACAGCTAATTAGTAAAGCAAAAGACATATACAATAATCCTTTTATGGCTTACTTATACTCAGGAACAAATGATGACATTGGCTATTTGAATTTAGCATTTGAAATGCAACAAGCAAAACTTAAAGCGATTGTCGGGCGTGTTAATGACGTAACAATGGGAGTGAATAATAATGCAATACAGTGCGCTGAAACTGGACACCATGTTACTGAACTATTAAGTAAACAAGCTGACGAAGTGTCACAAATTGTTATTGCGACGGAGCAGATGTCAGCGTCGATAAACGATTTATCATCGAGTACAACAGACACAAGCCAAGCAGCCGAAACGGCGATGAAATCAACAGAGCAAGGGTCACAAGCTGTACAACAAACGATTAATTCAATAAACGAGCTGGACAAAAAACTTCACTCAGCCAGCGAGCAAGTTGTGAATTTAGTGGAGGGTAATAAGCATATTGTCTCCATTTTATCGGAAATAAATGCCATAGCAGAACAAACGAATCTATTAGCATTAAACGCCGCGATTGAATCAGCACGTGCTGGTGAACAAGGCAGAGGTTTTGCTGTCGTTGCGGGTGAAGTACGCGCCCTCGCCTCACGGACTCAGCAATCAACCGAAGAAATTAATACTGTTTTAAATCGTCTCACTGGGGCATCTAAAGAAGCACAAAATGCGATGTCTGATGGCCTCAAGTTGTCTTCAGAAAGCGTGAGTCTTGCCCATAAAAGCGGCGAAAGTTTACAACATATCAACGCACAATCGGTTAAGTTAAGCGAACTTAATAGTATTATTTCACAAGCAATTAGTGACCAATTAGCAGCCAGTCAAGCAATTGCTGCCAATATATCAGCAGCACAAGATTTTGCGCATGAATGCACTTCGCTTGGTCATTCTGCCCAGCAATTGTGCGAAGGATTATTATCGAAAGTAACGGAGCAAACCGCACTCATTAATCAATTTAAGTAATTATGTTTATTTTAAAATCGTTATTATTACATAGCAGATGAAATGCCTCTGCTAATCGTTCGGTTTCGCTAAGAACATGTTGCCAATACTTTATACGTGTGTCGGCATCAAGTACTGTGAAGTCTGTTCTGTCTGGTATTTTATTGTAGGGTAATGACGCTATAAACTTTGCTGAAGGTGTAACCATCACCACATTATCGTAATTACGCGGTGTGATCCCCCTGCTTAGGTTTTTATCAAACCACCCTGCTTTTGGCTTATTATTAAAGTGCGGATAAAGTATTAACCCTTCATTGTGAATTGTTAAATCAAAATGGTAATCAATAATACCGCCATCTCGGTACATACCTTGCGGTGTGCCTGGTATATTTTTAATGCCTTGCATTACTAACGGAATTGAGCCTGATGCAAGTAAAGCATCGGCTAGATTAGCTTCTGTAAGCTCAACTGTTTGAGTATTAAAGGTATTATTGTCACTAAAGGACAGATTACTATTCGCAGGTTGAAACACGAAACGTTCATATTGTTTGCTCAACAACCGTCTATTTACTCTGTTAAATAGGTAACTTTTTGATAATCCCATTAGCTGCATAACTTTGTTTTCTGAAGCCGTAAAACCATTTGATTTAGCAACAATAAAATGCGCCTTAAAAACAGGGTTATTAATAATTTCTTCAATACCGTTTTCAGCAAATACATAGTTCAGAAGCAATCGTGCTTTTTCTGTTATTTCAGTTGGCTTTGCTTTGTTAGAGGAATAGCGTGTTTCGGAGTACGATTTAGCTAAGCGTGATATTGCAGCCACAGGATCATTTTGCGCAAAACAGGCCGCACGAAAAGCGCCAGCACTTGAACCTACTAAATTTAAAGGCTGTGTTCGCTGTTTAAAAAACTCGCCGAATAAGTACTTATCTAGACCGAACAAAGTAAACCATTTAGGCCCACCACTCGCACCTAAAAATGTACTAAAAAGATCTGCAGAGAGTCCCTGCTCTCGTATTGTTTTTGCAGCGGTTGGCCCTGCGTAAATATCAATCATGTACTGCTTTTCTCATCATTTTTGTTTTTGACGCCAAATACCCGGCTCAGTGTGTCCTTGTACTTTAACATGTTCGGCGTTAAATACGGGGTCTTTTCCTTCGGCACGTTGCGTGTTGTAATCTTTGGTCACTGCCAATATAGTGGGTGTTAACCGTATGATAGCGATAACATTTACCACTGTCATCAACCCTAAAGCGATGTCGGCTAAATCCCATACTTGTTTAAGTGTCGCTGAGGCTCCCCAAATCATCATCGATAAGTAAAGCCCGGTATACACTGTTCGCCCAAATTTATTGTCTAGTTTAAATAAATGAAGATTGCTTTCTGCGTAGGCGTAATTTGCAACAACTGAGGTAAATGCAAACAAGCAAATGGCCGCAGCTACAAAATAAATTCCACCAGCAGCCATATGTGCTGTCATCGCAGATTGCGTTAGGCGGATGCCTTCCATTTCGCCAGTTATATCAATATCAGCGAGTAGTATGATCACCGCTGTGCAACTACACAGCACAATTGTGTCGAAAAACACACCAAGCATTTGAATATAACCTTGCGTTACAGGATGGTTAGGTATTGGCGATGCACAACCTGCGGCATGAGGCACACTGCCTGCACCGGCTTCGTTTGAATACAGTCCTCGTTGTATACCATTTTTAATTGCGGCGCCCATGGCCCCAGCGCCCGCTTCTTGTAAGCCAAATGCAGAAAGTAAGATATCCTCAATCATTTCAGGTACCTTGCCTAGATTTAATAGGGTAATAGTCACTGCAGCCAGTACAAATAAAATGCCCATTGCGGGCACCACACGCTCTGCAAATCGGGCGATTGCTTTAAAGCCACCCAAAATAATGCTTCCCGCTAAAAGTGTGATCACAATCCCTGAATACAGTGTGGGGATTTCAAAAGCGTAGTTCAGAGCATCTGTTATGGTATTAGTTTGCATCGCACTAAATGTGAAGCCATAACCAAGGAATAAACAAAAAGCAAAACACACGGCAAGCCACCGACTCGCAAGGCCTTGTTCAATGTAATAAGCAGGCCCGCCTCTAAAGTCGCCATTAGCGTCTCTTACTTTATATACTTGACCTAAAACACTTTCTGCAAAACCTGTTGCCATTCCCAGTATCGCGATAACCCACATCCAAAAGATAGCACCACTACCGCCTAACGATATTGCTACCGCAACACCGGCTAAATTACCTGTCCCTACTCGCGCAGATAACCCGGTGCACAATGCTTGAAACGAACTGATAGAATTTTTATCTGTGCTGCTGCTAGTTTTTAATAAACTGAACATATGGCGAAATTTAAGAAGCTGAATGGCTTTTAGCCGTACTGAAAACCAAATACCAGCAAACAGAAGAATATAGATGAGGAGCTGGCCGTCTCCCCACAATAGATTATTAATAGCACCGACAGCAGAATTGAACATGGTTAGCCTTTTATTGTTATTTTTTAGAATAACAAATCACTAAAAGTGAATAGTTAGCTAACCACTTTAACTTTATTTACAAATATCTCAAGTACGTAATGTGTTTAATTGCAGTGCGTACCCTCTAAAAACTTACGGCCTGCGGCTAATCCTAATTTATGATCAAATCGCAAGTCAGAGTCTGTGCTCCCTAATAATTTACTGCGCAGTTTGTCGCCTGCGAATATTTGCGTAATACGCACATCGCTTGGGGGATTGGCTATAAAATCAAGTTCATCTTGATACGCTTGTTCATGTTGCAATAAATAATCGATTGTTTTTGGGCAATAGCCAGACACACTCACAAGTGACCTCAATTTAGTGACCCATTCAGATTGCACTTGAAAGTCTTTATCAACCGTTCTTATAACCACAATATCGCGAGCGCCTCGATTATAAGCTTCTTTAACAGGCAGTGGTGCAGCTAAGCCGCCGTCTAAAAACACATTATTTGCTAAGTCAGTATTTGCACTTTGAATAATGGCATCATTAGCAGCTTTGGTCGTAAACCAAGGCGTTAAGTTAACCCCATCTCTATATAAGAATGGCAGTGCACTAGACGCTTTTAGTAATGCAAGCCACTGCGTGTCTTCACCTGTCGGTGTTAAGTAATAGGGCTTACGATCAATTGCATGAGTGGCTGTTATTAACAGCTCTCGTTGGCCTAAACTTTGTGTTGCTGTTTTGAAATCAAGGGCGCGGTTTACTTCTTTGGTTTTATCAAAATACCAATCAAGATCAACAATACTTTTGCCAATTAAGCCACGCCCCAGTTGAAAAAAACGTTTATGCCGCGACAGCCCTCTAATAAGGCGTTTTGCGTAACCCTTTTGTCTGGCTAGATAACTGGTTAAGTTTTGTGAACCTGCTGATGTGCCAATAAATAAATCGAATGGATCGTAGTTTTCTTCTAACCATGCATCTAATACACCTGCGGTAAAAATCCCTCGTTGCCCGCCCCCCTCAGCAATTAATGCTGTTTTTGTTTGTGGCTCGACGTTGGCAATTGTTTGAGATTTCACGGTGCACCTTCCTAGGGTTGTAGTTAATATTGACAGTGTATTGGGTTTATTTAAATCCTTAAAATAGAATAATTAAATCAGTTCAATTCAAAAAACCGTTTAATTATGAGAAAACAGACACACAGTGTGGTGCGTAATTTACGTCATTACGCACCGTAACCGATTAACTCATTATGTTCGCAAGTATCGTCAGCGCGTGTTGTCTGTCGCTCAATTCGTACAGGTCGTTAGTAAAAATAAACTCATCAACCTGTAGCTCTTTTTTAATCATACTCAACTTATGCTTAACGCTCGCTTGACTACCTACAACAGCAAGCCCTAAAAAGCTTTCAACTTGCATTTTTTCTTGAGGTGACCACAGTCCATCCATACTTGCAATCGGCTCTTTTAACCACAATGCTTGACCGCGCATTAACGCTAATATTCGCTGCTTTGAAGTTGTAGCCAGAAACTGTGCTTGCTCATCAGTATCAGCAGCCACCACAGGCAACCCAAGCATCACATAAGGTTTATCTAATACGTCTGATGGTTGAAACTCGCGTCGGTACAACGCTATAGCATCATGAACAAATCGTGGCGCAAAGTGACCTGCAAATGCATATGGCAACCCCTTTTTCGCTGCTAATTGAGCGCTGTATAAGCTTGATCCTAACAACCAAATAGGAACATTTGTATTTTCACCGGGAATAGCCCTAACAGGTGAGTCACCTTTATAGGGGCCTAATAAACTTTGTAACTCGGTGACTTCGTCTGCAAAATGCTCAGCACGCTGCTCATCGCGTCGCAACGCGCGACTTGTAATGGGGTCGCTACCGGGTGCACGTCCTAAGCCTAAATCAATACGACCAGGATATAGACTTTCAAGCGTGCCAAATTGCTCAGCAACAACTAAAGGAGGATGGTTAGGTAACATGACCCCACCCGCACCGACACGGATACGCTGCGTTTTTCCTGCAACATGGCCGATAAGTACTGATGTCGCCGCACATACGATGCCACGCATATTATGATGCTCAGCCATCCAAAAGCGATTAAAGCCTAGCTCATCGGCAGTTTGTGCATAGGCAACACTATTAGCAAGGGTTTGTGAAACTGTTTCGTTCTCTTTCATTGGGCTCAGTTCAAGCAATGAAAAAGGCATACCGCTTAATTCAGACATAAGCTCTCCATAATGGGGTTGATAACGTTATAATGAGTGCGAATGTGCTTTTTTCAAATGCTAATTAAGCACGGCTTTGTTGCTGTTTTTCCACTTTTAGTCCATCTGCATCAATACCACGTTTCCAGTATGCGGATGCAACAATGTGCTCACGCGCTACAGAAAAGCGACTGGTTACTAAGCGTTTAATCTCTTTAACAAGATTTGCTTCAAGCGCCATAAAAACCAAAGGCTGAGTGTTATACCCGCCACATAATTGTGCTACTTGGTCTAAAAGTTCTGTTTCTGGCTTATTGGTGACAAGCCAATGAACACTGTGATTAATAGCCGCTTTGTTTTGCTCAAGCTCAATAATATCGTCTTTATCTTCAATATGAATGAGCACATCAACATGCGCACTACTTGGAAGTACTTGCAGATAACCATTGATAGCATTGATAGATGTGAGGTCTGCAAGCATTAAATATTGAGCCTGTTCAAAATCAGTCAATTTTTTAGGACCTGGCCCAGCAATCCCTACTTCATCACCAATACATGCGTTCTTTGCCCAATTTGTCGCAGTTCCCTGATGTTGATTAATAACAAAATCCAGTGTTATTGCACGTGTTACAGGGTCAATATCACGAATTGTGTAAGAGCGCATAATTGCAGGATGCTCAGCGTTTAGATCTTGTTCTACGTGGTATTCACCTGCATGTGGAAATAACACTTTTACGTAAGCGCCTTTCGCATCGAGTGGAAAATCTAGAAAGTCTGGTGAACCAACCGTGATCCGTTGTAAGTGCGGCGAAATGCGCGTGGTATTTAATACATTTGCACGACGAACTTTTTTTGCCATGTTTGTCTCCTATAAAGTTTTACACTGCCCCATTAGTTGATATAATCAACTATATACTTTTAATTGACTTTGTCAACTAACTAGGTAAACCATGTCACAAACATCACTTTCTTCAGCTTTATTTACACTGGCGCAGAGCTACCGTGTCACAGTACGTAATGCGATTAACGCGAATGAATTAGGTTTAAATGCCCTCCATGTGCGCTGTTTACACATTATTGCTGAAACCAACCACTGTACTGCTAATCATATAGTCGCTAAAACAGGCCGTGACAAAGCACAAATAGCACGGCTTATTAAAGAACTACTCAAACTCGCATTAATTACAAAATGCGCTGATGAAAATGATAAACGCTGCTTAATTTTATCATTGACAGAACAAGGGAGTGCTTTGTTCTCACGCCTAGAGGTCGCCGAGCAAGAGGTAGACAAGGCTCTGTGCCAAGGGTTAACAGAGCAACAAATCAGCGAATTCATTTCGACAGCCACAATCATGATCGAAAATATTAACCGTATCGACCGTTAATCACATTGGCAAGATTACGATAAACCACTATACTGTACAAACATACAGTATAGTGGTTTTTTTATGCGTGTTATTCCTATTTATATTGAAGCAGGCGTATGTGGTTTCGAATCACCTGCGGCTCAATACAAAGAACTTGGCTTATCATTAGATCAGCTGTTAATTAAGCACCCCGATGCGACTTTTATTGGTATTGCGTCGGGAGAATCAATGCAAGGTGTCGGTATTTTTGATGGCGACTTATTGCTTGTTGATCGCGCTGAAGATGTTAAAAATGGCGATGTAATCGTCGCAAACTTAAACGGTTTATTTGTTTGTAAATTACTCGACAAACACAATGCACAGTTATTGTCAGCCTCTGCCAAGTACCCCGCAGTGCAGTTAAGAGATTCTGATGAATTTCAACTCGAAGGTGTTGTTACCCGCTCTATTCGTATGCACCGCAGTAGCAAAGAACTACTATCATGTACGCCTTAGTTGATGCAGTGGCGTTTTATGCCAGTGCAGAAAAAGTTTTTGACCCGTCGATTCGTCGTAAACCCGTTGTGGTTCTAACTAACAACGATGGCTGTATTTGTGCTGTGTGCCCTATTGCTCGCAAGCTTGCTATCCCAAAGTTTCAACCTTATTTTCAAGTTAAACAATACCTCTTTGATCATCAGGTCGTGATCCGTTCTTCTAATTATGAGCTTTACGCAGATTTAAGCGAGCGTATGATGAATGTGATAGGTCGCTTTTGTGATAACCAACACATTTATTCGATTGATGAGTCTTTTTTAAATTTTAACGGTTTTAATCCACTCATAACTGATTGGTATCGTTATGGGCATACTATTCGACGTACAGTCTGGCGTGAAACAAAACTGCCCGTGGGCGTAGGGTTTGGTCCTACGGCAACACTTGCAAAGGCAGCAAACCATGCGGCCAAAAAACTACCGGGGTTTGATGGTGTTGCCGTCATAGATTCTGAGTCTTCACGGGTCAATATTTTACGCGCCATGGATATACAAGATGTATGGGGCGTGGGAAAACGGTTAGCTAAAAAGCTAAAGTTAATGAACATTAACACCGCACTTGATCTTGCACAGCAAGACCCCCGAAAAATGAAACGCTTATTTAGTGTAGTACTTGAGCGTACCGTTAATGAACTATGTGGCAAACGCTGTTTGAGCTGGGATGATGTACGCCAAGATAAAAAAGAAATTTTTTCAACACGTAGCTTTGGTGAGCGCGTAACAGATCCCATAACGCTAAAAACCGCATTGATTAACCACAGTGCTATTGTAGCGCGTAAACTACGCGCTCAAGGGTCGCTAACTCAACGTTTACTGATATTTGTCGCCAGTTCACCACACCAACAAGGCTACTACAAGAAATCGTATATTTATGAGTTCAATATCGCCACCGCCGACAGCCGTGTATTTGCTAATGCAATTAGCGAGGTATTCGAGCAGTTATACAAACCCAATGTGCTTTTTTACAAATGTGGTGTTGGCGCACTAGAGCTTACAAGCCACATGTTCCAACAACCCGACTTATTTCAAGCCTCCATCGATAACCCTAAGTTAATGCAATGCTTAGACAAAATAAATGCACGCTTTGGCATCGGCACATTAGCCATAGCCAGTGAAACGTCTAGCGCTGACTGGCATATGAAACGAGAGTATTTATCACCCCATTACACAACACGCTGGTATAACTTGCCAAAAATACACTGTTAAAAGTAATGCAGTAGCTGTAATTTAAATTGCTGCTCTGATACTTGCCAATCTTGATATACAAAAGAGCTTCTGAACCCCCAATTTTGCGCTAAAGCAATTTGCCAATGCGCAGAAAACTCAATGTGCTTGTCACTGCGGGGCTCATTGAACAGCCATAATGCTTGGCCCGATAAAGCTAGCTTTTGTGACTCTGTCACTTGCCATATAGCACCGGCCTCGCTGCCTAAAGCAAATGAAAGCGAATCAATTAACGAACCAGTTTGCAACAAAGACGACGCTAAAATATAGCTTTGAAAATGGTTGGCATCACCAAAAGATTTACCGTATCCACCTTGAATAAAGCTACGGCCAGCTCGCTTTTTTAACGTAGGTTGGCGGTCATAACCAACGCGGACATTCCAAGACCAAGAATCAAAAAGTCGATTGTCAGGTGCTAAAGACATGGCATCTATCACATATAAACGCTCTAAAAAAAGGCGCTCGTTGTTATCAATACTCGCCTCTACATCAAAAAAGCTGATTTGGGCGCCGGGTATAAAGCCCCCTGCATTATCTAATAAATCGTGATAAGCAACACGATAACTTAAACCAACACGGTTGGCGCTATTTTCATAGTGGCTAACCACAGCACCAATACGCGCAGAGCCATGTCCCTGCTCGGGACTAACACGCGGTATTTGAGGTGGCTCAAAGGGTGAGACAACATGATATTGGCTTCGTTGATGAAGAAGTCGCGTTAATCGTGGGGCTATTTCGTCGCGAGCAAGACCTTGATCATAGTACTGATAATTAAGCCATTCATAGGCCATTTCGAGTACTGGCACAGCATCTTTAGCCGAAAGTGATAAATCATGCAAAGGTTTTCCATCACGTAATGCTTGTGCCATGACAAGTTGTTCATCGGTTAACTGGCTTTCATAATTAAGTAACTTGCTGCCCGACGCTGCGCGATATTTAGGGGGCTGTAATAATCCATATTGCTTTAATGCAGCAACCGTATCTGAGGGAATTGCGTGTGTAGAAAACTCCGAGGTTAAAAACAAATCATCACGCGCTAGCTGTAACAAGGCTAATAGCTGATATGAGCAATTCTCATCAATAAAAAAATAATCAAATGTAGCCCACTGCATCTCCCATAAATGAAGCAAGATACGCTGAATTTCTGGCTCTGATAAGTTAAGCGGATACTCCCAAATATCACGCGATTCGAGATCATTATATTCACGCACCTTTCTATAGTAAGGCATTAAGGTGAACTTACCGGGGTATTGACCAATAACGCCTTTTAAAGCGTAAAGCGCTGCATTATCTGTTGCATCTGGTTCAGCAGCGAAATTTACCGCAAAAGCTATTAGTTCACGACTGCGAGTTTGATCCCTTGCGTCTATGCGCAGTAACGTATGACCAAACATAGATGAGGGATCATTCATAAACGCAGTTGGAAACACCAAGGTTATACCTTTAGGGTTTATAAGCTGTTGCCAAACATCTATCTCAGGGCACAAAAGTTCAGGCCACTGCGGAAAAAAATGATCCTTCAGCCACCTATAGCGAGCAGGAAAACGACATTGAGCCTCATTATTATCAGCCAACTCAAATGCTTTTATCGTGGCAATAAGCTCAGCATGAGGATCGCTCTTACCTACAGGCGAAAAGAAAAATGCATTACTGTCTACTTCACTTTCATACGAAGAAAAACGTTGCTGATTATAATGTCCTAGTTTAAGCCAGTAAGGGTTATAAGCGATATCTTTTGTAACCGTACTAGAAAAAACAGCGCTGCTAAAGAGCACTAAACAGAGCAATAAAAGTCTATGCATAAGAGAATAAAAGCCCGTAAAGGGCTTTATAAAGAAAAACGTCAATTAAGACAAAGTGTAAGATGCAAGTTGTGCATCATTTGCTACAAGTGTATTTAGATTTTCAAGCACAATTTGAGATGTCACATTTTCTGATGTGAAAACATGCGAAAACTGTGTTTGCACTAATTTATTGAATGCCGCTTTATCTTGGCTTTCTACGCCCCAAACTTCAGCAAGTGTTTCAAGTGCTTCGCCTTCACCGCGAGACATATCACGTGCAAGTTGTTCCATATTGCCATCAATAAACGTTGCAACTTTCGTTGATGCAGTTACTGTGCCTGTGCCATCACAGCCTAGCGTACCAAATGTAATACCGAATGTTTGGTTACCAGAAATACCATTTGTTGTTGCACCAAGTACTTTAACAACTTTACCGTCTTTACCTGCAAATAACATTGAACCGAAACCACAACCAATATCTTGGTCGGCCATTGCAGTTGAAAGTGGAAGTAGTGAAAGTGCAGAAATAGCAATTAATTTTTTCATATCCTGAATCCTTTTAGATAAACCGTTATTAACATTAATAAGGCAAATTAAGCTTATACAGAATGCACTCTATATCAAATAAAAAATACCTAAAATAGAGAAAAAACAACAGACATGTTCAAAAATCAACCAACTTAGCCCCTGTTAAGCGACTGAGGTCGTGAACAGAAATCGAAACCTCTAAACCACGTTTTCCTGCAGACACGTACATAAGCTCACAGTTTGATGCACAATGGTGGATAAACGTAGCAAGTCGCTTTTTCTGACCAAGCGGGCTTACTCCTCCAAAAATATAACCTGTACTATTTTCAACTTTTTGCTGAGCAGCCATCTGCACCCTTTTTACACCGGCCGCTTTGGCTAACATTTTAAGGTTTACTTGCTGCATAACTGGCAACACCGCAACAAGCAGATGATTGTCGTTATCTTCAAGTACCAACGTTTTAAATACTTGCTCTGCCGGTAAGCCTAACTTTTCAACCGCTTCAAGACCGTATTGTGTGTTATTGGGGTCATGGTCGTAGCTAAGAACATTAAACTTAATTCCCTTTTTTTTGAGTAAGTTAATTGCAGGTGTCATCTATTAATCCTTAAAAAACCAATGCTGTTTCATTAAAAAGTATCATAACTGTTTGTTATAGAGAAAGAAGCAAACACATTAAAAACCGTTCTTTAATGACCAATAAAAATTCCTGCATACGCTACACTAAAGGTATGAGCACCAAGCAAGGTCAGTATCATGTCGAAACACACCTGCTTCTATCTTATAAAGCAGTGCATAGTTATCGTTACATTACTAAGCACCATAAACTTTATCTGCAACGAATACACAGCTTGGAATGCGTATATTGCCTGTCAAAATAAGTGTCATACCCTAGGGCTTGATAAAGGAAAAATTCAAAAAACTGCATTCTCAGAGGATGTGACTCTGTGTCGGTGTCTTGCCGATACAGACTACTATGTGGTGCTAAACTAATGTTTTGTATAAAAATAGAAACTAGGAAAAAATAAAATTTAACGTATTATAAAATTCTACTAACGAAAGAACGAAGGAAAGTACATGTTTTTAGACTACTTTGCACTAGTTATGCTGGTGTTTGTTACTGTAGTAATATTTTATGGCGTAATAGCCATCCACGATATTCCCTACGAGATTGCCAAAAAACGTAATCACCCTCATCAAGATGCCATTCATTATGCTGGCTGGGTCAGCTTGTTTACACTACATGTGTTATGGCCTTTGCTGTGGGTGTGGGCAACCTTATGGCGCGACGACAGAGGCTGGGGGTTTAACCAAATTCAAAAAGAACAAGAAGAACTTGCCGAAAAAGTAGCTAGCTTGTCAGCGACTGTCGCTGCATTACAGGCACAAATAAACGCCCAATCGAATAATAAAGAGAAGTAAAATATGGATTTACTATTAATACTATCTTATACCGCACTATGTATTGGCATATTTAAAGTATTCAAGATCCCCCTAAATAAATGGACAGTGCCAACCGCTGTACTCGGCGGTGTCATTTTAATTGGCACACTCATTTTATTGATGAATTACAATCATCCACACTCGAACATGGCAAGCAGTGTCTATGTAACCACCCCCATTGTTCCAAATGTTAGAGGCACTGTTGAAGAGGTTGCGGTAAATGCAAATCAGCCGGTTAAAAAAGGTGATTTACTCTTTCGCTTAGATGATACCTTATATAAAGCAAAACTAAATGAGGCAATGGCTGGATTGCAAGATGCGACGCAATCAGTATTAGGGTTAGAAGCCGCATATAAGTCAGCACAAGCAAGTACTCTTATGAGTAAAGCAGAATTCGAGCGAAGTAAAAAAGAATACGAACGCTATGAAAAAGGGGCAAAAAGCGGTGCCTATTCAAAAGGCCAAGTTGATAATAAACTAGGAGTCTACCTCGCAGCGAAAGCAAACTACGAAGCGTCACAAGCACAAGAGTTACGTCAGAAGCTTGCGTACGAATCAGAAATTAATGGTGAACAAACCAAAATAGCCGCAGCCAGGGCCCATTTAGAACAAGCACAGTTTAACCTTGATAGCACTCGTGTTTATGCACCGACAGACGGTTACGTTACCCAATTAACTCTTCGCCCAGGGATGATTGCCGTCCCTATGCCATTGCGCCCGGTGATGACCTTTGTACACAAAGAAGACACTCGTTACGTGGCCGCATTTAGACAAAATTCATTACTTAGATTAGAGCCTGGCTATAAAGCTGATTTTATTTTTAAAGCCATTCCCGGCAAAACCTTTGCAGGTGAAGTCGTTGATGTACTACCAGCAATAGGTGAAGGACAAGTTCAAGCACAAGGTACACTAATGGGCAGTGAGTTTTTTGCACGTGAAGGGCGGGCAATCGTGACACTGAAAATTACCGACGATATGAGTGAATATCATCTCCCACAAGGCACAAGTACCGAAGTGGCCGTGTATTCAGAACATTTTGAGCATGTTTCTGTTATGCGAAAAGTGTTAATCAGAATGAAAAGCTGGCAAAACTATTTGTTCTTAGATCACTAAAACAAGCATAAAAAAGGCGCTTAAAAATAAGCGCCATTTTTATATTCAGCTAACTAAAATTACTTAGTTAAATCATCGAAGAATTTCTTCACACCGTCAAAGAAACCTTTTTCTTTTGGGCGATTTTTAGAACCATCTTTACCCATGCTTTGCTCAAGTTCTTCAAGCAGTTCACGCTGACGTTCATTAAGATTAACAGGCGTTTCTATCACGACTTTACAGATTAAGTCACCTTGAGCACCACTGCGTACAGACTTAACGCCTTTACCACGCATACGGAACATTTTACCCGTTTGGCTTTCTGCTGGGATCTTCAGTTTGGCACGACCGTCTAATGTCGGCACTTCAATTTCGCCACCTAATGCTGCCGTTGTGAAACCAATTGGTACTTCACAATACAGGTTATTGCCATCACGTTGGAAAATTGGGTGTTCACGAACAGAGACTTGAACATATAGATCACCCGCAGGGGCACCATGCATCCCCGCTTCACCTTCACCTGAAAGACGAATACGGTCACCCGTATCTACACCCGCAGGGATTTTAACTGATAGTGTTTTAGTCTTTTCGACGCGGCCTTGACCATGACAGCTATCACAGGGATCAGAAATAATCTGACCAGTACCCTGACAGGTAGGACATGTTTGCTGCACAGCAAAAAACCCTTGGCGCATTTGCACTTGGCCTGCACCATGACACGTTGTACATGTTTTTGGTTTAGAGCCGGCTTTTGCGCCACTACCATCACACGGTTTACAACTTACCCATGTCGGTACTTTAATTTCTACATCTTTACCACGAACAGCTTCTTCAAGGCTTAAGTCCATGTTGTAACGTAAATCAGCACCGCGCTGTTGGCGAGATTGACGACGACCACCGCCACCGAAAATATCACCAAACACATCACCAAAAATATCACCAAAGTCACCGTGACCACCACCAAAGCCACCGCCATGACCGCCACCACCTTGTTCAAAGGCAGCATGACCATATTGGTCATACATTTGACGTTTTTGGTCATCAGTAAGTACTTCGTAGGCTTCTTTTACTTCCTTGAATTTCGTTTCAAGTTCTTTATCGCCTGCTGTACGGTCTGGATGATATTTCATCGCTAAGCGCTTATACGCTTTTTTGATGTCTCGTTCGCTGGCATCTTTGCTAACGCCGAGAACTTCATAATAATCGCTTTTTGACATATCTATCACACTACTCTTTTTACTGCAGTTTTCACTGCATGAAAGTAAACCGATAAAGGGTATCGCTTTACCATCCATATACATGCAAAAGGCGCGTCAAGCGAAATCGCCGGCGCGCCTCAATCATTCATCCTAACTTAATTGGCCTAATAAAGCAGCCTCTTTTAAGCTAGGCAGAAGCGGTACGAACAATTACTTGTCGTCTTTCACTTCTTCGAACTCTGCATCAACAACATCGTCGTCTTGCTTAGCAGAAGATTGTTGTGCACCTGCGTCAGCACCACCTTGTTGTTGTGCTTTAGCTTGTGCAATTTCCATAAGCTTTTGTGACTTTTCAGCAAGCGCTTGCGTCTTCGCTTCGATCTCTTCTTTCTTGTCACTCTTAATCGCCGCTTCAAGTTCTGAAACTGCAGCTTCGATTGCTTCTTTATCTTCTGCAGGTAATGCATCGCCTGCTTCTTCGATTTGCTTACGTGTACCGTGAACCATTGCATCAGCTTGGTTACGAGTCGCGACTAGCTCTTCGAATTTCTTGTCTTCTTCAGCGTGAGCTTCTGCATCACGTACCATTTTTTCAACTTCTTCATCGCTTAGACCTGAAGAAGCTTGGATAGTAATCTTCTGCTCTTTGCCTGTATCTTTGTCTTTCGCAGATACGTGTAAGATACCGTCAGCATCAACATCGAAAGTAACTTCGATTTGTGGTGTACCACGTTGCGCTGGACGAATACCTTCTAGGTTAAATTGACCTAGTGATTTGTTATCGCTAGCACGCTTACGCTCACCTTGTAACACGTGAATCGTTACTGCAGACTGATTATCTTCCGCTGTTGAGAACACTTGTGATTTCTTAGTAGGAATCGTCGTGTTTTTCTCAATTAACGCCGTCATTACTTGGCCCATCGTCTCGATACCAAGTGATAACGGAGATACGTCAAGAAGTAGTACGTCTTTTACGTCACCTGCAAGTACACCACCTTGAATCGCTGCACCTACTGCAACCGCTTCATCTGGGTTAACGTCTTTACGTGGTTCTTTACCAAAGAACTCAGCAACCGTTTTTTGCACTAGTGGCATACGTGTTTGACCACCAACAAGAATGATGTCATTAATGTCGCTAACTGATAAATCAGCATCAGCAAGTGCACGCTTAAGTGGCTCGATTGACTTAGTAACTAAGTCTTCAACCAGTGACTCAAGTTTTGCACGTGTTACTTTCACGTTCATGTGCTTAGGACCTGATGCGTCAGCAGTCACATACGGTAAGTTAACTTCTGTTTGCTGTGCAGAAGAAAGTTCAATCTTCGCTTTTTCAGCTGCTTCTTTAACACGTTGCATTGCAAGAGGATCATTTTTAAGGTCAATGCCTTGATCTTTCTTGAACTCTTCAACCAAGTAGTTGATGACACGGTTATCAAAGTCTTCACCACCTAGGTGTGTGTCACCATTAGTCGCAAGTACTTCAAATGTGTGCTCGCCTTCAACTTCGTCAATCTCGATGATTGAGATATCGAAAGTACCGCCACCTAAGTCGTAAACTGCAACAACGTTTTCACCTTTGTTTTTGTCCATACCGTATGCAAGTGCAGCGGCTGTTGGCTCATTGATGATACGTTTTACTTCAAGACCTGCGATACGACCCGCATCTTTCGTTGCTTGACGTTGTGAGTCATTGAAGTAAGCAGGTACAGTGATTACCGCTTCAGTAACCGCTTCGCCTAAGAAGTCTTCTGCTGTTTTCTTCATTTTCTTCAGTACTTCAGCAGAGATTTGTGGTGCAGCACGTTTTTCACCGCGTGCTTCAACCCATGCGTCACCGTTATCAGCCTTTACAATTTTAAAAGGCATGATGCCGATATCGCGTTGCACTTCTTCATCTTCAAAGCGACGACCAATTAGACGCTTGATAGCAAATAATGTGTTAGTTGGGTTTGTTACTGCTTGGCGTTTTGCAGGTTGACCAACTAATGTTTCACCGTCTTGCGTGTATGCAATGATCGATGGTGTTGTGCGATCGCCTTCCGCGTTTTCAATTACGCGTGCTTTATCACCGTCTAGTACTGCTACACAAGAGTTAGTAGTACCTAAATCGATTCCAATAATTCTACCCATGAATCTTCTCCAACTTCAAAATTCGTTAAAACGTTCGATGACTAGTAAATAGGGGTGCAGCAAACTGAATTCAACTATAAAAATGAAAAAAATTTACTTTTTTTTGAAATATTTTCTAAATGCATACTTTTTCCGCAAAAACCGCCGGTTTCTAAGCCAAACGGCGTGCCAAACAAACTGGTCTGATGACTTTTACTGTGCTATAACCAACGACATAATAATAAATGTTAAGGATATTTATGCATTTTGAACAATTACTCGCTAAAGCCAGTGAGCTTGGTAAAGATAAAACCAAAGTCATGCAATTCCCCGAAAACTGGTGTCAGGGTCGTACCGCGTTTGGGGGGTTATCGGCCGCTTTATTATATCAAGCTATGCGTCAGCATATTGATGGCTCGCGTCGTTTATTATCACTGAGCACCAACTTTGTAGGGCCATTATTGGCTGATACTGATTTTTCCATTGATGTTGAGGTATTGCGCGAAGGTAAAAACAGCGCACAAGTACTTGCCAAAGTCATTCAAAATGGTGACGTATGCGTGATAACCCAAGCCTGCTTTGGAGCCAATCGAGAATCAGCGGTACGCGTTGATGTGAGTAAAATAATGCAACTCAAACCGGTAGATGAGCGATTCATCCTCCCTTATAAAGAAGGAATGATGCCTGCGTTTTTCCAACACGTATCGCTGTGTTTGCAAGATGGTAATATGCCATTTTCTGCTGCCGATACCTCACACCTTGGTGGCTGGATGAAGTTTAAACAGGGGCCTTCGCAAATGGCTGAGGCACATATTATTGCGCTAACAGATGCCTGGCCGCCGACATTATTACAAATGTTCAAGCAACCTGCACCTGCCAGTAGTATGTCATGGTACATTGAATTTTTAGATGAGCCCGAAGTTGCACCTGATGCATGGGTTGGGTATGAAGCAATCACCCATCACAGTAAAGGGGGTTATGGCTTAGAAGATGGCTGCATTTGGCGTGAAGATGGCAAGCTTATCGCACTCAGTCGCCAAACTGTCGCTTTATTTGCTTAACTTATCGGTGCTGAGCTTTGCGTACTCAGTACCATCAAGGCGAATAATCGCTTGATATTCGCCTGAATCAATTATTTTTCCAAGGCCAATATTAAAGGTCTCTTTAAGTGCCTTATTGTTGAAAAAAGCGGGTCTTGGCGCACGTTGGAAAATAGGGTGGACCACAAAAGGAAGATGCTTGGCTGATTGCTTGTATTTTTCTAGATAATATAAGAACACACGACGCTCTAGAATAATGACATCGACCCAGCCTTTCATTAAATGATCAACCTGTGCCTCTTGGTTTATCACTTCGTCGTAAGAGCGTAAAATATGAGTAATTGATTTAAAGGGCGGTTCGATAAAGTTTGTCGCATTTTGAAAAGCCAACACACTTTTACCTGCAAGGTCGTACACGCTATTAATTGTAAACTCGCTGGCAGCTAGACTAATCGCAACATTTTGATAATAAAGCAATGCCTCACTTTTATATACGTCAGCATGTACCGTGGCAGGAAAATTTAGGGCGATGTCTATTTTGCCTTGAATAAGCTGCTGCTCTATACGCTTATTCGACATGTAGTGAATATCAAGGTGAGTGATGCCCTGTGATTTAAGTGCCGCTTTGACTATTTCTAATTGAATACCGCTGTTGGTATGCTCCATCATATAAGGAGGTAGATAGGCACTTGCAGCAATCACGAGCGCCTTCTCAGTATATTGAGGAGATAAGCAGTAAGCTTTAAAATTAATACACAGCATTAAAAAGAAAAGTAATTGCTTCACCGCTCACCTTAAACAACATATTGCATAAAATACACTCAAGATCTGTACATATATTAACTTATTTAAAACAATTCTGCATTTGTATTTAAGCCTTAATTGATGCAGAATTAATTAAGTTCTTGTTTAAGAGACCCTTAGTTTGCAAACAGCATGCCCAAGTTGTGATCATGTCATTGAGATCCCAGACCTTAAAGCAAAACAATTAGCAGTCTGCCCGCATTGCAATACAAAGCTGTTATCTTCACAAGCAAATCAAGATAGCCACATTGTTGCACTGAGCTTAAGCGCCATTGTGATGCTATTAAGCAGTATGTTTTACCCATTCTTATCATTTACCAGCAGTGGCATAACGCAAACAATTACGCTGCCTGATGCTGCGCGAATATTATTTAATTACGACAGTGACTTTCTAGGCCTCTTTATCGATGTAAGCATCATCGGCTTACCGATGTTTTTACTTTTACTGATTATTCCTCTGCACTTAGGGTTACTAAAGGCATTGCCCTATTTATGGGGTAAACGACTGTTAAAAATGACCTTTGCTTTAGAACCTTGGATCATGTCTGAAATTTTCTTAATTGGTGTCATGGTCAGTATGGTTAAAATAATGTCGATGGCTGATATTGAATTTGGTGTCAGCTTTTACTCGTATGCCGCCTTTGTTATCTGCTATGTAAGCGCGATAGCAAAGCTCAACAAGCACGCTTTATGGCAACAAATCAAACCCCCAGTTTACATCGAACAAACAAAGCCTAACACCAGGGCCATCGATCAAGGCTTGCGTGCATGCCATGTTTGTGGCCAGTTAGGAGACACAGATATTTGCGTGCGTTGTGAATCTAAAACCTTCACTCGTAACCCGTATAGTGTTCAAAAAGCGGCAGCTTGGTTAATAACGTCTATCGCGTGTTATATTCCTGCCAATATTTTTCCCATTATGTACACAACGAGCCTAGGTGATGAAACCCCGTCGACATTAATTGGCGGTGTGATGATTTTATGGAACAGTGGCTCCTACCCTATTGCAATGATTATATTTTTAGCCAGTGTAGTCGTGCCTTTGGCTAAAGCATTGGTAATGAGTTTTTTATGTTTTATGGTGGCACGGCCAGCGAATAGACAAACAAAAAGTTACACTCGAATTTATCAATTAACTGAGTTTATTGGTAAATGGTCAATGATAGATGTATTTGTTGTCGCTATTTTAGTAGCCTTAGTACAACTAGGAAACTTAATGTCAGTGACACCCGGTATCGGCACCGTCTTTTTTACAACCATGGTGATCTGCCAAATGTTAGCAGCCCATGCATTTGATCCACGACTATTGTGGGATAACCCTGAAAACTTAAAAACAGCGAAACAAGAGACCTTGGTATGAGCGAAACCGCTAAAATAAAAACAGCGCCCAATATATCGGCAATTTGGATCATTCCCGTTATTGCCTTGCTAATTGGTGCATGGATGTTATATCAATATCAAGTAAATAAAGGGACAACCGTCTTTATTAAAATGCCCCATGCGGAGGGTATTGTAGCTGGTAAAACAGAGATTAAAGTTCGCAGTGTAAAAATAGGCCAAATCGATCATGTTAGACTCTCCGACAAACAAAACAGTGTTATTGCTCGCGCTCAAATAGATAAACATTACGAAGACTTACTCACCGAAGATGCCAAAATTTGGGTTGTAAAGCCGCGCATTGATGATACAGGTATCAGCGGCATGAGCACGCTACTTTCTGGCGTTTACTTAGAATTCTCTCCTGGCGAAAGTAAAAAACTCACTGAAAAATTTGAGTTACAAGAAGAACCGGCATTAATTGGCAAAGATGTCAAAGGCGGACGTTTTACTTTACTGAGCTACAACGCTGAAGTGCTTGATGTGAGTACGGGCATCTATTTTAAAGATTATAAAATAGGTCAAATAGAAACAGCCACATTTGACTGGAAAAATCAGGCAATGAAATACGGTATTTTTATTAACGAACCGTACCAGAACTTAATAACACTCAACTCCATTTTTTGGGTTAACTCAGGCATTGAAATTGATCTTTCTGCCGATGGTATAAATGTTAACACAGGCTCTTTAAGTAAACTGCTGAAAGGCGGTATCTCTGTCGGTAGACCAGAGCAGCAAGCCCCCGGTGAAGTAGCCAGCAATGGGCATAGCTTCTCGTTAAGTGATAGCTATAAAGCAGCTTTAGAAGAGCGTTTTTATGATTTTGATTACTACTTAATAGACTTTGAGCAATCAATTCGAGGCCTTAGAGCCGGCGCTCCAGTAGAATACAGAGGAATGCGAATAGGCAGTGTGGTTGAGGCACCCGCCAGTGTCATCATAAACGGTAAACCTGCCCACTTTCGAACCGATAACACAGCCGTTCCTGCGCTCATAAAAATTGAATACGGGCGGCTTTATCATGACAGTGCAGCGGCACGAGAGTTTTGGCATTCAAGCCTCAACGGCTGGATTAAAAATGGTCTGCGCGCCTCCTTAAAACCAGGCAACTTACTAACGGGTGCGGTGTACGTTGATCTTGATATTTACGACAACGCGAAGCCTGCAGAACTCACAACGATTGCTGAGTATACTGTTTTCCCGAGTGTATCGAGTGGTATCACGGTGCTTGCAGACCAAGTGTCTGATGTGCTTAATAAAGTGAATAATTTAAAAATTGAAGACAGTTTAGCGCAAATGCAAGAGACCTTTTCAGAATACCAAGCGCTCGCTCATGACATGCGGGATCTTCTTAATAAACAAGATACCCAAGATTTACCCGGTGATATTAATCGAAACTTTGCTGAAATGACCAAGAGCATGCAGCAATTTGATAAAACCATGAAACAATTCGAAAAAACAATGGCAAGTTATGAGCAAGGCTCAACATTCCACCAGCAATTACAAACAACCTTGTCAGAATTTAAGCGCTTAAGTGAAGAGCTACAGCCACTTACCCGAGGTTTGAATCAACAGCCTAACATGCTGATTTTTGATAAAGAACTCCCAGCTGATCCCACTCCGAGGAAACAATAATGAACAATAAACATCTCGCTTTATTTAGTTTAGGCGCAGCATTACTGTTAGTTGGTTGTAGCCAAACGTCATTCTCAACCATCGAGTATTATCAGTTTTCGCAGCCAATCGTGGCTATGAAGCGTTCGAGTGACAATACACACGTTCAGCTAAGAGTTAATACTGTTCAATTGCGAGGCGCACTGAATAATCGCGGTATTGCAATGGTTCTCGATAATAACCGTGTTAACGCAGCAAATTATCACCTGTGGAGTGAATCGCCTGACTTAATGCTGACAGCCAGTGCGCATCTGCAACTATACACACAGCTGACAAACTGGATGGTAATAAAAGGATTACCGGTTATTACCGATGTCGATCAACAACGTTACTACGAGCTTGAATACGAACTTCATCACTTTAATGGCGACGAAAAAGGTAACGCAAATATCGCAGGTCTTTGGCGTTTATATTACACAACACCAGAGACTGGTCGAAAAATAAAGGCTGTTAACTACTTTAACGAGCTAACACCTTTACACGATAATGATTATGAAGGGCTCGTTGCAACACTTGAGACGACGTGGCTTAAAGTGAATCAACAAGTAGGCGATGAACTCTCAAAGCTTGCTCTTTAAAAGTAAAGTAAGTGGTTGGTGATCGTCATTAATAATGACATCACCCACCTGCTCAAATCCGAGTTTTTGTAGTACCTTTTGCGATGCACTATTTGTTTGTGACGTAATTGCCACCAATACTCCAAGTGCCTTAACGTGCGTTTTTGCTAACAATAAACCAGCCGCACGGGTGGTAATTCCCTGCCCTTCATACTCAGCTAACAAAGCAAACCCTAAATCTGGAATAGCCAGTGCGTCACGCTGAAACAAGCCCACCATTCCTATCGCTGTGCCATCCGCTAAACAAACAACATAACTGCCAAAACCGAACTGCTGGTGGCTGTTAATAAAGGTCTGTTGAATATAATGCTGTGCTTGTGCCAACGTTTTAATCTGCTTATCACCGATGTATTTGATAAAAGAGGGTTGATTTAAAAGACTGAGAATAAATTGCTCGTCACCCGGTTGCCCAGCACGTAAATGGATATCAAACATTTAAGTTCCCTTAAAATACTTTACTGACTACATCTGATGTAAAATTTAAACAATCCAGAACACGCTCTTTCTGAACGGTCGACAAGGCGTCTATATCAAAATAATCATATTCTGTGTGTTCACTACTGAGCATAATTTCCGCATTTTCAGGTAAATAGGCACGAAATATAAATGCGTGAGAGTTAAATGCAGTGTGGTAATAAACCCCACTCAGATAGCCAATTTGAATGTCGCAGTTGAGCTCTTCTTTACATTCACGCACTAAAGCCTGATGTATTGTTTCACCTTGGTCTAAGGCACCGCCCGGTAATCCCCAACTTTTTTGCCCATAGTCTGCTTTAAGTAATAATACTTGGCCCTGATCATTCGTGATCACAGCATGACTACTTAACCTGTATGTATCTGAAAAAGCCATAAAAACCCTTCGTTAAATTTTACTTAAGCCTAACATGAATACACTGCTTAAATTAATTAAGATAAGATAAAAATTCTTATTGACTAAATTAAAATTCAGGATTATTTTTCACGCGATGTTTTGGGCAAAACAATAGCAGTATATCCTCTATACTGTCTGGCGCCAGCCAACGCAGGCACTTACCGTAAAGCGGCCTTAAAGTGTGTTCGCGTAAAGCAGTGACATGAGTTGAAAAAACAACTTTTGATTTATGTAAGCAAAAGACTTTTGCTTAACTGTGTGAAAATTATAATGCAAGAACCTTCTGCGTTAAGTTTACTACCGCCAATATTGGTGGTGGTTTTGGCCGTATTTTTACGCCGCCCTATTTTATCTTTACTTATTGGTGCCCTCTTTGGTTTAGCCATGTTGGGACCTACCGCTATATTAGCAAACTTTGCTGATATTTCTCTTAAGGTGATGCAAGATGAAACTATCGCTTGGCTTATTTTAGTCTGTGGTGGCTTTGGTGCATTAATCGCTTTGTTAGTCAGGACCGGAGGGGCAACTGCCTTTGCCGAGTTAGCACTTAAGTTTGCAAGAGGGCAACGCTCTTCTTTACTTATGACGTTTGCTTTGGGTGTAATTATATTTATTGATGATTACCTAAATGCGCTGACTGTTGGCGAGACAATGAAACGCATCACTGATAAATTTAAAATCAGCCGTGAAATGCTCGCGTATGTCGTTGACTCGACAGCAGCCCCTATCTGCGTACTTGTGCCATTATCAACATGGGCCGTGTTTTTTGGTGGGCTTCTAGTCGACAACAATGTGGCCGCTGAAGGTCAAGGCATTGCCGTGTATATCCAAGCAATTCCGTATATGTTTTACGCTTGGTTTGCCGTTATTGTCGTATTGCTCGTTAGCTTAAATGTGATCCCTGCATTTGGGCCAATGAAAAAAGCACAACGTCGTGCCATGCACAACGAAATAGCCGTGTCGAACAACCAATATAACGACGTTCATACTGCGGATGAATACGCAGTAAAGGCAGCTGAAGAAAACTTCGAAACAGCGGCTACTAACGGCAAATTGTATAATTTCTTGGTCCCTATCATCTTGCTAGTTGCTTTTACCGTGTACTTTGATATCGATGTATTCAAAGGGTTACTGGCAACGTTTGCTGTGGTACTACCGTTTTATATGTTGCAAAAACTTATGTCATTAGGTGAGCTTATTGAGCGAATGCTTGATGGTTTTAAAAGCATGATCCCAGCTATCGGCACAGTCGTGGCGGCATTTATATTTAAAGATGTTTGTGACCAGCTTATGCTTCCACAGTATGTGATAAATACTTTAAGCCCCTATATGACAGCACAATATCTACCTGCGGTGGTCTTTTTAGCAATGGCTGTACTTGCCTTTGCCACGGGATCTAGCTGGGGAATATTTGCAGTGACAATCCCTATAGTTATGCCATTAGCATACGCAATTGACGCCAATATTCCATTGGTGATTGGGGCATTACTGTCGGCTTCGTCATTTGGCAGCCAAGCATGTTTTTACTCTGACTCCACTGTACTAGCAGCACAAGGCTCGGGTTGCGATTTAGTCAGCCATGCTGTCACACAATTACCGTATACCCTTATAGCAGCAACGGCAGCCTTTATCGGGTTCTTACTCGTTGCCTAAAATTACAAAGCCCAAGCAAATGCTTGGGCTTTTATAATGACACACCAGATAACTTACTTTTGGAATTTAATTCCTTTGTAATAGGTTTCTAGATTAGTCACTTTAGTTTGATTTTCGAAGTCGGCGAATGGTTTGTCTGCAAACTTACTACCACGCATTTGCACGCTTAAACGCGGCGCCTTATCATTTAACATGGTTTGCTTGTAATAGTCTTTCAAGTCAGCCAACGTCACTTTTTCAACTTCAGCAATTAACTGCACTTTCGAATCAAAGTTAAAGTTTTCACGGTACCAATCGTTAATAAGTGGCGACATTTCATCACTGAGATTCTTTGGTTGCTCTTTTAGCGACACGAGGGTGGCATTTTTAAGCTGAGCAAATGTCTCTTCTGTCATGCTATCAAGCTCTACCGCGTATTGTTTTTTAAACTCATCAAAACGCGTTTGCATCTCTTTTGGCCCTTTAACAGGTGTTTGAATGTACAAACCAAGCGCAGAGTAATCTTCAATAGGTCGAGCCAATGCACCCACCGCATAAGCTAATTGCTCTTCGGTGCGCAGTTTATCAAAAGCAACAGTTCTGAAGTGGTTTTGTAACACTTGTGCTTGTGCTTTTTGTTTATAACCCGGCGTTGGATGAACCACCATATCGATGATCGCAACATCAGCTACATCAATGTCTTTTTGTAATACTATGCGCTCACCTTCTTGTGGTAACCACGCTTTGCTGCGCGCAAACTCCGTCGTTTTATGACCCTTTGGTAAAATGGCTATCAGTTTATTTGCAATTGACTCAACATCTTTTTGATTATAATTACCGAATGAGAATACACGTAAGTCATTAGCTGCTAGGGTTGATTGTTTAATACTTTCAAAGTCAGCCAAAGTGAGTTCATCTGCTGCGGCAATTAATGTCTCAGTATCAAACTTACCACTGCGAATTAATTTAGAATACTCACCAAAAGCTTGATAAAACGGAAATTGCTTTTGCTGGTTTAATAAATCGCGCTTAAAGCGGTCAATCGCTTGTGCAAACCCTTCTTGAGACACGTCTAATTGCAGATTTTCTAACGCTTGTGCGAGTAAAACGTCTTGCTTATCGGTAAAGCCACTGAGTGATAAAATCAATCCATTACTTGGCTGTAAGCCAAGACTCATCCCCGCAACAGCAGCTTCAGTACTTAGTTTACTTTGTTGTAAATTATAGACATCAGCCCAAATTGAGTAGAGAACCTGTGATTTTGCGTCAACTAATGCATCGGGTGTATTGATATAAACTTCGACTAAGCCTTTAGGTTGCTCAGCAAATTGCTGACTTGCTTGACGCCATACTTTTACGCCTTGCTTATCAAACACGAGTTTAGGATGATCTTGCTGCTTAAATTCACCCGTTTTAATAGCAAAACTTTCGGGTAATAAGCGATTGACGGTTGGTAAGGCAAGTGCAAATTCACTTGGTTGACTCCAACGTTTAATTTCATCTTCACTAATATCTTCAATACGGTATTTACCATCATAGAAGTGTAACTGTGAGTCTGTTTCTTCTTGCTTAGATATATACCAAATACGCAAAGTATCTTCATTGAGTTGAGACAGCACATTCTGCACGGCTTCAGCATCAAATTGAGCGTAGTAATAAGGTGCATTAATTGCATTATTAACAGGGAACTTTTGCATGCTATCAGTTAGATTACTTACATAACCAAACTCATCGCCTTTTTCTAAAAACTGAAATTCATTGTTTAAAGAAGTGCGGATCTCATTAAAGTATTTACTATCAACACCCTGCTCTTTTATCAATGCAATGTATTGCATGATGGTAGCGACAATTTCCTCGCGGTTTTGCATGCCTGCATCTGTCAGCTCAACGTTCACAGTTAGACTGCCATAGTTACCATATTGTGTCGGAGCAGCAGACGCTGTTAATTGAGAAACCCAACCTTTATCTCGTAGAATCTGAGCGGGGCTACCTTGCATTTCATTACTCAGCAGGTAAGAAACAAAACGGTTTGGCTTAACGGCAAACTGATTACTGTTATCAGCAATCGTAAACTCTAACTGAAGTTGCTTAACATCTTCATTTGGCGAGTAATAAACGCGTTTGCCACCGGCTTGGTCAAAGTCTAACTTAGCTGTGACAGTGGGTTTCTCTATATTTTTGTTTTCAATGTCTGCAAAATATTGCTTAGCTTTAGCTTCCATTTCAGCAAGCGGACGATTAGAAATCATTGCAACTTTCATGATGTTAGATGAGTAGTACTTATTATAAAACTCAACTGTTTGCTGATGTAAGTTACTGCCTTCTTTATCCCCTAAAGTTTCAAGGTTTCCGATTAAGAAACGATTAGCTGGGTGTGAACCCATCATTTTACGCGCTAACTTAAATTGCCCAAAAAAATCCATTTCGCGGCGCATTGACCATTCCGCATTTACTGCATTTTTTTCTTTATCGGTGTATTCAGGATATAGCTTGGGTGATTTAAAGAAATCTGCAAAACGATCTAATGCTTCATCGTATGCATCATTATTCACTTTAAACATGTAGTTGGTAATATCTAACCACGTATAAGCATTATGTGCCCCACCGTTTTTAGTCATAAAGTCACTGTACCCTTTAGTATCCGGGTAACGATCGGTTCCTAAAAATAGCATGTGCTCTAAATAATGTGCCATCCCCTGTTGTGACATAGGGTCATGCAAAAGACCAACACCCACACTTAAGGCTGCCGCTGATTTTTCAACACTGGGATCTGAAATTAAAATAACATCTATTTCGTTGTCTAATTTAAGTGTTTTGTATTCACGGCTATCGTTTGGGCTAACAACCAACGAGTCTGGGATCAGGCTGGTATTAACACTCGGTGGTGTAGAAGTAGAAGAACAGCCTGCTAATACTGCAAATGCAATCGCACTAAGCCCTATTATTTTTGTCATTTTATTGTATCCATTAGATATTACATTAATTATTATTTATCATGAGTTTTCATAGGTCGCAATTCAATGCTTTTTAGCGTAACAACCCTAAAAGTTTGTAACACATTGTGAAAAAAGCAGGACTAACGACTTAAACTTTACAACTATAACTATAACAAAGGATGAACTATGGAAAAGTGGCTAATTGTAGCAATGTTCACACAGGTCTTACTTACGTTCATTATTATGTTCATAATGGGTAAACGCCGTTTTCGTGCTGCAAAGCAAAAAACAATTGAAATGAAAGATTTTCTTACCATGGAGCTCGAAAAAGCCGGCTCAGATGTGCGTGTCGCAGATCGAAATTTTATTAATCAATTCGAAATGCCTGTGTTGTTCTTTACTGCCTGTTTAACAGCCTTACAGTTAAATGCGGTAGGTTATATGTTTGTGGCATTAGCGTGGGTTTATGTTTTGCTGCGTGTTTTGCACAGTTATATTCATTTAACATCAAATACGTTAAAAGTGCGTTATTACAGTTTTGTTATTAGCAGTTTAGTTATGCTATCTATGTGGGTGGTCATTTTAACTCGCGTTTTTTAGCGTCCATACTCGGTAAGGCGAATTAAACGCCTTACCGAAATAAGTGTTTATTTTTTAAAGCGACTCACGCCAGCAAAGGCAAGAAGAGATAGTAGCCATGCCATGCTCCCTGAACTTCCGCCACTGGTCCCATCCCCAGAATCAACATTGTCAATTAAGGTGTTTTCTTTGGGTTGCAGCGATGCAGATGAGTTAGGGTCGTCATTTACGATAATAACACTGTTAATCGTCACTAAGTCCTCAGCATTAAAACCCGATGTCGTATCTGGACACTGATCTTTATTAAGGCCTACAACGGGAATTTCACCACAATGGACCAAAGACGTAATTGCATCAATTGCCTGTTGGCTATCTGCTGTAATTTCACCGAACACAGTAAAACCACCATTTTGTACGTCTAAATTCGCGCTGTTATCTTTTAAGTTAAAAAACCATTGGCTTGTTGCACTATTCGCATTGCCGCCTTGTTTGGCCATCGCTATTGTGCCTTTCACATTTGATAACTCAGGTTCGTTTTTTATTGCAGGCTTCGTTTCAATCTCTTTAAAATCAGTATCATAACTAAAGCCACCGCCTTGCAAAACAAAGTTATCTACAGAGCGATGAATAACACTGCCATCATACGCGCCATCGCCAACGTAGCTTAAGAAGTTTTCAACTGTTACCGGTGTTTGTTGATCATATAAGTTGATAGTAATAGTGCCGTGATCGGTTTGCATTTCTACAACCGTTGCATTTGCTTGGAAACACGCAGCAAATAACAATGAAGATACCAAGTGCTTTTTCATTATTAATCATTCCTGATAATTTTTATTATAAAACTGCCAAGAGACTAAACAAAAAACAGCTGTCGTAAAATAGCAGACCAAACAGTTACACAAAACACATCAAATCAATCACAACTTAGTTACACTTATTTACATCGCGTATTCATTTTAGTTATATAAAAATTGCTTTTAAAAGCAAAATCGTCTTATCAAATACACTGAGTTTGTTAGTATCTACACGACAACAATGAACACATAGGAACACCACTATGGCTAATGAAGAAACCGCAATCTGCGATTTTGGCTTACACCAAGGTGAGCCATACAATAAGCTCCCAGCAAGCTTCCTTAACTGGATGGTTGGTAATAACCACCAAAAATCCCATTATGCTGAACAAGAGTTACAACGTAGACAATTAGCGGCGACGGGACAATTAAATACACAAATGAGCAATAAAAACGTATAAAAGTCATTTAATTTAAACCTCAGTCGTTTAAACTAAGCGCATAATTAACCTCATGCTTTTATCAGGCAACATATTATGCGCTTTTTTATTTTATCTTCACTACTTGTCACACTCACTGCATGTAGTAGCTCTTCAAATCATACTGATAGTGTTCAATACCTTACACTTCTCCACACGAACGATAACCATGGCCGTTTTTGGCACAATGAACAAGGTGAATACGGTATGGCTGCTCGTAAGACCCTTATTGATCGATTAAAAGCAGAAGCAGTCAACAATGGACACGCCGTATTATTATTGTCTGGTGGCGATATTAATACTGGTATTCCTGAATCTGACTTACAGCACGCTGAACCAGATTTTAAAGGAATGTCTGCAATTGGTTATGATGCAATGGCAATTGGAAACCATGAGTTTGATAACCCATTAGCTGTTTTAGATAAACAGCAACAGTGGTCAAACTTTCCATTCTTATCTGCCAATATTTTTGATAAAGAAACCGGAAAAACGGCCTATCAGGCTTACGAAGTATTCGAAAAAAATGGCCTTAAAATAGCCGTCATTGGTTTAACAACCACGGATACGGCAAAGATTGGTAATCCGCAATACATTGGCGGCCTAGATTTTCAAGATCCGGTCACTGTGACAACCCGCTTAGCCCCTAAAATAGAGGCGCAATATAATCCCGATATTACAATTGCTGTTACGCATATGGGCCATTATGTCGATGCAAACTATGGTATTAATGCACCCGGCGACGTGACAATGGCGCGCAATTTACCGAAGGGTATGATTGATATTATCGTAGGCGGCCACTCTCAAGAGCCTGTGTGTATGTCAGAAGAGAATGTCGCAGATGTTAATTTTGCACCAGGAAAGGCTTGTAAACCAGACCAACAAAATGGGACATGGATTATGCAAGCCCATGAATGGGGTAAATATGTTGGTAAAGCCGAGTTTAAACTAGAAGGTGACGAATTGACTCTCCTTAACTATTCACTTATTCCTGTTAACTTATATGTTGAAAATAAAGAGGGTAAAAAACAGCTAGCAGGTGATTATATAGAGCCCGATAAGTCACTCAAAAACATGCTTGCTGTATACCAAGAAAAAGGCGCAGCCCAAATTGCAGGGAAAATAGGTGAAGTTGATAGCAAGCTAGAAGGAGATCGTAATAAAGTGCGTTATCAACAAGTAAACCTAGCTCGCGTGATTATTGCAGCACAAATGCAATCTGTCGGAGCTGACTTTGGCATAATTAGTGGCGGTGGTATCCGAGATAGTATTCACGCAGGTGATGTAAGCTACAAAGATATTTTAAAAGTACACCCGTTTAAAAATAGAATTACGTACATTGATATAACAGGTAAAGACCTGTTTGATTACCTTGACGTTGTGACATCATTCCCGCCCGACTCAGGTGCGTATTTACAATATCATAAGCTTAGTTTTAAACGCGAAAACAATCAGCTATCCGATGTTAAAATTAATGGTGCGCCAATTGAAATGACTAAAACCTACCGTATGAGTATCAATAGCTACAATGCCTCAGGCGGTGATGGTTATCCAACGCTTACCAAAAAAGCCGGATTCGTTAGTACTGATGATACCGATGCACAGGCATTGAAACGTTACTTCGAACAGAACAGTCCTCTAAAAGCGGCTGATTACGCGCCTAATTAGGGGCAAAGTAAATAAAGCAAGGGAAGTCAGTAACATGCACTTCCCTTTTTTATTTCTTATAAGCTACTTTGTGGTTGTTATTTTCCAATGACTTCAATGTCATCTAGCGTAATGCCCTTTAAACCATAATGGTGTAGACGAGAGCGAGACCCTTCCCCATGTGCTTTAGGTGGATAATAGGTGTCTTTAATTTCTGGGAGTTCCTGCCAAACCTCATCAAGGGCCGCGCGTATTTCACTTAATGTTTTTTCTAAACTATTCGTGAAATTTGGTCGTTTGCGTATGGTGTGACCAAGTTCTACTAACCGGTAAAAATACTTATTAGCCAGTGCTAACAACTCTTCGGGAACATCTTTATTTTGATTAAGTATGACGTCTGGGTTTTCAACACAAAACTCAACTAGGGCCAAATAAAAACACAGCGGCTTATTCGCTAAAGCAACGGTTTTTTCTTTGTCGCAATTTGCTGACAATGTTTTACTTTTAAGGTCAACAATCAGTTTTGGTTGCAATTGAGTATGTTTTTCAACATCAGGGGTATGTTTCGCAATTTTTATCTTAGTGCGCTCACTCAAAAAGAGTAAATAGGTAAACAATCCTGCAAATCCAAAAACTAAAATCAATACAACAATGTCATTTTTTTCAAATATTGAGGAGTCTACGACAAAACTAACACTGAGAGATTTTTGTGGTGTATGCAATTGTTTCACAATCAAATCTGCACGCGCAGGGTATTCTGAAATTCCCTCAATAGAGTAAACAAACACATCAGAGGCAGATAACTGGCTATTTAACTGTTCAATATAATTAAGCACCATGTCTTTACTACCCGAATGTTTAAGAAAGTCATCGGGTAAATTTAAGTAGTTCAGGTCAAGTGCAATCCGATTTTCTATTTTAACGATTGTTAACGCATTATTCGCACGGTTATCACTATATTTTGCAGAAATATAACTCGCAAACATCATAATACTTGCGACACAGAAAACCACTGCATAAGCAAACTTTACTCTAGTTGGCAGCATTGTTTTCCCCTGTACTGCGTTTTATTTGCTTTTCAGCATCACATTCCCAAAATGATTCTACATGATTAAAGTAGTGTGAATTCTGGCTGCGCGCTAATTCTGTTAAGCGTAATTGCACAGCGCAAAGTAGATCAGTATTTTCATTTTCCATTTTTAAGTACCAGCGACTACCACTAATATTATCGCTAATCGGGGTAATATAATTTGCGGAAAACTTTGCTTGATCCGAATCTTGCCAATATGAAGAAATCAAATCGACCTGACCACTGGCAAGTAATTCTCTCAGTTCAGAATGAGAGCTGGCATAAACAATGTTTAAATTCTCAAGGTTAATATCTAACTTTTTGAATAATTGCTTCGGTAGTATATGACCAGAACGACTTGTCGGATAATCTAACAGGCCAATACGTTTATCAAGAAAGTAACTTTTTTCTACACGTGGTTTTTCAGTACTTGAAATTAAATAAGCGGTGTAATTTGGAAACCCCACTACAGCTTGGTAGTTATAGGTCGATTCTGCCATAAACGCATTTATAAGATTCTCTTTAGCGAGAATAAGGTCAGCAATTCCTTTACCTAAAAACTCGATTGTGTCTGAGGTTTTATAGCCCCAGTAAGAAGTAACCGTTCCATATTGCTTACTAATAGTGTCATCACTACACAGTACTTTCGCAACGTCCTCAGCAAGCACTTTACCTGATGAATAAACAACAAGTTCATTAAGATTAACATCTGACTTTGTTGCACATTGATACGAAGTTTCTATGAAAGCGTCAATATCAGAAATCGGTGCTTTACTCTGCATCGTTCCGATGCAAAAAAACAAAATAAGAGACAGAAACAAAAATGTAACAATCGATGATTTTTTTATTAGTATTGTTTTCAAATTCAATTTTAATAGCCAACAACGCACTGTTGTCTCTATTTGAACAATTATTCTTACTCATTGCAATAGGTAACTTTACTTAAACATTGTAACCTATTGATTTTATGAATTTATGAACAAGAAATTATGAATCTTATTGAGTCCTTTCTATTTCAGCTGAAATTCAGGAGAATTGACATTATGGAATCGTGCTTAATAACGCATTTATTCGGACACTGACTCAATGTTACAAAAAACAAAAACAATGTTGCTCATATCAACTGGCATTTTATCTATGTCAATGAGCTCACCTTCTCACGCATGGGGGCAAAACGGCCACCGTATTGTAGGTGAAGTAGCTGCAAACCATATTACCGACACCACTCGCCAGGCTTTAACTCCCCTATTAGACGGTGAATCATTACCTCAAATTGCTACCTGGGCCGACGAAATGCGCTCAGCACCTGAGACATTTTGGCAAAAGAAATCATCACGCTGGCATTACATAAACTTTGATGAAGGCGATGCAAAGCCAAAGTACGATAAGCACGCACACCATAATAAAGACTCTGTTACAGATATTTTAGAGGGCATTGAATACTCAATTACAGTATTAAAAAATGACAATGCATCTATTGCTGAAAAGCAGTTCGCTTTGCGCTTTTTAGTTCATTTAGTCGGCGATAGTCACCAACCTTTTCATGCAGGTAGAGGCGAAGACCGCGGCGGAAATAATATTTCTGTCACATTCTTCGGTCAGAATACCAATTTACATAGCTTATGGGACACAAAGTTAATTGAAAACGAAAACTTGTCCTATAGTGAATTTGCGCAATTTATAGACACAAAAAATGAAGAACTTATAGCAGATTACCTCTCAAGCTCTCCAAGCGATTGGTTAATAGAATCTCATAATATTGCAAAATCTATCTATAAAGAAAATGAAACAAACATAAGTTATAGTTACATCTATAAAAATGTACCAGTTATAAAAACTCGCCTACAACAAGGTGGGATCAGATTAGCCGGTTTATTAAATTCGTTGTTTGATAAATCAGCAAAACCGTTAGTAAAGGCACTAAAGATGCCAACTGACAGCAAACTATAAATGAAACATAACCTTTAACACGGGAAATAACATAATGAAAATCCAACTCCGCAAAACAGCCCTGTCACTTGCTATTGCAGCATGTGTTGGTGTAAGTGGTGCAGCGTTAGCAAATGACACATCGTCATCAATTAAAGGACAAATATCAGGCCCTAGCGGTAATCCAGCTGCTAATACTAAACTTGTGATTATTCATGAGCCAACGGGTACAAAAAGAGTTGTATCAACTAATGAGTCTGGTACATTTAACGCGACAGGTTTACGTGTTGGGGGTCCTTACAAAATAACTATTGACTCTGATGTTTATCAAGATGTAGAGCTTGATAATATATACTTATCTTTAGGCGAAACTCGACGTTTAGATCAAGCTTTATCAACAACAAATATGGAATCAATTGTTGTAACTGGTTCACCTGTATTTTTTAATTCTTCAGCGAATGATTCATATTATGGCTCTGAAACGATTAAAAACACACCTAGTATTGGTCGTGATATAAAAGATATTGTTCGTAACAATCCTCTAGTGGTTGTTCAACCTGGTAGTTCAAGCTCAATGTCAATTGCGGGTTCTAATCCACGTACTAACTCTATAACGGTAGATGGTATCCCATTAAATGATGACTTTGGCCTTAATGGTAATGGTTATCCTACTCAACGTAACCCATTCCCTTTAGATGCATTAGACCAAGTATCAGTTTCTGTCGCACCAGTAAACGCAAAATCAAGCGGTTTTACGGGTGGTAATGTTGACGCCGTATTTAAATCGGGTACAAATGAAGTTCATGGCAGCGTTTTTTACGAGAAACTAAGCAGTGACTGGGCAGGTACACCAAAAGACAATGGTCAAGATATTGAACTTGATTTTGAAGAGAAGAATTACGGTGCGTCATTTGGTGCTCCATTAATTAAGGATACATTATTCTTCTTTGGTGCCTATGAGAAGTTTGAATCACCTCAACAGTTAGAATTTGGTCCTGGCGCTTCATCTATCGGTTCAAATAAAACTACAGCTACCTTAGCTGATTTAGAAGCAGTTCAAAAAATTGCCAATGATGTGTATGGAGTTGATTTTATTGGTACAACTGATGTTCAACCTCAACTAGAAGATGAAAAATACATCGCAAAAGTTGATTGGAATATCAATGATTATCATCGTGCTAATTTTATTTACATGCACAATGAAGGTAATAACACTAACAATATGACAAGTAGTAGTCGTGAATTACGACTAAGTACACATTGGTATAATAAAGCCGAAGAACTTGATAACTACAGTACGACTCTATATTCAGATTGGTCAGACGACTTTTCAACACAGTTTAGTTTAACTAAGAAGTCAGTTGAAACATCTCAAGCTTCATTAAATGAAGATTTAGGTTTAGGTGATATTACTATAAGAAACCTAGATGTAGATGGTGACGGAAAAACAGGAAGCATTGCATTTGGCTCTGATGAATATCGTCATTCTAACTCTTTAAGTAACGATTTATTTACTGTTAAATTTGACGGTACTTATCTGTACGAAGAACATAGTATCGATTTTGGTTTAAAATATGATGTACTTGATATTGAGAATCAGTTCTTACCAGCATCAAAAGGGGTTATAACTTTTGATAGCATAGAAGATTTCGAGAATAGAGTTGTTTCGCGTTATAAGTATCTTAACGGCACTGGCAATGATCCAAGTAAAGTAACTGCTAAGTTCTCAAGAAAAGATATCGCTTTATACATTAATGATACATGGGACTATAGTGATAACCTGAAATTATCTGCTGGTTTACGTTATGAGAGACTAGGCTCTGATGATAAGCCTATCTACAATGCAAAACTTGAAGACACAACAGGTTATGATAATACAACAAACTTAGATGGCTTGGATATTTTCTTACCTCGAGCAGGTTTTACTTATTACCTAAATGACGATGTTACATTACGAGGAAGTGTAGGTCGTTATTCTGGTGGTAACCCAAATGTGTGGATTTCTAACTCATACTCAAATGATGGTATCAGTAAGCAGATATATGAAAACAAAGATTTTACTGCACCAAATACCATCTTGAACAATCCTACACAAGATGCCATTGATGCAGTCAACGTTGGAACAGATGGTTCTGTTGCAAATCTGATTGATCCAGATTTTGAAATGCCATCTCAATGGACTTACATGCTAAATGCAGATGTTGAGCTTGATATCCCATATTTAGGTGATGGCTTTGCTTGGACGTCAACAGCAATATACACGAAGAAGGAAAATTCTCCAGAGTGGATAAACGCTTCATTACTACAAGAAGGTGATGTTGTTGGTAGCACAAGTGATGGCGCGCTCCCTTTTTATGATACCTCAGAGCTTAACATTATGCTTACAAATGCAGATAAAGAAGGTCGCTCTATAATTTTAAGCACGGGTATTTCAAAAACTTGGGATAATGGCTTCAGCTTCGATGCATCTTATACGCACCAAGATATTACTGATGGTAATCCAGGAGCTTCTTCTACAGCAGCAAGTAACTATCGATTTGGTCATTTTGGCGATCACCAACAAACTCAAATTGGTACATCACCATATGAAACAGAACATAGATTTGTTTTAAACCTGGGTTATACAGCAGAGTTTATCGCAAACTACAAAACTAACTTTAATCTATTCTTTGAAAGACGCTCTGGAAGTGCCTATAGCCAAATTGTAGACTTAGTTTCACTACCAGGTGGTGGAAACTTTAATCAAGACTTGATACAGCCTTCTGGATTTGATGCTTACGGTGGTAACTACCCTGTTTACGTACCAACAGCTAATGATCCTAATGTAATGTATTCAGATGGTGTAACTGAAGCTCAAGTGCTTGAATACTTTGAACAGCTAGGTTTATCTGGTTCAGCTGGAAGTGTTGTAAACAAAAACAATGCTAAATCACCTTGGGTTACAACAATGGATTTATATGTTTCTCAAGAAGTGCCTGGCTTTACAAAAGATCACCGCGGTGAAGTTTATTTCGTAATTGATAATTTATTAAACCTGATTGATTCGTCAAAAGGTAAAGTTTACACGCAAACAAATAACACGAGTGAAGTGATTCAAATGGACATTGACCCTACTACAGGTAAATACATTTTCGGTTCACCTGTTGAAGATGGTTATTCATTCGAAGCAGAAGATTCAACTTATAGAATCAAGTTAGGCGTTCGTTACACATTCTAATAACAAGTTAGTCTGTTATAAAACAAAGCCCGCCCCTACTGGCGGGCTTTTTACGTTTTAAACGTTATTCTTGTTAGTTGCTAATTTATAAATTTGAGAGCGTAAAAGAAAGTTAGAGCAATTAGCTTATACCATTGCGCTTAATTAAATGAGCTATTCTGAGGCAACAAGCCTCGATGATAACAAGGCAAAAGTTTCGTTATTTAGGTGTTCTCGGCAATTGCTCCTGCATTGCACTGCCTCCTGCATCCATGCAGTCGTAAATCACAAATCTTTACCTAAGTAGCAACCGGTTTAACCCATCAAAATGATTAAGTATGGGTGCGAATGAGTATTAAATAGAATAGAAAAGAGAAGTTGCAGGCCTTAAAGACCTGCATAAATGATTTATTTAAACTGCATAGACTGCAAGGGGATGAGTGGTGTTGATTGACACATGAACTTCATCATCTGGGCGGACAATCACTTCGTGGCTTACGCGACTCGTCACAACCGTATCACATGCAAGTTTCACTGCACACAAACGGCTGCCACCTTCATAGCGCACCCATGTCACCTTGCCATTGGTTGAACTGGCATTTTGAATAAGATGAACATCATCAGGGCGCAAAAGTACATCAACATCGGCTGAATCGTGATCTATTTTAATAATAGGTGCATTCCCTAGGTCAGTTGTTGCGATATCACCTAACGACTTTCCAGAAATAAAACTTGCCTCACCAAGAAAACGAGCAACAAAACGATTACTAGGTAAACTAAAACAACGTTCTGGTGTGTCGAGTTGTTGAATAACCCCTTCTTTCAATACACCAACTCTATCACCAATAGATAATGCTTCTTCTTGATCATGCGTAACCCAAATAGCGGGAACACCCGCTTTTTTCAATGCATTGCGAATATCCCATCGCAACGTATCTTTTAATGCCGCGTCAAGGTTTGATAAGGGTTCATCCAATAAAACAAAATCAGGTTCATGCGCAAGTGTACGTGCCAGTGCAACACGTTGCTTCTGACCACCTGATAACGTGGCCGGTTTCTTGTTGCGAAACTTTTCAAGACCCAATAATGCAATCCAATGATCTCCTTTAGCTGAATCTGTCAGTCTAAAACAAATATTTTCTTGCACTGTTAAATGCGGAAATAACGCAAAGTCTTGAAACACCATACCCACTTTACGCTTTTCAGGCGGAACTTTTTGTTTTGGCGTTGCACGCCACGAACCTAAGTTAATTTCACCCTCGCTGATAGGGATAAGCCCTGCGAGTGCTTGTAATATTGTACTTTTACCACAGCCAGTTGGTCCAACTAGCATGAGGATCTCACTTTTGCCTAGTGACAAGTTAAGATCACTTACCACTCGATTGCTACCATAATCGATAGACAGCTTACTAACTGATAGCATTAAACTGATCCTTAATGTTCTAATTGACTGCGTTTTTCACCGGACAGCATTATAGCTAAACCACATGCTGATATCACGACAAGAAGCAAACCTGGAATCGCTGCGCGACCAAAATAGCCCGCTTCATAAACACGCCATAAATACGTAGATAAGGTTTCAAACCCTGTTGGGCCAAGTAACAAAGTAGCCTCAAGCTCACGCATCGATTCTAAGAAAACAAGCGCAGCCCCGGCAATAATACCACGTAAGGTTAAAGGCAACGTAATGCGTAAAAATGCTTCACGAGGACTTGCTCCTAACACCCTTGCAGACTTAACCAAGCTTGAATCTAAGTGCTCAGTACTGGTGCGTACAGAACCAACTGCTAGCGGTAAAAAACGTAATACATACGCAATGACTAATAAAGCAAGAGTTTGATACAACATTGGTAATTGCAATCCACCATACACCAGCGCAGTTCCCATTACGATACCCGGTATACCAAAACCAAAATAAGTCACGCGCTCCATAATACGTCCCGCTTTACCGGTCAGTGCGGCATGTGCTACGGGCACAGCAACTATTACAGCAACAATGGCAGCTAGGCCCGAGGCGTACGCTGAGTTCCATGCAATACTAAAGTCAAAATTAGCAAAGCCATCACGCGCTAACCACACGCAAAAAATACCGAGCGGTAAGCAAATCGCCAAAATCAAAATGGGTGCAAAAGTTAATAGCATCATGCACTTTTGACCATTCGTTGGAAATAACATTAATGGCCGACCATGACGCTCTGAGGCCGTTTTTATTTGCGACTCCATAAACAATAAAAAGCCGACAATTACCATTAGTTGCAGTGATAACATTGCCGCGCGACTTAAACCAAACGCGTTATATTCGACATAAATCACACGGGTAAACGTATCAAGTCGCATCATAGCTGGCGTACCAAAGTCCGACAACGTATACAGAGCCACCAGTAAAGAGCCGGCCGCAATCCCATTAACTACTCGCGGTAATATGACTCTAAACACACTCATTGTCATCGACATACCCAAGGTGCGTGCAGCGTTAACCATGCTTGCATCAAGACTGAGCAATGATGAACGTGTAGTCAGCATTACAAATGGAAAGGTATACAGCGTCATCACAATCGCTGCACCTGTTAATCCATACATAGGTGGGGTTTCAAACCCTAATAGCTGGTTTATCTCACCACCTGGACCAAACGCTGCGTAGAGCGTAAATGCACCGATGTAGCTTGGTATTGCAAGCGGCGCTGCAAACAACACCAGCCAAAGCTTCTTAAAAGGAAGCTGCACATAGGCACTAATAAATGCCAGAGGAACCCCAATTAAAATTGAACCTATAACGGTTAACACCATGAGGGATAAGGTGTTACCAAGAATTTTTAAATTATGACTATCAAAAATAGCTGTTGCATCACTGGCTAAGGTGATCAGAATATAAACAGGCGCTAACGCCAAAAGCGCTGCAAGCAGCGCCATAGGATATGAAGCAGGTATGCGCATTATAGAACACCGCTACTTCGCATAAGGTCAAGTGTTGGCCTTAAATCTGCCAATTGTGTTAAATCAACTTTGGGTGGTGATATTGCTGATAAAGCAGGTAAGCCAGAAGGCTGTTCAATCCCTTGAATAAGCGGAATTTCATAGGCCTCGCGAGCAAGGTAGCTTTGTACTTCTGCACTTAATAAATAGCGCATAAAGTTCATTGCATTCGGGTTATCAGTTAATGAAAGTACACCCGAGGCATTAACTAAGCAACCCGCGTCTTGATTTGTGAAGGCAAGATCGAGATTTGCATCAGGTTTGCCCGACTTTAATCTAAGTGTGTAATAGTGATTAGCAAAACCAATATCAACCTCACCACGCTCAACAGCCATCACCACACCTAATTCACCGGCATACGTTTTAGAACGTTTCTGGACTTTTTTAAGCCACTTAGCGGTTTTATCATCGCCTTCAAGAATGCGCATTGCAGTTACAAATGACTGGAATGATGCATAGGCGGGTGCCCAGCCAATTGATAAATCGCTATCGGCTATCGCCATAATGCTATCTGGAATTTGCTCTTTGGTGAGGCGCTTCGTGTTATAGGGTAAGGTACGGATACGCCCTGTCACGGGTGCCCAACCTGGGTAGCGAAATTGCGGCTGTAATTGCGATTCTAAATCGCCTGGTAACGGTTTGGCGAGTCCTGCATCAGTAATTAAACCAATTGCACCTGAGTCCACAGCCCAAAATAAATCAGCCCGTTTCACGCCTGCTTTTGCTTCAGCAACAATCATATTTCCAAGCGCTGCTGTCGGCCCGCGACGAATCGATAGGTTAAGTTTTGGGTTTTTCTTTTCGATTGATTTCAATACGTTTTCGTATAAACCACCTTCACCACGGCCTAGGTATAAGGTCAGATCGCCCTCTAGGGCTGGTAGGTCATTCACTGAAATTGGGCTTACTGGGCTTGCGGCAAAAGCACGAGAAAGAGGTAATGGCATGCTGCCCACTACCCCTAACGCAGCCAGCCCTTGAATAAAGATTCTGCGTTTCACTAAAATACATCCTTACGTGACTTTTCAGCTTCTTCTAATAGCACTTTAGCGCGATCAAGTTTTTCTTGCATATCAATAACCACATTTCTAACTTGGTCAACGTCTTTTTTGTCTGAAATGGCTTTTGGAAGTGTGACGTTAAAATCTTTTTCAAGTACTTCCACAAGTTTTGCGTCTTTTTCAATTAGAGTACCTTCTACGCCTTCAAATAAGTGAAGGTAAGTATCGTGTACAATTTGAGTCGCTTCGTCGCTTAAACGCTCAGCATATTTTGCCACAACGCGGTCTAACTTATGTTTAATTTCATCAATAGTGGCGCTTTGCGTCATGTTTTCAGAGGCCGTCGCTTTTACCGCTTTCAATAAGCCTTTTTGTTGAAAATCAGCGGCTAATTTAACAGCCCCTAGCCCCTGCCATAGAGCCGCATCTAGTGCCTGCTGGTGTTGACGTACTTCGCTTGCAGGTTTTTTATCATCGATGGCCATTTTAATACCATAAATGCTTTGCCAAATAGATGCATAAACTGGAACGTAATTAGTTTCGATGGCACTGTGAAACTTTACTGATTCCCAATACTCAATTAAATCATCGCTTTTAACAGCCTTAGCGCCATTTTTTTCATACTCTGTCACTAAAGCATCCACTTTTGCTATCATCCACTCAACATCATCAGAATAATCTTTTAAGTTTGCTTTAAGGTGATTAACGTGCTCGCCAATTGGGCCATTTGCCAATACTGGTTGCGTAATAAATGCTGATGCTAATACAAGGCTAAGGCCAAAAGTCTTCATTGTGTTTAACGCTAATTTCATAGGGAGAGCATCCAAATTTCTAATTGTAAATGATATCGATTATCATATCCGTATCGATTCACTAAATCAATATGTAGCAGCACTAAGATTACAGAATTAAACATTTTTATTGAGGCTATTGTAAACTTTATTCAGCGTTGAGATAAAGTTTTCATATTCATGTTCATCTATGTCTTTTAGCATCTCTGCTTGCCAATCTAATGCCACCGGACTAATTTTTTCGACCATATCGCTGCCATCACGTGTTAATGACAGTAAGGTTGCTCTTTTATCGAGTGGATCAGATTGGGCGCTTATAATGTCTCTTTCTAATAAGCGTTTAACCGCTCTTGATACCGTAGACTTATCCATGTGTGCCAAATCACATAACGATTTTGCACTTAGCTGACCGTATTGGGCTAGATTGGCAATAATGCGCCATTGTGGCACAGTTAAGTCAAATTGGCTTTGATATAGCTCACTAAATTGTTCACTCATTTGCGTTGCAATATTGTTGAGTGTGTAGGGCAGAAAACTGTTTAAATCAAATGTCGCTTTCATCTCTTTTGTCATGGCTTTTTTACTGTCAAAAAATATTTACAGAGTTAAATTCTATCCTATTTGAATTTACTCTCACATGAGAGTATCTTACCTAAAACCTTTCAGGAGTCTAGTGATGAATAACAACGAATTACAATATATGACAGGCTTTGGTAATGAATTTGAAACCGAAGCACTGCCGGGTGCATTACCAATTGGTCAGTTCAGCCCACAAAAAGTAAACTACGATTTATACGCTGAGCAATTTAGCACAACGGCTTTTACAGCACCGCGTGCAGATAATCGCAGAACATGGTTTTATCGTATTCGTCCTTCGGTTATTCAAGGCGACTACACAGCAATTGATAATGGTTTAATTCGTACAGCACCAATCACCGAAGTACCAACACCACCGACGATGCTACGTTGGGATCCGATTGATTTCCCAACAGAACCGACTGACTTTATCGACGGTCTCGTCACGATGGCAGCAAATGGTAGCGCAAACGCACAAACAGGTATTGGTATTCATATTTATGTCGCTAATAAGTCTATGGATAACCGTTACTTTTACAATGCAGATGGCGAGATGTTGTTTGTTCCTCAACAAGGCGAACTACTGCTTAGAACTGAGTGCGGCAAGTTAACAGTACGTGCCGGTGAGATTGCCGTTATTCCACGAGGCATTAAGTTTGCAGTTGATTTATTAACGGAGACTGCACGGGGTTATATTTGTGAAAACTATGGCCATGCGTACATATTGCCTGAGCGTGGTCCAGTTGGTGCAAACGGTTACGCTAATGACCGTGACTTTCACTACCCTGTTGCTGCATTTGAAGATATTGAAGGTCACTTTGAATTAGTTGCGAAATTTAACGGTAACATGTTCCGTTGTGATATTGGTCATTCACCACTCGATGTGGTCGCATGGACGGGTAATAGTGCACCCTATAAATATGATTTAGCGCGTTTCAATGTCATGAACACCGTAAGCTATGATCACCCAGATCCATCAATTTTTACTGTCCTTACGTCACCTTCAGGTACTGAGGGTGTCGCAAATATAGATTTTGCTATTTTCCCTCCACGATGGATGGTAGCAGAAAACACTTTCCGCCCACCCTATTATCATCGCAATATTATGAGTGAATTTATGGGCTTAATTGAAGGTGTTTACGATGCCAAAGAGCACGGTTTTGTACCGGGCGGCTCAAGTCTACATAATTGTATGTCACCACATGGACCTGAAGCTGATGTATTTGAAAAAGCGTCGAATGCAGATTTACAGCCACAACGCTATGAAAATACACTCGCATTTATGTTTGAATCACGTTACGTTATTTCACCAACAAAATATGCCCTTGAAGGTAAAGAGCGTCAAGCAAACTACACAGATTGTTGGCGAACTATTAAAAAACACTTTACAGGTAAACAGGACGTATAATGAAACTTTATAGCTATTTTCGTTCATCTGCGGCGTACCGCGTTCGTATCGCCCTTAATTTAAAAAACATTGATCATGAACTTGTAACCGTAAATCTATTAAAATCGGAACAGCAAAGCGATGCCTATTTGGCAAAAAACCCACAAGGCCTTTTGCCAGCGTTAGAAACCGAGTACGGGGTTTTAGCGCAATCATTAGCTATTTTAGAATGGCTTGAAGAAACCCATACAGAGGTCCCTTTACTGACGGGTGATGCATGGCAAAAAGCACAGATCCGTAACCTTTGTTACGCCGTAGCCTGTGATATTCATCCAATTGATAACTTACGCGTTTTAAAATACTTAGCCAATGATCTTGGTGTCGATGATGAGGCTAAGAACACCTGGTATAAGCATTGGGTTGAGGTCGGATTCGACAGCATAGAAAAAATGTTAGATGAGGGTAATCGTTTTTGTGTAGGGAATGAGCCAACCTTAGCTGATGTCTGTTTAGTGCCTCAAGTATTTAATGCACTGCGTTTTAACGTTGATATGAAAAAATATCCAAAAATCGCCGCTGTGTATGAACACTGTAATACACTTGATGCATTTATTGATGCAGCCCCGCAGAATCAACCCGATTCAATATAAATTAAAAGGCCCGATTTAATCGGGCCTTTTGCTGCAAGGATTAGTTAACGGATGATTTATCTTTATTAGGTGAAAGTATCGTATAGTTTGTTGAACTGCTGGTTGTATTAAACAAGCTAGGTGATCCACTCGACTTCATCGTCTCTGGCATCCAATAATTTTCAGGAATTGTTTCATAGATATTAATCCGTGGAGCAATCACTAAAGAAGGCGCACCTTGGCTATTGTACCAACCATTTTCATCTAACAAATAATAGTCTTTTTCTTTTACATATAATCGTTCACCGGCAACACCCGGTTGAGATTTTAATATCTCCCATTCACGTTTGCGACATGGTTTAGACATATCATCACTGCATGAAAAATTACCAAAATAGTTAATCGTGACGTCTCTAGATTCTTGCATCCAACCTACATTTACGCCATCTAAGGTATAATCTTGCTCGGTGCCATTGACTAGATTTAAACGGCGACTATCCGTTTTTGTTAACTGAAAGCCAAACATATTAAAGCCATTATCGCTGTTACCTTCATAATAAAACTCTAGCTTGCCATCTTTCCAGTTTGCTTTTGTCCACTGATTTATCATAGTCTGCCAGAAATTGCCGGGCTCATTTGTTACATCAACGGCGGCTGCACTCGTTTCGTCAACCTTAAAGCCATACATAACTTCAGTTGCGATAACAGCGCCCTCTGCGGAGTATGCAACATTCAGTAATTGTAAATCACCATTTAACTGGTCAATAATTCGGCTTTCTTGATATCGCTGATCAGGGAAAGTAACTTTAAGCACACCTTCTTCGATTTGCCACTGAAGTGCTGTCTCTGCATCTTGTAATTTACCCGTATTATCAGCAGAAAAAACGTATGGGTCTAAAACAAATCCGACAACCCCATCATCACTATCACTTTGATAATGTTGTATTGCCCAAGTGCCTCCCATATCTTCAGCTTTAAACGCAAGGTCAGAGCCTGAATATGGCTTTCTCATTGAGACATCTGATTCATTTGAAACGTTAAATTCAGGTGTTTCAATCACATTTTCGCCCAAGTAAATAGGTGTCATTTGAGCCGTTTGTGACATTGTTAAGCGATAACTATCAATGCTCTCACCTTCGACAATCCTTTTAAGCGTCGCTGTTTGAGGTGAGTAGGTGACTTCAACTTGATAAATCCCTGCATTGAAAAGATCATCAACTTGTTGCTGAGAAAGCCCTGCAACGCCGACATCAACAGAAAGGAACCCGATAATGCCCTGACCACTAGTAAAATCAAGTGTGATCACACCTTCAGTAAGTGCCCAATTGTAATTAACAGCGCCACTACTATGAACATATTTGCCCATACCGTTTTCTTCAAATGTGTATTGCTGGCCACCACGTGAAAGGAACCCTTTTGCTGTAGGGTATGTTCTTACATAGTAAGCAGGTAGAGATGATTCATCGACAGGTGGGGTTAGTTCTGGATCTGCTATTATTTTTGCAACTTCATTTTCGATTGCGCCTGGGTTTGATTGCTCAACAGCGGCGACAAACTCGTTATAAGCGTCTGGGTTTTCAATAAGATCAATTAAATTTTCCGTTCCTTCTGGAAGGGTCACTTCATTTTCGGTCGCATATTTCACGACGGCTGCAGCTTCAATCAACACATCTGGATCAACCCCTTTTTCTACCAATGAAAAGCTTTCAAGGTCAGCCGGTGGTATCCCCTCATTTGCCGCTGTAATAAGCGCAACTAACGCCGTAGAAACAGCGCTTAAACTTACCGTATTAGCGCCTTCATCACCATGGGCAAAATTAGCCTTAATTTTGGGTGCTGCTTGTACTTGGGCATTGGCAGTTAAATCGGAAACAAATGCACTGTATTCAAGACTCGAATTAGTCGCAGATATAGCATTAATACGACTAAACAGATTCGTTTCATCATCGTCAACAGTAAACGTAAACGTAAAATCACCGTTAGCATCACTCATTTGTGTGTAATTAGTACCGAGTAAAGTTGCATTAACGGTCGCATTACTAAACTTATCACCCGTAATTGAACCCGCTAAGGTATACGTGTTATCGATACTCGCTATAGTGAAACTTTGTTCTAATTCAGTACTATCGCCTGAATCATCTGTAACTGTTACTTTGAATTTAAGCTCGGTATCTTCGGCAACACTCGGTAAAGTAAATGACACTTGTTGTTCAGTCGCACTGCTCAACGTAACTGTGGGCCCTGCTGTTTGCTCCCAGTTATAACTGCTAATACTGCCATCGTCATCAGTCGCATTTACTGAGAGTGTCGCCATCGACTTTTCTTGTGCAGAGCCAAAGTCTGCAGAGACCTTAGGGGCAACATTATTCAACAAACTCACCGTAATTGATTTTGATGTAGCTTGGCCTGCTGAGTCCGTAGCCGTAAGCGTAAACATAGCTTCTGTGTCGTTATCAAGTGCTGGCGCAATAAAGCTGATAGAGTTTGTGTCTGCTCCCGTTAGCGTAATATTCGGGCCTGAATCTTGTACCCAGTTGTAGCTAATACTCGCGTTATCATCGGTAACCGTTGCTGATAATTCTGTGCTTTCACCCTCTTTTACACTCGCAGTGCTATCAAGTTGAATGACGGGGGGAGTGTCGACGACTTCAGGTTCATTTTCATCATTGTCCGAACCACAGCCAGCTAATAATAAAGTAATTGTACTGCTTAGAAGTGCAAGTTTGAGTTTATTCGTTTTCATCACGAGTCCCTTTATTTAAATAAAATGAATTTAAATGAATGAAAACTGAATGATAGTATGGTTTAGTGAATTTGCCAGTTGACTATTAGCAAAAAACTAATAATAAACTGGCTAAATGTGGGCGGGATTTAGGCTTATCTAATCAGTTGTGGCTATTTTAAAGCCGAGTGGATCAATGTAACATGTTCTATTAAATCAAGACCTAAATCGGTTAGGTAGCCTCCATCGCTGCTATCAGTAATTCCTTTATCGTATAAGCGCTTCGCTGCATCAATCAGTGAAGAATCTGCATCAGAATGAATCTTAATACCTTGCATTTTTGAATTTCGCGGGAATTTAGCGAGGAGTGTTAATTCGTCAATCATATTTTTATCAAATTGCATATGTTCACCTTTTTATTATTTCCATCATTGTGTTTTTATAGCATATAGACTTAAGCTTAGTGAAGATATTAAAAACTGCTACTGCGGGGTGAAATTTGCTTACACGTATCTCAATCTTTTTATTATTTTTTTTAGTGTTTTCTCATATAGCAACAGCGAAAGACACTCCGTTAGTGGTGCTAGATGGCGACAGTGCATTAACCAACGCAAAGGTATGCTGGTATGAAAATAAACGCTATACCGAGGGTGCGATTATTGCTGTAGCGAACAGCATGCTTATATGCGCTACAAAAACAGACCATCTGTCTAATAGTGATCTCATGTGGTATCGATTGAATGAAAACGGCGATATTATTTACCCTAAGCAGGCGAAAACAATTCGTGTCAATTAGCATCTAGTGACGAGATAGGTTACTATTGCGCGGTAATAAGTAACCTAAGATTTAGTATGGATAATCAACCTAATAATCCTTTGCATGGCGTAAAACTTGCCGATATCGTCACTAAGCTACAAGAAAAATTTGGCTGGGAAGGCCTCGCTGCGCATGTCGATGTTCGCTGCTTTCAAAATGATCCCAGTGTAAAATCAAGTTTAAAATTTTTACGTAAAACGCCTTGGGCACGTGAAAAAGTAGAGCAACTTTATGTCGATACGTTTTTCAATACCCAAGAGGACGATATGGCAACTTTCCAGTGGAAAAGCATTAAAAAATAATTATTCTTCTGCCATTATCACCGAAAGCGATTTCGGTGATATTTCTACAACGATTTCCTCAGCTGTTTTCACCTCGCCATCAATTACATAGCTTAATTCATTTTCTGCCGTAACACAGACACGCTTAGCATTTGTGTGATGGCTGTTAATTGCAAAACTTGTCTGAGTAATGCTTGAAAAAACCAACTCAGCAATACTCAAGGTACTGGCTTTCGAGTCTGCACTTGGGGTAAGCCAATTAACATCTAGTAACCCATCTTTATGGTCGGGCTGCCCTGCTGATTGCGCTAGCAGGGTGGTGAACGGTGCTGCGTTGGCGATAATCAGGCTTGTGGTATGAATTGACTGCGGTTCATTGTTATCAAGTTTTACGGTGTAATCTTGAGCTTCATGCTCGCCGAGCGCGTGCCAAAAACCTTGTAAATAGGCCAATTGCCCCGATTCATTTTTTGCATCACGATGCGCTTTTTCTATCATCTTTTGCTCAAAACCTATCCCTACAAGCAATAGCATACGTTCGCCATTACACAGTGCAGTATCAATACGACTCGCCTGCCCTTCAATAATGAGCTCACAGGCTTGTTCGACAGGAATTATTTTTGACCGAATGCCCATTAAAACATGCGCTAACGCATTTGCTGTACCTAATGGAATGATCCCTAATTTACAGGGGGTATCAACCAACACACTTGCAACCTCTGTCACAGTGCCATCTCCCCCACATGCAATGATTACATCGGGCTGTGATTTAATGGCCTCTTTTGCTAAATCAATGCCACTAATTTCGGCCGTTGTCGTGTGTACTGTTAAATCGTAGTACTGTGATAATCGGGCGGTAATTTGTTTATTTTTAGATTCCCATAATTTCGTGCCCGATACAGGGTTAGCAATAAGTACAGCTTTATTTTTAATTAATAAATCACCGGCTTTATGACGTCTTATTAAATGACGTAATTGACGTTTATTAAGATTTGCAGTCTCACGTGTTTCTTTAATTTGCTCAAGTATCGTGTGCACATCTGCATCTTTGTTTTGACTCAATAAATAAGCAGCCATAACAAATACGGAACGACCACGTCCTAATGCACAATGCACTACAACGCGTCTGTCTTCTTTAATCTGATGATGTATCCAATTAATGGCTTGATTTAATTGTGCGCGGGTTGGCACGCTGTGATCAAGTACTGGAATATTTAGATAACGGATATTTTCTTGAGTAGACGACCATTCTAAGCCATCAAACTCACAGGTTACATCTAAAACGGCTGTGATCCCCATTTCTTTCATACTGTCTATGTCAGATGGAAATAATCGACAAGCCAAAAACAAATGCTCGTTTATTTGTTGAAGTGGCGGCACTTTATCGTGTTTTCTAGACCACGCGTTATAAAGTTGTGCGCCAAGTAAAAATGGAATAAACGCCCACCGTATATACATGGGAATAATGCCATTTTCACGTTTACGGAATATTCGCGCGATATCAAAAAAATAAGCCGCGCTCACTAATAATAATGAAAGCGCTGTCCAATAAAAAAATAGCGCAAAGTACACCGTATCTACACGCAACGCAGCAATAATAAACGCTACGGCTAAAACTAAATAGGTTGATGCTGCCCACATAATCACTCCTTGTTATTGTAATTATTTATACATAGCAAGTTTCACTCCAGAGTTTAAAGTACACCACGCCTTTTGATATACCTTAAATCAATAACTTAGCAGATTTACTATTTATATATAAATAAGTTTAGGACATTTTTTCAATAACATATGAATAACTTGAAACCTATAAATTTGCCAATAAGCACATCCCTGCTAACCTAATTAATAGAAAAGAGGTGGGTTAACATTGATTTCACATCCTTTTTTCTAAAAATAATGTTTCGTGCATCTAAACCGGTGAGTAAACCGTTACTTCTATACAACAAGAAAAACAGGAACTTTATGGACAACGATCAACTATTAGCGTTACTGAGTGCAACAGCGAAAGGTGACAAAAATGCCTTCGCAAGTTTGTACAAATCAACTAGCGCTAAGTTATTTGCCATTAGCTTAAAAATGCTGGGTAATCGGGCTCAGGCTGAAGAAGTATTGCAAGATGCCTTTGTAAAAATTTGGCACAATGCCAGTGACTATCAAGTATCAAAAGGGGCAGTTATGTCATGGATGATAAGCATAGTCAGATACCGTTGCCTCGATTTATTACGCCACCACAAAGTGCGTAAAGAACAGAGCTTAACTGATGAGCAAGAACAAGAAGATTTAACGTCTATTCAAGTTGCTTACGAAGATGATTCAAAGTTGGTCGACTGTATCGAACAACTTGATCCACAGCAAAGACAAGTAATTCACTTGGCTTATTATAAAGGGTTGACTCATCACGAGCTTGTTGATCACATTGCATCCCCTCTTGGTACAGTTAAAAGCTGGATCAGACGTGGGTTACAACAACTACAAAGGTGCCTAACGTTATGAATTATGAAAACCAAACACTTATTGATATGTTAGCAGCCGAGTATGTTCTTGGGACATTAAGAGGCCCCGCTCGCGACCGTTTTGCTCGTTTAATGTTAACCTCTACCCGTGCAAGAGAAGCAACATGGATGTGGGAGCAACATCTCAATAACTTAGCAAGTTCAATTGAGTCTGTGCCACCCGATGAAGCCGTATGGGAAAAAATTGCCAGTCGTATCGACCCCAACGTTGTCCCTTTGCAATTAAAAACCAAAAAGCCACGCTCAACGATACTACAAGCATGGTCACTTATTGCCACCGCTGCGAGCATTGTCCTTGCGCTTATTATTTGGCAGCCTCATGAGTCGGTTACATCGCAAGCGCAACAAATTGCACTTTTTAAGAATCAAGCCGAATCTGCACTTTGGTTTATTGATGTCCAAGACGATAGCCTTGCAATTAAAGCATCGACAGCACTTATACCACGCACAGACAAAGATTATGAGTTATGGATGATTTTAAAAGGGCAAGAAGCGCCCATATCCTTAGGTCTACTGCCCAAGTCAGGCCGAATTGAGCTACCTAAAAATACCCAATTTAATGCGAATGACATTGCACTCCTGGCTGTTAGCTTAGAACCCTTGGGAGGATCGCCTAATGGCTCCCCAACCGAGGTCTTATACACCACCGAATTGGTTATTCTTTAAATCTAAAAGCCGTGCATTGCACGGCTTTTTGCATTTTTGTTAAAAAATTTTCAAATTATTGCATCCAATTAAATTCTTCGCCCGTATTTCACTATGACTTAATTTAAAAACTAAGGAAAAAGTCATGAAGAACGTAACTCCATCTCTAATTGCTATTGTAGTATGTAGTACCCTGTTCAGCTTGCCTACAGAGGCATCTAGTCACCGAGAAGCACCGAACATTACACGCTTCCCAACATTAGACTCAACAGACTTTTACGCGTTTAATAGTTACGAAGAAGGCCGTGGCGATTATGTCACGTTCATCGCAAACTATATTCCACTTCAAGATGCTTACGGCGGTCCAAATTATTTTGCGATGGACCCAGATGCAACCTACAGCATTCATATCGATAATGACGGCGATGCTGTAGAAGATATGACCTTTGCTTTTAATTTCAAAAGCATGTTACCTAATGACAACATGGGTGTTGCTTTAACAGTCGGCCCAGAAGGCAATCAACGCACGGTTGCAGTGCCATTAAAGAATGTCGGCGGTGTAGCGGCCGGTAATAATGCAGCGGTTAACTTTAGCGAGTCATATACAGTGAGCATTGTAAAAGGCCCACAACGTACTGGCTCTAAAACAATGCTAACAAATTCAATGAATAGCAGTAATGAATTTTACAAACCGCTTGATTACATTGGTAACAAAACATTCTCTTCAATGAGTGCTTACAAAGAATACGCTGACCAGTACATTTACAGCGTGGCAATCCCAGGCTGCGACGGTATGGGTAAAGTGTTTGTAGGTCAACGTAAAGACCCATTTGTTGTTAACCTAGGTAAAACTTTTGACCTTGTAAATTATGTCCCTGTCGAAGGTGATAGTGCTCCGGGTGCTGGTGATGGCGGTGGTTTTCCTGGTGGCATCACACAATCAGCTGATAATGACGACCTAGCAATGAAAAATGTGACAGCCATTGCTGTTGAAGTACCTAAAGCCTGTGTGACAGGTGAAGGTAATGGCACGATTGGTAGCTGGACAACAGCAAGTCTTCCGCAAGCGCGTATTTTAAATCCAAATGCGTCATTTGCTAAAACAGCGGTTAACGGTGGTGCATTAACTCAAGTATCACGTTTGGGTAGTCCACTGGTTAATGAACTTGTTATTGGCTTAAAAGACAAAGACACCTTCTCTACCTCTGCACCTGCTGACGATGGTCAATTTGCTGATTATGTAACGCATCCATCACTGCCTGAGCTGCTTAACATCTTATTTAAAGATGCCGTGAACAGTACCTTAGGCACAAATATTGAAACACTCGCGCCGACTAATTTCCCTCGTAATGATTTAGTCACTGCATTTTTAACTGGCTTCCCAGGTGTAAACCAACTAGCCACAGTCACACCGTCTGAAATGCTGCGTCTAAATACAGCGATTGCGGCAACACCGCAAACTGAACAATCAGCATTTGGTGTTGCGGGCGATGACCTTGCAGGTTTCCCTAATGGTCGCCGTCCAGGTGATGACGTGGTTGATATTGCACTGCGTGTCGTAATGGGCCGCTTGTGTTACCCAATCCCAGTAAATGGCACTGACACCGACTTAGGCTTATGTACATCAGACGATGCGAGTGTAGGTAATGTACCGTTCACAGATGGTGCCCCTTTAGATGCAACCATGATGGATGCGAGCTTCCCATACCTTGCGACTCCAATTGCTGGTTCTAAATAAGGAGAGCTACGATGCGTAATTTAAAACGCTCTACAATCACACTGATGATTATGGCTGGTGTTCTTGCAGGCTGTAATGACAGTGATAATGATGACAAAGATGATATGAAGCCTGTTCCTGTTAACAAGGCACCCAGTGCAACTGATGCAATGGTAACAACGCAAACAGAGGTTGTTATCGAAGACATGCTAGAGGGCTCTGACCCTGAAGGTGATGCTCTTACTTACAGTCTTGTATCAGAGCCCACATTAGGCAGTGTGGTTGTGCAAAGTGATGGCAGCTATACCTATACCCCTAATGCCGAGACCACCGGCGCTGATAGCTTCGAATTTGCTGTCAGTGACGGTGTAAACAGCCAAGTAACTGCCACTGTCAGTATTACCATTGAAGCATTACAGGTTGATTTTGCTGCTATTGGCCGTGCTGCATTTAATCAAGCTGCTTCTGACGAACCATTACGCCTCAATGGTCGTGTGTTCTTAAACACCGGTGCTGAAGCAAACTTCGATGATTTAGTTACTGGAAACTAAGGTTTAGAAATTTGGCCATGGATGGCTTTTATAAGGAGCAACAATGAAATATTTAATCTGGTCGTTTATTTTTGTAAACACATTCGCTCACGCAGAACCTTACATTCCAAACGATAACGACGTTATTGCCACATCAAGCACCCCTCTTGCTGCTACCCTGACACTTCAAGAGCTTGCAACGTTATTTGAACAAACACAATACGCGGGCCAAACAGAAAGTAAGCAAGGGCTTTTAAAACGCTACTTAGAACAGCAAGTCAATACAAGCCACGATCCCGAAATTCTTTATTATTACGCGCGTGTACTACAACGCGAGCATCAATTTGACGAGGCTTTAGCCTTTTTAGCCAGAGTAAAAGAGCTAAGTCCTCATCATGTGAATGCCGCATTATTAACAGCAAACATATTAATGGTGCAAGGTAAGTTCGACGACGCAAAGTCTGAGTGCTTAAACTTAATTGGCCATGCAAGTATTGAAACTGTGACCACATGTAGTTTAGATGCACAAAGTCAAACGGGTAAGCTTGAAGAAAGTTTTCAGGCATTAAAAAAGATCGCTCGCAAAGAGACGATGAGTCTAAATACCCGCCATGTACTTGCCGAGATGGCTTTTAGATTAAATAAGCCTGAGCAAACAATTGATTATCTTGAGACTGTGAATTTAAAAAACTCACCAGTGAGTTTGGTGGTGTTATGGGCTGATGCACACTTGGCAATGAATAATCTAGATACCGTATTATCGACTCTGAGTGCATTATTAGACGATAGCGCCAACCTTGAAGATGCCATTTTGCTGCGTCTTGCACAGGCAGAAAAATATAAGGTCGATAATCAATCGAATAAATGGCGATTAAAATTAAAAGAGCGCATTGTTTTAAGGGAATTACGCCAAGATCTATTTCATGCCAGCGATCTTGCTTGGTACTATTTAACAATTGAAGAAAATCAATCTAAAGCACGCTATTGGGCAAATATTAACTGGAAACACGCGAAAATGGACAGCGATAAGCAGTTACTCAAATTAGCAAACGATATCGATTAGGAACATAACTACGATGAAAAACATAATTTTAATTGCATTCTTAATCGTTGTTACTAGTTTTAATGTGTCTGCTCATCAACTAAGCACAGCGTACATTAACTTACAAAGCGACAGCAACGACACCGTGTCTTTATCAGGCTCATGGCAAGTTGCAGTTGCAGACATAGAGCAAGCTATTCCCTTTGATTTAAACCAAGATAACGTGATTATTTGGCAGGAAATTAGCGCAAAACAGGCTGCAATAGCGTCGTACTTACTTAATCATATTTCAGCTCAGCAAGCAGGTGCCACCTGTACGGTAAGCGCTGAGGGGTCACTTAAACTTGATAACCACTTTAACCAAGCATATATCGATGTTCCGTTACAAATTAACTGTCCTGAACAATCAGCACTGACGCTCAGCTACAATGCAATAATGCAGATTGATGCTAATCACAAAGCCATCGCAGCAATCAATAACACAAGTCGAGTGTTTAGTCGGAATAACCAGCAACAAACGCTTAATTTTTCTCAAACAAGTTATGGTCAAACATTTGTTGAATATGTGTATCAAGGTATTTTGCATATTTGGATGGGTGTTGATCATATTTTATTTTTAGTGGCGTTGCTTTTAACCTGCGTACTTGTGAGAGACAAAAATACGTGGCAAGGGATCCAATCAAAGAAAAAAATTGCCGTCGACACAGCCTGGATAGTCACCGCCTTTACGCTTGCTCATTCCATTACTTTGACAGCCACGGCCCTTGAATTAGTATCACCCAATAGTCGTTGGGTTGAATTAGGTATTGCGCTCTCTGTTCTCTTTGCAGCGTTAAACAATATATGGCCATTAATCGTTCGATTAGGCTGGGTGACTTTTGCATTTGGTTTATTACATGGAATGGGCTTTGCCAGTGTCTTAGGGGAACTGGGTTTATCAAGCGATTATCAATTAATGAGCATACTGGCATTCAATTTAGGCGTTGAAGTAGGTCAGCTTGTGATACTTGCTATCTGTTTACCGGTATTAATCAGTCTAAGGAATCGTGATTGGTATCGTAAATGGCTGATGCCCGCGGGCTCATTAACCATTGCTGTTATAGCCTTACAGTGGTCAATTGAGCGTTTTTAAAAACCAGAATAAAGGCTAAATGCCTTTATTCGAAAGGCAATAATAAGGTCTGCATGGTAGGCCTTAATGCTTTTATTAACTGCTCGGTATCTAATGAAGGGTTAAGCATTTTGCGTAATAACAACCCGCCCATCACTGAAAACATGACTTCGATGCGTGCGTTTATTTCATCCAGTGCAGCGCCTTGTAAAGGACCTCGTTCACCAATTAATAATTCGCGCATTGAATCACGCGCATGAGCATCAGATTCTCTTAAAAGGTTGGCAATTTTCTCGTTGCGTGCAGCTTCAGCGAGCATTTCTAAATCAAGGGCGCCTTGATTTAAATCTGTGTGTCGCTCTACTCCTCTATTAAGGCCATCCAATAACACTGAAACACGGTCTCCTGGCTTGTCTGCAAACTCTCTAAAGATTGAGAACATTTCTTCCATGTCACGTTCGACAATAGACTCAATGATGGCTTCTTTACTGGCAAAATAGTTATAAATATGGCCTGCACTCATACCGGCTGTTTTCGATATTTCAGCCATACCAGCGCCATGATAACCTTTGCGACGAAAACAATCTGCCGCAGCACAAAGAACTTGATTACGTCTAGCTTCTGCGAGTGCAGGATCGCTGTGTCTTTTGGTTTTTTGCGTCATGTTTTCTCCACACTATTCGCCCGTATAGTTAACTATAATTTAAACAAGGTTTACATGATCTTAATCATAGCGCTAAAGCAAAACAACTAAGATCGTGTAAATCCTTGAATAAACAATGTAATTGCTGGCTTATTGAACAGCACCTTGTGCATTCCAACCACCGCCAAGGGCCTTATACAAATTAATTTGGCTTGCAAGATACGCTTGCTTACCCATAATTAACTGCTGGCCCGCACTGTACCAATTGCGCTGCGCATCGAGTACCTGCAAATAGCTATCAGCCCCTTTTTGAAAGCGTGCATCCGATAAGGTAAAAGACAGCTCATTGCTTTGGTAAAGGTCATTTAGCGCTGCTAATTGTTGCTTATAACCTTGACGGTCTGCTAATGCGTCAGACACTTCTTTAAATGCCTGTTGAATTGTTTGCTCATAACGCGTTAAGGCCACTTTTTGCTGCGTTTCAGCCACCTCTAAATTTGCTTGGTTACGACCCATATTAAAGATAGGCAAATTAATAGAAGGCACAAAGCTCCACGTGCCCGAGCCTGCATCAAATAAATTGTTTAAATCTGCTGATGCCGTCCCCGCATTGGCTGTTAAGCTAATACTTGGGTAAAAAGCCGCTTTAGCAACACCAATATTCGCATTTGCAGCACGTAAATCATGTTCAGCAGCTTTAATGTCAGGACGTTGCGTTAACAACTCCGACGGTAAACCAACCGGCACCTCAGGCATACTAAGTACAGTATCGATACTTTGCTTAGGCAATAAATCGACATTGACTGATTGGCCGACCAAAAAATCTAACGCATTTTTATCACGCTTAAGTAAACGCTGGTAATTCGCTATATCTACTTTCGCTCTCGCAACCGTACTTTCTAGCTGCGATAACGTAAGTTGTGATGCTGCACCAAGCGCAAATGTTTTACGCGTAAGCGCTAGTGACTCTTGCTGCGACTTTAATGTGTCATTAGCAAGCTCTAACAGTGCTTTATCCGTTGCGTAATTTAGCCATGCATTAACCAGCTCAGAAATTAAGCTGATACGAACACTGGATAAACTATACTCAGCAGAATAAAGATTTTGCAAAGCTTGTTCAGATTGATTACGAACCTTTCCCCAAAGATCGAGCTCATACGCGGTTAACCCCACGGTAGCAGAATAGTTCTCACTGATAGCTGCCTCACCGGTGCCCGTTAGGCTCCCGGGTAAACGTTGACGTGTACCCGATGCATTCAAATCGATACTTGGATACAGATTTGAATCCTCAATTTGATACATCGCTCTCACCTGCTGCACATTAAGTGCAGCCGTTTTTATGTCTTTGTTATGTTCGAGCGTTAATTCAATTAACTGTTGTAATTGCGCGTTACTAAAGAATGCTTGCCAATGCAGGTCATTAATATTTCCCGCATTGGTTTCATCTGCATAGTGTGGTGCAACAGGTAATTCACGCTGTTCAAGGTCAGGAGCCATATTACAGGCCGAAAGCACTAACGTAGCGACTGAAATAGAGACCAGTTTAAGTTTCATTATGCTTGCTCCTCACTATTCACTTTTTGTTTGCCGGGAAATACGCGACGAACTAACACAAAGAATAACGGAACGAATAACACCACGATTGTTGATGAAGCAAGCGTGCCCCCAATCACTGCAATACCGAGTGCATTTTGAGCTCCCGAGCCTGCACTTGATGCTATCGCAAGCGGTAAAACACCGCATACGAACGCCATTGACGTCATAAAGATTGGGCGTAAACGTAAGCGAATAGCAGCAATTGCAGCATCAACAAGCTTCATACCTTCGTCCATTTTATGAATCGCAAATTCAACAATTAAAATCGCATTCTTAGAGGCTAAACCTATGGTTGTTAATAAGCCAACTTGCAAGTAAATGTCGTTCGATAAATTAAACACAAATGACGCCACACCCGCACCAAAGACACCCAGTGGAACAATTAGCATCACCGCAGCCGGCACAGACCAACTTTCATATAATGCCGCAAGACATAAAAATACAACCAGCAATGACAATGCATAAAGTAACGGTGCCTGACCCCCACTTAAACGCTCTTCATACGATATACCGGTCCACTCAAATGCCACACCTGGCGGAAGCTGTTTCACTATTTTTTCAACCTCAACCATTGCCTGCCCTGTACTGTAACCTGGCGCAGCAGCACCTTGAATTTCCATCGCCGAGAAGCCGTTATAGCGCTCTAAGCGTGGTGAGCCATAAGTCCAATATGAATGGGCAAATGCAGTGAATGGCACCATATCGCCGTTTGCATTGCGCACATACCATTTATCGAGGTCTTCGGGCACCATGCGTGATTCTGGAGTCCCTTGCAAATACACTTTTTTCACACGACCACGGTCAATAAAGTCATTTACATAGCGACTACCCCACGCCGTTGATAACGTGTTGTTAATGTCAGTTTGTGTTAAGCCAAGCGCTTCTGCTTTAGCTAAATCAATATCCAGTTCAAGTTCTGGTTTATCTTCTTGGCCATTAGGGCGAACACCTGAAAGCACCGGGTTTTTAGCCGCCATGCCTAAAAACATATTGCGTGCTTCAAGTAACTTATCATGGCCAAGCCCTACGCGGTCTTGTAAAAATAAGGTAAAGCCGTTTGCTGTACCAAGTTCTACAACTGCAGGAGGTGGAAATGCGAACACAAACGCTTCTTTAATTGTTGAGAAGTATCCCATCGCTTTACCCGCAACAGCGCCCACTGATAAATCAGGACGTTGACGTTCATCCCAGTGTTTTAAACCAACAAAGCCAATCGCTGCATTTTGACCAGATCCCGCAAAGCTAAAACCTGTGACTGTAAAGATAGATTTCACTGCTTCAGATTGATCTTCCAAGAAGTGATGCTCCATTTTTTCAACCACTTTTAACGTTTGTTCCGTGGTTGAGCCTGCTGGCAAGCTTACTTGGTTAAACAATATACCTTGGTCTTCATCTGGTAAGAAAGCAGACGGTAATTGCGAGAAAATATACACCATGCCGCCGACAATTAAACCATAGCAAAGTAAGTAACGTTTACTGTGCTTAATCATGCGTGCAACAAACCCTTGCGCACCCGCATTGGTTTTATCGAAACCTCGGTTGAAGCCTAAAAAGAAACGACCAAATAGTGATTTATCATTGTGTACATGGCTTGGCTTTAGCATTGTTGCACACAGTGCTGGTGTAAGAATAAGTGCCACTAATACCGACAAGCTCATTGCTGTTACAAGCGTAATTGAGAATTGACGATAAATAACGCCCGTCGATCCTGCAAAGAAAGCCATAGGAACGAATACCGCAGAAAGCACCATGGCAATCCCCACCAAGGCCCCTTTAATTTCATCCATTGATTTACGTGTTGCTTCAAGCGGTGACAGGTTTTCTTCTGTCATTACACGTTCCACGTTTTCAACGACAACGATAGCATCATCAACAAGTAAGCCTATCGCTAACACCATCGCGAACATGGTTAAGGTATTAATTGAATAACCAAATACTTGTAAAATCGCAAAGGTACCCAGTAATACAACCGGTACAGCGATTGTTGGAATAAGTGTCGCTCTAAAGTTCTGTAAGAATAAATACATAACTAAGAACACCAACACCACGGCTTCAATTAGCGTACTAACCACTTTTTCGATTGATAAAGAGACAAAAGGCGTTGTGTCATACGGTACAACTGTCGTTAACCCCTCAGGAAAGAAAGGTTCAAGCTCAGCAAGTGCCGCTTTAACACCATCAGCAGTATCAAGTGCGTTTGCACCACTGGCTAGCTTTACCCCTAAACCCGATGCTGGTTTACCGTTAAAACGCGCAACCACACCATAGTTTTCACCGCCTAATTCAACCTTTGCTACATCGCTTAGGCGCACAACTGAACCATCAGGATTCGTTTTAACGAATATATCTCTAAATTGCTCTGGCGTTTGAAGGCGGCTTTGTGCCGTTACGGTCGCATTTAATTGCTGGCCATCAACTGCAGGTAATGCCCCAAGCTGACCCGCAGATACTTGTGCGTTTTGAGCACTAATGGCTGCACTGATATCTACCGGTGTTAATGCATATTTTTGTAGTTTTGATGGGTCAAGCCAAATGCGCATTGCATATTGAGAACCAAATAACTGAACCTCACCCACGCCATTAACACGCGAGATAATGTCGAGCACATTTGATGAAACATAATCCCCAATGTCGATATTATTCATACTGCCGTCTTCAGAAACAAAACCGACAACCATTAAGAAGTTACGTGCTGATTTCGCAACAGACACACCTTGGCGCTGAACTTCTTCAGGTAACAGTGGCGTTGCAAGTGACAGTTTGTTTTGTACTTGTACTTGGGCGATATCAGGGTCTGTATCAGCGCTAAAAGTCAATGTAAGTGTTGCTGAACCATTAGACTCCGATGTTGATGACATATACAACAAGCCATCAAGCCCTTTCATCTTTTGTTCTATAACCTGGGTAACCGTATCTTCTAATGTACGGGCAGACGCACCTGGGTAATTGGCTTGAATGCTAATGGCAGGTGGCGCTATTGATGGATACTGCGCAACCGGCAAACTTTTTATTGCAAGAATACCTGCCAGCATCACAACGATGGCAAGTACCCATGCAAAAATAGGCCGATCAATAAAAAATCGTGACATGTAGATTCTCCGTTACTGGCTGTTTGCTGTTGTTTCAGCAGGCATTGGATTGACTGGTGCACCTGGGCGAATTTTTTGTAAGCCTTCCACAATGAGCTTATCGCCGTTATTTAGTCCCTCAGTCACTAACCAGTTTGAACCGACCGTGCGGTCTGTTTTAAGCACGCGAGCTTCTACAGTGTTATCTTTACTCACCACCATCGCTGTCGGCTCACCTTTTGTATTGCGGCTAACACCTCGTTGAGGTGCTAAGATTGCATCGCTTTTAACGCCTTCAACAACAACCGCGCGAACATACATACCTGGGAGTAAAAGCTTTTCTGGGTTAGGAAATTCTGCACGCAAGGTCACTGACCCCGTGCTTGGGTCAACGGTTACTTCAGAAAATTTAAGCACCCCTTTGTGTTGATAGGTACTTCCGTCTTCCATTTTTAGCTCAACGTTAGAGTGCAGTGCGGCATCTTTATCAAGCTCACCTGCAGCAATCGCTTTTTTAAGACGAGTAAGTTCACTGCTTGATTGTGTTAAATCAACAAAAATCGGATCAAGTTGCGTAATCGTCGCTAAAGCAGTTGCTTGGTTTGCACTGACAAGCGCACCTGCGGTGACATTTGATTTACCAATTTGACCACTTATAGGCGCTAAAACTTTGCTGTAATTTAAATTAATTTGAGCCGTTTTTAATTGTGCTTGTGCTGTTAGTAAGTCGGCTTTTGCTCCTTTGTAAGCAGCATCGGCTTCATCAAAGTCTTGTTGACTAACGGCTTTAATACTGAGTAGCTCTTTATAACGTTCAGACTTCGCTTTTGCGTTTGAAATACTCGCCTCAGCTTTAGTAATAGCCGCTTTACTGGTTGCAACTTGGGCTTCAAATGTAGAGGGGTCAATTTGATAAAGTGCCTGACCTTTTTCAACCTCCGCCCCTTCAACAAATAAGCGTGATTGAATAATACCATTCACCTGTGGACGGATTTCTGCGATACGTGATGCAGACACGCGACCCGGTAACTCTTTTGTTAGCGTAAGCGGTTTACTTTGCATCTCAATAACACCCACAGGAACAGCCTGAGCTGCCTGCATCTGCCCTTGAGCTGGTTCTGATTGGCCACAGCCTGATAAAAGCACAGCGGCAGCCAGTGCTGACACTGCAAAAAATGGAATGCGAGAGCGGTGCATGTTTATACCCTTAGTTTAGAATGAACGATCATTCTAAACTAAAATTGACACAGATCAACCCTCTTTAAATTAATTTACATTAAATAAAACCCTTGCTTTGTAGGATGAATTTTGAACAAAGCTAAAACAACAATTTTAGAATCAGCATTTAGTGAAATAAGTCACGGCTTATGAACACGCCATTTTCCTAGGTATCACCTAAACATATGCCCATACTTCTGGCTGTTTTAATAAGTACATGCTCAAGAGGAATAGCCCGATACTGTGATGTTGCTTCTTTTAAACTGATTGGTTTAATTTCACCATTTTTATGAACCGGTATTAAACCAAATTTACCTTGTTTAACAAGCTCAAAAGCCAATACTCCATATTCTGCACCAAGCACCCTATCAAATGCATTAGGGGTACCACCTCGTTGAATATGACCCAAAACAGTCACACGAACATCTATCGGGAGTTGCGCTTTAATACGCATTGCCAATTGCTCTGCAATGCCTCCTAATACAGGGTTTTCGTAGCCAAATTCAGTAGACTGGTGACTCACAACTTCACCTTCAATTGGTTTTGCGCCCTCAGAAATTACGATATTAGCGAAGCCATGTCCGTTATCGAAACGAGTCTGTAGCTTGTTAATAATCGTCTCTATGCAATAAGGAATTTCGGGAAGAAGCGCAACTTCTGCGCCTGCTGCGATTGCCGAATGTAAGCAAATCCAGCCTGCATCTCGCCCCATGACTTCTGTAATAATAACGCGATTATGACTTTGAGCCGTCGGAATTAACCGATCGATAGCTTCAGTTGCGGTGTCTACCGCAGTTTGAAAACCGATGGTGTAATCAGTGCCAAACAAATCATTATCAATGGTTTTTGGTACACCAATTATGTTTAACCCGCGTTCATATAAATGCTGAGACACTTTGTGGGACCCATCACCGCCAATATTAATAACCGCATCAAAGCCTAGTTCGCTAATTACGTTGATTAATTCATTGGATCGGTCGACCAACACACGCTTACCCTTTATGTCTGTCGGGAATGCAATAGGGTTGCCTTTATTAACCGTCTCTAAAATAGTACCGCCACGAACATGTATGCCAGCAACAACGTCATCAGAAAGATGAATAATATCGTGCGGTGTCTCTAACACTCCACAGTAAGCGCGTCGACTGCCATAGACTTGCCAATTTCCATCATGTGTAGCCGCTTTTACAATGGCACGGATCACCCCATTGAGTCCTGGACAATCTCCCCCGCTCGTTAATAACAGTAATTTTTTCATCGCATTATCAACCACTCAGCTCTTTTCATTACAGGTTAGCTTAAATTTAATCATTACGCGTATGACTTACATCAATGAGAATGTCTTTAGTGTGTTTAAAACGATGTGTAGAAGAATTAAATAAACGTGCTAGATAGCTGTGCGACTTAGTTAAACGTAAGAAAAAATAACATACTGATTATGTTGAATTCTGTAATCATAAAGTTAGAACTTAGCCCATTTTCTAAACATGAAAATAGGCTAAGCTTCTGTGCATTTTAGCGATTAATTAAACGTTTTAACTTTAAATGAAAGGTTTTCGACGCCGCAACCAGAGCGACTTTTGTTAATTCGATAGTAATGAGTTTGCTCTGTAGCATCTAAGTTAAGTAAAAACTCATCTTGTTGAGCAACCGCCTGTTGTTCTTGTGTTAAACACATGGCTTGCAGTAATGAACGGAGTTTGGCTTCACTGAAAATACCGCCAAATCGTTGCAGTGGTAACGGAGGAATTGTCATACTTGGCAAGGCATTATCAACACTGCGTTTAGCAAAACTAAAGCCCTTGTCAGTGACATCAATAACTGCGCCTGCCGGCCAATAACTGAGTTTGCCGCTCAGCTTCCCCGCTGACTCAATATGAACAACGCCATTTTTACCTATGACGGTCATTAAGGCTGTGTCTGCTGAGCGAATCGACACTAAGGCCGTTGTTTCGTCAATCCCAAAGCCATATTTTTGTCCTGTGTCGGCAAGTAATCTAGCCAAGCGCATTGTTCTGTTACGTTCACTAAAATGGCTATCAACAGTGCCATAGTCAAATGTCGCAAGGCCACTTTTAGTTGAATAAACTAAAACGTCACTCGCTTCTTTCATTTCACAACCAATGCAGTCATAGTTCGTACCACCTTGCCTAAGAGCAGACAGACTGTCACCTTGCAAAACCATCACCGATTTTTTCCCTTGTGCAGAAACTCCACCGTTTTGTAAGATACTGCCACTGCCCACCCCCATGATAACAGGGCGTGATTGAAGTTTTGTAAACCACGGATAAGCCTCGCCAGAACGAGTAAATAATACCTGCTGAGCAAGTGCTTGGTCACCGTCGTTAAATATCACCGCGGTGGCCGTGTTTAACTGCTTATGTAATGCATTAATACCTTGCTGGCAAAAGGCCAGTTCGGTGTCGGTTCTATCTCTATACACCTTTTCTCGATTAAATAAGTGCATTTCGGTTTGGCGCAATGTATTGAGTTCATTACACTTATCATTAACAAGGGCATACGCTGACGCGGGCGTTAAAGGTAACCACTCTGCTTGAATACCTTTATGATTAAGTAATGACTCATAATAATCAGCACTCGCATAAGGATCGCGGCTAGATGCGGTGATCACCAAAACCTTCGGGGTTTGGCTGTTTACTTTTATACTCGCAGCAACAAAGTCAAGGATATCAGTGCTTGAAGACTCCACATTATAGGCAGGAAACACACGTTCTTTTATTCTATTTTGCTGCTGATCGACGACGGCAATCTCTAGCATATCTAACACATAGTTGAATTCGCTGACATGTAAAACACTTAATAGCTCATTATTGGTATCACGCCATGCCCACAGCAACTGTGTTTTACGCATTGATTTAGAATGAGTGTCTACAAGTGTATTTAATAAGGTATTAACCGCTTTTTTATTCGCTTTATTATTAGTCGGCCACGATTGATTAACGGTTTTGATTGCTTCACGGGTAATTTTGAACAACCTTGATTGCTTACCTGAAATTGCCTCTTCACTTGTACAGTGTTGACTATTTGCACTTGAACACATAGCCAGCTCGCCCCCGACCATAACAAGAGTTTGGTTAGTAGGTTTTACTGCAAAACTAAAAAAAGATAATAGTAAGAAAAAAACAAGCAGTGCAGCACGAAAGGCACCATAAACATTTTTAATAAGGCACATAAAAAGTCTTAAATTATAATAAACTCCCTCAGTATACAGACAATTAATGCCACTTTAAATGGAAGGAAAAGGCGCTTATGCGCCTTCACTGGATGATAATCGAGAAACAAGTAACTGCTCTACTTTTACACCTTCAACGTCCACAACTTCAAATTTATAGCCGCCATAATGAATAAACTCAGCGCGCTTAGGCAAACGTTTCATTGTGTAGATTAAAAAGCCCGCAACAGTTTCAAAATGAGATTGATCAGGAAAATCTTCAAGCTCAAGCACTTTTGCCAGTTCAACCACTGGCGTAAGCCCGTCCACCAGCCACGAATTTGCATCACGCTTGATGATAAGCTCCTCACCTTGGTGAGATATTAAGTCTCCCATAAAGCCTTTCATAAGATCTTTTACCGTGACGATGCCAACCATTAATGCGTATTCATTAACAACAACAGCAAACGGCTCAGCGGCGGTTTTAAAAGTATTTAACGCTTCTGACAAACTGAGGGTTTCAGGTAAATAAAAGATATCCTTATTGATCAGTTCCTCATCTATGTCAGCATTTTGGCCTTTGAGTACCTTACGCAAAATATCTTTTGATTCGACCGAACCAATTAATTTATCTAAACTGCCATCGCACACTAAAAAGTGATTGTGTGGGTGTTCAATAATTTTTGTAGCGACATCATCCGCAGCGGCTTTCACATCGAAAAACACAATTTGATCTCGCGGTGTCATCACACTCGATAAAAAGCGAGCTTCTAAGTCAAATACATTACCAATAATCTCATACTCTTGCTGCTGTAAACTTCCGTATTCAGCACCTGCATCCATCATGGCAACAATGTCTTCTGTGGTTACAATGTCTTCTCGTTCTGCCGGCACTTTAAAAGCACGCAGAATAAAATTAGTGGTGCCATTAAAAAACATCACAAACGGTGTTAGCGCAAAAGTTACCCAGCGCATGATTGAAACAACATTCACTGCGACCACTTCCGGCATGATCATCGCCAAACGTTTTGGTAGCAAGTCTGCAAATAAGATAAAGAGCGACGTAATACAAAAAAACGAGATTAAAAAGCTTATCTGACTAAGCAACGGCCCTTGGTAGACCATGACCAAAATTTGTTCAATGTAAGGTGATAAGGCTTGCTCACCCACTATCCCGCCTAAAATCGCTATGGCGTTCAGCGCAATTTGAATCATCGCAAAAAAAGCACCTGGTTGCTCTTGCAGTGTTAAAACCGCCTGCGCTTTTTTACTACCTTCATCAACCATAACGCGCAATTTGATCTTGCGTGATGCAGCGATGGCTATCTCACTCATCGCAAATAACGCACTAATCAAAATTAATAACATAATAATGAGTAAATCACTCATTGCAGCTCCTAAATATAGAATCGCATTCAATCTTTTGAATACACAGTACTTTTTAGACGTTACACTTTTGCAAGAATGGTCAAAAAGCAGCTGATTATAGCGACTTTAATGCAATCAACAAGTGCTATTTTTTATCGTCAAATGCAAAGGCGTTGGTTAATTTTTCCAAGGTTGAATTGTTGATATTTTTATTGCAAGCAAAATACAATTCTTGGCTTCCCACTGGGATTTCATAAACAGGTTTTAATGACGAGAGTGAGGGGTCTTGCTGGAGCGCGAAGTTAAATTGTTCATCGCTGAGCACCACTAAATCGATACTATTACGACGGCTTTTTAATATATCGTATATGTTGTCAAAACTATTTAATAAGATGAGTTGGTTTTTTTCATTAAAACCATGTTCTGCTAAATAAATATGACTGTAATTGTCTTTTAAAACGGCAATACGGTATCGCTTCGCATCACCCAGATTTACAATATTGATATGCTCTGGCTTGAAGCTATAAAACGAGACGGTAAAGTTAGACAGCTTGGAAATCCATTTAAAATGCGCTTCTCTGACTGGAAGCCTCGCCATAGAGAAGATACAGGTGTTACTGTCACGCAGTGCTGCATTGTATGAAACAGACCAAGGATTAACCGATAGTGTGTAGTTAACGCCGCTGCGCGTTAATGCTGCCTTTACTTTATCAACGACAGTACCAACAAGTTCGCCTTTTTCATTTTGATAGTGAAAATTTGGTAAGTTTTCAGTCACTACTGTAATTGCTGCAAAACAAGGAAATATTAAAAGCAACAAAGACAAAATTAGTAAATTGCGCATACAGCAACAACACCACAATATGATTATTAACTATCAATATAGCCTGATGTAGCCATTATTGAAATAGAATTAACAATTGTGACCAGAACAAGGGCCTAATACACAGGCCCTTGCATTATTAACGTATTATTTATTCATTGCACCGATTAAAAATGCTGAGATTTTTGCACCCTCTCTCAACGTTGTTTCTGAACTTGTTTGACCAATCAACGAACTGTCCGTAAAGGGGGCAATTTCCATCATGTCAGCCCCTGTGATCGGAAACTCATCGGCTAACGCCACCAAAATATCCAGTGCATGCTGAGGAGTTAATCCCCCCGCTTCTGGCGTACCGGTAGCCGAAGCGAAACTTTCATCAAGCGCGTCTATATCGAAGCTCACGTATAGCTCATCAATATTGTCTGCTTTAAGTTGTGCAATAACCTCATCTGCAACCGCTTTTGCGCCGCGTTCGATTATTTCATGCGCCCAATGCTGTTTCACACCGAATGTTGATTCCCAATGCGCTTTTGGTTTGCCACTTGAACGAATACCAAATTGGATCAAATTACGCGGAGCGGGTAAATACTCAAGAATATGTGTGCACCACGAGCCAAAACACAAATCAATCCCTAATCGTTCAACTAATAGGTCGGTGTGCGCATCAAAATGAATAATAGCAGTGCGTTTACCTGCATCGCGTTTTGCTTTTAAATACGCTTTGGTTAACGGGTAACTAATTGAATGGTCGCCCCCTATTCCAAAAATCCCTTTTTCTGGGTAGTGTGCATAAAAGCCATCACATACGTCTTCTGTAATAGAAAGTGGTGAAACATGATATTCACTATTTTCGTCAGCATATAACGCTTTTTGACAGTTACTAATCGTTGCATCGTTCAAATATTTATCATGCAATAAATGTGGAATAACACGCACATCACCTAAATCAAAAGCACGTGCTTGAGGCTGTTGATCAATTAATGTCGAACGTAAAAATAGTGGTCCCCAATTGGCCCCACGTAAAATACCACCGCCACAATCTGAACTAATCCCTAAAATAACAGCTTTATGCTCAGAGTCTGCTAATGTCTCGAGTGATTCTTTCCACAGCACATCAACATTTTCTGTTTGGCCATAAAGCTTGGTACGAAGGGCATCCTTACGCTCTTTAGCTGTATTAACCGTAAAAACACCGTCTCCTGGTGGGCAAAGGCAGTGACTTAATTTTTCGTGGAATGCTTTTTGTGTGTTACTCATATCTACTCCGCTGATAATTATCTGCATAATCATGCGCTAACAAAAATTTATGCATTTAGCACAAAGTTCAAAACTAGATAAGCCTAGTATTAAACAGCGTATGAAAATTAGAAAAAACAACTCATTGAATTTAATATATTTATTTTCTCAAACAGAAAAGTTGAATTTGCTTATGAATTAAATAAACAATCTAATGAGGCAGGTATAACATACGTTAAGTTAAAGTCAAATAGTGCAGCAATCGGTGAGATTACTGCACTAGATTTATATTCATGCAGAGTGAATACTCATTATTCGTAGCCTCGCGGTTTCTTAGTCTTGATCACCGCAATATACGCATGCCAGCTTGCATAGCTAAGTAAAGGCATAATGACAATAAAACCGGCCGTGCCAGTGATAAACCCGACAAATACCAAGCACAGTATTAACCCAGCCCACACAATCATTGCTGCCGCGTTTGTTTTAACGGCGTTAATAGACGAGATGACCGCCGTCATCAAGTCCACACGACGCTCCATCATAATTTGCGGTGTAAAGGCCGAAATGGCAAACACAGTAACAAGTAAAATACCACCGACAATCGTGCCTAGGGTTAAAAATGCCGATAATTGCTCAAAGCTAGGGTTTACAACGTTTGGATACAAGGCATGGATAAGTGCAGCTAATCGCATCCACACTATCATTATCACCATGAGTAAGAAAGCAAATCCCCATTCACCGGCAGGGTTTCTAAACATTGATTTTAAACTATGAAATAAAGTTGGTTTATGCCCTTTTTCAAGCTCCCAAGCAACATCATATAGGCCTGCTGCAAATGCAGGACCAATTAATGCAAAGGCAACAACAGCCGGTAAAATCACTAGATGGGTATCAAATTGATACACAAAGTACATAATCGTAGCGGGTATTAGGGTGAACACTAAACCATAAACTAAACTTAATATGGGTGCATTAGCGATATCTTTAAACGCCAAAGACAACCAGTGAAAAGGCGCCGAGGCTGATACGTGTGAACTTTCTAAGCAGCGGGCAAATTGTTGATGTTTACTCATAGAAGATGACGCAGGCATAATATATCCTCTTTTATCATTACATCTTTAGGTTTAGGTTATCTGTTCGATTCTTGCAACCTTCACCCTAAATAGGACATCTGTCCTGTACTTTACAAGCAGATGATTTAAGTATTACGCTTTAGATAAAAATAAGGTTCAAAAATGGAAAAGGTATTTCACTTAGGACTCTCACGTGACGACTTAAAAGGTGCCACTTTGGCAATCGTTCCTGGCGATCCTGACCGCTCAGCGCGTATTTCAACCTTTCTTGATAACCCTGAATGCTTAGCAAAAACCCGTGAATTTCATGTTTATCGTGGTGAACTAAATGGCCACAGCGTTGTGGTATGTTCGACTGGCATTGGTGGACCTTCGACATCAATCGCTGTAGAAGAATTAGCACAACTGGGTGTTGATACTTTTTTACGCATTGGGACAACCGGAGCTATTCAACCACATATTAACGAAGGTGACATTTTAATTAGCCAAGCGTCTGTGCGTTTAGATGGAGCAAGCCAACACTTTGCCCCGTTAAGTTACCCTGCGGTTTCTGATTTTTTTGCCACACAAGCAATGGTTAATGCCTGCGATAACTTAGCCATCAATTATCATATTGGTATTACGGCATCGAGTGATACATTTTATCCTGGGCAAGAACGCTACGATACCTATTCAGGTTATGTACCACGTGCTTTGCAAGGTAGTTGTGAAGAGTGGCAAAAACTTGGTGTCATGAATTATGAAATGGAATCGGCAACACTCTTTACTATGTGTGCTGCTTTAGGCCTCAGAGCAGCCTGTGTAGCTGGGGTATTAGTAAATAGAACTAAGCAAGAAATCCCTAATGTAGACCACGGCGAGATCGAGAAAAAGTCGGTCGCCGTCGTCATAGAAGCGGCCAAACTGTTACTTAATTAAAGCCGCTGTAATGTATTCAAATGCTGGTGGGTTTTCAAAGCTTGCCAGCACTGCTTTCGCCACCTCTAATTGATTTTTCGCGTCTTCTGTCTCAAGTAAAGTGATTGACTTAACCGTCTGATCGTCAAAACTTAATCCGCTAAGGTAAAACTGGCTCAACGCACTTTGTAAAGGTGACAAACTGGGGCTATATGCCGCATTTTCTGCGTAACTGCCATAAAAATCACCGTCTTGATACGTACTAATTTTAACGGCGCTAAAATTCCCTGTATAAGGCACGTAGGCATTTAATGCTGTTTTAATGAGTGTTTCATCACACGCGTTACTAATACCTGAAAATTGATGCGTACTCGCTGACTGCGACATAAGACTTATTTCATTACCCAAGTCTTTAGGACCAAACGCATTAGGCAGTAAGTCATGCAAACTAAAGTGCTTTTCTGGTAGGAGTATCTCAAGCGAATCGGCTGTGTCTAGCTCATTCATGAACTGGCGGCAATAACCACACGGCGCATCACTAATTGCAATTTTAATGACTGATTTTGCCCCATTTAGCCAGGCATTATTTATCGCTGACTGCTCTGCATGAACAACTAAACTTAATGCTTGATGGGTAAACTCAACATTCGCACCAAAATAGAACTGAGTTTCGCCCTGCTGATTAATACCCAGTACAATTGCACCGACATAAAATTGCGATATAGGCGCAACAGAAAATAAACTCGCAACGGGTACACACGCTTTAAGTAACTGTGTTTCTGTGAGTTTATGCTCATTACACAGAGCAATAATATCGCGCTGAAATAGAATACCGCGCTGCTGCTTTAACTGAGTAAAAAGCGCTGTTTTTTGCTCTAAAGAAAAACTAAATGACGCTAAATTTAGCGCTTCTTGGCTCAGTTCTTTACTACTTGCTGTCATAACAAATTATAATTATTAATTGGCTATACAGTGTAAAAGGTTATGCCCGTAATTACTAGACTCTAAGGCGTGCAAAGCTCAATTATGTCCCGATTTAATAGGCTAATTATCTGCAGCTTTAAAGTAGAACCAGGTGTGTATGTCACATTTTGAGATTACTGTTCTATAAGCCAATTTTTTGCTGTTTGAAAACATTCGAAATTTTCTGCATGCACGTTATAACGCTTGGCCTTTTGCACAAACAGGTCATGCATAAACCCATCAAAACTGACCACAATTGCGATTACAGCTCGCTTTAAAGTGTTTGCAACAACGGGCATAATGGTAAATAAGTCTGCAGGCTCAAAGTTATGGGTTAACTCGGATACATCGACCAAAATTTTATCTGATCCATACAATAAAGAGTATTGATGGGCTATTTGGTAAAAATTTATCACATCCTGTGCACTTGCCATCCCTCTTAACGTCATCATTACAAGCGACGTCGATGCATCATATGTGATGCAAGTAGACACATTGGTCATAAAGTTACTCTAAAAGTCTGTGGGTAATTTTTAAATGGGCTTAATCTAGGCTGAATGAGAAAGCCGCGCTATTTTATTGATATCTACAACTGAGTCAACACCTAGCAATAAAATAGGTCAGACCAGACAAGTAAATAATAATTTAGTGCTAGATAATAATTAAATATCTGTAGCGATATTTCACGTTGTGTTTACTTGTTAGATACCTGTAATTTTTCCTAACCAACAATACGTTTTTTCTGATAATTCACATTACTAATAAAATATACAGTTTGTACCTGAACGAAATCGAACGTATGAACTATTCTGGTATTAATACTTTATTTTTTATCTATTGAGTTCATGCATGGCCAGAGTACTCATTACATTTTTGTTTAGTCTGCTGGTGTTTAGCTTCCCCGTTGCGGGTCAAGCTAACGTTAAAACAGCAGATGAGTTTGAAAAAATACGCAATACAATCAGGGAAAGCTACGCACACTCCCCAACCGAAGGGCTCAATTTAGTCAACTCTTTACTCGAAACAGATGACTTTTCACTCGAACAAAGAGTTATGATTACCAACTACAAAACCTGGTTTTTATTTGAAAACAATCAGTTCGAAGATGCGATGCAGTCAGTGGTAGAATACAAAAGCATGGTCTCTCGACTGAGTGAAAAGAGTTTAATGTATGGGTATTACAACCTTTCTGGTGGAATCTATTCACGACTTGGCCTTTACGAAGAAGCCCTCAACTACTATAACGATGCAATTCCCTTTGCGAGACAACGAAATCAACTTCTTGTTTATCAAGTCGAAAACAATATAGCGCTTATCTACTTAGAATTAGAACGCTTTAAAGAAGCATTAACCACATTCGAAAATTACAAACTCTACGCACAAACAAATAATCAAACACTCAACGAATCGTTTGCATCAATGAATATTGCGACCGCACTGGTTGGGCTTAAAAAATACGATGAAGCGATGGCAGTTTTAGATGGGCTACTCATTTTGCAAGAAAAGCATGACTACATCACACACCAGAGTATAAGTTTAGTCCTGAAAGGCAAAATTCTTCGACTGCTAGGTGACTTAGAAGCCTCTGAAAACGTGTTATTAAACGCCGTTGATTTAATAAAAGAGCATGATGTAAGCAGTGAATACATGAGTGCTATTTTAGCGCTTACAGCGACATATGAAGCACAAGGTAAAATTGAACACGCAATTAGTTTGATCACATCAATCGATCTCGATTCTGATAAATATACGCATTTTGAAACACAGCTAGAAGTCGCAAAATTCACGGCAAGTCTCTATGAAAAACAAGGCAATTATCAAAATGCACTGATAGCTTATAAACAGTACAACGACATACAAACGGTCGCTTTGAAACGTCAGGCAAGTGTTAATTTAACCAAAGCCTTAGCCGAAGCTGATTTAGCTGCAAAAGAAGTGAGAATTTCTGAACTAACCAAAACAGAGCAAATAAAAGCAACCAAAGCAAAAGCATTCCAAGATTTAACAATTGCCATCTCGATGTGTCTATTCTTGATTATTATCGGCTCATTTATAGCCATACGAAGTATTAACAGACAAAAACATAAACTCGCAGCCACGCTCAAACGCCTCCACGATACACAAAGCCATCTTATAGAAATCGAAAAAATAGCGTCGCTTACGTCATTAGTCTCAGGCATGGCGCATCAATTAAATACCCCGATAGGCACCATTGTGACAGCCAGCTCGCTAATAGATAAATACTTAACGGGCTTATCTGATAAGTTTGAAAACCGGAATTTAACCAGCAAGCATTTCCACGAGTTTATAAATGATACCAGCAGTGCAAAAGAGTTGGTGATCAGTAGTGTTAATCGACTCGCCAGCATTGTTGAAGAATTTAAATCGCTCAATGTCTCTATTAATCTTGATAAACCGATGTCAAATATTGTGCTTCTTGAGTATATGCACGACCGATTAGAACCGCTGAGTATCTATCTAGAAAAACATATTTATTACGAAGTGAGTGGTGATGATGTCACGATTATGTCTTACCCCTCTATTTTAGGTGATGTTTTAAAAACACTGGTGATTAACTCCTGCGAACATGGGTTTATTGACCGTGATGAAGGCAAAGTAGACATTGTAATTAAGCAGAATGCGCAGTGTGTTGATATTATCTATCAAGATAACGGTGTAGGAATTGAAGACGGAATTCTTAAAGAAATTTTCACCCCCTTTTACACATCCAATATGGGTAGCCAGCATTTGGGGCTGGGTTTAAATGTTGTTTTTAACGCAGTGCAGTATAACTTAAAAGGCAAAATATGCGCCGAGTCATCTGATCACGGCGCACGGTTTATAATTACCTTACCAATCGACGTACGATTAGTAGATGAAGAGTGATTAACCGGTATTACGCATACCCGCAGCAATCCCTGTCATGGTGATCATGAGTGCATTATCAATATCACCCGCTGAACTAGCATCTGCTTCACGCGAGCGACGTAGTAATTCAACTTGTAACAAGTTGAGTGGATCGGTGTACGGGTTACGCAAAGCAATAGACTCTTTGATCCACGGTTGATCAGCAAGTAAACTTTTTTGTGGACTCAATGATTGAACCAATTCAATTGCTTCATTAAGTTCTTGGCGTAACTTCACACCGAGCGGTTTATATTGATCTGTCACTAACGCATCATCATAGTGTGCGCTTAACCAGCTATCCGCCTTACTAAATACCATTTCTAGCATTTCTAAACGCGCACGGAAAAATGGCCATTGCAAACTCATTTCATGCAAGGTTTCAATACCGTACTTATCTAGTGCAGCTTGTAAACCTCTTAATGCGCCAAGCCAAGCCGGTAACATTAGGCGGTTTTGGCTCCATGCAAAAATCCATGGGATTGCACGCAAACTTTCTACCCCGCCATGTGGGTTTCGTTTCGCAGGGCGTGAACCCAATGGCAATTTTGAAAGCTCTTGCTCTGGCGTCGCCATTCTAAAATAGGGAACAAAGTTTTCATCATGACGAACCACATCGCGGTAATGCTCACATGACTCGGCGCTAATAAGCTGCATCACATCACGCCATTCACTCTTAGGCTCAGGAGGCGGTAACAAATTACTTTCAAGCACTGCACCAGCATAAATATTAAGACTTTGTAGCGCAACGGCAGGCAGACCAAACTTAAAGCGGATCATCTCGCCTTGTTCAGTAACACGCAATCCCCCTTTTAATGAACCCGGCGGTTGAGAACGCAGTGCTTGCGCCGCAGGAGCGCCTCCGCGTCCCACGGTGCCACCTCGTCCATGGAACAATACCAACTCAATGCCACGTTGCTCAGCAAGTTGAACAAGTTTATCCATGGCTTCGTACTGCGCCCAGCCAGCAGCCATCATGCCCGCATCTTTCGCAGAATCTGAATAGCCAATCATGACATTTTGTTGGTTTTGTATATGACCACGATACCAAGTGTTATCAAGTAGGCACTCGATAACATCTTTACCCGCATTTAAGTCATCCAACGTTTCAAATAAAGGAGCCACGGGTAATTTAAACTTACAACCACTTTCTTTTAGAAGCAATTGCACAGCTAATACATCAGACGCAGTGCGTGCCATAGAAATGATATATAAACCGAATGTGTGTGCATCTTGTGCAGCAATAACATCAAAGGTATCTAGTACTTCTTGTACATCGGGACTCGGTTTCCAATGCTTAGGAATAAGCGGTCTGCGCGAATTTAACTCAGCAAGTAAGAAAGCTTGCTTATCGTCCTCTTGCCATTGGTGATAATCGCCCAAGCCCAAATAGCGTGTTAACTCAGAAAACACATCACTGTGGCGCGACGAATCTTGACGTACATCTAGCTTAGCTAGGCGTAAACCAAAGCTATTTATGCGTCGTAACACATCAAGTAATAAACCGTCTGCAACCACTCGCATGTTGGTTTTAATTAACGAGCGATAACACACTTCAATGGGATGTTTTATTTGTGCTATGTCGGTAATTAAATCCTCAGAATCTGTACGTTTACGCTTAATTTTTGCACCAAGGTGCGTAACTGTTTCAGCAATCTGATTTTTTAAGTTTTTCAGCACCGCACGGTATGGTTCGAATTCTTGACCTGCCAGCGCAATGAGCTCATCACTTGCATCTGACATTGATAGTTCGTTACTCAGGGTTTCAATATCACGAGAATATAAATCGAGAGCCATCCAACGACCGTGGTCAAGCACTTGTTGCGTCACTTCAGCGGTGACAAATGGATTTCCGTCACGGTCGCCGCCCATCCACGATGTAAACTCTATCGGGCTGTAATCAATTGGTAAGCTTAAATCGAGTTCAGATTTAACCTCATCAGTAAATTCACGCAGAAAACGTGGCACAGCATGCCATAGACTGTTTTCGATCACGGCAAAGCCCCATTTTGCTTCATCAATAGGGGTCGGGCGTGAACGTCGAATATCATCCGTATGCCATGCTTGGCTTATTAGCTGCTCTATACGGTTAAGAAGTTCTGCACGCTCTGTAGGTAGATTGTCTTTGCGCTCTAATGACGCTAAGCAATCACTTAACTCAACGTGTTTGTTAATCATAGTACGACGCGTCACCTCTGTAGGGTGCGCGGTGAGCACTAAATTAATGTGGAGTTTTGAGAGAGTTTCGGCTAAATGATTAACATCAATGTGGCCTTGATTTGCCGCAGTTGCTAACGCTTTTAATGTTTGAGTGAGAGGATTAAGTTGGCAAAAGCCAACATCATTAAAGCGTGACACAGTGTGAAATTGTTCGGCAACATTAGCAAGGTTCAAAAAATGATTAAATGAGCGTGCAACCGGTAATAGTTCTTCGTCTGTGAGAGCGTGTAGTACATCAATAAGGGCCTGTCTGTCGGCTTCATTACCACTACGTGACGATTTAGATAAAGCGCGAATTTCTTCTACTTTATCTAAAATGGCTTGTCCTTGTGCATCTTTAATCGTTTGACCCAACATTTGTCCAAGCATGCTAACATTACCGCGAAGTGCAGCGTATTGTTCACTCATTCTCATACTCCTTTCTTTTACTAAGTTGAAAGTACTTACTGCACAGTATTTTGCTAAGCAAAACGCCTACAAAATACTGATCCTTTCTATTAATATCATTGTCAGCGTCAATTTAATAGATCGAATTTTCTAACATGTTCGTAAAAAAGAATAACCAATATATAAACATAAAAGCGTAATAATTATGCAGCTTAGCCTTAACAAACCATGTTTCATCCATTCAATTGGTAAAATGGACTTACCAATATTTTAGGCAAAATCCGTGTAAATAAAGGCGTGTTCAAAAAACAGTTGGTAAGGCTTTTAGATGTTGAATTATGTCTGTCTTTTTAGTTTAAGAATAAAAAACGGCCCATTCTTAAGCGACTTTTTTATGTTGAACGAGAAAAAATATTTTTTAAAAAATTTAGAATTGAGCTAAAAATGCAACTAATTATTTTATCTGGCGCAAGCAGTGATATTGCAAAAGCCTACTTTAATGAGCTACACAATGAATTAACCGATGCCATCATTGTGACTCTGAGCAGAAGTGATTTTGACAATAGTTTTAATAGCACAACTCAACATAATGTGCGCCATCAGCACTTTATCACTGATTACAGTGATGCCAGTTTAGCCGCTGTGGCAACTGAGCTTGCACGCTACGACACTCCGTTGTCGCAACTGATGATATTCAATGGCATGCTGCATAATTCGGATCATGCTCCAGAGCGTAAATTATCAGACATATCGCAGGCACACTTCATCGACAGCATGAAAACGAATGCTTTATTACCGATTGCTTGCGTTAATGCTTTTGTACCTTTGCTTAACCGTAAAACCCCGAGTGTTATCTGTGCATTGAGTGCCCGTGTCGGCAGCATTTCTGATAATAAACTGGGTGGCTGGTACAGTTATCGTGCCTCAAAGGCTGCACTTAACATGCTATTTAAATCGGCTGCGATTGAGATCAAACGTCGTTTTCAACATAACCACTGTGTGCTGTTTCATCCTGGCACAACAGACACACCTTTATCTAAACCTTTTCAAGCTAATGTCCCAGCAGATAAGCTTTTTACACCAGAATTTGTTGCTAAGCAGCTTTATAAGTTTGTTGCAGATACTCATTTTTTATCTCAGTTAGATAATCCTGCTTACATTGATTGGCAGGGAAAAACCATTGATTGGTAACAAGGAAAATTATGTACTTTTCAAAAAACACCATTGAAAATTTAGACAGTCGATACCGAGCCCATTTCATTAATAGTTTATCGGGGTTCAAAAGTGCTAATTTAATTGGCACACAAGATAATCAAGGGCATACAAATTTAGCCATTGTCAGCTCAGTGTTTCATTTAGGCGCACACCCGCCGTTGGTAGGCATGATAATCCGTCCACATTCTGTGCCTAGACATACATTAGAAAACATTTTAGAGACGGGGTTTTATACGATTAACCACGTTAATAAAACAATTTATCAACAGGCACACCAAACATCTGCACGCTATGATAAAGCGGAATCTGAGTTTATTGCGACGGGTTTAGAAGCAGAATATCTCGCTGACTTCAAAGCCCCTTACGTGAAAGACAGCCGGCTTAAATATGGCGTTGAGTTAAAAGAGCACCACCACCTTGAAATCAATGGCACCGAACTCATTATTGGTGAAATTACTGCTATTCACCTTGATAAACACAGTATAGACAACGATGGGTTTGTCGATATCGAATCGTTAGAGACCGTCGCAGTAAGCGGGCTCGACAGTTATCACACGACTGAACGACTTGCCCGCTTAGCGTACGCTAAAAAATAGTGGCTTAGATAATAAATGGCTTAGGTGCGTGCGTTAATACTTCGTATCCTGTGTCAGTAACGACGATATCGTCTTCTAAACGCACCCCACCATAACCTGGTATATAGATGCCAGGTTCTATGGTTATCACATTACCAACCTCAAGGGTGTAATCAGTCAAGGTATTAATAAAAGGCACTTCATGTAAGAAAAGCCCTAGCCCATGCCCGAGTCCTTTACCTGCATACTCTCCATATCCTGCATCATCTAATACTTGCTGTGATGCCGCATTTAACGCCAAACAGTTGATACCGGGCTTAACAAACGCAAGTGATGCTTGTTGCGCCTCTTGTACAGCTTTGTAAATCGATATTTGTTTATCTGATGCCTCACCCAGTATATAGCTTCGTGTCATATCGGAGCGGTATCCGTTCACCACAGCCCCAAAATCAAGGGTGATAAAGTCGCCGTGTTTTAACACCTGTGAAGACGGATTACCATGTGGCAGCGCTGTTCGTTCAGCAAATAGCATAATAGTGGCAAAAGACATGCCTTCGGATCCTAGCTTCTGCATTCGGTATTCAAGTTCTAAGGCTAAATCACGCTCAGTAACCCCTTCTTTGAAGTAAGGTAAGGTCTCTGCCAAAGCCTGATCCGCGATTGCTGCAGCCGCTTTAATCTGCTCAACTTCCCAAGCATCTTTAACACGTCTTTGCTGTTCTATAAGACCAGTAACCGGGGCAAAGGTGTGATTACTTAGCGCTTTTTCTACATCTTGCCATACTGCAACTGTGATATAACTTGCATCAAAAGCAACATGACTTTTAGCAGCTAAATGACGGTTGATGCAGTCACCAAGACTTTCAGTATCACGGTCACGGCACACCACATCAAACCCCGAAGTCTCTGCAGTAGCACGCTGATGGTAGCGATAATCGGTTATCAGTATGCAGTCGTTCTTTGTGATCAATGCGTAGGCGGCATTGCCACTAAAACCACTTAAGTAACGAATATTTTCATGACCAAGAACTAACATGGCGCTATAGCCTTGCTGTTCGAGTCGGGCTTTAAATTCAGCTTGTCTTTGTAGGTAGTTTGCTTGCATCATCACTCCTTATTTTTTGCGCATGCTAGCAGCATTCGATTTAAAAACGAATTAGATGCGATTAGTCGCAGTGAATTTGCATCCCGTTACACACTCAGGTCACAATGTGAAAAAACCAAGGAGTAAACAATGACAACATATGGCATCGGTATTCAGTCACCAGAGCAAGCTCTGGCTTCTTTATCAGATATGACAACAGATTTAACCCCGATACAAAGTAATGAATTTTTAGCCCGTATCAGCGCAGCGCAAGCCTATATGCAAGCCAATAATATAGACGCAATTTATCTGAATGCAGGAACCAACCTTGCTTATTTTACTGGAATGCGTTGGTATGCAAGTGAACGTTTAGTTGGCGCTATTTTACCTGCGAAAGGCAATGTTGAATACATCGCCCCTTATTTTGAAATTGGTAGTTTAAATGATTTTATGGTGATTGACGGTCCAATACGCGGCTGGCAAGAACATGAAAACCCGTATCAATTGTGTGTTGATGTACTGTGTGAAATGGGTATCGATAAAAATGCTACGATTGGTATAGATGAAAGCGCGCAATTCTTTATTTATGATGGGATAAATAAAGCCAACAGCCATTACAACATCATTAATGCCCAATGTGTTACAGCGCATTGCCGTATGCATAAATCAGCGAATGAGCTTGCTCTTATGCAACGTGCTATGGATATGACTCTTGAAGTTCATAAAGCCACTGCAAGTATGCTCTACGAAGGGATAACAACCACCGAAGTCGAAGCCTTTATTAAAAAAGCACACCAAAAAGTAGGCGCACCAGGAAACTATTTCTGCATTGTATTATTTGGTGTAGCGTCGTCTTTCCCGCATGGTGTAAAGAACCCACAAACCCTTAAAAAAGGGGATGTGGTGTTGATTGATACAGGTTGTAAAGTACATGATTACTTATCTGATATTACACGTACTTATGTCTTTGGAGATGCAACTGTACGCCAACGTGAGTTCTGGCAACATGAAAAAAATGCACAATTAGCTGCATTCAACGCCGCTAAAATTGGTGCTAGTTGCGGCTCGGTCGATGATGCGGCACGGCAATATCTCGCAGCTAATGGTATGGGCCCAGACTATCAAACACCGGGATGTCCTCACAGAACAGGTCATGGCATTGGTTTAGATATTCATGAATGGCCTTATTTAGTTGGGGGTAATACAACTAAACTTGCTAAGGGTATGTGCTTTAGTAACGAGCCAATGATTGTTGTTCCTGACGAATTTGGTATTCGATTAGAAGATCACTTTTACATGACGGAATCGGGTCCATGCTGGTTTACAGAACCGGCACACAGCATTGATGACCCGTTTGGCTTAAGTAAATAAGTTTTATTCAGGCCACTGTATTGTGGCCTGTCTCTTTCCCTGTCTTTATGCACTTCACATATTACATTAGTTCACAATACGCTTACTTTTCGGTCACCTTTTTTGTCTAAGCCATGGTATTATTTCAAGAATTTTACCTATAAAAATATTATGGAGAATAAATGGGTTTGCATTTTAAAGTTCCCCACACGCTAATTTTACTACTCAGTATGATGGTCATTGCTTTAATCGCAACATGGCTCGTACCACAGGGTTTCTTCAGCACAACACTCAGTGACTCAGGCCGAGAAATGGTCGTTGCGGGTACTTATCAAACAGTATCAGAACGTCACTATTTAACTCCTTGGGATTTATTACAAGCAATTCCTCGCGCTTTTGCCGCGGCACAAGATGTAATTTTCTTTGTATTAATCGTCGGGGGTGTATTAGCCATAGCACGCGCAACAGGTACTGTTGATGCACTAATCGGTCGCTTACTTGAGCGCCACGGTGAAAAACCACAGCGTTTAATATTTATGGTGGTATTTTGCTTTGCACTTGCATCGAGCAGTATTGGTACTGCAGGTGAGTACATCCCGTTTGTTATTATTTTAGTTGCGCTGTGTAAAGCAATGCGCCTCGATGCGATGACCGCAGTCGGTATGATAGTCGCAGGCTATGGTATTGGGTATGGTGTATCGGCATTTAACCCCTTCACCGTATTAATAGCACAACAAATTGCAGGTATTCCTGTTTACTCTGGCCTATGGTTACGTTTAGCCATCTTCATTCCATTTGTTCTTATCGGTTTTCATCATGTTTGGAAATACACCAAAATGGTGGCCAATGATCCGTCTAAGTCGATGATGATAGGTGTACCTTGCCCGCTTGAAAATCAAACGGCTGCAAGTTACCCAACACTTGCTCTTCGCCATAAACTTATTTTAGGTAGTTTTATTATTACCCTTGCGATTGCTGTTTGGGGTATCGCATCAAAAGGATGGTATTTATATGAGCTAGGTGGTGTTTTTATCGCATGGGGTGTCGTTGTAGCCATTTTAGGCAAGTTATCTGCTGATGAAGCGGCCAATAAATTTATTGAGGGGGTGTCAGACTTAGTAACAACCGCAATTTTGATTGGTGTTGCAAGGGGTATTGCGCTGATTTTAGAGGATGGTCAGATTCTGCATAGTTTAGTGCATGGCATGTCGTTACCGTTGTCTTATGTATCTGCCGAAATATCAGCGATTGGCATGTTAGTGATTCAAACTGTATTAAATACATTTATTCCATCAGGTTCTGGTCAAGCTTATGTCACGATGCCACTAATGGCACCACTAGGAGATTTAGTCGGTGTGCCACGTCAAGTTGCAGTACTTGCTTACCAATTTGGTGATGGGTTCTCAAATATGATCATTCCTACCAATGCCGTACTTATGGGTATTTTAGGTATGGCTGGCGTACCCTACGGCCATTGGTTTAGATTCTGTTTACCACTGCTTATCAAACTAATGGCTGCCGCATCAATAGTACTGGTAATCGCAGTTATGTTTGGTTATGGGCTAGATGTGCAACCCACACTAAATTAAGCTAGTTGATATTAAAAAAGCGCCCTAGGCGCTTTTTTTACATGTTTTGAGTTCTTTGTAACAACACATTTTTGGATAAAATGGAGTTGGAGTCAAAGGACAAGCCTGTGCAAAACCTGACCATAAGCCGCAACTCGCTTCTGCCCCAAGACGTGTTTAGGAGAATTTCTAAAAATAGTGAACTTCGGCCGTTCACAATTGCTTTTCTATTTCGTCAAGGTATATTGCTTGCATAGTCAGGAAAGCAACACAATCGCTCGTTTTTGTCCTGAGGCAAAAGCTAGGACTACTGCATTTTAGTAGTAATGGCAATTAGTTAAGAAGTTTGTTACAAATGAGTCATTCAGAAAAGCGAGCGACGCAGTGGTAGAAAAACGCGCGATTCGCTCGCTATAAACATGTTATGCATAATTTAACCTGTACATATATACAGCTAGTGCTATTATCTTGTTAAACAAACTGCGTTTATAAAAGGGATCAAGATGATTAAAGGAAGCTGCTGTTGTAACTCGGTTCAATTCGAATTAGTTGAAAAGCCAAGTATGATGGGTATGTGCCATTGTAGTCGTTGTCGTAAAGTTGGTGCGAGTTCATTAGTTTTTGTTAAGTCTGATAAGTTTAAGATAACTACAGGTCGAGATAAAATAGCTACGTTTAAAGCTCAGCCGCCATATGAATACGACAGATGTTTTTGTTCAGTTTGTGGGACTTCTCTTGGTGAGGTTCTATCTGAAATGGATTCGTTTCCAATCAATGCTAATTGCTTAGATACTGAGTTTGAAATAGAAAATCAATTTCATGAGTTTGTTTCGGAAAAGCCACATTGGTTTAAAATTGGAGACCGCGCAAAACAATTTCCTAAACATCCACACGAATAGGAGAAAATATGCATAACAAAGCGTTTAAGAGGGATTCACAACGCTTGGCATTTTTAGTTTGAATCGGTTTAAGTGATTACGACACAATGGCTTAGGTTAGGTGGTTGGCGTTGTTCACCCCTTAACGCGGCGTTATGTGTAAATTATGACCATAGAAACATTCAACCATATTGAAGCTGGCTTATGGTTCAGTATTGGCTTAGGGATGCTAATTACTGCTGTCATTAGGCGCAGAGATAATCGTTGGCTAACGCTTTTGCTGGTAGCTACGGTTGCATTCACTCTATTTGGCGTATCAGACATAATCGAAGCTGAGACAGGAGCATGGTGGAAACCGTTGGAACTATTGGCTCTTAAAGCCACCTGTGTTTTAACTTTTATATGGTGCTATCTCAAAGGGAAAAAATTAAGTGCCCAAAACACATAATAAGCGCCATTTAAACGCCGCTGCGCGGCTCATTTCGCAACACGCTGATCGCGTTTGTGGCGGCCGTTACCACCGTCCGCTTCTGGCACAGAACCGCCCGTCGACTAAAACTCATTTCTGTCCAATAATGATTTAAATGCTAAGGCTTTAAACTTTAGGTTCTGTATAGCACTTTAATTACATGCCAACCAAAGCGGGTTTTCACTAAATGCGGTTCAAGGATCTCGCCGCCAAATGCAACTTTGTCAAACTGCGGTACCATTTGCCCGCGTCTAAATTCGCCTAAATCCCCGCCTTTTTTACCTGACGGACACGTTGAATATTTTTTAGCGAGGGTTTGGAACTTAGCCCCTTTTTTAAGTTGCTTAATGATATCTTCAGCTTGCTCTTTATGTTTAACTAAAATATGCAATGCATGTGCTGTATTGGCCATGGAGTATCTCGAAAATTAAAACGCAGATATTTTATCACGACAAACTAAACTGAGCCACTGCGGCTATTTCTGTTTGCTTATTGCTGGTAAGAACCCTTTAATCAAACAAAATTGCGCTAAATAATAACTACACATGATTGCGATATCTGCATGCACAATTTCAAAATAAAAACGATTAAGGCCAAGAATAGAGTCTGATACAACAAACACTGCCCCACCTAAGACTAAAAAACCGTTCGATTTATCCGTCATCCAAGTAAGGCTTGCCATTATGGTGAGCACCAACATATAAAAAAGCACGGGAATGAGTATGTCATTCAGGTTTGGATAGAATAAGCAAAAAACGATGATTGCAAAAAAGAGATAAAGTAATACGACTTCTATTCGCCAGTGTTTAATAGGTAACATGGTAATGATATAAAAAGCGTGACTTACAAAGAATGCCGCTAAACCGCCTATAAAAAGCTGCCCTGTATCAAAGACGAGTAGCACATCACCAAGTGCCGAAAAGCTAAGTGCTACTAATAGCGTGATCAAAATGCGATTTTGTATCTGATTGCGTGCTTTTAACACCATCACAATCAACACACCGATTGGTAATGCTTTAAATACCGCCATAGAGGGTTGAGATAATGCAGGTATAAATAGCAGTAAAGCAATGTAAAAGGTGCAAAGGATTAGAAAGAGAATTTTCATATTCTTATTATTTTTATTTGTTCCCAATAAAGAGAATAGCAAAATTTACTTTAAATGTTTATAAAAAATGTTGCTTTTGTTTTTCGCTCAGTAACTTACACTGAGTTTGTTTACCAAAAATACGATAGCGATTACGACCTACCCAATCATAAATATGATCGCGAAAGCCCTTTGGGAGCAGATAAAACACTTTAGCAATTGAGAATGGAAACCCTAATTCATTTGCGATAAATAACACAGCATCACTTTGTTTATATAGCTGGTTTTTATCAATCACTAACATTGAGGAAAGTGGATCTTTAACTTCATGCGCTTTTAATAAACGCTCACCTTTATCGCTTTGCATTGGGCATAACTTAAAGGTTATCTGTTTATCAAAGCGAAGAATAAAACGAACACAAAAATGGCACAGATTTCACTGACCATCAAACAAAATGACTGGGCAGTGAGTATGCAAGTTTAACCGCTTACTTGCACAACTTGTTTCCCTGTGAAGCCACCAGCAAGTTGTTTATTCAGTGCATCAGAAACCGCGTGGGCACTAAAGTCAACGGCATGGATTTGTGGCAGTTTTATCTCACCACGCGCTGCATTATCGAGTAATAAATTGCCCATAAAACTTAGCTTTTGCTGTGCACATAAGCTATTAGCAAGCCAAGCCCCACCAAGCGACACAATACCAATATTAGGTGCGCGTCTGAACATCAGTTCTTGTTCGAATTTCGGGAGTTCGTTTAAGCATGCAATATGGCCACAAAAGCGCATTAGCTCAACGTTACGAATGGTAGTATCGCCACCAATACAATCAAGCACAGCATCAAAGCCTTGCGGCCCTAGTTCACGACGAATTTTATCTTCAAGTTTAGGGTCTTTATAATCAAACACGACATCTGCACCTAATTGCTTAAGTAACTTATGATTGTGTTTGCTGGCGGTGGTAAACACCGTTGCACCACGTTGCTTAGCAAATTGAATAGCAAATTGGCCAACCCCGCCAGCACCAGCATCAATAAACAGTGAATCCCCTTCGCTCAGCTGCAACTTATCAAGGGCAATTAATGCCGTCATACCTGAACAAGGTAAGGTTGCAGCGTCTGCAGGTGATACGTTATCTGGCACAACCGATACAGCATAGTTTGGCACCGTTGTGTATTCAGATAACACACCTTGGTCGCCAAGACTGGCGTGCCATACAACGCGTGCACCAACACCAGGGAATACACCTTTATTTGCCTGAACAACCACCCCAACAGCATCATGGCCTAATACATGCGGGTAATGCCATTTACAAAAACCTTGTTTTGCAAAATTAGCATCAACATGGTTTAAGCCCACATATTCAACTTTAATCAAAAGTTCGTTCCCTTCAGGACTCGGTACTGGCACAGAAAGCTCAGATAACGTAATAGCGTCATTGGGCTCAACCACTGCTAGCGCGCGCATTGTTGACGGAAGATCTGTAGTTTGTTGAATATGTGACATTTAATACTCTGGGTTAAAGATTGTTAAGTTCAAAGCTCCAACGACCGTTAAACACGTTATATGCGCTTACCTTGGCCTGGACAGATGCAATAGTTGAATCAACAGCATTTTCTTGCGCTATTAAAACATCCTGTCTCGCATCTAACAACTCTAAGTAAGGAATTTGTCCTTCTTCATACATAGCGTGAGCTTGTTCAAATGCTTTATTCGCATAATTAAAACGCTGATTAGCAAAATCAAGTTGTTGCTGTTGTTTGACTAAGCGTTGCAAGGTAAGTTCACTTTCGCTTATCGCTTTTAGTACTTTACTTTGATAGTCGCTGTAAGCCGCTTCGCTTAAAAATTGTTGTGCGTCTCGTTGAGCCAATAATGCAGGATAGCTGAGTAATGACCATTCAACTTTTGGCGTCACTTGCCATTGTTGCACGGTATCGTCTAAACCATTACTGGTTAAACTCACCACACCTGCAAACCCTGCTAGGCTAATATCAGGCAGAAGCGCTTTAGAGGCTGCAACACTGAGTGAATAAGCTTGACTGAACTGATACAAGGCACTGGTAATATCCGGTCTGAGTGCCATTGCTTCACTCGCTTTATAAAACGACACGCTAAAATCGCGGCTCAATAATTCAGACTCTTCAATCAGCGTTATGTCGCTTGCAAGTCGGCCAGTTAGCACCGCAAGGGTTGCTAAGTCGCGATATTGCAAGTAACTAAGCTCAGGAATAAGCGCTTGTTGCTGCTTTAACTGAGCAAGGGTACGATTAAGGTCCAACTCATTGGCAACGCCCTCTTCAACTCTCGCTCTTAGCACATCAATACTTTGCTCTAACGCCTCAATTTGCATCTCAATAATCGCTTGCTTTTGCACATTACCTTGATAGCTTACATAGCCTTGCACTACGGCTGAAACCACTTCAACCTGCAATGCCCTTAACTGCTCGGCTTGATTTAGTGCGCCAGCATTCGCAGCATCCACTAAAGCTGTAATACGACCAAATAAATCAAGCTGCCAATTTACATTAACACCCGCGTTTGATTGGCGCGTAATAGCGCCATCTAAGCTACTGCGCTCTGCGATTACGCTTAGGCTGCCCTGCGGATAATAATCCGCGCGGGCTGCACCTAAACGAGCTATGGCTGCATCAAGTTGAAGTTGGCTGGTTTTTAAGTCGTGATTCATTGCTAATGCATCAGTCACTAAATTGTCTAACTGCGCTGAATCTAAACGACGCCACCAGTTATTCTCGCTCGCACCTTCGTTTTGTGCACCAATTTGTGTATCACTGACAAATTGTGTCAGGCTAACTTGCTGCTCTTGTATATCTACGCTTTGTGCACAGCCTGCCAATACACCAGCTAACAGCATTGCACTTACAAGTTTGCCTTGCTTAAAGATTGCATCAAGAGGCTTATGCATCGTGTTGCTCCTTCTGCGATTTTTTCGTTACTAACATATAAAACACCGGGGTAAACAATAAGCCAAACACGGTTACACCAATCATGCCTGAGAATACCGCGTTACCCATAGCATGACGCATCTCAGCACCTGCACCAGTGGCAAGAACAAGTGGTACAACACCTGCCGTAAAAGCAATTGATGTCATTAGAATTGGGCGAAGTCGTAAGCGACACGCTTTAATAATGGCTTCAAGATGAGACATTCCCGTTTTATGCTGATCTCGTGCAAACTCAACCATTAAAATGGCGTTTTTACTTGCTAGCGCAACCAGTACGATTAGTGCGATTTGTGTGAAGATATTGTTGTCATCACCCACAAGCCACACTCCTAACAAGGCCGAGAAAATAGTCATAGGCACAATCAGAATAATAGCCAGTGGTAATCTCAAGCTCTCGTACTGCGCCGCAAGTACCATGAACACAAGCAATACAACAAGTGGGAAAACATACACCATGGTGTTACCCGCTAATATTTGCTGATAGGTTACTTCTGTCCATTCAAACTCAATCCCATTGGGGAGTGTGTCTGCAAGGATTGCTTCAATAGCTTGCTGTGCTTGGCCTGAGCTATAACCTGGTGCTGGGCTACCATTTAGTTCAGCTGTAGGATAACCGTTATAGTGCATCACACGATCTGGGCCTGTTGTTGGTGTGACCGTTAATACAGAACCTAATGGCACCATCTCACCCATACGGTTACGTACTTTTAGATTCAAAATTTGCTCTGGATCTTGACGGTAATCAGCATCAGCTTGCGCATTTACCTGATAAGTACGACCAAACAAGTTAAAGTCATTCACATACACAGAACCTAAATAGACTTGTAAGGCATTAAATACTTCATCAAGAGGAATGCCTTGAATAAGCGCTTGCTCTCGGTCAATGTCGATATCCATTTGTGGCACTTGAATTCTAAAGCTAGAGTAAAGTCCCATTAATGCAGGGTCTTGCTGCGCTTTAGTAATGGTTGCTTGTAAACTGTTAAAGAGTGCTTCAAAGCCTTTGTTAGCACGGTCTTCAATTTGCAGTTTAAAGCCGCCAGTAGTCCCTAAACCTTGAATTGGCGGTGGCGGGAACACCGCGACAAACGCTTCATCAATAGCGGCAAATTTTTGATTTAACTGCGCCGCTATCGCCATTGCAGACATACTCGGGTCTTGACGCTCTTCAAAAGGTGCAAGCGGAGTAAACACAATGCCGCTATTTGGGCTATTGGTGAAACCATTTACAGATAAACCAGGAAACGACACAGTGTTTGCAACACCGGGGACTTGTAGTGCAATTTTTTCCATTTCTTGCACGACTTCTTGGGTTCTGTCTAAGCTTGCCGCATCAGGTAACTGTGCAACAGCCACTAAATATTGCTTGTCTTGCTGTGGAATAAAGCCACCCGGAACAGCATCAAACAATTTAACGGTGCCACCAACAAGCGCAACATAAGCAACTAATACAATCACACTCATACGAATAAGCTTTTGCACGAGTTTTTCGTAGCCATTTGCGCCTTTATCAAACACGCGGTTAAAGGGTTTAAATAGCCAGTTGCCAAATAGGCGGTTTAATAACTTAGTTAAACGGTCTGGTTTTGCATCATGGCCTTTTAATAATAACGCCGATAACGCAGGCGATAATGTTAACGAGTTAAATGCTGAGATAACCGTTGAAATAGTAATAGTGAGTGCAAATTGCTTATAAAACTGACCCGATAAACCAGTAATAAAAGCCGTAGGAATAAATACCGCGCACAATACTAACGCAATAGCGATAATTGGCCCGGTTACTTCTGTCATCGCAACACGAGTTGCTTCTAGTGGTGATAAGCCCTGTTCGATATTTCGTTCAACGTTTTCAACCACAACAATGGCATCATCGACAACAATACCAATTGCGAGTACGAGCCCAAATAACGATAAGGTATTAATAGATACGCCTAACCATTGCATTACCGCAAACGTACCAATCAAAGATACTGGCACAGCAATCAGTGGGATAACCGATGCACGCCATGTTTGTAAAAACACCACCACAACAATAACAACTAACGCGATTGCTTCTAAAAGCGTTTTAATTACAGCATCAATCGAGCCGCGTACGAAAATAGTGGGGTCATAAACAATGTCGTATTCTACTCCTGATGGAAAGTCTTTAGCTAACACCTTCATGGTTTCGCGCACTTGATCAGAAAGCTCAATCGCATTAGAACCCGGGCGTTGGAATACGGGCATAGCAAGGGCTGGTTGACCATCTAGCATCGCTCTTAGTGCATACGTGTCTTGGCCAAGCTCAAGGCGTGCAACATCACTTAGGCGTGTAAGCTGACCTTGTTCACCGACTTTAATGATCACATTTTCAAATTCTTCTTGTGAGCTTAAGCGCCCTTTTACATTCATTAGAATTTGGAATTGGTTACTTTTCGACGTAGGTTGTGCACCCAAGCTACCCGCAGCAACCTGTTGGTTTTGCGCACGCAATGCATTTACTACGTCCATGGCTGTTAAATCGCGTGCCGATAGCGCATCTGGATTTAGCCAAACGCGCATCGAGTATTGGCCACCACCGAACATACGTACGTCACCCACTCCCGGAAGACGTGCAATTTGGTCTTTGATATACAAGTCAGCATAGTTCGCTAAGTAGGTCGTATCGTGCGTTTTTTCAGGTGAGTATAAATGCACCACCATGGTTAAATCGGGTGATGATTTTTCGGCTACGACACCTAAACGCTGAACTTCTTGTGGTAAGCGCGGTAGTGCACTATTTACACGATTTTGCACTTGTACTTGTGCACGGTCTAAATCAGTACCTAACGCAAACGTTACCGTTAGTGTCATGCGGCCATCACTGGTTGCTTGCGAAAACATATACAACATGTTTTCGGTACCATTGATTTCTTGCTCAAGCGGAGTCGCCACTGTTTCAGCAATCACCGTTGGGTTTGCACCCGGGTAACTTGCCGTCACAACAACCGTTGGCGGCACCACTTCTGGATACTCACTGACTGGCAATTGAAATAACGAGATGGCCCCTGCGATAAGAAAGATAAGTGACAGCATCGCAGCAAAGATGGGTCGCTGAATAAAAAAGTGTGAAAATTTCATTTTGCCCTACTGTTTTGCGACCAAGTCTGAATTTGTACTGGAAAGAGTGAATGCTATTCCGTCGCTGTTAATGGTGACGGTGTTTGGTGAGATAGGCATACCCGGGCCTACACGAGCAGGGCCATTGACGGCTATCACATCACTTTCATTTAAGCCTGATGTAATCGCGCGTAGGCTGCCGTAACGCTCGCCCACCGTCACTAATTTATATTCAAGAACATTGCCTTCACCCACAGTGAGTACAAAACGGTTCTTTAAATCTGTACCAATTGCACGCTCTGGTACGATAACTTTTTCGCTTACTTTATTGGCTGCAAGCTTAATACGAGCAAATGACCCCGCACGCAGTTGTTGCTCATCGTTTTCAAACACGGCACGAACGCGAAGAGTACCGGTAGTTTCGTTAATTTGATTATCAATAAAATTAATTTTGCCATTAAAGTTAAAGCTCGTTTCGCCCACTTTTTGCATCACGACCGCTTGCTCGCTTTGCGCTGTAACATCAGAAAATGACTGATTCCACGTGCGCTCATCAATATCAAAGTAAGCATACATTTGCTGGTTTGAAACAATGCGTGTTAACACACTTTGACCGGCAAGTACGTTGTTACCTTTGGTGATATTTGCTCGCGATACTACGCCATCAATGGGTGAACGAACTTGGGTAAATGCTAAATCAAGCTTAGCTGCACTCAGTTCTGCCTGAAGAGCTAGCAATTGCGCTTCGCGTTGTCTAAGGGTTGATTTACGAGACTCTGCTTGCTCAATTGAAATAGCTTTTCGTTCTGTTAAGCGCTCAGCTCGTTTTGCTTCACTTTTAGCTTGCTCAAGTGCTGCCTTGGCGCTTTCAATTTGCGCTTTTAAGCTATCAACCACCGCAGCAAAAGGGCGTGCATCAAGCGTGAAAAGCAAATCGCCTTCTTTAACGCTGTCACCTTCTTTAAAGTTAATTTTATCGATCACACCCGAAACACGTGGCATGAGCGCAACTTCTTGCGGTGCTTCTAAACGTGTTGTATAGGTGTGCCAATTTTGTACTGGCTTAACGAGTACTTGTGCTACATCAATAGGTTGTAAATGCTGTTGCTGCGCTGCTTGGTTGGCTTCTGTGCCACACCCTGCAAGCGTTAAGCTCGCAATGGCCACTGCCACTGCAAGAATAGATTTGTTCATCACGACTCTCCTGTTTATAGATTGGAGACAATGTTACGGCACTAATTAGATGACAAAAATGATAGATTTCTAAATTCTTTAATGCCAAAATGGCATCAATAATGTTTTAGGAACTGCTATGGATACCACCAGCCGCCTGTTAATGCTACTTGAGGTAATAGAACGAGGCTCGTTTGCAAAAGCCGCTGAATCGAGAAACATCGACCGCTCAGTTATCTCTAAACAAATTAGCCGCCTAGAAGACGAGTTAGGTGTTCGCTTGCTTAATAGAACCACGCGCTCGTTTTCATTAACTGCAGCAGGGGCTGAAATGATCAAAAAAGCCGCTGAACTCAGAGATCTCTTAAATGAAACAGTGCGACTAGCTGAAAACTATCACCAAGAACCGCGAGGAACCCTTAAAATCACTTCCTCAAGTATTCTTGGCAAACGCTACATTCAACCGGTTATTAACGACTTTCAAAAACGTTTTCCGCAAGTAGAAGTGGAACTTCGTCTAGACGACAGATTAATTGATTTAGTGTCTGAGGGTTACGATCTCGCGTTTCGTGTTGGCGAACCAAAAGACTCCTCGTTCATCGCGCGTAAAATTGCACGTAACCGGATGTTGCTCTTAGCCTCGCCTGAGTTTATTGAAACCTACGGTATGCCAACATCTGTAGAAGATTTAAAAGAACTGCCAGCAGCCAGCTACACCAGTCCGAGTAAGCGTATAAGTGGTATTCGTTATCGCAATGCTAATGGCGATATTATCGAGCAAAATATTAAAAGTGTTTTCAGGGCTAATGACGCAGAAGTACTTCTTATGAAGGCTATTTCAGGAAACGCGTATGTGCTCGCTCCTGCCTTTATACTTGAAAATGAAGTAAAGCGAGGTGATTTAGTGCCTATTTTGACCAACATTGAATTACTTGATTACAGTGCGGTGTATGCTGTGTATCCACACAGAGACCTGCCAGTCAGAACACGCTTATTTTTTGATGCGATGCGTGAATACATAGGTAAAGATATCCCCATTTGGGAAGCAAATATCCCTAATTACGATGCCATGTATCAAAAAAGTACTTAGCTTGCTTTATCTGTATCGCAAAACAGTTGAGAAATATTTAACTCATAGGCTGTAACAACACGATTACGTCCTTGCTGTTTTGCCTGATATAAGGCGTCATCAGCCCGTTTTATAAAGTTTTTAAGGGTTTGCTTTGGCATATAACACGCAACACCAATGCTAATGGTTACATTAATTGTGTGCTCATCGATTTGGTAGTCAATTGTGGCTAATTGCTCACGCAACATATCCGCAAATTCAAACGCACTCTGTGGGTCACTTGCAGGTAAAAAGATAGCAAATTCTTCGCCACCAATACGAAACACATAGCCTTTATTAAGCCGTTGCCTAAAGAAACTGGTGACCTCTATTAACACTCTATCGCCTACTTCATGACCGTACTGATCATTAATTTTTTTAAAGTAATCAAGGTCGAGCATTAACATAAACAAACCATTTTTATGAGTCAGCTCAACTTCGAAATAATGAGTCATTGCGAGTCGATTGCCAGCCCCTGTGAGAGGGTCTAACAAGGCTAAATTTTCAAGACGTTTTCCATATTCTGCACGACTATTTTCAAAACTGTGCGACACAGCCCAAATGCTGATATAGACAAACGAGAGGTTGAGTAACGAATTAACAGAGTTTAACGGTACTAAGGTCTCTTTACTGAGTAAAGTAATGCCTTGGATGATGGCTATTCCAAACGAGAAAAATAGCCCATATCGCTTGCCTAATAACAAATAATACAAAATGGGCAGAGCGCACGTCCAAATAAATAGCAGGTTTTTAATATCTCCAAAATGCGTACCAATAACAACAAGCAGACTCAAAAAAACGCACAAAGTGAGCGATTGCCACAGATGGCCATAGTGTTGTCGTGTGTAAAAATAGGTATGGAAACAAAAAACGGCAAAGAAAACTTCGAGTATGCCAAGCACAGCAAAGTCGTTATAGAGTAAATTATAAAAAGCGAATATTGTTGCAAGTACGCCCAAACAAAAGCTCATCCATTTAAGAACGTTATTTCGTAAAGCCTGAGTGCCTCTCAGCGCACCAATATCCATCAAGTTTCTCGCTTTGTTATGATTACTTGATTTTAGCGTGAAACAAATTAATTAGGAACATTTTATTAACAGTGAACAGCGTTAAGGTAAGCTCTTTACACTACATCCCTATTATTACTACACAGTATCTCTTTGGATTAGTAGCACACGCTAATAACAGAACCGGCTTAAATATTCAGTTCAAAATAAACAACTAATCGTTGATTAACGCTGTCACTTCTTCGATCAGATCATTAAATTCATTGCGTACATTTTTTTGCTGTTTGTCTGTTAATGTTGATTTAAGTGCTAACAATAGTTTCACGTAATTCTCTAAATTTTTGTCGTCAGCGTTAATAAGTGCTTGGCTCATGAACGCAACTCGGTCGTTAATAATAACCGCAAGTTGTTGATCAAAATCGGCGGGCTTGGTTTCTTGTAAAAATAACGTTTTAAGTGCATCTAAACGTTTTTGTTTGTACTGCATCCAGAGCAAAAAAGTATCGACACGCTGATGAGTGAAATCGACAACCAATGTTTTTTGTTCAGTTGATAACTTTGTACCAAGCCACTCTTTATAGGTATCAAGGTTGTCGTCTAAACGCGCTTTATCATGCTCTGCTGGCGTTTTTTGTTCATGCTCTTCATATTCATCGTTAATGTTCTCTTGTAACGCAGCCACAAACTCAACACGCTGCTTGTAAGACAAGGTATTTGCTAATGCAATTAACTCAGGTTCAAGTTTTGTCACTAATGTTTGCCAATGCAGTTTGGCAGCTAAGAAATGGGTTTTTAATTCATCATGACTAACATTTTTATCAAGTAATGATTTTAAATGTTCGAGATCACGCTTGTACAAAGGCAATTGCGTTTCTCTGTGCCAATCACGGCTAGTTTGGACTATATGTTTAAACTTATCTGCTTGGTCGCTATTCAGGTCGACATAGTCGTCTATCCAAAACCCAGACAACCAGCCAAGGTTGTTATAGGTAAAACTAGGTGAACATCCTGCAATGCCAAGCAATATGCTAAGTGCAATAAGGTACTTTGCTATTTTTTTCATTTGTATTTGTAAAATCCTGTTCCTGTCTAATTACTTTAGCAAGTTGATAGAGAGTGTAAATATGCAATGCCTGCATTTTAATGAAATTAATTCTCATTTAACTATTGACGAACAGTTAAACCTAAGTAATAATCGTTATCAACAACTTGGTTCGCTAAACTGTTTATACCGCAGTTTCGATACCTACAAGGGTTTGATGCTGTTCCACCAAGTTTGTTCAAGACGTAACTCTTGAATGATGGTTGCTTCCTCGACCCGAGCACCGACATAAAACGTTACACTTTACTTGCTACATTGCTCATATCGGTGACGGTAGATATGACCTCAAAAAGCCCACTCTGGGCTTTTTTTATTTCTTTAGTTTTTCTATTAAAATCTGTATCTTAAGCCTACTTGTTAATTACTAAGCGTGTCGGTGTCTATAAATTAGGCATTTGCAGTAGTTGGGTCTAAACTAACAATATGTTTTGCCCATTTGCTGATACGGCAAGGCTTTTATCAATACCCTAATTATTGATATTTAAACACACATTTGGAGGCAGACTATGATCAAGCCTAATTTAAAATCACTATTGCTAAGCAGCGTGTTACTTCTTTCACCGTTTGCCAATGCAAGCCTAGAAGATGCTCAACTCGCAGCGAATGAAGGACGTTTTGAAGAAGCACTTCAAGAATTTAATTACCTTGCAGATCGTGGCTATGCACCCGCTATTTATGAATTAGCTAAAATGTACGAAGGTGGGTTCGGTGTTCAGCGTGATTACCGTAAAGCAGCAGAGCTTTACCAAAAAGCCGTTAAGCAAGTTCACGCAGATTCAATGTTTGCACTTGGTGTACTTTACCAAGAAGGTAAAGGGGTAAAACTAGACAAAGAGAAAGCAATATCACTTTACGAAATGGCAGCGCAAAAAAACCACCCTGCAGCACAATATAATTTAGGTGTTATGTATGCCAATGGTGAAGGTGTTTTACAGGACTACCGCACAGCAATGAGCTGGTATCAAAAGGCTGCTGCAAATAACTTTACGCTTGCGCAGTATAATATGGCGTTAATGTATTATGATGGTTTGGGCGTTCCAAAAAACCTTGAAAAGTCATATATTTGGAACACAATTGCTGAATACAATGGCAATATGGATGCCAGTCATAGTCGTAAACTTGACGAGCGAAACATGATGCCAGCAGAAGTTGAAGCTGCAAAAGAAAAAGCCGACGCTATTTACGCAAAAATACAAGCGGGATTATACGCCCCTGACGGTCGTTTATAATGACACGAAGTACTTGCGTCTATCGACGCAAGTACATCCATTTTAATAGCGTAATAAGCAATTTATTTTGCTTAAGCAATAGCTGTGTTCTTGGATTAAATTTACCAGATACCAATGTATTTCTGGCATGACTAAAAGTTTTAAACCCTTCTATTCCATGGTAGTGACCCATTCCTGATTCACCAATCCCACCAAAAGGAAGCTGATCTGCGGTCACTTGCATCAACACATCATTTATTGCCAAGGTGCCACTGCGAATCGACTGACTCACAAACGAAATCCTCTCTTTATCGTGGCCAAAAATATACAATGCTAAGGGATGAGGGTGACTATTTATATAGTCAATAACCTGTTGCAATGATTCATAGCTCATTATCGGCAGTAATGGGCCAAATATTTCATTTTGCATCACGTTCATCGCATCATTAACTTGCGTCAATATATGCAAACCCAAACGATGTTTTAAATCGTCATATTGATTCTCTTCAAGCGGCTTAAAAATTTGAGCCCCTTTATCTTCAGCATCCACTAAATATGATTTTAAACGCTGATATTGAGAGTCAGAGACGATTGAAGTTAGGTTTTTTCCCTCAACGCCGTCTTTAAAATGCTGTTTATAGAGCTCACATAGCTGTTGCAGTAATTGATGCTCATGTTTTTTTGGCACGAATACATAATCAGGTGCAACACAAATTTGCCCTGCATTATTTAGCTTGCCAAACAGCAATGTTTTCGCCACTGATTTTATATTCACATCGTCAAGAATCACAACCGGTGATTTACCGCCAAGTTCTAAAGTAACCGGTGTTAAATGCTGACTCGCTGCCTGCATCACCTTACGACCTACTGTTGTGGAGCCTGTAAATAATATGTGTGCAAAAGGCAGTTCACTAAACGCCGCAGCAACCTCGCTCTGCCCTTCAACAATATGGCAATGCGCTGCTAACTCACCAGAAAATATATCCTTTATAATCTCATTGGTATGGGGTGTAAATTCGCTGACTTTTAGCATCACTCGATTACCTGCCGCTAATGCGGTAATGACAGGAACCAGTGCGAGCTGTATAGGATAATTCCACGGCGCAATAACACCGATAACACCTTTTGGCTGATAATTAATATGAGCCTTAGAGGGCCACAAACTAATACCCACACCACGCGACTCATTGCGAGCCCACTTGGGCAGCCGTTTTATTGTGTCACTGATGAGTTTTACTGTCGGTAATAAATCACCCAGTACGGTGTCAAAAGCAGTGCGGTATCCAAAATCTTTACTCGTCGCCGCAACAAGGGCTTGCTCGTTAGTAATCAGGCTATTTTTTATCTGTTTTAAAATGCTAATACGCTGCTCGATTGGCAAATAAGGTTCAGCCAAAAAAGTACGATTGAGTTGCTGGAATTGAGAATGTAGAAGTCTTTGAATATCAGTCAAAATGTGATCTCTTGAATAGCGACAAATTCAACTATAGCGATCAATAATAACCGCCGCAACTTTCATAGAAGTAAAAAAACAGCGCTCAGGGTGAGCGCTGTTGTTGGTTGGAATAGGTTGGATATTATAAATGTATCTTAAAAACCAAACACAGCGGCCGCGATGGTCATTGTAATTAGCGTAATCATCGCAATCGCAATGATATTAAGTGCAAAGCCTGATCGGATCATATCACGCATTTGAATTTGCCCCGACCCAAACACAATGGCATTAGGAGGGGTTGCAACAGGCATCATGAATGCGCAGCTACATGCAATCGCTGCAGGAATAACCCACACTAAAGGCGTTCCAAATACAGATTCAGCAACCGGACCTAATAGCGGTAAGAAACCAGCAGCAGTTGCGGTATTACTTGTGATCTCAGTTAAGAAAGTAATCAATGTTGCAACAGCCAAGACACTCAGTACTAACGGAATCACACTTGCACCTTCAATCATGTGAGCGATGTACTCTGCTAGGCCTGATGATTTAATTTGCGCAGCAAGTGTTAAACCACCCCCGAACAGTAATAACACACCCCAGGGCACTTTTGCTGCACTTTCCCAATCGAGAATACGCTCGCCGTCCCCTTTATTAGCAGGTAACACAAACAGCAGTAAAGCAGCAGCAATCGCAATGCCTGTATCCGATATTTTTAACCCTGTTGAATCAGCCAATAACGGTCTGAAAATCCAACACACTGCAGCAAGTACAAACACTATTGCCACGCCTTTTTCAGCACGCTGCATTACGCCAAGCTCTTTAAGCTGGGTTGAAAATAATGATTTAGTATCTTGGCTCGCATCTTGCGCGCACGGTGTATCCACTTTATAAGCAAACTTAGTTAACCATACCCAGCATAAAATAAGCATAACTGTTGCAAGCGGGACACCCACTTTCATCCACTGTGCAAAACCAATATCAATTTTATAGCTATCTGATAAGTACGCTGCCATTAATGCATTTGGCGGAGTACCAATCAACGTGGCAATACCACCAATGCTCGCGCCATACGCGATAGATAGTAATAATGCTTTGCCAAATTGGTCGTTATCAGGATTAGATTGCTTTACTAACATCGTGATCGACATAGCAATCGGTAGCATCATCACCGCAGTGGCTGTATTTGACATCCACATTGATAAAAATGCCGTCACCAACATCATCGCTAAAATTTGTAGGCTAGGTTTCGTTCCCGCACGAAGCATTGTATTAAGTGCTATACGTTTATGTAGCCCCCAACGCTCCATCGCGATAGAAATTAAAAAACCGCCCAAGAATAAAAAGATCAAAGGGTGAGCATACGGTGCTGCAACCCCTTTGATTGCTGCAATACCAGCAAGAGGTGATATAACCAGTGGTAATAATGAAGTAGCTGGAATTGGCACAACCTCACTCACCCACCAAGATGCCATCCAAAATGCAAGGCCTGCTGTTCTAAGTGCGGGTTCACTCATCCCTGCTGGTGGGTCTATTAAGCATGTTAATAGCATCACTAATGGACCCAATAAAAGCATCACAGTGGTCATCAACGGACGTTGCTCTGTGCCGTCTTTTGTTTGATTAACTAATGACATACCGACTCCTTAAAACTTGTACTTAAGGCCAAGTGCAATGCTGTTATCTGATTCAATATCAAGGTCTAAATCAGTATAGAATAAGTATGCAGTTGTTTGTTTATCAAATACATAGTCAACACCTGCTGTCCATTGTTTACCTTCTTCAGCATGGCGAATTTTAGAGTCGTCTTTTACGTATTGTAATTTAGGGACCCATTTATCAATTGCATAGCTTGCACTTACAGCATAACCATTGCCTTCTTTAGTCCCGTCTGTTGATTCACTACGTTGGATTAAACCGGCTAACTGAAGATTTTCGTGTTTCCACGCCGCGACAACGCGACTTGCCGTTAATTTATTAAGAGCATCAACATGACTGATTGCAACATAATAATTAGCTGATTTTAATGCACGGTCACCATAAATAACGGTTGCAGCAAACCCTGACTCATCATTACTGCTATCGTCTTTTGGCGCGTATGTTAACGCTAATGAAGCACCCGCGTATGTTTTAGAGCTATAGGTAATGGTGTCGCCAATCCGGTCTTGCCCTGGGATCAACTGCGCAATATCAGCTTGTGTTTCGTTAAAACCGTCAACTTTGCCTTCTGAATATTTAAAGCGCGTGTCATTACGACCAACGACAACTTCACCAAAATCGCCCGCTAAGCCTAAATATGTATTACGTGCTGAGAATGGCTCATTAGTATCATCGTGTTCAAAGCCTTTTACTTGTACTTCGTATTTGAACACAGCTTTTAATGATTCAGTGAGTTTATGACTGCCCTTGATGCCTATACGAGAAAAAGGTGCATCAATTTGCGTACCTTCATCAGCATAGCGCATCACACCAGTATCAGTGTTGGCTATTTGAACTTCGGCTTTTCCATATACAGCGTAGTCAGCAGCCATTGATGAGCTTGCAAAACACGCTAAAATTATACCCGCTGCAACGCGAGTTTTTGTATAAGTTACTATTGTTGTCATTATGCGCCCCTTTATATTAGGTTCAAATTGTTGTTCCTAACACTAGAGGCAAATTAATTGCCAACTCACACAATAAATTTAAAAAACTTAAAATACATATAGTTATGATTAAATCAATTTATTGGCATTGTTTTTATGTGCGGATTTCCACACATTTTTTAAGATGCGATGTCACTTAATCCACCCACACCCACTTTGTGATTGCTTAATCCTTGAACATTTCACGATTAATACCGTACTTACTCATTTTGTCATAGAGTGTTTTACGGGCGATTTGCAGGGTTTGCATGGTATTTTTAATACTGCCATTGTTTCGCTCAAGTGCTTCTTCAATCAGTGACTGCTCATAAAAACTCATTTTTTCAGCGAGACTGAGATCTTGGGCGAGTTGAATTTCGTTGTTACTATCATTATTAGTGGCAAATGCTAAGTCAGAGCCCAACAAAACAGCGCGTTCTGCTTGGTTTCTAAGTTCACGCACGTTGCCAGGCCAATCGTAGGCTAACAGACGTTGTTTAGCTTCGCTATTCAGTGTTGCAGGTGGTTTATGGAATCGAGTCGCCGCAATGGAGCTAAAATGTTTAAACAGCAACGGTATATCAGCTTTACGATCACGTAACGCAGGGATACTCACTTTAACGAGGTTCAGTCGATAATAAAGATCGGCTCTAAACTCACCCGCTTCGACTAAAGAAAGTAGATCAACCTTGGTTGCTGCAACAATACGCACATCAAGATCAACAGCATGATTGTCACCAACGGGAGTAACTTTTCGCTCTTCAAGCACGCGTAATAACTTAACCTGCAAACTTGCTGGGGTCGATTCTATTTCATCTAAAAATACCGTTCCCCCTTTAGCAAATTCAAACTTACCTTGTCGTGATTGTGTTGCCCCCGTGTACGCGCCACTGGCTGCACCAAATAACTCACTCTCAATTAACTGCTCAGGAATTGCGCCACAATTTATGGCAACAAAATTTGCTGAAGAACGATTACTTTGGTCGTGGAGGTAGCGAGCAACTAGCTCTTTTCCGGTGCCTGTTTCGCCTTCAATTAATACATCTGCTGGCGTATCAATCACGGCATTGAGTAAATGCATCATCTGCTGCATTTGTTCGGTTTCACCCAAAATTCGCACGCCTGGTGCTGATGTTTTTTCGACAGCAATTTTCAATGCACGGTTTTCCATCACCAACGCGCGTTTATCGCATGCTCGCGCAATGCAATCTAATAGCTGCTCAGTTAGCGGCTTTTCAAATAAGTCATAAGCCCCTAATTGCATGGCTTTTACTGCGACAGACACGTCTGCAAAGCCCGTTAGAAAAATAACCGGTAGTTCACTATCAAATGCCTTAACTTGTTCTAAAAAGGTTAAACCATCCATCTTAGGCATATTAATATCGCTTAATACAACCCCCTCAAAACGACGACTTAGTTTAGATAACGCCGCCGTTGGTTCGCTAAAGCATTGCACCTGATAGCCTTCAATCTCGAGCAGTTGCTTTAATGAATCACGGATCACCGCTTCATCATCAATAACGATCACCTGTTGGCAGGCATTGGCAACTAAACTCATGAGGTTTCCTTATTGCTTTGTAGTGTAATAATAAACTGTGCGCCCCCTTCAGGGCGGTTATGGGCACTTAATCGACCATTGAATGAGTCGATAATTTGTCGGGAGATAGACAGCCCTAACCCCAAACCATTGCTGGTTTTGGTACTGTAAAATGGCTCAAAAATACTGCCTAATGCATGTTGGTCAATGCCTGGGCCTGTGTCTAATATCGAAAACTTCACTCTGTCGTCAAATAATTCAAGCTCAAAACTCAATTCGCGTTTTTCACATTCAGCCATCGCTTGGCTGGCATTGGTGATTACATTCACTAATACTTGTTCAAACTTTACACTGTCGACCCATACCGTGATATGTTCTGAGATGTCGGCTGTTTTAACATCAATATCATCTTGCTTTAATTGAGCACTGGCGATCATTAATGCATTTTTAAGCATCCGTGATAAGCTCTGTTCACGCAGTTGCGTTTGTGCAGGCTTACTAAAATGCTTAAGTTGAGCAACGATCTTATGTACACGCTCAATGAGCGATTGCACCAATACAAGGTTTTCTGATGCTTGTTCAATATTGCCTTTCATAAGCAATCGCTTTGCACTGACTAAATAAGTGTTCATGGCACTTAATGGCTGGTTTATTTCATGATTAATACCCGCACTTAACTGGCCTATCGTAGCCAGCTTAGCAGCTTGGACAAGTGCCTTTTGCGCTTTTTCGAGTGCATGCGTACGCTCTATCACTTCTTGCTCAAGACTGTGTCTTGAAAATAAGAGTTTTTTATAACCCGCGAAACGAACCATACTCATGTGTATCAGCACGACAACTATCATATAAAACACACTAAACCACAGTAAACGTGGTATTTGTGCAACTTCTAAACCGCTTATATCTACCAGCACGCTGGCCTTCGCATTGATAATATCGATGGTTTCGAACGCGCTAATAAATCGCACTCGCTTATTATTTATTTCGATGGTTTGCTCAGCCGTATTATCACTTAAAGGCTTAGAAGTATAAGCTAATAAACTTGGCGTATGTGATAGGTATCGCCTTGAACTTACAAGCGTTTCCATTTGCTTTTCGCTAAGCGCTTTTAACGAATTTAAACGCCAGCTTTGCACATCAGACATCACGATAACACTGTCTTCAAGAGAAATATGAAAGTGCGTACTGTCTGACGCATTTAGCAATTGCCTGTCTTGCTCAAACTTTTTTGCATTCACTTTTAATGTCACGACGGCAATAACTTTACCGTCTGCAATAACCGGTTCAGAGAAGTATATACCCCGCTCACTTGAGCGCATTCCTAGTGCAAAGTAAGCAACTTTTTCACCTTTTTTCGCTAAATAAAAATACGGCCTAAACGCAAAGTTACTGCCAAGAAAAGTGTAATCGACTTGCCAATTACTACTGGCCACAACAGAGCCAGATAAGTCCATTAAATAAACATCTGATGCACCACTTGCACGCTGGATATCTTCAAGATAATAATTGACGGCTTGTTCACCAACACCTTGGTTAGTTACAAACGTCTTTACTAAATCATTAGCACTCACTAAGGCAGGGATCGTTTGAAACCGTTCAAGTTCACTTGAAAAATAGTGACTTAATTGAACCGCTTGCACACGGCTTAATTGACTGGCTTTTGTGTAATCGTGTTGTCGACCAATGTAAAAAACCAATACAAGCAGCAATATTAAAATAGCACCTGCCGCAACTAACTTTTTACTTAATGATGACATTCAGACCTTAAACACGACACTGCTAGAAATTGATTTGGTAGTGTAGCGATAATTCTTCTGTTGTACCAGCGACAGAGCCATTCTCAACACGTGGATCAAACACGTTATAGTTTTTACCCAATACGTTTTCAGCCTTAAACATTAAATGACTATGCGTATTCAATTGCCATTTAACCGTGCCTCCTAATAAACTATAAGCCGATTGGTTAAACTCATCACCGTTTAATGAAGCCGCATTCACTTGGTCACGCCATAAAATGTTTAGGCTTAGCTGCCAACTATCGTTTAAGTTATAACGGGTAACTAAGCTGGCAAAGCGTTTAAAACTGGCATTTATCGGCTCATGGAAATAGTGTGTATAGGTTCCCGTAAGCGCAAATTTTTTATTATATTGCCATGTAGCATCCAGCTCTAAACCACGGTTATCAGTGTTGAGTGAGTTTTCAAAAGTGAACAGTGTGTCACTGCCTTGAAAGGGCACAGTCTCAATAAAGTCATTAAGTTCATTATAGAAAAGTACCGCATTTGTTTGAAGTGTCGCGTTTTGATAGTGCCAAACAAGTTCAGTGGTTTTAACTGATTCAGATTGTAATGATGGATTACCTTTCGTCACAGAGTCATTAGAAAAAAGTTCATTCGTCACCGGTGTTCTGAACGATTCGCCATATTGAAGCTTTAATGTATGTGACTGATTAATTTCGTAAATGCTTGCTAATCGAGGTGATAATTTACTGTCGATATCTTTAACATCATCATAGCGTGCCCCTATAAAGAACGTGAACGAGTCAGAAAATGGAATCTTTAATTGCCCGTAAGCACTCACCGTTTCAAAGGTATACTTTAATGACGCAAATAAAGGAAAATCTTTAATACGTACAATCCCATTTTGATAATAAGCAGGCGCGAGGATAACTTGTTGTGAGTCACTGTCATAATAGTTAGTACGTACATCGGCTTTTTGCTGCTTTGCCTCAGCATATTCAACGCCTGCAGCTAATTGCCATTGATTATCAAGCTGATAACTTAATTCTGTTGAAAATTTACTGTCATAGGTTTGCCAATCGGGCCCTAATAAAAAGTCTGGCATATCGTCAAATTCAGCAATCAACCCAGCCGTTGATATTGCATGTTTACTGTAAGAGTAATGACTATCTAGCTTGAATTTATCGGTATTAAGCCAATTATATTTAATGCCTATAAACGTATTATCACTGGTGTGTTGGTTTTGTTTCGAATAACCGGCAAGATTTAAAAACTCATCAAGTTGCGTTTCATTGTAACGTGTATGAAGTGAAAGTTTTTTATAATCTAACCCTGCCTCAATATACACCGCTTTTAGAGGGTCTTTTACGTCTTGTGGGTAGCGTTCACCCGATTTACTTTCGTATGATAACGTCGCATACGCCGACACCGTGTCACTAAAATGCTTATAAAACTGTGCTGTTGCTCCGTAACGACCATTGTTGCCTGCTACAGCCTGTAATGCATTACGCTCTTTTGTCGTGACAATATTCATCACACCTAAAAAGGCGTTACTACCGTATAAAGCAGAGCCCGGCCCACGAATAAACTCTATTTTTTCTATTACCTCAATAGGTATGTAAGGCATGTAGACCGAAGCCTTACCAAATGATGATTCATTGACGCGCTCACCGTTGATCATCACCAACACATTACCACTATCTAGGTATACTCCTCGGGCATGATCTTTAGGCACAGCCCCTACCCAATCACCGCGGGTTGATTGCATACCCGCAACAAAATTCATCACTTCATACGCATTATCAACACCGAGCGCTTGAATTTGCTGACGGCTAAACACGCTCATTGTTGAAGGAACTGATGACAGGGTTTCCGCTGTTTTACTCGCAATATCAACATGTACATCGAGTAAATCTTCAAAACTTAGTGAAAATAAATCTTCATCTTCAGAAGCTTCTGCGCCGAATAGCGCTGCTGGGGAATTTGCGATTAAAAAAAGTGTTGAACATAGTAAAAACTTCATGCTGCGAGACACCCGTAATAATGATTAAATGTTGCACTGCAACACTCTGTTTACACTATTAATACAAAAGATGGGTAAGCTTGCAATCTTTTTATACCAATTCACTTAATTTTATACAGTCTTTGACGCTCTGTACTTGGTGTAATAAAAAAGCCCATGTACTTTATAGTTATGGGCTCTTGTATCATTAGTTTAACGTCTCATTTAGCTAAACTGCTTAACACGCTCACTGCGCTTAGTTTTTAAATATTTGTATAAGCCAATCAATGATGCCGCAATCCAAAATATTTCAATGACAAAGCTGGCCAAGTTAAAGTTATAACACAAACTAATTAACAGCAGCACCGCGCCAGTTAAGTTCATCATGTTATACACAAGCCCTGTCGGGGATGCTTTATTTAGTTGTAACATGAAAAAGGCACCTACTACCAAGAAAGTACCCGTCATACCAATAATATCAAATAAAAGTGCTATCACGTACGTGAATCCATATTGTTCATTTGTTTATACCCAAACAACTGGCCCAATCCATGGGGAGGGTTGTTTTCATTCATTGAAACAGCAAACCGAACAATGGTATCAAAGCAGATAACTTAAACGAGGATAAATGTCCGCATTCTATGTATAAGCTACTTATGCGTCACTTTACCGCCAATAATTTTTAATGCGGGTGTGCCTCTTATCATTGTTTCGCGGGCAAAATGACGATGGCACTGCGGGCAAACACCCGTCTGTGCTGTAAAATTTTGGCTTATACGTTCAACAAAGCACTTAACTAATGCACCTTTGCCGCCTTTGCGGTATTTAAATAATTGGCACTTGCACTGACTACAAAATATATCAACGGTTTTCGTCGGGCCTTTTTTATTGGGTTTAGCCATAAACTCCACACTAAACGCGATTAAAAAACGCATGCTACCATGTCTATGGCCAAAGCCCCAAAACCAAACCCGTTAAAGAGAACTGTAAAATAGAATAGCCAGCGTTCACTAAAAACAATTTAAGGGGTCGTTGCTCAAAAATATAACCAATGCCAAGTGCGCAACTTACCCAACATAAACCGATTATAAACCCTGTGCCTACGGCAACGCCTACATTAACATTGCTACCAATAAATAAAGATAAACTTAAAGCAATTAATAGGCACAGCACAAAACTGCCACCAAACACCATGACATGATTGATTTGCTGAAGATCAAGTTCTGTTAAACCGCAGCTCTCCATCCAAATGCGTTTAAAAAGCCACGGAGAATACCAAACAGCCCCAAGAAGAAAAGAAGCAAGCGCAGCAAGAAATACGGCAAAAAAATTCAGTTGAGAAAAATCCATACACCAGACTCATACAACCAATAGGGTTAATTTGACTTTAGTTAAGGAATCCCAAAGCAGCAAATCAAATGTGACGAGTGGTATTTGGTTCTAATACTAAATACCTTTTTTATGTTGTGCTACTTAATTTAACAATACTTAAATATCATCTTTATTGCTGAACGGGTTTCTTTTGAAGTTTACGTTGTAAGGTTCGTCTGTGCATGTTCAACTGCCTTGCTGTTTCAGATATATTGCCATGATTACGATGCAATACGTGTTGAATATGTTCCCATTCGAGTCGTTCTGGCGACATTATTTGTGTTTGTGGCAGAGTATGGGTAGGTTGCTCTGCCTCACTGCCCTCAAGTAATGTTCTCAATAACGATACAAAATCGACGGGTTTGGGTAAATAATCATCTGCACCGAGACGAATCGCTTCAACCGCACTGGCAATACTTGCAAAGCCTGTTAGAAGGATAATGCGTGAACGCGGAAATTGCTGGCGCATTGGCTTTATTAACGTTAAGCCATTTTCATCTTTTAACTTTAAATCGACTAAAAAATGACTGGGTGAAAAAGCACTACAAATGTCAATTGCTTGCTGACAACTGTGGGCAAGCTGACAACAAAAGCCATGTTTTGTAAAGCGTCTGGCTAGCGTGTTGGCTAGATTAATGTCGTCTTCGATTATTAATAAATTCATGCCACTTTCAGGGTGATTGTAGCTACAGCCCCCTGCTCTTTATGATTACTCACTGTAAGTGAGCCTTCTAAGCGTTCCAAAGTCACATTAGAAAGCATTACTGCCATCCCCATACCATGTTGACTCGGCATAAGTTGACCCCCTAATGCTGCCATTTGTTGCTCACTTAAACCTTGACCAAAATCACGTAAAGATAAAGAAACCGAATCCGCGTTAAACTGCCAACGAGCTTCTATGTGAGAGTGCTGCTGATTGTTTGCTAATACTGCATTTTGTAGCAAATTCAAAATAGCGGGTAATAACATTGCATCACTCAGAATAGTGCATTTAGGTGGTTCATTTAACCATTCAAGCGTGTGTTCTGGATGATGTAATAATGCAGCATCTGCTATTTCTTTTTGCAGCACATCGACCGGTATTATTGTTTGCGTTTTACCTGTTCTAAGCGCAGATGATAGCGCTCTAAAATGCGCTAGTTGCTCATTGCACTGCTCCAATGGCTTGGCCATTTCTTGTATAATGGGGTCGTCAGCTTGCTGCTCTTTAAGCTCTTCGTAAAGAAATTGCAGGTTTGCTATAGGACTTGCTAACTGATGGGTAATTTGTGCAGCTGCACCATCTAATGTTAACAATTGCTCGTGCCTGAGCTGCTGCTCTCGGCCTCTTGCTATAGTGGCATCGCGTGCTTTAATCGTCCGATTTAGCGCACCGATTATAAATGCAATTACAATCACACTTATCACGAAGTTAACCCACATCCCAATAAAGTGATGAGTCATGTCGATTTGATGCATACTGTGATCAGGCATTTTAAACAGCAAATAGCTATACGCCGCGATGGCAAGCCCAGCTATATAAGCTAATCCTTTACCATTAACCGACACGGCAGCAATCATAATTGGTAAAAGTAACAGCGACACAAATGCGTTCGTGGCGCCCCCACTCAAAGACAGCAATATCGATAAAAATAAGATATCAGCAGTCAACTGCATCAACACGGCAATCGGTTTCGCGTGGTTCACTTTGCGATACGCTAAAATACTGAGCAATTGGAACAGTGCTTCTACACTAATCACAGCCAGTAAAGGGAAGATGGCAACTTGATAATCAAATAAAAAGTATACCGAAACAACAGCAAAAAATTGCACAGCAATAGCTGCACTTCTTAAAGTAAGTAAGCGGCTAATCGCCGGATCAGTTTGCATAAAAAGCGTTAAGAGACTTAATCGTCATCCATAGAAATAGTAAAGGGAGCGCAAGGTGTTCCTTGATGAAACACCATTTGCCATTGTTGACCATTAAAGCGCCATAGCGACATGCGAATTGAATAATTAAACTCAGCACGGGCGGAACGCCTAAAAGCAGCTTGATAACTCAATTGGGCAATCTCATCACTCAGCATCCGCCCTTTAAAGTGTTGATTATAAAACTGAGGAACGACTTCAGTCGGTAAACGTGTTAAAACCTGAAACTTATTAAACGACGTGCCATTAGCTGAAATTTCAATAAAGTCATCATCGAGCAACGCATCGAGTGCATCTGCAGACTGACGGATCTCAGGTTCTAGCAATTGCCTTTCAGCCTCAATGAGCTGATTAAATAACGTCGCTTTAATTTTACCGCTCATCGTAGTTACCCTTACTGTTTGAGCACGTCTCCGCCTTTCATAACAAAGCGTACATTTCTAAGTTCACTAATGTTATCAAGTACATTCATATTAACACTGATAATATCTGCTTGTTTACCAACACTCAAGTCACCAAGGTGCTCGCTTTGCCCTAATAATTTAGCGGCCTCGACAGTGGCTGATTTTATTGCTTCTTTTGGTGTCATGCCATAATTAACAAGTAGCTCAAACTCCTTTGCATTATCACCATGCTTTGATACGCCTGAATCTGTTCCAAATGCTATTTTAACCTTATTTTTTAACGCTAATTTAAACGATGCCTCCATTTTTGGAGCCACAAACTCAACTTTATCAGCAATTGCTTTTGGCATGTTGGGGTTTTCTAATACTTCTTGTTTGACTGTAGCACCTGCGAGTAATGTTGGGATTAAATACGCATCTTGTTTCTTAAATAGCTTTACAGTGTCTATATCTAAAAAAGAGCCATGTTCAATTGAGTCTACACCCGCCCGTAAAGCCGCTTTAATACCTTCTGTGCCATGTGCATGTGCAGTAACTGGGCGACCTAAATGATGAGCCGTATTAACGATTGCAGTAAGTTCATCATCGGTAAACTGCTGATTAACACCAGCAGCTGTATTACTCAACACCCCACCCGTGGCAGTGATTTTAATGACATCGGCCCCACTTTTTATTACATCTCTTACGGCTCGAGTACAATCATCAGCGCCATTACACACGCCTAAACCACCGCCAATGGCTTGGCTAACATCACGGCGGTACCCGTGCATATCGGCATGCCCTCCCGTTGGGGTAATCATATCGCCTGCCGCAAAAATTCTTGGCCCAGGTATATCACCCCGCTCAATTGCACGCTTTAATGGAAAAATAACTTGATAACGGCTGCCTAAGTCACGCACTGAGGTAAAACCTGCGTCGACTGTGCGCTTTAAATACTTGAGTGAACGCAGAGCATCATCCGCTTCATACTCAGTTAACCACTGATGGGGGTTTCGCTTAGTATCTCGTTCAAATGTTAAGTGCACATGCATATCGATTAAACCGGGGAGCACCATCTGATTTTTTAAATCAATAATCGTTGCATCTGTAAGATTTAATTGCTCTTTAGTTAAATAACCAGCTTCAATTGCTGTAATTTTATCGTTTTTGATCACGATGGTTTGTTGTTGTTTTACAGCTTGCTCAACGCCAACCAACATTTTCCCTGCATGGATCAGCAACGTGTCAGCACTCACTGAAAATGTGCACAAAGAAACCAGTACCGATAAGGTGCCTATTTTTAGATTTATTTTTTTCATATTCGCCTCATTTTTATACTAGGTTTAACTTAAATACCGAGTAAAAGCCATTATTTGCGACATAGCAGTGTGTTACGCTAGTCTTAACAAGTGAATTTTGATATAACTTCGGCAAAATTTTAACAAGTCTGACCACATAAAGAGAACACATTATGTCTTATGCCCAAATCACTGGCTGGGGTAAATGTATACCACCAGCAAGCATTAGCAACGACGAAATCAGCAATATCGTTGATACTAACGATGAATGGATCACAACGCGTACGGGTATTAAATCTCGTCGTGTAAGCCACGTTAGCACTGCTGATTTAGCAACTGTCGCTGCAAAACACGCACTTGCATGCGCAGGTGTTGATGGGAAAGACATTGATCTTGTTTTACTCGCAACATGTACCCCCTCAACAATGGTGGCTAATACAGCCTCACTTGTACAAAAGAATATTGGTGCGGTGGGTGCAGCAGCAATGGATACAAACGCGGCATGTTCAGGCTTTTTATACGCACTACAAGCAGCTACTGCACAAATTCGTGCTGGTATGATCAAAAAAGCGGTGGTTATCGCAGCAGAGCGCATGACCTGGTACATCAATTGGGAACGTCGTGACAGTGCAGTATTATTTGGTGATGGTGCGGGCGCTGTTGTATTAGAAGCGTCTGATACTCCATCTGGTTTATTGGCAACTAAAACAGGCTGTGATAGCGAAGATCGTGATATTTTGCATATCGAAAATTTTGGTAGCGATCTTAATAAGTACGCGCCAATTGGCCCGTCTAACTTATTATTTGAAGGCCGTGAAATCTTCAAACGTGCCGTTAAAGGAATGAGCGAAGCGTGTGATGATGTGCTTAATCAAGCGCAGTTAAAACTTGATGACATCGATGTACTTGTTCCGCACCAAGCAAACTTACGCATTATTCAAGCTATTCAGCAGCGCTTAAAGGTGGCTGACGAAAAAGTAATGGTCAACATTGCTGATTACGGTAATACATCAGCTGCAACGATTGCAATTGCGATTTGCGAAGCTGTTGAGCAAGGCCTTATAAAACCAAACTCGAATATTATGTCTGCGGCATTTGGTGCCGGTTTAACGTGGGCTGCAAGCTACATTAAATGGGGCGAGCGCGTAACGCCTATCTCAATTTCAGACGCAAGCCTTCCACCCTGCGATAAAACAGGCTTAGAACTTGTTGCTCCGGCTGTTGCAGCATGTAAAGCGGCTGAATAACAAGCTATATATTATGAATTAAGCGCGGCAATTGTCCGCGCTTTTTTGTTTCAAGGATACTGTTGATATATGAAAACAATCGGATTATTAGGTGTTCACCATGTAGCGATTATTTGTAGTGATTATGAGCATTCAAAACACTTTTACACTGAAATTTTAAAATTGCCAATTATCCATGAGCAGTACCGAAAAGAACGTGATTCTTACAAGCTAGACCTTGCACTGCCAGACGGCAGTCAAATAGAGTTGTTTTCATTTGTAAATGCGCCCACAAGACCAAGTTATCCTGAAGCACAAGGACTGCGCCATTTAGCTTTTAAAGTGGCCAATATAACGGAAGCTAAACAGTACTTAGAACAACAAGGTGTAGATGTGGAAGATATTCGTGTCGATGAAATCACCGGGAAGCAATTTACGTTTTTTGCTGATCCCGATGATTTACCGTTAGAGTTGTATCAAATATAACACTTATTGAAAACGGTCTTGTAGGTAGTTAAATACAGCACGAATACCGAGTGCTTCCCCTCCCACTGGACGACCAGGCAATGGGCGTAAGTTCCACGCCATAACGTCAAAGTGAACCCAAGGCGTAGTCGGTTCGATAAACTCTTTTAAGTAAAGTGCAGCAGTGATAGCTCCACCAAATGGGGTTGATGCACAGTTCGCAATATCAGCCACATCACTCTTTAATAACGCTTTGTATTGACTGAATAAAGGCAACTGCCAAACAGGATCAAAGCACTTTTCTCCGGCGCTCATCAACTTACTGGCCACCTCGTTATCGTTCGCAAAAAAGCCTGGCAGTTCAGTACCAAGTGCAATACGACACGCTCCTGTGAGCGTTGCAAAGTCAATAATAAGATCGGGATTGTCGTTTTGTGCTTCTGCTAACGCATCACATAACACTAAACGCCCCTCGGCATCCGTGTTATCAATTTCAACAGTGATACCTTTTCGGGTTTTAATAACATCACCCGGTCTGAATGCATTACGCGATACAGCATTTTCTACAGCAGGAACCAAGACACGTAAACGTATCGGCAAATTCGCTGCCATAATTAGCTGCGCTAAGCCAATGACATGAGCTGCGCCCCCCATGTCTTTTTTCATGTTGCGCATGCCCGAGCTTGGTTTTAAGTCTAAACCGCCCGAGTCAAAGCACACCCCTTTGCCCACAAGGGTAATTTGAGGGGCATCTTTTGCGCCCCAGCGTAAGTCTAACAAACGTGGCTTGTTTTCACTTGCACGGCCAACCATGTGAATTGTGGGATAATTTTGCTCAAGCAACTCATCGCCAACCCATTCACTAAACTCACCATCAAAATTATCAGCCAGATCAGCCATCACTTGTGATAAATGTTGTGGCATCATATCGGCTGCAGGTGTATTTACGAGATCGCGTACTAAATTTATTGCGCTTGCGAATTCAGTCAAGCGCTTGGCAAGGCTTTCATCACTGATAGCAAGTTGTGCTCGTGGCGATGGTTTTTCTTTATATTCACTAAACTCATAACCACCTAACATAAAGCCAAGTGCAACCTGTTCGACAAAGGCACTGTCACCCTGAATTTGGTAACAACCAGCCGGCAATTTAGTCGACAAGTCACCTGCAAGCCAAAAATCGTTAATATCGTTTACAAGGCAATACACATGAACCAAATCACCTGATTCACTGTCAGCTACGAGCGCAAGCCCCTTGTTTTTAAAGTCGCAATTACTTAACCAGTTTTGCAAAGCTTGCGGCTGTTCAGATAACCACGATGCTAAATGCGTTTTTTCAATGAAAGAGAGCGGAATACCCGTAGAAGAATGACGAATTAATGAACTCATTAAACGACTCAATATAAAGAAAAGGTAATTAAGCATACCAATAACTTGAGCTAAAGGGTATAGGCGAAATCAGATTGATAAACGCAGCTTACTTGTGATCTTTTTCTTCGGCTTCTTCTTTTGCAACTTGCTGATCTATCTCTTTAAGTGACTTATTGATATTGAATGAACTCGGAAGAACATCAACACCAACCCACTGCCCTAGTTTTACAACTAGCGGAATCGTAATGGGTGCAAAAGGCAATACAGCAAACACACCCAGCCCAATCCCTTTTAGAATATCTAAAAATTGTTCATTGGCCGTATGCAGCTCTTCTTTAGTTGCGTGGCCTTGTGTATAACGTCTATAGATTTGCAGCATTTCTTTGGTTTCTTGCTTTTCTTGGGCAAGTGCGATTTTAAGTGCCACCATAGCGCGCTTAAAGCGTAATTGCTGACGCTTTTTGGTAATTTTAGCCACTCGAAATGGGGCCCGATGAATAACTTTATATAATCGCATTCGGTTATTTTCACATAAGCATCTCACTTCACAAAGCATAATTTACTTATAGTAGATTTTGCTTTACCCTTCGCACACTTTTCTTAACTCGTTTTATTTTTTAAATGTGCCAAGATCGCCACGTAAATGAACCTAAGCCACAAAAGCCTGCGCCTGACGAATGTTGTGGAGGCGGTAGTTGTTGCCCGTGTGTTTGGGATGAATACCGTGAGAAATTACGACAGTGGCAATTAAAAAGCGAATCAAAGCAAAATAATTAAACCGTTCCAACTCAGTTTTAGTGCAAAATACGAACAAACAATCACTAATTTTAATTTTTTTTAGCTTCAACAATAAATTCTGACCTCCTTTAAGAAAACAACGAATAATTTATCACATGCGTTTTCAGTAACATACCCCAAATAATTGCAAAAAACACGACCAAGTTACCCAAAATAAAACATATTGTTAATAATTTGCAAATTAAATTAACAGTAGGTATAAGTTAGTTACACCAAATTAGAATACCTATTTGGTGGCATAATCATAACTATTCTAACTGGGGAAGTCAGAATGAAATTAAAAAATAATATGCTACAACAAGCTGTTAAGTTTGCTTTAGCCACGACAACAGCGGGTCTGTTTGTGTCGGGTTCTGTGGTTGCTGCAGATGAGTCAACCGAAGAGACTAAAGTTAACAAAAATGTTGAAAAAATCGCAGTAGTTGGTACTCGTTCAGCGCCGCGTTCTATCGGTGACTCACCTGTTCCTATTGATATAGTTAGTGGGGATGAACTGAGCAAAAATGGTTCTACTGATATGTTAGATATGCTTCAAGCATCTGTTCCATCATTTAACGTTCGACAGCAGCCTATTTCAGACGCTGCATCGTTTATTCGTCCAGTTAACTTAAGGGGTTTATCTTCAGACTCAACTCTTATTCTACTTAATGGTAAACGTCGTCATCGCGCGTCGGTAATTGCTTTTCAAGGCGGCGGCGTAAATGATGGTGCACAAGGCCCTGATATTTCAGTAATCCCTTCTGTTGCAATGAAGCAAGTCGAAGTGCTCAGAGATGGTGCAGCAGCACAGTACGGTTCTGATGCAATAGCAGGTGTAATGAATTTTGTATTAAAAGATGCCTCTGAAGGTGGCTCTTTCTCTGTGCGCCAAGGAGAGTATTACGAAGGTGATGGCGATCAGACAGTAATTGATGGTAATGTTGGTCTACCATTCACTGACGAAGGTTTTGCTAATTTATCTTTTCAATATAAAACTGCAGATGCAACAAGCCGTACTTTACAGCGCCCAGATGCAGCAGCTTTAATCACTGCAGGTAACACGTCAGTTAATGATCCTGCACAAACTTGGGGTAACCCAGAGATTGATGATGATCTAACTCTGTTTGCTAATGTTGGCTTAGACCTGGGCGATGGAAAGAGTTTCTACATGTTCGGTAACTATTCAGATAGAACTGCAACAGGGGGCTATTATTATCGTAATCCTCAAAATAGAGGCGGCGTTTACACCGATGCTGACGGAAACCTTTTAGTAGGTGCTATGGATGGTAATAGTGATGCCTGTCCAAATATTCCAATCACTTCAGGTAATGTTTTAACTCAACAAGATTACATAGATAATGTAGCTAATAATGACAACTGCTGGGCTTTCAACGAATTATTCCCTGGGGGCTATACTCCGCTTTTCACTGGCGAGATAAATGATACCTCTTTAACTATGGGTACTAAAGGCGAGTTTAAAGATGGTTTTTTAGATGGCGCTTATTATGATTTCAGTGGTTCGGTTGGCCGTAACAAATCAACCTACACACTGGTTAACACAGTAAACCCATCATTAGGAGCTAACCAACCTGCTGATAATAGTTTTGAAGCTGGCTCTTATATTCAGCTTGAAAAAGCATTCAACCTAGACATTTCAAAAGCATATGATGTTGGTTTAGACGAGATGCTGAACGTCGCTTTTGGTGCAGAATGGAGACAAGAAAGCTTTGAAATTATTTCAGGTGAACAGGTTTCTTGGCAACAAGGGCCTTTAGCAGAACAAGGCTTTAGTGTTGGCTCTCATGGTTTCGCTGGATTTTCGCCAGAATCTCAAGGTATAAGCAAACGCCAAAGCATCGCCGCATATTTAGATGTTGAAACATACTTAACTGAAGATTTTTTAGTTGGTGCTGCACTTCGATATGAAGACTTCTCAACATTCGGAGATACATTAAATTATAAAGTAACAGCCCAATACTCAATAACAGACGAGTTTTCACTTCGCGCATCTCATTCAACAGGTTTCCGTGCTCCAACGGTAGGCCAAGCTAATGTCGTAAATACCCAGACTTCTCTTGTTAATGGTGAATTAATCCAATCAGCAACATACCCACCTACGCACCCAGTATCAGCTCAAAAAGGTGGTGTAGAACTCACTCCAGAAGAGTCTAAAAGTTTTGCTATTGGTGGCGTTTATCAAAGTGGCGACTTTTTCCTTACTGTCGATTTATACGACATTAAAGTAGAAGATCGTATAGCACAAACAGATAAGTTATTTATCGACCAAAATGATGTAAATGCTTTACAAGGTCAGTATCCTAACCCAGAGTTGTTACTTGGAGGTTCAATAACTTTCTTTGCAAATGACTTCGACACACATACACAAGGTGCTGATGTTGTAGCAAACTACACAATGGAACTGTTCGGTGGCGATACTAAACTTTCTTTAGCCTACAATTACAACAGTACTGAAGTTGACAATGCTGGCTTATACACTTCTGACTTCAAAGTTAAACGTCTTGAACAAGGCATACCAGAACATCGTGCAACATTTACATTTGCACAAGATTGGGAAACATTCAGTATGTTTGTTCGAACAAACTACTTTGGCGAGTACTTTGCAACACATGCTGATGAGCCAGATATTGGTGACACTTATGGTTGGTCTAAAACAGGGAGTTCTGCAGTAACCTTCGATGCTGAATTGAGTTACTATGCAACTGACGCAATTACACTGTCTATAGGCGCGAATAATATCTTCGATACTGAGGCTGAAAAGTTACAAGAAGTATCTAGTGATGGCTCATATGGCTCGCGAGCTATTGTAGGTGGTAAATACTACGAAAGTGGCCCATTTGACTATAATGGCGGATTTTACTACATCAAAGCGAGTTATAAATTTTAATATTTAACAATATACATTTGTAAGTTAAGCCAATGATGATTTATCTTCATTGGCTTATATACATTAACAGCTATTCATCATATACATTATAATAATATCTCTAATTTGCGCTTCAGAGTATTTATGCTGCTAGAAAAAGCCAATCAATTACTTGCTGAAAACAAACTAAAAGAAGCTGAGTTTCATTTTAAAGCCTTGTTAGATGCGAACCCTGAAAATGGTGAAGCATTGTTTGGTTTAGGCAGAATCGCACTTCGATTAGAGCGCTATGATGCTGCTGTATATCTATTGCAGCGCGCGTGTGAAAGGCTGCCCTACCTGCTTGAACCGTTGCATGCACTTGCCGATGCGTTTAATGGCGTGCATTCACCTCAAGATGCGCTCACTGTACTTGAATATGCAAAGTCAATAGCAAGTCATAACCCAGAGCCTCACTACTTTTTAGCTCAACACTATTTAACCTATGGTGAACTCGACAAAGCCTATGGTATTTTACAACAAGCGCTCGCCATGGGTGAATACCCAGTTAAGGCCTATATACTTTTTGAGCTTGTGCAATTTTCTCGCTTTAATCACGAGCAAAACTACCTCAATGAACTGCATCACTTTTTAACACTCACCAATAACTTACGTTTAAAAATGGTCTGCTACTACGCATTAGGTAAAAGCTATGATTTATTAGATGATACCGAGCAAGCATTTAATTATTTTACCCTCGCTAATAAACTACAGTCACAACTGACTACGTTTAAAACCAATGAACTCGCCCCTTTTTATCAGCAAATCATCAGCCAAAGTGATGCAACGTTAATTGATTCACGCTATAAACGTTTTACGGGCACGATCACCCCTGTTTTTATTATCGGCATGCCACGAAGTGGCTCTACTTTGCTTGAACAAATGCTAGTTAGTCACGAAAGTTTTGCAAGCCTAGGAGAGGATGCCAGTATCAGCAATCAGGTTGTTGCGTATATTGAGCAACAAACTCAATTACCTTACCCCGAGTGCCTATCTAAACTGGATCAAAAGCTGATCAGTACGGCGCGCGATATCTATATAGAAAGATTAAAGCAATCTCCCCATGTACGCCCGTATATGATCAATAAGCTGCCAGCAAATTATCAATCACTTGGATTAATCTATCTATTATTTCCAAACGCAAAATTTATAAATATACAACGTGATTATCAGGCTGTTGCGTGGTCAGTATTTAGTAATTACTTTGCAGAAAATGAGCCCTACTTTTGCTCATTGTCTGAATTTAAGCAGTATTACGATTTATATCAGCAACTTATGTCGCACTGGCATAGCGTAATGCCCGATGCACTTTTTGACTTACAATATGAGCTACTCGTCACAGAGCCTGAGCAAACGTTGAGTGCTCTGTGTGAATTTTTAGGCGTTAAGTACAGCAATCGCTTTTTAGAGTTTTACAAGTCGAATAAGCCAGTCGCAACACTGAGTAAAGCAGCAGTCAGACAACCATTAACTGACAAAGCTAAAGATAAATATAAGCGTTACGAAACGGCTATGAATCGCCTTGTGAATGAGCCGAAAACCACTCAAGAAGATCAGCAAACTGATCGTGGCGCGCCTCAGGGTGAGTAAGCATATTAATATGGTCATAATTCACCTTGTGACCATATTTTCGACCATAAATTGTCATTGTTTGCACACCTACACCTGACTCAGCCATGAACTTTTCAATGTCAATCGGTTGGCAAAGCGCCTTATCTTTTATACCCGCCACATGAAAAATAGGGGGCAGAGCTATATCTTGCAGCGCTTTTGCATAGTCAAAGCCGTCATCTGAGTCTACCCAGGGCTTGCGCTTAGCCCATTGCATACTTTGATAATGGGACTTACGCGTTTCATCGTCACTTCCCCATTTCAATTTTTTAGCAGGCACAAACCCGTGTTTTCTCGCCATTAAAGGTGCTAAACCATACCAAATTAAATTACCTTGGATGTATTTGCTTGGGTGATGATTATAAAGCGTGCGCTTTGATCCAAAATACGCACAAGCCCTTACATCATTAATTAGATTAGGAAAGCGCGCAAATACGCTATTCATTAATACCCCACCCCATGAATGGGCAACCCAATAACGTGCAGGTGCACCTTCAAGTTGTTCTATTTTTGCTAAAAAAGCGGGGATGTCTTCTAATATAGCTTCGGTTTGCCCGTAGCTCGCATATTTTGATATGGCAGGTTTACTTTCACCACGGCCCCGTAAATCAGCCACGTAGCACACATAACCCTGTTCAGCTAAAAACGGTGCCAAACCTTTATTGCTGTGAGTGTAAAAAATTTTGCCATTCTCGACTGCACCATGCATAAAAAACACCGCAGGCCCGGTTGCATCAGTTTTACAAATACGGCGCATATGGAGGGTTTGATTTTCAGCTAATTTTATAAATACAGACTGTTGTTTTAATGTCACGGTTGACCTTTTTATTATTATAAACTCATCGTACCAGCAATACGTTACGTCAGTATTACTAGCAAAGCAAGCATGATGTGATCAAGTAAGTAGCCCTTAAATACAACAAGACTTTGTAAACGTAAGAGCGGGAGTTTTAATAAAAATATAACGGAATGAACCAAATGAAATTGAGTTGAGTTGCATGCTTAAAGACGATAAGCGGACATGGACAACTCCCTTATTATCGTTTTTTCACAGTTGGCTAAACATGCAGCTCAGGATGAAAACCAACTGTGAAAAGTGATTTCCTTGCTATGTTTTTTTACACTCGAAACCCTTAGAGTCCACCCGTGCGATACTGTCTTTGTCGCCACATTGCTCTATGGCCATTTCCATGTGATTTTGCTCATTATATTGTTTAGCAATGGCCCCAAGCCCTACCAATATTACCAAGGCTATAAGAACTTTTTTAAATTTAGACATAAACACTCCTTTGAAAATGATCACTCAACACATTAGTACCTAAATACTATACTTAAAGGCACAAGCAAACAATTCACTTTCCCTCTGCACAAACCAGCCGCAAGCTTTAATTACTCGCAGCGGTTAAAGTTTACCTTTAATTATCATTCAATCATTGCCATTGAATTTATATTGAAATGATAAATGGAAAACGATTCACCCTCTTCTTTTAAAGTCACTGTTATTTGTGCTTCACCATTTTCAAAAGAAGCTGGGATTTTATAAGTAACAAAATTACCTGATCCATCGCCTGTTACAGCTTTAGTGCTGACATTAATAAATTGATACTCACCGAGTTCTTTCAAATCGCCTAATTTCGAAAAAGCTCGAACAATTTTTGACAAGTCGTCATCTGAAACACCCTCAATTGAGGTTGGGGTCATGTAACTTTTTAATGTTTGTGCGTCCCATTTAGATATTTCAGTTAATGCTGGGGTTAAATAAGGTATCGCTGTTTCTTTATATCCTGAGGCTTTAAATGAAGTCCAAACCGCTAGGATTACAAACAAGCAAATTATAACTAAGAGCGTTATACCCATTCCTTTAAGTATTTTTTTTATCATTATTTTTATTACTTTTCAGTTAGTTGAAATTAAAATTTACCAGCTTTGAATTATTATTCATAGCCGTTTTATGACTCGTATTAATGAAAAGATTACTTTACCTCGATTATCAAACAGATAAACTGCATTTAAGAACACACATGACTTTATCACTTAGCTTACCTTTGTGAATTCAGTTAACACTTAAAATTAGAAAGTTAAATGCATGAAAATTGGTTTTTAGTCATTTTATGCTAACAGAAACCAATAAAATTTCTGACCACCCTGCCTGTTTAAAAAAACCTAAAAACAACACTTTGTAATGATTAATTTGATACAATCTGTACTGAACATTGCTAACAGATAGGTTTATTTAATGCATCCGCGAAATCGCCACCTCAATGGCTACGACTTTACTTTATTATGTAAAGATACTCCGGCTCTTTCTCAGTTTATAACACAAAGCCCAACCGGCAGTGAGACTCTCGATTTTTCAGATGCAATGGCAGTGAAAACCCTTAATCAAGCATTATTAAAAAGCCACTACAAAATTGATTTTTGGGATTTGCCCGACAATTATCTGTGTCCTCCTGTACCCGGTCGAGTTGATTACATTCATCACCTAGCAGACTTATTAGCCAGTGATAACCAAGGTAGAATCCCTACAGGTAAGCAAGTTAAAGTGCTGGATATTGGCACGGGTGCAAATTTGATCTACCCGTTAATTGGTCAACATGAGTATGGCTGGCATTTTACAGGGTCTGATATCGATACCTTATCCGTTAAAATTGCCAAGCAAATTGCGCAATTTAATCGTTTAAAAATATCAGTAAAGCAACAAGATAACAGCAATAAAATGTTTACAGGCGTTATCACTGATAAAGATGTGTTCCACTTAACCTTATGTAACCCGCCATTTCATGCCAATGAACAGCAGGCACAAACAGGTTCACAGCGTAAGTGGAAAAATTTAAATAAAACCCCTAAAAAAGAACTCAACTTTGGGGGCAGAGAAAACGAACTTTGGTGTGAAGGTGGCGAACGCGAGTTCATCAGTAAAATGATCACCGAAAGCCAAGAGTTCAGTGAGCAGTGTATTTGGTTTACGTCTTTAGTATCAAAGTCAGAAACACTCCCACAACTCAAAAAACAACTCGCATCGCTTGATGTCAAAGACGTTAAAACAATAAAAATGGCACAAGGCCAAAAAATAAGCCGCTTTATCGCTTGGAGTTACTTTGACCAAGCAGACCGCGAAGCCATTCTTAACCAACTTGTATAAGGGTAATAACATGATCGACTTTCGTTCAGACACAGTCACTCAACCTACAGCCGATATGCGTGCAGTTATGAATAATGCTGCCGTTGGTGATGATGTTTACGGTGATGACCCAAGTGTTAACCAATTAGAACACGTTGCTGCTGAGCGACATGGGTTCGAAAGTGCGCTTTTTTGCAGCTCTGGTACGCAAGCAAATTTACTTGCTTTAATGGCACATTGCGAACGTGGTGATGAGTACATTTGTGGCCAACAAGCACATAACTATAAGTTTGAAGGTGGCGGTGCCGCCGTACTTGGGTCGATTCAACCACAACCGATTGAAAATAACGCCGATGGCACCATTGATTTAAACAAGGTGGTTGCAGCTATTAAAGCGGATGACTTTCACTTTGCAAAAACGAAACTACTCAGCCTTGAAAACACCATTGGAGGCAAAGTACTGCCATTAAGTTACCTTGAACAAGCAAGAGAATGTGTTAATAAACACAACCTTGCACTTCACCTTGATGGGGCGCGTGTGTATAACGCAGCAGTTAAGTTAGGTGTCGATATTACTGAAATCACCCAATACTTTGATTCAGTGTCTATTTGTCTATCAAAAGGGTTAGGCGCCCCTGTGGGTTCATTATTATTGGGTAACAAAGCACTTATTGATAAAGCTCGCCGCTGGCGTAAAGTGCTTGGTGGTGGTATGCGCCAAGCGGGTATGCTTGCTGCAGCGGGGCAATATGCGCTTGAGAATCACGTCACCCGACTAAGTGACGATCACGATAATGCGGCTTATCTCGCTGAAAAATTAAATTCATTATCAGGCTTTGATACCACACCTTTTCAAATCGATACCAACATTGTGTACGCAAATGTCGATGAAGCTATTGATTTAAAAGCTGTTGCTAATAAGCTAAAAGAGAAAAATATACTTTTTTCAGCAGGCAAACCACTTCGCTTAGTGACGCATTTAGGGGTCACTAAGCACGATATTAACTGCTTTATTGATGCTTTAGCGGCAGAGATTTAACGCAGCTTTATAATGTTTGCGGCACACCGATACATATCGGTCGTTGCCGCCAATTTCGACTTGATTACCATCAGCAATCGCATTGCCCTGCTCATCGGTGCGTAAAACGTGGTTTGCTTTACGACCGCAATGACACACGGTTTTTAGCTCAATAAGTTTATCCGCCCACGCTAAAAGATACTGCGAGCCACTAAATAACTCACCTCTAAAATCATTACGAAGACCATAACAAAGAACAGGAATGCCCAGTTCATCGACCACATCGGTTAATTGCATCACTTGCAATTTAGATAAAAACTGACACTCATCAACTAAAATACAATGACGCTTTTTCTGATCGTTCAACGATTTGATTAGCTGAAATACATCTTTGTCGGCATCAAAAATATGTGCATCAGCTTGTAAACCTATCCGTGACGATACTTTGCCAACGCCCGCTCTGTCATCAATCGCAGCGGTTAAAATCACTGGTTCCATTCCACGTTCGCGGTAGTTAAAAGCCGATTGTAAAAGTGTGGTTGATTTACCCGCATTCATTGCAGAATAATAAAAGTACAGCTGTGCCATGATGTTGCCCAAAATTTAAAGTCGCAATATGCTACCCTAATCGTGCAATAACATCATCTATTACCTTACTCTTTTGCGCCGTAGCTGCTCATCTCTAAATGAGGGGAGTTTTGCATCTGTTTTGCAAAGGTCAATGGGATATTCTGCTTTAAAAGTTGCTGCCAAATAACAACCGCCTCATTCTGATGCTTAACATAAAACTCATTCGAAAAAGCCAAGTACGCTGTCACCGTATTTAAAGGCGGATAGACAGGTGCCAGCTTCTGTCGATGGTATACCGATAAATCAAGTTTATTATTTTCGATTTGGCAGAGCACTAAAGCCGCATCGGCTCGCCCCTCTGATACACGCTCTATAGCCTGTTGCTGAGTAAACGTGTGTTCAATAAAAAACGCCTCTTCGCTGGCCGCTTCTCCCACAAAAAGCCCATTTGCAACGGCCAAAGAAAATGCCTTTGATTGTAACACTTCACGAGATTGCCATTTGGTATGAAAGCGACGACTTCCAATTAAGCATTGGCTCATTCTTGCAAAGGCAAATTTAGCAATCGGTACACCTTTATCAGTAACCGGAAATACAGCATAACGGGATTTTTGTGGACTAAATCCCGCTATAAATGCATCGACTCGACCCTGCTTTATCGCTGTAATGCACTGCGACCATGGCATTTTTACAAACTTAAAAGTCACGGATTCAAGTGCATTATCAAGTTTAGCAAGCGCCGCTAATTGTGCCGTAGGTTCAACAAGGGGTATTTCATGTTTAGCACCAACAAACAGAGGTGCTTGTGTGTGGTCTGCATAACATAAGGTCAGAGGCAATGGCGCACTACTTTTCGCCTGACAATGCAGAGAAAGTACGATAAAAAGAACAAGTAAAAATCTAATAAAAAACAACGTCACTGTCATAATAAACTACGAATTTAGTCAACTGATAACAGTGTAGAAGTAAAAACAGGATTTTTACAAAATTCCTTCGTGTTTAAGTAGCCATTCTTTACGGTCTAGTCCACCGGCATACCCCGTTAGCTTTCCGCTTGCACCAATTACCCGATGACATGGCACTATGATACTAATTGGGTTCTTACCATTGGCTGCGCCCACTGCACGCACCGCTTTTGGGTTATTAATAGCCTGTGCTATATCTAGGTAACTCTTGGTTTTACCAAATTCAACCCCCATTAGCGCACGCCACACTGATTGCTGAAACGCCGTCCCTTGCGTGTCAAGCGGCACACTAAAATGTGTACGTTCGCCCTTGAAGTATTCGTTAAGCTCGCTCATGCATATTAAAATCGGGGTTAATGTATGCTCGTTTACGGCTTCAGTTTGCATGGCAACAACAGGATAAAAACCTACATAACTGACGCCCTTTGAGGTGCTTTGAATGGTAATATCGCCAAGTGGGCTTGGCATAATAACTTGTTGCGTTTTCATAATTGTTGCCATAGTTGAAATGTTAAATAAGAACGGAAAGGTGCACAGCGCTCACTATCAAATTCACCGACCTCTGCTAAAGCCTTTTTAATGCCTAAGTCACCGGCAAGTAAAATATCAGGGTTACTTTGACCTCGCAGCTTAGCGTAATTAACTGTCCATGGGCCAATCCCTTTTAGTGACAGCCAATTATCAAGCTCTTGATTATCAGGATGTTGATGACAATACTCACTTAACCGGTTTAAAGCGTCTTTGCGTGATTGAGGCATTTTAAAAAAGCTCAATTCTGAATTGGCAAGCCATTCTGGAGATGGAAAAAACACGGTATCACACGCTTGATTAAACTCAGCGACCAGCTTAGTTACCAAGTTGTGCGCAGCAGTCACACTCACTTGTTGACCCAAGACTGCGCGAATACCCGCTTCAAAATCTGACCAAATACCCGGCAAGCGTAAGCCTTGTGTCAATGGCATGGCATTATTAAGTTCGGCATTTAAATGGGCTTCAATCGTGTGCGTATCAGCATCTAAATCAAGTACACGACGAATGTTATGGATCACTTGTTGTAAATAGCGGGTGTTATCAATATCTATCGTGACTTTAAAATGATTTTTTTGTTCAACAAATTGAGCAGTAAATTGCCCTTGGCAATGCGAGTCTTTAAATGTGCGCCCATAGCTTGTTTCGCTAAGCCATTCGAGACCTTTAATTAAGCGGCGCTGTAAAAACCCATGTAAAGCCTGCCAGTTATAAGGTGGACGAAACGCCAAAGTTAAATTTAACGTTGCACTTGGTTTTTTATCGGTTTTTCGCAATTTTGATGGTGCAATATTAAGCTGCTTTAAAAATGCGTCGTTAAAACGGCGAATACTATTAAAACCAGATGCAAAAGCGATGTCAGCAACCGATAAATCAGTTTCTTGTAACAGCTGCTTAGCAAAATTGCACTGATTGAATAAGCGATATTGTGTGATTGAAAGACCAAAGTGCTGATTAAACAAACGACGCAAATAACGACTCGACACACCTAATCTATCGGCCAGCACTTCACAATCATATGCCTCGCCTTTGTCAATAAGTTGCTTTGCTCTGAGCGCCGTGGTTTTAGTTCCTAACCACGCGGGACTATTCGGTGCACTATCAGGTCGACACCGAATACAAGGGCGAAACCCATCCTGTGCCGCTAAATGCGCGTACTGATAGTATTCAACATTTTTCTCTTGCGCTGTCGGTGCTGGACAAATTGGCCGACAATATATACCGGTACTTTTTACCGCGACAAAAAATACCCCATCAAATCGGGCATCACGGCTTTGCCTTGCTGTACGCCATTGTTGGCTAGTCATAATGATTCTCGTAATCAGCTAATACCGATAGCTTAACCGAATATATTTTTTTGACTAGCCAGTTTCGGACCTTAACTATTTAATCGCTGCTAAATAACGTCGCTCAACTTCGGGCCAATTAATCACTTTATAAAATGCAGCGATGTATTCTGGTCGGCGGTTTTGATATTTTAAGTAATAGGCATGCTCCCACACATCGAGAGCCAAAATCGGCGTATGGTTATGCATCAGCGGGCTGTCTTGATTTAAACTACTTTCAACAACGAGTTGATTATTTTCGTCAACACATAGCCATGCCCAGCCACTTCCAAAGCGGCTGACAGCGGCATCAGTAAACTGCTCTTTAAACTCATCAAAACTGCCAAATGCTTCAACGATCGCTGTATGTAATTCACCGCTTGGTTTGCCTACCCCATTCGGTGTCATTACTTGCCAAAATAATGAGTGATTATGGTGCCCGCCAACATGCTCTTGCACCGCCTCTTGTAATAACTCGGGCATTGTAGCAATCGTTCGCAACAGTGTTTCGGCATCTTGCTCGCTATAATGACTCCCTTCTAAGGCAGCATTCGCCTTATTAATATAAGTTTGGTGGTGCAATGTATGATGGATTTCCATAGTTTTTGCATCAATATTAGGCTCGAGTGCATCATAGTCATAAGCTAAATCGGGTAATGTAAAAGGCATACTGATTCCTTATCGTTAATGTAATAACTGCGTTTTGTGGGGATGCTCAGCTAACAGCTGATTTATACGATTGATGAGGGTTGGAAATGCCGATGACATTTTCGCAAACTTCACCAACTCAAAATACGTTTTGTGATGATGATGTAATACGTGTATGCGAACTTGCTGCTCTGGGTGCATTAAAAGATGACTAAGCCGTTGATGAGCATAGCAAAGCCAACTACAGGCTTGCTCAGGTTTTTGCATAACTTTAAAGGTATCTGCAAGGTTTAAAGTCGCCACTACAAAGGCCGCAATACAATGCTCTAATGTGTCAATAACCGTGGGGGTTAGTGGTAAGTTCGCAAATTGCGTGAGTAATGTTTCTGCACAACCACTTGCCTGCGTGTAGTGATCGCGAGCAATGATTAATTCGCCAGACTCAAAAGCCAGATTCCCGTTATAAATAGCGTTTTGCCAAGGTGCTAATGCATCATCAATAACTGGAGCACCTAAGGCTGAGAGATGTGTTGTGTGTGTCATAAAAATCACCTGCACTTAAAACCTGTGTATTAAAACTACACAGACAAAACGCTAAATGCAAATGATTTTTATTTATATTTATTATTTGTGTGATTTGGTGATATTACTGATTCGCAAAATCGATCAACTCTTGCCCTGTTAGTCGATAAATAATCCATTCATTTTGTGGTTTAGCGCCAATGCTGTCATAAAAATCAATCGCGGGTTTATTCCAATCAAGTACTACCCACTCAAATCGACCGCAGTCTTTTTCTAGCGCTTGTTTCGCAAGGTATTGCATAATTTTTTTACCTGCACCTTTACCACGGCTATCAGCACTGACATATAAGTCTTCTAAATACAAACCGTTTTTACCAAGCCACGTAGAATAATTATAAAAATAAACGGCAAAACCAATGGCTGTGTCACCTTCTAAACAAATAACACTGTGAGCGGTTGCACCTTCACTAAATAAAGTTTTTAAAATAGCATTCTCATCAGTCTTTACTGCATCTGGTTCTTTTTCGTAGATAGCTAGTTCATTGATGAAATGTAGGATAGTTGCTGCGTCGCTCGGTACTGCAGGACGAATTGAAATTTTATTGCTCACGGTCTGTTCCATATGTTACTTCATTATTATAGCGCCCAGTTTATAAGGGCTTACGTGTTGTGTAAACGCCCTTTACAGAATTACTCAGTACTAAAAAAGGGGCGATTACGCCCCTCTGTAAATAAGCCACTTAGGCAGTTATTTATTACTCATCGACTTATAAAGAACAGGTAGGACAAATAAGGTCAAAAATGTTGCGCTGACCAAACCGCCAACAATCACTGTTGCCAGTGGCTTTTGTATTTCAGCCCCTATTCCCGTGCTCAATAGCATGGGTATAAGCCCTAACATTGAAGTTAATGCGGTCATTAACACTGGTCGTAACCTTGAGGTTGCCCCATCAAACACCGCGTCATCTACTTCGTCTCTGCTCTTAAGACGATGATTAATACTTTCTACCATAACCACACCATTCAATACCGCAACACCAAACAAAGTAATAAAGCCAACAGAGCTTGGTACCGACAAATATTGCCCAGATACAAACAGAGCCACAATCCCCCCTATTACCGCTAAAGGGACATTCACTAAAATAAGCAATACTTGCGATACATTGCCAAATGCAAAATAAAGTAATAGCGCAATCAGTAACAATGCCGCTGGCACAACAATCATTAAACGTTGCTGTGCTCGTTGTTGGTTTTCAAACTGACCACCTATAGCAACACTGTAACCACTCGGTAGCTGTAATTTATCCTCTATTATCGCGCGAATGTCAGCAACAACAGATCCCATATCACGTCCTTGCACATTCGCTTGTACAACTACGCGCCTTTGTACATCATCACGGCGTACTTGGGATGCTCCCGATTCAATCGCTACCTTAGCCACATCACCTACTCTCACAATCGCCCCCGAAGGGGTTTGTAAACGAAGGTCTGCAATTACACGCGGGTTCTGCCGGTAATTTTCTGCTATGCGAACATAGATATCGTAACGCTCGTTAGCATTGATAATTTGCCCTGCACTTTGTCCACCAATTCCGTGCTGTACAACCTCCATTAAATCAGCAACCGATAATCCAAAACGCGATAACGCTAAGCGATTAGGTTTTACAATTAACTGTGCCTCACCGCCCATTTGCTCCATGGCCACATCTTTAGCACCGGGTATTTGTTTAACTAGCTGCTCAATTTGCTGACCTTTTTCACTTAACACCGCTAAATCACTACCAAACAACTTGATTGCTAACTGTGCTTTTACACCCGATAAAAGTTCATCAACACGGGTGGCGATGGGTTGCGAAAAGTTAAATAAGAGCCCAGGAAACTGCTCAAGTTTTTCTTCCATTAACTGCTGGAGTTCAACACGTGTTTTAGCATTTATCCATTGCTCGCGAGATTTAAGACCAATGTATATCTCTATGTTGTTAACAGGTTCAGGATCGCCACCGACTTCTGCTCGACCAATCCGACTAAGTGCATAATCGACTTCTGCAAATTCAAGTAACATGGCTTCCAGTTTAGGTGCCACTGAGATTGCCGTTTCAAGACTGGCTGATGGTGCAAGCGTTACCCGCAAATTAATCGTACCTTCTTCAAGTTCGGGCACAAACTCAGTCCCCAACCTTGGAAGTAAAATTGCGGCTGTAACCAATAACAAAGCTGCAATAGCAAGCACCAGCCGTTTTGCTTGTAACGCCTGTCGTAACGCTCGTTGATACAACTTTTCAATGGGTTGTAGCAGCTTGCTGTGTTTAACTGTCACACCTTTAGCAAATAAGTACACGCTTAGCGCAGGCACAACGACTAAGGCAACAATCATGGCACTTACTATCGCTAACATGATACTGACGGCCATAGGCTGGAACAGCTTTGCCTCGACGCCTTCAAAGCTGAATAAAGGCAAAAATACCGTTAAAATAATCAATGACGCAAAGAAAACTGGCCGAGCAACTTCTTTTGCTGCAACAGCAACCAGCTCACGGCTTGATTTACCCTGATTATGTTTTAGCCCTAGATGACGAAAAATGTTTTCAACCATAACAACAGAGCCATCTACCAGCATGCCAATAGCCACAGCAATGCCACCCAATGACATTAAATTGGCCGACAGCCCTAACCAAGCCATAATACTGAGCGCTAAGCCGATTGAAATTGGAATGGACAGCAAAACCAAGAATGTTGCTCTTAAGTCTAACAAGAATAGCGCTAACACTATGATTATAAATACAAATGCAAGTAACAATGCATCTATAACGGTTTGTACCGCGTGGCTAATAAGTGCCGCTTGGTTATAAATAGGCGTGAATTTGACGCCCTCAGGCAGCACGCGGTTGATCATTGTAATACGCTCGTTAATACCATCGATGGTCTGCTTCGTATTTGCACCAATCCTTTTTAATACCACGCCAGTTACAACTTCGCCTCGGTTAACAACATCACCATTTTCATCACGAGTCGATAAGGTTACTGCCCCTTGGCGTATTTCACTCCCAAGCTGTACGTCTGCAACATCAGTGACTTTAATTACGGTGCCATCAATCGCTTTGATGGGGGTTTGCGCAATTTCACTCAGACCTTTATCACCGGTCGAAAACCAGCCAGTGCCACGAATAACTAATTGCTCTTGACCGCGGTTCATATACCAACCGCCAACATTCCTGTTGTTTGCTTGCAATGCATTGCTTACATCTTGTTGGCTTAGGTCATAGGCAAGTAATTTGTTAGGGTTGAGGTTAACGTGATACTGTTTTACTTCGCCACCAAACGATAAAATATCAGTAACACCATCTATGGGTAATAGTAATAATTTAACCACCCAGTCATTTAGGCTTCGCAGCGCCATGCTATCAATGTCAGCATCGGGCTTTGCTTCAAGTAAGTATTGATAAACTTGCCCAAGACCAGAGGTATTAGGCCCCATGGTAGGCATGCCAAGTCCGTTAGGGATTAGCTCTTTAGCAGATTGTAAGCGCTCAAACACTAACTGCCGCGCAAAATAGATATCAACGCCTTCTTTAAACACCACCGTCACGCCCGACAAACCTGTTTTTGAAATCGATCGCACTTGTTCAACGTCAGGTAGTGCGTACATTACCGCTTCTATTGGGTATGTGATAAGTTGCTCGACTTCTTCCGCTCCAAGACCAGGAGCTTCGGTGTTAACAGCTACCTGCACATTTGTCACATCAGGAAACGCATCTAAGTTCAGTTTTGGAACCATTAATGCACCCAGAGCAATGGCCGCAAGTAAAGCTAATAGCACGATGAAACGGTTTTTTATCACCGACTCGATTAATAAATTAAACATGCGGCACCTCTAATGGTTATGCGGATCAAACCCGCCTTTTGCGAGCTGTGAAGCAACAAAGAATGCGCCTTGAGTAACAACGTTAACCCCCTGCTCAATACCTGATATTTCACGGTATTGTGCTAAATTTCGACCTACGCTCACCTCTTTGGCAATAAACCCACCATCATCATCAACCACAAAAACTTGCCAATCACCATCGGCACTGCGTGTTAACGCGTTTTCGGGAACCGCAAGCACGGCTTGCTCTGTTGCAAAGTGAAAATACACATCTGCAAACATGCCCGGGTGTAAGCTGTGCTGGGTATTTTTCACTTCAAGCCGCACTGTCCGTGAGCGTGTTTGCTCATCAATAGTGTGCGCCTCTTGAATAACTTTAGCGTGGTAACGGTTTCCATTTACCTGCATCGTTGCAACAGAACCATTGGCAATCGTGCGGTCTTGATTTGAGGAAAGTTGCGCTTCTACCCACAGCGCAGATTCATCTGCAATTAGCATTAATTCAATACCTGAATCGACACGTTGACCTTGTGAAAAATTATCGGTGAGTACAGCACCCGAAGTAAGTGCAAATAAGGTATATTCACCGAGTTTTTCAGGCGAGATAGTCAGTGTTTGTTCTATTGCGTGTTTAGACAATCCAAACGCGACAAGGCGACTGTATGCCACTTCGCACTCTGCTTTTGCAGTAAGCAGCTGCTTTTCGCTCACCGTACCACGGGTCATTTTACTCACCCGCTGCCACTCAGCTTCGGCTAACCTAAATTCGGTTTGTCGGCTTGCCACCTCTCCACTAAACAAGGTTACCAAGGGATCACCTTTATTAACATGCTGTCCCAGTAAAGCGTGGCGTTTTACAACAATAGAATCAACACGAGGGGCAACCACATAACTGGCATAGCCATTGGCTTTAACTTCACCCGGTGCATACACGGTTTGGCTGTGTGTTTTGAGTTCAAGGCGTTCAACCTTAATATTCGCTAATTGCTGTTGCTGTGGCGTTAAGGTTACTTCGTTAATGTGTGGTGTTTGTGCATTTTCTTGATGGTCATGCAGTTGCTCTGACGCAAAACTGTTTGTGACATATATAAAGCATACGCACGACAATGCGTAGCGCATAAAATTTCTTAAATACATAATTTTCTCTTACTTAAAATAGGCTAAGCCCAAGCTTGCCTTAAAAAATAATCCCAAAGACAAGGGAATAAAGTGTTAAGTAAGAGAGGCGATTGGGGGGCGATGAAGTGGTGTTAGATCTGCCGACTTAAAATTAAGCTCTAACAATTCAATTTTTGCAAAATAAACTGAAACGGGTTCAGAAAGGGTAAATGAATCAACAAATGCAGGACTGTGACACACATGACAATGGCCTTTTTCGGCGGAGTCAGATAACTGTTTTGCAAGCTCGGCATGCTCAGATTGATGCTGTTGATGATCGCCATTAGCTGCGCAGTGGGCTTCAAGATCCAGCTCTTCTAAAAGCAGGGCTGAGGTGTGATTAAATGCAACATTATGATCAGCCACGTCAAAGCTATCCAGCAACGGCTGGAGCAATAACACACTAATCAAAATAACAAATGCTGCTTTCACGTAACACCTAATAATTGGTACAACGGCGTTAACTTACCAAATTAGTACTTATTTGAACAGTAAAACCTAAACACGAAACACCCCATACATGCATACTGCTAACGAGTGTTTTAAAAGCGATGCTCACATGATATAAAAATAAAGAAATCAGCAACTAGGTATGCTTATGGGACACGGACATCACCACCATCACGATGCAGAAAGCAAAAGCACACAGCAATTATTACTTGCTGTATTAATTAATGTGTTACTTACATTTGCACAAATTGTGGGGGGGCTCATTTCTGGAAGCCTATCGCTCATTGCTGATGCACTGCACAATTTAAGTGACGCATCATCGTTATTTATTGCGTTAATAGCACGCAAAATTGGGGCTAAACCAGCAAATAATCGATATCAATATGGCTATAAACGCGCCGAAATCTTAGCCACGCTTTTTAATAGCCTGAGTTTAATTGTAATTGGTGGCTACTTAGTCATTGAAGCAATAAAAAGTTACCTAAATCCAGAACCCATCGATGGCTGGATCGTTATTTGGGTTGCAGGGTTAGCCCTGATTATTGACCTAGTAACGGCATTCCTTACCTACCGTGCTGGCGCTAATCAAAGTATGAATATTCGTGCTGCGTTTATTCATAATCTTTCAGATGCTATGGCTTCTGTCGTCGTTATTATTGCCGGCTCTCTGATCATTTTATATCAATGGTATATTGTCGATCTTATTGCGACCATTCTTATCTCTGTGTATGTGATATACCACGGCGTATTGCTCTTAATTGCCAGCAGTAAAATTTTAATGCAAGTTGCACCAAGTCACTGCGAATCAACACATGTATCTGAACAACTGATAAGCGCATTTCCTATTTCAAATATTGAATACATAAAAGCATGGCAGCTTGATGAACACACCGTGCATTGCGAACTAAAGTTTTATGCCCACCAAACAATCGACAACAATGAAATTCGTCAATTTTTACAGGATAAGTTTGCTATTAAGGCGTGTACTATTGAGCAAGTTTTAGTGTAAATGTTACTTGTTATCATTTACAATTTACCTTTGTATTTAAAACAAAGTAAAGGAACACCTCTTGAAGTTGTGGTTACGCCGTACGCATTTACTCCTTGCCTTAGTAAGCGGCCTTTTTTTGATTTGCTTGAGTTTAACAGGCGCATTACTTATTTACGCAAAAGATATTCAGTACCTTACACAAGGTGATAAATGGACGGTGACTCCACAAGCTTCACCGCTCGCTTTTGACCCACTAATAGCACGCGTATCAAACACAACTAAACAACCTGTTACTTTATTAATGCCTGAGGCGCGTGATGATCTTGCTTGGCAACTACAACTTGCCAATAATCGTTATGTGAGCGTTAACCCTTACACCGGTGATATTTTATACGAATACGATTATTACAGCACGCTGTATGGATTTACCATGGCGCTACATCGTTGGTTGCTTTACAAAGATGGCGACAAAAACCACCCTTTAAGGAACTGGGTTTCACTATGCGCGCTTATTCTTATTTTAGAAATATTACTAGGGTTTTACATTTGGATTAAACCTAAAAACCGTTTAAAGCGACTAGCTATAAAACCAAAAGCCAAATTTAGAGTATTAATGTACCAACTTCATACCGTGCTGGGCGTCTATTTATTGCTGCCACTTATTTTAATAGCATACACAGGCATGGCGTTTAACTGGAAGACAGAAACTAAAGCGGTATTAGAGTTTGTAATGCAAGGCACGGTTGAAGACAGACCTAAACCACCTGACGTGCTGCCCCCTTCAGAAACAACACCTTATCAAGTACAAAAAGCCTATAACAATGCACTCACTGTTTTTCCTGAAGGTAAACTGTTTAGAATTTATTTACCTAAAAAACCGACTGACAACATTGGTTTTCGCATCGAAAACCCAGGTGAAAGCCATGCCTATAGCTGGGTATGGGCCAACCCGTATACAGCCAATATCGTCGCGAGTTACGACGCCAGCAAAAGCTCGTGGACAACACAAACATGGCACTTTAAATACAAATTCCATATTGGCGATTTTGCGGGACCTATTGTGCAGTTACTGTGGCTTGTGTTTGCCCTGTCACCTTTATTTTTTACTGTGTCGGGTTTTTACTTTTGGTACAAACGCCACTTTAGATAATAACGCGTAATTAAACTTAAACTGATAAAACATGAACCCCAGAGCATATCACTACTTTTAGCAAAAAGAAGTGTTTACATTGGCTAATTATACTACTGTATTTAGCCACCTTGAATGGCTCATATTCTCGGGCAAAGCATGATAGTTCAGCATACCCAGTATTATTGATTGATGTGTAAAATAGGTTTTAATACCAACAATACAAAAGAAAGAGTGGGCCAAATTGTAGTTATGACTACCTCTATTGTTTTATTACTTATTTGGGTGCCGCTTAGAAATACAGCGGCACCAAGTAAGTTAATTCAAGGTAAATCTATTCAAGCCAATACTACTCTCTAATGACTTAAAACGACCCTTTAATTCATTGCAGCAATTGACAACATACGCGTTAATTCGACAAGCTCTATCGCTAATATGCTACATACATCGTAGAGATTAAACTGCCAACACTATTGCAAATAATTATCATTAAGCTTGCCTTTACAGTTCTTTACATTTACACTGCCGCCCCATAACTCATTTCATTTATCTTTTTTTAACAAGGACAAACATGTTAAAAACATCGCTTAGCCTTATTGCACTGGTGATAAGTAGCCAATCATTTGCTGATGATGCACTCAATAAAAAACTCACAGCAGAAGAGATGGAGCACGTTGTCGTTTCTGGTAGCCGTGTTTTTGAGAGCATTGATGAAGTACCTGCTTCTGTAACTATAATTAATCAACAAGAAATTGAAGAGCACTTAAAGGTAAATCCAGAATTACAAAGTTTGCTGTCACAAATGGTACCCGGACTTGCACCTGACACAGGCAGTTCAAGCAACACAGGCCAAAGTTTACGTGGCCGCGCCCCGCTTGTTATGATTGACGGCGTTCCACAATCAACACCTCTGCGTAATGGTTCTTTAGGAATAAAAACGCTTGATCCAAGTGCAATAGCCCGTATAGAAGTTATTAAAGGCGCCACCTCTATTTATGGCAATGGGGCTTCTGGCGGTATAATTAACTATATTACCAAGCAAGCGCAAAGTGAGGGTAAAACCGAAGGTGAAATTAGCCTATCATCACGTTTTAGTGCCGTAAAACTAGAAGAAAGTGCTGGTGCACGCCTCTCAGCAGCTATTAATGGCCGCGCAGATAAATTAAGCTACTTATTTACTGCCAGTTATGAAGAAAACGGGGTACAACGTGACGCCGAAGGCGACATTTTGGGCTTGCAATATGGTTTGTCTGATGCCGTAACCGAAAACTACTTCACTAAACTGGGGTATGATTTTGACGATCAGAAACAACTGCAATTTAGCTATAACTTTTTCAGTTCTCAGCAAAAAACAGATCTCGGTGATGTCGTTGGTAATATTAACGATGGCGAAAAAACCTATGCGATACATGTGCCAAAAGAGTTGCAAAAACGAGGTAAACCACAAGGCCCTGAAGGCAACGAAAATATTACCTTGAAATACACTGATTACGCCTTGTTTGATAATACCCAAATGACCCTAGACCTCTACATGCAGGATATCGAAAACATATTCTTCTATTCGCCAAACCTTGCAAACCCAGATGAGGGCTACGATGGTGGTCAGTCAATAATCAGCTCAGAGAAAAAAGGCGCACGTGCGACATTTAATACCCTGGTCGATTTTGACAATATTGAAGCAACCTTTATCTATGGTTTAGATGCTTTAAACGATGTGACATCACAACCCCTTGTTGATGGCCGCATTTGGGTCCCCGAAATGGACATGAACAGTGTTGCAGGCTTTTTACAGACTAAATGGGTTATCAATAACGACTTAGTTGTTAAAGCCGGTGTGCGTCAAGAAAGCATTGACTTAAGCGTCGATGACTACGAAACATTAAAACTTTGTCGCTCTGCAACACAATGTTCAGTGCCACTGAATGTAAAAGGCGATACCATTGACTACGACGCAACAACCTATAACGTGGGTATTAAATATAATTTGCTAGCGGCCTTTAGCCCCTTTGCAAATTACTCACAAGGCTCTGACATTTCAGATATTGGCCGCTTGTTACGAGCAGCAACTGTGAATGATATTGGTTTAATTCAAACCGAAGCGTCTATCATCGACAACTATGAAATTGGTTTTACCTCACAGTTTGATGATGTTCGTTTTGAATTTGCAGCCTACCGAAGTACATCGGAGTTTGGGACGACCAACAGTTTTAATGAGACAACCGGAGTGTATGAGCCCGTACGAGCACCACAAGAAATTTGGGGTTACGAAACACTTGTTGACTACATGATTAGCCCAACCTTAAAGCTAGTTGCAACCTACAGCTATGTAGAAGGCAAAAACACTGAAGACGATATTTACTTAGGTTCTCGTCAAATTAGCCCACCAAAAGGAACTGCGAATTTAAACTGGACGCCTAACGACGAACTGTCATTAAGCGCAAGTTACTTGTATGTTGGCTCACGTAAGCGCTTTGAACCTAATGCAGATGGTGATTATGTGGGCGATCAAGGTCCAATTAGCAGCTACAATATTGTCAACTTGAGCGGCCGCTATAAGTTTACACATAACTGGCAAGCCTTCATGGGTGTTGAAAATCTATTTAATAACGATTACTACCCTGCTCGTGCGCAATCATACACGTACGGTGGTTACAACATAAAAGGCCTAGGTACAACAGTGACATTAGGGGCGACATATCGCTTTTAACAGCCGCTTAATAAAACACTAAGCCCTTCTTCGTAAGGGCTTTTTTATTTTTAAATAAAAACGATAAATTGTTCATTTATCAACCATTAACGCAAACTTAAACGAGAATCACAATCAATAGTAAACAACTGATTTACAAGGAAAAAGTTTGCAATCTTATTTTTATATACTACAATTATCGCAACTTGAATTTTGAGGACAGCACGATGAAAGGTAACCAGAAAGTCATTGATAGTTTTAATAAACTACTCGCAAACGAATTAGCCGCTATAGATCAATACTTTATCCATTCACGTATGTACGATGATTGGGGCCTTAACAAGCTGTACGAACGCCTTAACCACGAAATGGAAGAAGAGAAAGATCACGCTGACTGGTTAATCAAACGTATTCTATTTTTAGAAGGCGTACCAAACATGACCAAGCGTCGTGATTTATTAATTGGTACCGACGTTAAAAGCATGATGCAAAACGATCTCACTCTTGAACTTGAAGTGGTTGATTGTGTTAAAGAAGCCATTGCTATTTGTGAGCAAGAAAAAGACTATCAATCGCGTGAAGTACTTGAAAAACTATTATTCGATACTGAAGAAGATCATGTTTATTGGTTAGAGCAGCAGCTTGGTTTAATCGACAAAATTGGTAGCCAGAACTACCATCAATCTCAAATGGGCGAATAGAGGTTTACACGTATGAAAGGCGATAAAAGCGTTATTGCTGCACTAAACAAAGTACTAGCAAATGAGTTAGTGGGTATTAATCAATATTTTTTACATGCGCGTATGTTTAAAGATTTTGGCTTTTCAAAATTAGACAAAGCTGACTATAAAGTGTCTATTCAAAAAATGAAAAACGCCGACCGTTTAATTGAGCGTATTTTGTTTTTAGAAGGATTACCAAATCTACAAGACCTTGGTCGTCTGCGTATTGGTGAAAACTCTGAAGAAATGATTGAAGCAAACATGAGCTTCGAGCTTGATTCACTCCCTGATCTTAAAGCTGCAATTAAACTTGCTGAAGAGAAAAAAGATTACATCAGCCGTGAAGCGCTTGATCACATCTTAAATGAGCAAGAAGAGCAAATTGACTGGCTTGAAACACAGCAACAGTTAATCAAAACCGCAGGGCTTGAGAATTACCTGCAATCTCAAATGTAATTTGCAACTATCAAAAAGCAGCCTCGGCTGCTTTTTTCTGCTTAAGTCCCCCCTAACCTAACTAAATCGTTGCATATATTTAAAGCAATCCTATCAGAAAATTCTGATATCGCTGGGTTTGTCGCAATTTAAAGCGGCTTAACAGTGAACTTGATAATGATTTTTATTAACATTAACTTGTATCCAATAAAGACACTGAGCTTTAGACGTAAAATATCAATTTACTTAATTAAGCGAGCGAGTTTGTAACATAACATATTGCTTATAAACGCAATGATTATGTTGTTTAGCGTTCACAGCGATTGCGATTAACTTGCTCTACTTCTTGTATTTATTTAATCGTGGATAAGGCATATTTAACACGGTGATCATCAGATTTACTCCCTCAAGATGAGCAAGTATGTCGGCACATTGGTATTGCACACCACTTTAAAGGATACATTCACCCTTCGAATAATTAGCTAGGTTTAATAATGAATGATTTAACTAAGCGAGCAGTCATTTCTTCTTGTGAATATTTTAAAGAATGTATAGATCAAACAATCGACACAGGTATTAAAGCAGGTAATAAAATGAGTATGAATTGGCTGTCTAAGGCGCTTAATTACCCTAACAGGAAAAAGTTAGAACGGGATTTCAAACGATATCTCAACACCACTTATAGCGATTACATTGCCAAGAAAAGACTGACTCTGGCTTGCAACATGCTTTGTGAGGAAAAAGTGTCTATTAAAGCGGTTGCGCTATCCTGCGGATTTAGTAATTCTGCGACATTCTGTAATGCCTTTAAACGCCAGTTTGGCTTAGCCCCCTCGGTATACAGAGTTGATAGATACAAACAGCGGGTTAAACAAGGATGTGATTGTTCAAAAGAAAAGCGACTTAACAGCGCCGCTTAGAAACTTAGGATATATTACGCACCAAGTAACGGGTGCGTTTATTTATGAAGCGTCTTTTTGCTCAATGATAGATACTTTATTGCTTAAAATTAATGAGTTAGGAATTAAATGAATCGCCCCTTCACCTTTAATAGTTATATAACGAAGATTTAAATCGACTACGATGCCTTTTGAATTACTCACTTCGATATAATTGCCAAGTTTTACCGGCTTATAAAGGACAATCATCACACCAGCAACCAAATTAGAAATTGCGTCTTTTAGCGCAAAACCAAGTGCAAAACCTGTTAAACCAAGCCCAGCAACCAATGCAGCCACATCGAAGCCTAACTTAGAAAGAGCCAGTACGATGCCAACAAAAAGTAAAATAGCGCGCTGCGAGTTCGAAATCAGTCGGAAGGTTTCAAGTGCTGTTGAGTCAAAACGACGTTGAAACTGCTTTATCGCACGGTCAATAATCAAACTAGCGATAAAACAAACAGCCAACACAAAAAATGCCTGAATGAATTGATTAGTCATTGAGTAAATTAGCTCCAGCCAAAAAGCCTATAATAGGCTTAAATAACCTACCAGAAAACATATTATTGCTTTTCAAATACACAACTAACCGAAGGCTGGCTGAGTGTATAGGTTATTTTATCGTTATCCTCGAAGCGCAAATCTTCAACGGTCGTCCCTTCGTCACTTTCATCATTACAGCGACTGTAGCGATTAGTTCTTACTATGCCATTAACGAAATACTTGAGTTTCGATGTGACGATGCAAAAATCAGGAATTTTCTTCGTTTGTGTACCGTTATGTAAATCACTAAAGTCTATTAGGCTTCCTAAAGTGAAGCCTTGTGTGGGCTGTTTAACCAAAGTAAACGGTGCACTTTTGCATACTTCATCACTGCCAGATACAAGAGCATAGTCCCCCTGCTTCGCTTTTATCAATGACAAAAACTGTGTTTTATTACTGGGTTTAACATCGAGTAACGCACTTGCTAAAAGTGAATTTGAGAACAGGAACAACACTAAACAATAGTAATATCTCATTGAAAATCCATAAGCTTATGCACACTAAACAAGCATAGCATGCTGTGTAAGGTTGGTGAAAATATAACTGTATTGCTTCATACGAATTAAAATCAAAAATAGCTCTACTTTATAGATGAACCAGAGGCACTTTAAATAAATATGTGCTATATCTTTGAGTGATAATAATTTTTGGAGGGATTCTAATGAAACTAATCAAGTTACTTTCTATTGCGTTATTCTTCGGTTTATTTAGCTTGCAGAGCGTTGCTGGCGACGATGATTGGAAATCAATTGCTGAAAAAAAGGTCAGCTTTAAAAGTGAAACCGACACTGTTAATCCTTTAACTAAAAGCCGATATAGTCATATAAAAGTCAAATGCACGCATGGCACCGTTAACCTTAAAAGTATTAAGGTGATCATGAATGACGGCGAAGAAAAAGTGTTCGACAATTTAGGTGTTCTCAGTAAAGGCATGTCGTCACGAAGCTTAAGTCTGCCTGATAAAAACGACGCTAAGCTTGATAAAATAGAGCTTAATTACGAATCAGTTGGCAGTGCCGCACTAAGCATGGCGGGTGTAACAGATAAAGCACAAGTTGAAATTCTAGCGAAAAAGGCAAATAAAGAAGATTAGTGCAACTTGCGAGACAACCATGTTCGAACGAGTACATGTAAGCTTTCATGTAGGAACGGCTTCAGCCGTGAACTTTAAAAATTCGGCGTTAAAACGCCTCCTACATCGAAAGTGTTCTGCTGTGTAGTTCACCACTTATAGCGGCCTACATACTTATAGCAGCCTGCATAGTGTCGCACTCTATTCTCATAAACCACGATAAAGCCCGGCCTACACACTCAACTGCGTAGGAACGGCTTCAGCCGTGAACCTTAAAAATTCGGCGTTAAAACGCCACCTACATCGAAAGTGTTCTGCTTTGTAGGTCACCACTTATAGCGGCCTGAATACTTATAGCAGCCTACATAGTGTCGCACTCTATTCTCATAAATCGCGTTAAAGCCCGGCCTACACACCAACTCCGTAGGAACGGCTTCAGCCGTGAACTTTAAAAATTCGGCGTTAAACCGCCTCCTACATCGAAAGTGTTCTGCTTTGTAGGTCGCCGCCACTTATAGCAGCCTACATACTTATAGCGGCCTACATAGTGTCGCACTCTATTCTCATAAATCGCGCTAAAGCCCGAGCTACACCCTCAGCTACGTAGGAACGGCTTCAGCCGTGAACCTTAAAAATTCGGCGTTAAAACGCCACCTACATCGAAAGTGTTCTACTGTGTAGGTCACCACTTATAGCGGCCTAGATACTTATAGCGGCCTGCATAGTGTCGCACTCTATTCTCATAAACCACGATAAAGCCCGGCCTATACGCCAACTGCGTAGGAACGGCTTCAGCCGTGAACCTTAAAAATTCGGCGTTAAAACGCCGCCTACATCGAAAGTGTTCTGCTTTGTAGGTCAGCACTTATAGCGGCCTACATACTTATAGCAGCCTACATAGTGTCGCACTCTATTCTCATAAACCACGATAAAGTCCGGCCTACACACTCAACTGCGTAGGAACGGCTTCAGCCGTGAACCTTAAAAACTCGGCGTTAAAACGCCTCCTGCAAGCTATTTCCTTTAAGCTCGCTAACTTTACTATTTACCTGTAAGTATGCTTTTATGTATTTATCAAATGAGCTTAATCTCGACCAAAGCCAATCAGCTTTTTACCATTTAACCCATTTTTATGCCATTCGGTTTGCTCTTCGCAGAATATTTGTGCGTCGAGCTCTTTGCTTGGCTCTTCGTTTAAGCTACCAGCTGGCACCAAAAGATAGCTGCTATCTTGTGATTCAAATGGCAGTGCAGAGCCACAGGTTTTACAAAATGCACGTGACAATGCACGATTTGGGTAGTTAAAACGTGTAATATTATGCTCACCTTTCAGCCATTCGATGGCATCGGGTGAGGTAAATAAATTTGCAGCATGCGCGGTACCTGATAATTTACGGCATTGCTCGCAATGGCAAAAGAAAAAACGCTTAAAATTGTCAGTTACCTGAAAACTCACTTCACCGCAGCAACAGCCACCCGTTAATATTTTACTCATAGTCACCTCCTTTTTGATTCAGCATAACCCGAGATAAAGAGTTCAACAATGCGCCTAAATGGTAATAACAAGTAAAACGAATTATGCCTGAATGTACTAGGCTGATAGATTCAACACTCTTCATGTTATATTTAGTAATAGGAACCCACCTTAATTTCACTAAGCCCTACCATAAAATTCATTTTAATTAATAACTTATGAATAAGTTAAAATTTATAAGCCTGAATAATAAAGGGGAACTTAATTAATTTTAGATAAAACATAAAAATTCATATGTACCCGTTTATCAATTAAAACAATTGACAAAAAAATAAAAAAGCCACACGTTATAAAGCAATTTATAAAAAATCGCCATCAAACTATAAGACACGAGGAAAATGCGATGATATTAGCAGCAGGTTATCTGGCTATTTTTCTCGGCCTAATACATTCTTTTTTAGGTGAGATTCTTATTTTCCAAAAACTAAGAGATAACGAACTAATCCCAAGTCATGGTGGTGACTTACTAAAAGCGCGACAGGTTAGAATTTTATGGGCCTCATGGCATCTCGTTTCTATTTTTGGGTTTGGGATGGCAAGTATTTTAATATGGCTTTCATTGTCAACCTCAAATTCATCTATCACAGAGGTTTTAATTAATATTGTTTCTATTACCATGCTGTGTGGCGCTGTATTAGTGCTAATTGGTACTAAAGGAAAACATCCCGGCTGGATAGTCCTTACCATAATTGGTATTTTACCTTGGTTTGCCTAAAAGATTTTATAAAGTGGAACTATTAAAAACTGCATAACTATAAAAATGGAGAAATCTATGCAAGCTTATTTTTTATGGCAAGCAACTATTTTGAGCGTAATCACGTTTTATGTTCATACATTTATTGGTGGACCAAGAGTTGCCGCTCCATTATTAGCTGATAAAACCCTACCTGTAGCATCAAAATGGCTAAATTATTACTGTTGGCATATTACGACACTGTATACACTTATTATGGGTGGAGCTTATGCATATGTAGCACTTTTCCCAGACAAAATTGAGCTAATCGTATTTCTTTGTATCTTAAATTTCTCTTTTTCTATATTGAGCTTTCTTGTTGCTCTCAAAGCAAAAATTAATCCTTTTCGGTTTCCCTCAACATCACTTTTTTTCTTGGTTGCATTATCAGGTTTAACAAGCTTATTAATTTAGCAACCTTTAATCACCCACCCTATATTACTAATATAAAATCTAATGAAATAATAAATTATGAGTAAAAAAAGAGTAAACTCAATCAATAACATACCTATCAAAATTAGAATGGGCATTATTTTCGCTCTTGGAATAGTGTTAATAGCTTACCACTTAACAAAAATTTCAAGCTTATATTTTTTAAATCCTCCGATAGATTATTCATTACTTACTCACTTTCAATCTTTGGTGCGCGTAGTTATTATTATCTCTTTGTTTTTAGTTATTTTAAAGAAGAAATGCGCCTTGTTCAGTATGTGGGTTAGTATACTCATTTTAGTTATTACCCAATACATTACATACTTTTCAAACTCGCCCACTGACGTTTCTGTATTTTCATATTTAAAAGGCTTTATTTTTCCATCAATAATTACGCTTCTGTTTCCATACAAGAAAGATACAACACGTTCAGTTTAAAAAAAATAAAAAAGGCCATGCTACGTGTGCAACATGGCCTTTTTGAATTGACACAACTTAAAAATCTAAGTTCGATAAAATCTCGTCATCAACGTTATTCGATAACGTCACCTTCAGTTTTGGTGTACGTGCCATTTCACGCTTAATCGCAAAGTTGGCTTCTTCGTTACGCGCCCAACTACGACGTGCAATACCGTTATTTACATCAAACAGTAACATTGATTTTAAACGACGTTCAGCGGCTTCAGAGCCATCAAGTAGCATACCAAAGCCACCGTTGATCACTTCACCCCAACCTACACCGCCACCATTATGGATTGATACCCATGTTGCACCACGGAAACCATCACCAATCACGTTATGAATGGCCATGTCGGCTGTGAAGCGGCTACCATCATAAATGTTTGATGTTTCACGGAATGGTGAATCAGTACCACTTACGTCATGGTGGTCGCGGCCAAGAACTACAGGACCAATTTCTCCACGATTTATTGCATCGTTAAAAGCTTTGGCAATATCTGCGCGGCCTTGTGCATCCGCATACAAGATACGCGCTTGCGAGCCGACAACCAGTTTGTTTTGCTTCGCGTCTTTAATCCAGGTGATGTTGTCTTGCATTTGCTGCTGAATTTCTTCTGGAGACTCAGCCATAATTTTTTCAAGAACTTGTGCAGCAATGGCATCGGTTTTATCTAAATCTTCTGGCTTACCTGAGGTACATACCCAACGGAATGGACCAAAACCATAGTCAAAACACATTGGACCAAGGATATCTTGTACATACGACGGGTATTTAAAATCAATACCGTTTTCAGCCATCACATCGCCACCAGCACGAGATGCTTCAAGCAAGAATGCATTACCGTAATCGAAGAAATATGTGCCTTTTGCTGTGTGTTTGTTTATAGCATCAGCATGGCGTTTAAGCGTCGCTTGTACTTTTTCTTTGAATACTTCTGGCTCTTCGCGAATTAAACGGTTTGATTCTTCGTAGCTGATATCTACTGGGTAATAACCGCCTGACCACGGGTTATGCAGTGATGTTTGGTCTGACCCTAAGTGAACAAAAATATCTTCAGCTAAGAAGCTTTCCCATACATCAACGATATTACCAATGAACGCAATTGAAACCACTTCTTCGTTTTGTTGCGCGCTGCGTACGCGTTCAACAAGTTCAGGCATGTTATCAATTAGCTCATCAACCCAACCTTGTTGGTGACGTTTTGTAGCCGCTTTCGGGTTTACCTCTGCACACACTGTAATACAGTTTGCAATATTACCCGCTTTTGGTTGTGCGCCACTCATGCCGCCTAAACCAGCAGTTAAGAAAATCTTACCTTTTGGTGATTCGCCTTTTTCAAGTACTTTACGGAACGCATTCATTACCGTAATAGTTGTACCGTGAACGATACCTTGCGGGCCAATGTACATGAATGAACCTGCGGTCATTTGACCATATTGCGTTACACCCAGTGCATTGAATTTTTCCCAATCATCAGGTTTTGAATAGTTCGGGATCATCATACCGTTGGTAACAACAACACGCGGTGCTTCAACCGAAGACGGGAATAACCCCATCGGATGACCTGAATACATGTGTAACGTTTGGTCTTCTTCCATCTCACTTAAGTACTTCATGGTTAATAAGTACTGAGCCCAGTTTTGGAATACTGCACCGTTACCACCATAAGTGATCAGCTCTTCTGGATGCTGTGCAACCGCAGGATCGAGGTTATTGTCGATCATAAGCATAATTGCGGCAGCTTGTTCACATTTTGCTGGGTAATCGCTAATTGAACGTGCTTTAAGGTCATAGTTAGGCTTAAAGCGATACATGTAAATGCGACCAAATTGCTTTAGCTCTTGTGCAAATTCAGTGGCTAGCTCTTGGTGCCACTCTTTCGGGAAATAACGCAACGCATTACGAATAGCCAATTGCTTTTCGTCTGCTGATAAAATGTCTTTACGTTTTGGAGCGCGGTTAGCATCGCTTGGATAAGCTTTAGGCTCTGGTAAAACGCTTGGGATCCCTTGTTTAATTTGTTCTTGGAAAGTCATTATTTGCTCCCTTAGTTTACTTTAAACGCTTGCGATTTAACGAGTGTAACCATGGCATCAATGTCAGGTTTAAGTAAACGATCTTCTTCTAACTTAGCCACTTTGTTACGAATAATTGCAAAGTTTTCTTCAATGATATCTGAGCACTTATTAGGGCGTCTAAATTCGATAGCTTGCGCTGCATACATCAGCTCAATTGCAAAAATTTTATCAAGGTTTCCTAAAATCTGGTTTAGTTTACGACCCGAGATACTACCCATTGATACGTGGTCTTCTTGGCCCATTGATGTTGGTACACTGTCTGCCGATGGTGGGAAGCACAGTGATTTGTTTTCTGTTACCAATGCCGCTGTCACGTATTGTGGGATCATCATGCCTGAGTTCAAACCGCCAGATGAGGTTAATAAGCGCGGTAAACCGTGTAAACCCTCAAGTAATAAATAGCAACGACGGTCAGCAATATTACCAAGCTCAGCCGCCGCAATTGATGCGTAATCTAATACCATAGCAAGGGGTTGACCGTGGAAACCGCCACCCGAAATAGCTTCTTCTTCGCTGATAACTATTGGGTTATCAGTTACTGAGTTCATTTCTGTTTCAGCAAGTTCTTTTAAGTGGTTATATGCGTTGCGTGATGCACCATGCACTTGTGGAATACAACGCAGTGAATATGGGTCTTGAACACGGTCACAATCTGTGTGCGACGCCATGTTTTCAGAGCCTTCGAAAAAGCGACGCATACGCGCTGCCACTTCAACATTACCTTTAAAGGCACGAATTGCATGTAGCTCTTCACGAAACGGTGATTGGCTACCCTGCATACCTTCAATACTCATCGCCCCTGCTATATCGGCAAGGTCTAGTAAGTAACCCATTTTTGTGAGTGCAGTGATCGCATGCGATAAAATAAATTGTGTGCCATTGATAAGCGCTAAGCCTTCTTTAGCATGTAACTCCATTGGCTCTAAACCATGCTCTTTGAGTACTTCTGCAGCTGGCTTAATATCACCATCAATCCAAAACTCACCTTCACCTAATAAGGGTAAAAATAAGTGTGATAAAGGAGCTAAGTCGCCTGATGCGCCCACTGAGCCTTGTTCTGGCACAACCGGGATAATATCAAGCTCAATAAACTTAAGCATGCGCTCTACAACCGCTAAACGAATACCTGAATAACCTTGGCTTAGTGCGTGCACTTTAGTAATAAGCATTAGCTTTGAAATTGGTTTAGCAATGGGCTCACCCACGCCGACAGCATGAGTAATTAATAAGTTCTTTTGTAACAGGTTAGTTTCTTCTGGAGATATTTGCGTATCACATAACGGGCCAAAACCTGTGTTAATGCCATAAATGGCTTTATCAGAGGCAGCCATTTTATCTACGTTTTGGCGGCTTTTATTAATTTTATCAATCGCTTCTTGGCAAAGCTCTGCCTGTAACGTACCCGCTGCAATAGCATTAACGCTGTCTAACGTTAACTGGTCAATACCGTACTTAAATGTCATTTATAACTCCTAAAGAACAGGATTAGTTTTATTTAATGCAATGCTAACTTGCTCTAGATGTTTTACAAATGCATAATTATCGTTATTCATTCCAGATTTATCGAACTATAAGAATCGCCATGCAAGTTCATGATGTAGACCTGCGCTTATTGCGCGTTTTTGTAGCAATTGTAGAGTGTGGGGGGCTGTCGGCGGCTGAGTCGCGATTAAATATTGGCCGCTCAACTATCAGTGCTCATTTATCAGATTTAGAAGTTAGGCTTGGCATTAAATTATGTAAGCGTGGCCGCAGTGGGTTTGAAATTACCGATGCTGGCGCCATTACTTATCAAGCTTCAATTGAGCTTTTACAACAATGTGAAGCATTCGCCAATACAGTCGCCAGCTCTAAAAATGAGTTATCGGGGCGCTTAAGCATCGCCATGATAGATACCATGGTGAGTGACCCACGCTGTGTGATCCCCCGCGTCATAGCCACACTAAAAAGAAAGAGTAACAATATTCAGTTTGATATTAATGTATGTGAAGCCCGAGAAGTCGAAACATCGGTAGCTAATGGCCGCTCACTCGTTGGCATTGGCGTGAGCCGCCATCATATTCGCGGTTTACACTACACTCCCCTGCATAACGAAACCAACTTTTTATATTGTGCGAAAGGCCACCCATTATTTGATTGCGAAGACGGGCACATTAATAAACTAATAAAAGAAGCTGAAGTAATCACCAGTAACTATATGCGCGATAAAGAAAGCCGTAACGACGGTTTGAATTATCAAAACAGTGCGGTGGCTTATCACGATGAAGGCATTGCCCACTTGATTCTATCGGGTGAGTTTATTGGTTATTTACCCGATCACTATGCGCAGTTCTGGGTAGATAAAGGTATGTTTAAGGCTATTCAACCAGCCAAGTACCATTATGATATTCCGGTGGTGTTGATCACCTCAAAAACAAACGCTAATTCGCCAATTGCAAACGCCATGATTGAAGAAATAAAACACTGTTATACAGCTTAATAACAATATTACTGACGTTGAGTACCTTTAAGCTCATTTATTAATACAACACTAAACGCGATAATTGCGAGGTTTGTAGTCACAGGATTAAACGCTTCGATTAAAAGTGCAGGTTGTAAAACGGCAACAGACAGCATTAGTCCAACTAAAGCGGCTATATTGAGAATATTGATTAAGATTGAACGGTAGAAGATAAAAAACAGCACGGCAAATATAATTTCACCTATGCCAGCTGCCCGAGTGATGAGCATTGAAATTTCAGCATTAAAACCAAAACTTGCCGTCATTTGTTGTTCTAAGGGGGCAATATGGATAAGTTTTGGCATCAACCCATGATAAAGCCAACTAAAGCTGATAATAAAGCGGGCAATTTGAAGTGTCGTTAAATGGCTCATCGTAAAGGCTGAATTATGTGTGCTCTAGCCATTAGAGCACACTGCAAAGACTTATAAAACAGTTGGCTTACCGAAACGGTTCTCAGCTTCATCACCCGCTAAAAAACCATTTTCAATTAACGCCCAAATACCACCAATAACAGGAACTAAGCCAATCAGTACCCACCAACCTGATTTATTACGGTCATGCCAGCGCTTTACTTGAACCGCAAGCGAAACCCACATAAGTGGGATATAAAAGATTAGTGTGATCACAGAAATTGCTGTTTCATTACCCGCTGTTAATAATGCGACTAAGAACATAAAAACAAATGAAGCTACGATAATACCTAAGAAAGAATACCAATAGGTTTTTCTAGGTATACGACCATTAAAAGAAAACAAAATTTCTTTCATCGTTAAAGTGGTAGTTTCTGTTGATGCCGAAGCGAGGTTTGCTTCTGGGGCTTGATAAACATTTTCTGACACTGTCATTTCCTTTGATATGTGTTGTAGCAAACCGAATTAATCTAGTCTGCTGATTTATGTTGTTAATTGTGCTGAATTAAACATGAATAATATAACACAAAATGATTTGATTTGGGTACTAATAAATTGTTGATGAGCTTTAGAAAGGTATGTATTAGGCCATTAAAAAGCACCTGAACGGTGCTTTATATTAATTTGGTTGTTGCCAGTATTTTGCGTATAGATTTGGGTAGGTTTGTTTTAAAAACTTAGCTTTATCTTTAAAGCGCTTGCCTTTTGGCTGTTCAAGCCCCGACGGAATAAACGGCAGTTCATCATCATTTCGCTCTTCGTACAGCATACCTGCGATAAGATCATACTCATCTAAATAAGGGTAAGGTTGCTCATTTAAATGATAAACCGGTGTACAGTCAGCGATTGAATCCGGGTTTTCAAGGGCATTTATAAATACCTGCTCGCCACGTGAAATCAGCCAACATAAAAACTCTGAAAATCCGTAATCGTCGTTACAACCTGCCATTACAAAGGCAGCACCGAATAAGTCCCATGTGTAGGCTTTACGCATGCGAAGACTAAACTGCTTATCAAATTCCATCAACTGTTCATCAGATAAGTCAGTTAGCTTTGCTTTTAATGCATTACATACAGACTCAGGCTCCGCGGTTTTATCTTCTGCGGTAACTAACTGCCAAAACTCAGCTTCGGTTAACACACTCATGATAAAATCTCTTTTACACGACCTACTTGACCATCGTCTAACTGCACTTTTATGCCGTGTGGATGGTTAGGTGATTTTGTCAAAATACGTGACACCACACCTTGGGTTAACTGACCTGTTCGTTGATCTTGCTTTAATACAATATTCACTTCACAACCAATAGAAATTTGTGAACGCGTAGGCACTGCCATAGCAAAGTCTCTTTCATTAATTTTTGCCGATTATAGCTATTTGTGGCGCAGTTACCAAACTAAACCCGTGTGATTGACGTGTTTTTAAGCGCTTGATGGGGAATGATATCGTTAAGTCTTTCGATTATAGCGTCTGATTTTCCTTTAATTTGAAAATCATAGCCTTGACCATTTCTATCCAGAATGACCGCTAAGTAATTATCGGCGACTTTAAACTCAGTAATTCGATTTAATTCAAGCAACTGCTCTTTCGAGCTGTAATAAAACTGCGTTACTTTAAGGTGAGTATTTGTTGCAATTAGCGTGTTACTCAGTGCGGTTTTTGCAGCAAATTTATCTGTTGAGCGAACGGCTTGCAGAGCAAAAAAAACGGCAGCAACAAAAGCGCTAAATGATGGAAACGGCAACGCGTCGTCAGACAGTATGCCATAAACACCCACGCCTAAAAACAACACAGACAGTGCTGAATTCAAAGATAACATGTGCTTCGCCGTTAAATTCAAAAACATATTTATTCCTTTAAAAATGAAATTGCCTTCGCGTTTATAGTTATATCTATCGTATTAAGTTCATCAATAATTAAGTTTACTATCAGTTGCTTTTGATTTTCGTTAATTGGCAACGTATTGAAAAAACACTTTATTTTAAGTGATTGAGGCAGTTTTTTTAAGTCAGCGGTATGAGTTAGCCATAAAAACTCACTGACTGTCTCTTTAGCTTGCTCACACGCGTGAGTTAACGCAACACGAATGGCTTTATCAAGGCGTTTTTCGGTTTTAGTCATTTTCAACTTGTTGTTTTTTAAATTCTTCGTAACTGTCTTCTTGGCGTTTTACACACTCGTGATACTCTTTATCTGCTAAGTAATTGCATTCATTTAAACGGGCCGATTGAATTTCGTGATACCGTGCATCAGAGCTACATGCACTCAGCATAACGAATAAGGCTGCTAAAGCCACAAACTTTAAAGCGTTAAAAAACATTAAATTTCCTTTCTTAAGTTATACATTGGCACTGTGTTTTACTGTATATTGCGTGGGTTTAAAATCTTATTACCAAAGGGTCATCTATGATGTTGTCGCAGTTACAAGAGCTGTTTCAGCGTATCGATAAAAGTAAAATTTTTCAATCATTTGTTATCGCGGTCATTGTTATTTCGGCGTTAACTGTTGGCGCGCACACGTACTCGTTACATCCAACCGCAGAAATTGCCTTGCACTGGATGGACATGGGGATCACTGTCTTCTTTCTGATTGAGCTTGTGATCCGCTTTATTGCCAGCCGTGGCATAAAAGACTTTTTTACAAAAGGCTGGAATATTTTCGATTTTATCATCGTCGTCGGAAGCCTTTATCCTGCTGCGGGGTCAACTATTTTCATCGCAAGGCTGTTACGTATTTTCCGCGTTTTGCGATTAGTGTCGATGATCCCAGAGCTGCGATTGTTGGTTAATTCGCTATTAAAAGCCATACCGCAAATGGGCTATATCGCCCTGTTAATGTTCGTTATCTTCTACATATATGCCGCAATGGGTAGCATGTTATTTGCCGATATTAACCCTGTTTTGTGGGGCGATGTGTCAATTTCAATGCTAACTCTATTTCGTATTGCCACCTTTGAAGACTGGACCGACGTAATGTATGAAACCATGGCGGTGTATAAACTAAGCTGGATTTTCTACTTAACGTTTATATTCTTAACTGCATTCGTGTTCTTAAATATGATGGTCGGTGCCATATTAGAAGTCATGTCTGAAGAGCATCGTAATGCGCGTGAAGAACAAACGAGCGACGATGACATGCCCGCCACAAAAGGCCAAATTGTTCAATTACAAGCTGAAATGGCAGAGCTAAAACAATTACTTAAAGAAAGAAAATAACTTTTTTATTTAACAGTTTTTAGTTATGAGGCGCTAGAGTGCAAAACCTAGCGCCTTTATTTTATCCACGTTTTTCCACTTTCCATGGTGGATTCAAGCGGTTTTCACCTGCCCAATACAGTTTAATTTTGTTACCTGAAGGGTCTTTCAAAATAGCTTCTGTCCATAAGTAGCGCTGCGCTGTTGGCGGTTGTTCAAAAGTAATTCCCTTTTTAACAAGGCTCGAGTAAAGAGCATCAAGATGTTCTTCTTCAAAATAGATAACAGCATGACTCTTAAAGTCCCCGCTTTCTAACGACAGCGAAAATGTCGCGTCTCCATTGGTACATTTAAAACGCGCGTAGTGAGGTGTATCTACAATTTGAATAAAACCAAGAGTTAAATAAAAAGCCACCGCCTCATTCATGTTTTTTACTGGTAACGTGACTTGATTAAGCTTCATTTGCTACTTCTGATTAATTAGATTTCGTTGTGCCAGCATATCCCGAATAACTAAATAAGCAAAAGATAAGCGTGAATAACGTATTAAATAACTGATAAGCTCACAGCTTTCATATTCGAGTGGGCAGCTGTGAGTCATACTGTAAGGCATCATGCACTGCTCAAAGGGTTTCCCCTTGCCATTTAAAACTGAATAAACGTTCTATTTCTGTTTATACAAAAAGGGCCGTGCACCCGCCATAAGTGATAACCAACAAGGGCAATGATGATTATATGTATTTTTATACGTATTTTAATCGCCACCTTGCTGGCCTAATACATGCAATAACTCAGTTAAAGGCAACGACTTGTAAAAGTACCAACCTTGGCCTTGAACCTGATAGTCGTCATTGTAATTTTTAATAAAGTTATATTCTTCAACTGTCTCAACCCCCTCAAAAATAACAGTGCGGTTTAGGTTTGTTATTAATGACATAATGGCTAACAACATTTCTTGCTTCAACTCATCAGATATTGATTGAGTGAAAACCTTGTCTATTTTGATCACATCAAAATTGATTTCGGTTAACCACACTAGGTTTGAAACTCCTGTTCCAAAATCATCAAGAGAAATAGAGAAGCCGTATGTTTTAGCTTTTGAAGCAAAACATGACAATTCGTCCAATGGAAGCTCTATTCGCTCGGTGATTTCAATTTTGATTTGCTGTGGTTTTATTTTATTTTCAGTGCATAAATCATATAAATAATCTAAATACTCTTTTGTTTGAATTTCATAAGCGTTAATGTTGATTGCCACGCTGAAATCAGAATCAGCACGTAAAACAGGCGAAAGTTCATTAAGCGCTTTTTTGACCGAGTTATACGCAAGAGTTGGATACAAACTTAGCTGCTCTGCAATACCTAAAAAAAGCTCTGGCGAAACATTACCGTAAACAGAATCTTTCCACCTTATCAAACTTTCTACACCAATAATTTTGTTACTTTTCAGCTCGAGTATTGGCTGATACTCCAAATATAATTCTTCGTTTTCAATGGCTTTACGAAACCTAAATTCCATTGAGTGGCTTTTATCTAAATATGAACAAATTGAGTAAGCAATTAAAAAGCTAATAAACCCAATTAAACCGATTAAAAGAGCAGAAATGTAAAAAGGGAAATACAGTAAACCAGGCCGGTTATTGTATGTCTCAATGCAGTATTGGAATTGAGTGCTACAAGTTTCTACCACTTGCGGTTTAAGCAGTGTATCTGTTTTAAACTGGTAGTGTGCCGCATAGTTATGAAAGGTGTATTTTCTATTCTTTGAAATAATTTTATATGAAAAATTTTTATTTAATTGATCAAAGTTTTTAAAAGGGGCATTAATTGTAAAGGCAATTACACTCCCTTTATTTGTAATGTCATATTTCGCTGCAACAGGAAAAATATTCGCAACTTGAGAAGCAAAATAGTAGCCCGATGGAGAATGATACAAAACACTGTCAAGTGGCGTTGAATCAGCAAGAAGTCCCCAATTTGCTGAGCAATTAACTTTATTATTAAAAATCAAACCTAAGTCATGCGTAAATTCATGTTTAGAAAGAATAATGCGCAACTTATTGATTGTCTGAGCATCACACTCAAGAGGAGATAATGCTGAAGCCTCCTGAATAGAAGAGCCTAAATCGCTTGATATGTCTTCAGCTTTTGATAACAAAGATTGCGAAAATTCCTTTTGATAGCTGACTTGCAGATAACTAACCAGAAGGTGAAAAGCAACAACGAGAAAAAGCATTAAACAAATAATATAGAGTGCTTGATTATTTTGAGCTGATTTTAGTATTTTTCTCGTCATATTTAACTTATACGCTTTACAGTCTAAACCTCAAATTAGCCTTTATGTATTACCAAATCAATAAAAAGTAATAAAATGGAAACAGAGTAAGTGTAACTACCTACTAAACCCCGAGATGAATTAGAAAAGAAAACATTAGGCTGTTGCACCTCATACCTTAAATTTACCCACTAAGTCTGTCAGTAAATGAGACAGCTGATTAAGTCTTTCACCATTTTGACGCGCACTCTGTGCAATGTCACTTACATCGTCTGCCGCATTTTTAATTTCGACAACATTGCGGTTTATGTCTTCTGCTACATGCTGCTGCTCCTCGGCTGCAGTCGCTATTTGTGTGTTAAGGTCACTAATATTGACAATAGACGATGTGATCTCGCTAAACTGCTGTTGCGCAGAATGTGCAAGCTCAACGGTTTTATGAGTGCGGTTTCAACTTGCGGCCATTTCTTTGGATACTTGGTCAGACATTTTGCGAAGCGTACTAAGTTGGGTTGCTATTTCCTCCGTTGACTCAGACGTTCTTTGCGACAGCGCACGAACCTCATCAGCAACCACAGCAAATCCACGACCGTGATCGCCCGCTCGAGCAGCCTCTATTGCAGCATTCAGTGCTAATAAGTTTGTTTGCTCAGCAATGCCTCTTATGACACTGAGAATCGACATGATATTTTCACTTTCAGCATCAAGCTGAGTGATATCTTGAGTCGCTTTTGTTATCACAGTAGAAAGCGACACAACACTCTCTACAGTTTCTGAAATGACATTTTGTCCAAGCTCAGAAGCATGCTGTGTTTGCGTTGCAAGCTCTGCTGCATTCGCACAACTTGCGGAGACCTCATTCGCTGTCGCAGCCATTTCATTAATTGCAGTCGCTGCCATTTCAAGAGCTTGTTGTTGCTGTGTTGTAGAATCAGATAGTTGTGAGGCTTGTGAGATGTTCATTGTAGACTTCCAACTAAGTACTTACGAAAATATAGTGAGGTGGTTTCAATTGAGCAAATAAATAGTTGGAAATTTATTAGGCACAAAGTTGGGTAGGCAAGTGGTTCAAGTCTTTAATTTATTTATGATATGACAATAGGTTGACAGATATACATTGTAGACTAGCTTTACCTCTAGTAATGAAACAAATATTTAACAAACCAAGCGCTAATGACCTTCCAACCAATTGGCAGCTTTTGCAGGATGCAAATTAGCTGCCTATTCCAATTTCGTGTTTAAGCATATAGCGCAATAAAGCCTGTGCATCTGAGTGTGTATCAGCTTGTAACCCTGCAACAACACCTTGTTGATCCGCTGCTGACTTGTGTTGGCCAAGTTTTTCTTTTGCTTGTACTGACTGAACATTAATTTTAATTCCGACAATACCGCGCAGTAGTTTTGCTTGGTAATCAGCAGGTAGCAAGTCGGTATCGTGTAAAATACTCGGCTCATACTGGCTAATTAACTCATCTAAGCAGGCTAAGGTATTCTCATTATCAAGATATTCAACCTCACCTTGAACATGGACCGCAGCGTAGTTCCACGTCGACACAGCAGGTTTTTCTGCATACCAGGTTGGAGATATATAGCTATGCGGACCACTAAAAACCACTAATACGCAGGTTTTATCTAAGCCCTTACCATGACGATTTGCACGTGATACATGACCATACAAGGTCCCCAATTCCCCCTCATCAGCTTTGTATACTAAAGGCAAATGTGTGGCTTCAAATTCACTGTCTACCATCAACGCAAAGCTATAGGTTTTTATAAATTGTGAGACTCGCTCCGGTGTCATTTTCCACTTGCTGGGTGTGTGCATTACTTTCCTTTATTGCTTAAAAAGGCCAGCAAAGTGCCAGCCTGATTTAACTATTACAACTTAATTTTAGCCATCAACAATTATGCGTAGCATACGACGAAGTGGTTCAGCAGCACCCCATAACAGTTGGTCACCAACCGTAAATGCACTGATATATTCTGGGCCCATAGCTAATTTACGAATACGGCCTACCGGAATAGACAACGTGCCAGTCACTTTAACAGGTGTTAGGTCTGTTGCTGTAATATCGCGGTCGTTTGGAATAACTTTGACCCATTCATTGTGAGACGCAAGAATTTCTTCGATTTTTTCTACGCTGATATCTTTACGCAATTTAATGGTCATTGCTTGCGAGTGGCATCGCATTGCGCCAATACGAACACACAAGCCATCAACCGGGACAGGCTGCTTGCTGGTGCCCAAAATTTTATTAGCTTCGACTTGCGCTTTCCACTCTTCTTTACTTTGACCGCTTGGCATTGGCACATCAATCCAAGGGATAAGGCTACCCGCCAAAGGCACGCCAAATTGGTCTTGTGGTAAATCGCTTGATGCAATTTTTTCGGTGACTAATTTGTCAATTTCAAGAATAGCGGCATTAGGATCAGCCAGTTTGTCAGCAACCGTTTCGTGAATTGCGCCCATTTGTGCAATTAACTCTTTCATGTTGCGAGCACCGGCGCCTGAAGCTGCTTGATATGTCATTGGGCTGACCCATTCAATCAAGTCTTGTTCAAATAATCCACCAAGCGCAAGTAACATAAGTGATACAGTACAATTGCCGCCAACAAAGGTTTTAACCCCCTGCTCTAACCCTTGTTCAATCACATCTTTGTTTACAGGGTCAAGCACGATAATACTGTCGTCACTCATACGCAGTGCCGACGCAGCATCAATCCAGTAACCTTGCCAACCAGACTCGCGCAACTGCGGGTAAACGGCTTTTGTGTAATCGCCGCCTTGGCAGGTAACAATAATATCCATTTGCGAAAGCGCAGTAATGTCGTTTGCATCAAGAAGTGGTTTTGCTGGGCCCGCAATATCAGGGCCTAATTGACCGGTTTGTGAGGTGGTGAAAAAAGTCGTGTCGATTTGAGAAAAATCATTTTCTTGCTGCATACGATCCAATAACACAGAGCCAACCATGCCCCGCCAACCGACTAATCCTACTTTTTTCATTGTTTGTTCCACTGTTTGATTCATTCCAAGTACCTAAGCTGTTAAAAATTAAAATCCATTGCGTAAGAGTTTAATTTTTACAGAGCTAATCTAGCATTGTGAATGGCACAAAACCAGCGCAGATAATGGAACTTAAAATTATTTCATATTATTTTATTTAATTAATGGACAGTCAGTTGGCAATACAAGGTTTACTGCATTAGCACAGACTTTAAATGTTTGTTGTTTTGAGGTAATTGGCTCGCCATCGAGGTTAATTGGCATTTCAGTTTGCGTTTGCCATTCAAGCCAAGGCACTTGATAGCGTTTCACCCACTTTTGTGAAGAATTGGGGTAGTTGCTTAACTCTTCGATAACCGCAGGCACATCTGAAATTGCAAATGAGGTGAAAGCAACAAGATCAACCATGCCATCATTAATATACGCATCGGGTGCGAGTAACTGTCCGCCACCGGCTTGTCGGCCATTACACACGGCAGCGGCAATGATCTCACCGGAACTGTGCTGACCATCGGGCAAAGAAAGTTGACCACTGTAAGGAACAAAGCTCAGCGCTTGAACAAGCCCAGCGAGTGTATATGCACCGCCGCCAAGCAAATTTTTAAGTGCTGGCGGTGTGGTGGCGGTAATTTTTGCCCCAAAGCCTGCACTGGCAACATTAATAAAAAATCGTTTATCGACTTCAACAACATCCACTTCTTGAGTATGTCCTTCAAAAGCCAACGTGAGCGCCGACAAGTATTCAGTCGGAATGTTTGCAGAGCAAGCAAAGTCATTTGCCGTCCCCATTGGGAGTATGGCAAGTGCTGGTCTTTGAGAATGCTCAATTTTCATTAAGGCGTTCACAGCTTCGTTGACCGTGCCGTCACCACCAGCAACAATAACCCGTTTTACGCCCTCTTTATTTGCCTCGTAAATCAGTCGCTCAACATCGCCTCCTTCATAGGTTACTCGAACCTCTAACGGGGTTGTTTGTCGAAATTTAGAGACGGCTTCGCGTAATTGCTCATTGCCTGCTTTTTTACCATTTAAAATTAATCGTAGGCTCATTCTTAATCCCTGTTATGACAACTAAGCTCTACCATAACATGCAATGCTGTTTACTCAATACGGATACAAAAAAGCCCCGCTATTGCAGGGCTAAATCAACGTTAGGATTTATTATTGTATCCTTCCTTGGGCAGAGTATTAGAACTGATATTTGTACTCAATTGAGAACTCAGTGCCTTTCTCTTTCGAACGCGTTAAAGTACCGGCTGACTCTATTTCAGATTTTGCGCCCAAGATATTCGTCACTTTGAACTTCAAGCTTGAGTTGAAATCAGGGAAATAGGTGTAGTTAAAGTCTAAAGAATGAAATGGTTGCTCCATCCAATCTTCCTGACCTTCAATACCTGGAATAATGATTCGCTCACCAAATACGTTATAGATTAGCGTAGAGGCATGCTGACCACTTGGTGCGTCATAGCCTAACTGCATATTCACAACATATTTTGAATGACCCGTCATGCGACGTGTTGTATTTGTAACCGCTGCAGAAACCCCTGTTTGTTCAACAATCGCCTGACGGTCGATGTTGATTTCTGAGTCACTTAGAGTCACGTTACCTGTCATGAACACGTCTTGCCAGAATCCACCTAAGAAAGCAAAATCTTTCAGGTATTCAAATTCAACACCAGCAACATAACCATCTTCTGCATTCGCAATACGTACCAGTGGTGGACCATCTTGAGCTGGTGATTGAACAGACTCAATTGGATCAACCATGTCTTTATAGAACACACCAATAGAGAAGTTCTCGCCCGTATCAAAATAGTTTTCCCAGCGGAAATCATAGTTTTTGATTTGGGTTGTACGTAGACCTGGCGTACCACCTACAGGGTATTCAGTAAGCGGATCGATATAAGTCGCGTCAGAAATCTCACGTAAATCTGGGCGAACAACAGTTTCACCGTAACTTAAGCGCCATTGCGTTTCGTCGTTTTGCACATAAGTTAAAGCAAGTGCGCTATAAACGTCGTCTTCACGAAATGCGAGTTGATCTAACTCATCGTAATCAATTGAAGATGCAAGACCACCAGTAAATGGGTCAAGAGGAACAGATACTTGACGGAAATCTTCCCACCTTAAACCGCCACTGATCCGCCATGTGTTATTGAAGAATAAATCTGCTTCAAAGTAATAAGCATCTACTTTTTGCGCAGACTTGTAGTCATCCCCAGAAACCGTTGTATCGTTTAAGATTGGCTGTGTCAGTGTTGCATTAGTAAGTACATCATCAGATAAAATTGTATTTAGCTTACTACCCGTTAAATCAACATCTGAAAAAGCACGTGTATTAATATCAAAACGGCGGTTTGTCGCAGAACGCTCCTTAGAAATAAAGTCTGCACCCGATTTAAGCTCGATATCAATGCCCTCTAACATAATAGGCAGTGTAAAGTTAAAACCGTAGTTTTCTACTTCATCGTCCAAATCTTGGAATGTATAACGCGCCGCGGTTGTCGCATTGGTTAATGCACTTTCATTGACAGTATCGTAAAAGCCGTCTTCATTTGCATCAGTAACAATGAAGCGAGTTTCCATGTTACCTGGTGCATAACGGTTTGAACGACCCATTGAGTACTTCCAATCAAAGCCCGCGTAATTTAACCATTCAAAGGTATGCATACCCTTTAATTGATTAACAATTAACTCACGCTCTTCATAACGCACATCATACGAACGAACACGTTTGTTATCCGACGTGTTGTTATTTTGGTCTATTCCTAAACGGTCTGATATTTGATCTTCAGTATCCCGTAAGATTAAGGCTGTGTAGTCAATTTTGTGCGCTTTATCATACTCTACACCGACAGTGATCATGCCAGATGTTTTAACTGTATGCTCGGTACTAAGCACTTGGTCATAACCACGGATCATGGTTGTTGAATTGTCACCAATTAAGAAACCTTGACCTTGATATTCGTCTGCAACAACATGCTTAATATCGTAGCTAAACGACGATAAGAAACCGTAGCGCCATTTATCTGATTCAACGCTATTACCTAACGTTGCAGTGAACTTAGTATTGGGATCAACCTTTGCTGATTTTGGATCATAATCGCGATTTAACGACATCGCTAAAGCGCGGCTTTGCTCAGGTGTTAAATCATCAAGCGATTGACCGCTTTGATATACATCTAGTATAGGACGAGGGATTTCACGCGTACCATCGTCAACACCATACCAATCATCAGAGCCACCGTTGTACTCAAGACCATCGTCAAAATTGTTGGTGTTATAGCCAAGCTGACCTGATACATCAAAAACAAATTGATCTGGAATGCTTTTTAAGCGGATATCAACGTTACCACCACCAAAAGATGCAGGCATCGATGGTGAATATGATTTTTGTACTGATAAACTTTCAATAATACCTGATGGAAATAAATCCAGTGGTAATACAGAACGTGTTGGGTCTGGGCTTGGTACAGCAGAGTTGTTGAGCTGTGTACTTGAATAACGCTCACCAAGACCACGAACATAAATGAACTTACCATCAACAAGTGTTAAACCTGTTACACGGCGAAGCGCTGCTGCAGCGTCACTATCACCACTACGAGAAATTTGCTCAGCACCCATAATATCAGCAACGAAAGCTTGCTGTTTGCGCTCTTCTAGAACAGCTGTTGCAGTGCCTTTCAACCGACTTGCACTTACAACAACTTCTTCGAGAACAGCTTCTTCGTCTGCTTCAGCTGCGTGTACCGAGACAGTCAAGCCACATAAAATGGCTGCACTGAGTGCTGTTAAGCTGAACTGTTTTGAATATTGTTTCATGTTTACCTCTATCTGAAATACGTTACAGAAAGTTATTTAAAGGTGCTAAACGCACTGTTTAGCACCTCGCTTACTGTGTTATTCCAGACCTACCGTCCAACCTTCAGTCCAGTTGTTATCAGCAGATACTGCACCAATGTGCGTTGTTGTATCAAAGAAACCGTCGATTGCTTTAACGTCTGTCGCTGTGGTTGTATCGATAGTAAAAATACCATTTACAACTTGCGTTTGACCTGTAGCAACTAAGTTACCTAATGTGTTTGTCCACCAGTTCTCAACACTGAAATCTACACCGCTTGGGTCTTTGAAGTTTTCAGAACATGCAATCACTGATGATTTAATCATTAACGTACCATCTTGTGCATTCTTAACTGTTTCACTTTCACCAGAAGCAGCGCCTTCAATCTCAAGACACTCGCCCATGCCCTCAGGACCCGTTACGATTGCGTTATAGATTTGCGCGCCAGTTCCTTCACGGAAGTACATACCTTCACCGTCATCTTCACCTTTAAAGGTGTTACCGATAATTGTTAAGTTAGCGATTGTTGGGTTAGATTTAGGTGTTTTAGAAGGTGAAGAACCATCGTTGTCGGCTTCGATACCGCGGTTTGCATCTGAGTTATCAGCTGCTTGCTTAACAAGGATGTGCTGCATTTTACCTTGGAAACCATTGTCCCAGTCGATGCTGTCATCTTGAATGCTTGTTAGTACTAAGTACTTCGCTTGTACGTTACCACCGAAGAACTCAACACCGTCATCCGCATTTTGGTGAACTTGCACATACTCAACAGTAGTACCAGAACCAACACCACCGAACGTGATACCGTTTAATTCGTTATCTGGTGCGATTTCGTAACCACCATTCATCACACGAACATAGCGAAGCGTACCTGAGTTATCTGTTGTATCAGTACCACCGAACACCGCACCTGACTCAACACCTTCAACTTGAAGTGCACAATCGCCTTCTGCTGGACACTTGTTTGATGGTGCGTTACCAAGAAGAACTAAACCACCCCATTGACCAGCGGCTGTAGTACCACCCATAACATCTTGGCTTGAAGTGAACGAGATTGGCTCATCTTTAGTACCATTAGCATTAATTTTCGAACCACGGCTAATTACTAAATAATCATCACCTGTACGGCCATATACTGTTACGCCTGGCTCGATTGTTAAAGTAGCTGAATCAGCATTATCTTCACCTACAAATACTGCACCACTTAATGCGTAGTAGTTACCCGCAGTAAGAGTTAAATCAGCGGTAATGCGACCAGACACTTCACATGTTGTTGTGCTGCCATCAACTGGAGAAATTGACGTTGTACCTGATGGACAACCTGCTACAGCTGCTGGTGCAGTTACTTCACCGCCGCCGTAACCAAATGCCCAACCTTCACGCCAGTCATCTGAGTCATTTAATGCACCAACAAAGTCAACTGTATCAAAGAACGCATCAACAGTATTTGCTACATCTTGGCCCGCGCCTAGTAATGGAGAACCCGCAATTGGTTGACCGTTTGCACCAAGCATTGGCTTATCATTGATTACGTTACCAGATTGTGCTGTAAACCACGTTTCAAGCTCTAGTAATGAATTACCGCTACCATCAACTGGGTTTTTGAAGTTTTCGCCATTGGTACACGACATAAACGTGTTTTGCATTAAGATAGTGCCATCGTTAGCATTGTTAACTGTTTCGCTTGCACCGTCTTCAGCACCTTCAATTTCTAAACACTCACCCATTTCGTCAGAGCCAGTGATCACAGAGTTGTAAAGGTGTAAACCTGTACCTTCACGAAGGTAGATACCTTCTGCATCGTCTTCACCATCGAAGTTGTTACCGATGATTGTTAAGTTAGAAATGATTGGTAATGATTTTGGTTCTTTAGAAGGTGTGCTACCGTCGTTATCTGCTTCGATACCACGGTTTGCATCTGTTGAATCTGGATCTTGTTCAACATAAACGAATTGCATTTTACCTTGGTAACCATTATCCCAGTCGATGCTATCATCGTCGATGCTTGTTAATACAACGTGCTTCAGATTTACCGCACCACCGAAGAATTCAACACCATCATCTGAGTTGTTGTGAACTTGTAAGTACTCAACCGTTGTACCAGAACCAACAGCACCAAATGTAATACCATTTAGTTCATTATCTGGTGCAATTTCATAACCCGCATTTTTAACAACAACGTACTTTAAAGTACCTGAACTATCTGTATTGTCTGTACCGCCGAATACAGCACCTGATTCAACACCTTCAACTTGTAGAGCACAATCGCCTTCAGCAGGACACTTATTAGAGATACCGTTACCAAGAAGCACCATACCGCCCCATTGGCCAGCTGATGTTTCTTCACCAATTACGTCTTGTTTAGAAGTAAAGATAATTGGGTCATTTTTCGTCCCTGTCGCTTCAATTTTTGAATCACGGCTCACTACTAAATAATCAGAACCATTGTTACCAAATACAACGGCACCTGGTTCGATAGTTAATGTTGCACTGTCTGCTTTATCGTTACCAACGAAAACAGCACCATCAAGGGCCCAGAATGCGTCTGTCGATAATGTTGTATCTTCTGTGATTACACCTGAAAGAACTTGTACTGTTATATCGCGACCTAATGCAGCAGATACTTCGTTCGAAAGGCTTTGGCTGTATACACCGGGTAATTCTTCCGTGGTTGGTGGTGTAGTTGGGTTAGTAGGTGTAGTTGGTTGTTCGACCGTTTCTTCTACGTTGATGTTGATATCACCACCGCCACAACCTGCTAGTGAGATTGCTGTCGCTACAAGACTAACCTTGAATAAGCCAGATAATTTCATTGTTCACTCCGTTAAGATAGATATTTAATTATTGTGTTAGCGCATAAACTCAAGTCACCAAAAAGCACTGTAAAGTAATGCTTTTGGGTCACTTGAGTTTTAAACTGCGACTACCTTACGGGAGCTGTATGACAAAGTGGTTACATTTTAATAAACATAAAATGACAATGTAATTGACTTTAAAATTAGAGGGTTAACTTAAATTAAACAACGGAAAAAAGCCGCCCGAAGGCAGCTTTGGTGTTGCGATTATAATTAAGTTATTTTGTACGCTTGCCTGTTGAATACAAATTAGAGCAATGCGGTACGTAACGTTTCGGCGTGTACTTTTTCACGCTTCACGTACTTGATCCATTGCTCAGCTAAACGCTGTGACTTTTTGTGCTTTTCCGCTTGCTCAAACGCTAAAATAGAGGCATCAAAGTTTTGTAAATTGTACTGTGCCATTCCTAAGGCTACATACACATTCGATTCAAACTCTAAGCCGCCTTTATCAAGTGCTTTACGGGCTGCATCTGCTGCTTCGTCGTATTTTTCAAGGTTAATGCTCACCTCTGCGATACGCTGGTCGTACTGACCGTGCGGCACTAAGTCAGCAGCTTTAGCAAAATACGGCAGTGATTTTTCGTCTTCTTTTGCTTGCACCATGGCTTCTGCAACAAAAGCATAGTTTTTATCAGATTGTTCAACGACACCGTCTTTCATGGCTTTACTCATCACATTCGCCGCTTTATAAGCAAGACCGTTGTATAAATACACTTGTGATAATTGGCGTAAATCAGATTTAGACTTTAAAAAGCCTTGCTGATACGCGGCTTCTAACACTGCTAACTGCTTTTTCTCTGCGCCTGTTTCACCATACATACCACCTAATTGAACCCAGTACTCAGGTTTATTGTATAGCTTCACTAATCGCTCTAGCACTTCAACCACTTTGTCAGATTGATTGAGTGAGTAGTACATTGCACGTTGTAAAATTAGCCAGTTTTCTTTTGGCATTTCACCTTTGCTGTCAGCTTCTGCAATAGCAAGGTTTATGTTTTCAATGCCTTTTTGATAATCTTTAAGCTGATAATAAGCTTGAGATTTTAATACGTAATACGCATCTGTTTTTGGCTTATCATTGATTTTATCCCACTGTTCCAAATACGTAATTACTTTATCGTAGTCACTATTTGCCATCGCTAATTGCGCTAAACTAAACGTGGTACTTACGCGCAATGTTTCAGGGATTTCTTCTTCTGCCACGACTTTTTCGAACGACGCAATTGCTTTACCAAGATCGTTTTCGTTGTAGTAAATAAAGCCGTAGAAATTATGCATCATAGCAATTTCATACGAGTTCATACTTGATGAACGCTCTTTTATGCTATCTAAGGCAGCAAGACCCGCTTTTGCATCACCATCATCAGCCAGCTTTTGAGCACGCGCCAATTGGCTATACACTTTTTCACGCAGTGCGGGTACGCGTTTGGTTTTTTGCTCTTCGGCATAAGCTGTAGCCAATGTTACCCCAGGTAACATACTAACAACGCTTGGTACTACAAGGCTGCTTGTGAAAGCAGCCGCGCAAATCACGGCAACTTTTAAAGGTTTCATAATCGCATTCCTCTTCTCTAACCGTTAATCTGGAAAGAAATTTTGTTCTGTACGCCCGCCACTTCAACGGCTTCACCGTTAACAACGCGCGGTTTATATTTAAATTTAAGTGCAGCATCCATTGCAGCGCGGTCAAACAGTGACTCAGGTTCCGCTTTAATCACTTTAGGGTCACGCACGGTGCCTTGCTTGGTTACTGTAAACTCAACAATTACATAACCTTCGATACCACGCGATAGTGCTCGGCGCGGATATACAGGCGCTACCTTTACAATGGGTAAGTATTCACCGTCGCTTGATTCAAGTGCTAAACCACCGGATAAGTTAACGTCAGCTTCAACGCTTGCACCAAAGTCAAAGTTTGCATTGCTTGCATTGGGATCACTGTTTTGCATTTGCGGTGATTCCATTGGCGGTGGTGGCTCTTTTGGTGTTGGTGGTTTTTGTGGTTTGCGCTCTTTCTTTTGTACCGTCTCTTCTTTTTTCAGACGAACAAAATCAAGTACGTTCCCTTTTACTGGCTCAGACATGGCCCCTTCACCGCCGGTGATCAGCGCCTGCATGCCTAAAAACAGCATAACAGTCACGATACCAGCGATGATTAATGCAACTATATAACGCATCGCTCACATTCCTTATGATGCTTCTTGCGCAGCAATCGACACATCAAATGCGCCTGCAGCTCGCGATGCATCCATAACTTTAATCAGTACATCGGTTGTGGCTTTTTTATCAGCTTGAATAACCACGCTACCTTGAGGGTTTTCAGCTTTTAAGCGCTCAATATTTGCTTGTACCGCACGGATATCTACTTGGCGTTTGTTAATCCAAATTTCACCCTTGTCTGAAATAGCAACTAAAATGTTGGCACGCTCTTTTTTCACAGCGGTTGCCGCTTCAGGGCGGTTAACATCAATACCGGCTTCTTTTACGAATGATGCTGTTACGATGAAGAAAATAAGCATGATAAAAACAACGTCTAGCATTGGTGTCATGTTGATTTCTTCTGCATCGTCTTCTTGAAATAAGTTACCTAGTGGCGCTCTCATTATTTGTCTCCTAGTGGGTGGTGTTTTACATCACCCTAAAATTCATTTAGTGGTCTAAGACCATATTGTCTTCAAGTAATTGCACTTCGCGTTTTGCACGACGTTGTAAATACGTTGATGCAAACACCCCTGAAAGTGCACCCACCATGCCCGCCATTGTTGGGATAGTGGCTTTAGACACCCCTGACGCCATCGAACGCGCACTGCCTGTGCCTGTGATTGCCATTACATCAAATACTTCGATCATGCCGGTAACAGTACCTAACAGACCTAAAAGTGGACATAACGCAACCATTACGTTGATTAGCGCAAGGTTATTATTTAGTTGCATGCCAGCGCGTGAAATCATCGCTTGGCGAATTTGCTCTGCGTTCCAGCTGTTACGCTCTGCTCGATTGTTCCAAGTGCTTTTTACGTCTTTCTTGTAGCGTTTAAAGCCACCAAAGAAATACATAAAACGCTCAAGTATCAATAACCACATCGCGAAGATGAGGACCCCGATGACCAAGAGAACTTGGCCACCCGTGTCGAGGAAATCACGTAGAGCATTGATTGCATCAATCAATAGCACCATGATTTACGCTCCTTTCTCGCTTCGCTCTGCAATGATACCTGCGCTTTGCTCTTGTAAAATTAACAGCATGTTTTTAGAGCGCGTGTTAAGAAGTGTGTATAAAAATACCGTTGGAATAGCCACAACCAGACCCAGTACTGTTGTTACAAGTGCCTGAGAAATACCACCAGCCATTAGTTTAGGGTCACCTGTACCGAACAAAGTAATAGCCTGGAAGGTATTAATCATACCGGTTACCGTACCAAGTAGACCCAATAACGGAGCTACCACAGAAATAATCTTAATGAGCGTTAGGTTACGGGTAATTTTTGGCATTTCACGAATAATTGCTTCGCTTAATTTAAGCTCAAGAGTGTCGTACGCTACATTTGGGTATTGATCTTTCACTTTCATTACACGACCAAGTGGGTTGTCATCACGTGCAACCGTGTCTTTAAGCTGACGACGGATTTTGCCACCCATAATCATCAGTGATACAAAACGCTCAAGTGCGATTAATAAGGCAATTAAACCAACACCTAAAATGATGTAACCGACAGTACCACCTTGGTGAACTTGCTCTTCGGTGTCTGGAGCTTGAACTAAAAGACCTAAGATTGAACCACCTGTTGGGTCAAGTGCAAACGGCACAACACCTGAGTTAGCTTGTTGAAGATCCGATGCCGTCGCTGTGTATCGGCTGCTTGGTTGGCGAGTAAGCTGGCTGATTGTGTTGGTCGCTGGCGTGTACTCTAGGTATTTACCATCCGCGATTAAGTTAAATGCACCAACACGCACCACTTCTTTTTGTGCTTTGCTGCCACCTTCAACAATAACATCCGTCGTAAAGCGAGACACTTTACCCTGCTCAGTCATTTCGCGTTGTAATTCAAACCATACTTTTTCAATATCATCGATTGAAGCAAGCTTCGACGTTGACCCCATTTTTTGAGCAAGCTCATCCATGAAGTTACTACGACCTGGTAGCTCAGCAGAAACAACAGAGGTCATGAATTTGTTGCTTGAGTCACCCGCAACTTGCTGTAACACACCGAATAGCTCTTTAAGTGAACCCATGCGGTTTGAAAGTGTCTCGGTTAAGTTAGCAAGTTTTACTTCGTTTTCTTCAAACTGCGTTTCTAAACGCTCCGACTCGTTAAGCATGGCATTACGCTTTGCTTGTGTATCTTTAAGCATTTGCACTTGTTCGTTTTGGCGCGCCATGAACGCTTGCTCACGTTGTTTATTCTCAGCGCTTTGTTGTGCTTTACCTTGCTCTAATGTTTTTAGTAATGAGTCTAAATCCATTGGCTCAGCAGCAAAGCTACTACCCGCATAACCAAGGCCAGCTGCAAACACGGCCATTTTTGTCATTGTCGTTAATAATTTCATCTCAAACCTCTTATTCAGCAGCGTGGACTGGCAGTGTTAACATATCTGGGGCAAGTTGCTTACGCGCGATACGTAAACCTTTACTAATTTGACTGATTGCAGAATCGGGTAATTCAACAAACGATTTTGTTTCTTTATCCCAGCTACCTGCTTTTTTGCCGTCGCGTGTTAAATAAATAAGCTCTAAACGGCCGATACGTAAAAAGTCAACTTCGCGCTCTTGACCATCAACATCAAGTAATGCGGTGTACGCTTCGATAGTACGACCGTAATCAACTTCTACTTGGTAGGCTTCCAGTAAGCGGCGGAATTTTTCACTTGATGTGATGTCTGCGCGGTCCATCATTTCTTTTAATGAGGCAATACGCTTGCTACGTTCTTCAGTTAAGAAAGGCACGTCGAGTGCAACAAATTGGTCAAGGCCTGTGATCATGCGCATCATTAACGGCGTGATTTGACGCTCGATAACCGATACCTGATCCATAGACTCGTTTAACGCGTCCATTTCAGCAATTTGGTTATTTAATTGCTTAGTAAGTTGTGCGTTATAAACAGTTAAACCGTCAATTTCTTTGTTTAGGGCTTTGAACTGTTGTAAACGACCTTGCATTGAATCTGCAATCTTGTCGATTTTAGTTTGTGATTGCGCAGCAGATTTGTTTATCTCACTACTTTTATCAATTACTTTATCTAGATCGTTTGCATGTACTGCTGCAGATGCCGCTACAATACCTGCTAAAATCAGTGGTTTAACGCCTTTCATCGCATACACCTTTACTCGTTAAATTAGCTTAATTTGCTAGTGGGGTTGTTTTAATGAGCGAAAGTCTAACGATGAAAAATGACAAGCGTGTTGCGTAAAAAATACAAAAATATGACAGCTGTAACAATTCGTTTATGTTGGGCAAAAATAAGGGGGAAATCTCGAGGATGTGCCTTATAAGTTAGGCATTTATAAACATCTGGGGCAATTATTTTGAAATTTCAGTTAAAAAAATGACATTAAATTTAAGCTTTTAGAAAAACTCACGGCAGCGCGTTTTTGCACAAAGATGCGTTAATCGGTACTCGCCAATAAAAAATGAGTTTGCATTACACATAACTACGCCAAATAAATAATGTTAGTTATTCACCAATTAAGGTTTAATCGTTGGATATGTCTCAGTGCCAAACTTGATAGTTAAAGCGAGCCTAATATGACATTTTTAAATGATCGCTGTGTGGCCCAATTACAATGCCAAATAAACCTTTTAAGTAACTAATATCTCGCAGCGCTGCGTTTTAACTGTGACAAGATGTTATCAGTCAACTTTAACCAATTTGTTTCATACTCCCACGTCCTTTTAAAGTCGTCATTGCTCCTTGAGCTTTCAAGCATTTCTCTAAAATCGAAGACATCGGCAAAATTATCATTCGTAACATCATACCTTCCATAGCCCCGGGATTCAGGCCCGATATATTTCAAATAATTAGATTTAAAATCCTTGATAGCACTTACTAATTCCTCCGAACCATTTAGTTTTTCTTCTAAGTACTCTTTTTCAAGGTCTGTAATCGAACCAGTCGCTTCTAAAGTACCAGATTGGTTTATTGATATTCCCCAATTTTTATAGGTCAATGAAGTCGCTTGATTATTTATATCTGAGAGTAATGCATCGTAAGGAGAAAGCATTTTTTCCACAGCCTTCGGTACACTCCCACCAGGCATATATAATTCGCCAGTCGCAACAGCAAGTTCATACATAAAGCCATCAACCGTTTTAGTCATGTCTATTTTGCTCGCGGTCATTGTCAGTGGCTTGCTATATGTTTGCTCTAGTTCAGGTGGCTCGCTTTTGTGATATATGTCATCCGCCAACTTTTTCAGCTCAGTATTTAAAAGAGCCTCCCCATCTTTGGGTGATTCTAATGTCACATTGTAATTATTTAGTGGTTGCGGTAAATTTTCAGAAATAACCTTCACAACACGTCCCTGTTTCAGTGATATGATTTTGTATCGGCCTATTTTTATAATTCTTTAAAGCTTAAATGCTGCTAGTTTGATGTTAACTCATCACTGGACAGAAACACGTTAGATATTTATTCGGTAACGCCTTGCTCACCGGAAAATTGCGAGCGCAGCGAGTAATTTTTCCGAGTGCAGCAACTTGTTATGTTACTTACCGCCGCGCCCAAAAGTAGTAATCCTATTTTCTGTTTTTCTAATCCGAATTCGACTATCTTTATGAACCATTCTTTGATGGCAATCTAGACAAAGGCTAATCATGCCTTCAACTGTTGACGGGCCGCCTTTTGCATATTCGAAGATATGGTGGGCTTGAACACTATTTGTCGAAGCACATAATTGACAAATTTCAAGATCAATAAGTCTTCTCTGCTTTTGGGCCTTCCGGTGGTCATAAGGCCTACTCATCGTCATCCTCAAACCAGTCGTCATCTAAAGGAATATCGTCATCGTCAAACCATTCCTCTTCAGGTTCGTCAGATGCTTGCGACGTTACTTCTATTTGTGCTGGCGTTGAGTTATCAATAACACCAAGCGCTAAATTTTCAACTCTACGTTTAAGCATTGGCTGAAGAGATTCAAATGGCCCTTCAATTCCAGTTAAATCTTCAATTTCACCACTTTCTTCCAGCTGGTTTAATTTTTTTAAGATTTTCTTTACAGTTTCTTCGTTTCCCACAAAGGCTACGTTAGTTGCCCACTTTTCATCATCAGACATAGCTAGCAACCCTCTTTGGCTGGGAGTTGAACACTAATTCTGGATTTTGAATCGTATACTTCAATTTTGCCTATGCCTTTACTAAGCAAAATCACAAAGTCATCGTTTAATAATGGAAGTTTATTTTTGAAATCCTCCACCTTGTAAATGACAAGCTTACCAGCTTTTTCAATAACAATTGCTTGGTCGTTAAACTGACTACCTGAGTGGACTGTTAGTTTTTCAAACTGCTTAGAAAAAGTTGGCTCCCCCAGATCAAAGCCGAATACTTTATAAACTCTGAAGTTACCACTCTCTTCTTGTATGATCATCTCTTTGCCGTCAAATAAATAGAGAGAATCACCTTCCTTAAGCACTTTAAATCTATATTCTTTCATGTGACTCCTAAATTAATCTAGTAACATAACGCCCGCATAAGGGGCTGATTAATGTTTGGCTAAAATGTGAAGCGGAGCGGAACCGAGCCAAACTTTAGCAGTCCCGTGCTTAATGCGCTTGTTATGTGCTAATTGGCTAAGCCTGCTTTAAAGTTTGATAAAACTTTCTTCTTTAACTTGCTATCATCTAAAAAGTTAAGAAAGCTCGCCTTTATTTTGATTTTATCTTTATAGCTTTGATTTAATTTTTTTATTTTACCTTTATCAGTCTGTTGATAGGAATGTCCAAATTCGTTTAAAAAGCATATAGATAGAAGGTGTGTACACCGAAGTATATTTAAGGTTTTATCTTTATCATCATTGTCAATTTTAGAAAAATACTCGATGACTCGTCTAAGCGGATCGTAACTGTGTTTTAACTTAGGAACAAACTCATCAAATTCAATAACTTTGTTGTTACTTACTACCCATCCGCTAAATCCTTTAAGTTCATTACGGTAAAAGTGGTTCGAATCATCATCTTGCTTATACCCCAATTCAGTTAATAAGTTGGATTCACAAAAAATATTTTTAAATGTTTTTACATAAAGTAAAAAAGTAATATCTTCTTCATCTGCAACCGTTGAGTCCATAGATAATAAGTCTTCTTCTGTTTTTATGCAGAAGTGAATTAAAACAAGAAACCTATATATGAAGCTGTTGAGGTAGTATTGGTTTGTCTGGAACCACTCTTTCTCACTAATGTTATGGTAACCCTTAGAAATATTTTTATTAAAATTAAAAATCCTGTAGTTAAACTCCTCTGCGGCATTTAACAAAGGTACTTTTGTTTTCACAATCTCTTCTTTTAGTAATTTCTTTTGTTCGAATTTATATTCTTTTTGAAGTTTGTAATTTAATGAATAATTTTCATGGAAGACTTTAAACAACCAACCTAGTCCAAATATAAAAAGAGAAGTAATAGCTGAAACGATGGCTGCTTGAAGTTTTACATCTAATTCTAAAAAGTTCACTTGTATTCCTTTACTCGATTCTTGCCAACTACTGAAAGCACATAACATGTTTATAGCGAGCGAATCGCGCGTTTTTCTACCACAGCGTCGCTCGCTTTTCTGAATGACTCATTTGTAACAAACTTCTTAACTAATTGCCATTACTACTAAAATGCAGTAGTTCTAGCTTTTGTCTCAGGACAAAAACGAGCGATTGGGTCGTTTTACTGACTATGCAAGCAATATACTTTGACGAAATAGAAAAGCAATTTTGAACGGCCGAAGTTCGCTTTTTTGAGTAATTCGCCTAAACACGTCTTGGGGCAGTTATGAGTTAGAGTCGACGGGCGGTTCGGTGCCATGAGCAGACACTGAAGATCTTTAATGTCTGAAATCAAAATTTGGGTGATGCCAATCATACTCATTGCTAGGTCACAAAAAGTGGAACGCCAAGAAAAGCTCGCATGGATAGTCGCCTGTTTGTTTATTAGTTGGTTTTGTTTACTCTTATTTATGTTGATTGCACCACTTAAGCATAATCAAAAATAGTAATTTGGTGTTGTTCGCGTGTTAAATTAGGTTTTGATTAATGGCTTTTATAACGGCCTGAGTGCGGTCTTTTACATCTAATTTGGCAAGAATTTGTGACACATGATTACGAATAGTCCCCTCAGAGTTATCTAATTTTTTGGCAATCATTTTGTTTGGCATACCCAAAGACAAACACTGCAATACGGTTTGTTCTTTGTCCGTTAAGCAGAGCTGAGGGCTTAGTTCCTTTTTGAGTAAAAAATCAGTCACCGCACTTTGCAATACTCGCTCACCTGCAACGACCTGCTTTATAGCGCTAATGAGTTCTTCAAGTTCAATGTTTTTAAGCACATACCCACGAGCACCTAGGTTAAGGGCTTTGACTAATACATCACAATCTTCAAATGTGGTAATGATCAGCACAGGGGTTTTATCACCCTTTTCACGCATTTTTTGCAGCACGCCGAGCCCATCTAAATTCGGCATTCTCATATCGAGTAAAGCAATGTCAAAACTATGCTCAGCTAATAGTGTAAGCGCTTGCAAGCCATCTTCAGCTTGGGCTTCGATATTAATGGCGCTATCAAGGTTAAGTAAATTAGCGAGGCCTAAACGAACTAATGTCTGATCTTCAACTAGTAGGCACTTTATCATGGCTTTTTTCTTCTAAATTTAGTGGTAATGTCATGGTATTGATCAGTGTTTCTTGCTCAAGGTGTTGTGAAAATTCACCGCTAAATTGTGCCATTCGCTCATTTAATCCTGCTAATCCGTTCCCTTGTTTTGGTAAATGGGTCTCTGGTTGATTGTGATACGCTTTTGCAACTAACAGCAGCTGTTCGCCAACGTGGGTGACATTTACATGCAAAGTAAAATGGTTTGCTTGGGTATGTTTAAGGGTGTTGCTGATCATCTCTTGGGTAAACCGCAATACACAAAGGGCGTAGTCTTGAGGGAGCTGCTCTGTCTCCTTACTTAGTTGGAGATCACAGTGTAAATTAGGTGTTAGTTCGCAAATCGCCTCAAGAGCTTGTTTAAGTATCGTTTTGTCATTGCGTTGAGTGGAAACGATTTCGCGCACTTCTGCCAATACTTCTTGGCTAAGTTGGTGGCAAAGAGAGAGGGTTTCAACGGTGGCTTCATTTGCTGCTCTTTTAGCAAAATCTAAATTAATGCTGAGCGCGGTAAGCTTATGGCCGAGTGAGTCATGGAGCTCGCGTGATATCTTTTGTCGCTCTTGCGCTGCATGCATCACCCCCATCATGTGTTGGGTGGCTTTTAACTCTTTGTAGTTTTGGCGGGATTGGTAATGTGTATTTAAACTTTCGACAATCCGGCGACTGACAAACCAATTCATCAAGCAAAAGAAAAACCAAATTGTAAACGTGATCCAAGGAATGCCATTTTCCCAGCGCGCATAATGCGTTAAACCATACACCAGCATGGCGGCCACAACGCAAGCCAGTATTTTAGGAAGCGAAAAATGAGGACTAAAAACCGCGGTAAACATCACTAGGTGGATAAAAACTAAGGACGTTGAACTCAGTTGTATCATAACCAAAATAAGCAGGAAATAGCCAAGTGCTACGCCGTGAACAAATTTATTGGGTTGTTTTAACACATACAGCAAAATGGCTAAAATGGAACCACTTACTATGACTTGCAAATATAGTGCTAATTCTGAGTTTGCATAATAGGCACACGCCGATGTCACCCCAAGCCACGATGCCAATGTTGAGAAATGCCAATCGGTTGTATGTCGTATAGTTGATTCCATTACTATGACCATATTTTTTTAGCAATTATTGCAGAACTCGCGATTTAAAAACAGTGACATCTGTCATAGCTCGGGCTATGAGCTTTGTGACTAGTGCCATTATGCCTCAATCATTTATGCTTTATTAATAAAAATTAGTTGGGCACATTAATGAATAAAGACAGTCGATTACATTACATTGATAATTTACGCAGCCTCGCGCTATTGCTCGGCATAGTATTTCATGCCGCTTTAGCCTACAGTCCGTTCTTTAGCAATATTTGGTTTACGGCAGACCCAAGCACACATGGTCTATTTGATTATATTACGCATACGCTGCACTTATTTCGGATGCCGTTATTTTTTATTATTGCAGGGTTTTGCAGTGCACTTTTAATAGATAAATCGAGCAACGCGCGATTTTTACGCCATCGCAGTCAACATATATTACTGCCTTTTATTGTTTTTTTACCGCTAAGCTTTGCTATTTACTACCATGCCTTGAGTTTTGGAGCCGATATAGCTAATCCAATACCGCCAATTTTTGCTGTGTTTCAAGTCATTAAAGAGCCTGTTGTTAGCACTATGCACTTATGGTTTTTGTGGAATTTATATCAGTTTTGCTTAATTCATTGGTTGTTGAAAACAACTAACTTATTAGGTAATAAATTCGATGCGCTTAGCGTTCACCCTTTATTTATGTGGGTTGTACTTCCCATCGTGTTAACGCTTTCATTAATGGGGCAATCTATTCCATTCCCAGCTCCCGATAAGCTCACGCCACAGTTGTGGTCGTATGGTTTTTACGGCAGTTTTTATTGTTTAGGAGTAGGGCTTTATAGAAAACAACAGCTCATTTCGTCATATCATAGGTACTTATGGCCTCTTATTTTGGGTGTTGCAATATCACTGACTGGCTATTTTTCTTTATTACCAGCCGCGCCAAGCTTAGATGAAGTGATTGCTGCCGCAACTACGGGGTCTTTTTCCGCAGCGGGAGAGCTATATGTATTGCATGTTTTATCACAAGGACTGAGTGTTATTTTGTTAACCGCCATAACGTTTTTACTTGGGCATCGTTTTTTAAATCACAAAAGTAAGCTCAGTCGCAGCATATCAAATGCATCATATTGGATTTATTTAATACATGTGCCAGTGCTGATTTATATTCAGATGCCATTGATTAATACTAATTTGCCTGTTTTAGTAAAGTTTATAGTTAGCGTGGTTGTAACATTACTTATAGGTCAAATAAGTTATTTATTATTAGTTAAAAATACATGGTTTGGCGCACTACTTAACGGTAGGCAAACCAAGAGAAAGATAATACAGTCAGCCTAAATGTCGTCACTTGGTAATGACTTAAAAGCAGCAAAACTGACACATTAAGAGCTACATCAAGAGATACTATTATGCATGCAATAACAATCAAATCGTCAATCGCCACGATTCAACAAGGGACAATCAAAGCCGACGGTAGATTTTGGCTAACCAACACCGATATTCATTTTGCACCGTTTAATGCGCAATTTGGGTTAGGACCTTATATGTTTGCACAGCGTGAAATTGTCAAAGTGAGTAAGTGTACTGGTAAAGTTGCAGGTATTTTGCCTTATACACGTGATGCAATTGAAATCATATTAAAAGATGGTAATAAATATCAATTCATTGTGTCAAACGCAGATGAATGGATTAAATTACTTACTCATAGTGCATAGCGCAATCGCTGGTAATTCATCAAAATAGCTATTGTTTTAATGTACCTAATAATGCACGATAAAAATATGACGCTATTTTAATTTGGTATTCAGTGAAGTACATGGATTTAATAAATATGCTTTTGCTTAAGCTCGGATTGGATAAAAAGCTCATCCACTCATCGTGTTAGGGAAAAAACTATCAAACAACAATAACGCGGTAGTTAAGCCGCTTGAGTTATATTGTTTTTCGCCTGATGCGTATTTCGACGATATTAGTAAGTTTGAGAAAGACAATTGTTTTATTGAGTCTTTGGACGATATAGCCCCTGTTAACGCATTGGTGAGAGCGCTGAGTAGTGCAAATGCCGTTGTTTGTATTGATAATCGCTCTGAGCCTTTGCTTGTGTTGCCACTATTACAAAAGCTCGTGCCCATTCGTTTTGAAAAAGCCAACGAGGATCAAATCTTGACTTCAGACATCAAAACTTTTGATTGACTGCTTCGCTCAAAACAGATCTTTAGATTATTTGCGTTAACCCATAATGAGGCAAAGACGAGTAATATATCTCGTCAAAGGTCAGGAACGCGTTGAGTCTATGATCTATAACCCAACGTAAACGGGCTTAAAATAGTTTGCTAGAATAGTGAGAAATTCAAAATAAACTGTTTTAAGACCCAGTTTAACTATTTGTTAGCCTTGCAATTTAATTAAGGAATCAAGTTCTTTTAGTAATAATAACTCTACGGTCTTTTTCTCCATTTTTGCCAACTCTTCTAAACTGTAATCTTTGCCTATTTCTTTAGCTAAAATGTAGCCTAGGTAATAACCTCTGCGGTATGGCAAATTTGTCTCATCTTTTCTGAAACTAAAGAATGCAGAGTATGTTTCAGGATTTTTCGAGTAAAATTTTCCTTTTAGATCAGTCAGCGAATAACGCAGTCTAGAACGGACATTTTTAATCATATTTTCAGGTATGTTTAGCATCAATTCATCATTACTCGCAGACGAATTCAGCTGGTGTGACACGTACGTTGCTAAGCCCTCAGTCCATAGCGAGCACCAGAGTTCATCATTACATTGAAAAAAGTTTTCATGGTAAACATGAAATAGCTCATGATGAAAAAATGGGGTGTCATTCTTCCAGTTATGGTATTTAGCCATCAGATCTACACCAAACATTAAGTAAGATTTGCCATTCAAATCACGTGTTGCCCCATTAAAGCCACCGAGCGAATGGAGTATATATATTGGTGTTTCAGATTTAAAATCTTCAAAAGTAGCAATAAACGAGTCCATGCTACCCTTTAAATTTTTAGATAACTCTCTGTTTTTTAATAAGTATACGTCTTCTATCTCACTGAAACTTTCAATGGATTTAACAAAGCTCTTATTACTATAGAAAGGCTCAAACTGAGAGGTGAAATATTGTGAAAACTGCTCTGCTCTCTTTTCAGGGGATAACGTTTTGCTTGACTGATATACAGAATAAAAATCATCAGCAAGATTAATTATTTCGTAGGTAGCTGATTGGTCTTGGCCAAGTGTTTTGAATGATAACACTCCAAATAAAAGTGTTGTTAGCAGATGGATTTTATAAAAATTTCGCATAATCTAATACATATTATTGATAAGGTTAACGCCATTTAAGCGGCAAATTGCTGTTAGCTAAAATAGGCAAGACACGAACAAAAAGTTCACGACAATTTGTCCAACTTAGAATGCCTTGTTAGGCATTTACTGCTTTATTTCTTTCCATGTGTCTGCGCCGTCAAAATATCTAATTTTAAGAGCGCTAAGAATATTTGCATTTACTAAACGAAAATTGACAGCCATTTTATCTTTATTGCCAAGTTCTGTTGGTGTGTAATGAGTTAAACAACCGCAGTTATTACAGTGATGGAATTCAATGGTTTTATCACCCCAAGAATATGAAGCAATAGAATTATCTATCGTAGTAAATTTAACGTCTTTGGGTGAAAAGTAAGCCCATAAAGATGCATACTTACTGCAAGCAGAACAATTACAACTTGTAACCGTATCTGTGATTTCAGGAACCGCTATTTTAATGTTGCCACAATGACAACTTGCTTCGATCATTCCGTGATTCTCCTAAATACCTAACAGGTATATATCGAGCTAGTCGGTCATTTTTATACCACGCTGAAGCTCAATTATCTTAAAGACTTATTATTAACAAAGTTATTAACCAATTACTATATATAAAAAGTTGGTTGCTCTTCTTTTTCCATACTCACAAAACGAGTGATTGGGTCGTTATTTTAACTATGCAAGCGCTCAAACCATAACAATAGAAGAATGTTTCAATATTACTCAACTAATTGATTGCTCTAATAAATAATTAGTCAAAAAAGTGATATGAAATTTTCCTACTCCCCCTCGTTAAATGACCCCCCTCTTAAAAAACAAAAGAGCTGGCTTTGAGACTATATAAGCGAAAGGATCTGCTGATAACTGGCTTCCCAATCAAGGTAATTAATTGGGATTACATGGTACTCCCCTTTATTTTCGAGCACTAAAGAAGGAAAGCCTTGGATTGGCAGTGAACGCGCTGCGTTTATTTCAGCCATTAATAACGCATTGATAGCATCACTTTGAATAGCTTTAATAAAGACTGTTTTATCTAAGCCTATTTGCTCTGCTAGATTAGCAAGGGTGCTTATGTCAGATGGGTTTTGTGCGTTTAAGTAGTAGGCTTTTTGAATGGCAAAGAGCATTTCGGGCTCTTTTTCGTGTTGTCTTGCAACAAGCACCGCACGACATGCTGGATAGGTAGAGCGGCGTGGTTGAGCTGTATGCCAAAAATCATGATTAAATTTCGTACCAAGCTGCTGCTCAATTCGATGCCATGTTTGCTGTAAAAATTGCTGCATGTCTAAAGGCATTGGCTCATCGCTATCAGGTGCAAGCCCCCCTACTTTATACTCAATGCTGAGTTTATCGGTTAACGCAGCCTGCAGTTTTAACCACGTTTCTCTGTACCCCCAGCACCAACTGCACATTGGGTCGTAAACATATATTAATCTGGCCATTTACTCGTCTTCTTGTTTATTGGATACAACAGTATTGCGCCCTGCCATTTTAGCCTTGTAAAGATTATCATCGGCTCGCTTAACAGCCTTACTAAACTGACTGGCGTGATTTAAGCTCGCGATACCAATACTACAGGTAATAGACACGGCCATTCCCACATCATAAGCTATGCGCTTATCGGCAACATGGGCACATAATTTTTCAGCAACGCGATGGGCTGTTTTAAGCTCGGTATTGGGTAATAAAATTATAAATTCTTCTCCCCCATAGCGTGCTTTTATATCGGTCGTGCGTAGCTTATCGAAAAGCATAGACGTAAAGGCAATCAAAACCTGATCGCCAAAATCATGGCCGTAGGTATCATTAACTAATTTAAAGTTATCTAGATCAATTAACAATATCGACATGGGTAAATGACTTTGTGCATCCGATTCTAAGCGTGGACAAATATGCTCATAAATATAGCGACGATTGGCAAGCCCGGTGAGTGGGTCGGTTAAAGCGTCACGCTTTTCAATAAGGGTAATATCAGCAATTTTTTGATGGCTTTTTTGACGGAAAAATTCACTGATCCCAGAGAACAAAATAACCAATGTGAACGAGGCCAAAAATCGTGTCATTTCAACATGACCATAGCTTACCTGACCAACATCAGCACCAAACAACAAAAGTGTAGTGCTTAAGTACATAATGGCCACAAATACACTACCCACTTTAAGCCCTAGCGTTACATAGGCAACAACCGGATAAAACATTAGCCAATACAATGCTGTATTTTCTTTACCTCCGGTATACACCAGTGAGATACACAACAGCATAATAATTAATAAGATAATGCAGGCGATTGCAGTGAGATTTCCCGTTCGAAAGTAATAAAGTAAACACCCGACGATGGCTATATCGCTTATTAGCAGCATCACTGTAAGCGGTAAGGCATACACCTGATAGTTCAAAATGAGTAATGTGGTAATTAATGCTATGGCAAAAAAGGCCATGGTAAATAACGTGAAGGCACGGCGTTGTTTGTCCGCCGTGTCGACACTTTTTAAGGTAATGGCACTAAGCCAGTTTTGATCCAAAAGTGAGAATACCTTTATACTTTAAACTTCAGAACGAGCTTTTCAAGTTCATAAAACTGCGCTTTAAGTTTAGTGCACTCATTGAGGGTATTGTTTAAGTTACTTTGCCCTTGGTTAGACAACTCACTAATTGAATGAATATCACTATCTAAGCTTTGAATAACATGATTTTGCTCGGTTGTTGCATTTGCAACACTGTGATTTACTTCATCTATTGACTCGATTGCCTGTGTAACCTCGGCCATTTTGTCACCCGCAATATGCGCTTGTTCAACGCTTTTCTCGCTGTCTTTAATACTGGCAGTCATTACTTCAACTGCTGACGCCGAGCCCTGTTGTAACTGCGTTATGGTGTCTTCGATCTCTTGTGTTGATTGTTGTGTACGATGAGCAAGCTGACGTACTTCGTCTGCAACAACGGCAAACCCTCGACCCGCTTCACCCGCTCGGGCAGCCTCTATTGCGGCATTTAAAGCAAGTAGATTTGTTTGCTCGCTTACCCCTTTAATCACTTCGAGTACTTGGCCGATACTGACCGTGTGAGCATCTAAGCTGTTAATGGTTTTTTGTGCTTGCTCCATATTACGTGACAGTGCATTAATTGCATTTAAGTTGTCTGCGAGTGCAGACTGACTTTGCAGCGACTGGCTATTTGCACTTGTCGCTAATTTAGAGGCATTACTAGCACTGTTTGATATTTCGACTGCACTTGAAGTTAACTCATTAATTGCCGTAGCCACATTATCTGTACGCTTTGTTTGATCAGCGTACATAGCGAGTGTGCCTTGAGTTTGATTTACTAAGCTTTCAACTAATCGCTCCAGCTCAACCGTGGTACTTTTTACTTGTTCAATTGAACTATGAATTTTTTCTATAAAGGCATTGAAGTAATGACTCAATTCGCCAAATTCATCGTTATTCTCGATTTCAAGACGACGTGTTAAATCACCCTCGCCTTGAGCAATGTCTTTAATTGCATCGCTTAAGCGCTGCATCGGGCGCATTAAATAACGCAATAAAAATTGCATCATCAGTACAATCGCAACAATCCCAATAAGCATGTAAACAGCCGCCATGTTTCTAAATGACGCCACTGACGAATACGCTATCTCTTCGTTGATCACCACACCTAAATACCAATCAACATTCTTAATGCCTTTTATTTTAGTAAACGAGACTAGCTTATCTGAGCCCGCAACTTGCACTTCAACAAACTCTGACTGTAAAGACAGATTTTTGCCAAACAGGTCACGCATATTTTTATCATTATATTTCGTGTCGGGATGACTTAAAATACGTCCTTCGCTATCCAGTAAAAAGCCATAACCAAACCCTAAAAAGTCAATTTCGTTAACGATTTTAGTGATGGTTTTCATATCGATATCAGCGCCAGCAACCCCACTAAATACACCATTTGATTGCATTGGCGCGACAGCTGAAATAGTTAATTCGTTTGTGGTTACATCAATATATGGCGCGGTGAAAGCCGTATTCGTTTTGTTTTCAACAAGCTTATACCAAGGGCGTGTTGTTGCGTCGTAGTCTGGCGGTAATACAACAGATTGGTCATTAAGTACAAACGTCCCATCTGAAATACCAATGTACGTATTTTTAAAATTGCCCGCTTTGTCTGCCGTACTAAGCTGGGTTAATGTCAACGCTTTGCTGTCACCTAATTGGTAGGTATCAGCCACAGAAGACACGATGGCTAGTTTGGCATTAAGCCAGTTAGCAATATTTTGTGACACCGATTGAGAGATCTCTTGCAGAACTAAAGATAGCTGCTCCTGCGTTTGGCTTCGCATTGAGATAAAATTATTAATTGTGAATAAACCCAGCACTATCACTAATACTAATGACGCAGCTACGGTGACTTTGGTGGTAAATTTAAGCGTGCTTTGCATGGCAACCCTATTTGTTGTTATTTTTCGTTGTTAGCCGTTTATTTTTAACAAAATAAAATCACTTTGTCTTATAAATTTAGCTTAAAACCATAAAAACGTCGCTTTTTAAAACCACTTCTTCACGAAAATCGATTACTTTCTGTGTACTCATAATGAAAACCAAACATCAAATTGCAACAGCACAGTTCAGCACCTTTGTTGGAACGTTCCTACGCTGTGAGAGTTCACGTATCACTGAATACGTATTCATAAAATCATACGGCTAAGGTAATCAGGCATAAAAAAACCCCGCGTCTTAAACGCAGGGTTTTCATTAAAAAGAGGCCGCTTTAACCTATTCGTTTTTTCCACGTGTCGGCAAGACGCACAACATTCAAGCCATACCAAGCAATAAACGCATAGCAAATCACTGGAACGAAGAAGCTTTCTTGAATACTAACGGTATCAGCAACAACACCTTGCACTAAAGGCACAAGCGCTCCACCAACAATGGCTAAACATAACCAACCAGAGCCTTTACTCGTTAATGAACCTAGGCTTTCAATGGCAACTGAAAATATGGTTGGGAACATAATTGAGTTAAATAAACCAATCGCCAGCACAGAGTACAGTGCCACATTACCTTCTGTGAAAATTGTCACAAGTAACAATACAATAACCATCATGGCGTTAAAGAACAGCGCTTTAGAAGGGGCTATTTTTTGCAATGCCGCAGAACCGATAAAGCGGCCCACCATCGCACCACCCCAGTAGTATGCAATTAAACTTGCGGCTGCATGCTCTTCAAGCCCCGCAATATGTGCTTCACCAAAGTAATTAACTAAGAAACTACCAATTGAAACCTCTGCACCCACGTAACAAAAAATTCCCACGACTCCCATAATTAAATGAGGGGCTTCTTTTAGGCTATGATTTTTTGCTTTGCAGTCTTGCTCTTCTGTGTGCTCGGCAATGACAGGTAATTTAAAGAACGCAAATACCACAGCAATCGTTAACAGCGCTGCTGCTAGCATTAAATATGGAACCTTAACAGACTCAGCCGTTGCAGCGTTTGCCGCCAATGAGCCCGCGGTACCAAAAAATAAGATCCCGCCAACATAAGGGCCAACCGTTGTGCCTAATGAATTGAGCGCTTGCGCAAGGTTTAAGCGAGATGATGCTGTTTTCTCAGGTCCCAATGCGACAACATAAGGATTTGCTGATACTTGTAACACTGTAATGCCTGCAGCTAGTACAAAAAGCGCACCTAAAAATAGCCAATACTCATGCACTACAACAGCAGGGTAAAACAACATACAGCCAATTGACGCAACGATTAAACCGGTTAGAACCCCGTTCTTATAACCCAATTTTTTCACCAACATACCGGCTGGTAACGACACTATAAAGTAGGCGCCAAAGAAGCAAAACTGTACCAGCATTGCTTCGGTATAGGTTAAATCAAAGACGCCTTTTAAGCGCGGGATCAACACATCATTTAAAACTGTAATAAAACCCCATAAAAAGAACAGGGTCGTCATTGCCGTTAAGGGAAGCAGGTAGTTTTTATTTTGCTGCGGCCCCTCAGCGACAAACGATTGGTTTGTATTAATTTCACTCACGTGGTTTTCACTCCGTTAACAAGTTACGCTTGATTCTACACATTGAAGTAAAAATAGCACAAAGATTTAATAGGAACGTTCCAAAATATTTATTTCCTGCTATAGTTGCTTTAATCAAGAAAACCACCGGAGGCAGCATGCATACTGTCGATTTTAAAAGCCCTGATTTCTTAAAGCAGCACATAAAAGACACGCTCGCTTTTTATCATCCGCATTGTGTTGATAATTCAGCAAATGGTTGCGGTGGCTTCTATCAATTTTTTAAAGATGACGGTCAGATTTATGACAAAGAAACCCGTCATTTGGTGTCCAGTACTCGCTTTGTTTTTAATTATGCAATGGCCTATTTGCATTTTAAAGAGCCTGAATACCTCAGACTAACACACCATGGCTTAGCCCACCTTGAGCGTGTGCATAAGCAAAAATCTGGGGGGTATGCGTGGCTGTTAAAAAAAACCAACGAAGGCAAGGTCACCATTTTAGATGACACGAATCATTGCTATGGCCTTGCGTTTGTATTGCTTGCAAATGCAGTCGCATTAAAAGCTGGCATCAGCGAGTGTGAAAATACCATTTCGCAAGTATGGAATTTACTTGAAACCCATTATTTTGATGCCAAAAATAATGCCTATTTAGACGAATACACTGCCGATTTTAGTCAAGCCGACACTTACCGCGGTCAAAATGCCAATATGCACCTATGCGAAGCACTTTTGATGTGTTTTGAAGCCACTAATCAGCACCACTATTTAGACCGCGCGCTGCTGTTAGCACAGACATTCACACTAAAGTTGGCGGCAAAAAGCCAGCAGTTTGTATGGGAGCATTACCATCAAGATTGGCAGCTCGACCTTGATTACAATAAAGATGACCCTCGCCATTTATTTAGACCGTGGGGCTTTCAACCAGGCCACCAAACTGAATGGGCTAAACTGTTACTGATTTTAAATCGCCATGTTGAATTACCTTGGCTAGTTGAGCGGGCTAAAACGTTATTTGATGACACATTGGCTATTGCATGGGATAACGAGCACGGCGGTATTTTTTATGGTTTTGCGCCAGATAAACAGATTTGCGACAGCGATAAATACTTTTGGGTTCAGGCCGAATCATTGGCCGCTGCCGCCCTACTCGCTGATGCTACACACGATGATACATATTGGCTTTGGTATGAGAAAATTTGGCAATACAGTTGGCAACATATGGTAGATCATCAGTATGGGGCATGGTTTAGAATTTTATCAGCAAACAATCAGGCATACAGTGACGAAAAATCACCTGCGGGAAAAACCGATTACCACACAATGGGTGCCTGCTACGAAGTATTAAAAGTAATAACATTGAGGAATACATAATGAGCTTAGTGTGTTTTGGCGAAGCGCTAATTGACTTTTTGTCTGACGGCAAACAGCCTGAATCATTTACCAAATATGCAGGTGGTGCGCCTGCTAACGTGGCTGTTGCAGCAGCAAAGCTAGGATTAAAAACCAGTTTTTGTGGCATGCTTGGCGATGATATGTTTGGACACTTTATAAAAGATGAGCTGGCACAGCATGGCGTTAACACCGATTATTGCCAATTTACCGATGCCGCTAAAACAGCACTCGCCTTTGTTTCACTAGATGAAAGCGGCGAACGTTCATTTAGCTTTTATCGCCCACCCGCGGCCGATTTACTTTATCGGGTAGATGACTTTAACAGTTCGATGTTTACTGAACATGCCATTATGCATGTATGTAGTAACAGCCTTACTGAGCACAACATCTATCAAACAACAATTTACGGCCTTACTCAGGCGAAAAAAGCCGGTGCAATTTGTAGTTTTGACATGAATCTGCGCGAAAACCTGTGGCCAAGCATGCGCCATACGCTAGATAGAATGTGGCATGTTATCTCTTTGTCAGATATCGTAAAACTTTCATTTGAAGAACTTGAGTTTCTAAATCAAAAAAGTCATCAGGCAATGCCACTTGAACATACCATTGATACCATTTTAAAGGCAGGTGTAACCTGTTTGCTCGTTACCAATGGCGGTGAAGCAATTAACGTTTATCACGCTGATTTTAAAGGCCAAGTAAGCCCACCAGCCACCAACGTTGTTGATACCACTGCCGCAGGCGATGCCTTTATTGGCGGTATGCTGTCAAAGATTGGCCAGCACTGTGAAAATAAGCAACGTTTTAAAGAGTTTTGCCAAACACAAGCGAATATAGAACAGACCATTGCTTACGCCGCCAAAGCGGGCGCTTTTGCAGTGAGTCGCTATGGCGCATTTGCGTCATTGCCAAGCGCAGCAGACTTAGCCTAAATTAACAGTGAACACGGCAATCACACATGCCGTGTTCATTTTCTTCGTTACAACTTTGACTCTTCATTCGAGCATTTGTCTATAATCGGTAAGTATCTAAGCACTTTCATTTGCGGATCAATAACAACATGGTCTCCTTGCTGAATGGCAATATTTATACGACCCTCTTTAGGGTAATAGGTGTTCGATTCTCCATTAATTTCCACAGGGATCGGCATCGGAAATTTATTCCCTTTTAACGAGGCTGTATTCCAACTTAACGTAATGTTATGTGGTGTTTGTGTTACTTCAAGCTCAGGTAATTCAGCCTGCTTTAGATACACATCAAAAAACCATTGATAGTCTTTACCCGTTAAACGATTAACAATACTAATAAACTCGTCGGTGTTGCGATAACGAGGCGCAATTGGGTAGGTTAACGATGCGGTGTTATTCACACCGTAAAGCAGCTCTCGTGTTGCTTGCCAAAATACATCTTCACCCACAAGCCAGCGAAGAGTATGCAGTGTCCAGCCACCCTTACCATATATATCGGAGTTAAACGCTTGGTCAGATGTAATTTGACCTTCAAGCACAACTGGCGCACAGTTTTTAAGACCTAAATAGGCTTTATACATACTGTGATTGTAGGCTGCGTCACCAAATTTATATAAGCTGTAACTGGGTTGCATATAAAAACCAAACCCCTCATGAAGCCATGCATCATTGAGCTTTTCGTGAGTCATTAAATTGCCAAACCATTCATGGGCAAGCTCATGCTGTAATAACCAATCATATCCATTGGGATCACGCACATACTTTTTGCCATACGCATTGACTGTTTGATGCTCCATGCCTAAGTGTGGCGTTTCAACAAAGCCTAACTTTTCACCGCCCCAAGGATAGGGTCCGAGCATTTTCTCAAAAAACGTAACCTGCTGGCGTAAATCATTGTCGATAAGCTCGCGTGCTTTTTGCTCATTTTGTGTGAGAGACCAAAACTCAATAGGCACCGTCGCGCCATTCACACTGGTATACTCTGTTTGAATACGCGTATAGGGCCCAATATTAATCGCAATATTGTAATCACTTGCTGGCACCGATAATAACCAATCGAATTGTTGCTTATTATCACTCAGTTGCGTGATAGTTTGCAGTACACCATTACTCACTGCACTTAAACCATTTGGCACAGTCAAACGAATACGCATACTATCGGCTTTGTCTGCAAAATGATCTTTGCAAGGCCAGAACAAGTCACACCCTTCCCCTTGTACTGCCGTTGCAATCCATGGCTCACCCGATTCGGTTTGTGAAAAAACAAAACCCCCATCCCAAGGTGCATTTTTAGCAATGTGTGGCTGCCCTTCATAAGCAACGGACACACTAGTGACACTCCCTGGCGCTTTTTGTTCACCTAAATCAATGGTGATCACACCTTGATTTCGTTTAAAGTTAAGTGGCTTATCTTGTGAGGTAATTGCGGTAATTGTAAATCGGCTATCCAGTTTAAGTTCGACAAACCGAGTGGGTGCTAAAATTGTAAAGTCGGTTTTTGATAGCCCCTTTAATCGTTTCTTATTTGGTATGACTTCAAGTGCTAAATCGTAATGTGTTACATCAGTCTTAATAGCAATCTCTGATAGCGCTTGTCCTGTGTCACCAATAACAGGGTCTAGGGGTAATGGGTTTGTACTGCACCCCACTAAAATTGCACTTATAACAGCAGCAGCTGTTGATTTAATTAAATTAATACCCTGCAAAACACCTTCTCCATTCATTATTTTTATTATTTCATTTATCGCATAGCTTTACAGGTAATACAGCGATTTGCGTTGAATTACCCTGTTACAAAAATCTTATCATTGTTGATCAAGCAAATATGGTGAAGGGTTTGTAATCATGGTATGTTTTTTAACTAATTAAAGAAAAAGGAATTCAAGCTATGAATAATAAGCTTCTTGCTGTAGGTGCTGTTGCAATTGTTGCAGGTGCAGTGTTGTATTCACAAAATAAAGCCAGTGTTGATGTAGATTTACCTGAGCTTGCCTATGTGCCAGCAGATACTGCCGTGTTTTACGGCCAATTAAAGCCATTCCCGTATAGCAAATACTTTGCACTTATGCCTGATGCAATGAAAGGCACCAACGACTTCACCCCTATTATTGCTGAGCTAAAACAAACCAGCGATCCAAACGCTGTGTTTCTTGCTTCGTTAATGGAAAAGTATCAACAGTCTTTAAGCTCTTATGATGCGTTTAAATCAATGTGGGGGTTTGGCGATGACTATAAAGGAATGATGTATGCGCAAGGTTTAATGCCAATTGTTCGTTTTGAAGTCGCTGACCAAAGCAGTATTATTAATAGCATTAAGCAATCTGCCGACGAAGCAGGTATTGCTTACACAAGCGAAACACTTGATGGTGTAGACTACACACGGTTTAACATTAGCCTTGAAGGCTTAGATAATATCGACCTGATTGCGTCGACGCATAACAACTGGGCGACATTAACTCTAGCAACCCCTCTTTCGAACAATCAAGACTTACGCATTGCCCTTGGAATAGAAAAACCAGCTAAGTCACTCGCTGATACTAAAAAGCTGCCTGAGTTAATTAGCACTTTTTCACTTGATGGCAACTCAGTTGGCTATGTTGATCACCAACATATTGCCAATGCAATTACGGGTAAAGAAGACTCGCGTTTGCACCAAATGCTCACAGAACTTCTCAACAAAGCCCAGCAAGCCAATGCATTAGACGCAATTTCAACACCCGAGTGTCAAGCTGATATCGCTTACATTGCTCAAAAATGGCCCGCAACCGTATCGGGTACCACAAAATCACGTATTACAGCTGATTATGCCGATTTCGATGTTAAAGCCGTATTACAAAGTACCGACCAAGACTTACTAAATACTCTGCAGGCCGTGCGTGGCTTTGTGCCAAAACACACGACACAGCTTGATGGTCAAATGCTCAGTGTTGCTTACGGGATTGATGTTGCAAAAGTACTGCCACTCGCCAATACATTGACTGGCGCATTGAAGTCAGCCGAATTTAAGTGTGGCCCGATTGTCGCTCTACAAAATGAAATGCGTGATGTCAGCACTGCGGGGCTTGCTATGGTCTCGGGTTTTGCAAATGGCGTTCAAGGAATGAGTTTAAGCGTACAAGATGCCAAATTTACGCTTGATGACACTCAAGGCCCACAAGTTGAAAGCCTCGATGCCCTAGTGACTTTATCAGCCACTGATGCACACGGTTTATATTCAATTGCGCAGGGGTTTGTTCCACCACTTGCAAATATAAAACTGCCGGCCAATGGTGATGCTGTAGTCATTAATGAATATATTCCTTCGCCTGTCCCGCTTAATTTTGACATTAAAATGGCGATGAAAGGTAATCACATCGTGATTTTCACGGGTGATCAATCAGCCCGTATTGCAAACGAATTAGACGCGCAAAGTGTCACAAAAAATGGGTTTGTGAATATGGCGTTTGATATCCAAAAAATCCTTTTACCGTTACTTGATACGATTGCTGCAACAGGTCAGTTAACCAATGAAGAAATGGCTGAGCTTGAAGCCCTGCGTGACCAACCCGTAGGTGTATTTTTTGCCACAGACATTACTGACAACGGCATAGGACTTGAAAGTAACGTACAAATTACTAAAAAGTAATCGCTTAAACTGATAAATGAGAAGAGCGCATTAGCGCTCTTTTTGTTGCTGCCATTTTAAAGAGTTATTAGTATCGCGGCTGCTAAAAATAGTCGTGTCTGAGCTTTCAATGCCACCCAGTTTGGCTAACCTGTCATACAGCACAACATTACACGTAGCAGCTAAATTCATGCAGCCAATGGTAGGCACATAAACCACTTCATCACACCATGTCAGCACGTCTTTACTGACCGAACCATCTTCGGGTCCAAACACATAAAACGCATTTTCTGGGTGCTTAAATTCGGGTAATGGCGTGGCGCCTTCTACAAGCTCTATCACTACCGTTGTTGCGCCTTCTGGCTTCGCTTGCTCAAGGCTTTCAACTTGCGTCAGTGGGATATGCTCAAGCACATTTTTGGTATCAGTGTGGTACTTATTCGCACGCAGATAACGGCTGCCGGTAAAAAAAACCTGCTGGGCGTCGTAACATCCTGCGGCGCGTAATACACCGCCAACGTTGGTTGGGCTTTTGGGGTTTATAAGGCCAATCGATGCTTTTAGCGTAGTCATTAATCGATGTCCATGGTTGGCCATTCAGCAACATATAAATCAAAGTCGTCGAGGTCAACATGACAGTCTTTTATCGTTTTATCACGCACCGAAATACCTAATTGGTGCATCATTTCTTTGCTACCACCATGGAGCAGTGGGTGCCAAGACGCAAGACCACGGCCTTCATGCAAACGACGGTAGCTGCAACTTTGTGGCATAAAGAAGATATCTTTTAGGTTTTCTTTGGTGAGCTTTACACATGAAGGCACGAGAGTTTGACGATTAGCATACTCACTACAGCCACAGCTATCGTTATCAAGGTATTGGCATACGATATTCGTGAAAATAAGCTCTTCACCTTCGCGAAGTTGATCTGTTGCGGCAAATTCATCTTCGTCTTCGCTGTCAATAAATGTGTTTAAACAACATTTACCACAGCCGTCACAAATGGCTTCCCATTCTTCTCGTGACATTTGCTCAAGCGAGCGCTTAAGCCAAAATTTATCTTCTAACATGGTATTACTCAAAGCCCCTAACAGCGCGCATTCTAGCTTAAAGCCAGCATGCGCGCAAAGTTTAGAGTGCTAGAGCTCTTACTTTTGCTCGCTAACCCAACGCTTAATTTTCTCTTCAAGAATCGGCATCGGTAATGCACCATCGATCAGAATTTGCGTGTGGAACGCTTTAATATCGAACTTATCACCCAGTTCTTTCTTACAATAATCGCGTAGTTCTTGAATTTTAAACTGACCTAACTTGTAAGACAGTGCTTGGCCTGGCCATGCGATATAGCGCTCAACCTCAGCAATAATATCACTTTCAGCCATCGACGAATTCGCAAGCATGTAATCAATACCTTGCTGACGAGTCCAGCCTTTTGCGTGGAAACCCGTGTCGAGTACTAAGCGCATTGCTCGCAGTTGTTCGTCAGATAAACGGCCATACCACATGTAAGGGTCGGTAAATAAACCTAACTCTTTACCTAGGCTTTCTGCATAAAGTGCCCAGCCCTCAGCAAATACGGTGTACCCACCAAATTTACGAAACAGCGGTAAGCCTTCAATTTCTTGTTGTAGCGCAATTTGGAAATGATGTCCTGGTGCCGCTTCATGAATTGATAAGGTTTCAAGTAAAAACTTAGGCTGTGCTTTTAAGTTAAACGTATTGATGTAAAAAATACCCGGACGTGAGCCATCTGGCGCAGGTGATTGATACGATGCCCCCGCAGCAGATTCTGCGCGGAAATCTTCAACAGCTTTTACAACGTAAGGCGCTTTCGGCGCAATATCAAACATTTGCGGCAGCTTTGCGTCAATTTTTTCTTTCACTTCTTCATAAGCCGCAATCAGCGCTTCTGGGGTGTCGTAGTAAAACTCATCAGAGGTTCGAAGGTGTTCAAAAAACGCTTTTAAATCCCCTTTAAAACCAACGGCTTCTTTTACTTTTTTCATTTCAGATAAAATGCGTGATACTTCACTTAAACCAATGTCATGAATTTCATCAGCGTTTAGGCTCAGTGTTGTATGCTGCTTAATTTGATACTCATACCATGCTTTACCATTTGGCAGCTCACTGTAACCAATGCTTTCGCGGGCATTTGGTATGTATTCGTTGGCTAAAAAGTCAGCCATTTTTTGATACGCAGGCACTAAACGCTCACTGATCATCGCGGTGTATGCGCTTGTCAGCTCTGCTTTTTGTTCGTCGCTGAATGACTCCGGTAACTGAGCAATCGGCCCCCAGAATAATGACTCTTCTGGTTTTTCTACGATATGTGTTTGAAATTGTGGTAATAGTTTTTCAGCAAGCGGTTTAGGAAGTACCACCTTGTCTTTCATGCCTTGGCGCATTGATTGCTCAACGCTCTCTAACCAAGCGATAAAGCCATCTGCACGTTTTTCAAATGCTTTATAGTCTTCAACGGTATTAAAAGGTTGTGCGCTTTGCCCAGACCCTAACGCGGCAAAAGTGTTATGCGCGCCGCCCATTTGATTTATGGGCATTAAGTGACTTGGGAATTGTGACCCTTCAATAGCCAAATCCAAGTCTCGAGCGAGTATTTCATAGCTTAATAAAGACTGGCCTGTTAATTGTGCCTTATCAATATTTGCCAGTTTGTTTTTATATTCTTTAATGAAGTTAAGCTGCTCATTGCGATTGGCTTCATTGATCGGAGCAATAAAATCGTCGTTAAACTCGTTTCGGCCAATATAAGTGCCACCAATCGGGTTGAATTGTAAACCGTCTTCAAAATAATTGGTCAGTAATGTATCCAGTTGTGCGCTGGCTGATTCTGTTTTTACAGATGGTTGTGCTGCTGTTGTAGGTGTTGTTTCGCTTTTTGGCGTTGACTCATTACAACCCATTAATGCGAGCATCACTGCTGAACTAAGTAGTGCTAATTTTATGTTTTTCATTCTTTCCCTGCCGTTAAATTAAGTACCCGTAAATTATGCGGGTTTAGCGCCCTGTTTAGCAAGTATCGCTGCAACTTATCGCACTTTATTTACACACACTAACGTGATTGGTAAAGTGAAACTTCGACTTACCAATATTGAATAAAAATGAAAAAAACAGTTCTCGCGATTAGCTTAGGTCTTGCCTGCTTAGCCTCTGTAAATACCTACGCCACAACCTACGTATCGGCAAAAGCCATGGTCGATGTAAATTCAGGAAAATTGATTAAATCACCACTAATCAGTATAGAAAACGGTCAGATAACGGCTGTACAGACGAATACACAGCCTAGCTTAAAAGATGGCGATAAGCATATTCAATTATTAGATCTTACACTTGTGCCTGGTTTAATGGACATGCATGTACATTTGACCAGCGACCCTACAGTGCCTCGTAGTGCACGAATTGGTCAATCTGTGCCGCGCAAAGCGATTAAAGCCGCCCATTTTGCCGAAAAAACACTGTATGCTGGTTTTACTTCATTACGTAATTTAGGCGCAGAAGGGTATAGCGTTATTGCGGTGCGCGACGGTATTAACGAAGGTGATATTGTCGGACCACGTATTTGGGCTGCGGGCCCATCACTCGGGGTTACTGGCGGCCATTGTGATAACAACCGTTTACCACCTGAAATGAAATACACCGCAGAAGGTGTTGCAGATGGTCCTTGGTCTGCCCGTGCTAAGGTACGTGAAAACATTAAATACGGTGCGAATGCCATTAAATTTTGTGCCACAGGTGGTGTTTTCTCTAAAGGTACTAAAGTGGGTATTCAGCAATATACGCAAGATGAAATGAATGCAATTGTTGATGAAGCTCATTTGCGCGGTTTAACCGTAGCTGCCCATGCTCACGGCACCAGTGGTATTAAAGCTGCCATTGTAGCGGGTGTTGATAGTGTAGAACACGTAAGCTTTGTGGATGACGAAGCAATTAAGCTTGCAAAAAAACACGGTACGTGGTTCTCAATGGATATTTATAATACCGAATACACGCTGACCTTTGGCGAGCAAAACGGTGTTGATGAAGAAAACCTAAATAAAGAGCGTCAAGTATCTAAAAAACAACGTGAGAGCTTTAGTCGCGCCGTTAAAGCGGGTGTGAACATGGTGTTCGGCACCGACGCTGCAATTTACCCACATGGCGATAACGCGAAGCAGTTTTCACGTATGGTTGAATTTGGTATGACACCATTACAAGCACTGCAATCAGCAACCATTAATAGTGCTAAGCTACTGAAAGTTGAAGATAAACTTGGCCAAATTAAAAACGGCTTTTTAGCCGATATTATTGCCGTAAAAGGAAATCCTCTTGAAAACATTGCCGTACTTGAAAACGTGCAATTTGTTATGAAAGACGGCATTGTTTATAAGTAATCACCAATTTGCTGGTTTCATTTTATTGAAACCAGCACCTCTCCTTGTTGTTACCAGCAAAAAGTTAACCAACCATTTATAAGATGTTACTTGATTGTACCCAAACTGACTATTTACCCATTTTAGATAAATAACACTTGAAATGAAAACCACTCGCATTATCATTACCGAAAATTTTTAACTTCTTTTCTATAATGACAACTTACAAATACTCTGTTTTAACCCTTGCTTGTATCAGCGCTTTTTCAGTTAACGCTAATGATTTAAACGATGTTGAACGGATTACCGTCTACGACAAACAAAATCGCGTGGTACTTGAGTCTGGTCTTGCGACAAAATCAAACATGACCTTAATGGAAACACCAGCCCCCGTGGTGGTGGTTGATCAAGCGCTTATAAATTCACAAGGCGCCACAAATTTACAAGATTTGGTACGTAACATCAGCGGTGTAACGCAGGCGGGTAATAATTATGGCATTGGTGATAACTTAGTGATCCGTGGTTTAGGCGCAAACTACACCTACGATGGCATGTACGGTGGTGCTGGCCTTGGTAACACCTTTAACCCTACCCGCTCAATGACTAACGTAGAATCGGTTGAAGTACTTAAAGGCCCTGCCACAGGTTTGTATGGAATGGGCAGTGCCGGTGGTGTTATCAACCTTATTGAAAAGAAACCACAATTCACTGAAAAACACACCGTTAGTGCCGAACTTGGCCAATGGGACAGCTATGCGTTGGGCTTTGATAGCACAGCTGCTTTAACGGATAATTTAGCGTACCGAGTGAATGCAAAAACAGCGCGCAGTGACGGCTATCGCGATTTAAAAGATGACCGTGACGAAATTTACGCGGCGTTGAAATATGTGCTTAGCGACAAACAAGACATAATGCTTTCAGGTGCTTATATCAAAGACGCCATTGCTGTTGACTCGATTGGCCACCCTATTCGTATTTTTAACAGTGACTCTGTAAATGGTAAAACGGCTGGCGAAGTCACCGCTGCTGATTTAGTTAACGATGCAACGGCAAAAGGGCTGCAACTAACAGATCAGCAACGCCAGCAATTAGCAGATTCACTCGCAGCAAATGATGGCCTAACACCGTATACCTTCGGTCATAATGGCATTATTTCGCCGATGGCCAATGATAACGAAGGCGAAGAACTGCGCTTTAAGTTAACGCATAACTACTTTATTACTGATAATTTATTTTTAAATCAACAATTACAATACCGAAATTATGAATCAAGTTTTGCGCGTCAAACTGGAGCGTATAACTATGTGTATTGGAATCGTAATGGTGTGATCAATGCCGACCCTCGCGCCCCGTTAGTTGTTGATGACGTGCTTTATCCCTTTGCTGCGCGTCGCCAAGAGTATCGCCAAGTGCAAGCAGACGAAAAATCATGGCAATACTTTGCAGATCTTCGTTATGACTTTAGTTTTGCGGGTATCGATAACGAATTACTCGTTAACGCCAACTACGAAGATCGTGATATTCGTTTTAAACAATACTCTATTTATGATGCCGATCAGGTCATTAAAAATAAACAAGGCGAGGTTATTTACCAAGGCCAACTCCCGTATATTTTTGATATTCGAACGCCAAATTGGGGCGCGGGAAGTTTTGCTGATTACGATCCTCTAAAGACCAGCGACTACAACAAAGAAGTGCAAGCGTGGGGAGTTGGTATTCAGCATGTTGCCTATATTCATGACACCTTTACCACGCGTGTGGGTGTCGCGTTTAATCGCATTAAACAAAGTTATCAGCATTTTGGCGTTGACCCTCGTTACCGTGCAAGCGCCGCAGAGCCAACACCAGAAGCAGATACTTCAGACAGCGGTATGACCTACAACCTAGGTGCGACATATAAACTAAACGACGACATTTCGTTCTTTATAAATCACTCAAAAGGCCGCACAGCGTATAGCGTGTTAGGTAGTGTAACGGGTAACGAAGCTGACCGTGATGATGCCGAGTCTATCAGTAACGATATTGGCATGCGTGTAAAGGCCTTTGATGATCAACTATTGGCATCATTGGTCATTTTTGACAGTGCCCGTACCAACCTAGAGTATGCAAACCCAGATTATGAAGCCGGCGTGTCTGATGCTTCTATACCAAAGAGCTTTTATGATGGTGAAGAGCAAACAAAAGGTGTTGAGCTTGATTTAAATGCGGATTTAAATGAGCAATGGCAACTTAACATCAATGGTGTCTATCAGGATGCCCGTGATAAGCAGAACCCAAATTCATCAAGCTTTGATTCGCGTCAAAAAGGGGTACCTTATGTCACGGCAAGTAGTTGGTTAAGCTACGATGCTCAGTGGTTTAATTTAGCTCAGCCACTAACGATAAGTGCAGGGATTCAATATGTTGATGACCGCAGTACACATTCAACCTCGTTTGGTATTCCAGATGGTTACGTACCTAGCTACACAGTTTACGACGCCGCAATTCAATACCAAACAGATGAGTGGAAACTACAGTTAAACTTAAACAATTTGTTTAACAAAACGTATTACTCAAAAGCAATGTTCTTAGGCGGTATGCCAGGTGAAGAGCGCAATGCTAAATTAACGTTTAGCTATACGTTATAAGTAGTTACCGGTAAAACTAAACAAGCGCGACCCAACGTAGTCGCGCTTGTTTAATAACAGCTCACTCATTATTAAAACGTCATCACGATACGACCCGTAATATCGCCTTTTAGCATGTCGTCAAAAATCTCATTGATATCTTCAAGGCGTTTTTCTTCAATAATGGCTTTAACTTTGCCTTTTGCGGCAAAGTCGAGACACTCTTGTAAATCTTTACGCGTGCCCACTATTGAGCCAACTACCGATACACCGTTCAGTACCGTATCAAAAATAGGCAATGGCATGTCTTCTGGGGGTAAGCCTACAAGCACGCATTTACCGCCACGGCGCACACTTTTATAAGCTTGCTCAAAACCTGGTTTTGATACCGCAGTGCACACTACTCCATGCGCACCATCGACTTGCTCAAAGATAGTCTCGCTTGGTACTTGCTTCATAAAATCAATGGTAATGTCTGCACCGAGTTCTTTGGCAAGATTCAGTTTGCTTTCACCCGTATCAACTGCAATCACATTAAAGCCCATTGCTTTTGCATATTGCACGGCTAAATGACCTAAACCGCCCACACCAACAATGGCCACCCAGTCACCGGCTTTAGCACCTGTTACTTTGAGTGCTTTATAGGTTGTGACCCCTGCACAAAACAAAGGTGCTGCTTCTGAAAAACCTAATCCTTCAGGAATTTTAACCACATAATCGCCATGAGCTACACAGTACTCGGCGTAACCACCATCTACCGAATAGCCTGTGTTGTGCTGCTCAAGACATAAGGTTTCTTTGCCTTCTAAGCAAAACTCACAGTGGCCACAGGCACTGTAAAGCCAAGGCACCCCAACACGGTCACCCACGGCTAAATGTTTAATATTGTCACCCACTTTTTCGATAGTCCCGACCCCTTCGTGACCAGGCACCAATGGCATTTTAGGTTTTACAGGCCAATCCCCATGACATGCATGTAAATCAGTGTGGCACACACCACACGCGGCAATTTTGACAAGTACATCGTTGACACCAATGTCTGGACATGGGATGTCTTCAATGCTTAATTTACCTTTGTACTCTTTATTTACTGCGGCTTTCATAACGTTCCTCCATGGTATTATTGGGTTTCAGCGTATACGATAAACAGATTAATTGTCACTGTTATTGATCCACATCAAGCCATACATTTTTACTGGAGTTATAAAAATAAATTAATACATTCAGCTAGATATACCTGCATTGGTGACAACTCAAACTTTAGTCGCAATACAATCAATAGTGGCTATTTCTTTTAGTTATACCCATGGCGTGCTAGCATTTAATTTCTGAATTTTTTGAACAATGAAAATTATGAGCCTATCTGAAAAAAACGTAGCCTTTGTAATGCACTGTGGTGAAATGGGAAGCCGTTGGGGCTTTAATCGCACTATTGGCCAAATGTGTGGTTTATTAACCATTACAAAAGAGCCGATGACCGCCAACGAAATTGCCGATACGTTAAGTATCTCACGCGGAAACGTAAGCATGGGCATAAAAGAGCTTCAGTCTTGGCGCTTAATTAAAGTGCACCATATTCCGGGCGACCGTAAAGAATACTATGGCCCAGCTGGCAGTATTTGGGATATGGCAAACCGTGTATTTGAAGAGCGCAAAAAGCGCGAAATTGATCCAACTCTAAGTTTGCTTCGCGATAACCTACTCGAACAAGCCCACACCGACGATGAACGCTTTGCGCAACAGCAAATGCAAGAAATCCACGATCTACTCGAAACCGTTACTAAATGGTCAGCAGAGTTACAACGCTTAAGTCCAGAGCAACTACAAAGTCTCATGAAGCTTGGATCTGGTATTGGTAAAGTACTGGATTTTAAAGATAAGATTTTGAAAAAGCCGGGAAAGAGTGAGTAAGTTAGCGAGTTTGTAGGAGGCATTTTAACGCCGAACATTTGAGATTCACGGCTGAAGCCGTTCCTACGGGTTTAATATTGTAGGCGTGATACTTGCTTCGGGCGTTCTTTTCAGGTCATGTTTTAGTGGATTTTGAACGAATAATCAAAACTGCACTTAATGTTCTTTCATTGCACAGGGAGTAATCTAGTAAGGAGGCAATAAACCGTCAGGCTCAGTTAAAACTAAGCCTAACAGTTAATAACAATAAGTTACTTAATCGCTGGGTAACCGATACGATCTGATAAGTAACCCACACTGGTTGCAAAGTAATACGAGCGATTCCAATGCATGAGTGCTTTGTAGTTATCGTAGGCTAGATACATACGGCCGTTCACGTCATCCGGCATCACCATCGCGGCAGTAATGTCCACGTTTGGTAAGTCACTACCATCCATTTTACGAACACCTAATGCTTGCCAGTCAGCTAGACTGCGCTCTGACTCTTTCCAATATTCAAGCCATTGACTGCGCGTTTTAGTGCCACGTTTAAGAATATTTGCGTTATCAAAGTCTTCCGGTAATTTAACTTGGCGACCCCACGTTAAGTCATCGTTCCACCCTGCTTGCTTAAGGTAATTTGCAATAGAGGCGAAGGCATCTTCTTCGGTTGTCCAAATATCCTTGCGACCATCACCATTGTAATCAACCGCATAAGAATTAAATGAGGTTGGCATAAACTGCGTTTGCCCCATTGCACCTGCCCATGAGCCTTTGAACTTATCAAGGGTAATATGCCCCTCTTTTAAGATATCAAGTGCAGCCCAAAGTTGATTTTTGTACATGGTTTCGCGGCGGCCATCAAATGCAAGTGTCACGAGTGATGCAATCACGCTGTGTCCACCTTGAATTTTACCGAAATTACTTTCAAGGCCCCAAAGTGCAACAATAAAGCGTGCTTGAACGCCATATTCTTTCGCTACTTTTTCGAGAACGTCTTGGTTTTCTTTATACAATTTACGCGCGCGATCAATTTTCCATTGCGGCACACGTTTTGGTAGATAGGTTTCTAGTGTTTCTTTTACTTCTGGCTGATTTTTATCTGCCGAGATTACTTTTTCTTTGAATTTAGCCGTTGCAAAGGCTTGGTCAAGCAGTGCTTGGTCGTAACCTTTTTCAAGCGCTTCTTTTTTTAATGCGGCAACATATAAATCAAAATCGGCTTGTGTTTTTTGTTCTGCCAGTACAGGTGTGCTCAACGAGGCACTTAATAAAATAACGGCAAGTTTTTTAATCACTATCAGCTCCCTTGTCTTTTTTAAATTCGGTCAGCAGGTTTTCTTCCGGCGGAGGTAGTTGTAAGTAGAAACCGTGCTCAATTAACGCTTGCTTAACCGCCTCTAAATCTGCAACACCTAACTTTTTACGGCTAGCAAGATTGATCATCATTACATAATGAGGCTGGCCAAATGTCGCTAATAAAGCGTCTGGGACTCGACTAAAATCCTCTCTTTTCTCTACAAAAAGGTAGGTATCCGCTTTTTTCTTACTTTTATACACCGCAGTTAGCATTATGACCCTATAATATCTTGCTTAACGAAGGCGCACACTATAACATGAGTCAAATAATAAGTTATAAAAATTAGGTTAGATTTTTACTGTATAAGCCTTGTTCAGCCTGCGTTTATCTGTAAATACGACTAACCAAGAAAATTCAATTGAGCGTGTATGTCGGAACAAATTTTTGAATTAAAAGGGAACCTCTTTACATTATCTGTTTTACATTTATTTTCAGCAGATACCTCTCTTTTAAGTAAGCAGTTAGATGAGAAAATCGCCCAAGCACCTAAGTTTTTTGCCGGTGCGCCTATCGTAATCAACTTAAGCGACGTACAAGATGAAGCGCTTGATTTCTCGTTTTTAAAGTCTATGTTAACAAGCTTATCGTTTAATCCTGTCGGTGTGTGTAATGGCACGCAAGAACAAAACGAAAACGCAAAAGCAGCGGGCTTATCGGTCTTGAACTATTCACAGGACGTTAAGGGAGCAACCGCTAAACAACAAACAAATACGTCTATCGTTGAAAAAACCGTTCACCTACCAGCACAAGTCATTCATGGCACGGTGCGCTCAGGGCAGCAAGTGTATGCAAAAGACCGCGACCTTATTGTTATTGGGGCTGTAAGCCACGGCGCTGAAGTCATAAGCGATGGTAATGTGCATATTTATGGCACATTGCGCGGCCGTGCAATTGCGGGGGCAAAAGGTTACAACGAGGCACAAATATTTTGCCAAAAATTAGAAGCAGAACTTGTTTCTATTAATGGCAGTTATTGGATCAGCGACTCCCTACAAGGTGAACACTGGGGTAATGCCGTACAAATCCAACAAAAAAATGATTCATTAGAAATTTCAGCTTTGGTTAAAGGATAAATCTCATGGCAAAAGTAATTGTCGTTACTTCTGGTAAAGGTGGTGTTGGTAAAACCACATCGAGTGCTGCAATTGGCACAGGTTTAGCACTTAAAGGCTTTAAAACCGTTATTATCGACTTTGATATTGGTTTGCGTAATCTAGACCTTATCATGGGTTGTGAACGCCGTGTTGTTTATGACTTTGTAAACGTTATTAATGGCGAGTCAAACCTAAATCAGGCTCTAATTAAAGATAAACGTGTTGATAAACTCTTTATCTTACCTGCTTCACAAACCCGTGATAAAGACGCCCTAACCCGTGAAGGTGTTGAACGCGTTCTAAACGAGCTGAAAAAAGATTTTGATTACATTGTCTGTGATTCACCTGCGGGTATCGAAGCGGGTGCCATGATGGCAATGTACTTTGCTGATGAAGCAATTGTTACTACCAACCCAGAGGTATCGTCGGTTCGAGATTCAGACCGTATCTTAGGTATCTTACACAGCAAGTCTAAGCGTGCTGAAGAAGGCCTTGAAAGCGTAAAAGAACACTTACTATTAACGCGTTACAACCCAGAGCGTGTTGAAAAAGGCGAGATGCTATCAGTTGAAGATGTACAAGAAATTCTTGCAATTAAACTATTAGGTGTTATTCCTGAATCACAAGCGGTATTAAGTGCATCGAACTCTGGTCAACCTGTGATCTTAGATTCTGAATCTGATGCGGGCCAAGCGTACACAGATGCAATTAATCGCCTGCTAGGTGAAACAGTTGATTTTCGCTTTTTAGATGTAGAGAAAAAAGGCTTGTTCAAACGGATTTTTGGAGGTTAATGTGTCTTTACTTGACTACTTCCGCTCAGAAAAGAAAAGCAGTGCGTCACTTGCAAAAGAGCGATTGCAGATCATTGTCGCACACGAACGTTCACAGCGTGGTACGCCTGATTACCTACCACAGCTAAAACAAGACATCCTTGATGTTATTCGTAAATACGTGAACGTAAGCACTGATGCAGTTCAGGTTCAATTTGACCAAAACGAAGATGATTTAGCGGTCCTTGAGCTTAACGTCACTTTACCTGACGAAGAAAAGAAATAGTCAAAATTGGGCGCCATGTTATAGATAACAGCGCCCTTTTTTATTTCTGCCACTGCATATGAAACTCGTAGTCGTCCTCGCCTATGGTTTTAAAACCTGCCCGTTGATAAAGCCCATATGCGGGATTTGCTTTAAGAACGGTTAAGTTAATTACATTCGCTTCATTTTTTAGCGCATGTAACACCTTTGTTCCTAACCCCTTCCCTTGCTCTGTTGGCTCTATTTGTAACTGCAGTAAGTTTATGTGATCTTGTTCTCTAGTAAACTTAGCAAGACCTACACATTGTGCCTCTGCAAAGACTAAATGACTGTGCTCAAAATGCTCTGCTACGCGTGCTTGATGTTGCTCAATAGATAAGAACAAACCTTGCTTTTCTAAATGCTCAACCATGGTATTTAAGCGTAAGGTGAGCAAGTAAGGCTTGTCTAGAACTGTCGCTTTTATAAATTTTATCACTGCATGTCCTTACAACAAAAAAGGTACCTTAACTAAGGTACCTTTTTGGCGTTTAACAAACAACTTTCTGCTAGAAGTTATAGTTTGCACCCAGGTAAAAACGGCGACCTGAATATTGGTTATAGGTAAATCGATTACTTTGCTTCCAATAACCTTCTTCAATTTCTTCTGTTAGGTTTACCACCGACGCTGTAAATGACAACGCATCAGTCAGGTTGTAAGATGCATTCACATCTAACTGACCATAGTCTTTAGTGTATAAGTTGTAGCCCTGGTGAATACCGTTTGCACGATCATCTTTCCAGTTATACGAAGCTCGAACGCTAAAGTCGTCATTTTCAAAGTACACAGAAACATTGTATTGGTGCTTAGCTGTACCCGGAATTTCAGCCTCTGTTTTTTGCCCATCCGTCGATACTTCGCTAGTGCTAGTATCTGTGTAGGTATAGTTAGTTAAAATACCAAAGCCGTTATCAAACGAGTGTTGGAAGAACAGCTCTAAACCTTCAGATTTCGCATCCCCACCACCCACTTTGGTGTTCATTTCTACTTCGATCGGCCCATTACAGCAATCGTGTTCACGTTCTACAATTTCAACAGTCGAAATCGGTAAGTTAGAGATATCTTTAGAGAACAAAGTAGCACCAAGCGCCGAACCATCACCGTAATACCACTCAATTCCTAAGTCGAATTGATCAGAAAGCATTGGCTCAAGGCCGGTATTTACAGAGGTTCCTGTACCTCTACCAGTCCATGAATCTGGTGAGTTAATGTTAACGGGTGGTCCGTATGACTCCGCTTGACTTAAGTCAGAATAACTTACCCTTGCCATAGTACGTGCGGCCGCAAAACGAACGACGAGGTCTTCGGTTGCATCCCATGCTAAGTTAAAGCTAGGTAATACTTCACTGCCATCACTACTGCGCTCATTTGGATCTGTATCATCATCATCTTGGCCAATGACGTCGTCGTATGTAAGGGTGCTAAGCTTAGTGTTTACATAGCGGACCCCTACATTACCTCGGAAGTTTTGCCACTCGAAATCAGCTTGAGAGTAAACAGACCATATTTTTTCTTCAAGCGCATAGGTGCCTGATAGACTTGGCATCACTGTTTGACTGAAATTTTGCTTTAGATAATCATCAAGCGCATTAAAATCAAACGCTAAAAAGTTGAATGCACCTGTATCACCAGCACTATTATCAACAACATGGTCACTTACAAGCGTCGCCGGATCTGGATGAAAATCTGGGTTATGAAACCACTCTGTTCCTGGTAAATAGCCACGGTAACCACCATTATCAGCTATGCCGTCATCCCAACGAAAGTCATTACGAATCCCTTTAATCTCGTGATCTCTGTATTTCGCACCCACATAGAAACGAGTGAAAAAGCTGCCATCAAGATCAAATTTTACATCGCTTTGAAGGTAATCTTCTGAATCTTCATTTTCTGATGAATATGAATCAAACCAATCATAGTATTGGTATGCTTCTTTATCGGTTGCCAAATCAGTGGATACCTCATAATGCGGCTTACCATTCTCAATTGACCATAACCAGCTATTTACAGAGCCTTGGCGCGCATCAATATTTGCGTACGTTTCTTTTGACGTTCCGCCTTCAGCTTCTGTGTGTCCAAGCTTAACTGTAACGCTGTAAGTATCACCATAATAAGTGCCTTCGAAATCGTAGGTGTTTGATTTTGACTCGCCAAAACGCTCACGCCCAGTTAATTGTGGCGACAACAAACCACGACGAACAGGCACCCCCCCGTTTACATCAGCATCACCCCAGTTATTATCATTGAGTAAGCCGTTGTCGCCATTGCCGTACGCGATAACTGTATCGCCATCAAGAACAATACCGTAATACGGATTATGGTTATCATTCCACTCCGCAAATGTAATGCTTTGCCCTGTTTGGTCATAGCCTAACTTGGCACCAAAATAGTTAAAGTTTAGATCAAGTCTGTCACTTGGAGCCCATTGTACTGCGACTTGATAACCATCCCGAGTGCGGTCTTGATTTGAGTTATTCACACTCATAGCACGAGGTGCCCAGACATTGTTGTACACTTCACCAGTTGCCTGGTCGACCAACGCAGGGCGTTCTGCACCTTCAACAGTATCTGAGTGAAAACGCCAGTGTGAGGCATTATTAGTAATTGTTGTCACGGTGCGGTCTTGACGTGTAAAGCCTGCTAATACACCTATGTTTTCGTCATCATTTTTCCATGAATACAGCACATTTACTTGCGGCTTAGTATCTTCGGACACATCATCATAAGTTAATTCAGCGCTTAATGCGCCCGAGTTTGCTTCCATTTCGAGTGGCTTACGTGTGTGTAAAATGACAGTACCACCTATGCCACCTTCATCGATTCGTGCCTCTGCACTTTTATATACTTCAACGCTTTTGATCATACTCGAAGGCAGTAATGTGTAATTAAAACTTCGCGTGGGCGTACCCGAGCCAGATGATGCAATGTAATTACCGTTTAATTGCGTGAGTGTCCAATCAGGTGAAGTACCACGAATACTCACTCGACTGCCTTCCCCGCCATCACGGTCAATCAGCACGCCCGATACACGCTGTAATGAGTCCGCGACGTTTTTGTCAGGAAACTTACCAATATCTTCGGCTGTAATTGCATCAACCGTGGCAGCTGATAAACGTTTAATTGCTAAATTTTCTGCCGTTGAAGATCGTATACCTCGCACTTCAATTACTTCAACATCCTCTTCAGCTTGCTCTGCTGCGTAAGTTGTATTAACCGCCGCGAGTAATGAAAGCAAAATTGCATTGCGTTTAAAATGCCGTCCTTGCCCTTTTCTTTTTATTGCTCTTTGCGTGCCCATGCCTTTCTCCAGTTGTGTGTTCTGCTTATGCTTGTAAGACTAAACTGCTTACAAAAGCACTTTATTGTTGTCGTTTTGAAACTGATTATTGGGAGTTAACAGCTTGTAAAACTCAAACTCAGAATAGGGTGAGTGATTAAAAAGTGATAATAAAAATTCGGTGACAGATATGACAAAATCGGCGTATGGAATATTTTATATTCTTTTTTTTATATTCTGCTTTATAGTAACCCCATAGTTTCTATAGTAATTCCATGAACAAAACCAACAAAAAAAACAAAATCAACTAATTGATTTTAAATAACAAAATATAAATACAAGCTAGTACTTACATGACATTATGTTTAGCAAATTTAACGACCCAAAATATATAAGACAAAAAAACAGCAATGAGTAATGGTAAAATTCTTGAAGTCTGCTTAAACGAAAGTCATTTAAAGCAGCTCGCAAACAATATCTCATCAGCGAGCCAATTAGGCGTGAAACGCTTTGAACTGTGCTGTAATTTGCATCTTGGCGGTTTAACTCCGAGTGTGTCAGCCATTGAATGTGCAGTGAAAAATTTAAAGAATAATGCAGAATTATTAGTGATGATACGTCCGTACAATGATCAATTCGAAGTCGATTCTCAGTGTCATAAAATAATGCGTGAACAGATCAAGTACGCAGCAGAATCCGGTGCACATGGTGTAGTATTTGGTGCAATTAAACATCAGCAAGTCGATGAAGACATAACCCATTCGTTGGTTAATACTGCAAAGTATTTTAATTTAACGGTTACTTTTCACCGTGCCTTCGACACGCTTGAATCACCAATAAAAGCCCTTGACTCACTCACTGCATTAAACGTCGATCGCATTTTAACGTCAGGCACACCATGGCAAAGTGGGCATAATGCAGTTGATGGACAAACTCAACTTAACACCTTACTCGTGCATGCTAAGCCAGAAATTGTAATTGGTGGCGGTATAACGTTAGATAGTGCGCCAACACTGTGGCAATTAATAAACCATCATTCAGCGAAGGCGTCTCTGCATGTTCACTCATGTGTGCATAATTCGATTGGTGATATCGACATAGATGCAATTTGTTCATTGCTCAAAAAGGATTAAATATGACTACAAAGCACCTGTATTATCTAGGTATCGACGGCGGTGGCAGTAAATGTAAAGTTCGCTTAGAAAACCAAGACGGTCATCTATTGAGTGAAGCAATTAGCGGCTCAGCCAATGTCGCTACCAGCGCTGTGCAAAGCCAAGCATCTCTATTGGATGCCACTAAACGTGCATTTGAATATGCTGGCTTACCTCTCACTGAGCTGAAAAAAACCTCTGCGCATGCAGGTCTTGCAGGGGCTAATATCGAGTCAGCAAGCAAAGCAATGGCGCAGTGGCAGCACCCTTTTTCTCAGTTTACTGTGTCAACCGATTTAGTGATTGCGTGTAAAGGCGCTCATCAGCATCATGATGGTGCGGTCATTATTCTTGGGACGGGTTTTTGCGCCGGTTTCCAACGTCATCAGCACATCACCGAGTTAGGCGGATATGGCTTATTGCTAAGCGATGGTGCAAGTGGGGGCTGGCTAGGCTTACAGCTATGCCGAAAAGCATTTGAAGTACTCGATGGCGTTACACAGCGCTCAAGTGTTATAAATACTCTGCTAGATGAGCTCGATTGCAAGTCGAGTCAAGCTTTAAGCCAACAGTTAATAACGGCCTCCCCTGGGGAGCTCGCCAAGTTTGCGCCGCTCGTTTTCGCGCATCCTAACGATAGTTTCTGCCAACAATTACTCACCGAGGCAGGCTCTTTTATAGACCGCTATATCGCTAACTTTAAAGCTCAAAATATACACCGTGTTACCTTGGTAGGCGGTATTGCCTTAGCCATTACTCCTTGGTTAAGCCCGTCAAGTCAATCTCAGTTAACGTTAGCGCAAGCTAGTGCTGAAGAAGGCGCTATTTTATTGGCAAAACAGTCATATTAGTCGCCTAATTGAGAACGCATTTGTGATGGTATTTCACCAAACAAACGCCGAAATTGTTTGCTGAAATAGCTTGGTTCAGAAAAACCGCATTGATACGCTACTTGTGATATTGGCATGCGTGTTTCAATTAATAATTTACGTGCGTTTTCGAGACGCACTTCGTTTATAAACTGATTTGGAGTCTTTGCTAAGTGCTTTTTAAATCGCCTTTCTAGAGCGCTAATCGATAAGTGTGCGAGTTCTGCCAGCTCATCAATACTAATTTGGCGATGATAATGTTCGCGAATATACTTAACAGGTTCTTCAATTGCTCGCACGTGTGAAAGGGCTTTAGATGTTTTTTGTAAATGGCGCGTCACACCATAGGTGCCAATCACATTACCATCGTGATCTTTGAGTGCGTGCTTAGATGTTGAAAACCAGCCAAGCTCACCTTGCAGGGTTTGATTTAACTCCAGACGGTCTGTCACGATAAAGCCTTCCATCACTCGCTTATCGTCATTCACATATTGAAACGCTAAGTGTTTAGGCGAAAAGTCAAAATCTGTTTTTAGTAAAATTTGCTCTAGAGTTTTATAACCCTGATGTTCAATAAAATGCTGATTACAATGTAATATTCTACTATCCGTATCTTTCACCCAAAAGAGGATATCGGGCAATAGATCAAATGCAGCAATGAGCTGATTGACTCCCGCTTTTTTTATTATTTCTTGAATATTCATAACTAAAACCCCCCTAAAAAATGTCATTGCCATTATATTTTAAGCGCCGATTTTGTTGCATTGTCAACCGAATTTTTATTATCGCTTATTGCCCAAGCTTACCTATTATCAATAACATGACATTAACAGTAGCAAACGCTACTTTGATTAGGAGCGCTTAAGATGAGCAAAGCTAAAATCCGCATGGCTATGATCGGCGGTGGCGAAGGTGCCTTTATAGGCGCAATTCATCGCATTGCAGCGCGATTAGATGGCATGATAGAGCTTGTGGCTGGTGCATTCAGCTCGGATACCAACAAGTGTAAAGCAACTGGCGAATTACTTGGCCTCGATAGCAGCCGTTGCTACGACAGTTACCTCACCCTATTTGCAGAAGAAGCAAAATTACCTGCTGAAGAGCGCGTTGATTTTGTGGCAATTGTAACGCCTAACCACTTGCACTTCCCGGTGGCAAAAATGGCTCTAGAGCACGGTTTTCATGTTTTATCAGACAAGCCTGCAACTCTTTCACTTGTCGAAGCACAGCAATTACAAGAAATCATTACCAAACAGGGGCTTTTGTATGGATTAACACACACCTACACCGGCTACCCGATGGTCAAAGAGGCTAAGCAGCGCATTAAAGCGGGTGAGCTTGGCTGTATTCGTAAAGTCATTGTTGAATACACCCAAGGCTGGCTTGCACAAAGTGAAGATGAAAGCTCTAAGCAAGCAAGCTGGCGTCTTGATACGAGTAAATCGGGAATAAGTTGCTGCATGGGCGACATTGGTGTGCATGCAGCAAATTTGGCTGAGTATGTATCGGGCCTCGAAATAACCCAACTGTGTGCCGATTTGAACCATGTAGTTGATGGCCGCAGCCTCGATGATGATGGCACGGTGCTACTGCGTTTTAACAACGGTAGCAAAGGCGTATTACTCGCAAGCCAAGTCGCTATTGGTGACGAAAACAACCTACGCCTGCGTATTTATGGTGATAAAGCCAGCCTTGAATGGTCGCAACTAGAGCCGAATAGCTTATGGCTGCGTGCGCATAACCAAGCAGCTATCTTGCTAAGAGCGGGTGTAGGCGTACTTCACACTGATACGCAAAATGCACTGCGCACACCGGCGGGTCATCCTGAAGGATACCTTGAAGCCTTTGCCAACATTTACAGTAATTTTGCAAAGCAAATTCACGCATTTAAACAAGGCGACAGCGCCACAAATCAAGAGTTTGATGTACCCGGTATCAAAGAGGCTGTACGCGGTATGGCATTTATTGAGCATGTTGTAGCCTCGTCAGAGCGCGATACTAAGTGGCACAGTTTACAGATTGGATAATACATAATGAAAAAAATCAAAGGGCCAGCGATCTTTCTGGCGCAATTTATTGGCAATGAAGCCCCTTTTAATAGCTTTCGTGGATTATGTAAATGGGCCAGTGGTTTAGGTTACAAGGCCATTCAAGTCCCTACCTCTAACCCCGCTATTTTCGATTTAGAAAAAGCCGCCGAAAGCCAGCAATACTGCGATGAAGTCACTGGTATTGCAGCCGAGTCAGGCCTTACAATTTCAGAGCTATCAACCCACTTGCAAGGTCAGCTGATTGCGGTACACCCTGCATACGATGAAATGTTTGATAATTTTGCTGCAGACCACGTAAAAGGCAACCCAGCGGCACGCACACAATGGGCAACGGAGCAGCTAATGTTTGCCGCAAAAGCGAGTAAACGCCTTGGTTTAACAACGCATGCGACTTTCTCGGGGTCTTTTTTATGGCATACCTTTTACCCGTGGCCACAACGTCCACAGGGACTTGTTGAACAAGGTTTTAACGAACTCGCTAAACGTTGGTTACCAATTTTAGATTGTTTTGATGAACACGGTGTTGATGTTTGCTATGAATTACATCCGGGCGAAGACTTGCACGACGGGGTAACATTTGAGCGCTTTTTAGCCGCCACAAATAATCACCCTCGTGTGAACATTCTATATGATCCGAGTCACTTCGTATTGCAACAATTAGACTACTTAGCATTTATCGATATTTATCATTCACGCATAAAAGCGTTTCATGTCAAGGACGCTGAGTTTATTGCAAATGGCCGCTCTGGGGTATACGGCGGCTTTCAAAACTGGCAAGACCGACCGGGCCGTTTTCGATCTTTAGGTGATGGGCAAGTCGATTTTAAGCAAATTTTCAGCAAATTAACCCAATATGGCTTCGATGGCTGGGCAGTGCTTGAATGGGAGTGTTGTTTAAAACACCCAGAAGATGGGGCACGAGAAGGCGCTGAGTTTATTAACGCACATTTAATAAACCCCACCGACAAAGCCTTTGACGATTTTGCCAGTGGCGCAACAAACACTGAGCGTAATAATCGAATTTTAGGTTTATAAAACCGACAACAATTGAACACACAGGACACACAATATGGACAACAATAATTATAATCGCATTGTCTTTCGGCTTTGCTGTATAGCACTGATTGTGACCTCGATGACCTTTGCCATTCGCGCTGGTATTTTGGGTCAACTTGGTGGTGACTTTGGTTTAACTGACACCGAACTCGGTTGGGTCAATGCAATGGCGTTTTTAGGTTTCCCCGTTGCGACCATGCTCGGTGGTATAATCTACAACGCTATTGGTGCTAAAAAGCTGGTCGCGTTGGCATTTATTTGTCACTTACTTGGCCTTGCCTTAACCATCACCGCAGATGGCTTTTGGGGCTTGCTGGTATCGACTTTTCTAATAGGCTTTGCAAACGGCTCTGTTGAAGCAGGTTGTAACCCATTAATAGCTGAAATGTACCCTAAAAACACCACCACCATGCTTAACCGCTTTCATGTTTGGTTCCCTGGCGGGATTGTAATTGGTGCATTAGCGTCTAATTTCATGTCGGCTGCCGGCCTTAACTGGCAGTGGCAAGTCGCTTTAATATTAGTCCCGACCATTATTTATGGTGCCATGCTAATTAAAGCAAAATTTCCGACCTTTGATACACGTACCCACTCGACCAGCAGCAACATTCGTCATTTATTTACCCCGCTGTATTTATTTCTTATAGCGTGCATGACACTGACCGCCACAACGGAGTTTGGTACTCAGCAATGGATTGAACGTATTTTAGGTTCATCGGGGGCATCACCCATGGTCATTTTAGCACTTATAACAGGGCTCATGGCGGTAGGTCGTTTTTTTGCAGGCCCTATTGTCCACAAGCTTAACCCAACTGGTGTATTACTTAGCTCTGCGCTTTGTGCAAGCTTAGGTGTCTTTATGATGAGCCAAGCACAAGGCACCATGATTTATCTAGCCGCTATTTTATTCGCCATTGGTGTAACTTACTTTTGGCCTACCATGCTTGGTTGTGTTGCCGAATACATTCCGAAATCGGGCGCGCTAGGTATGTCGTTAATGGGAGGCGCGGGCATGTTCGCAATGAGTATTTGGAATCCAGTCATAGGAAGTTGGATAGACAGTGCCCGTTTGTCTGCAAAAGCATCAGGTGCCAGCGCGGAACAAATCGAAATTTTAGCCGGACAGGCTGTATTACAAAACCTGTTGATATTCCCGATTATTTTAATCGTGGCATTCATAGGGTTGCATTTAGTTATTAATAACAACAAACGCGCTGAAAAGTGCGCATCTTAAGCAAGTAAATCGTCGAGGAACACCATGTTTAAATCTCTCAAAGCACTGACTTTAGTGCTCACAGTTAGTAGCTGTGCACTCGCTAATGCGACTGATAATCAGCTAACACAACAAGAAAAAAACGCCGGATGGCAGTTACTGTTTGATGGCAAAGACATGTCACAGTGGCGTAATTTTAAAAGTGACTCTTTAAATCCAGCTTGGGTTATTGAAGATGGCGCCATGACCTTAACAAAAGGAGGTGGCGACCTACTAACCAAGAAACAATATCAAAACTTTGAACTGCACATTGATTGGAAAATTTCAACCAAGGGCAACAGTGGTATTTTTGTGCTGGCCGATGAAACAGGACAAATGATTTATTCACACGCGCCAGAGATTCAAATTATTGATAACAAAGAGCACCCAGATAACAAAATTGACTCTCATTTAGCTGGCTCAATTTATGATTTATTCGCTGCCCCTGCTGCTGCACATAAACCCGCCAATAGTTGGAACCATGTGCGTATAAAAATGCAAGACAACCATCTACAAGTTTGGCAAAACGGCATTAGTACGACAAGCATCGTTATTGGTAGTACAACATGGAACACGCTTGTAAAAGGCAGTAAGTTTGCCAATTGGCAAAACTTTGCAACGGCTAAGCAAGGCCATATCGGGCTTCAAGATCACGGCGATAAAGTGTGGTTTAAAAATATAAAAATTAAGGAGCTTTAAGATGTCTGAATTTAAACATAAGGTATTGGTTGTTGGCTCTGGTGCAGGTGGTGCAATGGCTGCTTACACACTTACAAAACTAGGTCATAAAGTACTGCTGTTAGAAGCAGGTCGACATTATGACCCAAAAACCGAAAGCCCAATGTTTCGCCGCAATAGCGAGGCTCCATTAATGGGGGCAGGCAACAAAGATAAAAACTTTGGTTTCTACGATGCAACGGTCGATGGCGGTTGGCAAGTACCCGATGAGCCATACACCAGTGCAAAAGGCAGCGACTTTTATTGGTGGCGCGCTCGCATGTTAGGCGGCAGGACTAATCACTGGGGTCGTTACTCTCTGCGCTTTAGTGAACACGACTTTAAAGGTAAAAGCCGTGATGGTCACGGTGCGGACTGGCCTTTCGAGTATGCCGACTTAGCACCTTGGTACGACAAAACAGAAGAGCTCGTTGGGGTGTGTGGCACTAACACTGGCCATGAAGATATGCCAGATTCATCGCCGGGTATTTTGCAGCCACCACCAAAACCCCGCGTACCAGAGTTATTAATTGCTGCTTCTGCAAAGAAATTGGGCATTCAAGCTGTGCCAATGCATCGTGCGGTTTTAACCCGTCCAAAAGACGACCGTTTAGCATGCTTCTATGCAACACCATGTGGCTCTGGTTGCTCAATTGGTGCCGCATTCCAAACAACAACATCGCTGTTACCTATGGCAAAAGCAACGGGTAATTTAAAAGTGATTACTGATGCAATGGTAAAATCGGTGGCTGTTAATGATCAAGGTAAAGTAACGGGTGTAACCTATGTTGATAAGAAAACAGTCACAGAGCACGCTCTTGAAGCTGATGTGGTGATTCTTGCGGCCAGTGCCTGCGAATCAGCGCGTATTTTATTAAACTCTAAACACAAAACACACCCTAAAGGTCTTGCTAATTCGAGTGGTCAGGTTGGTCGTAACCTAATGGATTCAACAGGTGCATGGCTAGGAGCACAGATTCCAGCACTAAAAGGCCGCCCGCGTTATAACGAAGATGGTCATACCGCAAACCACTTATTCATTCCTTGGTGGGGCCATCAAGCCCAAGCTAACAATGAGTTAGATTTCCCACGTGGTTATCACTTTGAAATTGGTGGCGGCTTCAGACAACCCGGTTCAGGTGTGTCTGGCGATAAACAAGGCTACGGCCCCGCCTTAAAACAACAAATTCGCGATGCGTATGGCTCTTATGTAGGATTTGCGCTACGCGGTGAAATGTTACCAAATAAAGATACTTACATGGAAATTGACGAAAACGTTAAAGATAAATGGGGTATTCCGGTTTCGAAATTCCACTTTAAGTGGTCTGATCGTGAATTAAAGCAAATTGAGCATGGCTTAAAAACGGCCAAACAAATCCTTGAAAACATGGGCGCAGAGGTTGGTGAACTCCCGCCTGCCGAAAAAGCTATTTCAAAAGGTGGCGAGATTATCCATGAGGTAGGTACCACACGCATGGGCAGCTCAAAGAAAGACTCTGTGACTAATCAATGGGGTCAAACGTGGGATTGTAATAACTTGTTCGTCATGGATGCAGGGGTGTTTGCCTCAAACCCACATAAAAACTGTACGCTCACCATCATGACGCTGGCAATGCGTAATTCAACTTGGCTTGCTCAACAAATTGATAATGGGGTACTTTAATTATGCATCATCGTAACGAACACGAAACCTATAACTATGTTTCAGGAATGAGTCGACGAGACTCTTTAAAGTGGCTAGGCTTATTAGCCGCAGGCTCAGCGGTCGGGCTAACCGCAGGGTGTACAAAAGCACTTGAAATCGGTGCAGCATCCTCAACTGAGGGGCATTGGCCGGACTTAGATATTAAACCTATTACCGCAAAAGGTTATGGGCAAGATCCCAATTTAGTAATCCCACCACAATCACCATGGCCATTGACATTAACGGCGGACGAAATAACCTTAGTGGCGTTATTATCCGATTACATTGTGCCGCGCGAAGGCACTATTCCATCGGCAAGTGAGTTGCACGTACCGGCGGTTATCAATGAATGGGTTAGCGCACCTTATGAAGGACAACAACGTGACCGCATTAAAATTTTAAATTCACTTGCGTGGATAAACGACGAATCTAAGCTGCGCTTTAAGAAGCCATTTACCGCCTTAAGTGAGCAACAGCATCGTGCAATTTTAGATGATATTGCTTATTTTAATGAACAAACACCTGCCCAATTTCAACGTATAGGTAAAGCATTTTTACGCTTTAAAGAGTTAGTGTTAGCCGCTTTCTTCTGCACGCCTGAGGGCTGTAAAGACATTGGCTACTTAGGAAATGTGCCTATTGCAGGCGATTATCCGGGACCGTCTGACGAGGCAAAAGCGCATTTAGATCAGGTTTTAGTAGACCTAGGCTTGAGCGAATACGCCTATACCGATTAGCTTCCCCCCTTGTGTTGTTTTATAACACACTGCAATGCAGGGGGTTAACTCCCCTGCTTTTTTAGGATTTAAATATGTTTAACTCTCGTTATTTATTATTTTTAATTTGCTTTGTATTTAGCAGTCAGTTATTGGCGACTATTCCAGTCAGTGTGCAATTATGGTCGGTTAAGGACTCCCTTAAAAAAGATTTCCATAATACTTTAAAATCACTCTCTGAAATGGGCTTTGATGGCGTTGAGTTTGCCGCAGACTTTGGCCCTTACAGTGATAACCCTGCCGGCCTCAAAGCAAAACTAACTGAATTGGGCTTACTTGCCAGTAGTGCTCACGTCGGCTTTGATGCACTCAATGAAAGCAATATTGATAGTACACTCCTTTTTTACAAAACACTTGGGGTAACAACACTGTATGTCCCTTGGGATGAGCGAGCATGGCACCCAGAAGGCGTTAAATCATTGGTTAAAGAGCTGACTAAAGTCAGTAATTATGCAAGCCGCTATAATATGAAGATCGGTTTTCACAATCATAATAAAGAGTTTAATGCATTTAATAACGCAACATTTTGGGATTACATCGCTAGCAACACCCCAAATAGCATGCCATTACAACTAGACATTGGCTGGGTTAATTACGCGGGTAAAGACCCTCTTTATTTCATAAAAAAATACCCCAAGCGAACGCTCTCAACACACATAAAAGTTCGTACTAAAAATGGCAGCATACTCAGCCCTATTATTGGTGAAAACAGCATAGATTGGCCAGAAATCATCGACACCTTAGAAACAGATGGTAATACCCAATGGTTAGTGCTTGAGCAAGAGGAATACCCTGAGGGATTAACGCCACTGCAAAGTGTGGCAAAATCGAAAAAGAACTTAGATAAAATTTTAGTGGGGATGTAAATCCCTGCTAATGGCGTTATATAGAAAAATAACGAGCGTTATTCAGCATATAATCGGTAAAATTTTCATTAATTTCTTCACCCAATAAATTTAAACCGCATTATATTACATACTGATTCAAAAAAGGAATTTCATATTAAATAATACAATACAATCAAAAAAGGGACAAAATACCCTCTTTTAGGCTGGTTGTCATATATTACAAGGATCGTAATATAAAGAAAAACATCTCAAGGATAGAGCATGAAAGTCCTAACGCTGAAGAAAAATTCAGAGAAAAGCGTGTTATTAATACTCGCTTTTATACTATTTACCCTGTTGATTCTTTTAGAATATTTACCTGAAAAGTATCTCATTTATCAATTAACGTTGCTAACAACCGTTTGTATATCTGCAATAATTATCGTCTTAGTTATTAGCTCCAAAAGTGAATTAACAATATGCCATCACGGTGTATTTTATAGTTCTATGTTCGGCAACTTTCACATTGAAGCCAGTCGGGTCAAATTGCTCCGTCACTATTCAAAATGTGGTTTTCACTGTGTCATTATGTTTGGTGATAGGTTCTTTCTTTTTGCCCCCTTCTACACGTTAACGTCACGGCAAACACAAGGACTAAAACGCTATAATTCCAATTTATTAAATTGGTTACACGAAAAAAGTAAACACAGAAAACTGCTCTAACCGCTTAAGCAAAAGAAAGATACTTTAATAAAAACATGTTGTGAAAACGCACCATGCTTATATTTATTAAATCATACTATTTAGAGGGTGTTATTTAAGACATTGAATTTTAATGCACTTTATAGAAGCAGCCACCAGGCGGTTTGACTATTTAGTGAAAAATATAGTCAAACCACAGTCAGGCTCTGTTTAAAAAGTGGGCTCTTAGTTATCCCATTCTTTAAGAGCATCTTTAACATATTCATAGCGCCAAGAATTGAATAAGTCAGGCTTAGATGACGTTTTTCGTTCTTCGTTATCGAGCTTCCAGTTCCAACTTATTAATTGGTTAATTTGCTTTTTAGACGCTAAGACATCTTCTGGAATACCCTGCTCTTTTGCTACTTTAGTGATCTTTTGCTTAATATCTTTCGCCGCCTTTTTATAAGCTGGAAAATCAATAAGACGCTTTAATTGCTGCGGATGCTCACTAACGTCAATCGCTTTTCCTCGCTCGATGCACTGTAATATTTCAACCCCCGAACGATTTACTTCCATCGGCTCAATACCCGGTACACGGCGTAAAGAGTTTAAGCTTGCGGGTTTACGTTTGGCAATTTCAACCATATTGTGCTCTTTCACTACAAAGTTAAGCGCAAGGTTTTTTCGCTCAGCTTTTTCACGGCGCCATGCAGCAAGCTCTCGTAATACAGCTAAGTCATGAGGACGTAATTGCCATGCATTTTTAATATCTTTATAAAGCTGATCATAAGGCGTTTGATAAGCCCGTTTTTGCGCAACCAACTCACTTTCACTAATGACGATATCAAAAAAGCCAGCTTCATCAATTTGCTTTTTAATTATTTCGAAACAAGGTAATAAATGAAAAGTATCGGCTGCTGCGTAATCTAGCTGTTTTTTGGTTAATGGGCGTTGTAGCCAGTTTGTTCTTGATTCGCTTTTATCTATTTCGATATCAAGTAATTCTTTGACCATGTGGGCGAACCCCATGCAGTTGCCATGCCCTAAAATTTGCAGTGCAAACTGGGTATCAAACAAGGGGGTTGGAACAAAACCCGCGTACTTTTGAAACACCTCAATATCTTCTGACGGAGAGTGCAATACCTTTAAAACATCTGGGTTTTTAAGCACTTGCCAAAAATCATAAAGTGACAACTCTGCCAATGGATCGATTAGCGCTAAGTGCTCACCATCAAAAACTTGAATAAGTGCGACCTCTGGGTACAAGGTGCGACGGCGCATAAATTCGGTATCAATAGCAAGCACAGACTTGCCTGTAATTTGTTCTACAAAATCATTTAATTGGTTTTGCGTTTCGATCACTTGGTATTGCACTTATACCCCTTTAAATATCAATTACCATAAAAAAAGCCGGCTAATGCCGGCTCTTATTATTTTTCGTCCTTTAAGGCTCTTCTCAGAATCTTACCAACGTTTGTTTTTGGTAATTCATCCCTAAACTCAACCAGTTTAGGCACCTTATAGTTCGTTAAATTATCACGACAGTGTTTTATTATATCTTTTTCAGTTAAAGATTGATCTTTTTTCACGACAAAAACTTTAACTTGTTCACCACTTACTTCATGCGGGATACCGATTGCTGCGACTTCAAGCACACCTTCGTGCATTGCAACCACTTCTTCAATCTCATTTGGGAATACATTAAAGCCCGACACAATGATCATGTCTTTCTTACGATCCACAATATAGAAGAAACCTTCATCATCGTATGTCGCAATATCACCTGTTGCAAACCAGCCATCTTTTAAGCACTCAGCTGTGGCATCTGGGCGATTATAATAACCGAGCATAACTTGTGGGCCTTTAACCCATAGTTCGCCGGGTTCACCTTTTGCTGCTTCTTCACCGTTTTCAAGCATTAGCTTAATATCAGTGCTTGGCGCAGGTAAACCAATTGAGCCATTGTAGCTGTCTAGATCGTATGGACTCACTGTAACAAGTGGCGCACACTCAGTTAGGCCATAGCCTTCCATCAATTTGGTTTTTGTGACAGCTTGCCATTTTTCGGCAACAGGACGTTGCACCGCCATACCACCGCCTAATGACATTTTTAAACTTGAGAAATCAAGTTCAGCAAATCCTGGAGTATTCAATAAACCATTAAACAACGTATTTACACCCGTCACGGCTGTAAATTTATGTTGCGCTAACTCTTTGACGAAACCAGGCATATCACGTGGGTTTGTGATCAGCACGTTTAAGCCACCATATTTCATGAAGGTTAAACAGTTAGCTGTCAGTGCAAAGATGTGATAAAGCGGCAGTGCTGTAATAACCACTTCTTTACCGCGCTCTAAAACATTATCTAAGCAACCTGATACTTGTTCAAGGTTACCAACCATATTACCGTGCGATAACATAGCCCCTTTTGACACACCGGTTGTTCCACCTGTGTATTGTAAGAATGCTAAGTCGTTAAGATCGACATCTGGCTTTTTATAAGTTGCTTCATCACCCGCAAGCACATCAGAAAACTTGATTACATTTGGGAGTGAGTAACTTGGCACCATTTTTTTGATATATTTAACAACAAAGTTAACGATATGCTTTTTGAGGCCGCCAACCATGTCGCCCACTTGTGTGACCACAATGTGTTTGACGTTCGTTTTTGGTAATGCTTTTTCGAGGGTGTCAGCAAAATTAGCAAGAATAAATATTGCAGATGACTCAGAGTCATTTAACTGATGCTCTAATTCACGAACCGTGTAAAGTGGATTGACATTAACCACTACACAACCAGCGCGAAGAATACCTAAAATTGTTACCGGCGTTTGCAGTAAGTTAGGCATCATTACCGCTACTTTATCGCCTTTTTTTAGACCAAGATCATTTTGAATGTACGACGCAACACGTTTTGTTGCACTGTCGATTTCGCTGTAGGTCAACACTTTACCCATGTTAGTAAAGGCTGGAAGGTCACTATAGTCAGCAAAACTTTTTTCAAACAAGTCGAGTAACGAGTGATAATGCTCAGGGTCGATTGTTTCAGGCATACCTTCTGGGTAGCGCTTAAGCCAGATTTTTTCCACTCTTAGCTCCTGTTTATAATTATATTTTTTAATAACCTTAATCTAACTAAGGCCGTTTCACAATGGAGTAAATACTCTAATGGTGCAGATAATCCCATATTTGGTGCAATTATACAATTAACTTGCTTTATCGTGCCTAATAAATGCATGAATGTGTTCTAAGGTTAATGCAGGACTTTGCATATGGCAATGGTGACCGCCTGGTATCTGATGAATTTTTAACTCCTTGTAATATTTACCATAAGCATCTAAGTTTTGTTTTACGAACTCAAATCCTTTATCGCCCATTATAAGCTGGCATGGGGCTTTAATGAGTTTAATTGTTGCTTCACATTGTGCCTCATTAAAACGAAACCCTGAATGATTTTTAAGCTTAGGATCGGTTCTCAAGTACCACTTACCACCCTTTTCATAACAATTACGCTCCATGAGGAGCGCAGCGTGCGGGTACGCTAAATCACCACTGGCGAGTCTTGCACTAATAATGTGCGCCTTTGACTCAAATGCGCGTGGCTGTTTACTGTTTACACGTGCCCGGTTCAAAATTGCTTTTCGAAGTTGACTCGCTGTATCTGAACTGGGTGTAGTCACACAGCCTATCCCTTCTATAAAATTGACCGAGGCCACTTTTTCTGGAAAGCAACTTGCGAAAACGCCTGCAACCATCGCTCCCATCGAATGACCAACTAAGTGAACACGATCCACATTGAGTGTCGCAAGTAACATATAGATATCATCAATGTAATCTATAAAGTAGTAATGTGCATCTTTATTACGCCAATCTGATAAGCCGTGCCCCGGAAAATCAACGCAATACCATGTGTGGTTTAAGGTCGCATTATGTAGCATAGGCAGGTAACTATTTGCGTTATCTAGCCATCCGTGTAAAGCAATCACAACCTCTTTACCATGACCAAAGGTTAGGCCATGCAAGGTTTTATCGCCAGTTTGATAAGAAAAAGGCTGCACACTTGCTCCTATTTTTTAAACGTTTCAACTTAAAGGCGTTTATTTATCGTCTGGCTAGTATACAATAATCTCGGCAGTATAAATAAGGGCACAATAATAAGGTTACATCAATGAAATTTAAATTAAGTCTTTTAGCATTATTATGCTCAGCAAGTTCAGTTATGGCTGAATCTGCACCAAAAAATATCATTTATATGATTGGTGATGGAATGGGCCCTGCATATACCACCGCTTATCGTTACTTTAAAGATGATCCAAACACCAAAGTTGTCGACCCCACTGTATTCGATACTATTTTACGTGGTATGGCGCACACTTACCCTGATGACCATACTTATGTAACAGACAGTGCAGCCGGCGCAACAGCGTTAAGCAGTGGACGAAAAAGTTATAATGGTGCTATCGCCGTTGATACTGACAAAAAGCCAGTCAAAACAATGCTCGAAATAGCTAAAGAGCGTGGCATGACAACGGCTCTTGTGGCAACGTCACAAATTAATCATGCAACACCTGCGAGTTTTGCAGCGCACAATGAATCTCGTCGTAACTATGACGAAATTGCTAACGACTATATTGATAATAAAATCGCCGGTAAATTACCCGTCGATCTTATGTTAGGTGGCGGTACGAAATACTATGTACGTGATGATCGCAATCTTGTAGAAGAGTTTAAATCGGCTGGTTATCAGTACAGTGATGACTTTGCAGCCCTTAATGAGATAAAGCAAATACCTGCGCTGGGTTTATTTGCCGAAGTCGGTTTACCGTTTGCGCTGGACGAAAACCCAACACGTTTAACACAAATGACGTCTAAAGCGCTTGATTTACTTGATGGTCAAAATGATAAAGGGTTCTTTGTCATGATCGAAGGCAGTCAAATTGATTGGTGTGGTCATGCGAACGATATCGCGTGTGCAATGGGTGAAATGGACGACTTTGCAAAGTCTATCGAACAGGCAAAAGCGTATGTTGATAAAAACCCAGACACGTTACTTGTCATCACAGCTGATCACTCAACAGGTGGTTTAACTCTGGGTGCTCACGGTCAATATAAATGGGAAACAGAAGTCGTTAAAGGTGTTAAAGCGACGGCGGGTACCATTACTGATGAGTTACAAAAAACTGACGACTTAAAGTCAGTATGGCAACGTTATACTAATATTGAATTTACCGAAGAAAATAGTATCAAACTTGAGCAAGCTAAAAAAATGGGTGATAAAGCGTTACTCCTTGCTGTAAAAGATATCATTAACCACGCTAGTTTTACTGGCTGGACAACGGGTGGTCATACAGCTATTGACGTACAAGTTTTTGCTTACGGTCAGCGCGCAAAAGACTTTTACGGTTCGCAAAACAACACAGACATTGCTGATAAGTTGATTGATTTTATTAAACAGTAATCGTTTTAAACGAAAAAAGCCTAAACAAGTGTTTAGGCTTTTTTATGTTTATCGTTTTCACATTAAGCGTACACATCTACACCTATCAGGCTTTGCACCTCAGCACGTCGCTCTAAATTAGCAAACTCGGTATACGTCGAAATAGCACGGCTAATTTTCGGGTTATTTGGCTTATCGTAAATGGTTTGCTGATAGTTTTGTGACTCTGTTTTAAATTCGGCTGCGAGCGCAACACCTTGAGGGCTCGTTTTAACGTATTCCGTTGACGATTTTTGCTCAGCCGATTGGTCTGATATCGCCTTAGGCGCATCAGTTACGGTATTTTTACGGCTATACTGACCCGGTATATCGCCAGTGAAAAAGCCTGAGCCAATCGGTAACGTCAAGGTCTTAATCCCAATTTAAAGATGCTTAAATTATGTGTCATAAATGCCAACGCTGCAAGTTTAGGGTGTGGTTATTCCCCATAAATAGGTTATAACGCAGCATACATACCAAACACGCGCTGCCCTTCGAGTTCTTCCGAGTGGCGATTAACTCTTGGTTGCCTACATAATATAGGTGAGAGGCTGAGCAGCACGCGGCTGTTTTGCTTAATTATTACTTAGCTCACTAGGTTACAAACCTCGCACCGCGATTAAATCCCTTCTAGCGTGAACACATTTTAATTATGAAAGGTCAACATGTTCTCGTTATTCACGCCCGGGAAGCTTTTTCCACGTTACGGTATCTCGCACATATTTAGGTTGAGCATTTGCAGCACTTACCGTATCACCTTTTTCAAACGCACTGGCAACCGATGCCAACATGTACTGAGCATCAGGCAATAAAATGTCTGGACTTACGCTTATATTTGCCGTATCACTGGCAAGTTCTGGGTACGTTTTCCAGCCTGTACCTACCGCCGTTGCGGAGTTATCTGGCAGGGTAAGTAGTTCTGGTTTAATCACTTGTTCTTCATTCACAAGTGTCATTAAACCGTGCTCATTTGCTTGATATTGAGCAAAGTATATTTCCCCCATACGTGCATCAATTGCTGAGAGCACATCTGAAACATGATGTTGTTCATGTGCTTGCTGAGCCATCATTTGCAGCGTTGATACACCCACAAGCGGTAATTTGGCCGCATAGGCCAAACCTTGCGCGATGGCTACGCTGATACGTACCCCCGTAAAACTGCCGGGGCCTTGACCAAAACCAATCACGTCTAACTGCGTTAATTTACATTGCGCTTTGGTTAATAATTCATCAATTAAAGGCAAGATTTTTTGACTGTGCTGTTGCGGGCACTCTTCAAAATGATGAAATGTTTGCCCTTGATAATGAAGCACAATTGATAAGGCTTCTGTTGATGCATCGAGGGCAAGAATATTTTGTTTAATCATCTACATTACTCTAATTGATCTGTTCTAAAAAGGCGTTTGCCATTGCTAAATCACGCGTACGTCGCATGGGTGGCAAACTTTTTAAAAATACTTGGCCGTATTGGCGTGTCACTAATCGATTATCACAAATAACCAATACACCTTTATCTTTGTTATCACGAATAAGGCGCCCTACTCCTTGCTTTAGGGCAATTACCGCTTGAGGTAATTGAATATGCGCAAAAGGGTCTTTACCTTGCAGTTGGCAATCTTGCATGCGCGCTTGAAGCAGGGGGTCGTCTGGTGCAGCAAACGGTAATTTATCAATAATAACACAACTTAATGTACTGCCTCTAACATCCACCCCTTCCCAAAAAGAGGCAGTGCCAAGTAAAACAGCATTACCGTGGCGAGTGAATTTTTCAAGAATAATCCGTTTTGACATTTGCCCTTGCATGTACACCGGGTAATCTAATTGTGTGGTTAACCCTTCCGCCACCAAATGCATCATACGGTAACTTGTAAACAGTACAAAGCAACGCCCTTTGGCTGATTTAATAAGCTCAAGCGTTAACTTAATAATGGCATGTGGCATGTTGTTAGCGTGCGACTCAGGTAAATAGCGAGGTAAACACAGCAAGGCCTGTTGTTCATAGTCAAATGGGCTTTCAACAATCATGCTTTGCGCGGGTTTTAAACCAAGGCTGGCGTTAAAGTGGCCAAGATCATTATCTACCGACAACGTGGCTGAGGTAAAAACAAATCCAGCCCCAGTGTCTTTCATCATCTGTGCAAATTTTGCCGACACGTTCAGCGGCGTAATGTTCACCGTTAAATAGCGACGCGTGGTTTCGTACCAATAGCTATAACCTGTTTGTGCTGTATCGAATACGCGTTCAAGCTGCCCTTTAAAGGCCAACGTGCGTTCAAAGGGGTGCTCTATTTTTTCACTGCGATCTAAGCATAGTTTTAGTACTTGATATAAAAAGTCGAGATCGCTTATCACCCGATGCAGTGCCGCGCAGATATCTTTATCGGCCAGCTTTTCTCGCCAATCTCCGCGACTGCCATCAATACCAAACTGCAAGCGTAAGTCAGCCACACTGGTTTCTAGTTTATTGAGCGTTTTACCCAGCTGCAACATATCGGGGATATCGGCACGGTAAATTGCCCGCAGATCATTAATTAAATCCACCAGCTTTTTTGTACTGACACTTTCACCAAAGTAATCACTGGCAATCTCACTTAATTGGTGTGCTTCATCAAAAATATAGGCATCGGCTGTTGGCATTAATTCAGCAAAACCGGTGTCTTTTACCGCCATATCAGCGAAGAATAAGTGGTGATTAATCACCACAACATCCGCTTCCATCGCATTTAATCGTGCTTTACGTATATAACAATCTTGAAAGTCAGGGCACTCTTTCCCTAAGCAATTATCGGCCGTTGAACTGACATAGGGCAGCACTTTTGCATCTTCTTCAATACCAATACAATCGGCTAAATCACCTGAACGTGTTTCGCTGGCAAATTTTGCGACCATTGCTAATTGATGCATGACATCCGGGTCATCTGTTGGCACGTGCGCTACATGCTGACTTAACCGATATGTACATAAATAGTTTGCACGGCCTTTTAATAAGGCCACTTTTTTTGTCGCGCTTAATGCTTTTACTAAGTTTGGCAAATCACGATGAAACAACTGCTCTTGCAGGGCTTTTGACCCAGTAGAAATAATTGTCTTACCTTTTGATTTTAATGCAGGAGCCAAGTAAGCATAAGTTTTACCCGTCCCCGTTCCTGCCTCAACCACTAATTGATGACGTTTTTGCAAGGCGTCATCAACCGCAACAGCCATATCAATTTGTGGCTGTCGAGGTGTGTATCCATCAAGAGAAAGCGCAAGAGGGCCAGTGGCACTGAAAAGTTGTTTGATAAACTTCGCCAATAGATTAAAAGTGATGGCCAGATTTTACGTAACTGACTTGCCAAGGGCAAGACTAAATACAATGTGGGCTAGACATCACTCACAACTAAAAATATCTATCCATAAAGGTATACAAATTGCTTTCTGTTATGGCATATACGTCATAAGAGTTGAATATGTTTTCTGAATTGGCACTAAATGTGTGGGTAAACGAGCCATGGCTACTCGTAATTGGTGGCACATTTACAGCTGCTATTATATTGTTTTTAATAAAGTTTATAATTATTTACTGTTTAAAAACGTGGACCCAGCGCACAGACTTTGTGTTTGACTCTTTGCTCGTCGACTCAATTTCCACGCCACTTACTTTATGCACAATGATGGTGCTTGTGATCATTTTTGGTCATTTATTAAACATGACTGATTTTCTAACTGACTACCCGCTTCCTATCGCAGCGACTGCGAAATCAATATTAATTTTTGCTTTAGTGCTATTTTTAGATCACTTCTTATTCGGTACAGTTGACTATTACAGTTCGCGCTCGTTAGTGGTGTCTAACAGCCGCAGCATTATTAAAGGAGTGATCCGCTGTGTCATTGTCAGTGTTGGACTACTGGTTTTATTAGGCACATTAGGTATTTCAATCACGCCTATTATCGCGTCGCTAGGGATCACTTCCCTCGCCGTTGCTCTTGCCTTACAGCCAACATTAGAAAATTTTTTCTCTGGGGTTCAACTGGTTATCGATAAACCTATTAGAGTCGGCGACTTTATCGAGCTTGAGAGTGGTGACCAAGGGTTTGTTGAAAAAATAGGCTGGCGATCAACGTGGGTGAAAATGTTGCCCAATAACATGATAGTGATCCCCAATAGTCAGTTGTCTAAATCGCGAATCATCAATTATTTTTACCCTGAAAAAGAGCTCAGTGTGCCAGTGGAAGTGGGGGTACATTATGGTTCCGATCTTGAAAAGGTCGAGCAAATAACACTTGATGTAGCAAGGCAAGTTCTAAAAAGCCATGAATGGGGAATTGATGACTATGACACGTTTGTCGTGTTTCACACCTTTGATCAATCAAGTATTAATTTTACTGTGATGCTAAGAGTGAAAGAGTACTTTAATCGTTTTTGGGTGAAATCGGCTTTTATCAAAGCATTACATAAACGCTACGCTCAAGAAGGTATTGTGATTCCTTACCCTATTCGTGCTATAAACACGACACAAGAGTCTGCGTCGTTTAAAGACTCACATTGACCTAGCTAAATTTATGATAATTGCACTTTCCAACAGGTTGGGTTTGTCTCTTTTGAGACAATTTTAACAGCAATTATACAAATGCAATCAGTACCTTGAATTTTTACTCTAAAATTTAATGAAAATAGCATAAACACTGTGACATACGTATGATACAGGCGTACCATATGCGCCCAGAAAGTGACTGCTTTCTGTGTCTTGTTTATAAAATATTTAAGGTCAAACAATGAATGCTTGGTACCTCATTTGTTTTCTTTCAGCATTAGCTATTTTTATTGCTTTTGCTAACCAGTTCATCCTCAAAATGCAAACAACAATTGCTATAACAACAGGCTCTGTTGTTATTTCTTTACTCCTTATTCTCGCCGTTAAAATGCTCGGTGATTCCACAGCCCTCGAAATGACTCAGGTGGTTTCAAGTATTAACTTTAATCAGTTATTGTTAAAGGGCATGCTAGGGTTTTTGCTGTTTGCGGGTGCGCTTGAAATTAATTTAGCAGCGCTGCGTAAACAGCGGTGGGAAATAACCGCATTAGTGCTATTTTCAACCATTACTTCAACCGTGATTGTAGGGTACTTGAGCTATTATTTATTTGCTTTTGTGGGCTGGCCTGTCCCTTTCATTTACTGTTTGTTATTTGGAGCATTAATTAGCCCTACTGACCCTATTGCCGTGTTAGCCATTATTAAACAAATGCGAGCCCCAGAAGGTATTTCTGTGCAAGTGGAAGGTGAGTCTTTGTTTAATGATGGTATTGGTTTGGTGATCTTTACCACTATTTTCTCGGTGGCTTTTTATGGTACAGAGGCAACGTTTACTGACGTAGCAGAGTTATTTTTAGTCGATGCAATCGGCGGCATTGTGTTTGGTTTAGTAATCGCATTAGTCGGGCACTTTTTAATCATTAATAGCCGCGATGTTAATATTCGCTTATTACTAACACTCACCATTCCTACTGCGGGCTTTGCAGCTGCTAACATTTGGGAAATATCAGGTGCTCTGGCAATGGTCACAAGTGGTATTTTGTTGGGTAATATTACCCGCTCAAAAGCGACTGAACGAACCGGTCCTGAAGATACTCGCTATGTAAAAGACTTTTGGCATGCAACCGACAGTTTCTTAAATGCGTTACTATTTTTGATTATCGGTATGCTAATTGTCACTATGCCTATCACCATTCAAGAAATTGGTCTTGGCTTACTCATGGTACCTGTTGTATTACTTGCGCGTTTTATCAGCGTGGGGACGCCATTTATGTTCTTCAAGAAGTATAGGCAATACGACAAACATTCTGTGAAGATTCTAACATGGGGTGGCCTAAGAGGCGGGTTAGCACTGGCAATGGCTGCGGCAATACCTCGCGACCAAGTAATGATTGCGGGCTCAGACCTTCATGATTTAATTGTCATTGTGACTTACGTCGTCGTCATTTTTTCTATTATTGTGCAAGGCTTAACTATTTCACCACTTATTCAAAGCAGTATTCAATCTGCCAAACACGTAACTGAGAAATAGTATCGCTGCATGTGCGTTATACCAATTGAGTTAATTGTTGAACCTAATAAAAGTTAAACATTTGACTCGGTTGGTATTAATAGGTTCTTTTTTATCACTTTTGTTTTGTACATTCGGCTATCTGCTAGCGCCAATAGGTGTGACAGTGAGCATGGTTTTTGCCCTGAAAAATTGGCAATCCCATGCGAAAAACTAAGGTTAATTTTATGATTAAATTGGCCTGACAATTCACTAAATGATTCAGCTAATCGCTGCATAATGACTTCGCATTCTTGGGTACTCAAATCAGTAAACAAAATAACAAATTCATCGCCACTCAATCGGGCAAACAAATCTGCTTTTCTGCAACACGATGCTAGAACATTGGCGAAGCCTTTCAATACCTCATCGCCAGTAGCATGACCAAACGTATCGTTAATCGGTTTAAAATTATCGAGATCAATAAAGACCAACTTCGCTTTTAAATTTTGTCTGATACATAAATCTAAATAACGCTCAGCCGTACTGCTGAAACTTCGTCGATTAGACAATAATGTTAACTCATCAGTTGTTGCCAATTGCATCACTGCGAGCTCTCGTTCAATAATGGCGGTAAAGTCTTTTAACACATTCGCTTGTTCTTGGGTGAACGACCGAGGCTGATGGTCAATTATGCATAAAGTGCCAATACGATTGCCTGACTGCAATGTAATAGGGCTGCCGGCATAAAAACGGATATTGGGCTCACCTGTCACCAAGGGATTATCAGCAAACCTAGGGTCTAGCAATGCATCACAGACGACCAATGGACCATTATCTAAAATCGCATGGGCACAAAAAGAGATATCACGCGGTGTTTGTTTTACGCTGACCCCAATGCATGACTTGAACCACTGCCGGTGTTCATCAACAAGACTGATTAAACAAATAGGGACCGAAAAGAACTGCTGAACAAGGCGCGTTATTCTATCCAGCGCTGGATCATTTGGGGTATCTAAAATTTCGAGTGCACGAAGCTCTTCAAGGCGCGCTTTTTCACTAAATGGTTCTGCTGGCTTATCCATAATATCGCCTTGAATCTGAAAATTAATTTTACTCTACAAACCTAGCACAAAGTGCTAGAAAACGAGATAAAAATAATTTTATTTTCTTAAGCATTAAGCCCATGTATCGAGGTGCTTATTGCCGTCTTCACCTTCTTCGATAATATCTTTATCATTTTTATCAGCACTTTTATTAGCACTTTCGGCTGCTTTTTTACGCCGTTCAATTTCGCGTTTTTGCCGCTTTTCGAGTTCAATTCTCTGCACGTTCGCATCTTTTACGCCCGCAATGTGGAATGCACCTTTACTCTCAAGTTGTAAACGCGTGATGCGTCCTAAAAAGGGGATCATGATATCCATTTGTACCTCCTACCCATCCACTTATTATCGACCGTTATAGCATATTCTTTAATTGCAAAAAAAAGTGCTTGCCAAAAATATTAAAAACATGTTTATCTATATACGTAAATTATTTAAACAGATTAACGCACTGGTTTAGACAAACGAGTGCAACACAGGAAAGATTATGCGCTTCAACTTGACAACTATCCACCATCACCATCATTCACCGGAATAGCCTGTCAGGTTTTTCGCTGAGAGGTTATTCCTAAAAGGAACCTCTGGCGAGTAATCAACCACATTATTTATTTTCGCCCTGAGGTTTCCTCGGGGTTTTTAGTTTTTGAATTAAAGGAAAATGAATAATGAGTAATAACAACCGTTTACGTATCGCCATCCAGAAAGGCGGCCGACTATCAAAAGACTGCCAAGAGCTTTTAAAACAGCTAGGCGTTAAATTGAATCTTCGTGAACAACGCCTAATAGCACACTCTACTAACATGCCCATTGATGTACTTCGTGTACGTGATGACGATATTCCAGGCCTAGTTATGGACGGTGTGTGTGACTTAGGTATCGTTGGCGAAAACGTACTTGTTGAAGTACAAGCCGAGCGCGAGCGCCAAGGCGCTGCATTTGAAGTAAACAAACTGTCAAAACTTGATTTCGGCTATTGCCGCTTAGCACTGGCTTGGCCACAAGAGCTTGGTGTGCAAAAGAAGAGCTGGTTTGAAGGCAAGCGCATTGCCACTACCTACCCTGAAATTCTAGGTCAATATCTAAAACGTGAAGGCATCAACGCAAGCACAGTTATGCTAACAGGCTCTGTAGAAGTGGCTCCGCGTGCAGGCCTTGCCGATGCTATCTGTGATTTAGTGTCTACCGGTGCAACACTTGAAGCCAACGGCTTAATGCAAGGCGATACTATCCTCGAATCAAATGCCTGTTTAATCCAAAACAAAGACCTGACAGATCAAAGCAAACTTGATTTAATCAACACCCTAATGCCGCGTTTACGGGGTGTACGCCAAGCTAAAGAAAGTAAGTACATCATGCTACACGCGCCAAAAGCAAAACTCGATGAAGTGTGTGATTTACTGCCTGGCACAGGTCAACCAACATTACTTGCTTTAGCCGGTAGTGATGATTATGTGGCACTGCACATGGTGAGCAGCGAAACCTTATTCTGGGAAACGATGGAAGAGTTGAAAGCACTCGGTGCAAACTCGATCCTCGTTATGCCAATTGAAAAAATGATGGAGTAAGTATCCATGTTTCGCTGGAATGAGGAAAACCAACTCGCACAGCAAGCGGTACTTACCCGCCCTGCTGTCACGGCAAGCAAAGAGATCGAATCAATATGCATCGATATCTTAGCGGCAGTCAAAGAGCAAGGCGACGCTGCGCTTTTAAACATGGCAAAACAATTTGATAAGCGAGAAACACCGCGTTTATTAGTGCCCGTTGAAGAAATTGATCAAGCAGAACAGTTTTTATCGAGCGAATTAAAAGCCGCGATTGAAACAGCTTACGCTAATGTAAAACGCTTTCACCAAGCACAATTACCAAAAGACATTAAACTAACAACTCAACCAGGGGTGTTATGTGAGCTTAAATACCAAGCGATTGAAGCAGTGGGTATATACGTACCCGGTGGCAGTGCGCCATTACCTTCGTCGGTTATTATGCAAGGTGTCCTTGCACAATTAAGCGGTGCAAAAACGGTTGTGCTTGCAACACCTGTTAAGGGCGATGAAAGCATTAACCCTGCAATTCTCTATGCAGCTAAGCTATGCGGTATTAAAACAATTGTTGAAAGTGGCGGCGCAGGGGCAATTGCAGCGATGGCTTACGGCACTGAGTCTGTACCGAAGGTCAATAAAGTATTTGGCCCAGGCAACAGTTTTGTGACAATGGCAAAACAGCTTGTCGCCCAGACGATTCCGGGCATGGCAATTGATATGCCTGCAGGTCCTTCTGAGGTACTGGTGATTGCTGATGAACGTGCAAATCCTGAATTTATTGCTGCCGATTTATTATCGCAGGCAGAACACGGTGCTGATTCACAAGTAATCTTACTGTGTAATAGTGAGCGCATTATTGAACTTACGCAGCAAGCATTAACAACGCAGCTTGCAAAATTAAGCCGCAAAGAAACCGCTGAACAAGCCCTTGCAAATTCAAGCTTGATTTTAGTCGACTCTATTGAGCAGGCATTTGAAGTATCAGCACAATATGGTCCTGAACACCTAATTTTACAACTTGCTGATGCTCAGCCTTATTTAGGCTTAGTTAAAAATGCTGGCTCTGTCTTTGTGGGCGACTATACGCCGGAATCTGCAGGCGATTATGCGTCAGGTACTAACCACGTACTACCAACGTATGGTTACAGTGCCACCTATTCGAGCTTAAACTTACTGGACTTTTTTAGAACTTACACAGTACAAACCATTAGCAAAAATGGGTTACGTGAATTATCTAAAGCAATTTTACCTTTGGCCGCAGCAGAAGGGCTTGATGCTCACGCTAATGCTGTTTCAATTCGTCTTGAGGCACTGAATAATGAGCGATAACTCAACACTTACCACACTGTTGCCAGACAACATTGCAGCCCTAACAGCTTATAGCTCAGCAAAGAGCGAGAAACTGACTGGAACAACGTGGCTAAATGCCAACGAAAGTCCCTACTCTCGCACGCCTACTGTGAGTTTGGCCGATTTAAATCGCTACCCCGATCCACAGCCAACACAGGTTATTAACCGTTACGCATGTTATGCCAACTTAGAGCCAGAACAAGTGCTGATGACACGCGGTGCCGATGAAGGCATTGAGCTATTGGTGCGTACATTTTGCCGCCCAGCAAAAGACAGTATCGCGCTATTTTTACCAACCTATGGTATGTACAAAGTCACTGCCGACACTCACAACGTAAGCATTAACGGTCTCACCCAAGAGTTACTGTTAAAAGGCACGGTGGATGAAATTGTTGCTGCGATAGCTGACTCGAAATTAGTTTTCATTTGTAATCCTAATAATCCAACAGGCAGCATGACGAGCCTAGACAAGATCAGAAAGATTACCCAACAACTTGCGGGTAAAGCCATCGTCGTGGTAGATGAAGCTTATATAGAGTTTTGTCCAGAACACACTGCAGCAAGCTTAATTAATGAATTTAATAATCTTGTGGTGCTAAGAACCTTATCTAAAGCGTTTGCATTAGCAGGTTTGCGTACAGGCTTCACACTTGCAAACAGTGATTTACTGGCACCGATCCGTAAAGTAATTGCGCCTTATCCAGTATCAACTGTAGTTGCACGTATTGCGGCTGATGCACTCAGTAGCGATAACATCGCCTCAATGCGTCGCCAAGTTACTATATTAAATAGTTTAAAAGCCAAACTAAAAGACTGGCTTGAACAATCATCGGCCGTGGTTAAGGTACTTAGTGGTGAAGGTAACTTTGTAACCTTAAAGCTAAAAGATAGACAGTCATTTAATATTGCATTGGCACAAGGTCTTGTGATGCGCGCATTCACTCTTTATGGTGAAAATGATTGGCTGCGCATTTCAATCGGTAATGAACAAGAATTAGAACAAGTAAAAATTTGGCTAGATGGTTTATCACTTGCCAGTAACACAGTAGAACAGGAAGTATAATGAGTAACCCGTATTTATTTATTGACCGCGATGGCACCATTATCGAAGAGCCAATCACCGATAAACAGGTAGATAGCCTCGAGAAATTAGTATTTTTACCCAATGTGATCCCTGCTCTACTGCAACTTCAAGCAGCGGGATACCGCTTAGTTATGGTATCGAACCAAGATGGACTAGGTACAGATAGCTTCCCAACGGCTGATTTTGACATTGCGCAAGACAAAATGATGAATATCCTCAACAGCCAAGGTATTCAATTTGACGAAGTACTGATTTGCCCCCACTTTGATGCAGACAATTGCAACTGCCGTAAACCTAAAACAGGGTTGCTGACTGAACTTATGCGCTCAGGCAAAGTAGATTTAGCCCGTTCATTTGTCATCGGTGACCGCCAAACAGATATAGGTCTTGCTGCTAACTTATGCTGCGAAGGCATTTTATACACCGGCAGTTGGGATGCCATTGTCACTCAGCTAACAACACAAAACCGTGAAGGTCGCATAACCCGCAACACCAAAGAAACGCAAATCGATGTGCAGGTTAATTTAGACCAGACCAAAAATGGCGACATTAGTACTGGCCTTGGCTTTTTTGATCACATGCTTGACCAAATTCGCACCCACGCCAATATCGGACTTAATGTTCAAGCCACGGGCGACTTACACATTGATGAACACCACCTCGTTGAAGACATTGGTATTGCCTTAGGGCTTGCACTTAAACAAGCGCTGGGTACAAAAACGCAAATTGGCCGTTATGGATTTGCGCTACCGATGGATGAATGTAAAGCCGAGGCGCAAATAGATTTATCGGGCCGTGCATCGTTTGTGTTAAATGCCGATTTTAGCCGTGAAAAAGTCGGCGACTTAGATGTGCAAATGGTTGAGCATTTCTTTAAAAGTTTAAGTGACAACGCCGCAATGAGCCTGATTTTGTCAGTCAGCGAGGGTAACTGTCATCACCAAGTAGAAGGCTTATTTAAAGCCTTTGCCAGAGCGCTGCGCGCTGCTATCGCAAAAGATGCCACGCAACAAACTGCCAGCTCAAAGGGGTGTTTATGATTGCCATAATTAATACGGGTTGTGCCAATATCAACTCGGTGCGTTTTGCGTTTGAGCGACTCGGTCAAAATCCAGAAGTGATCACTTCGCCTGAGCAACTAAAAGGCTTTGAACGTGCTATTTTACCCGGTGTAGGCCATGCTTCTGTGGCAATGAAGCGCCTAAAAGACGGTGGCTGGCAACAAGCCATTGATGAATATCAGCGTCCGCTTATGGGCATTTGTTTAGGCATGCAATTACTTTGCGAAAGCACCGAAGAAGGCAATGTTGATTGCCTAGGTAAAATCCCGGGTATTGTTAAGCAACTTGATGTAGGTACATTGACATCACCGCATATGGGCTGGAACGACCTAACAGTATTAAAAGAGCATGCGCTCACTAAAGGTTTAACAGCGCAAGATCATGTTTACTTTGTGCATAGCTTTGCTCACACCGTCAACGATGCCACGCTTGTCAGTGGTGAATACGGAAACACTTTCTCTGCGATTGTTGCAAAAGATAACTATGCAGGCATGCAATTTCACCCAGAGCGCAGTGCCAAAGTCGGCACCCGATTATTACAAAACTTTTTAGATTGGCAGCTGTAAGCGCAGCACAAAAATAAGAGACCAAAACGTGATTATTCCAGCACTTGATGTATTACAAAACCAAATTGTGCGCTTATACCAAGGTAAGTATGATACAGCACAATTTTACCCTTACGAACTAGGCGCACGCTTACAAGCGTACGCAAACAGCGGTGCAGGTAAGCTGCACCTTGTTGATTTAGAAGGCGCACGCGACCCGAGCAAAAAGCAATGGCAACATATTCAAACCGCGACCAAAGCATTAAACGTCCCTTATCAGGTTGGCGGCGGTATTCGCTCTGAACACGATGTGGCCGACTGGCTAGAAGCCGGAGCTAACCAAGTTGTGATTGGTTCAATGGCCGTTGAAAAGCGCGAGCAAGTCCAAGCATGGATTGAAAAGTTTGGGGCCGAACATTTCGTGATTGCCCTTGATGTAAATAAAACCGAAAACGGCTGGGCTCCTGCCACTCACGGTTGGTTAAGTGAATCTGAGTTTGGATTATTTGAACTTGTTGATTTTTACGTAGCATTGG
>NZ_FPAZ01000001.1:111425-353547 GCF_900116435.1 Pseudoalteromonas lipolytica | reverse complement strand
CGCAGCGCTTAATGCGAAATCAGTTCACCTTGCGCAAAGGACTCGTAAGCGCGATGCGCTTTGTCGAGAATCCTTTCCACGCATTTTGCTTGGTGACAATAGCGTTTTGGACCCACCTGATTCCATGCCGAACTCAGTAGTGAAACGAAACAGCGCCGATGATAGTGTGGCATTTGCCATGTGAAAGTAGGACATCGCCAGGCTCCTAATTAAAGAAACCCGTTGCAGCAATGCAGCGGGTTTTTTGTTGCCTGTAGAAAAATAAAATACCCAACCAAGACCCCTACGACCTATATCTTTGTAAGCATCGTGTGGCATTGACCATGTGAAAGTAAGACATCTTACTGCGTAGCGCACCATGGCTCCTAATTAAGTTCAGGGCTAATACCATTCCGCTTTAATATCTGATCTAATATAGGCTATATAAAATCACCGGTTAATAACATTGAACCAAAACATAGCTGAACAGCTTTTAGCGCTTTCGCGAAAAGAACCAAACGCACGAAAACGCATACGATTACTCGCAGTGTCATTATTTTATGGGAGTCCATAAATCTCCTACGGTGTTTAATCACGATGTATCGATCAAAGGGGAAGAGTGGGCTGAAATCTTTAAAGCTGTCTACTTCGCCTAGCGCTGATTCGTCCTTTATTAATGAGTCTTCTAACAGCGTTGTGCACGATGAATCACCTTATGATCAGCGACCGTTCAGTAAATTAACTTTGCTTTGTTTATGGCTTTGATTTAGGATCAAATGAGTTTAAAAGCAAGAACTAATAGCCAGTGTCTAGATTACTTATTTGTTTATTATTATTTTTTTCGAGTGCGTCAGTATTTGCAGTTGAAGTAACCAACTTATACCAAGATACCCTTAAAGTGGCTGATAAATCACGCGATGCTCGCCTAGCAGCAAGCCGTGAAGCGCTTCTGAATGTATTGGTTAAAGTGAGTGGCGACACGAGTGCGGATCAAAATCCAACCGCGAAAGAGCGCACGAAAGACATTTCAGATTACATGCTTAAATTCGAATACGACGAAAAAGCAGATGGCACTTTAAATCTCGTCGTAAAATTTGAAGCGAATAAAATCAATGCGTTAATTAAAGATTTAAATCTTCCACTTTGGGGGACTCGTCGTCCATTGGTGGCAATTTGGCTTGCAATTGAAGATAACTGGCGTCGCGAACTTGTGACACAAGAAAGTTACCCTCAGCTTGAACAGCTTATATATGATAAAGCAGGTCGCCGCGGTTTACCCGTTGTTGTGCCATTGCTTGATTTAGAAGATCGAGCCATTGTCGGTATTCCAGAAGTATGGGGGAACTTTTCAGACCCTGTAGAGCGAGCTTCAAGTCGTTACAGTGCTGAAAGAAGTATTACTGCGCGCATGTATAAACAGCAGGATTCTGAAACGTGGGTGCTTGATTGGCGGTTTACCAATGATGAATTGTTTGAATCGAATCGCTTGGTGGGTGATAAGCAACAAATTGTGGCTGATATGGTAGATAGCCTAGCAGGCGGCTTAGCGCTTGAGTACGCCATTGATCCTACCATGATTGGGCAACTCGCAACCGCAACCTTTCATTTAAAAGGAATTACGAACTTTGTTGATATTGAGTTTGCAAAACGTCGCTTAGAAAGTTTAAGTGTTGTTACACAAGCACAAATTGCTGTTCGTACTCCTGACTCCGTACAATTTGTTGTGAATCACACTGGCAGTATGAATGATTTTAGAAAAGCATTAGAACTTGATAGTGCTTTTAAAGCCTACCAAAACCCAAGAGATTTTTATCAAGTCGTCAACAACGATGAACTAGAGTATCAATGGCAGGGGCTTTAACACTCGTGCAAGAACCTATGCAAATGGCATTGCCAGTAACGTTGCCTGATGATGAAACATTTACATCGTATTTTGGTGGTGAAAACTCGCTTGAAGTCAGCCACTTGAAAGATGCTTTTACTAAGTTAAATAGCAAGTTTCAATACACATATTTGTGCGGTTTAGGTGACTCAGGCAAGTCACACTTACTTTATGCAACCTGTATACACGCGCAAGAACTGGGTCTATCAACGATGTTGTTATCGATGCGAGAGGTCATTGATTTTGGTCCAGTTGTGCTCGAAGGATTAGAAACGCTCGATGTTCTATGTATTGATGACTTGCACCTTATTGCAGGGAATGATGCGTGGGAAAAAGGCCTTTTTAACTTTTTTAATCGCTTTAACGAGCCGAGCAAGTTTTTAGTGGTAACGGCTGATTTGCTTCCAGACATGTTGCATATTAATTTGCCCGACTTGGAGTCGCGTTTAAAGTGGGGCACAACGTTGCAAATTCGTTCTATGAGCGATGATGATAAAGCAGAAGCGCTAGTACGTCGTGCTCATATGCGTGGCCTTGAATTAACCGATGAGTGTGCCCGCTTTTTATTAACCCGATTAAGTCGTGATATGCGAGCATTATTGGATGTATTGGACAAACTTGACCATGCATCGATGGCTGCACAAAGAAAATTAACTATTCCTTTCATAAAATCAACGTTAAAGCTTTAGTAGGGCTAGAATCTAGTCCTTGCTTTCAGTTATCATTAGCTATTACAAAATCCTCTGTGAAAAACCAGGTACTCAATGAACTTAGAAAATATTTTAGCGCAAGCACTTGAGGCTGTAGCCAGTGCGAGTGAAATCGCGCAATTAGAAGATATCAGGGTTAATTACCTTGGTAAAAAGGGTGAAATCACCAACTTACTTAAAACGCTTGGCAAGATTGCCCCTGAAGAGCGTAAAGAAGCGGGTCAAGTGATTAACCAAGCAAAACAAGAAGTACAAACAGCAATCAACGAAAAGCGTGAGTTACTAGCAAGTAAGGCTCTTGAAGAAAAGCTAGCCGCAGAAACGATCGACGTAACATTACCTGGTCGTGTTATGCCAACAGGTGGCTTACACCCAGTAACTCGTACAATTGAGCGAATTGAGAGCTTTTTCGGCGAATTAGGTTTTGCGGTTAAATCAGGCCCTGAAGTTGAAGACGATTTTCATAACTTCGACGCATTAAATATTCCTGAGCATCATCCAGCGCGTGCGGATCACGATACTTTCTATTTTAATCCTAAGCTTGTGCTACGTACGCAAACAAGTGGTGTGCAAATTCGTACTATGGAAACGGAACAGCCGCCATTGCGTATTATCTCTCCTGGTCGTGTATACCGTAACGATTATGACCAAACGCACACGCCGATGTTCCACCAAGTGGAAGGCTTGATGGTTGATACAGATGTTAGTTTCACAGAGTTAAAAGGTATTCTTCACGATTTTCTACGTAACTTCTTTGAAGAAGATATGGAAATTCGTTTCCGTCCATCTTACTTCCCATTTACTGAGCCATCAGCAGAGGTTGACGTAATGGGTAAAAACGGTAAATGGTTAGAAGTACTTGGTTGTGGCATGGTACACCCTAACGTTCTTAAATCAGTAGGTATCGATCCTGAAAAATACACCGGCTTTGCATTCGGTATGGGTGTAGAGCGCTTAACAATGTTACGTTATGGCGTAAATGACTTACGTGCATTTTTCGAAAACGATTTAAAATTCCTAAACCAGTTCCGTTAAGAGTGAAGAAAAAAAATGAAATTTAGTGAAAAGTGGTTAAGAGAGTGGGTTAACCCAGCAATCGACACGCAGGCTCTTTCGGAACAGTTATCAATGGCTGGTCTTGAAGTGGATGGCGTGGAGCCCGCAGCGGCAGAATTTACCGGTGTTGTCGTTGGTGAAGTTGTTGAATGTGGTCAGCACCCAGATGCAGACAAACTACGTGTGACTAAAGTAAATGTTGGCGGTGATGAGCTTCTTGATATCGTGTGTGGTGCACCAAACTGCCGTCAAGGACTAAAAGTAGCTGTTGCCACGGTTGGTGCAGTTTTACCTGGCGACTTTAAAATTAAAAAAGCCAAGCTTCGTGGTCAACCCTCACATGGTATGCTGTGCGCATTCGTTGAATTAGGGATCAGCGAAGAAGGCGACGGCATCATGGAATTGCCAGCTGATGCACCAATCGGTACAGATTTACGCGAGTATTTAAACCTAGATGACAACATCATTGATGTTGACCTTACACCAAACCGTGGTGACTGTTTAGGCATAAAAGGTCTTGCCCGTGAAGTGGGTGTTCTAAACAGTATAGATGTTAATACACTTGATATTGCGCCAGTTGCTGCAACGATCGACGACAAAGTTTCAATTGAACTTGTTAACGATGATGCCTGTCCTCGTTATTTAGGTCGTGTAATCAAGGGAATTAACTTAGATGCACAGACACCACTTTGGATGGTAGAAAAGCTGCGCCGCAGTGGTATTCGTTCAATCGACCCAGTGGTTGATGTAACAAACTACGTGTTATTAGAGCTTGGCCACCCAATGCACGCATTTGACTTAAATGCGATTGAAGGCGGCATTAAAGTTCGCAGCGCTCATGCGGGCGAAGAGTTGGTCCTTCTTGATGGCAACACAGCTAAACTGAATGAGTCTACGCTTGTTATTGCAGATCACAACAAAGCGCTTGCTATTGCAGGTATTTTTGGTGGCGAAAAGTCAGGTGTGACAGAATCAACCTCTGATATTTTATTAGAAAGTGCGTTTTTCAACCCAGTTGCTATTGCGGGCCAAGCACGTAGTTACGGTCTTCACACAGATGCATCACATCGCTATGAGCGCGGTGTTGACTTTGCCTTGCAAAAAGATGCAATGGAGCGTGCAACAGCACTGTTACTTGATATTGTAGGTGGTGAAGCAGGTCCAGTCGTTGAAGCGGTTGCAAATGATAAATTGCCAAAAGTAACTGAAGTGCGTTTACGCCGTGAGCGTTTAGACCGTGTCATTGGTTATCACATTGATGATGCAAAAGTTACTGATATCCTAACGCGTTTAGGCTTAGACGTGAAAATTGTCGATGGTGTATGGAGCGCTGATGTACCTAGTTACCGCTTTGATATCCGTATCGAAGAAGACTTAATTGAAGAAGTGGCGCGTGTGTTTGGTTATAACAGCATTCCAAACGTAGCGCCGACAGCTAAGCTAAAAATGACTAACCACAATGAATCACATGTTTCGGTTACTAAATTCCGTAATACTTTAGTGACACGTGGTTATCAAGAAGCCATCACATACAGCTTCGTAGACCCTAAAGCACAAGCAATCCTGCATCCGCAAAGTGATGCATTGATATTACCGCACCCAATTTCAGTTGAAATGTCAGCGATGCGTGTAAGCTTAATGCCTGGCTTGTTGGCATCATTGGTGTATAACCAAAATCGTCAGCAACCGCGTGTTCGTTTGTTTGAACATGGCTTAAAATTCTTACGTGACGAACAGGCCGAAAACGGGGTAAACCAAGTTGCGGTAATCGGTGGTGTGATTTCGGGTCTTGCTCACGGTGAACATTGGGTTCAAGAAAAGCGTCCTGTTGATTTTTATGACTTAAAGGGCGATGTTGAGGCACTTTTAGCTATTAGCAACGATATGTCACGTTTTGAGATAAAAGCAGAACAGTCAGATGGCTTACACCCTGGTCAATCTGCCGTTATTTATGCTGATGGTAAAAAGGTTGGTTTCTTTGGTGCGGTTCACCCACAAGTACAAAAGTCGCTAGATATCAATAACACAGCATTCGTGTTTGAAATTGAAATGTCGGCTCTTGAAAAAAGAAAATTACCTGAAGCAGTTGCAGTGTCGAAATTCCCGTCAAACCGCCGTGATATCGCGATTTTAGTGGAAGATCACGTGAAATCGGGTGATATTTTTAAGGTCATAGAAAAAGTTGGCGGAAATCAATTGGTTGACCTAAACTTATTCGATGTGTATAAGGGCAAAGGTATTGAGCCAAATTATAAGAGTTTGGCGATTGCTCTAACACTGCAAGCGGTTGATAGAACGCTCGAAGAGAAAGATATCAATCAAGTAGTTGATAATGTGGTGGCCGCATTGGCCGAACAATTTAACGCATCGTTGAGGGACTAGATATGGCGCTTACTAAAGCCGACATAGCTGAACACCTATTTGAAAAACTCGGGATCAATAAAAAAGATGCCAAAGATTTAGTTGAAGCGTTTTTTGAAGAAATCCGCTCAGCGCTAGAAAAAGGCGAGCAGGTTAAGCTCTCTGGATTTGGTAACTTTGATCTTCGAGATAAAAAAGAACGTCCAGGCCGTAATCCGAAAACAGGCGAAGACATCCCTATTTCGGCACGCCGAGTTGTGACCTTTAGACCAGGTCAGAAGCTTAAAACTCGTGTGGAAGTTGGTACAAGCAAATCAAAATAAGAAAAGGCAGCATTCGCTGCCTTTTTTATTTTTAAAAGCCTCGGGGCGAGACAAATTCGCCAGCTTGAATGCTGTCGTAAGTTTTTTGTGCGAGCTCATTGAGGCTGTCGAGACTTTTACCAGAAACGGTGAGCTTGTGCTCAATCGGCAAGATATCAACATTTTCAAACCCTGATAATTGTGCAACACGTGCAAATGTGTAAGCGTGCTTATATTTTTCGTGTTTGTAAAATAAGCTTACAAGTGTTGGATAAATTTCTGGGTTAGGTGTTTGACCCGCCTTATTTAGCTCTAATGTTTTGTAGAGCAGATCAATGGTTTTTTCATCGTCAAACTTGACATAGTAACTGGCTAAGAAAAATTGTATTTCTGCATTTTCTGTTACGCGTTTATCTTGTTTGTTCTCTAAAGCAAGTAATTTTGATAACGCTGATTGGTCGTTATTGCGTGACCAATGGTAATAGAGTAGCCCTGGATGATTGGTATCTTTAGTGTCTTGGAAGATACGTGTCATTTCTTTAATACTGGTTAAATGACCTTCCACACGAGATGTGGTTTTTTCTTTTAACTTAATATGCTCAATTTTTGCTGCCAAAGACACACATTGATTATATTTTTCAAAGTCTTTCAATAATTGATATTTGTTTTCGTCAGTGGGTGACTTATATTCAACATAACGTTGAATTATCACATCGGCACGTTGTTCTTTGCAGTGGCTATCTTTGTTTAGATCACTACAAAAACCCGGTGTTTCGTCGCACACTTTAGCCAGTGTAAGCGGATCTTCACACCCTGTTAATGCCAATAAACCAAGCAAAACGCTTGCTCTTAGTAACATTCCTTAACCTCGAGTTAATAAATACGACTTTATTCTAGCGCAATGAATTGTTCTGTAACAGTGGAGAATCATTTGAGTTTAAATTAGAATACCCCTGCCTGAGATGTGTTGCTCTCAAATCACAGCATATTTTTAAGGCTATCCGTTCAAAATTGTTTAATTAGGTAAAAAAAATGACCTCATCTCACGAGTTAGAATACACAAACAGCTGGCAAGAACGCCAAGATTACGCAGAAAGCATGCAACCAATTATTGGTCGCCTATACCGTAACCGCGGTATCGAAATTGCTGTTTATGGCCGCCCGCTTGTTAATGCTAGCCCTATCGATATCATCAAAGCACACAAAACTGTTGCTCAGTTTGAAGGCACTAAATTACGTTTGCGCGAGAGCTTCCCATTTTTAGAAGCCATCAGCAAAATGGATTTAAACTCAGCACGCATCGATATTGGTAAATTAGCATACGGTTATTTATATAACGATGCCGCTAAAGGCCGTTCTGTTGAAGAGTATTTAACTGAAGAGCTTGCTGAAATTGCGAATGCAGAGCGTAAAGAGCCACGTGACGTTGTTTTATATGGTTTTGGCCGAATTGGTCGTTTGTTAGCTCGTTTATTAATTGAAAAATCAGGTCCTTATGCAGACTTACGCTTACGCGCGATAGTTGTACGTGGCGGTAAAGACGGTGACCTTGAAAAGCGTGCAAGTTTATTGCGTCGTGACTCAATCCATGGTCCTTTCAATGGTTCTATTACGATTGATAAAGAGCGCAATGCAATTAAAGCGAACGGTAGCTACATCCAAGTTATCTATGCTAACTCACCTAACGAAATTGATTACACTGCATACGGTATCGACAACGCGCTTATCGTTGATAATACTGGTATCTGGAAAGACGAAGCAGGTCTTGGACTTCACCTAGAATCAAAAGGCGCTTCAAAAGTACTTTTAACTGCGCCTGCGAAAGGTAATATTAAAAATATCGTTTACGGTGTAAATAACAAAGATATCAAACCTGAAGATAAAATTGTCTGTGCAGCAAGCTGTACAACAAATGCAATCACACCAACGCTTAAAGCATTAAACGATAAGTTTGGTATTAAGAATGGCCACGTTGAAACGGTTCACTCTTATACAAATGACCAAAACTTAATCGACAACTACCACAGTGCTGAGCGTCGTGGTCGTGCTGCGGCACTTAACATGGTTATCACTTCGACAGGTGCAGCTAAAGCTGTATCAAAAGCATTACCTGAACTTGAAGGTAAACTGACGGGTAACGCTATCCGTGTACCTACACCTAACGTATCAATGGCTATCTTAAACCTTAACCTTGAAAAAGGCACAACCGTTGAAGAGTTAAATGCTTTCTTACGTGATACTGCGCTGCATTCAGATTTACGTGACCAAATCGATTACACTGCATCAACAGAAATCGTATCTACAGACTTAGTGGGCAGCCGCTATGCAGGTGTTGTAGATTCACAAGCGACGATTGTTGATGACAACCGTGTTGTACTTTACGTTTGGTACGATAACGAGTTTGGTTATAGCTGCCAAGTAGTACGTTGTATGCGTGATATGGCTGAAGTAACGTTCCCAAGCTTACCTCGCTAATACCTAACGTGATAAATTTAAAAGCCAGCATATTGCTGGCTTTTTTAGTCGTGAAAGTTTTTGCAAATTTTCTGCATGTGGTAGGCTGTATTTAGTCTGCTACATATTACTAACAAAACGTCCTAATCGGTGCGTTGACTTAATTCTTATCGAATGACTACGCCGTTAAGAATTATTTTTAAGCAATAGGTTTATAGAATGAAAATTACCAGCAATTTTGACAGTGGTAACATCAAGGTTATTGAAGCCGTTGACCCGCTGAATATTCAATTAGAAATCAATAAAGATAATCAGTCTGATTTTTTCCAGTGGTTTCACTTTCGTCTAGAAACAACCCCATTTCAAAACCACAAGTTACATATCAACAACTTAGAAAATTCAGCCTACCCAGATGGTTGGGAAGGTTACCATGCTGTTGCGTCTTACGACCGTCAAACGTGGTTCCGTGTCCCTTCAGAGTACGCAAATGGCACACTATCATTTGAAATGGAACCAGAGTGTGGCAGCGTGTATTTCGCGTATTTTGCGCCATACAGCTATGACCGTCATTTAGATTTATTAGCATGGGCACAAAGCCAGCACGCTTGTGAGCTTGAAACACTCGGGGAAACGTTAGATGGTCGTGACATGAGTGTGCTACGTGTTGGTATTCCAAGCAGTGATAAGAAAACAATTTGGATTACTGCACGCCAACACCCAGGCGAAACGATGGCTGAGTGGTACGTTGAAGGTTTACTACATAAATTACTTGATGATGAAGACCCACATGCCGCTGCACTTTTATCAAAAGCGGTGTTCTACATTGTGCCAAACATGAACCCAGATGGCAGCGTTCGTGGTCATCTGCGTACCAATGCTAAAGGCGTGAACTTAAATCGTGAATGGCAAACGCCAAGCATGGAAAATAGCCCTGAAGTATTCTTAGTGCTAAATAAAATGCGTGAAACAGGCCTTGATATGCACCTAGATATTCATGGTGACGAAGCTATTCCATATAACTTTGTTGCGGGCAGCGAAGGCATTCCGGGATACGATGACCGCTTAAAAGAGCTTGAAGACAGCTTCAAAGCAGCGCTATTAACAGTGACACCTGAATTCCAAGATGAGCACGGTTATCCGAAAGATGAACCAGGCCAAGCGAACTTAACGGTTGGTTCTTCTGCAGTTGCTCATGAGTTTAATGCTTTGGCGTACACTGTTGAAATGCCATTTAAAGATAATAACGATTTACCAGATCCTGACTATGGCTGGTCAGATCGTCGCTCGTATCAATTTGGTCAAGATACACTAGCGGCCATTGTTAACGTTGTCGATAAATTACGATAACGAGTCTAATCCAATGACGGGCATCAGCGAATACTGATGCCCGTCCTTGTTTCTGCTACATATCACGTAATTAGATTTGTTATATTGAAAATTAACTGTTAACAAGGTTGGTTGATTTAAGTTAATATTCAATACGTTTAGCTGAGAAGTAAATTAATCTTAGTATTTATTTCTCGCATCTATATGTATGTCGCGCATTCTCACAAGCTAACGCCGAGTATCGTAACTAACAATAAAAAATATAATCATAGAGGATATCCATGGAAGCTTTTGTAAGCGCCGTTAATGACGTAGTCTGGAGTAGTGCACTCATCTATTTATGTCTTGGCGCAGGTCTGTTTTATTCCGTTTTAACCCGTTTTGCTCAAGTTAGACATTTCAAAGAAATGTGTAAGTTGCTACTAAGCTCAAACAGTTCTAATACCGGTATTTCATCATTTCAAGCTTTGGCTGTTTCGTTATCAGGCCGTGTTGGTGTTGGTAACATCGCAGGTGTGGCTGCAGCAATTGGTTTTGGTGGCCCTGGTGCTATTTTTTGGATGTGGGTCGTGGCATTTTTAGGAGCCAGTACCGCGTATGCAGAATCAACACTAGGTCAAATTTATAAATCAGAAGAAGATGGCCAGTATCGCGGTGGCCCTGCTTATTACTTTGATCGTTGCTTACAACAAAAGTGGTTAGCAGTGCTATTTGCTGTGTCGGCAATTATCGCATGCGGTGTATTTTTACCAGGTGTACAAGCGAATGCGGTAGGTAACGCATTTACCCAAGTGTTTGGCGAAGGTACATTAGTGAGCACAAGTTTTGGTGATGTTGGTAGCTTTAAACTGGTTGCACTTGCGATCATTTTGATTGTGTTAGCGTTCATTATTTTTGGTGGCATTAAACGTATTGCCAACTTTACTCAAATCGTTGTGCCATTTATGGCTCTTGGTTACATTGTTCTTGCTTTAATCGTGGTATTTATAAACCTTGATAAAGTACCGGGTATTTTTTCACTTATTATTACTGATGCATTTACGGCTCAAGCGGGCTTTGGTGCAGCGATAGGTTGGGGTGTAAAACGCGGTATATACTCAAATGAAGCGGGTCAGGGTACGGGGCCGCATGCTGCTTCAGCCGCTGAGGTTGATCACCCAGCACAACAAGGATTAGTGCAAGCTTTTTCAGTCTATGTTGATACTATCTTTGTATGTACAGCAACGGCATTAATGATTTTAATTACTCAACAATATAATATCGTAGGTGAATTACCCGAAGGGCAATTTATTGTTCAAAACGTTGATGCAGCAACTGAAATTGGCTCAGCAGCCTTTACGCAAATGGCATTATTTAGTGTGTTTGGTGGTTTTGGCCAGGCGTTTGTTGGTATTGCGTTGTTTTTCTTTGCATTTACGACAATTCTTGCTTATTACTATATCGCAGAGACAAACGTTGCTTACTTAAATCGTTATTTCAAGGGGAGCATTCCACTTGTTCTTGTAAAGCTCGTTATTATGTTTATGGTGGCATACGGTATGGTTAATAGCTCTGGGTATATCTGGGCTATTGGTGATATCGGTGTTGGCTTAATGGCGTGGATTAATATTGTGGGCATTTTAGCTATCTTTTTCGTGGCTAAGCCTGCGCTTAATTGTTTACGCGATTATGAAGAGCAAAAGAAAGCCGGTGGCGAAATTACATTCGATCCTATTAAGTTAGGGATTAAAAATGCCACATTCTGGGAAAAACGCCTTGAACAAAAGGCAAAAGATAAATTATAAGTTGCTAAAGCAATAAACTTAAAGTGTGGGTTAGAGCGTCTTAGTTATTACTATTTTCGAATCTTCACGATTGAATGCAATTCGAAAAAGACATCGACTCATAAAACAAGTACAATAAAGGGCGCCTAAAGGCGCCTTTTTTATGCGTAGTATGGAGAAAGATATGGCGATTATTAGTTGCCCGCAATGTGCAAAATCAATATCTGACAAACATAAACAATGTCCTCATTGTGAGTGCCAAGTCACTGAGCTGAGCAATGAGCAGTTGCAGCAAATGCAAAAAGAAACGCGCATTCGTAAACAGCAAAAGTTTATGAATCATTCTTTCCTCGCACTGATTTTATTTTTAGGGGGCTTTTTCTGTTATTACTTTATTCACCCTGAAGCAGAATCTTTAGAGTGGTATGCCTATTCGGCAGCCATGGCAGTAGGCTTTGTATGGTATATTGTAAGCCGTATCTATTTAGTTGTTTTAAAAAAGAAAAAGTAACATGAATATTGATCACATCGTTAAGAATATCACCCCAGAAGTATTTGAACGTCTTCAGTATGGCGCATCAACAGGCAAATGGCCTGATGGCACGGTATTGACTGAAGAGCAAAAACAACAAACCGTTCAACTCGTGATGCTTTATCAAGCTAAAGTTTCGCAGACCAATGAGCAGTTTACCATTGGTGCCAATGGTGAAATGGTGCAAAAGAGCAAAGCTCAATTGCAAAAAGAATTCGCATCTGAAAATGAAATAGCTAGGTTTAGTGAAAATGATCTTTAAACACCTATTTACACCGAAATGGAAACACCCTAAGAGCCAAGTTCGTTTGGCTGCTGTTGAACGCCTTGACTCAGAACGTGATGTCAACATTTTGAATAGCATCGCGCTTGAAGACAGTTCAGCAGAAATCCGTAAAAAAGCATTGAATAAAGTAAATGATATTGTTTTATGGTGGCAAGTATATAAACAAGATCAGGCATTAAAAGAGATTGCCGAACAGCATATAAATCAAGCGGTGTTAAACACCGACAGTCAGCTTGATGAGAGCATAAAAAACGAATTCATTGAACGTTTTGCACCCGTTAAAACACTTGAAAAACTCGCGTTTGCAGAAAAAGAAATTCAAGTGCGTGTTAAGTTACTAAAACGCTTAGCTAACCCAAACCTAGTTGATAAAGCTTTCAAAGAAGGAAGCGAAGAGTTACAGCTCAAATTAGTTGAACTTGTAATTCAACACCAACTGTCTAAACCACTTTTGAAACATGCTAAAGGTGAAGCGCATACGCAACTTGCTGCCCATTTAGAAAATGAGCGTTTAGCCGCTGAAATGCCGGCTAAAGTTGAAGCTGATACCCGAATTGTACTTGCTAAACTTAATGCACTGCGTGAAAAAAGTGATTTCAACCTAGTATCTCAGCAACATGCTGATTTACTACAGCAATGGCAGGCCATCGAGTTAAAGTGGCTAACGGATGAACAAGTCAACTTATTAGATAAAAAATACTCAGTCATTATCGCAAAGTTAGATACACATCTTGCGATACTTAGCAAAGAGCATGAGGCGCAGCAGCAAAAGCTTGCAGAGCAACAGCGTCAAGTGTTGGCACTGGCTACTTTAGAAGCGCTAGGCGAAGAAATTGAAAATGCATTACAGCTCGGTCTAGAGACCCCAGAACAAATACAGCAAGATTGGCTTGAAGCGAAAGTAAGTCAAGCAAAAGAGGCACTTGCTGAGACTGAGCTTGCTGACAATCAAAATGTACGTGATGTGAAACAGCATTTAGCGAATTTGTTTAAACAAGTGGAGCAGTTACCACAGTTAGTTGCTGCGATTGCTGACTATAAAGCGGCATTCGATGCTTTATCTGCGGTTACGACAAGCGACGATGAAACACAGTTTGATACGCTAAATAAAGAGTTTGAGCAGAAAAGCAAATTCGCGCGAAAAAAACTCTCGCATATCCCGTCTCGCCTACAAGGGCGCTTTAAAGCTAACTTAACGGAATGTGTGAAAGCGTGGCAACATGCTATGTTGCCATTAACGAGTAAGTTTGACAAAAACCAACAAGCCGCGAAGCGCAAAGCACGTGATGTTAAACGTTTGATTGATCAAGGTCGTTTTAATGTTGCCTTTGGTGTTTTTAAAGGATTTGAAGAGTTATATGAGACATTAACCGAGTCTTATAAGCAGCCATTAAATACATTAAAAGCAGATCTTGAGGCACAGCTAGCAGAAGCGAAAGACTGGCAAAAATATGCATCGGCGCCGAAGCGCGACGCTATTTTACAAGAGGTCAGTGAGCTTGTTGCAACGCCATGTACCGATCCTAAACAGCGTGCTGAGCAAGTTAAACAATTACGCCGTCGTTGGAATGAATTAGGTCGCTTAGATACTGATGCCGAAAAACAGCAGGGTGAACTTTTTGATCAACACATTGAAGTGTTGTTCACGCCTTGTCGTGAGTATTTTGCAGAGCAAGAGCAGTTGCGCGAGCACGCAAAAACACAGCGTTTAGATATTATTGCACAAATGCAGCAATTAGCTGAGCTTGATGCACAGACCGATGATTTTGACTGGAAACAGTTTGAAAGTAAGTATAACCGCATCAGTAAATCATGGCGTTCTGCGGGTAATGTAGACCCTAAAACGTATCGTGAATTACACAGCGAGTTCAAAACGGTTCAGTCGCAAGTGAATGCGAAGTTAGCTGCATTTCACAAAGCCAATGCGGAACAGAAAAGTGCCCTCGTTGAGCAGGCAACACTACTTTCTCAATCTGACGACCTTGCAACCGCATGTCAGCAATTAAAGGCATTGCAACAAACATGGCAAACAATTGGTTTTGCTGGCATGAAAGCAGAAAACACGTTATGGCAGCAATTTAGACGTGTCAACGATGAGACATTTGCAAAGCGTAGCGCAGAGTTTGAAATACAAAAGCAAGCTCAACAGCAGAATGATGAAGTCGCTGCAGTGGAATTAACCGAGCTTGAGTCTGCGTTAGGCAGTGTGGTTCACTTAGCACAACTTAAAGACTTAGCGGCTAAATTATCGGCATTAGACTACTCTAAATCACTTAGTGGTCGAGTTGCGCAATTAGAAAGTGCCATCGCGGCGAAAACAGAGGTGCTTGGTAAACAAGCTGAACAATCAAAGCTAGCTGCTTTGTTTAGTGCCCTAGAAGAGGGCAGTACTATACCGGCTCAATTTCAGGCTTCGTTAACAACAGCATTAACTGCGCAGCAGTTGTTGACACGTATTGAAATTTTAGCAGGGGTTGAATCAGCCGATAGCCAATTACGTATGACAGAGCAAGTTGCAATGCTTGATGATAAGCATCGTGGCGAACAGGCTGATGTTTACTACTATCTAAAACAACTTTTAGCGGTCAGTGAAGGTTCAGTTTCACCTGACACACTAGCTAGGCTTAAAGTTATATTCGCAATTTAACGATTAATAGCAATCGATTAAGGTATTTAGTTTTCTCTCAAGATAAGTGGGGTGTCATATCCTACTTATCTTGATTATTGAAAGATTAAATAAGTTAACATGGTTGATTTAAGCCGCTTTTAAAGCGGCTTTTTTGAGGAAAAAAATGAGAATTTTAATATTACTTACGTGTTTATTTTTAGGGGCGTGTAAGAGCACAGATCAAGGTGTATCTGTTTATTCATTTACAAATTCAGAAATAGAAACTGCACTTGCAAATCAGTTACCAAAACTCAGTGAACAAATTAAGTTGATGGGTTTGCCAGTTGATTTTTCAGTGAATGACTTAAGTGTTAACGTTGGTCCAGATAAACGCGACGTAGTCGTTTTAGGCGCAGACTCAAGTGCAGTGATTAAAGCGTTTGCACTTAAATACCCAGTAAGATTAAAACTAAAAATCGAGGGGAGTCCTTTCTATGACAGTGAGAAAAAAGCGGTGTTTCTTCGTAATGTGAAATTAATAGACACCACGGTCGATACTGCTGGGTTTAAAGGTAATTTAAACTTACTAGATGAGCAAGCGATGCAAGTTATAAATAGCTTTTTAGCCGTTAATCCAGTTTATAAATTAAATATGAATGACCCTAAAGTGGCACTACTAAGTAAGTTACCTTTGGATATGAAAGTATCACAGGGTGAAATTCTCTTAGTACCTACTCTCTAGAAAGGGTATCAGCAAGCAGTGTAAAAAGCGGCAAAATGCCGCTTTTTTAATGTATTGAGTGCGTCAATTTAAAAATAGTTAAGTCGTTTTTCTAAAAACGTCAGTGTAATTTTGTAAACGTCAAACTTAGTCGCCAACTGACTATCACCAATCCGTAAAAATAGATAATCATTTTGAGTGATAAAACCTGTGCCACCTGCGACAAAAATGTCTGATTTACGACTGCATGGATGCAGGAGGTAGAGCAATGCAGGAGCAATTGCCGAAAACAACTAAATAGCGACATTTTTACCTTATTATTGACGCGGTTTTATTGCCTAAACATAGACCACTTAATTAAGCCAATTGGTATAACAGTCCTTTATTACTTTACTTGTTTGCTAATCAAAAGCTTGTCATAATGCTCGTGATATTTCGCGAGTGGAACCTATGTATGATTAAGGAATTTTTAAACGACCCAACATTATTACTCAATGCGGTAGGTGAAGGGATTTATGGCTTTGACTTATCGGGCAATGCGGTGTTTGTTAACCCTGCCGCAGAGCGCATGACGGGGTGGCATGCCGATGAGTTATTAGGTAAAAAAATTCACCAATATCATCATCATACTAGAAAAGATGGCTCGCCTTATCCTGCCGACGAATGTCAGATATATTGCACCATGTTTGATGGCAAGCACCGGCATGTAACCGATGAGGTGTTTTGGCGCAAAGATGGAAGCCATTTTGCAGTAGAATACACCTCAACACCTGTCTATAAGAATGGTGAGCTGATAGGGGCTGTCGCGATTTTTCGCGACGTTTCAAAACAACAGCAAACCGAACTCGCTTTGCGTGATGCATTGGCGCAAGTACAGCACTTATCTGAACAATTACAAGAAGAGAATGCTTATCTTATTTCTGAGTTAAATGAAGATTGGCAAGATTCGGGTCTTGTTGGAAAAAGTCACTCATTTCAAACGATGCTTGAACAAATTACCCTTGTCAGCCAAACAAACAGCACAGTGCTTATTTTGGGGGAGAATGGCACAGGTAAAGAACTTGTCGCACGTAACTTACATCGTTTGAGTACGAGAGCTGAGCAACCTTTTATCAAAGTAAATTGTGCTGCATTCTCAGCAAATTTGATCGAATCTGAATTATTTGGTCATGAAAAAGGGGCGTTTACAGGCGCGAATGAACGCAGGAAAGGTCGCTTTGAGTTAGCTGATAACGGAACGCTTTTTTTAGATGAAATAGCAGAGCTACCGCTTGAATTACAGAGTAAACTTTTGAGAGTATTACAAGAACATGAGTTTGAGCGCGTAGGGGGAACACACACTTTAACTGTGAATATTCGTGTTATTGCAGCCACAAATCGAAACTTATGGCAGATGGTAGAGCAGGGAAGTTTCCGTATGGATCTCTATTACCGATTAAATGTATTTCCTATTCGCGTACCAGCATTGCGTGAGCGAAAAGAAGATATCCCCTTGCTTGCTGCTAATATTATTAACCAGCTTAATAAGCGTCTTGGCAAACACTTTAAAGGTCTTACAAAAACAACCTTGGCACAGCTTGCTAACTACGAGTGGCCTGGCAACATTCGTGAATTACAAAACATACTTGAGCGTGAAGCAATTCTATCAAAACAAAATGTTCTGCAATTATCATCTGCGTTGAGTGATAAAGACCCTGCTTCTGGTGTGGTACTTTCACTTGATGCCGCGCAAAAACAGCATATTTGTACTGTACTCAAGCAGTGTCATGGCAAAATTTCTGGTGAGGATGGTGCTGCGACATTACTTGAGTTGCCAGAAAGTACTCTGCGATCAAAAATGAAAAAGCTAGGTATTAAATACTAAGGCGCGAAATATCACGCAAGCTCGCGGTATTTCACGAAATTAAGGCGTTCTATATATTTTATATCGTTATTTTTCAATGTGTTATGTGTGTTTTGTTGTTGGCCTGATTGTTGCTCTTACTTGTTAGAACCGAGACTAACAGTAAGTAGCAAAATGAAATTAGAAATCAAAGAGCAAGACCTAATCATCAAGCCCTATAATCAAGCCCTATAATCAAGAGGGTCCCATTTATATTCGTGAGCAAAAAGGCCGTTTTCAACGTATTCGTCGATACCTTGGATGGGTTTTAATGCTTATATTTATAGCGATTCCATGGATACCTTATAAAGGTCACCAAGCAGTGCTATTAGACGTTGCGAGTCAAAAGTTTAGCTTGTTTGGCCTAACGCTATTACCCCAAGACTTTATGATTTTAGCTATGTTATTTATGACTGGTGCATTTGCCTTGTTTTTCGTTACGAATTGGTTAGGGCGAGTATGGTGTGGCTACACCTGTCCGCAAACAATCTGGATGTTAATGTTTACATGGGTTGAGCAAAAAATAGAAGGATCGAGAAACCAACGTATAAAAATGGATAAGGCACCTTGGTCGGCAACAAAAGTACAAAAAAAAGTGATTAAACATGCTGCGTGGTTACTTATTTCATTAATCACATCGATGTCTTTTATGGCGTACTTTATTCCTGCAAAGTCGTTATACATGAGTTTATTTACGCTTGAAATGTCAGGTATTGTAAGCTTCTGGGTGTTTTTATTTGCATTTTGTACGTATGGCAATGCGGGTTTTTTACGTGAAAAAATGTGTACTGTCGCCTGTCCTTACTCTCGTTTTCAATCAGTGATGTTTGATAAAGACACGTTAGTGGTAACTTATGACCAACAAAGGGGAGAAACACGTGGTGCACGTAAACGTAAAGCCGACCCTAAAGCACTTGGGCTAGGTGACTGTGTTGACTGTAATCTATGTGTTGAAGTTTGCCCTGCTGGCATCGATATTCGTAATGGCTTGCAATACGAGTGCATCAACTGTGGGTTATGTATTGATGCTTGTGATAGTACAATGGAAAAATTTAACTATCCAAAAGGGTTAATAAAATATGCTTCTGAAAAGCAAATGGATGGTGAAACGACAAATCCATTTAGGTTGAAGCTACTTGGTTATGGTGGTCTAACAGCTTTGTTTATTTTAGCTATGGTTGTATGGACAGCAATGCGTACGCCAATCGAAGCATCAGTGATAAGGGATAGAAACGCTTTATATCGGGTTAACTTTGAAGGGCTAGTTGAGAATCCTTACACGTTGTCGATTATCAATAAAACACAGCAGCCGTTAAATTATACGATTGGCATTTCAGGAATTGATGGGGCAGTGTTGCAAGTAGCAGAGTCAATTTTAATTGAAGCCGGTAAAATGAAGCGAGTGCCAGTGACTGTTGTTGCAGATGGCTATGGGTTAAAATCAAAAGTGACATCAATTCGTTTTCATATACAAGCACTGGAAGATGCGAGTATTGGCATAACGAAAGAAAGTAAATTCTACAGAGATTAAACAGTGGCTACCTATACCATTGTGCTTAATTAAGTGGTCTATTTTGAGGCAATAAAACCGCGTTGATAACAAGGCAAAAATTTAGTTATTTAGTTGTTTGAAACCAGACATTTTTAACGCAGGTAGCGACTGGTTTAATCACTCAAAAAGATTAAGTATTTTTGCACATTGGTATTAAATGGCTTGTTTTTAACAAGCCATTTCTGCTAACTCTAGTTGTTTTAGAACATAGGCCTTTGCACTGTCTAAATCATCATATAAACAGTCTAGAATTTGAATCGGTGATTGTGCTTGCGCAATTACACGCTTCATTTGGTTTAGCACAATGGATGAGCTAAATATAAACGCGGTGGCTTTACAATTGGTATCTTTCAACTCTTTTAATAAGCTGACAAAACCGTGCTCAGCATCTGGGGTAGTTGCATATAAATTTGTTGAATGACTAATGTATGCCCACGGTTTTCCAGCTAAATCGCAAATATGTTTTTTTAATCCAGCCGCGAAGTCGTTGACCAAACGTGCATTAATATTACCAGAAAATTGCCCAATAATAATGGGGCCATCAGTGATTATAGCGACACTGCCATAGTGATTCTTAAAATTCAATTTGCTTCCCTATCTAATTAAAAGAGCGCGAATTTTATACAATCTGCAGTGCGTGTCTAGCGATTTTTTGAACAATAGCGAAAAAGCATAACTTTTTCGCTATTGTTTATTTTAATTAATAATTTACCTGTATTACGTCCATATGTGTATAATTTATATGCAACATAATTGATTTATAACTAACTAATTATTAACAACGTAATCAAGTGCTCCGGTAATAGAAGCGACTTGAGCATTGATGCAAATTGTATCGTTAGCGTGTGGGCTGTCAGGGTATACCTCTGTGGTAGTAACATATTTTGCATTGGTTAAACCCATGCATAAACCCAGTTTTTTCGCCTCGTAATTTATGACGCCAAATTGAGTTTGTACAACACCAATGAGCTGGTTGTTTTCATCGCTTGGAGCAATATGTGTTACCTTTTCAACGGCTTTAATGATTGCTGTTTGAAAGGCATCCTGCGGTCGTTCACTGTCTGCAACAAGGTAAAAACCATCAGGAATGTTCCAATTATCGTGGGTTTTTGCATCTCGGGCTGCCAGCGCTGGACGAAACTCACTGTTATCGGTATCGGTTGTTTCATGCAAATCAACATGCACTAACGGCGCGATATCATGCTCTGCTAAAAAAGACATAATAGCTGCTGATTCTTCTGCGGGGCTATTTTTATAAAATGAACGATTAGGATCTGTTGCGTTCGGATTCCAGCGGTTGATTGTTTCATAACCCCATGGGCTAATACACGGCACAACCAAGATATTAAAATGTTCAAGGTAGTCAGCTGCTTTTGTTTTAGCAAAGGCTAGTGCACCATGAACGCCACTTGTCTCATAGCCATGAACACCTCCGGTTATCAGCACACACGGTTTATCTGCTTGCCAATGCTTACTTTTTAGAATGTAAAGAGGGTAGTTTTCGGTGTCATAACTTAGTGCACCATACTGCTCAATATCGAAGTGAGCTGATAAGGCGTCTAATTGTGAAACAACATCATCTTGGTAGCTTCGCTTGACAGATTGTAACTCAAGCCATGCTTTTTTATCTGCGTCGTTCCATGGCTTACCAGGGGTTCCGATAGGATAATTCATAAAATACCTTTTTGGATTTAGGTGCAAAAAAGCCAAGCTTAACGAAGCTCAGCATAGCCTGCAACTAGATAAGGTCAGTGGTAATATTTTCCTCTTCATACAGTTTTGCATGATGATGCTTATGAATATCAAACAAGTATTGACGCATAGCGTCTTCACCTTCGCAAATTTTTTCTATTTTAGCTGCAACGCCATTACTTGTGACACGCACAGGTTTTGCACTAATGACGACATGCTCATTATTAGGCAGATTAAAAGCGAGTAAAATTTCTTTATCGAGCGTTTCCTCAGCATTTTTGGGTTGCAACAATACGCCCGTGCTAGACAGTGAAATAATCAGGTATTGTTCTGTTTGCAATTCTAGGTTGGGGGTACGCCAGCTGCGTTCAATTCCTTTTGTATCGATCACTTCGGGGGCACTTAACGTGGGGGTAACTTGCCCTTTGTCGTCAACAATAAACTCAAGTGGAAACCACAATTGATAAATACCCACTTCAGCAAGTAAGGTTAGCTTGGCATTGTTTAACAGACCATTCAGCTTGTCGGGTAAATTAAAGTTAACAGATATTTTAGTGTCGGTTGTTAAATCTTTTACACCGTGTTCTGCCTCAAATAGGCTGTTGAAAAAAGAGAGCTCTTGTTCTGATAAATGTGACATTTATAACTCCTTTTAAGCGCCTTCAACGCATGGTAACTCAATATTATAATTTGTACAAATTTCGTACATATGCTAAGCACTTATTATGCCAAGTGCGTTGTGATTTATTTTGTTGCTCATTTCACTTACACTGGGGGAAATAGTTTACAAGGATTTTATTTTGTCGAGTTTGACGGGTGTTAATAAGAGTTTAGTGATATTTGCTGCATTAGTTATTGTTCTAGCAGGAATTAAAGCTGCAAGTGTGATTGTTATTCCATTTGTCTTGGCGGCATTTATTGCCATTATATGTAATCCCTTAATTCGTTTTTTTGCCCGATATGGCATCCCCAAAGCGATAGCAGTGATATTTGTAATGATGATAATTGTTGGTGTGGGGATCAGTCTTGCCGGGTTGGTTGGGCAATCGATGACAGATTTCTCGAAAAATCTCCCAGAATATAAAGCGCAATTAAAAGAAGAATTTGTGTGGGTAGTCAATGTTGCCGCGCGTTACAACATTTTGATAGACAAAGAACAAATAATATCACTGTTTGATCCAGGTAAAATAATCGATGTTGCCACTAACATGCTAACGGGGCTGGGTGGTGTAATGGCAAATCTATTTTTGATTATTCTAACCGTAGTATTCATGCTGTTTGAAGGCCCTATGTTGGGCAAAAAGATACATTTGGCATTAGATGACCCCGAAATGAAAATGAAGCAAATTGACCGTTTCTTAGACTCAATTAACTCCTATTTAGCCATAAAAACGATGGTGAGCCTAGGCACGGGTCTGCTGGCTGGTTTTATGCTTTGGGCGCTTAATGTTGATTATTTTGTGCTGTGGGGTGTTGTTGCTTTCATGTTTAACTACATTCCTAATATAGGGTCGATTATTGCCGCGATACCTGCAGTATTATTGGCGCTGATAACCCAGGGCCCGCTGGTGGCCAGTTTTATTGCCGGTGGTTATCTCGTTATTAACACTGTAATGGGAAATATTGTTGAACCAAAATTTATGGGTAAAGGCCTTGGTTTATCAACGCTGGTGGTTTTTTTATCGTTAATATTTTGGGGATGGCTCATGGGTACTGTAGGTATGTTGTTGTCGGTACCGCTTACGATGATCGTTAAAATTGCGCTAGAGACAAGTCAAGAAGGGCGCTGGCTTGCTACTTTGCTTGGTAATGGTGAAGAGTTAAAACTAGAAGATTAATAAAGGCGCTTAAGCGCCTTTTTTAATTTAATGGTCGTTGTAAAACTTTAATATGATTTTCTAAAATCTCAATCTCACAGTGTTTATAGGTAATTGCCGCTGTTGTTGCATTTGGCATTTTTTGTAAGTAGCGCCAACGACAGCTGTCTTCTAAATAACGTTCTTGGTTTTTTAAACTACGCTGAAAAATAGGCAAAAGTTGACTATTACCTGTCTCTTCTTTAATTTTTTCGATATCCATTGTAAGTTTGTTGACCCACATTTTATGGTCACGTTGTAAATCTTCAATGGTTTGATCTAAGCATTGAATATAATGCTTAGTTTCATCAGGATGATTGCCTTTAAGCACACAGTTTTGATCTGCGATTGCATGCGAGCTGAGGGCGAGTAGGCTTATTAGGGCTGATGAACTGATTAAAGAAGGTCTATTTTTTATCATGATAATTAAACTCTAAGATAAACTCTGCACCACCTAGTTTTTCAGCATCGCTGATTGTTAGTGTGCCATTGTAGGAGTTTACTAAATCGGAAACGATGGCCATACCCACCCCATGACCGCTTTCGTAAGTGTCTAGACGTGTGCCACGTGTTAATAACGATTCACGCTTATCGTGTGGGACACCCGGGCCGTCATCACAGATACTCACCGTTAACGTTTTATTTTGTATAACCTTTATATCGACCTGAGAACGGCAGGCTTTACATGCATTATCAATTAAATTCCCAAGTAGCTCCATTAAATCAGTTTTATCCCCTAAGAAGTAATCTTTTTCGCTCACCTCTGAAGTAAAAATAATATCTTTATCACGATACACTTTAGTCATTGCACTTAGGATAGAATCAATAACAGGTTTGATGTGGGTTTGCTTTTTCCACGTGTCAGATGCTCCCGTTGCAGCGCGTTTTAATTGATGTTCGATCATCACATTTATGCGGTCTAGCTGTTCTTGTGCATCTGCGTCATTGGCTAAAGGGCTCGACTTTAATACAGCCAGCGGTGTTTTTAGGGCATGCGCCAAGTCGCTGAGTGAAGCACGGTAACGTTCTTTTTGTCGCTGCTGTGATTCAAGCAAAAGGTTTAAATCGGCTTTGATTGTTTGTAGCTCAACAGGGTAAAGCCCTCTTATTTGTTGATTATCACCCGATTCAATCGCTTTAATTTCTTTATCTAACCGTTGTAAAGGTCGCGCACTCCAAACAAAGCCGATTGCCATCAATGCCGCAATGGCTACCCCCATTACATACATCCAATTGACGAGTGTTTGTTTAAAACCATCCATTAAACGCAATAGGGCGTCGTTGCGTTTGAGCAAAATGAAGCGAGCATGTTCTGATTGATCGATGTTTTCTAATATAACGGTGAGCGTTAATTGCCAGTACACAACATTATTGTACTCTACACGGCGAAAATCAGCGGAGCCTGCAGGCGCTTCAAAGTTATCGGGAATAAAATTAATATTTGTGGCTGACTCAGAATACCAGACGGGTAAATCACCTCGGTAAATCATTGCATAGGTATCTGAATTTAATCGGTTTAATTCTGGCGTTAAAATTGTGCTTGGCATCACAATACCACGCTCGGTGAAATCAACTTCAGAGATCAATGAGTAAAGGTGAGCTTCAAGGGTTTTTTCGGTCGCTTCGACTAGGGAGGCATAATAAGCTTTACCAATTGAGAAAAATAAAATGGGTAAAGCGACCAATAAAACAAAGACAAGGATAAATCCTTGCCTTACTTTAAGCGGAATTTGCGATGCTACCACTGACTTTTAAGCCTGTAACCACGGCCGCGTAATGTTTCAACAGGGTTCAATGTACCCTCAGGGTCAAGCTTTTTACGCAAACGTAAAACAAAAACTTCGATAACGTTTGAGTCAAGGTCAAAGTCTTGGTCGTATATATGCTCAGTTAACTCAGATTTTGAGATCACTTTTTGCGGATTAACCATCAAGTACTCTAACACTTTGTATTCGTATGCCGTTAAGCTTAATTCTCTATCATTAACCCAGACTTGTTGTGAGCGGGTATGGATTTTTATCGGGCCGGCTGTCATTTCTGGGTTTGCTTTACCTGCACTGCGGCGGATAAGTGCATTACAACGGGCAATTAACTCTTCAACATGAAATGGTTTTGTTAAATAGTCATCTGCGCCAGCATCTAAGCCTTCTACTTTATCTTGCCAACGGTCACGTGCTGTTAAAATCAAAATAGGGATTGTAATACCCTGAGCACGTGCTTTGTTGATTAGCTCAATACCATCAATTTTTGGTAAGCCAAGATCGACCACAGCCATATCAAGCGGGTACTCTGTAATATGAAATAAACCAGCTTCACCGTCGTGACAAAGGTCTACACTATAACGCTCTTTTTCTAGAGCATTACGAAGGTTGTCTGCTAAATGTAAATCATCTTCAATTACTAAAATTCGCATTCTTAATCCTTTTTCACTTCGCCAGTTTTTTTGTTCACGTGGACATCAACCACATGGCCGTTCGTTTTTAAAATTCTCACGGTATATATTTTTTCTTGCTCTGTGATCTTGAGGGTTCGGCCATCTTCAGCTTTTTTAGCTATAACAACAGCTTGCTTTTTAGTCACCTCAGCAGGTTGCTTGTTATTTGCAGCAGCTTGATAGCTTGAAAGTGCAAATAGTAGGCTAAAACTGAAGGCTAACAATATGCGCATGATGGGGAACTCCTAAACCAGACCCTTTTAGTTTAATTAACCAATTAACTAAAACTCAAGTAAAAACGTTAAATTAAGTGATTCAACGAGCAAATTTTAGTTAATAAGCAGTGAACAAACACTGAATTGTTGCTTCAGTTAAGTTCAGGCCTAAAAGGGCTTAACCAAATACTTTTTTAAACGGCTTAACCACAGAATTATCATAAACGCCCGCAGCGATATAAGGATCGTTGGCTGCCCATTCGCGAGCCGCTTCTAATGATTCAAACTCTGCAACGACTAAAGAGCCAGTAAATCCAGCTTCGCCAGGATCTTCATTGTCAGTTGCTGGCAATGGGCCTGCAGTGAATAATCGGTTTTGATCGGCTAACTCTTGCAGGCGAGCTAAGTGAGCAGGACGTGCAGACTTACGTGCCTCTAAACTATTTTCAACATCTGTTGAATAAATCATATACAACATGGTGTGTTCCCAAAGTAATTTTTGAAAATAGTAGCATATTCTTGTCAATAGACGAGAAGTTATTCGCGTAATAATCTTTACAGCTGGGCATATAGCTTTAACTTATAAAGCTTGAAATACGCGGTGTAACACTGGTAGAGTCGCGGGATTGAAAAAATAATAATAAGGTTTTTAAATGAGCGAAAAACGCGAGCATTTTAGCTCCCGCCTCGGTTTTATTTTAGCGGCAGCGGGTTCTGCTGTAGGAATTGGTAACTTAGTGGGTTTTCCAGTTTCGGCAACTAAAAATGGCGGTGGCGCTTTCCTTTTAGTTTATGCACTGTTTGTCATTTTTATTTGTTTACCGGTAATGATGGCCGAAATGGCAATGGGTCGCAAGGCGCAAAAAGATCCCCTTGGTTCGTACAAGCTTTTAGCGGGTAATGAGCCTAAATGGAACTTTGCAGGCTTTTTAGCAGTATTAACGCCATTTATGATTGCTGTTTTTTATATGGTAATCACAGTGTGGATTTTTGGTTATTTATCGCAAACTGCATTGGGTAATTTAGATGCACTCGCTCAGCCAGATAATTTTGGCACGTTTATAAACAGTTATACTGTGTTTGGTTACATGGCTGTTGTCGCCATTATTGTAAATTTAATTCTGGTGGGTGGTGTTAAAGAAGGTATTGAAAAAGCCGCGAAGTTTATGATGCCAGCGCTTTTTGTACTTTTAACGGCCTTAGTTGTTTATGTATTAACCCTTGATAATGCTATGGCGGGTGTTAAATATTACATCGTTCCAGATTTTAGTAAAATGGATGCTAGCGTATTAAATGGGGCATTGGCTCAAGCGTTTTTCTCTTTATCGTTAGGTATGGGTATCTTAATGACCTATGCGTCGTATATTTCTAAGAAAGATGACATTGTTGGCAGTGCAAAAATGGTCGCGGTCACGGATTCATTAGTGGCATTTATTGCTGGTCTTATGGTGTTACCTGCTATTTTTAGTTTTAACCCAAATACAGATCCAAGTACGTTATCAGACTCATCAGTATCAATGATTTTTGTGTACTTACCCAAAATTCTGTTAGCTCTTCAAGCTGACATCGGATACTTTGGTGCGTCGGTCGTTGCTTTTGTATTTTTCTTATTGGTGTTTTTTGCCGCAATTACGTCATTAGTTTCAATTGTTGAAGTACCAACAGCAACGCTAAGCGATCGTAAAGGTATTAGCCGTAAAAAAGCGTTAGCTATTTTAACGCTTTCAACAGGTGTTTTAACGGTTTTATGCACCATGTCGTTTGGTATGGTGGAGTCGTTAACGTCGTTTGTAAATTATGGTGGCGCAGATAAAAGCTTATTCGATATTGTTTATGACGTGTTCTACGATACTATTTTGCCGCTGAATGGTTTAATGGTGTGCTTGTTCGTTATGTATCGCTGGAAAAAAGCAAATCTATCTGAAGAGTTAAGCCAAGGTTGTGAAGGTTATATAGGCAGCTTTACAGAAAAGTATGTGAACTTCTCTTTATCAACATTTATTCCGGCTATTTTATTGCTTATATTTGTAAATACTGTCGCAACGAAGTTCTTTGCATTTAGTATTTTCGGATTTTAAAAACCCGTTCGTTATTGAGCCGCGCACCTTGCGCGGCTTTTTTATATTCGCTAAATAGCCCCTGCATCTAAAACATCACCCAGTCCCAAAGTAAACATCCAAAGCCCCCATAAGCTGTGCTCGATAACACAAACAAAAGTGGAGCGGCTTTTCGCATATGTATAGGAGAACAACAGGCCGCCCATAAAGGCAAGCAGTACCGCAAGTACATTGGCATAGACAATATGAGCGAGGGCAAAGACTGAAGCACTCACAAAAATCCGCACTGTTTTGCTTGGCATAATGCGTTTATAACGGTGAAAAAAATACGTCCTAAAAATCAGCTCTTGTGGCATCACAGATAAAATAGGATAAAGCAGCAACAATAACAGCCAGTCGTTGAATGAGTTTCGGGGTAATGAAAACCAATTTTCTTGATTTATGATGCCGTAAAACATACCTGAAAAGAGTGCACCTAAAAAGAAAAAGCTAAATAGCCTGCGCTTAACGGCACTAAATTGACCAAGACTGGTTAGACGAAAGCGCTTAAAGTGGGGGTCTGATAACAGTAACATCCCGCAGACACTCATTAAAATGATTAGGGCGGGTATCAGCCAATTCGCAAGGTGTGCGCGTAACAAGAAGCCTAAAAGCGGAAGCGAAACAAATATGAGGGTAAATTCAAACCAGCGGTATTGATTGGCGTTCAATGTCGTCTCAGCGCGTTTTTTGTTTACGTTACCAAGCTAAGACGACAGTTTTATGACATTACAGTTCTTTCGTATCGGTGTTTTCGTCATCTTCGGGTAAGTATTTGAACAGCAGGATAATGGTCGCAAGTACGCAAACAAAGGTGATACCCATTAAACCAAATACTTTAAAGTTAACCCAAAAATCGAGTGAAAAATTATAAGCAATATAAATATTAAGTGCTGAGATACCCGCTGTAACAGCCACCCAGAATAAATTTAGTTTATTCCACAACGAGTCGGGAACAATGACTTCTTGTTTACTTTCTGAGGCATTTTCTAAAATTGAACTCAATGCTTTTTTTACGAGGTTTTTACCAAGTACATAACGGCTAAATAATAAGGTGAAACTTAAAATTGCGTATACAATTGTGGCTTTCCATTTTACAAATTGCTCATCATGGAAAACTAACGTTAATGTTCCTAGCACGACGGCAATAGCAAAAAAGACCCAGTGGCGAGTCGGTACTTTACCTTCCTTAAAATAACAATACGCAACTTGTATCAAGGTAGTTAGCATAAGTACTGCTGTTGCCCAGTAAATATCAACGAGTTTGAAAACCGCAAAAAACAGAATCAGCGGAATATATTCAATAATTGCATGCATAGATTTTAAAATGCTCTCATTTAAAAAGATAATGGGTTGTATCAATATATTGGCTAAGATACAAGGTTGACTTAGCTTTCCTTAACGCTTAGCCTGCCGAGCCAATTTAACCTAAACCCGTGTTTAGGTTGTTTTACCTTATCTTTTTCCGCTTAACCTTAGATGATTAAGCGGCGTATTTTGGAGCAGTTTATGAATAAAGCCGCCTTAGTGTCACAAATGGCAGCCCACAGTGAATTAACTAAAAAAGACACCCAAGCAGCGCTGAATAGTATGTTAAATGCCATTGAAAAATCACTCTCAGAAGGTGATCAAGTACAAATTAACGGGTTTGGTACCTTTGCTTTAAGTTATTACCCAGCACGTAAAGGCCGCAATCCACAAACGGGTGAAGAAATTGAAATTGAAGGCGCAAATAAACCTGTTTTTAAGCCTGCTAAAGCCTTAAAGGATATTCTTTAAGTAGGATTTGCAAAGGCACTGTAGTATTTACAGAGGTTGTCGCAACTCATTAAATATAATTTGAATAATATCAATGTATTAAGCTTGGCATGTTGTCTGCTTTTACTGGTGTAGTTTCACAGTAATAAGGAGGTAACATGTCAGATTTAAACAGCCAACTTAATGGTAAAAAGATTGCAATTCTAGCCACCAATGGCTTTGAACAAAGCGAACTACTGTCACCACGAAGCGCTTTATTAGAAGCTGGGGCGCTAGTCGAAGTGGTATCTCTTGAACGTGGGGATATTACAGGCTGGAATGAAAATCAATGGGGGGAACGTGTCACTGTAGACCGTGTTGTGAGTGAAGCTGACTCAACGGAGTATGACGCGTTATTACTGCCAGGTGGATTATTTAATCCAGATACGTTACGACAAGATAGCGATGCAAAAGCATTTGTGGATGGCTTCTTCAGTGCCGGTAAGAACAAACCGATTGCGGCGATATGCCACGGCCCATGGTTATTAGCCGAGATTAACAAATTACGTGATCGGAAAGTGACCTCTTATCCGAGCATTAAAACCGACTTAATTAATGCAGGTGCCAATTGGGTTGACCAAGAAGTGTGTGTCGACGAAGGGATTGTAACAAGCCGCAGTCCTGCTGACTTAGAGGCGTTCAATCGTAAGTTTATTGAGGAAATAAAAGAAGGCGTTCATCGTCATCATTAGTCATAAGCAGCAAAAAAGGGCCACAGGGCCCTTTTTTAATATTGGTTGCGCGTTACTTCGTTGCCGCTTTCATACTGGCAACAAACGCCTTTAAACCACTTTGCATTGCTGCTTGGTCGTCAAGGTTTGCTTCGATGATTTTTACAACCGCAGAGCCTGAAATTGCACCAGCAGCACCCGATTCAAGCGCCGATTTCACATCGTCAGGTGTTGATACACCAAAGCCGAGCAAAGCAGGGGCAGCATGGTACTCTTTTAACTTTTTAACCAATGAATCAGCAGGCATTTGTGCTTTGGTTTCAGTGCCCGTAACCCCAGCGCGTGAAAGCAAGTAGGTATAACCACGCCCGTATGATGCACACTGACGTAAGGTGTCGTCATCGGCATTCGGGGTTGCGATAAAAATTGGGTCAATGCCATTTTTCATTGCCGTTTGACGAAACAGCTTTGATTCGTGCAGCGGCACGTCAGCCACTAAAATTGAATCAACACCGGCGTCTTTTGCATCGTGATAGAACTTTTCGATGCCCCGCTTAAACACAAGGTTTGAATACAGTAATAAACCGATGGGAATGTCGGCATTGTATTCACGTACTTGTTTAATAATATCAAAACAGTCTTGGGTATTTATGTTCTCATCAAGTGCGCGAATGTTCGCTGCTTGAATAACTGGGCCATCGGCAATTGGATCTGAAAACGGGATACCTAGCTCAAGCGCATCTGCGCCGCCATCTATCAAACTTTTGATGATTTCAACACTGAGCTCTTTATTAGGATCGCCAATGGTGACAAAGGGCACAAACGCACCTTGGTTTGTCTCGTTTAATGTGGCGAACATGTTTCCGTAACGATTAGTTTGGCTCATAGCGCGCCTCCTTCTGATAAAACACTGTGAACGTGAGCCAAATCTTTATCGCCTCGGCCACTTAAATTAACCACTAAAATTGTGTCTTCGGTTTGTTGCTCGGCATATTTCAGTGCATAAGCCAGTGCATGACTTGATTCTAGCGCAGGGATGATCCCTTCATTTTTAGCAAGGAGCTGAAATGCTTCAAGTGCTTCGGTATCGGTAATACCGACGTACTGAGCTCGGCCCGTTTCATGTAAATGAGCGTGTTGAGGACCCACAGCAGGGTAATCAAGGCCAGCAGAAACAGAGTAAGACTCTTCAATTTGGCCATCATTATCTTGCATAATGTACGTATAGGTGCCGTGTAAAATACCTTTCGTGCCTTTACATAAAGTAGCACCGTGCTGGTGGGTATCTAAGCCTTTACCCGCAGGCTCTACACCAATGAGTTTTACACTTGGCTCATCGATAAAATCAGTGAACATACCAATGGCATTTGAGCCACCCCCTACACAGGCTAATACGGCATCAGGCAAACGGCCTTCTGCTTTTAATACTTGCTGTTTTGCCTCTTCGCCGATCATTTTTTGGAACTCGCGAACCATGGTCGGGAATGGATGCGGGCCTGCTGCTGTACCTAGCAAGTAATGGGCATCTTTGTAGTTTGCAGACCAATCACGAAGTGCTTCGTTTACTGCGTCTTTTAACGTACCAGAACCGGCTGTTACGGGTATAACTTCTGCGCCCATTAACTTCATACGAAACACGTTAGGCTGCTGACGCTCAACATCTTTTGCACCCATATAAACGCGGCATTTTAAACCAAGTAGGGCACACGCAAGTGCTGTTGCAACACCGTGCTGACCAGCCCCTGTTTCTGCAATCACTTCTTTTTTACCCATGCGTTTTGTTAATAACGCTTGGCCCAGTACTTGGTTGGTTTTGTGTGCACCACCGTGAAGGAGATCTTCACGCTTTAAATACAATTTAACCTTGGGGTTTTTTATTAAGTTTCGGGTTAACGTTAATGGCGTTGGACGACCTGCGTACTCATTCAATAATTTTTCAAATTCTGCCTGAAAAGCAGGATCGTTTTGTGATTTATTAAACTCTGCTTCTAATTGCTTAAGTGCTGGTACAAGCAGTTGTGGTACGAACATACCACCAAATTCACCGAAATAAGCTGGATTTTGCATTCTAACCTCAATAATTTCTGATATGCGAAAACGCATTGTGTAATTTTGTTGGGCATTTTTTACCTGCTGACGCTTCTACGCCAGAATTTAGGTCAAGCCCCTTGGCACCGCGATAAAGCGCTGCATGAATATTCTCTGGATTTAAGCCGCCCGCTAACATAAATGGCACTGTGGCTGTGTCTAATATTGACCAATCAAAGGCTTCGCCAGTGCCACCTTTTTGGGTTTTGCTGTATGTGTCGTATAAGTGGCGGTCAACCCCTTCAAGCGGTTTTGGTAAAGTGCCATTTACCGCTTGCGCTTTCCAAATCTCACAGCCAAGTGGCAACTGCTTTCTGAGACTTTGAATATACTCGCTATTCTCATCACCATGTAATTGGACGGCGGCTAATTTTAGGCTTTGTGCGTAGTCAACGACTTGTTCAAGTGGTGCGTTAACAAACACGCCAACATAGGCAAGCGGGGCACTTTGTGTCACTTGTTTTGCGCAGTCAATATCAACATAACGAGGCGATTTAGGGTAAAAAATTAACCCTCCATACACCGCACCACTTTGATAAGCAGCCTCAGCATCTTGTGAACGGGTTAAACCGCACACTTTATTTTCACCTAAAATCACCTTGCGGCAAGCTGCGTCTAAATCGCGTTCAGCCATGAGTGAACTGCCAATTAAAAAGCCGTCACATAAAGGAGCAAGGCGTTTTACATCGTTGTGTGTGTATATACCAGACTCTGAAATAACTACTTTGTCGTTTGGTATTAAGGTGCGTAAGCGTTCAGTGGTTGCCAAGTCAGTACTTAAATCACGCAGGTCTCTGTTGTTGATGCCAATCAAACGAGCATTCAGTGCAAGTGCACGGCTCACTTCTTCTTCGTTGCTAACCTCAGTCAGCACCGACATATTTAAAGTATCTGCGACGTTATGCAGTGCTAAGTATTGCTCATCATTGAGTACTGACAGCATTAATAAAATGGCATCACCGCCTGATAACCGCGCCAAATACACTTGGTACTCATCGATGAAAAAGTCTTTACAAATAATCGGCTGCTCAACCTGACTGCGCACATACTCAAGGTAGTGATAGCTTCCTTGAAAATATTTCTCGTCGGTTAATACGCTTATACAGGTTGCGTATTTTTTATAGACTGCTGTAATTTCATCTAAGTTAAACGGTTCACGGATAAGCCCTTTAGAAGGCGATGCCTTTTTACATTCTAAAATAAATTGTGTGCCTTTTGCCGCCAGCGCACCTTCAAAATTACGGGTGGTTGGCACAACATCCGCAATGAATGATGTAAGTGGACGCTGTGCTTTTCTGGTTTCAAGTTCGATACGTTTGTCGGCAACAATTTTGTCTAATACGTTAGCCATGACTTACCTCAATAATTGCGTTCAATGTGTTCATCGCGCTGCCAGATGCTAACAACTCGGTTACGTGTTTCGCGGCTGTTTTTAAGTCGCTTGCTTTGCCTGTTAGGTAAAGTAGCGCTGCAACGTTGGCAATAATGGCTGCGTTGTGAGCGTCTTCCCCTTGGCCTTGTAAAATCGCTAAACTGGCTTTCGCATTATATTCTGGGCCTTGACCTGCTAATTGTTCAAGTGAATAGTTTGCAAGACCAAAATCGTTTGCTGTCAGCGTGTACTCGGTTAGCTTGCCATCATTGAGCTCAACGACGTTGGTTTCGCCGTGTAGTGCAATTTCGTCGGTACCGGCTCCATGCACTACCATAGCGCGTTGCGTGCCGAGGGTTTTTAGGGTTTCGGCCATCGGTAAGCAAAGAGATGCATCGTAGACACCAAGCAATTGCACGTGGGGTGCGGCTGGGTTGGCAAGCGGACCTAAAATATTAAAAATAGTGCGGCTTTTCAGGGCCGTACGTACCCCCATCGCATGACGCACACCGCTGTGATAATGCGGGGCAAATAAAAATGCAAAGCCAGTGTTTTCTAAGCATGTGGCAGCTTGCTCTGGGCTCATATCAATATTGATGCCCAAGGCTTTTAGTAAATCAGCTGACCCCGAGTTACTCGATACGCTACGGTTGCCATGTTTTACCATATTGATACCCGCAGCTGCGGCAACAATGGCAGCCGTGGTACTTATATTAATCGTATTTGAGCCATCGCCACCGGTACCGCAGCTATCGGCTAACAGTGTTTTACTGGTGGTAAATGGCACTGCATTGGCGCGCATAGATGCTGCAGCGCCAGCGATTTCGTCGCTCGTTTCACCTTTAAATTTTAACGCGATAAGTGCAGCAGTTAGCTCTATATCATTTAATTGGCCATTCATTATTGCATCGAATAAGGCACTTGATTGCTCAAACGATAAGTGTTGATTGGCCAATAATTGGTTTAACGGGGATAGGGTTGTTGCTTCCATGTTATTCCTCTACTGCACGCGTGCGGTTAAAAACTCAATACTTTGCTGTAATAGCAAGGCGCCGTTTGGCGTTAAAATCGATTCTGGATGAAACTGGTAACCAAGTGCATTATCTTGCGGGTGATAAATTGCCATTGGAATATTTTCATACGAGGCAATGACATCGACTGCGTCTGGCACTTTAGTTGCCATGAGTGAGTGATAACGCGCTACTGGCATTTTTTCACCCATCCCTGCAAATACAGGGTGATCAGACAACGCAATAATCGACGATTTACCATGTACGGTTTCACCTGCATGGCCAATCACGCCACCATAACTTTGTGTTAATGCTTGTTGGCCTAAACAAATACCTAGCATTGGGAAACGTCCCTTACAAAGCTCAATTAATGCCATTAAGCAGCCCGCATCTGAGGGGGCTCCCGGCCCAGGTGATAACACGAGTAATACTGGCACAGTTTCTTGGCACATTTTGTTATAAATGCTTTGTGCACTGATATTGTTACGGTATACCACTAACTCGCACCCTAACATAGAAAGTTCATCGACTAAGTTATAACTAAATGAATCAAAGTTATCTAAAAAGTAGATTTTATAGGCTGATGGTGTGTTCATTATTGTGCCTCATAAGTCGATTGAATTGCGGTAATCACTGCTTGTGCTTTAGCGCGCGTTTCATTGGCTTCTGACTGCGGGTCTGAATCAAACACCACGCCAGCACCTGCCTGTACATAAGCCATGCCGTTTTTCACAAAGGCTGAGCGAATTACAATACAGCTGTCCATCGCACCATCACCGGTTAAATAACCAACTGCACCACCGTAGCTACCACGGCGCTTTTGTTCTGTTTGACGTACAAGTTCAGCGGCTCGTACTTTGGGAGCACCGACTAAGGTGCCCATATTCATACATGCTTGATACGCATGCAGGGCATCAAGTTCAGGTTTTAATGTACCGACCACGCGTGAAACTAAATGCATCACTTGTGAGTAGCGGTCTACTTTTAATAGCTCTTTGGCATGGCGTGTACCCGGCACGCTTATGCGGGCGACATCGTTACGGGCTAAATCAACCAGCATTAAATGTTCAGCGCGCTCTTTTTGGTCGTTACGTAGTTCAAGTTCAATGCGGCTGTCTAAATCTGGGTTTATTTGTCCATTGGCAAATTTACCGCGTGGACGAGTACCTGCAATTGGATACACTTCAACTTGCTTGCTATCAACACAATATTTAAGTGCTGACTCAGGCGATGCACCAAATAACACAAACTCTTCGTCGCGCATGTAAAACATGTAAGGACTGGGGTTTTGTTGCTTAAGTTGGCTGTAGGCATGAAGTGAATCTGGGCAGGCAAGAGAAAAAGTACGTGATGGTACGACTTGGAAGATATCGCCATCGACAATGTTCTTTTTTAATTTGATGACATGCTCGCAGTATTGCTCATCGCTGACATCAACCGAGACAGGGCTTGCACCGTTTTGCTTTTGTCCTTGGTATTGCACTGCGTTGTCACATACGCTGTTCAAGCGTTCTAGCTGCTGACCGACTTCGAAGCAGTTGGCATGCACTTCTGGGCCGTTAAACACATTACCAATCAACTCGGTGGTTTTGGCTTGATGGTCAATTATCACAAGTGTTTCGGCTAAATAGAAAACATAGTCTGGGCAGCTGTTTTCACCTTCAGGTACGTCAGACAGCGTTTCAAAATTTGCGACCATGTCGTAGGCAAACACCCCGCCAAGAAAGACTGAAAAAGGGTTGTCTGTGGTGCTTTTTATACTGTTTATACAGCTACGAAGAGCGCTAAAAGCATTGTCGGCAATCAGTTTGCTGGCTTCGTCAATATCGATCGCTACTTCGTTGTAGGTCAATGTGAGTGTGTCTTCAATAAGCACAGCATCGCAGTTTTGCACATGGCTTTGTAAATAAGGTAGTAATTGTTTGCCGTTATTTGACTGTGCTGTCAGTGTGACGTGTTTACCATGGCAAACAATACGTAGCGCTGAGTCAACCAAAATTAGGCTTTTGACACTGTCTTTAGAGTCAATTTCTGCAGACTCTAACAGCAGTGAATTGGGTTTATCGAGTAAACTGTATAATGCAAGTGGGCTACTAATGTAGTCACGCACTTGAGTGATACTGGTTACCTCACCCGGTGTCGTTGTTATATGACTAAAAATCAAACCTTATTCTCCCTCATTCCCAAAAATAAAAACCCCGCAAAGCGATGCTTAAGCGGGGTTCGTATAATAATGTCTATAAATTAGATAGACCCTTACCGTCCCGCTAAGCCAGGCGCCACCCCCAATGATGTGTAAGAGTTGCTATGTTATTCATTTATAAAACCTTAAAATTTAGATATAAAAAAACCCGCTACATGAGCGGGTTTTGAAATCGTATAGACACGACAATTCGTCACCCGCTATTTACGAGTGCCACCACCAAATTGTGATTTGAATTGTTTTGTTCATTGTTATTTCTTTTTCAACGTGTCTTAAAGTGCATACAGTAAAGCGTACCTGAGCCGATACTGTCAAGCATTAATTTACAACAATTAGTATAAAATCTTTGTTATACTCCTATCAATGATTCAAGAACTTACGTTAAGCAGTCTTTTCCTTTGATAAAATACGATTTACATAGCCACACCACATATTCTGATGGTCAGCTATCAGTCGAGCAACTATTACACCGCGCGGTTGAAAAAAATATAGATGTGTTCGCAATTACCGATCACGACACATTGGCGGCGATAGCCCCTGCACGTGACATCATTGCGAATGACGATTTACCGCTTAAATTAATTGCCGGTGTTGAAGTGTCAACTAAGTGGGAAAGCTTTGAAATTCATATTGTTGGTTTAAATATCGACGATGAGAATGAAGCCTTGATTTCGCTATTAAGCTCGCAACAGGCGAAGCGTGAAGAGCGTGCTATCGAGATAGGTCATCGCCTCGCAAAAAATGGCTTTGAAGGTATTTATGACGAAGCGAAAGCATTTGCCGACAATGCCCAAATTACCCGCGGGCACTTTGCTCGCGCACTCATTGAGCGCGGCGTAGCCAAAAACTTTCCAGGTGTCTTTAAAAAATACCTAGGCCGTGGCAAAACAGGCTATGTACCAAGTTGCTGGTGCGATATGCAAACGGCGATAGCGGCTATTCATCAAGCGGGTGGGGTGGCTGTTCTGGCGCATCCTGGTCGTTATCAAATGTCGAATAAGTGGTTGCGTAAGTTGATAGTCGAGTTTAAAAACGCGAGGGGCGATGCAATGGAAGTTGCACAACCCCAGCAAGCACCAAGTGAACGCCAGTTTTTAGGTGAGCTTTCTAGAGAATATGATTTACTCGCCTCACAGGGGTCAGACTTTCATTTTCCTACAAGCTGGTTGGAGCTGGGAAAAAATTTATACTTACCCAAAGATTGCCAAGGTGTTTGGCAAGCGTGGGAAGGGCAATAGGAGCGTGTAATGAGTCAGTTTTTTCATATCCATCCAGATAATCCACAACCGAGATTAATTAGTCAAGCTGTTGATATTATTAAACAAGGTGGAGTTATCGTGTACCCAACTGATTCGGGTTATGCGATTGGTTGCAGTATTGGTAATAAACAAGCAAAAGAGCGCATAGAACGTATTCGAGGCATTGAAAAACACCATAATTTTACCTTGGTATGTCGCGATTTATCTGAGCTCTCAACATATGCACGTGTAGACAATCAGCTGTTTAGGCTGATTAAAAATAACACACCAGGACCGTACACCTTTATTTTTAAAGGAACCAAGGAAGTTCCTAAACGTTTACTAAACGAAAAGAAAAAAACCATTGGTATTCGCGTTATTGAACACCCGATTACATGTGCCTTATTGGCTGAATTAGGGGAGCCGTTGATGTCGTGTTCCTTAATTTTACCGGGTGAGCAATTCACCGAAGCTGATCCCGATGAAATTCGTGATCGCATCGAAAAGCAAGTTGATTTAATTATTCATGGTGGTTATCTTCCTGAACAGGCCACTACAGTGATTGATTTATCAGATGATGATATCGAAATTTTACGTGTTGGTTGTGGCGATACTAAACCGTTTGAAATATAGAGACATCATTGACAAGCTCAGAGCGTAATGCCCCAAACGACATACAAGAGCCAGTGCAGCAAAAGCTGCCACTGGCTTTTTTGCATGGCAAAGCGGTGGTCGACAAGCCTGAAGATTTATACATTCCACCCGATGCACTTGAGGTTATTTTAGAGACCTTTGAAGGTCCGCTCGACTTACTCTTGTATTTAATTAAAAAGCATAAATTAGATGTACTAGAGCTGTCGATTTTTAGTATTACGGAACAATACGTTCGCTATGTTGAAATGATGAGTGAGTTTCAACTCGAGCTTGCGGGTGAATACCTAGTGATGGCAGCCTTGTTAGCACAAATTAAATCACGATTGCTGTTACCAAAACATGAGGAACTGGAAGAAGACGACGATCCGCGCGCAGAGCTAGTCAGACGCTTACAAGAATACGAGCAATTTAAAAAAGCAGCAGAAAACCTTGACCAGATCCCTCGAGAAGGTCGTGATATTTTTGTAGCAGAGGCATTAGCCCCCGAGTTTAGCGAGCGTGAAGCGCTATTACCAGACGTCGAAATGAAAGACTTATTACTTGCATTAAGCGATGTAATGGCACGTGCTAAAACATTTGAACATCATCATATCACCGCAGAAGCACTGTCTACTCGTGAGCGCATGAGCTTAATTTTAGACAAGCTATCCGAAGCCCAATCACAATTACCATTCCATACGCTGTTTACCGTTGAAGAAGGCCGAAGCGGTGTCGTTGTAAGCTTTATCGCTATGCTAGAGCTGGTAAAAGAAAACCTCATAAGCTGCTTTCAAGTTGATGCCAATAGCCAGATTTACGTAGGGCTGGTGGAAGAAAGTTAAAGTTTAAAGCTGTCAGAGTTTAGACACCCTTTTACTGAGAGAAGCTTTTAATCCACTAACCACTGACTATTCTAATGTTATTTGTGCGTATACGCACAGAAGCTGTTTGTTTTACGCTATTTTCATTGTATTACAGCTGAGCTAAGCTGTGTTTAGTTTCATGGTTCTCATGGGAAATGAGTATGTTAAAGAATTCAAAGTCAAGTTACGGCTGGGTGGCTATCTTACTTCACTGGTTAATGGCACTTGGAGTATTTGGTCTGTTTGGCTTAGGTGTCTATATGGTTGAGTTAACCTATTACGATACGTGGTACAAAGGCTCTCTTGATTTACACAAAAGCGTTGGCATTACCTTAGCTGCTTTATTATTGTTTCGATTTGGCTGGCGTTTATTAGGCACGCAACCAGACCCTGTTGCAGGAAGCTCTAAAGCGGTAAACATGGCTGCGCACTCTGTACATAAATTAATTTATTTAGCCCTTATTGTCATTGTTACATCTGGCTACTTAATTTCGACGGCTGATGGCCGTGCGATCGACGTATTTAACTTATTTGCTGTTCCGGCTTTACCCGAGTCGGTGGCTAATCAAGAAGATATTGCAGGTAAAATTCACTTTTATGCCGCGTATGGGCTAATAGGTGTTGTTGTTTTACATGCTTTAGGGGCACTAAAACATCATTTTATCGATAAAGATAAAACCTTAATTAGAATGATCAAACCATTGAAGGATGATTAATATGAAAAAATTATTATTAAGCACAGCACTAAGCGCTGCACTTTTATCTACAGCGAATGCAAATGCCGCAGACTATGTGATTGATACAGACGGTGCTCACGCATTTGTTACATTTAAAATCAAACATTTAGGCTATAGCTGGTTACACGGTCGTTTTAATACGTTTTCAGGTGATTTTAGTTACGATGACAAAGCACCGGATGCATCAAAGATCAATGTCACTATTGACACAAAAAGTATCGATTCGAACCATGCTGAACGTGATAAGCACTTACGTGGTAAAGATTTCTTAAATGTAGATAAATACCCTACAGCGACGTTTAAAAGCACATCAATCAAGTTTGATGAAGAAGGCGATGAAGCCGATGTCACTGGTGAGTTTACACTTAACGGTGTAACAAAAACGATTACTTTTGAAATTGATAAAATTGGCGAAGGTAAAGATCCATGGGGTGGTTACCGTGTTGGCTTTGAAGGTGAAACAAGCTTAAAACTGGCTGATTATGGTATTGATTACAACTTGGGCCCAGCATCAACTCATGTTGATATTGGCCTGTTTATCGAAGGTATTCGTAAGTAACGACTACACGAAACGTGCCGCTTAATGAGCGGCACTTTCATTTCTATCTCTTAACCTTTTTTCTAAGATTGGTTTTAAGTTATCTGGCAACCATCGTACTAAGATATCTTCAAAATTTTGTGTATGCGCTATTTCCTCCAGCGCTTTATCTAACAAGGTAATCATTGCATGGCCTTGTTCATTGTTTGTGCAGCCAATATAACCAACACTTAATTTAGGCGCTTCAGAGAGTGTTAGTTGGGTTAATTCATTCTCGAATCCCATCGAGTGCGCCAAATAATAATGCTCACTTGGGTATCCTAATAAAATATCAATGCGCTTTTTGTGTAGCATATAAGTTAAGCTTGCAAGGGTATCGCGGCCTGGTCTTGAGATAATATTTGCATCATGGCTTGAGTTAATTACGTTATCTATATTACTGCCAAATGAGCGGCTCATTGATACACCTAATGCAAGGTGTTTGTCGTTAAGTAATGACTTTAGTGATACCGGCTTAGAGGGATCTAAATTAAGTTTTTCAATTAGCTCTTTACGAATCGCAATGGAGGGTGACAAACCTACAGTGGACGTGTGTGTTGTAAATGCAATGTGTTGTTTGCGATGTTCGCTTTGATATAGAGACAAAATGCAGTAATTATTGTGTGGATTTGATAGCTCATGAATGGCACGACTAGCAGGCAATAAAGTGCGTGTGAAAGTGTAATCGGGTAGAGCATTTTTAAGCAGTTTAATGACACTTTCGTCACGTCCCATGCCTTCGTAACGGTCATTCATTATGTAGTAGGGGGCAAAATCAACTACGATCCATTCAATCGTTTTAGATTGATTAGTTGCATTTGCAAAAGGGCACAAAAAAAATAGTAAAAAAAACCATGCCAAACGCATTTTCACTACCTATTCGTAGGTTAAAAATATAAGTGTAGCAGGAATTTAGATAAGCGTACGAAAGTTAAAAACTAAAACGCCAGCGTGGTATGCTGGCGCTTTTTCGGTTTGGGTTTAGTTGGCCTTTAACCATTTTACAAATTGGCGTGCATCGCTCGCCTTTTGGAAGATGGCATTCTTTAGGCCTTGCGTGTCGCTAAAAATTACACGCTGTTTGTTAACCGAAATTGATTGCACTGGATGTGCTATTTGGATCAAAGATCCATTGTATTTGTATGACATAATAAAACTCACTCTTTCTTTTTGTCAGTGTTCTGTAGAGCTTTGTAAGGGAACTTATAATACAGACTGACATTTGTTGTCTTGCCTACAGTGTTGACTATATTTGTGACAGTTTGGTGATAATTTTAAAATTCATCAAAATGTCATTGAGTCACACAGGTGCAAGTATTTATACGAATATGCGGGAATTACTGGATCAAGGTAAGGGGTTAACCGCGAGGTTTATAAAAACCAGACGAGTAGACTACTGCAATAAATATTTAAACGCAAGTATTATTTTTCTGGATGTTTATTTGAAACGCGCGTATTCTTTACGGGCACAATAATAACAACACAGAAGTACATAAATGAACTACCTTTTGGTGTCAGATATATTCGGAAATACAGCACATTTATCACAGCTTGCGCAGCAGCTTAGTGGCAAAGTCAGTTTGTGTGAACCTTATTTAGGAGAAATACAAACACCGGTTTCTGAGCACGTTCAATATCAACACTTTTTGAATCAGTGTGGTCACGACACCTATCTTGAGCGAGTCTACATTAAAATGGCCGCTATTAAGCGACCAACTACGATCATTGCCTTTAGTGCGGGAGCATCAGCAGTTTGGCGAGCGCAAGCAGAATTACAAAACCCCTACATAAAGAAAATTATTGCATTTTACCCATCACAAGTTAGAAACCACCTTGATTTAGCGGCGACAGTGCCTTGTCAGTTTATTTTTGCGCACAGTGAAGCACATTTTGATATTGAACCGGTGGTGGCTACACTCAGAGATAAACCGAATGTCAGCTGTGAAGTGTCACAGTATGCCCATGGTTTTATGAACCCGTTATCTGATAATTTTGATCATGCTGGTTACCAAGCGTATATAGAGCAACTTTTCACCAAAAAATGCAATGAACAACTTGTAACGAACTAGTAAAACTAGTCTATAGTCATGAGTAAACAACAATTTAGTTAATGACTATGACTAACCCATATAAATACTGCCACTTTTTATCAAACCCCGTTGCTAAGCCGCCATGCCGCATGATTAACGCGGCAATGTATGGTTTTTTCGTGTCTGCTTGTGAGCAAAAAATGCAGCAATATGTCGATGCGACACTCAATACAGTTGCAAATGATTCTGTGTCATTCAATGTGTTAGGCAGTGTGTGTTTACTCACGTTTACTGATATTGAAAAAATATCGTCTCTGACCCCTCCGTTTTCTGAACAGGGCTGGATGCAAGAAACCGACATTATTATTTGGTTACCTGTTTCTAAAGTGGTTAATGGTGATATTGCCCACCTGTATTGGTATCCCGCCTTCATTAGTGTGAATAATATTTATGCGCTAATAAATGGGCGTGAGGTATGTGGTTACAACAAATATTTATGTGACTATGACATGCCCACACCGGCGAACAAAACATCACGTTTTTCAATTTCATTGCCGTGTTTTGATGTGTTCTCGGCTAATTCAAAGCTTGCAATGCATGAACTATTATCAATTGAGCAAGACAATATCAACACATAAGAAAACTTATTAGATAACCTTGCTCTTTTTTCGAAGCGAGTGGCTGATTTTTTTGATGATGAAGTTAAAGGCGTGGATTTTTCATTAATTAAGCAACTGTTTGAGGGGTTTATTCACCCGCAAATGGATCAAATATTGTTTAAGCAATTCCCAGATGGAGAGGGTACAAGTGCCGTTTATCGCTCTGTTGTGCATTCTCCATCAGTGATAAAAAAAATTCACCAACTTAAGTTGTTAACTAATAATTTTACCCTTGATGTGAAGTCAGTAGCGAGTTTTCCGTTGCACGATATGTTTGGTATTCAATTAGGAAGCCAAGCGGTACATTTGCCTTTTTACATCAATATGGACTTTGATCAACTTGGCGCAAGCCAGGTTTTACCTGCGTAAAGGATGACCATGAGCAAAGAAAAAATCACAATCGTAGGGGGTGGCGTTGCTGCAATGACTGCCGCGGTGTATTTAACCGAGCAAGAAGATTGGCAGCAACATCGCGAAATAACCGTTTATCAACAAGGGTGGCGCTTAGGAGGCAAAGGCGCAAGTGGTCGCAATCAGCACTTTGGTCAACGTATTGAAGAGCATGGCTTGCATGTGTGGTTTGGTGCTTATGTAAATAGCTTTCGCACTTTGCAAGGGGTCTACAATAATTTGGACAGGCCAGCGAGTTCGCCGCTTGCAACTTGGCAACAGGCGTTTAAGCCGCATAGTTTTATTGCATTACAAGAGTTTATCGATAACGAGTGGCAAACATGGCCGATAGATTTCCCAACCGTTGTGGGTAATCCAGCAGATGGAAGCTTGGATATTACAGTGTGGGATTTTGTTACGATGACACTGGCTTGGCTGAAAAAATGGACCGAAGACATTGAAGATGTCTGTGAGCAACACGCAAAAACCACATTAGTTACTAAAAAGCCACGAGATCAGTTTTTACTAAAGCACCTCTATCAGCAAATAAAAGCGAATATTGATACTCAGGTTACCTCGGCAAAACAGTTTATTGATGACATTGAATCGGATGCGGCCGAGATTATCTCCACTCCTCGCTCTTTACTTACGCACTTACAACAGTTTACCGCACAGCAAACAACCCACACAGACAAGCAAGCTGATCGTTTAGTGATTTGGTATATCGTTCGCAAATTAAAGCGTTGGTTTAAAGAGCAAGTAATAGAGTTACTGGATGATAATGCACAACTGCGCAGGCTCTATATTTGTGCCGATCTGGCTATTGCGATGCTGACAGGTCTGATAAAAGATAAAGTTTATCGCGATGGTTTTGGGGTAATTAATTGCTATGATTTTCGTCAATGGCTCGAAAAAAATGGTGCAAATAGTGCCTATAGCGTTAATTCTGCTCCTGTACGAGGTTTTTATGACTTGGTGTTTGCATACCCCAATGGCGACTTTAACAAGCCTAATGTCGAGGCAGGTGTTGCAGCACTTGCCATGCTAAGAATTGGCCTTTGTTATAAAGGGGGAGTGATGTGGAAAATGCAAGCAGGCATGGGAGATGTCATTTTTGCTCCTATTTATGAGCTACTCAAAAAACGCGGTGTAAAATTTAAATTTTTCCACCAGCTTACACAATTAACGCCGGGTAAAGATTCTCATGGGCAAGCTGTGGTATCGCATATTGAACTGCGTCAGCAGGTCAGCTTAAATTCGGGTGAATATGCGCCGCTTATCAATGTAAAGCAGCTGCCTTGTTGGCCAAGTGAGCCGCTCTTAGACCAAATAAACCCGCTACAAGCGCATTTGTTGCAAGAATATCAGGTTAATTTAGAGTCGTTCTGGAGTGACTGGCCAGAAGTATATGAAGCGCATTTTAAGCAGCCACTTCCAAGTCTTACGTTAGTGCATGGAGTTGATTTTGATACCCTAATATTGGGGGTATCTGTTGCTTCGCTTGAGCATGTGGCGGCAGATTTACTTAGCGACGATAATGCCCTTGCTTTACAAGCGAGTAAAGTGAAGAGTGTTGCGACACAAGCTTGCCAAGTTTGGTTGAATAAAACTGATCAACAACTCGGCTTTACCGATACCAATTCGGCTCAAGAAGGGCCTATATTAAGTGGTTTTGTTGAGCCCTTCGATACATGGGCTGCAATGAGCAATCTCGTTGACAAAGAGGCGTGGCCAGACAGTGATCCGCCCGTTAATATTGCCTATTTTTGTAGCGCTTTTACGTGTGAGCATTATCCACCCGCTACGGCACATCATTTTCCTGAGCAAATGAAAGCTGAGGTGAAACATAATATGCAGTATTTATTCAGCATTGATATGCAAGCATTGTGGCCGCACGCTTATACCAATAATAAGTTTGACTGGCAGGTGTTTTATCAAGATCCGCACAGTATTTTGCCTGTTTTAGAGCAACAGTATTGGCGGGTAAATATTGATCCCAGTGAGCGTTATGTACTCTCTGTTACAGGGTCGAGCAAATTTAGATTAGCGACTGATGGCAGCCACTATAAAAACTTACGCCTTACTGGCGATTGGATAAAAACAGGCGTTAATGCTGGCTGTGTTGAAGCGGCGGTGATGGCTGGCATGCAAACGTCACGCTCACTCTGTGGCTTTCCAAGTCAAATTAGCGGCGAACACGCTTTTGAAAAAGGGTAATGTTTAGTCAACAGCGACTTTAATGTGGCATAAAAGCCGTTAACCCTCTGCTTTTTATGCGACTTTACAGCGTTGTTTGGTCTATACTTACTGGAAATTACAATAATTTAACATACGTCCCTCTTTTTAAGGTCTAAAAACGAATGAAACGTCCTTATCAATTCAATCCTAAACTCACTATGCTTGCGAGTAGCTGCTTAGCGGCATGTGTCATGGGTAATGCCTCAGCGCAAAATACAGAGGCTGAAAAGGACATGGAAGTTATTAGTGTCTATGCACAGAAGCGTCCGCAATCAATTCAAGACGTCAGTGTTGCGGTAAGCCAAGTGAATGGCGAACTTTTAAAAACGCAGCATTTTAAAGATTCAACCGAAATAGGGTTATTTGCACCGAACGTGAAAATAACGCAAAACGCGGCCGAGGGCACACCTCCCGCCGTCAGTATTCGGGGAATTGGCTTACTTGATTATAATACTGCGAATACATCGCCTGTAGCTATGTACCTTGATGGCGTGGCGGTTGGTTCGGCAAATAACCAAATTATTAACCTGTATGACGTAGAGCATGTTGATATTTTGCGTGGCCCGCAAGGCACGTTATTTGGTCGAAACTCAACCGGTGGGGCAATTTTAATCCGCACAAATAGGCCTGAGTTTGAGCAAGCAGGGTCGTTAACACTGGGTATTGCCAACAATAACGCCAGTAGCTTAGAGGGGATGTGGAACCAACCGCTGGGCGATGAAACGGCGATGCGGTTAGCATTCAATTATCAAGATTATGACTATTCGACACAAAATAATTTTTCTGCATCACCGACCGCGGGCATGGAGCAAAAAAATGCACGGCTGTCACTGTTAAGTCAATGGGATAACGTAGAGCTTTACCTGCAAGCACATATTGAAGATTGGGATGGCATTTCGCAGCCAGTGGGGAGTATCGGTATTATAGCAAACCCATTAACGGGTGAATTATGTTCGCCAGCCGATGCGGGTTCAACACGGTGCTTTGATAGCTTTGGGTTTAACGATGGGAGTGACGACTTTTTTACTGTGAGTGTTAATAATGACTCACCGCATAAATCAGACGGCTATGGCTTTATCGGCGAATTAAATTGGCAGTCGAGTGATAACACAACGGTGACCTCCGTAAGTAGTTTTAATAATTTAGAGCGAAGCCATGCATTTAATTGCGATGGCTCACCAGCTAGGTTGTGCGAAGGAGTGTTAGGTTTAGACACCCATTTATTCAGTCAAGAGTTTAGGGTCCTTAATGAATTTACTCATTACACGCTGACCAGTGGGGTGTATTTTGCTGATGAAACGATTAAGCAAGATAACATCAATGATATTTTACGCGACTTTCGTGGTATTTTGCCTGCAGATTTAACGGCCACATTTTATTACGATAATCATATCGATACACAAAACGTAGCGCTATTTAGCCAAATTGAAGTGCCATTAGCCACGCGTTGGTTGCTCACTGCGGGTCTACGTTACGATTATGAATCACTTGAATACAGCTCTACATCAACCTTAAATGTGGTAGTCAACCCCAATGATTTAGCAGGGGTTTTAGTGCCATTTTACACGGTTTCTGATAAGCAATCCGATAATGGCATTACCGGTCAGTTTGCTCTCAATTATACGTATTCTGACACAGCGAACCTGTATTATCGTTTTGCTAATGGCAGCAAAAGTGGCGGGTATAATGGCGGCTTTTTATCATCTGAAGAACAAGCAATCTTAGCTGATTACGGCAAGGAGCGTTTAAATGCCCATGAGGTTGGCCTGAAAACGTATTGGCCGGAACAACGGTTACGAATGAGCTGGGCTGCGTTTTATTATGATTATAATGACCAGCAAGTGTTTATGAATCAAGCCTCTGAAACACCGCAAATGCCGCCTGTTCAATTGCTTGAAAATGTAGCCGACTCTATAATTTATGGTCTCGAAAGTGAAATAAATTATCAGCCCACCCAACAACTCGCTATGCAGTTATCAGTGGGCTATATTCCTCATGCCGAGTACGAAGAGTATGTCGATCCATTGGGTAATAGTATCACCGATAATCAATTACCTTTTACTTCAAAATGGGATGTATCGGCAGGGTTGCAGTATGATACGCGGTTAATGAATAACCCGTTTTCAGCCAATGTGATGGTTGACTATCAGTCAGCATTTTACTTTGATCAAAATATGAACCCGTACGCCCGTCAAGAAAGCTACAGCCTTGTTAATGCACACTTTAAATATGATGTAGATAACTGGTCGTTTATATTATGGGGAAAAAATCTATTTGATACAGAGTACAGTCAGTTAAAATTCGATTTGAGCTCATTTCTGGGTATGTTAGAAGACTTTAAAGGAGAAGGGCGACGTTATGGCTTTGATGTGGCTTTTCAATTTTGATGATTTATGACTTTTGTTTATTAGGGGCGCTGTGAATGCGGTTAAAGCTATTCTTAGGCAGTTTGCTTTTTCTATTTTATTCAACATATTCAGTGTGCGCCGAACAAGCGTTTATATATACAGACGCATCTTTTGAGCAGAACCTACATGATGTCGGGCAAATATTAGCTGCGAGAGACAATCGATTTCCTCAATCTGCGGCTGATATTAAACGCTGGCGTGCCACAAAAAGGCCACAATCACGTATCAGTTCGATTGGGGGCGGTTACTGGTTGATTGTCGATATAGAAAATCAAAGTGATATCGAAGACCTTGTCCTGTACCCCTACAATACCTTGGTTTCAAAAATAGAAAGTCGGATTTATGACCTAACCGATGTTTCTCAACCTGTACGAAGTTTTGTGACAGGTGGCGTCGAAAAAAACCAATTTGCATTTCACTATGGAAACCGCCTAAACCTTGAAAAAGGCAAGCGCTATACGTTGATCACACATTTTGAAAGCGATTATTTTTATACTCCTGCAAAGTTAATCTTAACGCCGTATCAAGATTATTTCGAAATTATCACGCTCGAAAATGTAATCATCATGCTGTGTTTTGGGGTCGGTATAGCGCTTGGTTTGTATAACCTGTTAATTTATTTAGTGTCTAAAGACGTCACGCATTTATATTATGCTTTATTCACCGCTTCGTGGGTGTTCGCATGGAGTCATTTCTTTCATATTTCGGATCAATTGTTTGGGTATTATAACCCGCACTTACATTGGCTAGGTTTTGCACTCACGCCACTGACCAACATTTTATTTTACAATAATCTCCTTAAGTTAAAGGAAACGTTTCCGAAATTATCGCAGCTGTCTCTGACTGTCGGGGTTATCGCAACATTGGGGATCCCATTTTGTGTTGTGTGGCCTAGCTTTGGTTTTTATTGGTCAACATTAGTAACGGGTGTCGCTTTGTGTTTAGGCTTGTATATCGGTGTACGTTGTATGTTGATTGGCTTCAAACCTGCACGTTATTTTGTACTGGCCTATGTTGCCATGATGGTGCCTAACATGGTGGGTAATCTTACAAACTTAGGATTATTGCCTGCCACGTCGATGAATTTATATTTATTAGGACTGATTGGCACCGCGATGGATGCTATGCTACTAGCGTTTGCTGTCGCTGATAAATTTAGGTTGTTGCATGAGGATAATGTTGAGCTTAATAAAAATCTCGAGCAAAAAGTACAGTTAAGAACACTTGAACTTGAAGAATTAGCCGATGAATTACGAGACGCAAATGAAGCTAAAAGTCGCTTCTTAGCCAATATTAGCCACGAAATACGCACACCCATGACGTCGATTATTGGCTATGCTGATGGCATTATGCTTGGTGATATTAAGCCTCATGAACGAAATCATGGCATCGGTGTCATTTTACAAAATAGTCGCCATGTACTCGGCCTTATTAATGATATTTTGGATATGTCGAAAATAGAGGCGAATAAGCTTGAAATTGATCTAATTGAAACCGATTTATTTGCCACGATAGCGAATATTGAATCACTTATTGGTAAGCAAATACGTGATAAAGGCTTAAAATTTAGCGTTGATTATCAATTCCCTCTGCCTGATTACATCGTGACCGATCCTAGCCGATTAAGGCAAATATTATTAAACTTGACGACCAATGCACTAAAATTTACTCAGGTTGGGCGAATAACGCTTACGGTGAGTTGTGAGAATAATACCTTAGCGATCAGTGTGAAAGACACCGGTATTGGCATGACAGATTCTGAACAAAAGTCGTTATTCAGTGCCTTTTACCAAGCGGATTCGAGTATTTCTCGTCAGTATGGTGGCACAGGTTTGGGTCTTAATATTTCTAAAAGTTTAGCGCTAAAACTGGATGGTGATATCAGTGTAAAAAGTTACGTTGGCTCAGGTAGTGAGTTTACTTTAACAATCGCTGTGTACACAACAGACAATACGCGTTGGCTCAATGATATGAGTGAAGTTAGATTAGTCGAAACCTCTCCGTTTAGTAAACTTGATGCGCCAGAAAATTTAAAAGGTCGGGTGTTACTCGCTGAAGATCACCCTGACAACAGACGTTTATTTGCACGTATTTTAGAGCGTATGGGGCTAACAGTCACAACGGTTGAAAACGGTAAAGATGCCGTGCAGCAAACGCTTGAGAACACATTTGACCTAATATTACTTGATATTCAAATGCCAATTATGGATGGTCAAGAAGCACTGAAAATGATGCATGCGACGGGGATCTCGGTGCCCATTATTGCTTTAACCGCGAACACGATGAAGCATGAGGTAGAGCGTTACATGAACCAAGGTTTCACCGATTTAATTGCAAAGCCCATAGACCGTAATGCATTTAGTCATAAAATTGCCAGTTACCTAGACTGCGATGAGTTGGCTGATATAAAGCTACCTGAACACGAATTCCAACTGCTTAAGGATGACTATATCAAAGGACTTAAAAATCAATATGCCGATATGCGTACGCAATATAAAAAAATGGATATCGAAGGCTTAAGTCGAAATGTGCACATGTTAAAGGGCGCAGCCAACATGTTTGAGTGTGAGACGCTTTATATCAAAGCACTTGCTGTTGATAGTGCATTAAAAAATGACACCGTAACGCTAGACACGCAGTTGTTTGCCTCGCTATTCAAGGCCATGGAAGACGAAATAGACAAAGTGTGTCATTAATGATTTGAATAATGGGTATTTCCATACATACGCAGACAGTGCAGACAAATCTTGGTATTAATAGATACTCACAAAGCATATTCAACCGACTAGTTGCTAAAACGTTATGATGCAGTATCAACATATTTCAGTGCCAGAGCAGGGTGAACAAATCACCATCGATAAAAATGGCCAGTGGTGTATTCCTGACAATCCAGTAATCGCTTACATTGAAGGGGATGGTGTTGGGCAAGATATTAGCCCCGTTATGCGAAGTATCGTTGATTCTGCTATTGAGGCGGCTTATCAAGGAGAGCGTCGGATTCACTGGATGGAAGTGTTTAACGGTGAAAAAGCGGCCGCACTCTACGACGGAGATTGGTTTCCACAAGAAACACTCCATGCCGTAAGGCAATTTAAAATTGCCATAAAAGGTCCTCTAACCACTCCTTTGGGTGGGGGCTTTCGTTCTTTGAACGTCGCACTTCGCCATGAAATGGATTTATTCGTTAATATGCGGCCTATCCGCAGTTATCCGCATTTACCCTCACCATTAAAAGAGCCTGAAAAAACCCACATAACCGTTATTCGCGACAGTTCAGAAGATGTTTACTCGGGTATTGAATGGCAAGCTGGCAGTATTGACAACGAGCGAATGCTCGACTTTTTATGTCAAGAAATGGGGGTGACACGATTACGTTTTGATACCCAGTGTGGGCTTGGCATTAAAAATAGTTCAAAAGAAGCGGCCGAGCGTTTGATGCGATATGCACTCAATTATGCACTAAAACAACAAAGTAAATCTTTAACTGTGGTGCATAAAGGGAATGTATTAAAGTTTACAGAAGGGGCGTTTAAACGCTGGGCCTTTGCGGTTGCAGAGCAAGAGTTTAATGCTGTTGCCCATGAGAATGGCCGTTGGTTGCTAGTAAAGCGTGACAATCAGGACGATTTAGTCATTAAAGAAGTGATTGCCGATAATATGCTTCAGCAGGCGTTGCTTACACCAGAACAATTTGATGTAGTCGTAACCACCAATCAAAATGGTGATTATTTGGCCGATATGTTGACTGCACAAGTCGGTGGCGTTGGTATAATGCCAGCAGCAAATTTAAATAATGAGGTGGCTTTTTTTGAGCCAACACATGGCACTTTTAACCGGATAGCGGGTGAAAACACGGCGAACCCAAGCAGTAGTATTTTAAGTGCAGTAATGATGCTGCGTTTTATGGGGTGGCAGGAGGCTGCACAAAAAATTGAGTCAGCTCTGGAAGAAACATTATTGGCAAAAGAGCTTACCTTTGATTTGGCTGACTATGTCACCGGTGCGACGATGCTTAATTGCAGTGATTTTGCAAAAAGCATCATCGCTCGAATAAGTAACTCAAAGTAATGCGCATATTAAGCAGCGTGTGCGCTATTAATGGCGTAGACGCATGGTTTACCTGTCAGTGCTGCGGCACGTTGGTAAATGTGCTTTGCACCAGGCTCGTCGCTTGTAATACCTGTTAGCGTATCCATAAGAGCAACTACTAAAATAGCCGGTACTTGGCAGCAATACTCATCAAGTACCGCCGGCGTCGTTTGAGCATCTACATGACAATGTGGATGAGTGCGTACAGAGCTGTAGGCAGTTAACAGTGTTTCGGTTGGTAAAACATCATCTGCTTGGTGTTTCGTTTTACGACACTGACACCCAAATTCATCAACCAGTGTTGCAAGAATCTGGTATATCTCGTCACACGCAATTTCGCTTTTTTTACAAAGTTGCTGTTCAATAAGAGTATGTAATTGACCATTAATGTAAAGGCCGTCTTGTTGAGTGAATTGTGCTGAAGTTTCCATATCAAGTTCTCTTTGTTTATGTGCTTAACTTCACTCTAGCCTGACACTCATTATTAATGAAATTGTTGTTTTCAATAACTGATATTGATTTTATCAATATTGTTAATTTGTTACCTGTCGGCCACTGTATTTGCAAAAGCTAATAGTTCTCGACGCAGCCATTGGTGCGGGTTTGCATGGTGTAATAATGGACTCCACAGCATTTTTACTTCAATGGGAACAATTTGAAATGGCACTGGACTTATGACTAAATCGGTGTGTTTTGCGAGCAACATCGCTTGACGACGAGGCAGCGTGGCTATCAATTTAGGCGATTGGCAGAGCAAGCTTGCGACCATGTAATGGCGAGTGAATACACGAATATTACGCGTTTGTTCGAGCTGCCATAATGCTTCATCTACCCAGCCTAATTTTTGACTTCCGGATTTATTAGTCACCGCTGCTTCAACCCCCCAGCCAGCCCTATTTACCCAAATATGCTCTTTTGCAAGGTAGTTCTCAAGCGTTTGCTGTTGTAGATAAGGATTGTCAGGGTGACTTAAGCAGCAATAGTTATCGCGCCAGACACTGGCTTGGTGAAATGAACGGGGTAAACCATTAAAGCGGTTTATAGCTAAATCGATTGTGCCCTTTTCCATATCTTGTAAGTTGACGTCGCTTGGACTCAAAATATCAAAATTAAGGCCGGGGCTTTTCGCCAGTTGTTGGGTGATAAAAGGGGCTATTAAGGTTGATTCTAGATAATCATTTGCCATGATCCGAAACGTTATATTTGCAGTGCTTGGGTCAAACAGTTCACTTGGTTGCGTTATTTCTTCGGCCATTTTTAGCAGTGCTTCAATTTCAGGCTTGAGACTCAGCGCTTTGGCTGTGGGTGTCATTGTGCCAGCGGCTCGAACGAGCAAGGGATCGTCAAATAAATCACGTAACCGTTTTAATGCATTGCTCATCGCAGGCTGCGTTAAGGCAAGTTTATTGGCTGCTTTTGATACATTTTGCTCATCTATCAGTACATTTAAATACACCAATAGATTTAGGTCGACATGCCTAATATTCATCTGATCAATCTTATTTATTATCTTTATTAATTACCTAAATTAAAGCGTGCTTGCTATTGTGTGTAAACACGGCAACTAAAATAATCAGCATAAGTGATATCAATAATGCCTCAACACGATGCAATTTTTCGTAAAAAAACAGAGTCGGAACAACTAAAGAATATTATTGCCACGAAACTAGCCCGCGCTGTGTATGCAGGGTTTGAGGCCATGTTTGCAGAGTTTTTGAATATCACTTTAGGGGCACAAAGCCGGTTTGAACAACGTCAATGGCATCAAGTGCAAACAGCAATGAAGTTACGGTTACAGGTTTACGAAGGCCAAGTAAAAAAAGTAAGTGAAGCTGTAAAGATCATAGCTTACAGCGAAGTTAACGATCCTGCTCTGTGGTTATTAGCAAAACAAATTTATGCAGAAATGGTGAAAAATCACGAAAACCAGCCCATTGCACATACGTTTTTCAACTCGACATTTGGGGCTATTTGGGACTCACGTAAAATCCGTAATGTTCATTTGTTTGTTTTAAAGGCACGGTATCGCTTAGGGCCTCGTCCGTTTGATTCTCTGGTAAGTCGGATCTCGTTACAAAGTGGTTTTGAAAATGCGATAAAAACCCTTGTGAGTCGTCATGTTTTTCGCTCCGATTATGCACATTTCACTGATGATATTGCCATGTTGCAGCGTACTTTAATCGCAGGAGCAAAAAAACAGTGCCCACAGGTTTATGAGCTGCTAGCACTGAATGATGGGTATATCGAATACGCTAATTCATTATTTTTCAGAAATAAAGCGTGTTACATCATTGGGCGATGCATTGCTAAAAACGGTGATAATATGCCGTTTGCCATAGCCTTACTAAATAGTGAAAAAGGGCTGCACATTGATGCCGTCATGATGGGCGCCGATCAACTTAGTCTGCTATTTGGGTTTGCGCGAACCTACTTTATGGTCGACACCGACCAACCTGCGCGTTACGTTGATTACCTCAGCGTGCTGATGCCCCATAAGCAACGTTTTGAGTTATTTAACGCGATAGGATTTATCAAGCATGCCAAAACCGAGTTTTATCGCTATAAAGTTGATACCACTAAAAATAGCCCTCCTGATGATAAATACATTATTGCCCCAGGTACGCCTGGCATGGTGATGTTGGTATTTACGACACCAGGCTCTGATTATGTGTACAAAGTGATTAAAGATAAATTTAGCGCACCAAAAACCGCCACTAAACAACATGTCATGGCGAAATACGACTTTGTAAAGCAAGCCGATCGCGTGGGGCGCTTGGTTGATACCCATGAATTTCGTTATTTAGCGTTTGATTTAAGCCGATTTAGTGAAGAATTACTCACTACGATGCAGCGCCAAATTGGCGACAGTTTAATTATATCGGGTAATGCGCTTATTTTGCGTCATGTGTATGTTGAACGGAAAATGACACCGCTTAATTTATATATTAATCAGTGTGATGAACGAAAACTTGAACTTGTTATGATTGATTATGGTAAAGCAATCAAAGAGCTGGCAGGTGCAAATATCTTTCCAGGCGATATGTTGATGAAGAACTTTGGTGTGACCCGCTGGGGAAGAGTGGTGTTTTATGATTACGATGAAATTTGCCCGATGACGGCGTGTCAATTTCGAGAGTTACCAAAAAGTGCTGACTCGTTAGAAGAGTTAAGCAGCGAGAGTTACTTTGATATTGCTGAAAACGATGTGTTTCCGAGCCAATTCAAGGTATTTTTCAGTGCAAATAAAACGGCTTTTTCATTTTTTAATGCTGTGCATCACGACATTTTCAGTGTTGCTATGTGGCAGCGACTGCAAGCGGCTATTAATGAGGGACAATTATTGGATGTGTATCCGTATAAACAATCGTGGCGGTTTAGTGAAATGAGAGCAAAACAGGGGTGAAAAAATCTCAACCACGTAGTCCTTCATCGGGATCCGGTATTGGCGTATGCTAATACGAACAATCAAGGGAGTACACTATGCTAAAAATATTCGGCATTTCAAGTTTGTTGCTAGCCTCATTCGCGAATGCGAACCCGCTGGTGGGGAGTTGGCAATTTGTTGAAGGAAAGTATGCGACAAAGGAAGGGTATGTTACGGCAAAAGCACCCGAATTAACCTCGGTAAAGCTAATTACCGATACTCATTTTAGTTATATTACGCAGAAAAATGGCAATTTTCATTATGCGGGTGGCGGCAAATATGTTTTGCAAGACCAGCAATTTATCGAGACTTTTTCTTATGGTAATGTGCCTTCATTACAAGGTAAAACCATGGCATTTGATTACAAAGTAGACGGTGATTTATGGCATCATACTTTATATGAAAATGGTAAATTGGTGGAAGCTGAAATCTGGCAGCGAATTAAATAGAAGGTGTTATGCGTTATATTAAGCACGAAAATTCACAGTTAACGTTTGCAGAAATTGAAAAGCCGAATATTAAACACGATGAGGTACTGATTAAGGTCGCCGCAATAGGCGTTAATCGTGCTGACTGTTTACAAAGGCAAGATAAATACCCACCTCCTAAAGGCGACAGTGAGATTTTAGGTCTAGAGTGTGCTGGCACTGTCGTCGCACAAGGGGAAAACGTTGAGGTTGATTGGCTTAATAAACCCGTTTTTACTTTGTGTGCCGGAGGCGCATACAGTGAGTATGTTACGGTAGATGCAGCACAGGTGATGCCGCTTGCTGACTCAATGAGTATGACAGAAGGGGCTGCGGTGAGCGAAGTTTATCTCACTGCATTTTCGGCGTTATTTCAATTTGGCAAGCTTGAAGCTGGGCAAACCGCACTTATACACGCTGGTGCAAGTGGTGTGGGTGGTGCCGCTATTCAAATGGCAAAAGCTATTGGGGCTCAGGTAGTCATTACTGCGGGGAGCGATGAAAAATGCGCGCATGCAAAAAAGTTGGGTGCCGATCACTGTATAAATTATAAAACCACCGACTTTGTGGAGTATATGAAGACACATCAGTTACAAGCAAATACAATTGTCGACCCCGTTGCAGGGCATTATTTAAATAAAAATGCTGCTGTTGCTGCAATGGATTGCCAAATTGTGATGTTGGCATTTTTAGATGCGCGCTTTGCTGAGGTTGATTTCGCACGTTTGCTGAGTAAACGTATTTCATTTCATGCTTCTACACTTAGAAACCGCTCTATTGCTTTTAAACGTGAACTAAAAGCACAGTTTATAGCTCGCTTTTATGGCGAACTCGCTGCGGGTAAATTTGACTTTAATATATATAAAACCCTGCATTGGCAGGATGCAACTGAGGCTCACCGCATTTTAGATAATAATGAAAATTCGGGTAAAGTGGTGCTACTGGTTGAATAACGAAAAATTGCCCACATTATTGAGCTTATTAGCAGTAAATTAATAAAGGTTAGTATGAACCCAATTATCGCAATGCTGAAAGAGCATAACGTGAGTGACGAAAAAGTACGTGAGCTTTTTCAAGCATTTATGGAAAACCCAATGATGGCTATGGGCTTAGTTCAGCAACTCGGGATCCCGCCCGAAAAACTTCAACAACTGATGGCGTTGGTTATGACACAACCGCATTTAATAAAAGAAGCGGCTGAGTCAGTAGGTATCAGTAATGACGAAGTTGAACAAGCGAAAGCACAGTTTAAAAATCAACAGTCTTAAATAGAATAGAAGAGGTTAGCTGCATGCTAACCTTTTTTATTGCAAGCGTGCTATTGATAAGAAAAAACGTCATCGAGTTTCTTATCAAACAATTGAGCAATCTTAAAAGCCACTTCAAGTGAAGGGGAATATTTGCCTTTTTCAATGGCGACAATTGTTTGTCTTGAAACACCGACGGCTTCGGCCAGAGCTTGCTGCGTCATTTCATTGTGATGAAATCGTAATTCTCGAATAGTATTACTGAGCTGTTTTTTCATTAGCTATCTCTTCGATAGAAATACACCTTACTGGCTGTCGTGATAATCTCACTGATCAAAAAGCCTATAATGAGGTAGTGCATTATATTATATAAATCTGAAACTTCAGGTAATAACATGCGACCAGATACACGCTCTATCTGAGTGGCTAAAAATACACACATTAAAATAATTGCTGAAGTTAACCAATGGCCAAGCTTAGCGCTTTTAAGTTCAATGAGTTTATCGCGCTCATCATCACCTAAATCTGCTTCTTTGTGCTTAATGCCTGCAAGCACTGATTGCATAATAATTTCGAGTATCACCGCAGTAATTACGACCTTATATAAGTAAGAAACCATTGTATCTTGGCTTAGGTTTCCATTTGTTTGTAATGAGTTAATACCAGTAAGGTAATAAATTAACAAACCAATAGTCACTCCCAACGTGCCCCAAATTGTCAGTTCTTTGTAGCTCATCTTTTATCATCCAGTGTAAAAAATATTTGACTTGGTGTTAAGTAAACTACTCATTGCTGGTTGTGTCAAATATTTTTAACACCATGTATGATATTTTTATCTTTGAAGTATTTCGTTACATTTAGCTAAGAACTAATTTGAACGGCAAAGACTCTTAATGAAACTAACAACACAAGGAACGAATATGAATTGGCTTGCTAACGTATGGAAAAATAACCGTTCATTGATTGTATTCATCTGCTTAATGAGTGTATTTAGGAGTGCTGTTGCCGATTGGTATGAAGTACCCACAGGGTCTATGAAACCGACAATTGTTGAGGGAGACCGTATTTTAACCGATAAAATGGCCTATGATTTACGGTTACCATTTAGTCATATATCACTGGCGCGCCTTGATGAGCCAAAAGCGGGCGATATCATTGTATTTGATTCAACTGCTGCTAATAACCGCTTAGTCAAACGTGTGATTGCAGTGCCGGGTGATACGGTTACTTTAGTTGATAATAAATTGATTATTAATGGTCAAGTACTTGATTACTCGCTAGTGGATGATGAAGCAGGACAGCAAACGTATTTAGAAAATCTTGCGGGTATTAAACATGCAATTCAGGTGTCGAAGACCCCCTCTGTGATGCAGCATTTTGCGCCAGTGGTTATCCCTGCAGATATGTATTTAGCGATGGGAGATAACCGTGATAACAGTGCAGACTCGCGTGTAATCGGTTTAGTGCCGCGTAGTGAGCTGTTAGGAAAAGCAGAAAGGGTGCTGGTGTCGCTTGATTATGATCATCATTACTTACCCCGCAAAGAGCGGTTTCTTAAAGATTTATATTTAGCACCCTGAAGATGAAATAGTTAAGTGTGAGTAAGCGTCAGATAATAATTGGCTATTTATCGTTTTGTGTCTCAATATTGACTACATGAAAAATAATACGTCTAAATAAGGAATAATCAGTGACGGACAGCAAACGATTTAAGCCTTTTATTGTTTACTTTTTATTGATGAGTTTTGTTGGGTTAGTTGCATGTGGTTCGAGTTCAAAGACTGAAAACCCAATCGCAACCGAGCCTGACAGCTCACTTCCTAATAATAGCACCGGCATTGTTGATAATAGCGCAAGTGCTGATTATAACATTATCATTTATGGCAATAGTCATAGCGCAAAACTTGCGACCTTGCTTGAGCAGTTAATTTCGAGTGAGTTAAGTAATAGTCAGGTTGTGACCCTCACGGTGAGTGGCCGTTTTTTGGATGAAATAGTTAACTCCCCCGGGAATATCGAAAAGCTAAAACAAAACAAGTGGAGTCATGCGATTTTTCAAGGGCAAAAGTATTCTCAATCGGGATCTGTAAATTATTCTACGGCAGAAACCGAGCGTCTAATTGCGAATGCAAAAGTGCTGGGAATAACGCCAATTCTATTCCCTGAACACCCACAAAGGGGGGATAGTAAAGAAGGTGAAGCGGTTTATAAGTTACATTTATCCATTAGTGATAAAGAAACGAGCTGTGTTGCGCCCATCGGTTTAGTGTGGGACAAAGCGATAGCAAGATTACCAGAAGTGAATTTATACCATAGTGACGGTAATCATGCCTCGGATGCTGGGCATTTGCTAACTGCGATGACCTTTTATGAAATTATTACCGGAGAACTTGCCGATACGCTTTCTTACAGCGCCTCTTTCCCTATTACTGAGCAACAGCACCAAGTATTTGGCCAAATTATTACCCAAGTATTAACCGAACACCCCGCGTGCCCAACAACATAAATGCCGAATATAAAAAAACCGTTGTGTTTGCACACAACGGTTTTTTTACAATAAGGTTTTACCTTACATGACACGCATGCCTGGCTCTGAACCCTCATCAGGGTTAAGAATATAGATTTCTTTGCCGCCAGGGCCTGCTGCTAACACCATGCCTTCAGACATACCAAAACGCATCTTACGTGGTTTAAGGTTCGCTACCATAACGGTCAGCTTGCCTTCGATGTCTTCAGGCGCATACGCAGATTTAATACCGGCGAATACCTGGCGAGTTTCGCCACCTAAATCTAACGTCAATTTTAATAATTTATCAGCACCTTCAACGTGTTCTGCTTTTGCAATTTTCGCTACACGTAAATCAACTTTAGCAAAATCATCAAATTCGATTTCAGGGCTGATTGGCTCTTTCGCTAATGGGCTATTAGGATCAATCTTGTCTTTTTCAGCGACGAGGCTTTCTTTTGATTCTTCAATCATTTTATTTACTTTATCCATTTCAACGCGTTGCATTAACGGTTTAAATTTATTAATAGCATGACCCACAAGTGCTGTTTGCACACCTTGCCATGTTAATGCGTCATTTAAAAAGGCTTCAACATTGGCAGCCATTCCTGGTAAAACAGGCTTTAAGTAGGTGATAAGCACACGGAACATATTGAGACCAAGTGAGCACACGTCATGCGCTTCTTGTTGTTTTGCTTCGTCTTTAATTAACACCCAAGGAGCTTTAGCATCAATAAATTGGTTGGCTTTGTCTGCAAGCGCCATAATTTCACGAATAGCACGGCTATAGTCACGATTCTCGTAATGATTAGCAATGCTGTCTGATGCCGCTTGGAATTCACTTAGTAACGCTTCATCCATCACTGTGTCGCTTAGTTTTCCGTCAAATTTCTTGGTGATGAAACTAGCACAACGGCTTGCAATATTGACCACTTTACCAACCAAATCTGAATTTACACGCAGGGCAAAATCTTCAAGGTTTAAATCTAAATCAGTAATACCGTTGTTAAGTTTTGCCGCGTAATAGTAGCGTAGATATTCAGGGTCTAAATTATCTAGATAAGTACGTGCCTTTACAAAAGTGCCTTTAGATTTAGACATTTTTGCGCCATTTACGGTGACAAAGCCGTGAGCGAATACATTCGTTGGTTTTCTGAAGTTTGCCCCTTCTAACATGGCAGGCCAGAATAAACTGTGGAAGTAAATGATGTCTTTACCGATAAAGTGGTAAAGTTCGGCTTCTGAGTCTTCACGCCAGAACGCATCAAAGTCGATGCCTTTCTTGTCACATAGGTTCTTAAAGCTGGCCATGTAACCGATGGGTGCATCTAGCCATACGTAGAAGTATTTACCTGGAGCACCTGGGATTTCAAAGCCAAAGTAAGGTGCATCACGACTGATATCCCACTGCTGCAGGCCATCTGCAAACCATTCGTCTAACTTGTTAGCCATTTCTTGTTGGATAGTGCCAGAGTGTAACCACTCTTTTAGCATGTCTTCAAAGGCTGGCAAGTCAAAGAAGTAGTGCTCAGAGTCTTTTAACACAGGCTCCGCACCCGACATGACAGAACGTGGATTGATAAGTTCAGTTGGGCTGTATGTTGCACCGCATGCGTCACAGCTATCACCGTTTTGATCTTCAGACTTACACGTTGGGCAAGTACCTGTTACAAAACGGTCAGGTAAGAAAATGCCTTTTTCTGGATCAAAAAGCTGAGAAATAGTGTGCTTCTTAATGTGGCCCGCATCATTTAAGCGGTTATAAATAAGCTCGCTTAACTGCTTGTTTTCTTCGCTGTGAGTGCTGTGATAGTTATCAAATTCTATGTTGAAATCAGCAAAGTCGCGTTGGCGTTCTACACTGACATTTTTAACCATTTCCTCTGGCGTGATCCCTTGTTTCTGCGCATTAAGCATAATGGGGGTGCCGTGAGCATCATCTGCGCACACGTAATAGGTCTCATGACCTTGTTGCTTTTGAAAACGCGCCCAAATATCAGTTTGGATGTATTCTAATAAATGACCTAAGTGAGTCGGGCCATTGGCATAAGGTAATGCGCTAGTAATCAGGATCTTTCGCTGTGCCATAATCATTCCGAATTGAGGATAGTTCGTTGCAAAAATGCATGAATATCATTATTTAATTCATTGCGAGTTGCCTATATACAAAACAACGCAATGATATTATCTAATTGTCTGGTTTTAATGCCTTGAATGTTACATAATTCCGAAGCACTTTTCATCAAAGAAACGCTATTTTATTGCTATGTTTGGACTGTCAAAATTATTCTCTGGTAAATCGGCTGAAAAAGAACCGCTACTTGATGCGTTAGCTGCTTATAGAAGCAGCGCATTTGCGATTGGGATTGAAGCCCAATGGGTAAAAGAAATAACAATAAATACCGACAAAAGCTTTAAGGTTAAGCTGGAATTACCCTTTGCTGGCAAGGGAGAATTAGCACAAATCGGAGAGTTTGTTAGCAATAAGCTCTCAGTATCGGTGAGCATCGACGCCGAGGTGTCATTACCCAACCAATGCTGCTTTAAGCAGATTAAGCAGATTGTACTTGTTGCATCTGGCAAAGGGGGAGTGGGTAAGTCGACAACGGCTGTGAATCTTGCCTCAGCACTTGAGCAAGAGGGAGCTAAAGTGGGGATTTTAGATGCTGACATTTATGGCCCATCGATCCCTTTACTTTTAGGTCTGCAGGGTGCTGAGCCTAAAACACTGGATAATAAAACCTTATTACCATTTGAAGCACATAATTTGAAAGCGCAATCAATTGGTTTCTTAGTGCCGAGTGATGATGCAACAGTGTGGCGAGGCCCCATGGCATCGGGGGCGCTTAATCAACTTATGAATGAGACCGATTGGGGTGAACTTGATTACCTCATCGTTGATATGCCGCCCGGCACCGGTGATATTCAACTAACCATGAGTCAAAAAGTACCTGCTAGTGGCGCTGTAATTATTACAACACCGCAAGATTTAGCCCTAGCTGATGCACAAAAGGGGATTGCTATGTTTAATAAAGTCAATATTCCAGTATTGGGTCTTATTGAGAACATGAGTTACTTTTTATGTGGTCATTGCGGCGAACCCAATCATGTATTTGGCAAAGATGGCGCTGTAAAATTAGCTCACCGCCATGGTGTGCCTGTATTAGCCAACATCCCTCTTGCGATTGAAATACGTGAAAGCTCGGAGCAAGGGCAGGTAATTTCTCGAGATAATGCAGCATCAATCAGCGCTACCTACAAAAATGCTGCACGTGTCCTAGCCAGCAGCTTGCATTACCAGCAAACACAAAATAGTTCGGTAGAAATACTGATAACAGAAGATTAAACACAGAAAAAAATGTTAATTTTTTGTTGTTTATTACTCATTGTGACAATGAGGTATTTGTGTTTTTGTGCTTAATGAGTGCATTTACTGCCCTTTAGAGTGTTTTCTGTCTACTTAAAAGACACATAAAACAACTTGCGATGGCGCTTTCTGTAGCGACATTAGCTGGCTGCGGTGGCTCTGCCACAGAAACAAAAATTGACACTATCGACCCAAGTGAACCCACTTCTGATTGGGGGATGGTATGGGAGGATGACTTTAATGGCGATTCAATTGACAAAAACTAACATCGCGAGAGTACGAACTCGTTAACGTATTTGAAGGTTCATATTTTCTCAGCTTATGTCGCGTCTTGTTATACATTCATTGTATTAAAAAAATCATTTCACCCCATACTAAACGTAAAAGTTATTCTTAACGGTTTAAATGAGTATAAAAAATTAATTCATGAAGAAATGTCTGTAAGACTAACTTGATAAGTGAGTTTTGTGTCACAATAATCCCAGCATACTGTGAGCTTTAACGCTTATTGATTGCATTAAATGCATGAACTAACGTGAAGCAAGATAATTTTTACAGCGCAACATGTTGATAATAACTGTTTGGCTGTTTTAGGTAGAATAATAAATGAGATTATCAGATACCCATATTCAGCAATATATTAACGAGGGTCGTATCGTTATAGAACCTTCACCGAGCAAAGACATGATTTCTGGGGTGACGGTAGACTTACGTTTAGGCAATAAGTTTCGAGTGTTTCAAGATCATACCGCAGCTTACGTTGATTTAAGCGGTCCGAAAGATCAACTTAATAAAGCGATGGAATCAATTATGAGCGACGAAATCGTGTTAGCGGAAGAAGAAGCCTTTTTTCTTCACCCAGGCGAATTAGCCTTGGCGATTACGCATGAAAAAGTTACGTTACCCGCTGATATTGTGGGTTGGTTAGATGGCCGCTCCTCACTCGCTCGCCTTGGTTTAATGGTGCACGTAACGGCACACCGAATTGACCCAGGTTGGTCAGGTAATATTGTGCTTGAGTTTTATAACTCGGGTAAATTGCCTTTGGCATTAAGACCGATGATGAAAATAGGGGCGATGAGTTTTGAGACCATGACCAGCCCAGCCGAAAATCCTTACAACACCCGTAAAGATGCGAAATATAAAGATCAAAACTCGGCGGTAGCGAGTCGTATTAGCGACGATAATAAGTAAGCTTTTCTTATGTGGCCTACGGGCCACAGTACTTTAATTGCAAATCGTTCCCAAAAGTTGGCAATTTACGCTGTTCCCCCCCATACTTTTAGCTGGTGTTTAATGGCACGGAGCTAAAATGCTTTCAATCAGCAGGTGCATCCTTACGTTTTATAAACAGCTGGTAACTGCTACTTGTTGTCTTTTTTTGTATACCTTTACAGCGACTTTAAATGCGGCTGAACTCCCTGTTTGGCTGATAAACACTGATGACCCAGTTTTTATTGTTAGCCAATCACTGCAGCAGAAATTAGACGATAAGCATAAAGTAAATATGCTTGAACCCAAAACACTTCGCTTAAAAGCACACAGTTCGTATTGGCTTGTCATCGACTTAAATAAGTTACCAAGTAATCAAGACTACGTTGTGTATATTGCTGAACCCAACTTAACGTGGAAAAAGTTTTATCTTCTTGATGATTTATTACAAATTCAAAATAAAGATAGATTGGCATCATTAGTCAGCTTATCGAGTGTGAGACCACACTGGTTAGTCGATCACAATCGTCAAAATCGCTGGGCACTTCTTAATTTCCAACATGAGCATGCGATATCAATTGAAGTCGGGGTTGTTTCAGCTAAAACGTTTGAAGTTAATTTACACCAAACAATTTTGGGGTATGGCGCTATCCTGGGTGTCTTGGTTTTATGCATGTTTGTATGTGGGGTGTATTACTTCATATCGAAACGCTTTAAGTATCTGACATTAAATGCTTACTTCGTTTTAGTGACCATTGGATTTATGATAGATAATGGTTTAACGAGCTTTTTTGTTAGCGGGTTAGAGTGGAGCGCTAAGTGGCTTATAAACCAGTATGCATTGTGTTTTGGTGCTTATTTTTTGTATCACTTTGCTGCAATAAACAGACTTAAAAGTCACTATAAATCGGTGTGGATCGCTTTATTAGGTGTGTCAATAATTACTGCAATAATGGCTTCGTTATTGCCGCAACTCAATCTGCAATCGTCGTACATTTTTAGTTGTATTGTCTTTTTAATGCTCGCAGGTATTGCGATTACTATTTTGTACAAAGGAAAAGGTGAGCGTACGCGTTTAAGATTATTAATGGTGCTTACATTGTCTGTTCAAGCGTTTAGTTGGTTGGTGTGGAATGGCTTTGGTGTTGGTAATCACACCATGCAAAATGTCATTCTATTATTCACATCGTTAGCTATTAGTTCATTGTTGTTACTTAAAGATAGACACAGAATTTCATCATTTAATTATTCAATGACACATGATGCGGATACAAAATTACCCAATAAACAATTGCTACTGAGTGAAATAATGAAAAAAGTAGCGCACAAACAACATTTTTCTGTGATGTTGTTCAGGCCCCATGTCTTGGTAAATGCCAGAGCAACATTTGGCTATGAGCATGCTAATAACTGCATTGTGACTACGCTGGATTTACTTACCCAACAGCTTGAATCGATTAATGCTTTAAGGCTGGAAACCCATGTTGATCAAGGTGTCTGGATAGCACGCGTTGATGACAGTATTTTTGCTTGTGTTGTAATGGGGGAGTTGGAACTGAGTCATATAGAGCAATTTGCTTGTTTGATTCATGGAGTGTTTGAAGAGGGCATCACGCATAACAATGTAAAATTAGTTGATAGTGTTGATATTGGTGTTGCCCATTATCCTTTACATGGTAATACCGCCAGACAAATTCTACAGTGCGCGATTCAAGCTATGAGTGAAAAGCGCCTGCAAGGTGAGCGCTGGCGTATGTTTGATTTAGAAAGTGCGAGACTCTCAGAGCAAAGGCTGCTCATTGCCGCATCATTAAAATTAGCGATTGAAGAAGACCAATTAAACTTACATTTTCAGCCACAGATATGTTTAGAAACGGGTGATATTGTGGGTTGCGAAGCGCTACTTCGTTGGCATCACCCTGCACTTGGAGCAATCGGCCCTGATACCTTTATTCCGATTGCTGAGTCCTCAGGGGTCATTAATCAACTTACCGAGTGGGTCGTTGCGAAAGGCATAGAATGGCAAGCAAGGTTTTGTGAGTTAATACCTGAGCATGTCATTTCTATTAATATCTCGGCAAAAGATTTGCTCAATAAAGATTTACCTGTGCTGTTTATTACTAAGTTAAATGAGCTAGGTGTAAGTGCTGATTCTGTGATGCTTGAGTTAACAGAATCAGCGACCCTGGAAGAAAGTAAAAATATAAAAATAACACTGGACGATTATCGCTTAATTGGTGTGAAACTCGCCATTGATGATTTTGGTACAGGTTACTCTTCACTCGCTTATTTAAGTCAACTGGGCTTTGATGAGGTGAAAATTGATAAGCAGTTTGTTCTTAATCTCGCTTTTTCGTTAAATGATCAAAGTATCTGTAAAGCAACCTGTGATATTGCTAAAACGCTCGGTGCCAAAGTGGTGGCCGAGGGCATTGAAGACCCGCAGAGCTTGGCCATTTTACAACGTTATGGCTGCCAAATAGGGCAGGGATATTACTTTTCCAAACCGCTTGAGGCTGACGATTATTTACTGTGGATCAAGAACTTTAAGTCGGTTGATGTTAGCCACGATGTAAAAGCACACCTAGTTGATTAAAATACCGTAATAATGCGTCTGAGCAGCGTGATGTATGCTCTATGCTTGGGTAAATTAAACCACCGTCATTTAAGCCACTCACTAAAAAACTATTTTTAATCGCAGGATGGACAGCAATGCATTGCTCAAAACACCGTGCCGCAAGTTCTTCTGGCATGCTCATATAAATATGCTGTCGTTGTTTATCAAAGGCTATCGATTGTGTGACGAACTCGTTTGGGTTATTACCTTGAGTATCTAAAAAAACCTGATGAAAAAACTGATTGAGGAAATGATTTAACGGGTGTGTTAAATCAGGTGTTTGGGTTAACCACAATGATGAGCAAAACTGCATGGGTTGTCTGTGTGGGAACATATGCTGGCAAATATGGTGATCAAAGGCATGAAACCACTCATGTGCGAGGGCTCCTCCTCCGGCATTTTTTGCCAGAGCAAGTGTTTGGCTTTGCGCATTATAATGTGCTTGCACTCCTTTTTGACCGCCATGACCGAAAGCAAAATTCAGTTTGCCACGAAGGCCCATTGCCACAGGTGGTAATGACAGTATTTGTGCGAGATCTGCCAGCGCGTCATAAATTAAATTTGCAGCTAATAATCGTTCTTGCTTGGTAACCCAATGACCCACAACGAGGGTACGAAATCCGAACGTGTCGCGAATATCGTCAAAATCAACTTGGTCATCAAAACGGTAATCGGGACCTTGGCGGCTAAACCCCGCACTTAAACGTTTAGACACTCGCATTATAAGTAACGTGCCTTGACTGCTTGAGGCATGTGCTGAGTTTGTTTTTCAACAAGCGCCGTGAGTAAGTGATAAAGCGGGTCAACATTACACTGTTCGATTAAATTAAGGCTCTGTGCAACGGCTTCTAATGTCGACAAGCTATCGGCGCGAGGTGCTTTTCTGATCACGTATTTGTTTTTTGGTAAAGTGGCGAAGCTGACAGCCTTGAAGTGCTGCAAACTTGGGGTCAGCATCAGCATTTTGTAGGCTTTTTTCCATGTGCCATCAAGCACCACTAAATGAGTAAGCTGTTGTTTAAAGTCTAATGTTGCATCAGTGCACTTATCAAGCATGATTGCATTATCGGCGGGATACAACAGTGCCGTGCTCTGTGTTGGCAGTGAGGCAAGCTCAGGAAAGTCTTGTTCAGACTCGCCACTCAAAATAATACAGTTCGCTAAACCTAATTTAAGCAGGTGCGCTGTGTTTTTAGTTACTTTTTCTTCGCTAGGATGACGTAATATAATGATTTTTAGTTTATTATTAATTATGCTTATCGCATTACATAAGCAGGTTCTGACTGAAAAGCCACAACCCGAACACAGTTCTCTAGCCATATTAAACTTCTAGCATACAATTAAAGTATGGCTATTATACATGAGCTCTGGTCATAGGGTTGCTTTTTTACAATGAACAGCTAGAGTTGCGATTTAAATGATGACGTTTTTGATCAAGGGATAAACATGACGACGATCACAATAGATGAAGGTGCACTTGAAGGTATGGAATCGCTTTTGGGTGATCAATTTGCCGACACCTTAACCTTTTGCTGCAGTGAGTTTCAACGCTTGAGTGGTGAAGTTTTAGCGAATTTGGATTCAGAAAATGAAGTTGCTGCGCGTCATGCACATAGCTTAAAGTCAAATGCTGCGCAATTCGGTGCATCGAGCTTATCTGATGTTGCTCGCGAAATTGAACAGGCGTTAAACGAGGGGCATGTGGATACAGCAATAGAAAAGTCACAAAACCTTGACGCGCAAGTTGCAGGTTCAGTTGAAAAACTACAGGCCTGGTTTGCTGGTCGCTAATAACTTGAATTTATTTCAGTTATAACCTCAAAAATCCACTAGCGTGGTTAGCCTCTGCTAGGTTAGTCTTAGGGTCTAATAGTAGAGGTAACCATGTCACAAATAAAAAAGAGTCACAAACTTAACGGTGTCTGTTATGACATTCGTGGGCCTGTGCTTGCACAAGCTCGAAAAATGGAAGATGAAGGTCAAAAAGTTCTCAAGCTTAATATTGGCAACCCTGCGGCCTTTGGTTTTGATATGCCTGAAGATATGCACCGCGATATCATCCGTAACTTGTATTCAGCCCAAGGCTACTGTGACTCTAAAGGCCTTTACTCTGCCCGTGTGGCTGTTTATCAACACTATCAGCAACGTGGATTATTCAACCTAGATGTCGACCATATTTATATCGGTAATGGGGTGAGCGAGCTTATTCAAATGACGACTCAAGCATTGCTTGATAACGATGATGAAGTACTGATCCCAGCACCCGATTACCCACTATGGACCGCGTCTGTTAAATTAGCGGGTGGTAACCCTGTTCATTATTTATGTGATGAAGAACAAGATTGGTTTCCAGATATTGCTGATATAAAAAGTAAAATTACCTCAAAGACAAAAGCGCTGGTACTGATTAACCCGAACAATCCAACGGGGGCTGTCTACAGTGATGACTTATTAATGGAGCTTATTAATATTGCGCGAGAGCATAAGTTGCTGTTATTAAGTGATGAGATATACGAGAAAATTTTATATGACGGCGCCACACATACCTCAATAGGGGCGTTGTGTGATGATGTGCCTATTATTACCTTTAACGGCCTTGCAAAAACATACCGAGCAGCGGGCTTGCGTATGGGCTGGATGGTATTAAGTGGCCGTACAAGTGTAATGGAAGACTTAGTGCGTGGTTTAGATATGTTGGCATCTATGCGCCTGTGTGCCAATGTACCTGCACAATATGCGATTCAGCAAGCATTGGGTGGTGTACAGTCAATCGATAATCTAATTAACCCCGGTGGGCGCTTGTGTGTGCAACGCGATATTGCATGGCAAGGACTAAATGCGATAGACGGCATTAGTTGTAAAAAACCAAAAGGCGCACTGTATGCCTTTGCAAAAGTTGACACCGACAAGTTTAAGATTAAAAACGATGAACGCATGATCTTAGATTTGCTGAAAGCCGAAAAAATACTGCTCGTGCACGGCAGGGCATTCAACTGGCCTGAGCCTGACCACTTTAGATTGGTGTTTTTACCGAACAAAGATGATTTAACTGAAGCAATGGGTAAGATGCAACGATTCTTTGCAGATTACAAACAGAGCTAAAATCAGCGCTCATAACAGCGAGCTAAGGCTCTAATGCCGTTCACTTTAGGTGAGCGGCATTTCTTTTTATGGAGTAACGATTGCTCGCTGTTACTTTTACCAGTTCGCAATAATACTTAATCATTTTGAGGGATTAAACCTGTCGCTACCCGCGTTAAAAATCTCTAACTTACGACTGCTTGGATGCAGGAAACACCTAAATAACGACATTTTTGCCTTATTATCAACGCGGTTTTATTGCCTCAAAATAGATTACTTAATTAAGCAAATTAGCATTACTATTAAAAAGCCTTATCTACGCGAACGGTGTTATCACTTAAATAAACAAGACGAACTTTGTCACCTTGATTAAATATCATCCGACTATCCTTGTCTTGAACGACCATGTATTGCTCGCCACTTTCTACTTGAATCATTAACTCAACAAGTTGATATTCAATATAACGGCTTGATTGCTGACGGTTGTGTGCAATCGACCCGCCAATCATTGAACCAAGAATAGTTGCCACAGTTCGACCACTTCCGCCGCCAAATTGATTCCCTACAACACCGCCTAATAGTGCGCCGCCAAAGGTTTTCCAGCCATTTGTTTGGTCTTTAACCAGTTCTTGCTCGGTAATATTACGAACTGACTGCACTGAACCAAACAAAACTTGCTGCACGGGAACCGCTTTATTACGCTGATAATCTGCGTAACTCGGCGCACTGAGCAGTAAACATAGGCTAAATAAACTAATAAGGTACTTCATATAACCTCCTGGCTACCAGCCAAAAGTAGATTTTTCGCGTGTTTTACGGATTTCAGTTTCATCAGCCCACTCAATCAGGCCACTTTTTAAATCCATTAAACGCATTGTGAATTTATAATAGACATCGGCTTTATCTGCATTAGATTTTACAATGCTCGACAGGTTACCGTATAACATATATTGCGCTCCCACTTGCTGACCAAATGCGATTGCAGTATTGGGATTGACGAGTGGGTCGACATTTTGGAAATTAAGCTGTTCGCGCACCGCTTCGACACGCGTCATATCAACAAAACGGAATTTACCGCTGCGTAATAATTGTGTCGAAATTGAGTCAGTGATTGATTCTGTATCAATATGCTCGCTGGTTTTATTTTTTATCCGCTCAACAAACACGATAGGACGCGAATTTGCTGTTAATGTCCCCACAACAGGCGATGCCAATAACGAATCTGTCATTTGGCTTGCGACCTTTTGCAAATCAGTTGAACCAAAGTTGATATCGGTTGTTTCAACAGCCTGAGCATCACCATAACTGACAACTGCTTTGTTGGCACAGCCAGATAACAGTAACGACGTTGCAATTGCGATAGCGGTGGCTGATTTCACTGAATATAATTTCATTGTGGCTTCCTTAATCTTCGAATTCTTGTGCTTCTGTTGAGACTTCACGAACAGCAAGCGAAAAGGTGACTGCATCAGATGTTGGGGCTAAGCCCGGTAGTTGTGTTTTTGCAAAACCAAACAAGGTAATTGCTTGCCATGGTGAGTGATTGCCTTTTATGACAAACCCATCGGCGTCATACCAAGTAAATTGATATTGTAAATATTGAGACTTTTTATACTGACTTGCTAATGTCACAACCACATCGGTTAAGCCATTGGTTTGGCGAGTTTTTACATCAGAAATCGCAAGCTTGTTACCAAGTTCAGGGTTATTAACAATAAGTTGTTGATTATATTGTTGTGATGCTTGCTCGACACCGATACCAGAGGTGGTTGGGCGAGAGGAGCAAGCCGCAACGAGTAATAGGGTTAGTAATGGCACTAAATATTTCATTATTGCTCCTAGAGTTGGACTACATGTGAGTCAAAGTAGTTATTAATAAAGGTTAGGTAGACAAAGGTTAACCCCTGCTTACTAACCGCAAAGTCAATTTTTCCGTGCCCTGACACCCACAGAGAGTGATTACCAGGGGTCATTGCTGTTTGTGCGATACTTAACTGATTTGGTAAAGTTAACCAACTGCGAGTATCTGCTTGCTCAGAGGCAAGGTTATATATATTCGCTAAAATATTGCCGACATCACCACCACTTCTGGCAAGTTCTGCACGCATTTTTTCTTTTGCCACTAGCCTCAAAACTTGTCGTGAAACTCTGCCCGCGCTTTGATCTTTCAATGTTTTCGCTGCAAGTGACTCAAGCCGAACTATCGGCGTGAGTGTTAAACTTTCACCCGAGACCGTGATATTTTTTTGTGAGCTCACATAAGGCACGTCGCTGTATACGGGCATGGCGATACTGTAAAAACGCGCATCGCCACGCGAAGTATAAATGGGTAACCGTAAATTATATTCTTGCTTAGCAGGGATCAGGCCTTGCTCGGCAATAATAATAACCTGACCTTGATTGGCGTTGACCTCATTGAGCTTACCAAAACGCTGACTAAAAGTTTCAAAGTCTTGATCAAAACCTTGTTTTTTAGCGAGTCGTAATACATTTTGTTGTAAATATGTATTATCGGTGTTTATCTCTAGGGCTTTTTTATAATCGATATAGGCATCATCAAATTGTTTATTCGCCTCATAAAGCATACCCGATAAATAAAACGTAAAAGCATTTTGAAAACCGTTCTTCACATCACCAATTAGCGTGGTCATGTCGGGGTAGCCAGCGGCGGCTTCTTCAGTGCGTTTATCGAGCTCAGCTTGATTATCTTTCAGTGCATCTTCTTGTACTTTGTTTGCACGCCTTATTTCTACTAAAGCCGATTCTAATTGGTTTTCAAATACATAACTAAGCGCTTTATAGCTATGCAACATAGTCATTTCGTACGCGGGTGGTTCATAACTAATGACTGAGTCATTGGTTAATAATGCGTTACTTTGCTCAATACCTGCGCTTATTTGTAGTTTTGCAGCTTGGCGCTTTTTTTCCATGTTCATATAAACAGCTTCAAATGTGCTGTTAGCCTCAGAGTGCTGATCTGATAAAAACGCTAACCGCGCAGTTTCCAGCTGATTTAACAAATAGTTACTGTGCATTGAACTGTTACTAGGTAATAGTTGGTTGGCTGTGTCGATATCATTTTGGCTGACAGCTTGGCGCACTGGCCTTAGCTGTGTTGCATAATCTTGGAATAGATCAGTAATACCTATGGTACTGCAACCAGATAACAGTAAAACAGCTCCAATAAATAAATGTCGATGCACTGAATACTCCTATAAGACAATGTAATCAGAGTAGCATACGCGACTTAACCGTCTATGATAAATTATGTAAAAAATCGTAAGTGATTTACGTTTAGAACGGTCTTGTATTTTATTATCAAAAGGATATCTGTATTTTGCTAACCACTGTGTTCTATACCTTGATGGCTTTGTGCGCTTTTGCCGCCAATTCTTTATTGTGCAGAATGGCTTTACAAAGTGGTGATATTGACCCTTTGAGCTTCACTGCCATTCGTTTAGTCAGTGGTGCATTAACCTTATTTTTGTTAATGCAATGGCAGGTTAAATCAGTTAAATCGATGACCGTTGTGGACAGAGGTAATAACTTAAGTGCATTGAGTTTGTTTGTATATGCGCTGTGCTTTTCAATTGCTTACGTTAATTTAAACACGGGAACGGGGGCGCTGATATTATTCTCAGCAGTGCAATTGACGATGATAGGGCACAGTATTATCAACAAAGAGCCATTGCGTAAATTACAGTGGGGCGCACTCATCGTTGCTTTTGCCGGCTTTGTGTATCTAATGTTACCCTCTGCAACGGTTCCATCCTTATTACCCGCGGTGTTAATGGCTGTCAGTGGTGTTGCTTGGGGAATATACAGTATTCGAGGAAAAACATGCGAAGCGCCTCTTCAAGCAACCGCGTATAACTTTCTTAGGAGCTTAATGCTCGTACCCATACTCATTTTGTTAGTGACGATGCAATGGCACGCTGTATCACCTACCGGCATTTGGCTTGCTATAGCCTCGGGTTCACTGGCATCAGGGGTTGGGTATAGTATTTGGTACTTAGTGTTACCTAAACTCAAAAGCAGTCAAGCAGGCGTTGTTCAACTTATTGTGCCTGTACTAGCAACGTTTGCTGGTGTGGTATTTTTAAATGAGCTATTAACCATGAGGTTAGTGATAGCCAGCGCCTTAATTCTTGGCGCTGTTATGGTGTTTCTATTAGCAAAAAGGCCAGTGAGAACGTAACTTATTGTGGGCTATTTACATTTAATACGTAGCGTTCATATAAACTGTTTAACTCGGATAAAATGGCTTTTTTGCCACATAAGTCGCTCTCAGTTATGCGCTGTTGTAATGTGTCGATAGAAAGGTACTGCATCATGTTTGCTGACTGCGCTATATGGCTGATATGCCATGGTTCAGGTGCAACGCCACCCATGTACTCTCGGTATGGACGAAAAAAGCCATATTTCTCGAGATTATCATCAAGCCACGCTGTTAATCTAGCAAATGGCCCAGAAGTTGAATACTCTTCGGGGCTTAATTGCAGTTGATAACTATCACTGATGGCTGCAGTGTCGTAAATATCTAAATCGGTACCAAAATGATGTCGACTCGCGCCGGGTAAGGCTGAATAAAGCATAATTGCGTGGCATTTTTCAGCATCGCTCAATGCCGATAGGTCAACGGTTTCTTGTTCAAGGGTATAAACAGGGCGAAGGCCTTTAAATTTAGCATTCCAAATTACACTTTGGCGCGTAAAATCACGAAAACTTGAGGCAATTCTAAGCTCAATTCCAGCCCTTTTAGCGCCTTGTTGTAATGCTAAAAAGTCGGTAACAATATCTGCATGTAAACGGTGGTTCTGCAGCTCAACTAAATGTGAGCTACTTGACCCTGTAACGCATTGCAGTAAATCGGGCTGACTCATGTTAACAATTGCTCGAGAATGGTTTCGTATATTTTTGCAAGTTGAATGAGGTCGTCACAGCTCACGCATTCATTTACTTTATGAATTGTGTCGTTGCGAGGACCAAGTTCAATGACTTTGGCACCTGTCTGTGCGATAAAACGTCCATCAGACGTACCGCCTGTGGTTTCAAGTGCAGTATCGCGACCCGTAACGTGTTTAATGGCGTTTACCGTTGCGTCGACGAGCGGACCGTGGTCGGTTAAAAAAGGTAAGCCATTAACAATCCAGCTTAATTCGTAGTTTAAGCCATGCTTTTCAACAATTTTAACAACGCGTTGTTGTAGTTCTTCATAGGTTACTTCGGTGCTAAATCTAAAATTAAATTGAATGTCTAACTCACCAGGGATGACATTGCCTGCACCGGTGCCACCATTAATGTTTGATACTTGGAAACTGGTCGCTGGAAAAAACGCATTGCCTTCATCCCATTGAGTTTGGCTCAGTTCTGCAAGAACTGGGGCAGCTAAATGGATGGGGTTTTCAGCAAGGTGAGGGTAGGCAACGTGTCCTTGCACTCCTTTGACAGTTAAAAACCCTGTGAGAGAGCCTCGGCGGCCATTTTTTACAACATCTGCGAGCACATCACGCGAAGACGGTTCGCCGACCAAGCACATATCAATCTTTTCACCACGAGCTTCGAGTGTATCAATCACTCGGGTTGTACCATTGATAAATGGGCCTTCCTCGTCAGAGGTGATTAAAAATGATATGGAGCCTTTATGGTCAGGGTGTTTAGCAACAAAGCGCTCAGTTGCGATAACCATTGCTGCTAAAGAGCCTTTCATATCTGCAGCACCACGCCCATGAAGCATACCGTCTTTAATAAGGGCTGAAAAAGGTGGGAATTGCCAATTTTTTTCTGGGCCTGTCGGGACAACATCGGTATGTCCGGCAAAACAAAAGTGGGGAGATTCAGTCCCTTTTCTTGCCCACGTATTAAGCGTGTCGGTAAAAAATAGCGACTCAATATTAAACCCTAGCTTTTCTAAGCGTTCGTTCATAAGCGCTTGGCAGCCTGCATCGTCAGGGGTGACCGATTCTCGTTGGATGAGTGCTTGGGCTAATTCAATAACGGGATCAGTCATTAGGCAAAAATCTCGTCGTATTGAGCAGCTTTAAATCCTAAATGATACTGACCGTTATGAATCAGTACTGGACGTTTTATCATTGCTGGCTGCGCGACAAGGAGTGCTAAAGCGCTTTCTTTATCTAAATTTTGTTTTTGCTCATCAGTGAGTTGACGGTAGGTTGTGCCACGCTTATTGACGAGTTCTTGCCAGTCTATATGTTGTGCAAATTCGGTGATAAGGTCGATACTAATGCCGTCTTTTCGATAGTCATGAAAAGTAAAGTCATAATTTTTATCAGATAAATACTTCTTGGCTTTTTTAATTGTATCGCAATTGCTGATACCATACATGATCGTCATAAATTCTACTTTTAAGTTACTGTTAGTAATGTATCTACCCCAGCGGTGACCTGAGATAACGAAAAATAAAGCGGTCCAAGGTTTGCTGCATTCAACACACACAGTGTGCCTATCATTGGGCGCGTTAATTCACGTAAATCGAAATACGCTAAGCGTTCGCCTTGGGAAATTTTATTGCCGTTTAATTTAGCAATGTTGGTGTGATTAATGTGATCATCTTCAGATGAAAAATATAAATTTATTAAAATTTTCAGGCCATTGTTTGCTTGTAATAGGTATTCTTTACCCGCATTTTTAACTTGTAATAAGGTGCCATCGAACGGTGCAATAATGTTATGGCTTGTGAGCTCAACAGAAATCCCCGGACCCAATGTCGAAAACCGAAAAAAGGGCTCAGGGTGTTCTGTTATTGGTTTTACCCGACCGCTAAAAGGGCTTTTAATGGCCATTATTTGGCTTTTTCTTAGCGTACGCTCTGGCAAGTATTTTACGTCGTTACTCATAGGGTTACTTTTGCTCACCGAGTACATGGTAGCCGTCTTTTTTTAGCGCAGTTATGGCTTTTGGCATACTTTGTTTTTTTACCAATACATAATCAGTGTCATACGTTGATAACGCAAAAATTGAAATAGAGGCTTTTGCTAATACCCCAGAAATATTTGCCATTATCCCCGTTAGTGAAAAGCCCAATGGACCAATCACTTCAAGTGCTAGCCAATCAGTCTCTTGATCAAGGCTTTGAAGTTCAAAACTACTCGGACAAACAATCGATAATTCGTCAGCAGTTTTAGCAATAAAAAAATGGCTTGTTGAAGTAAGGCAGGATCAATTGTGTCATTGACATCAAGGCTATGAATCGTAAGTTCTGTACTATGAAGCTGTAGCGTTTGTTTTGACATCTGTAATCCTATCTAGGTCGCCTTTAAATTTATAGTATATATAAATACGAGTAAGTTAAAGCGCAATAAATTTAGTTGCCGTGTTTTTAGTCAAAGAGGGGCTGGAAGGTTGTCCACAGAATCTGTGGATAAATATGGGAATAGCTCAGTATAAAGAAGGTAACAGGCTAATTTATAAGTGAATTATAAACTAGCCTAATTTTTGAGGGGTTATTTTAGTAAGCTTTCTGCCTGTTTTGCTTGAATCGCCGTAAGGGCAATTGTGTAGACAATATCGTCAACTAATGCACCGCGACTTAAGTCATTCACAGGTTTACGCATACCTTGCAACATAGGCCCAATACTGATGAGTTCTGCACTTCGTTGTACGGCTTTGTAGGTTGTATTACCGGTATTAAGATCTGGGAACACAAAGACAGTTGCTTTACCCGCAACAGGGCTGTCAGGCGCTTTCTTAATTGCGACATTTTCCATAATTGCGGCATCGTATTGAAGAGGACCGTCAATGATGAGATCAGGGCGTTTTTGCTGCGCTAACTTGGTGGCTTCACGCACTTTTTCAACATCAGCTCCTGAACCTGATGTGCCAGTACTGTAACTGATCATCGCAACACGGGGTTCAATGCCAAATGCAGCGGCAGAGTCAGCTGATTGAATCGCAATATCGGCGAGTTGTTCAGCCGTTGGGTCAGGGTTAATAGCACAGTCACCATAGACTAGCACTTGATCAGGTAACAACATGAAAAACACGGATGATACTAATGACGAGCCTGGTGCTGTTTTAATAAGTTGTAATGGCGGGCGAATCGTATTAGCAGTGGTATTAACGGCCCCTGATACTAATCCATCAACTTTGCCTTGTTCGAGCATCATCGTACCAAGTACAACGTTATCAAGCAGTTGTTCTTGTGCAACGACTTCTGTTAGGCCCTTGCTTTTACGAATTTCTACCATAGGTGCAACATACTCGTTGATCACATCTTTAGGTTCAACAATGGTTACATGGTCGTTAAGCTCAACACCTTGCTGTTGTGCAATACGTAAAATCTCTTCTTTATCACCAAGGAGAATGGTTTTGGCAATCCCGCGTTGGCCACAAATTGCGGCAGCTTTAATTGTACGTGGCTCATTACCTTCGGGTAACACAACCGTTTTGTTCGCTTGGCGTGCTTTGTCTGTTAATAAGAAACGGAACGCTGGCGGTGACATTTTTCGGGTGCGACCGACGCTTTTCGCAAGACTGTCTAGCCAGTCAGAGTCGATGTGGCTAGCGTTATGGTGCTTCACTTTATCGATACGTTGGTCATCATCACACGGCACTTCCATATTAAAGTTGTGCAGCAGCAATGAAGTGCGCCAAGTGTCTTCTTTTGTGGCAATAATAGGCAAACCAGTGTCCATTGCTTGCTCACATAACTGCATAATACGGTCTTCAGGTTTAAAACCACCGGTGAGTAATATAGCGCCAATTTTTGTACCATTCATTGCTGATAAGCACGCAGCAACGAGTACGTCGGAGCGGTCACCGGGCGTAACCAAAAGGACGCCTGGGGTAAAATGGTTTAAAATATTCGAGACCGTGCGAGCACAAAAAGTAACGTGACGTAAACGTCGGTGTGCCATATCACCTTCATTAATGACTTCTGCTTTTAAGTATTCACATAAATCTTTAACGCGAGGTGCAACAAGATCAAAATCCCACGGAATTGAACCAAGTAATTTAAATGGGTGTTTTCTAAAGATCGGCAATGAAGCTAAACGGTTTAATTCGTTTTCAAGTTGCTCAGGTTCATGCGCTTCAACAAGGTCAGCACGTGCGCGGCCTTCTTCATCAAGTGGGGCATTCACTTTATTAAAAATACAGCCTAATACGCGAGGGTGATTGACGCCGCCGTAGTTACCAGAAGCAATTTCTAAGCGGTCTTCAATTTGGTCATTACTGTCGTTGCTTGGGGTTAGCACAAAGACAATATCAGCCCCAAGAGTTTGCGCTATCTCACGGTTTACTCGCCCAGCATAAGGCTGGCGTCGCGTTGGCACCATGCCTTCGATGATGGCAATTTCGTCTTCTTTTATGGTGTTTTCAAAGCGTTCAACAATTTCTTCAAGTAGATCATCTCCCTTACCATCCCCAATCATTTGCTCAGCATAGGCTAAATCAAAAGGCTTAGGTGGAGTGATGGGGGAGCCATGAGTCACAATTTGTGTTGACTTCTCGGGGCCTGTATCACCCGAACGAGGCTGTGCAATAGGTTTAAAAAAGTTTACTTTTAACGCTTTTTGTTCAAGTGCGCGTACTAAACCAACCGAAACGGATGTTAAACCAACCCCTGTTGAAATAGGGATCAACATTATTCTGCGAGCCATAATTAACACTCCTTCGCAATGCGTGCTGCGTCGTTTGCTATTACCCATTCTTCATTGGTTGGAATAACAAAGGCTTTTGTAAAGGCATCACCTTGTGTGATTAAGCCTGCGTGACCAAAGCGTGCGGCTAAATTTGCTTGATCATCACAAATAAGGCCTAAAAAGCCTAATTGTGTGATCACTTTTTTGCGAATGATGTCTGAGTTTTCACCAATACCCCCGGTAAAAATCAGCGCGTCTAGGCGCTGCAAAGGCACCATAAATGCGGCTATTTGTTTTGCTAATCGGTAGCAGAAAATATCAAGCGCAAGATTAGCCTGCTGATGACCAGCAACAGCCGCTTCTTCAATTGTGCGACAATCGTTAGATAACTCACTGATACCTAATAGACCACTTTGTTTGTTTAGTAGATCATCAATTTCTTGTACAGAATAGTTAAGTTGCTGGGTTAAGAACGTAAATAAACCCGGGTCAATGCTACCGCTTCGCGTGCCCATCACAAGGCCTTCAAGAGGGGTTAGGCCCATACTGGTATCAACACTGTTGCCATCTTTAATGGCGCACACAGAACAGCCATTACCCAAATGAGCACTGATCACATTGGTTTGTTCGCGTTCTTTGCCAAGTAATTTTGCCGCTTCACCCGCTACATAGAAATGGCTGGTACCATGAAAGCCGTATCGTCTCACGCCATGCTCCTTGTATAACGAGTAAGGTAGGGCATACAAGTAAGCAATATTTGGCATTGTTTGATGGAAAGCGGTATCAAATACTGCAATTTGTGGCAGCGTTGAAAATGCCTGCTGCGCAGTGCGAATACCAAGTAAATTTGCAGGGTTATGCAAGGGGGCTAAGGCTGCCGTTTTTTCAATCGCAGATAATACATCGTTGTCGATAAGCACTGACTCGGTGAAATGTTCTCCACCGTGAACAACACGATGCCCGACAGCTATTAGGTTGTCTGCTAAACCTAAACTATTCACCAGATTAACTAACTCAGCGATTGCCGCGTCATGTGCTTGACCATTTGCTAGTTCAATAACTTGCTTGTTGCCCTTGTATTTGTACTTAATTGAAGGTGTTTCTGAGCCTAATCGTTCAGCAAGACCAGAAATTATTTCGTCGGAGGTGGTGGCGTCTAAAATGGCGAACTTTAGACTTGAACTACCACAGTTTAATACTAAAACATGGCGTGGTGAGCAAGGTTGCAAAGGCATAGCTGAGTCCTAAAAATACAATATCAGAGTGAGTACGGCTTGATAATTAGTGTTCTGTGCCAGTATAGTAAAAACATATTTTGTTGCTACACTTAACAGAGTTAGGTCGTAATTATACTAAAGTCTTGTTGACTTGTGCCGATAATATTTTATCTCATTTAGTTGTTAAACGTTAGCCTGATTAACAAAAAACTAGGACAGGTTTTGCAGGGATTGTGTCCGGGAGTGTGTTACACTCACATGTGAAACAGTATGAAAACCTAGGAGTGATGATGCAAAAAAGTGTCATGTCACAAGTGCAAACAGGTCGCCAATACGCCAAAAAGTGGCCTATGCGACAAGAGCTTGCTCCCTTGTTTGCTGAATTTAAAGTGATAAAAGCCACTGAGCTTGCCATTACAGTAATGCCTATACTGGCGATGCTGACTGTGTTTATGCAAGTAAACTACTTAGGCAGTGAATTTTTCCCACAAGCAATTACAATTGCATTATTTTTTCTGTCATTACCATTGCAAGGTTTGTTGTGGTTAGGTAAGCGCGCAGAAACTCGGTTAGAGCCTGCAATGTTTAACTGGTACACAGAGCTTCATAGTAAAATGAAAGCGCATGGTTACCAGTCGCAATTAACGACTGAAAAACCACGCTATTCTGATTTGGCTCAACTGCTAAAAGATATGTTCGAAAAAATGGACAAAGCCTTCACAAAAGAACACTTTTAGTCACGAATAAACTGGCTCACATAAAATGATAATGTCACTGTTTGTGGGCCTTTTTGTTCTATTTCTTGCCAATGTTCAGGGCGAAATTTCCACGCAAATGGCGTCATCATTATCAAATGCTTAATGTCTTCAACACTTAATACGGTTTGTTGCTCAAGTAGCTCTGTCGATTTTGTGCTAAAACCATTGGGCGCTTCTATCTGGGTATGTGGTTTAACATCTGCGTAAATAAACGACTTTAACTCTTTAAGGTGCCATGGGCCGGGGCTTGCCACAATCAATGTGCTTTGGGGTTTTGCTAGGCGCGCGAGTTCGTCTGCAAAAAGCGGGGCAAAGACACTTACCAGTACATCAGCTTCACTATCTGCAAAGGGCGATTGGCTAATTGATGCGACACTAAAATGGGCATTTTCATAGCGTTTTGCGGCATATTTCACTGCCGGTTTCGAAATATCGACCCCATACACTGTTGCATTCGATGAGTTCGCTATCGCGTGGGTGTAAAACCCTTCGCCACAGCCAAGATCTATTACTGACACAGGTTTTAATTTAGAGACTAAGCGTGCAATAGCGTGCTGTAAAAAGCCATAATGGCCAGCAGATAAAAAGGCGCGGCGCGCTTGTACCATGTCGAGGTTATCACCCGGTTGCTTCGACTTTTTATTTTGTACGGGTAATAAATTTACGTAGCCTTCTTTGGCAATATCAAAGCTGTGATTATTCACGCAGCGATATGTTTTATCAGTTAAAGTCAGTGCGTGTTTGCAAAGCGGGCAGTGGTAGTGAAGACTCATGAGTCTAAGTAGTCCTTATCATAAAAGGTTTTAACCCAATGTGGGCGATAGGTGATCAATAAGGTAATAGCCATGCCATTGAGCATCGCTTCAGGAAACCAAATTATGGCACATAAAATTAGGTAGTTTTGCGAAATTTCAATCAAGCTATATTCACCCATAACGTAATAGAGCATGCCACTGGTGAGTATTTTAATACAGGCGATGAGTGCAGCAGTTAAAAAGGCACAGAAAAAGATATAGATAAAAAAGTGTTTTGGTAAGTAGGTATAGCAAAGCACAAAACACAGGTAGCTGAGCGAAATGGGTATAAAGGCAGTGAAAAGTAAGTGAATCGGCAGAAGGCTTATGGGCAACTGAGCCACTAAAATCAACAAGGCACTTGCGAGCACACTTGCAAAAATTGCCAACCGCCAGCCTAAAATAAGGGTAACTGCACTGACCCCTAGTATATGCAATTCGAGGCCAGGTAAAATACCGGCTTTTATACGCCACAGCACAGCAAGCACAAGTGCACAGGCAAGCACACCTACTTGTCTGATTGGCGTTGCCAATAGCTGTGCAAAGTTATTTTTATCAAAGCTAAGCCAAAGTATGAAAGCCACACAGCTCCACAAAGGGAGCTGCCATTGCAATTGCTCTATCATGCGTCAAAAGAAGACCAGATAGGGGCGTGATCTGATGGCTTTTCGATTCCACGTAATTCGTAATCGATACCAGATTCGACACAACGCTCAGCAAGAGTTGGAGTTGCTAAAATAACGTCGATACGCAGTCCTCGGTTGTCATCAAACCCTTTCGAGCGGTAATCAAACCACGAATACTGCTCTGTTTTTTCAGGATATAGCTCGCGGAACGTGTCTTTAAAACCCCAATTTAATAATGTGGCTAGCCATTCACGCTCTTCAGGTTGAAATGAGCATTTACCCGTTTTTAACCAACGTATACGATTTGGCTCACCGATACCAATATCGAGGTCAGTCGGTGAAATATTAATATCTCCCATCACGATTACATCTTGATCTGGCGTGTGGTTATCATTTAAATGCGTCATTAAATCTTTATAGAACTGACGTTTATAAGGAAATTTTGTTTCATGAGCAATGTTGTCTCCTTGCGGAAAGTAACCATTCATTACCGTTAAGTCACGGCCATTTTCTTGCGCCACAGTTACGCTGATCATACGGCGCTGTGATTCGTCTGTATCAGTCGCAAAACCTTTAACAATAGACTTTGGCTCTTGCTTACACAGCATAGCTACACCGTAATGCGCTTTTTGACCATGAAAATAAACGTGATAACCCATTTTTTGCACGTCTTCGAGAGGGAAGGCTTCATCGTGAACTTTAATTTCTTGTAAGCCAATGATATCAGGCTGATGTTTATCGATAACGGCTTGCAATTGATGTAGACGAGCACGCAGCCCGTTAATGTTGAATGAAATTACCTTCATCGTGCACCTATAAGTTATTTTTGTTTAGAACGAGTAGGTTAATTCTACCATCAAACTAACGGCTATTCATGAGCAAATTTTGAAAAACACTATGAATAAATGTTGCACAATTGATTAACTTCTTAAAGGTATTGTTAACTCGTTATTAATTATTAAATTAAATAAATAATTCAGTTGATCTGCTTATTTTTGTTTATATAATGCGCGAACACACCCGTTCAAATTATGTACTACTTAAAGGTAAACCATGAAAAAACAATTAGTGATGCTTTCAATTGCGTCTATCTCATTTGGCACATTAGCAAGCAACCCGAGCTACTTTTCTGCAGACAACAGTATCGAATCTAAGTTATGTAGTTTAAGTGCAAATGAAGGGTTTACCGCTGCTCGTAAAGAAGCAGCAAAACATGGCATCGCAATGTCACGTTTTTCACCAAGTATTTTATGCAATGGAACTGACATTCGTGAGCTCGCTAAAAAAGCACCTTCACAGCATGTTCCAAAAAAAGCGCAGGTTGAAGTTTTTGCAAAAAACCAGCAAAAAGAAACTCAGCTGTGTATTACAGCACTTAAGCAAGGCTTAACTCCTGTACGTGAGAAAATAGGTAACTTAAATTCATTAAAATGTAATGGCGAAGCGGTGACAGACTTTGTAAAACGCTACCAAAACGCAGCAATTTAATGAAAAATAACTGTTTATAAAATGGGTGAGTGTTGCTGAATGACGCAATAACTTACTCTGAATGATAAAAGCGCTCTTTGTAGCGCTTTTTTAATGGCTAAAACTGTCAAAAAGGTCTCTGTTTTATCCACGCTGCAAAAGCATGGCGTAAATTACGCTGGTTTTTAGTAATAAATTTTCCAACCTTCAGTGACTTCTGTCATAATAGAGCGTTAGTGAAATAAAATGACCTTTAGGTGCAATGGCTACAAAACGTATCAGTGATGAACAGCTTGTCGAAATCATAGAAGCCGCGATTTTTGTTGCTGGAAAACCGCTGTCTAAACGTCATTTAAAAGAAACGGTTTTAGCTGAGTTAAGCGTATCAATGCCCAGAATTAATAATGCAATTGAACAGATTCAAACGCATTATCAAACTCGCGGCATAAATCTTGTTGCTGTTGGCAGTGGGTATCGCTTTCAGGCCTGTGCAAGCCTTGCGCCTTGGCTTGCGAATTTATGGCAAGAACGTGCGCCTAAATATTCAAGAGCACTGTTAGAAACATTATCTCTGATTGCCTATCGACAACCAATCACCCGTGGCGAAATTGAACAAGTACGAGGTGTAACGGTGGGCTCAGGAATTATTAAAACGTTATTAGAAAGAGAGTGGATAAGAGTTGTTGGGCACAAAGAAGTGCCAGGGCGCCCGACGCTTTATGCAACGACGGCCACTTTCTTAGACTATTTTTCATTAGCTGGTTTAGATGAGTTACCGCCTTTGCCTGACACTCAGGAAAGTAAAATCAACCAGCTATTGAGTGATCCTTCTGTGAGAGAACTATCTGAATGAGTACAGTAGAAACTGAAAAGTTACAAAAAGTGTTGGCGAGAGCGGGTGTGGGTTCGCGCCGCGAAATGGAAAAATACATTGATGCAAATCGCGTGAGTGTAAATGGTAAGGTTGCCCGTTTAGGTGATCGTGTTGAACCAACTGATGTAATTCGTGTCGACGGTCATGTAGTAAAAATTGAAGATAAGGCAGAGCGTATTTGTCGTGTATTAATGTATAACAAGCCAGAAGGTGAGTTATGTACACGTAAAGACCCAGAAGGCCGACGCACAGTATTCGATCGTCTCCCTCGTGTTGATGGTGATCGCTGGATTGCGGTCGGGCGCCTAGATATTAATACGGCTGGCTTAATGTTATTTACTAATGACGGTGAACTGGCTAACCGCTTGATGCACCCAAGTTATGAAGTAGAGCGTGAGTACTCGGCGCGTGTATTTGGTGAAGTTACTAACGAAACGTTACGAAATTTGACTAAAGGGGTTGAGCTTGAAGATGGCCCTGCGAAATTTTTAAATATAAAGCCGATGGGTGGAGAAGGCATTAACCGTTGGTTTAATGTGACATTAACTGAAGGCCGTAACCGCGAAGTGCGTCGTTTGTGGCAGTCACAAGATGTTGAAGTGTCTCGTTTGATCCGTATTCGCTATGGTAAGTTAGAACTTGATAAACGTTTACCGCAAGGTGGATGGGCAGAGCTTGACCTAGATACAGTGAATTATTTGCGTAAAACCGTACAGCTAGGCCGTGAGACACAAACTAAGCTATCTGCAATCCCAGATAAGCGTAAAGAGAAGCGCGCTAAGATTAATCAAATTCGTAAAGCGGTTAAAAAGCATAATCACCGTGTTAAACAAACTAAGCGCCGTTAATGAACAGTAAAGCGCGGGTTTAATACCCGCGTTTTTTATTTTTGCTGTGCATCAAGTGATTGACCATTCACTTCTTTAGAATCATCACTCATCAGATATAAATAGGTTGGCATTAAATCTTCTGCAGTAGCCAATTTATCTCTGTCTTCACCTGGGTAGGCAGACGCGCGCATGGCTGTCCGTGTTGCACCAGGGTTAATACAGTTAATACGGATATTAGTTTTACCTACTTCAGATGCCCATGTTTGCATCATCCCTTCAACTGCAAATTTTGAAATAGCGTATGCTCCCCAAAACTCACGCCCTTTACGGCCAACGCCTGACGATGTGAATATCACAGAAGCACTCGGCGATTTACGAAGTACTGGGAACATATATTTAGTGATCATAGCCTGCGCTGTCACATTAACTTTCATGATATTTTCGAAAGTTGAAACGCAAAAGTGCTCAAGCGGGCCGAGCGACCCTAAAATTCCAGCGTTATTGAGGAGTCCGTCTAATTTACCAAATTGTTGTGCTATAGTAGCAGCTAGATCACGGTAGTTTTGCTTAGTTGCGCCTTTTAAGTCCATTGGCACAATAGCAGGTTGTGGACCACCCGCATTGATAATTTCATCGTAAACAGCTTCAAGTTTACTGGTTGTTTTTCCAAGTAAAATAACAGTGGCACCCTGCTTTGCATAGGTTAATGCGGCAACGCGACCAATACCATCACCGGCACCTGTTATTAGAATTACTTTGTCTTTTAGCGCATTCTCAGCAGCTTTATATGTGTGCATAAAAGTACCATTGATTACATTTTTTTCTATTTTACCATAGCAAAAAGCCAAGTTATCGAATTTATTGCAAATTAAGGTGGCGAAAATTGAAACTTTACGTTAACTTTAACTGGTCTAATGTCTTATTAATAACCTAATTACATTAAATTAACTTAACTAAAGGCAGTCTAGCGACTACTTTTATACTTGAACACACAATAACAATAAGATTTGCGCGGAGCGAAATTATGAAAAAATTGCTACTTTCACTAGCCATTGCATCAGTCATTACCGGCTGTGGTGGAGGAGAAACATTAGAAGATGTAAAAAATGACAGCCCTCCTATCATCCCTAGCGCGACAGTTAAGTTTGACCCTGCCAACAGTGTTATCTCTGTGCCAAATGACTTATTAATGAGTGGCACACTAGACGGTACACTGAATATCCCTGGCGAATTAGATGACAACAATGTCAGTGTTCCTCGTGCCGCGTATGCTAATCCTCAACTTGCATTGGGTGCACTCGATGGTTGGTCAACACAGACTCCGTTTAAAATCGACCTCGCATTCCCTCCAGGTGTTTCGCTTGATGCCGCTTCGGCGGGGGGGCCTGGTGCTGTACGTATTTTTGAAGTTGTGATGGGTGCAAGTCAAACTGATGAGACCTGTTCACAAGTACCTGCAGGTATTGCATGTAAGCTGGTATCAGAACTCACTTTTGGTGTTGATTTTATTACGCAAGGTTCGAGTGATTCTGTCGCTGTTATTCCGCTAAAACCATTTAAAGCGGGTAGTACATATATAAATGTATTAACGACGTCGTTGTTGGACTCTGAAGGTCGTTCAATTGAGCCTTCGTCTACGTATGCGCTTGTTAGTGAAGAAGCACCGCTTATTACTGATTCTCAAAAGTCACTTCAAGCAGTTATTAACAGCTATGAAAATGCTGTCACTTCAGGTGGCCAAATCAGTAAAGATGACATTATTTACTCTGCGGCAATGACAATGCAATCAGCAGGTCAAGTATTAGGCACTGTTAAACAACTGCTAGCTGCCAGCCTAACCCAAGACGCTTTACCGCGTCCTACAGTGCAAATCCCAGAGCGACCTGTTATGACAGTTGAGCAAGTATTTGCATCACGGGGTATTACTGGTTTATCGCCAGCTTTTGCAGGGGTGCAATATCAAAAAGGCAGCGTGATGCTACCCATGTACCTAGGTACACCGACGGGGACTGATGTCAGTGATTTGTCGGCAACCTATTGGCAAGGGTTGTGTGACAGTGGTGTGGCAGTACTTGGTTATGCGTCTTCTGCGGGAGCATCATTTCCAACGGATCCAATTAGCGAGAATGATGGTCTTTGTATGGCGCTAAGTGGTGGTAAATTGCGTGATTTAGGGCTTGACCAAACGAAACATCTAACTAAGTACAATACCATCCCAAAAACACAGAGCATGGCTAATGTACCGGTGCAAATTACGAAGCCAATTTTGCCTGTAATTAATGCTGTCCGAGTGCAATTAGGAGAAGATGAGCTTGTAATGCCAGAGGGTGGTTGGCCAATTGTTATTTTACAACATGGTATTACGTCTAAAAAAGAAGACATGTTAGCCATTACGGCTCAGTTATCAGTTCAAGGTTTTGCGACTGTAGCAATTGATCACCCAAGACATGGTGAGCGCGGTGTTGATGTTAATGGCGATGGCACCGATGATTTTAATGCATCGACTGGGTCGGTGTTAAGCTACATGAACTTGCAGTCATTATTAGTTGCACGTGATAGCTTACGTCAATCGGTAGCTGATTTATTAGGTTTACGTATGGGCTTGAACTTCACAGGCCAAGCTGATCTTAATGCACAAGATGTCTCTTTCCTTGGCCATTCACTGGGCTCTGTAGTGGCGCCTGCATTTATCGCGGTTGCTAATTCACCGTTGGATGAACAAGTTGATCCACTGTTTAATGTAAAAAGCGTTGCACTGGCCAGTGGTGGCGGTGGTCTTGCTAGTTTCTTAATCGAATCAGCTAGGTTTGGCCCATTTGTACAAGGTTCTGTGTTACTTGCTGCTGGTATTGAAGAGTCGGCTGAGTTTAGTGCGTATTCACAAAATGAAGCACTTTCAAATTGTGGTTCTTTAGCCGCTGATCAAACGGCTTTTGTAGCATGTGCATATAAAGAGTATGTGGGTTCATTAACTATGGCTGGTGAAACCGAAAAACTTGCTAATATTCAAGGCGTAGTAACGCAATTTGCGTTTGCAGCACAAACCGCACTAGACAGTGGCGATCCCTCTAACTATGCATCTGCAGTTGCAGCGCTTGGTACACCAGTATACATGAGTGTTGTTGTGGGTGATGGTGCAGATAATAAAGCAGACCAAGTTATTCCACCGATGGTTGCAAGCAACCCAATTGCAGGGAGTCTGCCTCTTGCAAAGCTTATGGGGTTAACGACAGTGGCTGAAACACAAGCGCCTACCGCAGATCCTATGAGTTATGTTGTTAAGTTTACTAAAGGACATCACAGCTCTGTGCTAACACCTGTGCCTACTGAAGACTCAGGTGCAACAGCGCAAGAGAGCGCAGCAGCGACCACTGAAATGCAGCTGCAAATAGGGACTTTCTTAGCAGCTCGCGGTCAATTTCTACAGGTTACGAATACGGATGTTGTCACAGAATAAGTGAAATCCGCCAATTAAGTAAAAAGCCACATAATGTGGCTTTTTTTTGCCTTAAAGCATGATAAATTGTGGCGAATTAACAATTAATGGAGAGAGTGTTTGGAATTTTTATATGAATATGGCTTGTTTTTTGCCAAAACCCTTACTTTTGTGGTTGCTGTTGCTGCCATCGTTGCGATTATTGTGGGTGCTGCTGTTAAGCCAAAGGCTAAAAAAGGCGAGATAAGCATTGATGATTTAAGTGAGCAATTGGCTGATCTTAAGCAAAACTTTATTGAAAATACGCTCTCTAAAAAAGAGCTTAAGGCCTACTTTAAACAACAAAAAGCTGAGGCCAAAGAGCAGCAAGATAAAGACCCTAAGCCAAGATTATATGTGATTGATTTTAATGGAAGTATAGATGCCCATGAAGTTGAAAGTTTACGTGAAGAAATCACTGCAATTCTTACCATTGCTGACAAAGAAAAAGACAAAGTATTGGTACGCTTAGAAAGCGGTGGTGGAGTGGTTCATGGCTATGGGCTTGCTGCATCTCAACTGCAACGCTTACGCAATGCTGGTATTCATTTAACCGTTGCAATTGATAAGGTTGCAGCCAGTGGTGGCTATATGATGGCGTGCGTTGCCAACGAAATTGTTGCTGCGCCATTTGCAATTGTCGGTTCTATAGGGGTTATTGCACAAATACCCAACTTCAATAAAATTTTGAAGAAGAATGATGTGGATTTTGAGCAAATCACTGCTGGTGAATACAAACGCACCTTGACACTCTTTGGTGAAAATACAGAGAAGGGCCGTGAGAAGTTTAAAGAGGAAATAGAACAAACACATGGTTTATTTAAAACCTTCGTGAGTGAACAACGTCCTTCACTTGATATCGATTCGGTTGCCACAGGTGAACATTGGTTTGCAACTCAGGCCTTTGATAGAGGCTTAGTGGACAAAATTGAAACCAGTGATGATATCTTGCTAAACCAAGCGGATGAACGCCAAATCTATAAAGTAAAGTACAAAGTTAAAAAGAACTTAACGGATAAACTCGCGGTGGGTCTGAGTTCAAGTATCAGCCAAGCAGGGGTAAATTTAATGTCACGTTTTAAAGGAATGAATCCTTAAATTTATTCGCTTTCATGCAAATAAAAAACCCGCTTCAGGAGCGGGTTTTTTATTGACCAAATTTATTTAATTGATTTGTGATAATCTTCTAGGTCTTTGGCTGCGTCAGGGTCGTTAAAGACTTTCTCATCGAACTGTCCTTCCGATTTTGCTACCACACATGTCACCATACAGTCACCAGTTACATTGACAGCTGTTCGCGTCATATCAAGTAAACGGTCAACACCGATAATGATAGCGATACCTTCTACAGGCAAGCCTACTTGATTTAACACCATCGCTAGCATAATCAGACCAACACCGGGTACACCTGCAGTACCAACCGAGGCTAAAGTCGCAGTTAAAATAACCATTAAGTAATCTGATATAGTTAAATCAACAGAAAATACTTGCGCAATAAATACGGTCGCAACACCTTGCATGATAGCGGTGCCATCCATATTAATAGTCGCGCCTAATGGGACCGTAAATGAAGCTACTGAGTTCTGAGCTCCTAATTTTTTAGTGGCAGTTTCCAGTGTGATTGGCATCGTTGCACTTGAACTTGATGTACTAAATGCAAACAGACACGCATTTTTCATTTTCTTTAGGAACGTTATCGGGTTTAGTCCTGTTAACACTTTTAAAAGAATACTGTAGTTCACTAAACCGTGGATAAATAATGCCAGCATCACAATACTAAAATACAGTGCCAAGCTTTTAATCAGTTTAAAGTCGATGGTTGTAAATAGTTTTGCCATTAAAAAGAACACGCCATAAGGTGCAATGTTCATTAGCAGTGTTACAAGCTTTAAAATAACAGTGTTAAGGTCTTCAAATACACTAGCAACTCGCTTACCTGCTTTACCACTTAAAGCCATTGCTACACCAAAAAGAAGTGCAAAAACAATAACTTGTAGCATATTTCCATTTGCCATTGCATCAATTGGATTGGTTGGGAACATCCCAATAATAACTTGCGCAAGAGTCGGGGCTTCTTTCGCACTGTAGGTTGCATCTGACGGTAAATTTATACCCTCGCCAGGATTAAATAACAGTGCAAGTGTGATCGCAACAGTAATCGCGATCGCTGTTGTAACCAAGTAAAGTAGAATTGATTTACCCCCTAAACGGCCCAGTGTTTTTGGATCGCTTAAACTACACGTACCGCACACCAAGGAAACGAATACGAGGGGCACGACGAGCATTTTTAAACTGGCAATGAATATTTGACCACCAATGTGGAAAATACCATCAACGAAAAATGCTTTAATTGGCAAAGAGAATAACCCTAATGGAATAAGGAAATCGTCTTCACCCGCTAAAATTGCTTGGAAGATAAAACCAACGATCACACCCAAGACCATACCAATCATGATACGAGATGTGAGACTCAATGAACGGACTTTTGACATACACCTAATCTATATTTTTATAAATTTTGCCATAGCCTACCAGCATGAAGATTTTTATACAGAAAAATTCGATAAATATTAGAATTAATTCGATGCAATTCAGATAAAATAATTATGATATTCGTCCAGATTTTAGGTTAATATCAGGTAAACAATAATGTAAATATGAAAATAGCTAACTAGGGAGAGGTCAATGCCTTTATTGCGATGGCTAAGTGTTATAGTTTTCAGCTCACTTTTAGTCGCCTGTGGCGGTGGTGGATCACTTGAGAAAGAAGGGGGTTCATTAGACGGTGGGAATACTACTGATAACCCAACTTATACAATAACAGTGCAAGGGTATAGCGCTGATGGTACTGAATCGAATAATGTAACAGCCGATCAGCCCTTAATGATTCGCGCCTCTTTAACGAGTAGCAATTCAGATGTAACAGGTAAAAAAGTAACATTTTCATTAGCGGATAACTTGGGGACTTTAGATCAACCCTCAGCGCTGACTAACAGTGAAGGTAATGCTGAAGTTAAATTAAACGCAGGCACCCAAGCTGGCGCAGATGAAATTATTGCCAGTTTTACCTCAAGCTCAGGTACTGTTTTCTCTGGTAGTTTTAGCTTTTCAACAGCGGGCGACAATGCGCAAACTGGCGATCAAACTTTCACGGTTACATTAAATGGTTTTGTTAAAGGAACTCAAACAAGCAATAATGAAGTAACCGCTGGTGCACCATTAGACCTAGTTGCTACTTTAAAACGTGATGATGAGGTGATTTCGGGTCAAAGAGTTACATTCACACTTGCCGATGATATTGGATCGCTAACCCCTTCATCAGGTACAGCATTAACAAATAACGATGGTAACGCACTCATGACGCTTACAGCGGGTGATGTTGCCGGTGCGGGTATTGTGACAGCCTCTTATACTGTCAGTGGCGAAACCTATTTTGATACATTTGCATTTACATCAGACGGTTCTGAGTCAGATGATTCAAGTGTGAGTGGCACAGTGACATTGGGCGTCTCTATTGTTGATGCCTCAGGCCTCCCATTTAGTGTAGAAAACCCAGTAAGTAAAGATAATAAAGGAACAGTAACAGCCACTCTATTAGACGATGAGACGCCTTTAGCAGGTCAACTGATTTCTTTCTCTACCAACTATACAGGTAAAATTACGCCTGTATTAGGGACGGCACTTACAGACGCCAACGGCGAAGCATTTGTTACTTTAAGTAGCGGTAATTCAAAAGGCGCGGGTCAAGTTGTAGCTACATACACTGATGAAAGTGGTAACACAATTACTAAAATCGCCGGTTTTATTTCGAGTGGTGATGATGCCCCAATCGAAAATGCAGAAGCCGCACTTGATATTAAGCTTTTAAAAGGTTGTGCGGCAGACTGGGATGCTAATCGCTATACGACTTCATTAGAAACAACGTATTTATCATCGGGCTGTGTTGTTGTTAATCAGTTTTCATCTGATCAACTCATTGACGTTCTGGTTAAAGTTACCGATACCAGCTCAGGTGATGGAATTGAAGGAATTATCGCAGAGTTATCTACTGACCTAGGTCGTTTATTACCTGAGTCTGGCAAAGCATTAACGGATCCTTTTGGTTTCGCGGTTTTAAAACTACAACCAGGTGCAAACAGTGGTGCAGGTGAAGTGTCGGTGACAGCCAAGTCAGTGACTCTTTCAAAAGCATTTGAAATTGCCACCGCAGAGCTTAATGTTGAAATCACCAATGGCCTATACAACAAACTTGATGCGTCAGGTAACCCAATCGACGGTGAATATGTTCCATTGGCTGCTGGTGCAACTACGGTGATCACCGTTTCGATTTTTGATAGCAACGGAAACCCTATTGTAACACCGCTCGATGTTGAGTTTACGTCTGGTTGCGTAGAGTCGGGATTGGCTGTAATGGACTCAAAAGCAACCAGTATTAGCGGGGTTGCAACGGCTACATACAGAACCAATGGATGTAATACTTCGCAAGGTGATACTGTGACAGCCACAGTGCTCACCGGTGGCACGCCCAAAGTAGTTAATGTAAACGTTCCTGTTTCTGCTGCAGAAGTCAGTTCAATAGAATTCATTGAAGCCACTGAAAATGTTTTAGCGTTAAAAGGAACTGGTGGCGTATCTCGTAAGGAAATCAGTCAATTAACATTTAAGCTAACGGATGAAATCGGTAATGCTGCAAAACAAAAACGAATGGATTTTCGTTTAAGCTCAACCAACGGTGGCATTTCACTATCTGAGGTAACAGATGCAGGTGGGTATTCACATGCAAGTGTCTCTACCGATTCTGAAGGGCTTGCTCGCATTCAAGTAAATGCTGGCTTTGTGCCACAAGCGGTACGTGTACAGGCGTGTTATATACCTGAAGAGCTCATACCTGCTGATCAGAATAATAATGTCACGTGTTGGCAGGAGTTGTATTTAGAATGCCAAAAAGCAGAAGCGGAACGTAATGGTAATGTATCGTGTCCTGTAGGTGAATTATCATTAGTGTCACTTGATGAGCAAGTGGTGAGTGTATCAGATTTAGTCTCTATTAGTTCAGGTTTACCCGATGGTAATAGTTTCACAGCTGGCCCTACTATAATTAACATTGAAGCACTTAATTATATTGGTGATACCACGGATATCTCTGTTTATTTAGCTGATCACTTTAATAACCCTGTACCAGATGGTACGGCTGTGTATTTAACAACAGAAGGTGGGGCGGTTGGCACTCTTGATGGTGCTGAATTTAACCCTCAACTTGAGTGTAATACAGTTGATGGTCAATGTGTTGCGCAGTGGCGTTCACAGAATCCAAAGCCATTTACCGAGGATAAGTGGGGCAATAAAATAAACAGTATCAACCCGAAAACAGGTGTTATCAATTGTGACCTTTATTTTGGTTCCGCAGCCCCTTGTATGGCTGGAATTAGAAACGCTGCGTTTTTTGACGATGGTGTACCATTAGGCGCACGTTCGACGGTGTTGGTGACAGCAAAGGGTCAAGAATCATATATTGATATTAATGGGAATGGCCGCTTTGATACTAATGAATATTACAGTGGCTATGACTTACCAGAAGCTTTTATCGACCATAATGAAAATGGTTTCTATGACGGTTTAGCAGCTATTTACGACCCAGTGAGTGGCACTGTGACGAAGTCAGCTGAATTTTGCCAAGAAGGTGATGCAACTGATCCCTGTAGCCCAACAAATACCAATGCAGGACAATTTGAGGAAAATTGGGATATTGACTTAAATGGAATGCATACACTTGCTGATGGTAAATACAATGGTTTAGTGTGTACTGAAAGCGCGACTACCCCAACCGTGGGAGCAACGTTTGAAAGTTTATGTACCAAAGAAGTCATTGATATTCGGGATACTTTTGAAATTGTTATGTCAGGCAGTGAAGCATACACTCGTTTTGTCGTTACGAAAGCTGAGTTACGTAATCGATTTGCTTCGGCTCTCAATGAAAAAACTGCAGCAGACCCAACAGTTTTTACTGACAATGCAATGCAATTAGGGGTTGATATAGCGCAGTGTAATACGATTTATCGTCAAGCTGGTGACTCATCAACTGCCGTTATTTTGGACTTAGAACCTACAGATAACACTGATTACTGTGATTTAGGTTCAATAAATATAACCACAGCGATGGTTGGCAACCAATTGGCTGCTTTAAGTTTCGAGCTTTATTTTTCAGATGTTTACAATAACCCATTACCAGCGAGTACGGCGGTTTCAGTGAGCACTGATAATGGTGATTACAGTGGAACATCTGGCTTTGAGCTGCCTAATACTAGTCAAACGTCAGCCATGTCTTTTGGTTTAACAATTAGTAGAGAGGCTGAAGCAAATAAAAAAGCAGAGGGGAACCTAGTTGTTCAATTTACCACAGGTAAAGGCTTAGTTACCTCAGCTCCAATCGCAATCAGTGATGATGGTTAACAAGTATTTAATTGTTTAAATTTAAAAAAATGCCAACCAGAAGGTTGGCATTTTTGTTGCTGTTCTATATATTCCCCATAAAAATACAGCAAATTATCATTTTGGCTAATTTAGCAGCAAAAATTGTTCAATTATTCAGTCAATGGTTAAAAGTTTCGATTAAAAGCTTGTAACAATTGGTGTTTGTAGATATACCTATAAATATTCGTGCTCCGATGTTAATAAATCATACTAATTTGTTTGATGTGATAGATATACATTTATAAGGGCAAAAAACTTTTAAAATTCTTGGTCAGAAATAGGCAGCTATGGGCAAATCACTTGTAATTGTAGAGTCTCCAGCAAAGGCTAAAACAATTAATAAATACTTAGGTAACGATTTTATCGTCAAGTCCAGTGTTGGGCATGTACGTGATCTACCGACTTCAGGTTCAGGCAAAACGAAAACAGCAGCAACGAAAACCCCTGCTGAGGTTCGAAAAATGTCACCAGAAGAAAAAGCTGCGTATAAAAAACAACGAGATTACAAAAATCTTGTTGCACGTATGGGAATTGACCCTGAGAAAGGCTGGGAACCCCATTATGAAGTTTTGCCTGGCAAAGAGAAAGTCGTTCAAGAATTAAAGAAGCTTGCAGAAAATGCCGATAAAATCTATCTCGCAACCGATTTGGATAGAGAAGGGGAAGCGATTGCATGGCACCTCGAACAGATTATCGGTGGTGAGCCAGAGAAATATAAGCGTGTTGTTTTTAACGAGATTACCAAAAATGCGATTCAGCAAGCTTTTGAAACACCCGGTGAATTAAACACCGATATGGTGTATGCGCAACAAGCACGCCGTTTCCTTGACCGAGTAGTGGGTTTTATGGTCTCGCCGTTGTTGTGGGCCAAAGTTGCACGCGGTCTTTCTGCAGGCCGTGTTCAGTCTGTTGCTGTTCGTTTGCTGGTAGAACGTGAACGTGAAATAAAAGCATTTATTCCTGAAGAGTTTTGGGATGTGCATGCCGATGTTAAAAATAGTGAGTCTGCCTTACGCCTTGAAGTTACAAAACACGCTGATAAGGCATTTAAGCCTGTTAACGAGCAGCAAGCAATGTCTGCGGTTCGTGACCTTGAGAAAGCTCAGTATGAAGTTGTAAGCGTTGAAGAAAAGCCAAGTAAAAGCAAACCGAGTGCTCCTTTCATTACATCGACTATGCAACAGGCCGCGAGCACTCGCTTAGGCTATGGTGTTAAAAAGACCATGATGCTTGCTCAGCGTTTGTATGAAGCAGGTCATATTACCTATATGCGTACTGATTCAACCAACTTGTCAAAAGATGCGGTTGAAATGTGCCGTGACTATGTTGCTGAGCAGTTCGGTGATAAGTACCTACCAAAAGCACCTATTAGCTACAGCTCTAAAGGCAATGCACAAGAAGCGCACGAAGCGATTCGTCCTTCAAGTGTTTCTGTATTGTCGGGTCATTTAGACGGTGTTGAAGCCGATGCGAAAAAATTATATGAGTTAATTTGGCGTCAATTCGTCGCGTGTCAAATGGTGCCAGCTGAATATGATTTAACAACCTTAACGGTTGGCGCGGGTGATTACCAATTAAAAGCAAAAGGCCGTGTCCTTCGTTTTGATGGTTGGACAAGAGTACAGCCTGCTGTGCGTAAGAAAAATGAAGAAGATCAGTCACTCCCCGCTGTAAAGCAAGGTGAAATTCTGAGCTTAGTTGAGCTTGACCCGAAACAACATTTCACAAAACCACCTGCTCGTTTTAGTGAAGCAAGCTTGGTTAAAGAGCTTGAGAAACGAGGTATTGGGCGTCCATCAACGTATGCCTCAATTATTTCAACCATTCAGGACCGTGGTTATGTGCGAGTTGAAAACCGTCGTTTCTTTGCTGAGAAAATGGGAGAGATCGTTACTGACCGCTTAGTTGAAAACTTTGAAGATTTAATGAACTTCGATTTCACAGCAAAAATGGAAGGTCGTCTAGATGATATCGCTGAAGGCGAGCGCATCTGGACGCAAGTACTCGATAAGTTTTATGCAGACTTTTCAAAACAGCTTGAAATCGCTTCAGGAGATGAAGAACAAGGTGGTATGCGTCAGAACCAAATGGTTGAAACAGATATAGATTGTCCAACCTGTGGCCGTAAAATGGGGATTCGTACTGCATCGACTGGTGTTTTCTTAGGGTGTACAGGATACAACTTACCGCCTAAAGAGCGCTGTACTACGACAATGAATCTTGTATCTGGTGATGAAGCCATTGCTGCCGATGTTGAAGACGTCGAGACAGAAACGTTGATGCAAATGAAGCGTTGCCCAATCTGTGAAACAGCTATGGATTCATACCTAATTGATGAAACCCGTAAGCTGCATGTCTGCGGTAATAACCCAGCCTGTAAAGGCTATGTGGTTGAGCAAGGCACGTTTAAAATTAAAGGGTATGACGGCCCAATAATCGAATGCGATAAATGCGGTGCTGATATGCAACTAAAATCAGGCCGATTCGGTAAATATTTTGGTTGTAGTAACGATGATTGTAAAAATACCCGTAAACTACTTAAAAATGGTGAAGCTGCGCCACCAAAAGAAGATCCTGTTCATTTACCAGAATTAGAGTGTGAAAAGTCAGAGGCGTATTTTGTGCTGCGTGACGGTGCGTCGGGTATTTTCTTAGCGGCGAATACATTCCCGAAATCACGGGAAACGCGAGCTCCTAAAGTTGAAGAATTAAAACGTTTTAGAGACCGTATTTCTGAGAAGTTTTATTACCTAGCAGATGCTCCTACGCATGATCCAGATGGTAACCCATCAATTGTTCGTTATAGCCGTAAAAATAAAGAACAGTATGTGATGACAGAGGTAGACGGCAAAGCAACAGGCTGGACAGCTCATTATCAAGGTGGAAAATGGGTCGAAGAAAGTAAGAAGAAGGCCCCCGCTAAAAAGAAAGCTGCAACAAAGGCTAAAAAGTAGCCTGTCTGTTAAAGCAATAGAATAGCTGAACATAAAAAACCGGAGCGCACATCATTGTGTCAACTCCGGTTTTTTATTAGCTATCAACGATAAATTAGATTTGTACGTCTTTTACTTTCTTAAAGCCTTCAGCTTCAAGTTCATCGTTAACACATTTTAATACGTATGGTTTTAATTCTTCATTGCTGATATCGTCGTCCTTTGCCCAGTTTAAACACATTTCAGTGAATTCTTTGATCATTTCTGGTGACGCTTCAGCTGCTTCGTTAGCGATTGCGTATGACGCTGACACGCTTAATACAGGTGCCAAAATTAGTGCTAGCAATGCTTTGTTCATTTAATTATTCCTAATCAACATAATTAATAGTTACTGCCATCGAAAAGCGCAGTAATGGAACGCAAACTGTTATCCACTTTGCTTGAGTGAATTTATAAACTAAATATCTAAAAAAGATAACGAAATATTTTTATCGTTAAGATAAGCAAAAAATAATCATTTTTTTGTCTGTAGAAACTAGTCATTGGCATTGTAAACCACGTATTATCCACATAATTTTAAAAATAAAATGAGCGTGTAGTTATGTCAGAGTCAGTGTCGCAAACAAAACCTAAAAAAGTTCCATCAACACTAGAGCGAGTCGTAGAAACTTTTATTTTCCGCTCTCGTTGGTTGCTAGCCCCGTTTTTTATCGGTTTGTTAGTTGCGGTTGTGATTCTACTATTAAAGTTTTTTAAATACTTATACAGCATGGCCTTAAATACATTCACAGCGAGCAATCAGGAACTCTTGGTTGGTATTTTGACACTGGTTGATACCGCTTTATTAGCGGGATTATTATTAATCATTATTTTTAGTGGCTATGAAAATTTTGTTTCTAAACTCAATATAGATAACCATGAAGACAGACCCGTTTGGATGGGTAAAGTGGGCTTCTCTGGCCTAAAAATGAAATTAATAAGCGCTATTGTGGCTATATCGGCAGTAGAGCTTTTAAAGGTGTTTATAAGTTCGGCAAATCATTCAACGGATGAATTACTGTGGAAGGTTTTAATACATGTTACTTTTGTTGTTTCGGGCGTGCTATTCGCGCTGACAGATTATATTAATAGTAAAACAACAAATCATTAAGAAAAAAGGCCCTGCATAATGCAGGGCCTTCTCACAATACAACTGATGATTAACTCAGAGTTGCATAAAAACAACCAAACCCGGGCAGAGTAACTGTATTATCTGTTAATTCAGCAGTGTGATGTGATAGTTCATTGTGCTGCTGCGTTATTACATCAGTAGTTGTAAATTCAGCGCGTTGTGCACTTAGATTGAACACACATAGCATCTTAGTGCTGTTGAGGCTGCGATAAAATGCAAGTACTGGCTCATCAGTATTAATGAACTCGATGCTTCCTTCTAGCAGTACATCTTTCGCTTTACGCCAAGCCATAAACTCACGGTATGCATTTAGAATGGAGTTGTTGTCATCATCTTGTGCGCTTACAGCAACTGCTTTGTGCTGCTCACCCACAGGTAACCACGGCTTTGTTGTAGAAAACCCCGCTTGCTCTATATCACTTGCATCCCATGGCATAGGGGTGCGGCAACCATCTCGACCTTTAAAATTAGGCCAAAAAGTTATCCCGTATGGGTCTTGTAGGTCTTCAAATGCAACCTCTGCTTCGCCTAATCCAAGCTCTTCGCCTTGATACATGCATACACTACCGCGAAGTGATGCAAGAAGTGCTGTTAACATTTTGCATTGGTCAGGGTTGATGTTATCCCCTTTGCTCCAGCGACTCGCAACACGCTCAACATCGTGGTTGCTAAACGCCCAACATGGCCAGCCTTCTGTCATTCGTTCTTCAAGTGTACTTACTGTGTTACGAATATACTCAGCGCTGTAATCGTTTGTTAGTAATTCAAAGCTATATCCCATATGAAGCTTATCGCCACCCGATGTATATTCAGCCATTGTTGCTAGTGAGTCTTCAGATGAAATTTCACCAAGGGCTACTGTGCCAGGGTATTTATTTAATAACGCACGGATATCCTGCATAAAGCTTAAGTTTTCAGGTTGTGTATTATTGTAATAGTGGTACTGGAATGCATATGGATTGTCTTCGCTAAAGCCTCGACCTTGACGTTTCTCAGGTGGCTTAGCGGGGTTGTCGCGTAATAATGCATCATGGTAGCAGAAGTTAATGGCATCTAAACGAAAGCCATCTACGCCTTTTTTCAGCCAAAACTCAACGTTATCAAGGACGGCTTTACGCACTTCAGGGTTATGGAAGTTTAGATCTGGCTGTTCAGCAAAAAAGTTATGTAAATAATATTGCCCTCTACGTGGCTCCCATTGCCATGCAGGACCACCAAAAATAGACAGCCAGTTATTTGGTTGAGTACCGTCAGGTTTTGCGTCAGCCCACACGTACCAATCAGCTTTATCATTATTTTTATCTTCACGGCTATCGAGAAACCACTGGTGTTGATCTGAAGTGTGGCTCAATACCTGATCGATGATGATTTTAATATTGCGCTCATGCGCTTGGGCAATTAATTCATCAAAATCGTCTAGGTTACCGAAAATAGGATCGATATCGCGGTAATCACTAATGTCGTATCCGAAGTCCTTCATGGGTGATTTAAAAAAAGGTGAAACCCAAATAGCATCCACACCCAAGCTTTTAATGTAATCAATGCGATCAATGATACCTTTGATATCACCAATGCCGTCGCCATTGGTGTCTTGGAAACTGCGCGGATAAACCTGATAAATAACCGCACCTTTATACCACTGCTTTTGAGCCATGTTTTTCTCCATCGTGACACTCAGTGTATGTAAACCCTAGGGCAACGCTTATTAATATGTTGCCAGAATGTCAAAAGCATACGTGAAGGGTGGGATGCTGTAAAAACTCTGCATACGTATGCACGGTAATTTCATCTGCCAGCGTTGTAAAACTAAGGGATTGAGTCCACTTTTACAGCGATTATTTTTAAGAGTAAATTATTTACCAATTTTTGCCGTTGAGAGTGATACCAAACAACGCGCCTACGTGGTGCATAATTTAATTGGCTTTCACCATAAAGGTGCAAAATGTTTTTGGTAAGACCAATTAACACTTTGCGTTCGTTTACCTTTTTTAAATGACATTCAATTTTTATATAAACTAGGTAGAGGCGTGCTCCATACGTATTTGTGCCCAATACAATACGACGTTGGATAAAAAATGTTTCATTCACATTTGACGTCTCTGTTTTATAAATAAACGATTAATAAACAATGCATTACAACATCTGCGTGTAAATTTGTTGTTAATTTTTGTTTGCATCGTCTAGTCTGAATACGTATGCATAAATTTGTTAAGAAAATAATCTGAGCGTTAATATTCGTGTTGACAACAAAATCAGTCAGCGATTAACAGCTATTGCTATCATGAATAACTGCAAGGCGTTGACATTACAATTTGGGTAATGGGAAAACATCATGTCTATGTTCAAACCAAGTATATTAACTCTGGCTTTAACAGCCGCAGGTTTAAATAGCTTTGTAGCGTATGCTGCAGAAGAAGACCAAAAAACAAAAAACGATAACGTTGAAGTTATCGAAGTAAAAGGTTTTCGTGGCAGTGTTGTAGAATCTATTAACACGAAACGCTTCACTCCTGAAGTTGTTGAGTCAATCTCAGCAGAAGATATCGGTAAATTACCTGATTCATCAATTGCAGAATCAATCGCACGCCTTCCTGGCCTTACAGCACAACGTCTAGATGGTCGTGCTAGTCGCGTAAGTGTGCGTGGTTTCAGTGAAAACGAAAGTGCAACAACATTTAACGGTCGTGAGCAAGTATCAATTGGCGATAACCGCGGTGTTGAGTTTGACCTTTACCCATCAGAAATAATGAGCGGCGTAACGGTATACAAAACACCAAGCGCAGGTATCGAAGCGGAAGGTATTGCTGGTGTAATCGACATGCAAACTGTTAAGCCTTTAAGTAAAGGCGAGCAAGTTATCATGTTTAATGGCCAATATGAGCAAACAGGTTTTGATAAATTAAACCCAGACGGTGACGATAAAGGTTTCCGTGGTACGGTTTCATACATTGATCAGTTTGCTGATGACACCATCGGTGTTGCATTTGCTTACAACACCATGAGCTCACCTAACCAAGAGAAACGCTGGAACTCATGGGGCTACCCAGATAAAAAGGTTGAAGGTTACACAGATACCTATTCAATGTTAGGTGGTGCAAAGCCGTTTGTTCGGTCATCGACGCTTGAACGTGATTCAGCAATGCTCGTTATTGAAGCAGCACCGAATGACCGCTTAAATATGACATTCGATGCATTGTATGTTGATTTTTCTGATGAGAAAATCCTACGTGGTATTGAGGTGCCATTTGGTTGGGGTCAAGGCTCAATGTCAGCTGAAGAAATTCCAGCAACAAATTTGGTTATTGATGAAAATTCTGGTTTTATAACTAGTGCAGTAACAGAAGGTCAACGTGTTGTTGTTCGTAATGACTATGAAGAGCGTAATGCAGAACTAACTCAGTTTGGTTTCAATACTAAATACGATATTAATGACGAATGGTCAGTTGAGTTTGATGCGAGTCGTTCAGAAGTTGAGCGTCAAATTTGGAGTATAGAGAGTTATTCAGGTACAGGCCGCGGTAATGATCGTGGTGTGGCAGATAATATAGGCTATGTATTTGATGGCGGTAACACTGGTGCACAGTTCTCTCATGAACTTGATTACAGTGACTACGATCTAATTCAGTTAGGAGGCCCACTATCTTGGGGTGAAAGTAAACCACTTAACTTAAAATACGGCCTAGTCGATGCCGATGGTAATGATATTTCCGGTTATAAACATCAGGCACAAGATGGTTTTATCAATGCACCTGAAATTAATGATGAACTAAGCACATTGAAACTTGCTGCAAGCAAAGTCCTCGATAACGCGTATATTAGCCGCGTGTCATTTGGTATGTCATTTCGTGATCGCGAGAAGAGCAAAGAGTCAGAAGGGTACTTCATGACATTAGCAGGTTTCTCGCTCGACAATCCAGGGATGATGATTGTTCCTGAGGAATATCGTTTAGGCAGCGCAAGCTTAGACTTTATTGGTATGGGTGACATGATTGCTTATGATACAAATGCGCTTGTTGAGGATGGCTACTATGATTTATTCCGTGAAAGTTTAAATGACTCAAAGCATTTAACTCGCTCTTGGACAGTTCAGGAGGAAGTAACCGCGTTCTTCGCTCAAGCTGATATCAATGCAGAAATAGGCTCAATCCCTGTGACAGGTAACATTGGTGTTCGCTATGTTAAAACTGAGCAGTCTTCGCAAGGTTTTGCTGCGAATACAATTGATGGTGAAGTTGTTGTCTCTCCTACAGATATTAGCCATGACTACAGCCACTTTTTGCCAAGCTTAAACTTATCGTTTGCAATTGATGAAGAGCAAACTGTACGTTTCGGCGCTGCGAAAACGATTTCTCGTGCTCGTTTGGATGAAATGAATGCATCTGTAAGTGCATCATATAATCAGCAACCTGATGATAATGGAAACTACTGGAGTGTCTCTGGGGGTAACCCAGAACTTGAGCCTAAAGAAGCAACTGGCTTTGACTTAAGCTACGAAAACTACTTCCATGAAGAAGGGTACTTTGCTGCTGCAGTTTTCTATAAAGATATCACGCAATGGATTTTTGACGGTAAGTACGAAATCGATATGAGTGGTGTGGCGGACCCATCTACGGGTGAAATTCCTTCGAATTCAACTGGTACCGGTTCTGGTAAAGTAAATGGTGGCTCTGGTGACCTTTGGGGTTATGAGCTTTCATTAACACTGCCATTTACAATGTTCAGTGAATCACTGGATGGTTTTGGTTTAATCGCAAGCCATACTGGTGTTGAGCAGGATATTACAGACCCAAATGGTAATGAGTATGAATTACCAGGGTTATCTGATCAAATTGATAGCTTAACAGTGTACTTTGAGCGCAACGGTTTCCAAGCACGTACTAGCATGCGTAAGCGTAGCGACTTTAAAGGTGATATTTATGGAGCAGGATTTGCAACCACACAAGTTGATATCAAAGGCGAAACAATTTGGGATGCTCAAATCGGCTATGATTTTGCAGAAGCCGGTATCCAAGGTCTCGAAAACTTGAGTGTTACATTCCAAGTGCAAAACATCACAGAAGAGCCGTTCACGTCTCTACAAGGTGATAACGCACTGCAAGTACGTGATTACCAAGACTACGGTCGTACATTCCTGTTAGGTTTCAGCTACAAGCTGTAATTAGCTTAAACAGCGATAGAAAATTGCCCTTGTGATTTGTTTTACAAGGGCTTTTTTATATCAGTGGGCTACACTCAATGAATTGAAATTGGTGTTAGGTGTACTATGGAAGCAAAAAAAATAACAAAAGTTGTGATTGCCGGTGGTGGAACTGCTGGGTGGATCACCGCCGCACTACTCAACAAAGTGCTTGGAAAATCACTTGATATTACTCTCGTTGAATCTGCCGAAATTGGCACTGTTGGCGTTGGTGAGGCAAGTATTCCCCCTATTTTGCATTTAAATGGGGCTCTTGGTATTTCAGAAAAAGAATTTATCAAGGCGACTGGTGCAACCATTAAACTGGGGATAGAGTTTGAAAACTGGCGTAGCCAAGGGCACAGTTATATGCACGCTTTTGGCGAAATAGGTAAGGACTTCCCGTTTTGCGCATTTTATCACTTTTGGTTGAAAGCAAACCAAACACAAAACGCCCCTGACTTTTGGGATTTCTCTCTCAACTACCAAGCTGCAAAAGCGCATAAATTTGCCCATCTCAAAAACATTCCTAATACCCAATTAGCGGGCTTACATTACGCGTATCATTTTGATGCGACACGCTATGGTGAATTTTTAAAAGAATTAGCCCAATCGCGGGGGGTTAATCGCATTGAAGGAAAAATAGAAACGATAAGTCAATGCGATCAAACAGGGTCTATCAATGCGTTAAAGCTAGAAGATGGTAGCCTGATTGAAGGGGACTTATTTATTGATTGCACCGGCCTGCGAGCATTACTTATAGAGCAAACGCTGAATACGGGGTTTGAAGATTGGTCGCACTGGTTACCGTGTGATAGCGCTGTAGCTGTCCAAAGTGAGTCTGCAAGCAACGCCATTCCCTATACCCGCTCTATCGCTAGAGAGTCAGGTTGGCAATGGCAAATTCCACTCCAACATCGTGTTGGTAATGGCTTGGTGTATTCAAGTCGATATCTATCAGATGAAAATGCAAAACAGCAGCTGCTAAACAACTTGCCAGCTAAGCCCTTAACTGAGCCACGAATTATTAAATTTAAAACGGGTCGACGCTTAAAGCAGTGGCATAAAAATGTGGTATCGGTTGGCTTATCGAGTGGTTTTTTAGAGCCCTTAGAGTCAACCAGTATTCATTTAATTCAAAGTGCAGCTATCCGGTTGATCAAGTTTTTTCCACATCAAGGTATTAAGCAAAACTTAGTGGATGAATTTAACAAACAAAGTAAAACAGAATTTGAGCGAATTCGTGACTTTATTATTCTCCACTACAAACTTACAGAGCGAGACGACAGTCCATTTTGGCGTCTTTGTAAGGGCATGGATATTCCAAGCAGCCTTGCTAAGAAAATAGCGCTATTTAAAACCAGCGGTAAGCTAGTGCGTGAAGACGATGAGTTATTTGCCGAAGTCGCGTGGCAACAAGTGTTGATAGGGCAAGGCCTGATTGCTGAAGATTATCATCCTTTAACAAATGCCTTAACAGATAATCAGCTTAATGAGCTATTTAGCAATTTAAAAACCTTGATTAATAGCACGGTTGAGCAGCTGCCCAGCCACAGTGAATTTTTAGAAAAAATACAAAATTAATTATGAAAAAGACACATACAATTTTTGCAGTAAGCACCGTATTAACGTTTTTAAATTCGACAGCGAGTTATGCAATCACTGCCTCACCAGAAAGCTGGTGGGTGGGCATGCAGAACGAATCGTTACAAGTTATGCTTCACGAGGGCAACATTGCGAAACAAACTTGGCAGATGTTGCCTTACAAAGGCGTTGAGTTTAAAGGGGTTACAACAACGAATAATGCTAACTACGCATTTCTGAATTTAAACATCAGCGATAATGCAAAAGCAGGTGAACTTAGCTTTAAAGCGTCGGATGGAACTGTCTTTACATATCGGTTAAATACCCGCAATAAAAACAGTGCAAAGCGCCCAGGATTTACAAATACAGACACGCTGTATTTAATAAATCCTGACCGATTTGTTAACGGTGATCCAACGAACGATAGTATTGCTTCAATGCAAGAGGCAGCAAACCCTGAGTTTAAGGGCGGTCGCCATGGCGGTGATATTCAAGGTGTGATTAATAGTCTTGAATACCTAGAAAATTTAGGCGTCACTCAACTTTGGCTAACACCTGTACTTGAAAATAATATGCCAAGTTACTCTTATCATGGGTATGCAATCACAGATTTTTACAAGGTCGACCCGCGTATGGGCAGTAATGAGCTCTATAAAACGCTATCAGTGAAAGCAAAAGAGCATGGTATCGGTTTAGTGATGGACATGGTTCTTAATCACTTTGGTTCATCGCACCAGTGGATGTCTGATATGCCAACAGCTGATTGGGTTAACTTTGATGGTCAGTTTGAAAAAGGTAAAAATGCCACAACGCATGCCCGTCAAACAATTCAAGACCCACATGCGAGCCAATACGATAAGCGCCAATTTAATGATGGTTGGTTTGTTGAGTCGATGCCTGATTTAAATCAGCGTCAACCGTTATTGTCGACTTACCTTATTCAAAATGCCATTTGGTGGATTGAATACGCTAACTTGAGCGGCATTCGCGTCGACACGTATTCATACTCAGATAAAGCGTTCTTAGCAGATTGGACTAAAGCTATTATGACCGAATACCCCAATTTTAATATTGTGGGTGAAGAGTGGACTAGTAATCCTGCAATTGCATCGTACTGGCAACGCGGAAAAATAAATCAAGATGGTTATACCTCAGACTTACCCAGTGTCATGGATTTTTCATTGCAAGAGGCGCTTATTAAAGCACTGAATGAACAAGAAAGCTGGAACACGGGCTGGGTCAGGGTATACCAATCACTTGCGAATGATTTTTTATATGCAGATACCGATAATATTTTAGTGTTTGCCGACAATCACGATATGAGCCGTGTCTATACAGAGCTGGGTCAAAATCTAGCTAAAACAAAATTGGCAATGACATTACTGTTGACTACACGCGGAATTCCACAAATTTATTACGGCACAGAGGTGCTATTAGATAATACCCCAAGTAACGACCATGGCGATATTCGAATTGATTTCCCGGGTGGTTTTAGAGCACATACAGTCAATGCCTTTACCGGTGAAGGACTCTCTAAAGACCAAAAAGACATGTTAAGCACAATGCAAACATTGCTGAAGCTGCGCAAAGAAAAGCCCGCGCTTAGTGAAGGGAGTTTAATGCATTTTTCACCTAAGCAAGGTGTTTACAGCTATGTGCGCGAGCACAATGGTGAAAAAGTTGTGGTGTTATTGAATAAAAACCTACATGACCTTGAGTGGGATGTCAGTTATATGCAAGAAGTACTTAAAAACACTCAAACGGGGGTCGACTTAATGAGCAACGAATCTGTTACTTTAACTGTGCCTATTCGCTTAAAAGCCATGCAAGCACGCTTAATTGAACTTGAATAATTGTGAGTTTTAGGGTGAATACGTATGCATTTACTGTCCGTGAGTAGCCCTTAACATTAGTATTAACTGATATTTACAGAATAATGAAGTAGTGATGACAACATATAAATTAACTGCATTAGTCGTGGCTTCAATTTTAGGTTTAGCAGCCTGTGGTAATGAAGCAACAACACAACAGCACACACAAAAACAGCAAACACATTCAACAGTCTCGAAGCCCGTCGTGTATCAGGTGTTTACCCGCTTATTTGGTAATACAAACACCACAAATAAACCATGGGGGACGCTTGAAGAAAACGGAGTGGGTAAATTTGCTGATTTTGATGACGCAGCATTAAAGGGAATAAAAGAGCTTGGTACTACCCACATTTGGTACACTGGCGTACCACGTCATGCGTTAGTGACTGACTATACACACTACGGCTTATCGCAAGATGATCCTGACGTTGTAAAAGGCCGAGCAGGTTCGCCTTATGCTGTTAAAGACTATTATGATGTAAACCCTGACTTAGCGATAAACCCTGAACGTCGGCTAGAAGAGTTTGTAGAGCTTATCGAACGTACGCATCAACATGGCATGAAAGTCATCATCGATATTGTGCCTAATCATGTGGCGCGTAATTATGACTCAGTAGCAAAACCAAAAGGAATTAAAGACTTTGGTGCTGAAGACGATACAACACAAGCTTACGTACGTGATAACAACTTTTACTATGTCACAGGCCAATCATTCCAAGTACCTACAAGTGAAGGTTACCAAGTTTTAGGTGGGCAGCCACACCCACTTGCTGATAATCACTTTGATGAAACGCCCGCTAAATGGACGGGTAATGGAGCTCGCGAAGCAAAACCAGATATTAATGATTGGTACGAAACAGTAAAAATTAACTACGGTGTTAAGCCTGACGGCAGTTATGATTTTCCAACGTTGCCAGCTGATTATGCGAGTAAAGACTACCGCGCTCACTATGCATTCTGGCAAGACAAAGACTTACCAAACAGCTGGTATAAATTCCGTGATATCGCGCTTTACTGGTTAGATAAAGGCGTGGATGGTTTTCGCTATGATATGGCCGAAATGGTGCCAGTGGAGTTTTGGAGTTTTTTAAATTCATCTATCAAAATGCAAAAAGCGGATGCGTTTATTTTAGCTGAAGTGTACAACCCAAGCCTTTATCGTCCTTATATTCAGCAAGGCAAGATGGACTACCTTTACGACAAAGTTGGTTTTTACGATACCGTTAAAGCTGTTATGCAAGGTAAGCAACCTGCCACTAGTATTTTTGATATCCAAAGCGAAGTGGCCGATATTGAAGAGCACATGCTGCACTTTTTAGAAAACCATGATGAGCAACGTATTGCCAGTCCTGATTTTGCGGGTAGCAGCGAAAAAGGGAAGCCAGCTATGGTGGTATCAACACTGATGACTCGCTCGCCGACATTACTGTATTTTGGCCAAGCAGTGGGTGAAGATGGCTCTGAAGACGCTGGATTTGGCGACCCAACCCGTACCAGTATTTTTGATTACGTGGGTGTGCCAGCGCATCAAGCATGGATGAATGATGGAAAGTTTGATGGTGGGGCATTAACGAAAGAACAAGCAGAACTGCGGGCCTATTACACAAAACTAATGTCACTTAATACGTTACCTGCCATTGTGGGCGGTGACATGCAAGCAGTTGAGCTAACTGGTTCAGAGCAAGTAATAGCCTTTACCCGCAAGCTAGGTCAGCAATTGGTGTTGGTAGTGAGTAACTTCTCACAAGCGTCTCAAACTGTGTCATTTACACTTAATGCAACGCAACTCACCACGCTTAATCACACGTCACTTACCCTTACCGATAACTTAGAAAGTCATGCCGACATTGTTATTTCTGACCTAACAAAACAGGCGCCCATTCAATTAAAACTGAACGGCTTAAGCAGCGCAGTATATACCCTAAAGGCTGATTATGAATAATAACAAACCAACGCTAAGCTTCTGGCAAATATGGAACATGTGTTTTGGGTTCCTCGGTATCCAATTTGGTTTTGCATTACAAAATGGTAATGTGAGCCGCATTTTTCAAACCCTTGGCGCGAATGTTGATGACATCCCTATTTTGTGGGTTGCCGCACCGCTAACAGGCTTAATTGTTCAGCCTATTATTGGCTACTGGAGCGACAAAACATGGAATAAACTAGGCCGTCGTCGTCCATTCTTTTTCTACGGTGCAATTTTAACAACGTTATCGTTATTTATTATGCCAAATTCGCCCAGCCTGTGGATTGCTGCGGGAATGCTATGGATTATGGATGCCTCTATTAATGTCACTATGGAGCCTTTCCGTGCGCTGGTAAGCGACAACCTACCTAAGAAGCAACGTGCAACTGGTTATGCCATGCAAAGCTTTTTTATAGGTATTGGTGCGGTTGTTGCCTCTGCTTTACCGTGGATGATGACAAACTGGTTTGATATTGCTAACACTGCACCTGCGGGTCAAATTCCTGATTCGGTAAAGTTTTCATTTTACTTTGGTGCAGTTGTACTTCTTGTTGCCGTTTTTTGGACCATATTTACCACCAAAGAATATTCACCAGAACAGCTTGAAAGCTTTAATGAACATGAACACAGCGACGCACAGAACGCCACTCACAGTAATGTAAACTTTAATAAAGGTGCGGTTATTTTTACTGTGCTTGGTATCGTGGTGCTGGGCATTGTTACGGGGTTATCACTTGAAAAAGAGCTTTATTTATTAGCGGGTGGTTTAATTAGTTTTGGTGTTATTCAATTCATTGCGGGAGCGTTAAAAGCTAAAAATGCAACCTCGGGTGGCTTTTATCAAGTAGTAAATGATGTATTCACAATGCCTGAGGCAATGAAGCAACTGGCTTTAGTGCAATTTTTTAGCTGGTTTTCACTGTTTGCTATGTGGATTTATACAACCTCAGCGGTAACCAGTTTTCATTACGGCAGTAGTGACACAGGCTCACTGGCTTATAACAACGGAGCCGATTGGGTTGGGGTTTTGTTTGCAGCGTACAACGGGTTTGCAGCCATTGCAGCATTATGTATCCCGGTCATCGTTAAGAAGTGTGGTTTAAAACTGGCGCATGCAATCAATCTAGTGCTGGGTGCCTTGGGACTTGCCAGCTTTATCTTTATTAAAGACCCCAGTCTACTTATTTGGCCCATGATAGGAGTAGGCTTTGCATGGGCATCTATTTTATCACTGCCGTATGCCATGTTAAGCACCTCTGTACCCACTAAAAAAATGGGGGTATACATGGGGATTTTCAACTTTTTTATCGTTATCCCACAGTTACTTGCGGCGAGTGTTTTAGGCTTGATTTTACGCCACTTCTTCGATAACCAACCCATTTATGCGTTAGTGCTAGGTGCTGTGTCGCTCGTACTGGCAGCGTTCGCTGTACTTCGCGTTAAGCAACAATAATAAGGACACACAATGAAAAAAATTAATCTTATTACGGCAAGTTTTATTGCTTTAGGTTTAACGGCTTGTAGCTCTGAGCAATCTGTATCAACAACAGCGTTAACGCAGATTTCAGCCCCGGGCGCGCCCGGTGTTGAGCCATTTTGGGCTTATTCAGGTAAAACAGGTATTGGCACATCCTATGAGCAATATAAAGCGGATCATTATGATGATTCAGCTGCGACTGGTAAAGTGTCAAAAGTGTGGTTTTCAATTGCCAAAGGCATGATCACTGAAACCATGTTTGGTCTTATTCACCAAGCACAAATTAAAGATATGCAATTTGTTGTGGTAGGCAAAGATTTTACTGTGACAGAAAATGATGATCTTGATGTCAGCATTGATTATCTATACAAAGATGAAGCAGGTCGGCCACTTTCACTTGCCTATAAAGTGGTAAGCAAAGATAAGCAAGGTCGTTTCTCTTTAGAAAAGCATATTTTCACTGATCCAAACGGTCAAACTCTGTTTGTACGCAGCGTATTTAATACCGATTTAGAAGGCGTTAAAGCCTATGTGAATGTGAACCCTTATATTGATAATAACGGCCTAGACGATTTTGCTAAAGTAACTGATAAAGGCTTAGTTGCATGGCAAGACGATAATTTCTTATCACTGCAAGCTAGTCAGCCATTCAAGCAGGCAACGGTTGGTTTTACGGGGATAAGCGATGGTTTAAAAGAACTTAAAAAGTCGCAATCACTTGGCACAACGTACCAAAATACCGGTGAGCAATCGGGTAACGTTAGTTTACTTGCTGAACTGGGTGATATTTCAACTAATACAACATTCGATTTAGCACTAAGTTTTGGTCAATCAGAAGCTGCGAGCCTAAAAGAAGGTCAAGCAAGCTTAAGTCAAGGTTACCAAAAGTTACTAGATGCCTATAACGGTAAAGGTGATGCGATTGGTTGGCAAGACTACTTAGCAAGCCTTGAGCCCCTTAGCACATTAACTAGCAGTACCGCTGATAATGGCAAACTACTTTATACCAGTGCCATGGTATTAAAGGCGCAAGAAGATAAAACACATGCGGGGGCACTAATTGCGTCGTTATCAAACCCATGGGGTGAAACGGTCTCAGCTAAAACAGGTTCTACAGGCTATAAAGCAGTCTGGGTACGTGACTTTTATCAGGTGGCTATGGCATTTATGGCCATGGGCGATACTAAAACAGCTAAGACAGCCTTTGAATATTTAGAAAAAGTACAAGTTACCGCTCGTACTCCTGGTAACGGGGGAGACACTGGTTGGTTTTTACAAAAAACACACGTTGATGGTGAACTTGAATGGGTTGGTGTGCAACTTGACCAAACGGCTATGCCAATTATGCTTGCATGGAAACTTCATCAAGCCGACGTACTTAGCGACCAAGAGTTAACACAGTGGTATGGCAAAATGCTCAAACCAGCGGCTGACTTTTTGGTAGACGGTGGCCTTGCAAAGATTCTGTGGAATGATACACAAATCACCCCACCCGCAACGCAGCAAGAGCGCTGGGAAGAACAAAACGGTTACTCTCCTTCTACGACTGCTGCTGTTGTAGCGGGCCTAGTTACTGCTGCTGATATTGCCAGAAAAGCAGGTGATACTAAAAACGCAGTGCGTTACTTAGAAACCGCTAAGCAATACAATAGTGAAATCGAAAGCACCATGTTTACCACGCAAGGTAACCTAAAATCAGACAATGCCGATGGAGAATATTTCATTCGCATTGGCCAAGATAAAGATCCAAACTCATCGACCACGCTTAATGCGAATAATGGTCGTGATGGCTTCGACAAAAAGCAAATTCTGGACGGAGGGTTTTTAGAGCTGGTTCGCTACGGTGTTCGTGATGCGCTTGCACCAAGCATTGTAAAAACGCTTCCAGAATATGATGACGAAAGCTTAATTGATAACCTACAAGTGCGCTATACCTTTAACTTTGCTGATGGCTCTGGGTCATTCCCAGGCTACCGCCGTTATGGTAATGATGGTTACGGCGAAGACGAAGTAACGGGCAATAACTACGCAGAAGGGGGGAATAATACCCCAGGTCAGCGTGGGCGAGTATGGCCGTTTTTCACGGGTGAACGCGGTCACTATGAAATTGCCGCAGCAAATGCCAGCAATAGCTTAAATGCGATGAAACAAAACACGATCAAAAACACGTATGTAAAAGGCATGGAAGCATTTGCTAATGAAGGCATGATGTTACCTGAGCAAGTGTGGGATGGTGTTGGTAACAATAAAGCTGGCTATGTGTTAGGCGAGGGGACGAACTCAGCGACACCACTTGCGTGGACGCATGCAGAGTACATTAAATTACTTCGCTCTTTAAGCGATAAGCATGTGTGGGATCATTACCCTGTTGTCGAAGATGCTTTGAAGTAAATTGAGCATTTAAATATTAAAATTAAACCGCTGAGCTTTAACCCTCAGCGGTTTTTTTATTTATCAGTTCAGCAAAATGATTGTGCCTTATAAACCTGCTTTTTTTGCTCGCGCTGCGTGCAACTTTTTGTAGCTGTCGATTAAACGCTGATGTCTGTCTAAGCCTTCAAGTTTCATACTTGTTTCGGTTAAACCATAAAACATAACATCCCCATTAATCGAGCCAACCACGGCGTCCATGGTTTCTTGACCAAACATACGCGTAAAGTTGTGAATGTAATCTTCAATTTCTAGGTCATCGCTAAGCGCAACTTCCAGTGTTGCATGCATCGCTTGATAAAATAGACCTCGTTCAACAAGGGTATTGTCGTTGTATTGTAAAAAGGCTTCAACTAGCTCCATAGCGGCTTCTAAATCACCCAATGCTAGGTAAATTAATAACTTAAGCTCAAGAATTGTTAATTGACCCCATACCGTGTTTTCGTCAAATTCGATACCGATTAGCGTAATGATATCGATATAGTTATCTAACTCACTTTCTTCTAATCGCTCAACTAAATCAGCCAGTTGATCTTCAGTTAGACGGTGCAGATTTAAAATATCTTCACGGAAATTTAGGGCTTTATTAGTGTTATCCCAAATCAAATCTTCGACTGGGTAAACTTCAGAATAATCAGGGACTAATATACGACACGCAGTACCAAGATCTGAGAACTCTGCAATGTAGGCTTCTTTACCTAAGCGTTCTAAAATACCGAATAAGCTCGCGGTTTCTTCTTCGTTTGTGCCTGAGAAATCCCACTCCACAAACTCAAAATCATGCTTCGCACTAAAGAAGCGCCATGAAATAACCCCTGTTGAGTCAATAAAGTGCTCAACAAAATTTTCTGGCTCCGACACGGCCATGCTATTAAAGGTCGGTTTAGGAACATCGTTTAAGCCCTCAAAGCTTCTACCTTGTAAAAGTTCTGTAAGGCTGCGCTCTAATGCGACTTCAAAACTTGGGTGCGCGCCAAACGAGGCAAATACACCGCCTGTTTTTGGGTTCATTAGCGTGACACACATAACCGGAAATTGACCACCCAGTGATGCGTCTTTAACAACAACAGGAAAGCCTTGTTCTTCAAGGCCTTTAATGCCAGCAACAATGCTTGGGTATTTATTTAAGACTGCGTCAGGTACATCTGGAAGAGCAATTTCTTGCTCAATTATTTGGCGTTTAACGGCCCGTTCAAAAATCTCTGACAAACACTGTACTTTTGCTTCTGCAAAGTTATTACCCGCGCTCATACCATTGCTTAAGAATAAATTTTCAATCAAGTTTGATGGAAAATAAACGGTTTCACCATCTGAATGGCGCACATAAGGAATAGAGCAAATTCCGCGCGCTGTGTTACCTGAATTAGTATCAATTAGGTGAGAGCCACATAATTCGCCATCGGGGTTATAAATGTCGCGTGTGTAGTCGTCTAATATACCTTCAGGCAGGGAGTCATCGTCGGTTAGGCTGAACCATTTTTCATTTGGGTAATGAACAAATGCACTGTTTGCTATTTCTTCACCTAAAAATTGATCATTATAGAAGAAGTTACAATTTAAACGTTCTATAAACTCACCAAGCGCAGAGCACAGTGCGCTTTCTTTGGTTGCGCCTTTACCATTGGTAAAACACATAGGCGATGCGGCGTCACGAATATGCAACGACCATACATTTGGCACAATATTGCGCCAAGATGAAATTTCTATTTTCATCCCTAAGTCTTCGAGTATCGCGGTCATATTCGCGATGGTTTCTTCAAGCGGTAAGTCTTTGCCTAAAATAAAGGTGTTATGATCTTCATCAGGTTTTGCCATTAACATTGCTTGCGCATCGGCTTCAATGTTTTCTACGGTATCAATTTTAAATTCAGGGCCTGTCTGAATAACACGTTTTACTGTACAACGCTCTACTGAGCGCAAAATACCCGTGCGATCTTTTTCGGATAGGTGCTCTGGTAATTCGACTTGAATTTGAAATATTTGATTGTAACGATCCTCAGGATCAACAATATTATTTTGTGCAACACGAATACCATCCGTCGAGATATCACGAGAGTTACAATACACTTTAATAAAATAAGCGGCGCACAGTGCAGAAGACGCTAAGAAATAGTCAAAAGGACTTGGTGCTGAACCATCGCCTTTATAGCGTATAGGTTGATCTGCGATGACAGAGAAGTCATCAAACTTGGCTTCAAGTCTGAGGTTGTCGAGAAAATTAACTTTAATTTCCATTAAAAAATTCCACCTTAGTGCGCTTAGCTACTACAAACTTTAAAAGCTTGCTAATAGCGTTTTCATCATAATAGGTGTAATTATCTGCTTTTTCGCGGTAATAGTCTTGGGTAAATCGAAAAAAAAGCCATTTTAATGGTAGTTGAATTGTCAGTGAATGAAAATGGCTAGAGATTGACTCGCTTAAGAGCCCTTATCTAGCGATTTAAATACTTGAACCTCGAATGATTAAACGCGGCGGGAGTAGGGTGTTCTCAACCGGTTCACCTCGAATTAGTTTTAAAAGGTTATCAACTAACATTTGCCCTGCGAGTGTGGTGTCTTGCTGTACTGTTGTTAGCGGTGGATTAACAAAACTCGCAACAGCAATATTATCAAACCCTACAACATGAACATCGTCGGGCACGTTGATTTTTGCTTCTTTTAAAGCCCGAATAGCACCAATAGCAATTAAGTCACTCGCAGCAAACAGCGAGTTAAAGCGAATATTATTAGCAATCAGTGAACGAGTGGCATGGTAACCTGACTCTTCTGTAGAAATTGCATTGGCCATTTTTCGTTCGCTAAGAGTAATCCCTTTTGCCAAAAAGGCATCTTTAAAGCCGTGGTAGCGAGCAAAAAATTCAGGGCTATGGTCTGATGCATCACCTATAAAAGCACAATCGGTGCGACCGGTTGCCAGTAAATGCTGCGCCGCCATTTTTCCGCCACCATAATTATCACAGCTAACCGTTAAGTCAGGGCGGTTATCTACACTGGCTCCCCAACAAACAAACTTGGTGTTTTGCTCAATTAAGGTTCTAAACTTGGGTTGATAGTCTAAGTAGTCGCCATAGCCAAGTAATATAAGGCCATCAGCGCGGTGACTATCTTCATAGTCGGCTTGCCAATCAGAGCTACTTGACTGAAAGGAAACCAATAAATCGTAGCCTTCTTTTGCGCAAGCACGCGTAATACTGCCAAGCATGGCCAAAAAGAAAGGATTTATTTGTGACTCATCCGATGTAGGATCTTCAAAGAGTAACAGCGCGAGGGTGCTGCTTTGTTGCGTGCGCAAGTTACTGGCATTTTTATCTACTTTATAATTAAGCTGTTTTGCGACCTCGTGAACTCGTCGACGTGTTTCTTCGTTGACCAGCGGACTATTTCTGAGTGCGCGAGACACGGTTGACTGAGACACACCTGCATAGTGTGCAATGTCAAATGATGTAGCCTTACCTTTCATATGGTTACCAAGTTACAGTGTCAGTGAGTGCCATTTTCGGCTATTTATTATTTTTTTCAAGCAATTTGTGATGAGTCACACAGCAAAGCGAAATACGTTAATAAGCAAGCATTTATTTTACTTTTTATCCATACCTACACTGTCATTTTAGTGAATAAATACGTATGCATGGGTAAATAATGAAAATTTTTATTGATTCAAAGCTGACACCGGTGTCATAATGTCGCTGTTTTATCATTTTGTTGTCAAAACGTATTTGGCTGCCCATTTATTTGGGCAGCATTTTTTTAATACTAAAGATAGCTGCTTTGAGAGGATAGCTCAAAGTATTATCAAATACAGTGGCTAGGCCATTGAAAAATATAAGAATAAGCGGCAAAAAGCTTAGACAAATAGAGAAAACAACATGAACACACAGCCTAACACAGAATTTGATCCCATTCTCGTTGCCGATATTGGTGGCACTAATGCGCGTTTTGCCTTAATCACAGACTTTAACGAACAAACAAATCAATTCGTTATCGAGCAAAATCTTAAATTTCCAAGCGCAGATTTTGGTTCACTTGAAAGCGCCATATCACATTATTTTAATCATATTTCGTATGCAAAACCGTCGCGAGCATGTTTAGCCGTTGCGGGTCCAATTAAAGCTGGACAAGTACACCTTACTAACTTAGGTTGGCACTTTAGTGTTGCCGACCTTAAAAATGAATTTGCTTTTACGCAATTAGAAGTCATTAATGACTTTGCTGCTTTTGCGTATGCTGCACCTTATTTAGATGATTCAAAAAATGTTGCAGTGAAAGCTGGACAAGCTGATGACAATGCAAATATTGCTGTCATGGGACCCGGTACGGGTTTTGGTGCTGCTTGTTTAGTGAGAACGTCGCAGGGCAGTGCTGTATTAAGCTGTGAAGCAGGGCACATTACGCTTGCGGCAGTGACCGAACTTGACCGTGAGTTAATTAAAGAGCTTAAAAAGCAATTAAACCATGTATCTGTAGAAACTGTTTTCTCAGGTCCAGGCATTGCCCATTTATATCGCGCAATGGCCGCTGTTAAAGGTGTTGAAGCTAAAAACCTTGATGCGGCGCAAATAAGCGAGCTGGCAAGCACAGGCCAGTGCGAAGTATGCGAAGCCACACTTAACCAGTTCTGTGATTGGATTGGCAGTGTTGCGGGTGATCTTTCACTTACATTTGGCGCCTTAGGGGGTGTATTTATTGGTGGTGGGATTTTACCTCGTATGCAACAACGGTTATTATCTAGTCGATTTGTTGAGCGTTTTGCTGATAAAGGTATTATGTCGCAATATACGTCGCAAATCCCTGTTACGCTTGTAACACAAGACAACATTCCACTGGTTGGTGCTGCTGCGTGTTTACATGTAAATAGTAACGCGTAACCAAGGAGTGTCGTTGGATGAGTATCGGATGAAAAAAGTAACCATTAATAGTGTCGCCAGCTACGCCGGTGTTTCTAAAAAAACAGTGTCTCGTGTGCTCAATAATGAGCCAAACGTGAGTGATGCTACACGCGAAAAAGTACTAAAAGTATTTAAAGAGCTTGATTACACACCAAACCCTATCGCACGAGGGTTAGCGCAGAACCGTAGTTTTATTATTGGTTGCTTATACGATAATCCAAGTAAGAGTTATATCACGCGGGTACAAACAGGTGCGTTAGCTGCGTGTCATGAACACAATTATAATTTGTTGATTCACCCGTGTGAATTACGTGGTGAAGAGCTGATCAGTAATATAGAACAGTTACTTCAAACATCACGACTTGACGGGATTGTTCTAACGCCTCCATTTTCAGATTTTGCTGAACTTGTTACATTTTTAAAATCGAAAAAAATTCCGTATGCCCGTGTTGCATCAGCCGTGCTAGAGGATGATTCTATTTCTGTACGCAGTAATGATGAGCAAGGCGCTTTTGAAATAACAGAACATTTAATTAAGCTCGGCCACAAAGAAATTGCGTTTATTAAAGGTCACCCGGATCACAGTGCGACAGAGCAGCGCTTTAAAGGTTATCGTCGCGCACTTGCTACTAATGGCATTGAGTTTAACGAGCGTTTAGTCGAAGAGGGTAACTTTAGTTACCATTCAGGTGTTGATAGTGCGCGCACTATTTTAGATTTAAGCCCACGCCCGACAGCTGTTTTTGCATCAAATGATTACATGGCTGCTGCGGTCCTTAAATTAGCAACACAAATGCAGCTAAAAGTACCCGATGATATCTCGATAGCAGGGTTTGATAATGCCCCCATTGCTCGTCATATTTGGCCTGGTTTAACCACCATTGCTCAACCAGTCGAAGAAATGACACACCAAGCAGTAACACAATTAATTAGCCATATTAGTGAGCCACAGGAGTCACCATATCAAGTGACTTTGGAAGCAAAATTGATTACTCGTGAGTCAACGGCAGCAATTAAATAAATTTCATCTTGTTTTTCACAGTAGCCCGAAATTGAGTGACGCTTTTTCGGGCTTTTTTATTTGATCTATAAACCGTTCATATAAAACATCTAATATATTGTTTATTAATAAGTTAACTCTTATTAGTGTCATCATTCAACAAATCGCTTTCTCATGATTTTGCATGAATTCTATTCATACTAAGCTAAAATAGTACTGTTCATTATTTGGTCATTTTAAAAAATTAAACTAAATTTAACAGATAGGGTTGACACCGGTGTCACAGTCATGAGTTAATACAGTGACACCGGTGTCAGGTTGGTTGTGAGAGACAGCCTGTCAGCGTACCTTTGAACGGGTAAATCAAAGATGCTCAGTGCAATTATTTTCGTGGAGTCTTTAATTGTCACTGAGCCTTTATCCTCTAACTATAGAGATGAGTCGAATTTATATGTTGCATCCTCGTATTCAAGAAGTCACCGAACGCGTTATAGAACGCAGTAAAGAGACCCGCCAAGCTTATTTAGAGCGAATCGCGCACGCAAAAAAACAAACAAGAGTCCGTGCCGGTTTAGGTTGTGGTAATATCGCCCATGTTATGGCTGCCTGTAGCAGTGATGACAAAGCTCGTTTAAAAGCAGATGAGCAACCTAATTTAGCGATTATCAATTCTTATAACGACATGCTTTCAGCGCATGTGCCTTACAAAGATTATCCTGAAATCATCAAGAACCTTGCTACCAAGTATGATGCAACCGCTCAAGTTGCTGGTGGCGTACCAGCCATGTGTGACGGTGTTACGCAAGGTCGTGATGGTATGGAATTGTCATTGTTTTCACGCGATGTGATTGCAATGTCTACTGCGGTTTCTTTATCACATGATGTGTTCGACGGTGTTTTCTGTTTAGGTGTGTGTGACAAGATTGTCCCAGGGCTATTAATTGGTGCGTTATCTTTTGGTCACTTACCTACGTATTTCTTGCCAGCAGGGCCAATGCAGTCTGGCATCCCTAACAAAGAAAAAGCCCGTGTTCGTCAAAAGTTTGCTCAAGGTTTGGTTAGTCGTGAAGAGCTTTTAGAAGCTGAAAGCGCGTCATACCATAGTGCAGGTACTTGCACATTCTACGGCACGGCAAACTCTAACCAAATGTTAATGGAAATTATGGGTCTTCACCTTCCAGGTAGCTCATTCATTAACCCTTACACAGAGCTTCGTGATGGTTTAACAGGCCATGCTGTTGAAACAATGTTGAAACAGTTAATTGAAACGAAAGATGCAAACTGTCTAGCCGACGTCGTCAGTGAAAAAACGATCATTAATGGTCTTGTAGGCTTGCTTTCTACAGGTGGCTCTACAAACCACGCGATTCACTTAGTGGCTATTGCTAAAGCGGCAGGTGTGATCCTGACGTGGAAAGACATGTCTGACTTGTCAGAGGTTGTGCCTCTGCTTACACGTATCTACCCGAACGGTTCAGCCGATGTGAACCATTTCCAAGCCGCTGGCGGCATGGGCTTCTTAATGAAGCAGCTATTAAGCAAAGGCTACTTACATAACGATGTAAAAACCATAGTAGGTGATGGCTTAGAGGCCTATACAACTGAGCCAATGCTAGATAAAGATACTTCAGTGATCATGACGGATAGCTCAGGGCCAAGCAAAGTGAAATGGGTTGCATGTCCAGAAAAATCACACGACGAAGAAGTATTACGCCCAATTGATAATCCATTTAGCAAACAAGGTGGCTTACAACTATTAACGGGTAATCTGGGTAAAGCGGTTATTAAAGTATCAGCGGTTGCAGAGTCGCACCAAGTTGTATCTGCACCAGCTAAAGTATTCAGCTCGCAAGGTGAGCTACAAGAAGCGTACAGCCGTGGTGAACTTAACACCGACTTTATTGCTGTTTTAAAAGAGCAAGGGCCAAAAGCAAAAGGGATGCCTGAGCTTCATAAGCTCACACCTGTGATGGCAACGCTACAAGACCAAGGTTACAAAGTGGCTATCGTAACAGACGGCCGTATGTCGGGTGCGTCAGGTAAAGTGCCTGCAGCCATTCACTTAGCACCAGAAGCGGTTGAAGGTGGTGTGATTGCTAAAATTCACGAAGGTGATTTGATAACGCTTGATGCACCAGCGGGTGTATTAAAGGTGCATGTAAGTGATGAAGAATTAGCAAAACGTGAATTACAACTTAGCCAACCGAGCCAAACATACGGTACAGGCCGAGAGTTATTCGCAGGTTTCAGAAATATAGTAAGTAGTGCAGACCTTGGCGCAAGCGCCTTCGGTTTAGAATAATAATACGCCGTTACTGGGCTATGAGGAACATACAATGAGCATTGAGAAAATTTTATCATCGGCACCTGTGGTACCGGTTGTTGTAATCGAAAAACTTGAAGATGCAGCACCGCTAGCACGCGCGCTTTATAACGGCGGCTTAAAAGCATTAGAAATCACCTTGCGCACACCGATTGCGGCAGAGGCAGTAAAGCTAATGAAAGAAGCCGTACCAGAAGCATACGTAGGCACAGGTACTGTGGTTGATAAAGCGACATTTAATGCATCTGTTGAAGCCGGTGCTGACTTTATGGTGAGCCCAGGTGTAAACGACGAATTATTAGCACTGGCTAAAGAGTCTGACATTCCATTTTTACCCGGTGCCGCAACCCCCAGTGAAGTAATGAAGTTAGTAAGCCATGGCTTTAAGTTCTTAAAGTTTTTCCCTGCAGAAGCAGCGGGCGGCACCGCGATGCTCAAATCAATTGGCGGTCCTTTACCGCAAGTGACTTTTTGCCCTACAGGTGGCATTAGCCTTGAAACCGCACCTAACTACCTTGCATTAAGCAATGTTATTTGTGTGGGTGGTACGTGGATGTTAGATAAACAACTTATTGAAAACAAAGACTGGCAAGCCATTGAAGCGCTTGCTCGCCAAGCAAGTGAAGTAAAATAATTAACGGGAGATATTAGAATGATTAATGTTGCAATTAATGGCTATGGACGTATCGGTCGTAACGTATTACGTGCCCTTTATGAGTCAGCTCAAAACAACGAAATCAAAATCGTTGCCATCAACGATTTAGCACCAGCAAATGTTAACGCGCATTTAACGCAATTTGACTCAGTACACGGTCAATTTTCTCAAAAAGTAACACTTGCTGAAAACACCATGTTAATTGGTAACGACGAAATTACCCTAACACAAGAGCGTGATCCTGCCAACTTACCGTGGAAAGCACTAAACGTAGATATCGTTTTAGAATGTACTGGCTTATTCACATCGCGCGAAGCTGCTGCAAAGCACATTGAAGCGGGCGCTAAAAAAGTGATCGTATCTGCACCCGGTACTGATATGGATGCGACGGTTGTTCATGGTGTGAACAGCGACGTATTAAACGCTGACAGCAACATCATCTCAAACGCATCGTGTACAACAAACTGTCTAGCGCCAATTGCAAAAGCAATCAACGACACAGTGGGTATTGAGCAAGGTAGCATGACAACCATTCATGCTTATACAAATGATCAAAATCTATCTGACGTTTATCACCCAGACTTATACCGTGCGCGCAGTGCGACACAGTCAATGATCCCAACGAAAACAGGGGCTGCTAAAGCCGTTGGTTTAGTACTTCCTGAACTTGCGGGTAAACTTGACGGTATGGCAGTGCGTGTACCGACAATTAACGTGTCTTTAGTGGACTTAACATTTGTTGCTAAGCGTGAAACAACAGCCGCTGAAATCAACGAAGTAGTTAAAGCCGCATCAGAAGGTGCAATGCAAGGTATTCTTGAGTACAACGAATTACCGCTTGTTTCTATCGACTTTAACCACAATCCAGCGTCTTCAATATTCGATTCTACGCAAACTAAAGTAGATGGTAAGCTTGTTAAAGTGATGGCTTGGTACGACAATGAGTGGGGTTTCTCAAACCGCATGCTAGACCAAGTTAAAGCGCTAGGTAAGTTCTTATAAAAGAACCGTAAAAGTTTAAGCTTTATCCAACAAAGCCACGTTTATCGTGGCTTTTTTGATTTTTGCTAGAAAAAACATTTTATTCGCAGTATCGTGTTGTTTACCGATATTTCAGGGAAAAATAATGAATAAAGTATTGCCAATACTATGTTTACTCATAGCATCCTGTGGCTCAACCACAACTAATAACTATCCTGACTTTACTCTCCCCAAAGACGTTTTGTTACAAGCAAAAGACGACTTTAGACGTTCTGATGATAAAATTTTATTCTTGTTGATGGTCAATCAAACGGGTGATGTAGTTAAGGTAAGGGTATTGGATAATAAATTACAAAATAAGCAATTTTTGAATATGTTCAAGAAGAATATGTACAACCTTAAATACCCAAAAGCAGATAAAAGTGATCCTGAATTCAGGGAGTTTGTTTTACCATTCGGTGTAAAAACTGAAGTCGAATTCTATGGTTAAATACATCGAGGGACGAACAATGAAAAATATCCTGCTACCGCTTCTACTTAGTGCACTTGCAATGCTTCCTAGTTATACATTCGCTTCTCAAGAGGCGCAGCAACTCGCTGTTTGCCTAACTGATTCACTCAACGGTAAGGAACGTAAGAACCTTGCCAAGTGGATTTATCTGGGTATGTCGACTCACAGTATTATCAAACCTTTCTCAAACGTGACAGAACAAGATATCGATGATACCAATCGCTATGTTGGCGCATTAGTTACGCGCTTATTAACCGAAGACTGCCCAAAGCAAGCAAAAGCCGCTATTGATGTCGGTGGGCAAGGGGCAATGGAAAATGCATTTCGTCTTGTTGGTGAAGTTGCAATGCAAGAATTAATGACAGAGCCCAGTGTTGGCAATGCTTTGGGCGCATTTGATAAATACCTTGATCAAGAAAAGTTTGATAAAGCATTTCAATAGACTTCTATTGGGAAGTCGATACCTAAATAGGGAAGTTCATGTATCAAAAATTTAAATCGTTATTAGGCAACAGTGTTTATAAATCAATCGCGCTTGTTCTCGTTATACTTCTGGCTGGCCCAGAGTTAATGATAGGTTACGAGTTAATGGCAATCGTTGAGATTTTAGGCCCAACCACATTTGTGCTTATACATTTAGTTGGTATTAAGCTTTATTTTTATAAATTTAAACAGCTTTTTTTACGCTTTGAGTCGCATAGTGCCTTGTTTTTGCCAACATTTAAGCAGCTTAAAACAATGCCAACGTTGCTGTATCACATACTACCAGAGCGCACTTTCGTCGCGAGTTTTTTACTTAGTGTTGCAGTGGGCTGCGCTCAAATAACATATTCCGCTTTCGTGTTTTAATGTCGCGTTGGCTAATTCAATTACCCATTTTTACGCATAATTGTCTATGTTATGCTGCGACAAATTATTAAATGGATTTTAGATGATGTCTCGTATTTGTAAGCGACTCTTCCGTGCTGAGCAGTTTCACATCGGCGAGGGTAATATTAGTGGCTATATTGCCTGTTTTTTAGCGATGTTATCGTGTTTAGGTGTATTGGCTTTTCACTTCCCTGAATACCTTACCACCCCAGAATTACGACAAAGTTACAGTGTCGAATTTTTACGTCAGTTAATGTTTGTGGCACTGATTATTTCAGGCAGTTTAGGACTGTTGAACTTTGTCCGTAATACCAATAAACGACTGGGGGCAACTGCTTGGGTATTAATAACGGTGGCGATTGCGTTTGGTGGTCCTAACGTTGAAGTGGGCGACTTTAGGGATAACACGCCGTATTTAGGGCTTGATTGGTTTATTCTTGATTTACTTGGCTCTACGCTTATTTTTATCCTTATTGAAAAATTATTACCGCATCGCAAAGAGCAAAAGATTTTACGTTCTGAGTGGCAAGGGGATTTAAATCATTTCTTTATTAATCATTTAATTATTGGCTTTGTACTGCTTGCAACGAACCAGTTTGTTCACCATGCATTTGGGTGGGCAGTGTCTGAGACTGTACAAGGCTTTATTGTGCAAATGCCGTTTGTTCTACAACTGTTTTTGATTATTTTAGTGGCTGATTTAATGCAGTATTTTGTTCATAAAGCTTATCATGAAGTGCCATTGCTTTGGCGTTTTCATGCTGTGCATCACAGTGCAAAAGAAATGGATTGGTTAGCGGGATCTCGTCAGCATATTTTAGAAATTTTAGTGACTCGCAGCTTAGTGCTTACGCCTATTTTCGTGCTTGGTTTTCCTTCTGATGTCATTAGTCTTTACGTGATCATTGTTGGTTTTCAGGCGGTATTTAATCACGCCAATGTGAGGGTTAAATTTGGGTGGTTGAGATATATCATTGTGACACCACAATTTCACCATTGGCATCATTCATCAGATAAAGCCGCTATTGATAGAAATTATGCCGCGCACTTCTCGTTTTTAGATTACGTACTTGGCACGGCGGTAAAAGGCCAAGCCGAGTGGCCTGATAAATACGGTGTGGTGGGTGATTACATGCCAGAAGGTATGCTCAAACAGCAGTTGTTTCCGTTTAAAAAGCAAAAATAAAGCCACAACGAGGCCTTATTTTTATAACCGGTTTAATACTTCGCTAAAGCTGGGTCGCTCTATAGCTTCTACGCGTAAGCAATCTGTAGCGATGGCGGCAAGTTGTTCGGTAATGGCGTTCTCGTTGCTGACGACTGTGAGTAAGTCTTCAATAAAATAACCAAGCGCACGTATTTCTATGCCGTGCATGCATTGCTGCTGATACGGCACTAACTTTGACAAGTCGGTTGCTGCGCCAAAGTCGCCAAAAAGTAAGTCAGCGTTGTCGTTTATCATGCTGTTATGCGCATAGATGTCACCATGGCTGACATGGTTTTTGTGCAAATGCGCCAGTGTGCTGCTCATTTGTTTCACAACCTTTAGCACAAACTCAGGGCTATATTGGCAGCCATTTTCAAAGGTATCGCGAGTACAAGTGTCAAATGACGGTGGTAAACCGAGATTCCTGAAGCCTTCACCAATCAGCTCCATAACTAAACCTAATTGTGATGGCTCATTTATATAGCCAAGTGCTTTGATGAGGTTAGGGTGCTCGTTTGCTTGTAAGCAACAATTTAACTCATCTAGCGGGTAGCCATCGCTGGTTATATTGCCTTTAAATAACTTAAGGGCAATAGGGCGCTGCTGCCATTGTGCTAAATGAATAAACCCCGAGGCACCTTGGCCAATTTGCTGTTTTACATCTAGTTCATCTAAGCCAATTTCAGAAAATTGCTCAGACTCTAGAGAATCTGAACGATTAAAATCATTGCCCGAAAATGCAAGCCACGCAAGTTTGGGCAGTTCAAGCAACCAATTATCAATGTGAGAAAGCCTATTGGCACTTAAGCGAACCAATTCAAGCTCGTGGCAAGCACTCATTGACTCTGGTAGGGCCGTTAACTGATTACCGGCTAACGCTAATTTTTTTAGTTTACTGTACTCACCAAATGATTCAGGCAACGCTTTGATTTGGTTATCGGTTAAAATTAGCCATTCGATATTGCGTGGTAAACTGTGCTCGGCAAACTCGCAAATCTGATTCCCTTTAAACGCCACCATGATTAAATTTGGGCATTGCTTTAGTACTTTCGGAATGTGCTTAAACTGATTAAATGATAAAAACAAACGCTTTAAGTTTTTTAGCGTGTGGAAATCATCAGGTAGGTTGCTTAATTGATTATTCGATAAATCGAGAATTTCTAATGTGTTGGCGAGGGTGTAAATTTCTTTTGGAAAATCAGTCAGTGCTTCTACGAGTTGCAGGCGAGTACAGCCTTGTAAAGCGCCTGATTTTAACTCTTCGAGGGTATTCAAAATTAAGTCCATGCGTTCAGGCCAACATAGTTGGCCTTGTTAATTAAAACTGTGCGTTGTGGTAAACGTTTTGTACGTCGTCGCACTCTTCTAGCATTGATAAAAAACGTTCCATTACTTCAACGTCTTCGCCTTCAATTGGTGCTTCAACTTGTGGTACGAAAGCGATGAGATCTTCATCGAAGTCGCTAATGCCCATTTCTTCAAGTGCTGTGCGCGTATTGTTGTATTCTGTGTGCGGTGCAAATACAGTGATTTTACCGTTTTCAAGTTCAACATCCGTCACATCGACATCGGCCATCATCAGTGCTTCTAATACGGCTTCATCATCGTCGCCATCGAATACAAAAATAGCGAGGTGGTCAAACATATGCGATACCGAGTTTTGTGCGCCAATTTTGGCGTTTGCTTTGGTAAAGCACACACGTACGTCGGCAAAAGTACGTTTGTTATTGTCTGTTAAACAGTCAACTATGATCATGCAGTTGCCTGGGCCATACCCTTCATAGCGGGTCGCAACATAATCTTCGCCACCACCCCCTTTGGCTTTATCGATTGCACGCTCGATTACATGACTTGGAACTTGGTCTTTCTTTGCGCGCTCGATTAAACGGCGCAGCGCTAAGTTGCCATCAGGGTCTACACCGCCATTCTTAGCGCAGATATAAATTTCTTTACCGTACTTAGAATAAACTTTGGTTTTAGCACCCGCAGTTTTAGCCATTGAATCTTTTTTATTTTGGTAAGCTCTTCCCATCTGCGTGTTGCCTTTTTGTTTTAGTGAAAATTAAAGCGGCTATTCTAATCATTTAGCGCGCTAGTTAACAGTTTTTATTCTTCACTCTGTTGTAATTGCCACATTCGGGCATACTCGCCATTCGCTGCGAGGAGCTGCTGATGTTGACCCTGCTCAACCACTTTACCATCTTGCATTACAATGATTTTATCGGCATCTGTAATGGTTGATAAGCGGTGCGCAATAACAAGACTGGTGTGTTTTTTAGCCACTTCACGCATGGCGCTCAGAATAGCTTGTTCTGAATGTGAATCGAGAGCCGAGGTTGCTTCATCAAACACTAAAATCGGTGAGCCTTTCAAAATTGCGCGAGCAATAGCTATGCGTTGTTTTTCGCCTCCCGATACTTTTAAACCACGCTCACCAACGAGTGTTTGATCGCCCTTATCAAGACTTGCAATAAAACTATCAAGGTGCGCAAGTGAGATCGCGTGATCAATCTCAGCCTCGCTTGTTTGGGGGTTACCGTAAGCTATGTTATCGCGAATTGTGGTGTTAAATAACACGGTGTCTTGCGGCACAATAGCAATTGCTTGTCGTAAACTTTCTAGAGTAACCGTATTAATTGCTTGGTCATCAATATAAATGTTTCCTGCATCGACATCATAAAACCGATAAAGCAGGCGGCTTAAGGTACTTTTACCAGCTCCACTGGCACCCACAATGGCGACTTTACTGCCAGCTGCTACCTCAAAGCTTAATTGCTTTAAGATAGGGCGTTGCTTGTCGTAACTAAATGACACATTGTCGAAGCGAATAGCTGCGTTGTGTAATTTCAGCGGTGTGGCATGTGTATCATCGCTTATTGCTGCTTTTCTATTTAAAAGCCCGAGCATGTTTTCGAGGTCGGTGAGTGCACGGCGGATTTCTCGGTACACAAAGCCTAAAAAGTTGAGCGGTAAAAATAACTGAATCATGTAGGCATTAATCATGACCAGCTCACCAATACTCAACTTTTTATTGACAACATCGCTGGCGCCCAGCCACATTAGTGCCGTTATGGCCGCAGCAATAATAAGTGCTTGTCCTGAATTAAGCGCAAGCAACGACATGCGGTTTTTAAGTCGCGCTTGTTCCCATTTAGCGAGAAAACTGTCGTAGGTGTTTGCTTCAAACTGTTCATTATTAAAATATTTTACTGTTTCGTAATTAAGTAAACTGTCGATTGCACGGGTATTCGAATTATTATCAGCAGCATTTGCTTCACGAATAAATCGGTTGCGCCACTGAGTGACAACAACAGTAAAGACAATATAAGTTGCAACGGCCACGAGGGTCACTAAAGCAAACCACGCAGAGAATAGGGTGGCAAAAATAATCGCCACAGTCATAATTTCAAATAAAGTGGGCACAATATTAAACATTAAAAAGCGCATTAAAAAGCTAAGTCCATTGGTGCCTCGCTCAATGTCGCGACTAATACCGCCGGTTTGTCTGTCTAAATGAAAAGCCAATTCGAGGTTATGTAAATGTTTAAACACTTTTAGACCGATATGACGCATTGCGTGTTCTGTTACGCGTCCAAAAAGGGCATCACGTATTTCGCCAAAAAACACACTCGCAAAACGAAGTAAACCATAGGCCACTAATAGGGCAACAGGCACACTTAAAATAGGGTGAATATTGGCATCAACGGCGTCGATAATTTCTTTTAGAGCCCAAGGCATCAATAATGTCGCGCCTTTAGCAGCAATCAGTGCTAATACTGCTAAAGTAACTCTTCCTTTAAACGTCATTAAATAGGGCCACAGTGTTTTAATGCTTTGTGACAAATTCATAGCATCAGGGGATTTTGTAACCTGTTCTCGACGGCTCATTCCACGCATGGGGGTCTCTTAGAATTAATTTAATAAAAATAGGCAAACATATCGGTATTTTAGGAAAGTGAAAATGCAGCTTTACCTCTATACTGGTGACAGTATACATGAGAGCATTAACATGTAGTTAAATACAAACGTAAACACGAAGAAAGTAAAGGAGTAATCATGAAAACCATTGGTTATGCAGCACATGCCTCAGAAAAACCTTTAGAGCCGTATCATTTTGAACGTCGTGCACTTCGTGACGAAGATGTCTCGATTGAAATCCTTTATTGTGGTGTGTGTCATTCAGATTTACACACTGCAGAAAATGATTGGGGATGGACTCAGTACCCCGTTGTGCCAGGTCATGAAATTGTAGGCCGTGTTCTTGAAGTAGGCAGCGGCGTTACTAAGTACAAAGTAGGCGATCATGTTGCGGTAGGTTGCATGGTTGATAGTTGCCTGAGTTGTGACCAATGTCATCAGGGTGAAGAGCAGTTTTGCCGTGAAGGCATGGTTGGCACTTATTCTGGTCAAGACCGAATTAGCGGTGAATTAACCCAAGGCGGCTATTCAAAACACATCGTGGTGCGTGAAGAGTTTGTATTACGTGTACCAAAAGGTTTAGATTTAGCTAAATGCGCACCTATTTTATGTGCAGGTATCACAACCTATTCACCACTTCGTACTTGGAATGTGGGTCCGGGCAGTCGTGTGGCTGTAATCGGCTTAGGTGGTTTAGGCCACATGGCAATTAAAATTGCAGCGGCAATGGGCGCACATGTGACGGCTATTAGCCGTAGCGATAAGAAAAAACAGCAGGTGCTATCGTATGGCGCAAAAGAGTTATTAGTCTCAAGTGACGAAGCGGTGATGCAAGCACATGCTAATCAATTTGATCTCATTATAAATACCATACCTGTAAAGCATGACTTTACACCTTACATGCCATTACTTGATATTGATGGTACGCAAGTCTTGGTTGGTCAAGTGGGTGAGCTTGCTGAGTCAAACTCAGTTCCAATGTTATTGGGGCGCCGTCGTGTTGCCGGTTCATTGATTGGAGGAATTGCGCAAACACAAGAGATCTTAGATTTCTGTGCCTTACATAATATTCTTCCGGAAGTTGAAATGATCAAAATGGACGAAATTAATGATGCCTTCGATAAATTAAAACAAGGTGATATGGCCTCACGTTTTGTCATTGATATGTCATCATTAGACGTGTGATAACAACGCAGTAAGTTAACACTAAAACGCGAGTCTCTTTAGGCTCGCTTTTATGTGTTTAATGACTTGTTTTTTATTTTTTAACCCTCATTATAGAGGGGTTATCCGCTTAATTTATTGGTTTCTCTTTGTTACGGTTTTTTTCAGTCATTATATTGCTATTTACTGTGCTCTTTAGTGCACAGAGCTTAGCTGCGCCTTCGACTGATTCGCCACTGGTTGCCACTAAATTTTATCAGCTTGAATTAACTAAACCCCCTATCATTGCCCATAAACAGGTTATTGTTCATCCAAAGCCTTTAGAAAAGTCGGGTTTTGATACTTTATTACCCCGACTTACAGCCAGTAATTCATCCTTATTTCTTTACCATAGTCAGGTAGATCCTGATTATGAGTTATTGATTGAGTTTTTCGCTGAAAACTGGGGTAAAGCACATTTCTTAGCACCACCTAAAAGAGCACAGACTGTTCCTTGGTTTGCTATTACGAGTGCGCGAAAATCACGTATTAGTGGCTGGAAAGACGCTAATCTTATTTATAAAGCCCGCGCTACATACCACAGCTAAACGACTTCCTTCGTCATTTTTTTATTTTAGGAATTAATTTTACCGGCTTAATAGAGTCGGAAGGAAGTCTTGTATGTCAAAGAAAAAAAAGCCGACGTTTTGGCGTCGACTAAAAATGAGCTATGCCGCTATGATAGCTGCCTGCATTTTATTAGCTATCAGTGCGCTACCTAATTTATACCCAAATAAATCGTGGTTACACATCGAGCAACCTGAACAGGTTGTATCACTGCAAATGGTGACTAATTCGCTAAATCAACAGGGTTTTAAGGTAGACAAAGCGAATGATTCAGCTAATCAGTTGGCTATTTTATTAAATGAGCCAACACAAAGTGCCAATGCTCTGAGCTTTATTAAAACAGCGTACCCCACCTTAAATAGCAAAATTGTTGAGCATGCCACAAGCCCTCAATGGTTACAGCAGTTAGGCTTATCGCCAATAAAGCTCGGGCTAGATTTAAACGGTGGCGTGCTATTCGTGCTTGATGTTGATTTAGATAAAGCGATGCAAGAGCACCTAAGTAGTGTCTATCAGCAAACTAAGTTAGTACTTCGCAAAGAGAAAGTACGCGGCATTCGTGCCAGTGAAGTGAAAGGCGGCATTGAACTGCACGTTTTACCCAGTGCTGAAAATAATCTTGCTGGCTTAGTCGCCACATTACAAGCGCAATTTAAAGGCCTCGTGCAAACTAAATCAACCAGTAATAATTTAACCACGGCGTTTTTGCATTTTGATGAGCAAAGCCGCAGTGAGTTTGATAAACAAGTGATGGCGCAGAGCTTAACAACATTGCGAGGACGTATTGAAGAGCTCGGCATTACTGAAGCGGTAACACAGAGACAAGGCAAGCAGCGTATCCGCATAGAGTTACCCGGTGTGCAAGACCCCGCAGAGGCAAAGCGGATCATTGGTGCGACAGCAACCCTTGATTTTTATCAGGTTGTTGAAGTAGGTGGCAAAGCCTTTAATGTACAAGGTGGCGGAGTTGTTAACCTTAACCCTGTCGCTATTTTTTCGGGGGACCATATTAATAACGCTAATGTGGGCAAAGATGAGTGGGGGAAACCGCTTGTTCAGTTGAGTTTAGATTCGCAAGGTGGCGATGCGATGTCTGCTTTTTCAAAACGCAACATTGGTAAACCCATGGCCACTGTTTACTCAGAGTATTCGCGAAACGCCAATGGCGAAGTGATTAAAAAAAGTGAAGTGATTAATATCGCCAATATTGCTCAACATTTAAGTTCACGCTTTAGTATCACCAATATGAAAAGCCCACAAGCGGCCTACGATTTAGCATTGTTATTGCGTGCAGGTTCGCTCACAGCACCCGTTACAATAGTTCAAGAGCAAACGATAGGGCCAAGCTTAGGTGCTGAGAATATTGAGCATGGCCTTGCTGCATTAATGCTGGGTATAGGCATTACTCTTGCTTTTATGGCGCTGTGGTATCGCCGCTTAGGGCTTATTGCCAATATTGCTTTATTACTTAATTTAACGGCACTAGTGGGGTTAATGTCATTATTACCGGGCGTTGTACTCACGCTACCTGGCATTGCGGGCTTAGTGTTGACCATAGGTATGGCCGTTGATACTAATGTGATTATTTTCGAGCGTATTAAAGAAGAAAAACGCAAAGGTAGACCCACCTATCAAGCCATTGAGCAGGGTTATAATCAAGCATTTTCCACCATTTTTGACGCAAACGTAACAACCATGATTACGGCGATTATTTTGTATGCAGTCGGGTATGGCCCCGTCAAAGGATTTGCCATTACGTTAGCACTTGGCTTACTCACCAGTGTGTTCACCGGTGTGTATATTTCAAAAGCACTTAGCCAAACACTGTATATTAAATTAACGAATTTAGCGGGGGCAAAAGCATGAGCTGGTCTACATTAACAGCAGCAAGTAAAGCGCGCGTTTTAGGATTACTTCTAAGCTGTGCGCTAGTGATAAGTAGCCTTGGGGTGTTATCGGTTAAAGGGTTAAACTTTGGACTTGATTTTACAGGGGGCTATATCACAGATATTAGCACCGAATCGGTTACCTCGATTGCAGACTTAACAGCAAAGCTAAGCCCTGAGGTCGTCGATAAACTAATAATAAGCAAAGCAGGCGATCATCACTTTGTTTTAAGACAAGCCCCAGACCTTAATACAACGGCTAATTGGCAGGCAGAGCTTAGCCAGCAAGGCATTGACTTTAAAGTGCTTTCAACTTCATTTTTAGGGTCTCAAGTGGGTGATGAGTTATTTGAGCAAGGTTGTTTAGCACTTTTTGCCGCACTTATCGCAATTATGGTGTATTTAGCCGTGCGTTTTGAATGGCGACTGGCTGTGGGCTCAGTGGTCGCACTATTACATGACTTAATTTTGGTGCTAGGTTTGTTTTCGTTATTAGGGCTTGAGTTTAATTTAACCGTGCTGGCGAGTTTATTAGCTATCATTGGTTACTCATTAAATGACTCAATCATTGTTGGCGACAGGGTCAGGGAGCTTTTACGTATTCAATCAGGTAGTCAGCGCATTGATACTCATGTGGTGATCAACGATGCAATAGGCTCCACACTCACTCGCACATTAATTACCTCAGGTACAACTCTTGCGACCATCGCATGTATATGGCTGTTAGCCGGTGCTGCATTAACCGGGTTCGCGATTGCCTTATTTGTCGGCATTGTGGTGGGAACATTTTCATCAATTTGTATTGCTGCCACGTTACCGCAGTTATTGGGTCTGAGTAGCGATAATTACACGCAAACTTTAGATGATAAAACCCAAGCTTACATTGATATGCCTTAACCACACTTGCGCAGGGTTAATCATGATTAACCCTGCGCTTTTTTAAACTTAGCACGCGCAATATAAAGCACCAATCAGATAAGCTAATGAGCTATTGCTAACATATTCAAACCATATCAGTTCAGTTACAAAAATCGTAAAACAGGGTAGAATGCGCATTTTACGTTTTAGCTGCTTTGATATGAATAAAACACACGTTATAGAACACCTTCGTTTCGCCTTAGAATCGCAATTATACCGTGCTAAAGAAGCGGCAAAAGCGGCTCATGATGCTGCCACCCATGAAGAAAGTGTGGCCGAAACTCAATACGACACCCTAGGATTAGAGGCGGCCTATTTAGCTCAAGGTCAAGCTGAACGAGTGAATGAATGTTACCGTGATATTCAAGCGTTTAATACGGTATTCAAAGAAACAGAATTTCCGAAAGTTCGCGAAGGGGCATTGGTCTCTCTTATTGATGATCAAGACCAGCAAAAATGGTTCTTTATTGGTCCAAGTTCTGGTGGCTTATCAGTCACAGTTAAAGAGCACACGATTTATGTTGTGACTCGCGAAGCACCTTTAGGTAAAAAATTGCTTGGTAAAAAAGTGGATGACGAAGTCGAACTTGTCATAGGCGACAAAAAGCAGTTTTATACCATTGATAAGTTAATTTAAACACACTGATTTTTAATTAGTAAATTTCATCTTTAAGTGAAAAATATCTCGTTGGTAACTCCTCGCAAAACACTCTATAAATCACATCAAGCTTAGCGCTTATACCCACACGCTTAATCAATCTACATGATTTTGCATTATTGCGGGTTGGTATCATAAGCACCCATCTAGTTGAGTGAATTTTAGCCTCATGCATTCACTTAATTGGTTGGGTGTTTTTTCATTATTAAAGACTTATTATAGGAAAAGTCGTGTTTAAAACCTTGATTGTGGTTGATAACAACGAGCAGCGTATTGCTCAAAACTTTGAAAATGTGATCACTTTTGATACTTACCTACGTGATTACCCAAAACATAACGAACCCAAAACACGTATTTTAAATCTGTGCGATACAGGACAGTATTTAAGTAAGGGTTACTATTGTTCTTTACTTGCAGAAGCAAGACAGCACCAAGTATTACCCAGCGTAAAAACCATTAATGCATTACGTTCAGATGAGCACAGCTCTCGCCACATGCAATTACAAGGTCGCACCGTATTTTTTGGGCAAACACATTGCGAAGACGATATTAAAGCAACTAAAGCATTGTTTTCACAATACCCTGCGCCAATACTGGTGTGTGACGAGCAAGGTGTAGTGAAACAAGGTGCTATTGCGGCGCTTGATGACGACGCGTTTGCCGAATTTGTAAAACAGTTAAGCAGCTTCACAGAATCTGTCTGGCGTATTCACGATAAAAAACGCCGTTACCGCTGGGATATGGCGATTTTGGTTGATCACCAAGAAAAAGTACCACCCAGTGATAAAGACGCCATTGCAAAATTTATTAAAGCGGCAGCTAAGCATGGCATTTATGCACAAGCACTGACTTTTGATGAAATTACCAGTATTGCGCAATACGACGCGCTATTTATTCGTCAAACAACGGCGATTGACCACCCAACTTATCGATTAGCAAGTAAAGCACAAAGCTTAGGGCTTGTGGTAATTGATGACGCAGAGTCAATTTTACGCTGCTGTAATAAAGTGTACTTACACGATGCCTTTAATTATCAAAAAGTGCCAAGCTTAAAAACACATGTGGTAGCTGATACATCAACAGACACCATTGAAAACTTAGAAACAAACTTTACGTACCCATTGGTGCTAAAGATGCCAGAGGGGTCATTCTCTAAAGGGGTGTTTAAAGTTCAGAACCGTGAAGAGCTGATTGCAAAACTCACGGAGCTTTTTGAGTTCAGTGCGCTAGTGCTAGCACAAGAGTATATGTACACAGAGTATGACTGGCGTGTAGGGGTGTTAAATGGTCGCGCGATTTATGCATGCCGTTATTTAATGGCGCGTAATCATTGGCAAATTTACAACCATGATGCAAAACGCTTTTTTTCAGGTGGATTTGAAACTCTCCCGACTTTTGAGTTACCGAAAGTGGTATTAGATGCGGCATTAAAAGCCTGTAAAACTGTGGGTAAAGGTTTGTATGGCGTTGATGTAAAAGAACATCAAGGGCGCGCGTACGTACTTGAAGTCAACGATAACCCAAGCATTGATCACAAAGTAGAAGATGCCTACCTTGGCGATGAGCTTTATATGATCATTATGGACGAATTTAAGCAACGCCTTGAAGCACGAGGCCGAGGTTAAATGAAGACATCACATTGCCAAATCCGGTTTGCGAAAGTATCGGATTTGGCGGCACTTGTTGCCATTGAAGAGCAAAGCTTTAGTCAAGATAGATTAAGCAGTCGCAGCTTAAAGCGCTGGCTTTCAGCAAGCCATGGTTTGTTAATGGTTGCTGAAGTTAACGGTGAATTGGTCGGTTATGGCCTTGTGTGGTGTCATAAAGGCACGCGGTTAGCGCGGTTGTACTCATTGGCCGTCCTTGCGAGCCAACAAGGTAAAGGGGTGGCTTCGCAGCTGCTAATTGCTCTTGAAAACGAGACTGTAAAACGAGGTCGTAGTTTTATGCGACTAGAGGTTGCAGTCAATAATCAGGCCGCAATTCGTTTATACGAAAAGCATGGTTATCATGTGTTTGGTCATTACAGTGATTATTATGATGATCACAGTGATGCGCTACGAATGCAAAAAACGATTCGTCGTAATACCGCCTTTAATGCTGATAAACACACACCGTGGTATCAACAAACCACTGAATTTACCTGTGGTCCCGCGGCATTACTAATGGCTATGTCGTCGCTTAATAATACGCCAATGAGCCAATTAAAAGAACTTGATATTTGGCGTGAGGCAACCACCATTTTTATGACCTCGGGTCACGGTGGCTGCCATCCGCTGGGTTTAGCACTTGCAGCGATGAAACGTGGATTTAAGGCTGATGTTGTTTTAAATACCCGTGAATCATTGTTTATCGATGGTGTGAGAAGTGAAAAGAAAAAAGCAATTTTACACACAGTGCATAACCAATTTGTTGCTGAAGCTATCGTTGCGAAAATGCCTGTACGCTATCAAGAACTAACCCTCAACGATATTGAAACATGGCTAGCGGCGGGTAAAGCGGTAGTTTTACTCATTAGTACATATCGCTTTGATGGTAAAAAATCACCACATTGGGTGTGCGTAACGCATGTGGATGAGCATTGCTTATATGTTCATGACCCATTTTGTGAAGACAAAAAGCAACTCGCCATTGATTGCCAACATGTGCCAATAGCAAAAGCCGATTTTAGTAAAATGGCCAGCTTTGGATCATTGCGGTTAAGCACCGCGATGGCGTTTTCTTTATAATTATTAATTCAAATATTTGGAAGTACAGTGACACTGAATAGTCTATTTGATATTGCCCCTTACTCTTGGTCTGCAATTGGTAGTGCTGCATTTTGTGGTGCGATCATTGGTATGGAGCGCCAATTGCGCGGAAAGCCAGTGGGTATTCGCACCTCGGCGCTTATTGTTCTAGGGACCTATTTATTCTTAGCCACCGCGTTTATGTTACATGGTGATGTAATTGACCACTCTCGTGTAGTTGGGCAAATAATTACAGGTATTGGCTTTTTGGGTGCCGGCGTCATGCTGGCAAAAGATGGCGCAGTGGTGGGTGTTACTTCAGCTGCAACCATTTGGGTATTAGCGTCTATCGGTGTCGTAATTGCCACTGATAACCTTATGGCCGCTATTAAGCTTTCGGTATTGGTTGTGGTTATTTTATACGGTGTTGATGTACTGGAAGCGAAGTTTAAAAGTTTAGGCCGGGGTGTTCACGCACAAGTAAAACGCTATTCAAAATTGTATTATCGCAAAGAAAAATAGTTTTAGAAATTAGAAATCAAACATTAGATATTTGATCTGACTCCGATAAAGTAGGATCCTTTTTGGAGTCAGATCAATTTGAATTTAGATTTTGAGTAGGAAAAATGTAATGACAACTTGTTACTCAATAAAATCAGCTAATTTACAAGATTTATTACTTGTAGATAGCCAAATTCCTGAGTTTGATGGCAGAAATACGCTAAGTAAATTACACGCAAAGTTGGCTGGTCGTGAGCATCTTGTTTTAGTCGCGTATATTGATAATGAGCCTGTCGCGTATAAGCTCGGTTATGGGTTAGATAATAATACCTTTTATAGTTGGCTTGGTGCCGTGTTGCCAAAGTGCCGAGGGATGGGAATTGCTCAAGCTTTATTAGCAGCACAAGAAATGTGGGTGAAAGAGCATAATTACGATGCAATTAATGTGAAATCAATGAATCGTTTTCCTGCGATGCTAAGTCTGTTGATAAAAAATGGTTATACCATAGCGGGTTATGAAGACAGGGGTAACCCGCACAAGAGCAAAATTATATTCAGCAAAGAGCTTGCACCCAATTAAGTTAGTTTGTCTCAATAATTTAAAAAGCGTCGCTTACACTAACTATTCCCATTTGCAATAATATTAAATCCTTTCGAGTGATTAAACTGGTCGTTACCTACGTTAAAAATGTCTGATTTACGACTGCGTGGATGCAGGAGGTGGATGCAGGAGGTAGAGCAATGCAGGAGCAATTGCCGAGAATAACTAAATAACTAAATTTTTGCCTTGTTATCAAACGAAGTTTTATTCGCTCAAAAATTATTCACTTAATTAAGCAAAATGGTATGAGTTGGCTTTTGAAGCGTTGTCTTATGGTATCGAATAGCGTTAACCAAATAGCTTACGTCTTACCACTGTTCTATATTCACTGGGTGTTTGCGACAGTACTTTCTTAAATACACGGGTTAAATGTCCTTGGTCATTATAGCCAACTTCAAGTGCCACTTCTTGGATTGATAAATTAGAAGAGGCGAGTAATTCTTTCGCGCTTTGTACACGTAACTGCTGCCAATATTCAATCGGAGTTTGGCTGGTGGCTTGGCGAAAACGTCGGGTAAACGTTCGATAGCTTAAACTAAATTGGGCTGCAATTTCCTGTAAGGTGAGCTCAGATGTTAGATTGTTTTTAAGCCAAAACTGGATCTGTGCAATTAATTCGTCTGGGTGTTTATCAACAGCACCTTCTAAATAACGCTGATCTTCGTAAGGTTTTCGAATTTCATGGGAGAAGTTACGCTCTACATGTTGTGCGGCTTCTCGGCCATAATACTGGCTAATTATATGCACAATGACATCGGCTAAGGCATTCAAACTGGCAACGGTATACATACGCTCAGACTGGGTAATAAAGAAGTCAGGCTTTAACTGTACATTAGGGTAATCTCGTTTAAATTGTTCAGCATAATGCCAATGCGTTGTGGCTGGGTGACCGTTTAATAAACCTGCTTCTGCTACTAAGCAATTACCTGTGCCTACGCCCACTATATGGCTCCCTTGCAGCCACGAATCAGCGAGCCAATTAACAAGGCGAGGATGTTTACTCACCACAGGTCGAGGGTTACGCCAAATACCTGGAACAATAATTAAATCGCTATATGGCGCTGTGTCGGGGTCGCTGTCGGGCATAATGGCAAGCCCCGTTCTGTTTGCAATCGGTTTTACTGTGCTGGCAACTAAATTGATATTAAGCGGGGTAAATTCATCGTACCGGTGATGACTTTTCGCAAAAGCTTCACCCGCCCTAAGCATTTCTATAGGTAGAGTAAGACTTGTAATGAGTAGGTGAGGGTACACTAAAATACTAATTTCGATGGCGTTTGCATGTTTACCGTGTGTCACTTTTATTGCTCCGACCAGTTGGTTTTGGCCTATTATGCATGTTATTTGGCTATTAAAGCACAAGGCTACCTAGTTAATCCATTTAAACTTAAGTAATTCTCGTAACACGTTTCTCAAGGTTATTTATGACAGCATTACCCGTTATTGTTGGTATGGGTGGTATTAATGCCGCTGGCCGCACTTCTTTTCATCAAGGTTATCGTCGTATCGTGTTAGACAGCTTAGATGCAACAGCCCGTCAGGAGACATTTTTAGGCTTAGCGACGTTAATGAATTTAGTAACACTGACCGACGGCGTTTTAAAAGATGCTGAAGGCAACGTTATTAACGAAGCTGATATTGAAGCACAATTCGGCGAACAAGTATTAGCAGGTACGCTAATCCGTAAAATTGAAAAAAATCACTTTGACGTTGATGCAACTCCGTGGCAACAAAAAATGACGCTGACAGCGTCTGACGAGCAGCAAATTGTGTTTGAAACTCGTCGTCGTGATTTACCAACGCCAGTACCTGCAAGTTGGCAGGTTGAAGATCTCAGCGATAAAAAAGTAAAAGTAACCATTAGTGCCGACCTTGCTATTAAGCACGACAGCACCCGTGACAACCCGATTAAAGCCGCGGGTCAATTACCTACAGGTTTTGATCCAGCGACCATGTATAACAGTCGTTACCAACCACGAGGCCTACAAGCGACCATTTTTGCGGCAACCGATGCCATTCGCTCTACAGGGCTTGCATGGCAGCATGTTATGAATAGTGTTGAGCCTGATCAAATTGGTACATATTCGGCCTCGGTAGCAGGGCAAGTGGATGACGAAGGGTTTGGTGGCTTAATTCGTGCGAGACAACAGGGCGACCGCGTAAGCACCAAACAATTAGCACTTGGCTTAAATACCATGTCGACTGATTTCATTAATGCGTATGTGACCGGTAATGTTGGAACAACGTTCACCACATCGGGCGCATGTGCCACCTTTTTATACAACCTACGCGCTGCTGTTAACGATATTCAAGCTGGTCGCACCCGCGTTGCGATTGTTGCATCTGTTGAATGCGCCATTACGCCTGAAATTGTCGAAGGCTTTGGTAATATGAGCGCACTTGCTAACGAAGAAGGCCTAAAACGTCTTGATAATACCGATGTGGTAGATCATCGACGTACCAGTCGTCCATTTGGTGAAAACTGCGGTTTTACTATTGGTGAAGGCGCACAGGTGGCAATTTTAATGGATGATGCGCTTGCACTCGAACTCGGTGCTGATATTCAAGGCTCTGTTGCCGATGTATTTGTAAATGCCGACGGTATTAAAAAGTCAATTACAGCACCGGGCCCAGGTAACTATATTACAATGGCTAAATCGGTCGCGCTTGCCAGCAGTATTGTTGGTCAAGAAGCCGTACAAAAACGCAGCTTTATTTTAGCGCATGGTTCTAGCACACCTCAAAATCGTGTAACAGAGTCTCTTATTTATCATAAAGTAGCTGAAACATTTGCGATTGATAGTTGGAAAGTGGCTGCGCCAAAAGCGTATGTTGGCCACACAATTGCACCGGCAAGTGGTGATCAACTTGCCATGGCGTTAGGCGTGTTTAGTCATAATATTATGCCGGGTATTACCACTATTGATAAAGTGGCCGATGATGTTTACAGCCAGCATTTAGATATTCGCACAGCGCACTATCAATGTGATGCAATGGATATCGCTTTTATAAACTCAAAAGGGTTTGGTGGTAATAATGCAACCGCCACAGTGCTGTCGCCAAACGTGACAATGCAAATGCTGACAAAGCGTCATGGCGATGCAAAAATGGCTCAGTACCAAGACCGCAATACCCATGTTGCACAAGCACAAAATGAATATAAGCAACAAGCCGACTTAGGCCATTATGAGCTTATTTATCGTTTTGGTGATGGTTTAATTGATGAAAACGACATTGTTATTAATGAAGAATCGATGACTATCCCAGGTTTTGACAAAGCGATAGCGTTCAACAAATCGAATCCTTATAAGGATATGTATTAAGATCAAGACATGTTTAAGCACATTCTTGACAGCAAGGCGCTTTTAAAGCGCCTTTTTTCGTTTTCCCCAAAAAATACACCTTATTTTTAGCTCCTAAATCGTGTAAGAAAATTTAGTTTAAAAGAGCGTATTTAACTCTATAACTCTACTTATAAATACATTTTAAGGGACATGTAGCCGCGTTGTAGTGATTCAGTATTGGTATAATTTACGCGTTAAAGGTAATAATTCACACTTTTGCCTGTTTGTATCAACGCCGTGCTGACAGTATTCTTAATGCGCTCACTTTTTAGGCTTAATCTTGAAACACTCTATCTCTTCACTTGAAAAAACGGCACTGGCTATTTGCTTGACTGTTGCACTGATCGCTGTTGTTTTACCTAATTTAATGACAGAACAAGTTCAGCCGATGATTTCTAAAGCATTGGCACACATAGGCAGCGGCTTCTTTTTGTTAATTAACTTTTTATTATTTGCAGTAATAATACTTGCGTTTAGTCCATTGGGAACTCGTAAAATAGGGGGTGAGAATGCACGCATTGAATATTCAAATTTTGGGTGGTTTGCCATGCTTTTTGCTGCGGGAATGGGCTCTGGATTGGTTTTTTGGGGAGTCGCTGAGCCTGCGCTGCATTCATTGAGCCCACCCTTAAAGCAAAGTTTATACCCCGATAGATTAGCAAGTAGTCTTGCATTAACGCTGGTCAATTGGGGCGCACATGCGTGGGCATTATATGCGGTGTTTGCCATCGTGTTAGGTGGTTTAACTCAATACAGCGGTAAATCCGGTGACATGTGCGCGCCTGTAATGAGTGCAATTGGCAATAAGGTAGATAAACAGGGGCAACTTACTCTCTGTTTTGTGGTTAAGTTGATTGCCGTATTTGCCATTTTTTTTGGTGTGGTTGGTACCATTGCTAATTCTACATTACTGATCAGCAAAGGAGTTGAGCTTGAGTTAAACATAACTTCGCCGGCTTTAATTGGCTCTCTAATAGTGGGGGTGCTCTTCATTATCTATACCGTATCGGCAAAGTTTGGTATTAGGCGCGGTGTGCAATCGTTAAGTATATTTAATGTAATTTTGGCGTTTACTCTATTAATTTGGCTTTTGTGTGTCGTGCCTATAGCGCCAATTATACAGATAGCCTTAGATGGTACAGGTTATTACATACAACTGCTTGTAACGGGTACTTGGCAGTTTGATAGCCAGTTAAATAACTCAGATTGGGCGAATCGATGGACCTACAATTACTACTTTTGGTGGTTAGCATGGGGGCCCTTCGTGGGTGTTTTTTTAGCGAGAATTAGCCAAGGACGAGCTGTTTGGCAGTTTGTTTTAGCTGTTGTCTGCATTCCCACGGTTGTAACAATTATTTGGTTTTCTGCATTTTCTGGTGCAGCAATTGAATGGGATAAACTGAATCAATCGGGTATTTTATTGGCTATAAAAGATGATTATAGCCAAGGGCTGTTTGTTTTTTTTCATCAATTAGGTTGGCAAGGTACGGTATTTATTTGGGCTAGTTTGCTGCTGTTACTTGTGTTTGTTGCGACATCAGCAGACTCTGCAATTTTAGTCATTAAGCAGCTAGTGGAGCGTGAAAACTCGCAGGGGATTACTTTATATGCTTGGTGCTTAGCTTTGTTTCTATGTAGTTATGTATTGTTGCTTCAACACGATGAGCTACTAAATAGAAGTGTAGCGATTCTTGGGGCACTGCCTTTTTTGATAATTTTTATTTTACAGCTTGTTGGGTTTTTAAAAGAATTTGTTCGTGACTTGTGTAAGTAAGCTATTCAACATTTTTTACAGTCGTCATTGATTGTTAGTTATTTGTAAGAGGTGGTTAAAGAAGAGTCGCAGTGAGTGTGCCGCAAAATTTTGTCACGGTGAAAGCGTGTGAGGAAATCCCGTCTTGCTGGCTGACTCTTTAAAGTAAATAGTGAGTGCCGGCTTCTAAGTGATCTAATAGGCTAGCTATCTACGCTGCAACCGCATTGATTCTTACACTCTGCATCCATGCCCTGTGCTGCGAAGGTAAAGTTACAGCACGCTTGTAATTTAGTTTTAAGTTGTTCGCGACCGCGTTTGATGCGTGATTTAACCGCTGGCAGGCTCAATTTATATTTGTCGGCAATTTGTTGTTGTTTGAGTTGCTGCAACTCGCTGTCGATAAGTATGTTGCTAACATGGGCGGGTAAATCTTGAATTAACGTGTTAATACAGCGGTTGAGTTGCTGCTCACTGTAAGCCGCTGCCCAGTCTACCTCAGGCGCATGCAGTTGCTCTAGTTCGTCGCTACTACTATTGGGACGTTTACTGCGGTAGTAATCAATTATGGCGTGACGGCAGATTTGATAAAGCCAGGGCTGTAGCTTGTCGGCGGCACTAAGGCTGTCGATATTGTTAAGCACTTTAATAAAGACATCTTGCAGTATGTCTTCAGCCATCGCTTGGTCGTTCACTTTGCTGGCGATAAATCCCAGCAGTTGCTGGTGGAATTGCTTCCAGATATTTTCAATCATAATTAGGCTTCGTCCATACTAAGGCATCAGCACCTAAGTGCTGTTGCCTTGATATTTATGACAGCTTAACAGCAGCTGTTTTTTGTATTTGGGTTACAGCTCTTACAATGGCAGGGCTGTAAGGTTTGGCACTCATTGTTAGCACAGTTGCAGTTACAATTACAGCTACTGTCACAGTCATTGTTACAGTTACTTTCATTGTTACAGACACAGGGCTCGTCGCAGTTACTGCTAGTATCGGGGTTACTGGTGTTGTTAGTTGTACTCATTATCTTGCTTCCTTATTTTGTGATTAAACATTCACTTCACTACTAGAGACGCAAGCGAGAGAAAAAGGATGCACGTATTTATCGCAGGGCGCTCACATTAGATTTTGCTTGCGCTTTAAATTAGGTGATTTCGTGAGGGGGTGAGGTGAAAATAGCTTTATTTACAATGGTTTGTTGTTGAATAAGTCTTAAAAATATAACTGCCATGTTGCAATAAAATCGACTTATAATTTTTGAGGATATACTGTAAAAGTTGTGGGTGAATATTATCAGCTACTTTATTCTCAGGTAAGTAAGATAGTAACAAAAAGCAAGGCTCCAACCGTTAGCGCCCATCTGTTTGCTTTGTTGAAAGCGTGTGAGGAAGTTATGTCCTCACACTAAGTACACTACAGGTGACGGTGATGAAACTCTAAATGTTCATCAATAAAGCTACTAATAAAATAGTAACTGTGATCATAGCCAGCATGCATATTTATTTCAGCGGGGTAATCTTTTTCATTGACGACCAAAAACAAGTTTTCTGTTTTTAGTTGTTCAACTAAAAAGTTGTCAGCTTCGCCTTGATCAATACGCAGCGGTAAATAATCTTCTGGGCTTGCTTGTTTCATGAGCTCGCAGCTATCGTAATTGCGCCACGCCGCTTTGTCAGTCCCTAAGTAATGACTAAATGCCTTTTCACCCCATGGGCAATTAATAGGGTTGACGATAGGGCTAAATGCGCTTGCGCTGACAAACTGTTTTGGATTTTTAAGCGCAATCATTAGGGCGCCGTGCCCTCCCATTGAGTGACCTGCAATCGCTTTTTTATCAGTAACAGGGAAGTGCGCTTCAATTAACGCTGGCAACTCAGTCACAACATAATCATACATATTGTAATGTACATTGTAGGGGGCTTGTGTTGCGTTAACATAAAAGCCTGCACCTTGACCAAAATCGTAGCTTTCGTCGTCAGGTACGGTGTCGCCACGCGGGCTTGTATCAGGTGCGACAATAGCAATACCCAGTTCGGCGGCTTTTTTAAAGGCACCAGCTTTTTGCATAAAGTTTTCATCAGTACAAGTAAGACCTGACAACCAATACATCACAGGTACTTTATTGGTTTCACTTGCACCCGGTGGTAAAAATATAGCAAAACGCATTGTGCAGTGTGTACTGCTCGCTTGATGCGTGTATTGCTTATGCCAACCACCGCTGACTTTTGTTGAGCTTATATTTTCGAGCATATCAGCATCCTTGAAAATGAAAGCGCCTTTTAAATCAAGGCGCTTATTAATGATTAGTAATGAATAACAGAGCGGATACTCTTACCTTCGTGCATTAAGTCAAAGGCTTCATTAATATCTTCAAGTTTCATTGTGTGTGTGATGAAGTCATTAAGTGCAAACTCACCTTTCATATATCGTTCTACGATTTCAGGTAATTCAGAACGGCCTTTTACTCCACCAAATGCGCTACCACGCCATACGCGGCCTGTTACAAGTTGGAATGGGCGTGTTGAAATTTCTTGGCCTGCGCCTGCAACACCAATAATAACTGATTCACCCCAGCCTTTATGACAACACTCAAGTGCAGAGCGCATTACGTTTACGTTACCAATACACTCAAATGAGAAATCGACACCGCCGTCGGTCATTTCAACAATCACTTCTTGAATTGGTTTATCGAAATCATTTGGGTTGATTAAATCTGTGGCGCCAAGCTTAGTAGCCAGTTCAAATTTGCTGGTATTAATATCAATACCGATAATACGACTAGCGCCTGCCATTTTTGCACCGATAATGGCAGATAAACCAATGCCGCCAAGACCAAATATAGCAACCGTGTCACCTTGTTGTACTTTAGCAGTTTTAGTAACTGCACCCATACCTGTTGTTACGCCACAACCAAGTAGGCAAATTTCTTCAAGCGGGGCTTCTTTACTTACTTTTGCGAGTGAAATTTCAGGAAGTACAGTGTATTCAGAAAACGTTGAGCAACCCATATAATGATAAATCGGTTGACCGTCTTTATAAAAACGAGTGGTGCCATCTGGCATTAAACCTTTACCTTGTGTTTCACGAACAGCTGAACACAGGTTTGTTTTACCCGATTTACACATTTTACACTCGCCACATTCAGCGGTGTAAAGAGGAATGACGTGGTCGCCGACTTCAACGTGAGTTACACCTTCACCTACAGCCTCTACAATACCGCCGCCTTCATGGCCGAGAATAGCAGGGAAAATACCTTCAGGATCTTCACCAGATAAAGTGAATGCGTCTGTGTGACAAACACCGGTTGCTACAATTTTTACAAGCACTTCGCCTTTTTTAGGCATCATCACATCGACTTCTTCAATCGATAGAGGTTGGTTTGGTCCCCAAGCAATTGCTGCTTTTGATTTAATAAAATCAGTCATAACGTTCCCTTATTTGTAGGTAGTAGATAATTAACATAGACTATTTTATTTATTTCTCAATGGATGATAATCTTCGATTTATTAAAACACTTTTACAGTATGGTAATAATGAATCGTTGGCATGGAATTGATGAGTTTTTAGCCGTCGCTGAAACAGGCAGCTTTACTAAAGCAAGTCGATTATTAGGGATGTCAGTGGCGCATGTCAGTCGCTATGTGAGCCAATTAGAAGAGCGTTTAAATACGCAATTGCTTACTCGGACAACACGCAAGGTGGTACTTACCCAAGAAGGTGAAGTGTTTGCTCATCAAACTAAACAATTGCAAAATGCGATGGACGACGCCACGGCACTTTTGGCTGAACAGCAACTGACGCCAAAAGGGACAATTAAATTAACTGCACCAGTGATGTATGGCGAAAGCTACATTATGCCTGCTGTCCATACATTTATGCAGAAACATCCTGATATTGAAGTCATTAGCTATTTGAGCAATGAACAAGTCAATTTATTAGATGAGGGATTTGATCTGGCGATTCGGTTAGGGCATTTAAAGGATTCATCATTAAAAGCCAGACGGATAAGTCAGCGACGTTTAGTGATTTGTTGTAGCCCAGACTATATCAATAACTATGGTCAGCCTCATAGTGTGAGTGAACTTCATCAGCACCACTGTTTAATTGGAAATAACAGTTACTGGCGTGTGAAAGATCAACTTCAAGATAAACATATTAAAGTGGCGGGTCGATTACAGTGTAATAGTGGCTGGGCTTTGGTTGATGCTGCTATTAAAGGTTTAGGCATTGTGCAGCTACCAGATTATTACGTGGATAAATATTTGCAGTCAGGTCAATTAGTCGCGGTGCTTTCCAATGTTGCCCCCGCACCTGAAGGCGTTTGGGGGGTATATCCGCCAAGGCAATTTATTGCAACGAATGTAAAAGCATTATTAGACCACTTAATAGAGACTGTTCAAGTATCAGATTTATAATTATTTTTTACAAATTCGATAATCCCATCATGGCTAAATATATGCTAACATGAGCGCATATTTAGCCCTTATAAAACCTATAATTACTTATGTTTCAACCTGTTAGCCTTTTTATAGGGCTGAGATATAGCCGCTCCTCAAAGGGCAACGCCTTTATCTCTTTTATTTCGTTTTTTTCTATTGCGGGCATTGCTATCGGTTTAATGGCTCTTTTTACCGTAAGCTCTGTAATGAATGGTTTTGAAAATAACCTCAAGACTAATATGTTAGGCTTGATCCCGCATATTGAAGTGGACGCTAAGTCACAGTCTAAAGAAGCCATGTCGCGTATTAAGTCACAGCTGTCGGAGTCTCCTGCTGTAAAACAAGTCAATTTGTATCGTCATGGAGAGGCTATTTTACAAACTAATCAAGACCTTCATGGTGTGCTCTTACAAGGCTTATATGACGATGGGAGCTCGTTATATAACATTAAAGAAAAAATAGTGGCAGGTAATTGGTCACTAGTCATGGATGAAAATTATCACATAGCAATAAGCCGTTATTTAAGTCGTAAACTGGGTATTTCGTTGGGTGATAAAGTACGAGTGATCATGCCAAATGCAAGCACCTATACTCCGCTTGGTCGAGTACCTAGCCAGCGTTTATTTACGGTTGCAGCGCTGTACGAAACACAATCTGAAATCGATATGTCACTTGCATTTACTAGCGGCTATTCATTGCAGCGTGTTTTAAAGCTCTCACAATCAGTTGCCCCGAATTTGAGTGTTTCTTTGCATGAACCATTTGCCGTTGAGCAGGTGCTTAAAAGTCATGCGTCTATATTTAAAGACGTTGAACACACAGACTGGCGCGATAGCCAAGGCACCTTATTCGCTGCGGTGGCCATGGAAAAGCGCATCATGTCTATGTTACTAGGATTAATAGTATTAGTTGCGGTGTTTAATATCGTCTCGGCTTTGACCATGATGGTGAGTGAAAAGCAAAGTGAGGTCGCTATTTTACAAACCTTAGGGCTAACACCAGCACAAGTACAAAATGTATTTATGATCCAAGGTCTGTATAACGGTTTAATTGGCACCAGCATTGGTGCATTACTGGGTGTGTTGTTTAGTCAGTACATTAATGAATTATTGAATATGTTTGGCATCAATTTACTCGCAGGCATGCGTTTACCTGTTAAATTTGATGTAGCCAGTTTAAGCCTAATTGCCGCCGGTAGTATTGCAATGAGCTTTTTAGCAACGTTGTATCCTGCCCGTAAAGCTGCAAAAGTGAACCCAGCAGAGGTATTACGTTATGAGTGAGTTAGTAATCAAGTGTCAGCAGCTTAATAAAGTGTATCAAGATGGCGAAAACCAAGTTGCAGTATTAAAAGGGGTCAACTTGAGCTTAGAGCAAGGTGAAATGCTCGCTGTTGTTGGCAGCTCGGGTTCAGGAAAAAGCACGTTACTACATATTTTAGGTACGCTTGATGGTGCCACAGACGGTAAAGTTGAAATTAAAGGTAAACAAGTCGGTAAACTAAATCGTAAGCAACAAGCTAATTTCCGTAATGAGAATTTAGGGTTTATTTATCAATTTCATCATTTATTAATGGAGTTTACGGCAGTTGAAAACGTTGCAATGCCGTTACTCATAAAGGGATTAAGTGCCAAGGACGCGACTGAAAAAGCACGGGTTATGCTTGATAAAGTAGGGTTGTCGCATCGTAGTGAACATAAACCATCGGCTTTGTCTGGTGGTGAGCGTCAGCGTGTCGCAATTGCGCGTGCATTGGTGACAGAGCCCGCTTTAGTGCTTGCCGATGAGCCTACCGGCAACTTAGATAAGCAAAATGCGATTAAAATATACGACCTCATTAAAGAGTTAAACAGCAGCTTAAAAACCAGCTTTGTGGTGGTAACACACGATTTAGAACTTGCTGATAAGCTTGGCAAGATTGCTTATCTTGACGATGGAAAATTAGCGATTAAAGAGTCTCAGCATGTTGCTTAGTGCGTTTATTTCGAAGCGTTTTAGAGCGCACTCAGGACACAAAGATGGGCAAAACGGTTTTGTTAGCTTTATAGCTAAAGCATCGACAATTGGTATTTTATTGGGCGTGGCGGTTTTAATCGTTGCCCTTTCGGTTATTAATGGTTTTGAGCAACAGCTTGTTCATCGTTTACTGTCTGTCGTGCCTCAGGTTGAATATGTTGCGCCGAATAAACCGATTAATAATTGGCAGTCAAAAGTAAGCCTACTTAACTCGCAATCTGGTGTAGTGGGAGCGGCGCCTTTTATTAGCGTGAATGGCATGGCGCAATTTAAAAGTGATTTAAAAGCTGTTGAGGTACGTGGAGTTGCTAGCGAATTTGAAAACCAAGTATCAGCGATTAATCAATTTACTCAAGGCCGACTGGTTAGCCAGCTGCAACAAGAAGATATTCTCTTAGGTCAGCAAGTTGTTAATAAACTAGGGCTGAAAATAGGGGATCCTGTTACTTTGTTAATCCCGCAAATTAACCAGCAAAGTAACACCTTGCTTGCGCCAAAACGGGTTAGTTTAAACTTGGCTGGCATTATTAACATGGGTGGACCTATTGATGAAACGGCTGCTTTTATTCGTTTAGATAAAGCACAATCAGTATTGGGTTTTAGTGAAGATCAGGTTACAGGTTTACGTTTAAAAGTGGATGATGTTTTTAATGCTCATCAAATCGCGATGCGTGTTGGCCAAGTTATCCCTGATTATGTGTATGTCTCGAGTTGGTTTAGAACGCAGGGCAGCTTGTATCAAGACATTCAAATGGTGCGCACCATTGTTTATATTGTGGTGTTTTTAATCATTGCTGTGGCGAGCTTTAATATCGTGTCATCTTTGGTGATGGAGGTACGCGAAAAACAAGCAAATATTGCCATTCTAAAAACCATGGGCGCACAAGACAGTACTATTTTAGCAACGTTTGTGATGCAGGGATTTACACAGGCGCTAATAGGGGTTGTACTTGGCACTATTATCGGTGTGATGGTGGCGTTAAATATCAGCGAATTATTTACTTGGCTGAGTAACCTTTTGGGCGACAACCCTTTACAAGGTGTTTATTTTATTGAGTTTTTACCCAGTAAATTAGTCTGGCAAGATATTGTGATCACCGTTATTGTGACCTTTGTGTTAGCGATACTGGCCACTTTATATCCTGCATGGCAAGCCACCCGTGTAGACCCAGCAAAAGTGCTAGGCAATTAAATGTAGGAGACGAGTGCATGGATAAGCAATCAGTTATTGATTTTTGGTTTAATGATTTAGGGCCTTCGGCTTGGTATCAGCAGTCCGATGAATTAGATAGGTTAATTACTGATAAATACGCACCGTTACTTTTGCAGGTAATAGCAGGAGAGTGCGCTAATTGGCGAGTCGATGCGATAGGCTCTTTAGCAGAAATCATTGTTTTAGATCAGTTCTCACGTAATATTTATCGCAATTCACCGCGTGCTTTTAGCCAAGATGCCCAAGCGCTAACTCTTGCTCAGCGTGCAATCGAATTAGGCTTTGACAAGGCACTACCGACTGAACAAGCAGCCTTTATTTATATGCCTTTTATGCACAGTGAATCAAAAGCGATTCATCAGCAGGCCTTACAATTATTTAGGGGCCTGCCTAATTATGAATTTGAACTAAAACACAAGTTGATCATTGATAGATTTGGTCGTTATCCCCACCGAAATGCCATTTTAGGGCGAGAATCAACGCAAGAAGAGCTGCAATTTTTAACGGAACCGGGCTCTTCCTTTTAACTTGGGTGAATAATATCCAAATGCACTTCGTTTACCCCTAAACACTTGCACAGCTCAATATTAAGCCTTAAAGTGTCTGAAATGTTGTAAAAGAGTAACCATCATGGAACAAAAACAAGCGAGACCATTAACACCTGAAGAACAAGCAGAAGCACAAAAGCAAAGTGTTATTTGGCAAAGAGAATGTTTCCAAAATGCACAAAAGCACTTAGCTGAAAAAGGTGTTATACCGCAAACTGTTGTTGAAAAAGAAAGCCGTTTTATTGCACCGCTAGTCGCAATTTGGAAGTTCAAAGCGCAAAATGGTAAAAGTTATTGGGTGATTACGGGTCGATTGCCTACCGATCATGCTGAAGCGGGCGCGGCTGCAAACCCACGCGAAGTCTTACGTTATTTCTCAATGCAGTGGCAATTAAAAGCAGATCAGTTGATGGAATCTGGTGCAACAGATAAAACGAAAGTTGATTTTGCTAACCTACTGATTAATCGCGCTCATGGTTTGTATGAGTTATTCGAAAAAGATGAAATGTGGCAGAATGAGCCCGCGTAATCGCATTTTAATTATAAAAAAAAGCTGAATAATTTTATTCAGCTTTTTTATGAAAATGACAAAAGTCACTAATGAACCATCGTGAATGGTCGCGTATCAAACTGTTTTATAGGGCAAAGCATTCGCTGTCTAGGAATACCCGCTTCCATAAATACTAAGCCATCAGCAGCAAAACCATTTCGTTTAAATCGTTCAACTTCATTTAAAATACAATTAATACTGACGCAATCACAGCCTTGCTTTTCAGCCATATTAACTAAGTAGGTTAGCAGTGATTTATAGACCGAACGGTTGCGATGCTCTGGTAAGACGGCAATGCGCCCAATCAAGCCATCATTACACAAACGCCCAGTGGCAACTGGGCATTTTCCATCGTCTGTAACGAGCACGTGATGGGCTGTTTTATCTAAATGATCAAATTCAACGTGTTTTGGTATATGAAGCTCATATACAAATACACGTTCTCTGATCCGTTGTAAGAGTTCCTTGTCGATACTCCATTCAACTTCGTCAATATGATACCCCATAAGCACACGCTCCTAACAAAACCAAATACCCTCATTTAAAAGTGTAGTAAATGTTTTTAAAAAGTCGTGGTTATTTTTTGAACTATTTATATCGTCTGCTGTCAGCCAGCTTTGGTCTGTAAGCCTTTTGATATCGGCAAGTGCACTCATTTCATGCAGGTAGTTTATACCGTTAACACTTAAAAGAACTTTATCATCAATAATTTGATAAATAGCGCGTGTACCACCTAAACGTTCAAAAACCAGCGTTTCATCAGTGAGCAGCTCACGTACTTGATCAACCGTGTAGGGCTCTTCTAAAGGCGCTAAGTCCATATCGTGTTTTGGTTGACTTAAACTGTTACCAAGCCAGGTTTTAAACACTGTATTATCATCGATGGCTGCGATCATGAGCTGTTTAATTTGCTCGGCTTCTAGGTTGTTTAGCTCACCTTTAGAATCGCGCAGTGTCAGCTTGCTATCGCCATAGCGTGTATTGCCAAGTTCAGTATCAATTAGGTGATCGGCAAATTGTGAGAGTAAGTCTCGTTGATTAGGTGCTCTAAAACCCACTGAGTAGTTAAGAGCATTTTCAACTGCATAGCCTTCATGTGGGCAACCTGGAGGAATATACAAAATATCGCCAGGCTCTAATACACAATCAATTACAGCAGGGAATTGTTCTACTTGAAGTAGACTTTTATTTTGAGCGAATTGTTTTAAGTTTGCATCAGGTAAACCAACACGCCAATGACGTTTGCCAAGACCTTGAATGATAAATACATCATATTGGTCTAGATGCGGACCCACGCCACCCCCTGGTGTTGAGTAACTTATCATCAGATCATCAATTCGCCAGTTTGGAATAAAACGAAATGGTTCAAGTAATTGAGCTGCATCTGCATGCCAATGATCAACGGCTTGTACTAGCAATGTGGCATTCTTTTCTGTTAGTAAGCTAAAGTCTTCGAATGGGCCGTGGTATGCCTGCCAGTCATCAGCATGATTGGTGATGATACGTGACTCAATGCTGTCTTCCATTGCAAGTCCAGCTAACTCCTCTGGCTCAATTGGATCTTGAAAATCACTAAAACCTTGTTTAATAAGTAGCGGTTTTTTCTGCCAATACTCGCTTAGGAATTGCTGCGGAGTAAGCGAATTAATAGTTAGTTGATACATATAGGTACCTAATACCAAGCTGTTGAGTTATACCAATGTGCAAAAATACTTAATCATCTTGAGTGATTAAACCAGTCGCTACCAGCGTTAAAATTTCTGATTTAGAACAACTAAATAACTAAATTTTTGCCTGTTATCAACGCGGTTTTATTGCCTCAAAATAAACCACTTAAGTAAGCAAGATGGTATTAATTGAGCAAGTTGGCATGATTAAAAGTAATAAAAAAGCGAAAGGAAGGCCTTTCGCTTTTTAAAGTCACATACGCAATTTATGCTAAGTTATCAATGAACTCAACAGCACGGCCAATATAGTTTGCCGGTGTCAATTTTTTCATTTCAACTTTTGCTTCTTCTGGTAAATCAAGACCATCAATGAAATCAGCCATGATTTCTTTGTTAACACGTTTACCACGTGTTAAGTCTTTAAGCTTTTCGTACGGCTTTTCGATACCGTATTTACGCATGACTGTTTGAATAGGCTCAGCAAGTAATTCCCAGTTTTGATCAAGTTCTTCTAAAAGGCGCGGTTCGTTAACTTCAAGTTTGCTAACACCTTTTAACGTTGCTTGATAAGCAATTAGGGTATAGCCCATGCCCACACCCAGGTTACGTAAAACGGTTGAATCAGTTAGGTCACGTTGCCAGCGAGATACAGGCAGTTTTTGCGCAAGGTGAGCAAAGATTGCATTTGCAATACCTAAGTTACCTTCAGAATTTTCAAAATCGATCGGGTTTACTTTATGTGGCATTGTTGATGAACCAATTTCACCCGCAATCGTTTTTTGTTTAAAGTGATTAAGAGCAATGTAACCCCAAACGTCACGGTCAAAATCAAGTAGCACAGTATTGAAACGTGCAATTGCATCAAAAAGCTCTGCAATATAATCGTGTGGCTCGATTTGTGTTGTGAATGGGTTAAATGTTAAACCAAGACTCGTAACGAATTGTTCAGCATGGTTGTGCCAATCGTAATCTGGGTATGCACTTAGGTGGGCATTGTAGTTACCTACTGCACCGTTGATTTTACCTAGCATTTCAACTTGAGCAATTTGGTCACGTTGACGCTTTAAGCGCATGTAGACGTTTGCAAACTCTTTACCCATTGTTGAAGGTGTTGCAGGCTGACCGTGTGTACGAGTCATCATAGCAACAGATTTATATTCAACTGCTTTTTCTTTTAAAGCATTTAGGAGTTGATCACAGTAAGGAAGTAACACTTTGTCACGCGCTTCAGTTAACATTAAACCGTGAGATAGGTTGTTAATGTCTTCTGATGTACATGCGAAATGAATAAACTCATTCACTGCGTTAAGCTCTGCGTTGTCAGCTACTTTTTCTTTCAGTAGATATTCAACGGCTTTAACGTCGTGGTTAGTTGTGCGCTCGATTTCTTTAACGCGTGCTGCGTCAGCTTCGCTAAAGTTATCAACAATGGCATTAAGTAAAGCATTAGCCTCGTCGCTAAATGCCGGTACTTCTGTGATTGCGCTTGCTGCAGACAAGGCTTGTAACCAACGAACCTCAACAGTTACACGGTATTTGATTAAACCAAATTCGCTGAAAATGCTGCGTAGTTCCGTGGTCTTGCTGCCATAGCGACCATCTACCGGAGAGATAGCGGTTAACGCTGAAAGCTCCATAATGACTCCTAAATTGTCTAGTTTGAACGATAATTAAATATACTGTTTAGCAATAGCGAGAATTTTTCTTTTCGCAAAGAAAAAGTGACGGCGTTTACCGCCCATTTGTCGCCATAACACGGCACTACGAATTCCGGCTAAAAGGAGAGCGCGGATTTTGTTTTGCGTGAGTTGCTGCTTTAATAACTCTGGCTTGCCGTACACTTGAATACGATGCCCAAGGGGGCTTAGCACCGATGAGTAAATATCGGCAAGCGCTGCGACCACGGTATCATCTGTGATTGCAAAATGGTCGAGGCGTCGTTTTACATCATCGATACGTCGACCTAATTCATTTAAACTGTTTTGTTTTGCACTTAATGCACGTTCTAACTGCATTAAGCCACCTACATACTTTACGATTTCAACGTCTTTGTCGGCGCCTGCTGAAAGCTGGGCAGTCAACACGCGATAACCCTCACGTAAATTATGTTTTCCCTGGTATACATCTTCAGGGGTATTCGGTGACGTTTCTACAATACAGTTGAGTAATTTTTCTAATTCGTGATCGCTACCACTGCCATATTGCGCTACTTTTTGAACCTGTTTAGCAACTTGACACATGGCGGCTAATGCCATGACTTGGTGCTCTGTCATTATTTGATCACCGAATCGATAATACCGCCACCGAGGCATACTTCGTCAGCATAAAAAACGGCTGATTGGCCTGGTGTCACTGCTTTTTGTGGCTCATCGAATAATACGCGTGCCATACCATCTTTACCAACCAGCAATGTACAGCTGATGTCTTCTTGGCGATAGCGTGTTTTCACTGTACAACGCGTCGTGCCTTTTGGCCCAACACGGTCAACCCAGTGAAGTTGGTTAGCATTTAAGCCATTACTGTATAAGCGAGGGTGATCTTTACCTTGACCAACCACTAAAACATTGCCTGTAATGTCTTTGTCTACAACATACCAAGGCTCGCCTGAACCTTCTTTCATACCGCCAATTAACAGGCCTTTTCGTTGGCCAAGGGTATGGTACATAAGACCTTCGTGCTCACCGACTTCGTTACCATCAGTGTCTTCAATTTTGCCCGGTTGTGCCGGTAAGAATTTTTGTAAAAAGTCTTTAAATTTACGCTCACCAATAAAGCAAATACCGGTGCTATCTTTTTTATCGTGCGTTATTAAATCTTGTTCTTCGGCAATGCGACGAACGTCTGGCTTGGCAATATCACCAACAGGGAAAAGTGTTTGTGCAATATGCTCATGACTTAGTGTGTATAAAAAGTAGCTTTGATCTTTGTTGTCATCAAGGCCACGGCACATAACATATTTGTCGTCTCGCTTTTCACGGCGCACATAATGACCCGTGGCGATATAATCGGCACCTAGCGCTTCAGCTGCAAATTCTAGAAAGGCTTTGAATTTAATTTCTTTGTTACACATGATGTCTGGATTAGGTGTGCGACCTGCTTTGTACTCTGCTAAAAAGTACTCAAACACGTTATCCCAGTATTCTGCTGCAAAGTTAACAGTATGTAGTTCAATACCTAGTTTATCGCACACGGCTTGTGCGTCTTTAAGATCTTCTGCAGCAGCGCAATATTCATCATTATCGTCTTCTTCCCAGTTTTTCATGAACAGGCCTTCTACTTGATAGCCTTGTTGCTTTAATAAATACGCTGATACAGAAGAATCAACACCGCCGGACATACCAACGATGACTTTAATGTGACTATTTTCGCTCATAATATTCGCTGTCATTTTTTAACTGCTGTGGAAAGGCCGATATTATATACCCAAACCACTTCAAGATGCGAGTTTCAGTTAGGATTAAACGTAATTTAGGAGCGCTATTGATTGCAAATAGTGGTTATTTGCTTGTTACTGTAATAAATCGCTTTTATTTAACAGTGTTAATCAAAACAATCGTCATTATTGGTAAATAACACGCGTCGTTATTGGTAAATCAGGCTCAGTGGATAGGCATGTCCTGCGAGATGATCTTCAATACACTTTAAAACCAGAGGGCTTCTGAGTGGCAGCTCTTTTATGGCGTCTAAGCTGAACCAGTGAGCGCTTATAATATCGCTATCAATAGGTGAAGGGGGGAGCTGCTCAGCGCAACTAAACGCAAAACTAAATCGCATGTAGTGTACACCATTTGTGGCATGCAGATTATAAATACCCACAAGATGTGAAGGGGAGAGCGTTAAACCCGTTTCTTCGTATAGTTCACGACTTGCTGCTTCGCTCACGGTCTCGTGTGCTTCTAAATGCCCTGCAGGTTGATTGTAACAAATTTCGCCTGTGTGTTTATCACGCTCTTTTACCAGTAAAAACTTGTTTTGACAGGTAACGATAGCGGCAACAGTGACATGAGGTTTATGCATCTGGGTTATCCACTACTTTATATTCGCCACTTGCTAATCCTGCAAGGGTATATTTGCCAATGCTGTAACGGATAAGTCTTAAGGTCGGGAAACCAACATGGGCTGTCATGCGCCTTACTTGACGATTTCGTCCTTCAGTTATTGAGATTTCAAGCCAACTAGTCGGAATGTTTTTACGCTCTCTTACCGGTGGTGTTCGAGGCCACAAGGTCGGTTCATCAATGCGTTTAACTTTGGCTGGTTTGGTCATGCCATCTTTAAGCTCTATACCTTTATTGAGCGCATAAATGGCTTCGTCGGTAACATCGCCTTCGACTTGCACCCAGTAAGTTTTAGCGGTCTTTTTATGTGGCTCAGTCAATGTGTGCTGTAATTTTCCACAATTGGTGAGTAGCAATAGGCCCTCGCTGTCTCTGTCGAGGCGACCTGCAGCATAAACGTCTTTGATGTTTATAAAATCAGCCAGAGTTTTACGATTTTGATCATCCGTAAACTGGCACAATACATCAAATGGCTTATTGAACAGCACAACTTTGCGTTGCTCTGGGCTTAAGGGTTCTTTTACTTCACGTTTTACTGTGGGTCTTGAATAACGTCGTCCATTACTGCGACGCGGTTTACTCGTAGGTTTGTGTGCCATTAAATACACCTTGCTGGCTTTGGTAAACCTGCAATTTTTGTAGCTTGCTTCGCAGGGCCTTTTGGAAACAGCTTATATAGATACATGCTGTTGCCTTTTTCTTCGCCGAGTTTTTGTGCCATTGCTTTTACTAGCATACGAATAGCTGGACTGGTGTTGTATTCTAAATAAAAGTCACGAACAAAATGCACGACTTCCCAATGCTGTGCAGTCAGGGTTATGTTTTCTTGCTCAGCAATTATAGGAGCCAGTGCTTCACTCCAATCTGCGCTGTTGAGTAAATAACCTTGTTTATCAGTGTCTATTTGTTTGTTATTAAATTCGAGCATGGTTTACCACGTGATAGTGTTTTGGCTAGTTAAAGTCAGTTCAACAAACTGGTTGTAGTCAATATCGACATCATATTCGCTAAGCGTAATGGCACGCGCAGTGGCATCTTCTTTTAATAAATGCAAAGCAGCAGAAAATTGTCTGTACTGTTTAATGTTGTAGCAAGCATCACCGACAAGCAGCACAGTGTCATCACTGCTGATTAAATTTTCAAGTGCATTGGTGCAGTAGTGCGACAAAGGTTTTGAAAAGATATGCAAGGTACTCATAGAGTCACCACCTGGTGCTGCTGACTTATTAAGAGGCGCTGCTGCTCAAAATTAGCGACTTTTACATCAATAATTAAATTATCTTTGGTTAAATTAAAATCCATCAGTGATTTTTCGCAAACGTAAATGTTTTCAACATCATATAACTCAAGCGTTTTAATGGTTTTAAAATAGTTTTTAATTCCCAATACTTCAGGTTTTTGGTGTTTTTTGAGTGCCAGTACAGCATCGCCACTGAGTAACCAACTAATATTTTGCTCAATGGCAGCAAATATCAGTGTGGTGTCGAGTGATTCACGCATATGCTGATCGTCAAACGGGCCATGTTGGCTAATTACTAAAATGTTCTTCATTTAAATTGCACCCATTTATCAGCATCCGCAGCGAGCATAGCAAACTCGGCCAGACCTGCGACGGTGAATACCCCTGTATTTTCGATGTCTAAACCACGCTTTTCTGCCGCGGTAACACACAGTAAAAGTGGGATACTTTTAGCGTTGAGTTCTTGCCATAAACGACTAACAGGTAGCTCGTCACTGGCGAGTTCTAAATGTTGACTGGCGTGATACACACCTGCTTGATACAAAAAAACAGCTGAAATTGTGTGCCCTGAATCAAGGCAAGCCTGTGTAAATTTAATCAGACGTTGCGTACAGTCATGATCCGTCGGTGCGGTGTGAAGTGAAAGTACAAATTGTGCCAAAACGCATCCAATAAAAAAGCCCCTAGAAAGGGGCTATTTTAACAGAACTATTTAATTAGTCATCACTTGCGCCAAGTAGATGTAGAAGCGAAGTGAATAGGTTATACACGTTTAAGTACAGTGCAACGGTGGCACGAATGTAGTTTGTTTCACCGCCGTTAATAATGCGGCTTGTGTCGAACAAGATTAAACCCGACATAATTAACACAACTGCTGCATTTATCACCATAAACGTGATTGAGCTGCCGATGAATAAATTGACTAAGCTTGCAATGATAACAACGATTAAGCCAACGGTTAAAAAGCCGCCCATAAATGAGAAATCTTTTTTGGTCGTTAGCGCATACGCCGATAAACCAAAGAAAATAAGTGCGGTTGAACCCAGTGCTTGCATAATAAGCATTGGACCATTTGGCATTGCTGCGTAGTAGTTAAGGATCGGACCTAAGCCTGCTCCCATCAACCCCGTAAAAACAAATACCCATGCAACACCCGATGCGCTATCTGCCTTTTTATGCACCACAAAAAGCACACCAAACGCAACTAAGCTAAATACTATACCCATAAAGTAAGGTAGGTTCATTGCCATTGAAATACCTGCAGTAATGGCACTGAAAGCCAGTGTCATAGCAAGTAAAAAATACGTGTTTTTTAGTACTTTATTTGTTTCAATGGTCGACATAACCGGTCTAGCGGTATTGTACGATTGATTAAACGCCATTGTTAGAGCTCCTTAAATGAACTGATATGTTCGTTAGTTCCAATAGTTAAACTGAACTAAGCCTATCAAGAGTTATATATTTGGGCAAACCTTTGTAGATCAATAGACACGATAAATAATAAAAAAGTTCAGATTGTTCACAATTTGGCTCGCATTGTGTTTTTGCTGAACGATTTAGTTGTTTTTTAATCACTTAAACAGTTTTTTGAAAAAAAAGCTTCACAAACTAAGCTGCCTTATCTATTATGCACGCCGTCGGAGAGATGGCAGAGTGGTCGAATGCACCGGTCTTGAAAACCGGCAGGGGTTTGTAGCCCCTCTAGGGTTCAAATCCCTATCTCTCCACCATTATTTTTACTACTGGCGAAAGCGAGTAGTTTTTCCGCACTCGGAGAGATGGCAGAGTGGTCGAATGCACCGGTCTTGAAAACCGGCAGGGGTTTATAGCCCCTCTAGGGTTCAAATCCCTATCTCTCCACCATTATAAAAGCCGCTGAATCTAATTCAGCGGCTTTTTTGTTTCTGCAGTTTTTAAATTACGACTATGGTCGATATTTCGTATTCTACCGAGTTAGTCCATGCTTAATACTTCTCGTATTATCTTTGTGAAATTAGGGAATTTATGAAACATCGTTTAGCAAAGAGTGTAGGACTTTCATTATTATCACCCGTCATTATTGGCTGTGTACTCGGTGTGTATTACGCATTGACGCTAGAAGGAAATGGCTGGCGTATCTTTTTCAATTTATTTATGAACGCGATTGCAAATGCACATATTGTTGGCCTTACAATGGCAGCATTTGTTGTGCCTGGTTATCTGCTTATGTACAAGTACGCAAAAGTAAACTATTCAGGCGTTCTTACTTTGGGTTTACTCGGGGGGGCTATTTTTAGTTACTTGCTAAGTGCGACATCAGGTATGGCGTTTATTGTAAATGTAATTATGTCTGCATTGGCCGCAGGATTATTTTTATTTGGCTTGCGACAGGGTCTACCATCTCAAACATCTCATCAATAGCAGAATATTTAATCAAGCTGACTGAAATTAAGGGCAAAATGTTTTTTTTTGCCCTTAAAAGGTTTCATTTATCGCCTACAAAGAGTACCTTTAGCTACTGTATGTTTAATAAGAAGTAGTTTGGTATGCAAAAGCAAGATTTTTACCAGTCATTAGTTAAACAAACTGAATCGCTGATCGCTGGTGAACCCAATGTCATAGCTAATATGGCGAATATTAGTGCGTTGTTATTTACCTCATTAGAGGATATAAATTGGGCGGGCTTTTATTTACTGGATTCGCCAGAAGAATTAGTGCTAGGGCCGTTTCAAGGTAATCCTGCGTGTATCCGTATTCCAGTTGGAAAAGGGGTATGTGGGACTGCGGCACAAACACAAGAAACACAATTAGTTGAAGATGTTCACGCTTTTGCAGGTCATATTGCTTGTGATGCAGCATCAAACTCTGAAATTGTTGTACCAATCTTCAAAGATGGTCACGTGTTTGCCGTGCTTGATATCGATAGTCCGAGCATCGGTCGATTCGATACTGATGATCAAGCTGGTTTAGAAGCATTGGTAAAATGCTTTGAGGCAAATCTGAAATGAAAGATCTGCTAAATGTGCAAGATTACCTTTTTGCCATTCACGATGTCGGTGATTGGGAAGGGGAAGAAGAAGTTGCAGCTGAAAGGCTCAACGACTTGATTCATATGGCTTGGGATCGTCTTCCAGATGACTTAGACTGTGAATCAATTGATGAAATTATAAATGGTATTTGGGAACACCTTCGCGGTGATTTAGCGCTTATTGAAGCGGACTTCGAAGAGTTAACCGACTGGGTAACACACTATGTCGATTCATCGCTCGATGAAAAGATGTAATAAAAGGTTCTAACATGGAAACCACAAACAAGCTAAAAGATATTAATGAAGTATTGGATTTCTTATACCAAGAATTTCCACAATGTTTTAAACAAAAAGACGGCATTCAGCCGCTTAAAGTGGGTATCTTTAAAGATATCGCTGAGCGCATTGAAGGTTCTGAGAAAGTCAGTAAAACTCAGGTTCGTCAAGCGTTAAGAAAGTACACCTCAAACTGGCGCTATTTAGAAGCCGTGACAAAGTCTGAGTTCCGTATTGACCTTGATGGTAATCAAGATGAAAAAGTGGAACAAGAGCACATTGAGCACGCTCAAAAAGCGTTAGAAGAAAGCCGCGCAAAAATGGCTAAACGCAAAAAAGCCCAGCGTCCACCACGTAAAGATGCAGACACAAAATCTTACAAAAAGAATGCGGGTTCGCACGCCAAAACAGGCGATAAAGGCGCTAGAGTTAACACTAAACCAGCTAAAGCTGCTCCTGCAAAACGTTCAGGAAAAGTTGAACCATTACCTGCCTCAGAGGTCAAGGTTAATAGCAAGGTTAAAGTTAAACTTGGCCAAGCACTTGTAAACGCAGTTATTACTGAAGTGAATAAAGATGAAGTTCACGTTGAGTTAGTAACAGGAATGCAAGTTAAGACCAAAGCAGACAGCCTGTATATCATTTAATAGCTGTAAAAAATAAAGGAGTTGTGTATGAGTAAAAAGTTTACGCTCATTCCGTTAGTCGCTGCCCTGTTTTCAGGTTCATTATTGGCTTCTACAGATAATTTAACTGCAGAAGATTTACCAGTACTCAAGCAAGAAAGCCAACATAGTACAGCAAGCAAACGGGTGACAAACTTATTTACTCGTGCACACTACAAACCCATTCGCTTTAACGATGAATTATCTGAACAGATATTTGATCGTTATATCGAATCCCTCGATTTTAATAAAAGTGTGTTTTTAGCGTCTGATATTGCTTCTTTCGAACAATATAAAGACCAGTTCGATAATGCGCTCTCTTCAGGGAAACTTGGGTTTGCCTTTGATATTTTTAATCTGAGCTTAAAGCGTCGTTTTGAGCGTTATGATTATTCTTTATCGTTACTTGAAAATGAAATGAAGTTCGATAAAGCAGATGAATATATGTTTGACCGTGAAGACGCTAAGTGGGCAACGACTCAAGCTGAGCTTGATGAATTGTGGCGTCAGCGCGTTAAATACGATGCGTTGCGTTTAAAAATGACCGGTAAAGATTGGCAAGGCATAAAAGAGGTCTTAACCAAGCGATACCACAATGCGCAAAAACGCTTAGTGCAGACAAACAGTGAAGATGCATTTCAAATTGTAATGAATTCGTTTGCACGTAGTATTGAAGCACACACATCTTACTTATCACCCCGTCGTGCTGAACAGTTCAAAATGGACATGGACCTTGAACTTGAAGGTATTGGCGCAGTATTAAGTTATGATGAAGATTATACCGTGATCCGAAGCCTAGTTCCGGGTGGTCCCGCTGACAAATCTGAACAAATTAAAGCCGATGACCGCATTATAGGTGTTGCTCAAGAGGGCGAAGACTTTGTTGATGTTATTGGCTGGCGTCTTGATGACGTGGTTGACTTAATCAAAGGCCCTAAAGGTACTAAAGTTCGCTTACAGTATCTAAAAGGGGCGGATGCTCATGGTACTCCGAAAGTTGTTGAGATAACCCGTGATAAAATTCGTTTAGAAGACCGTGCTGCTAAATCAGAAGTATTTGAAGCGAAATACTCAGATTTAACAAGTAAAATCGGTGTGATAGAAATCCCAGGTTTCTACAATAATTTATCGCAAGACGTAAAAGTTGAAATTGCGAAATTAAAAGAAGCGAAAGTAGATGGCATCATAATCGATTTACGCCAAAACGGCGGCGGTTCATTGTATGAAGCGACGCAATTGTCAGGCCTGTTTATTGATCAAGGTCCAGTCGTACAAATTCATACGTTAAACAACCGTATCGAAGAGCAAAAAGACCGCGATGGTGTCACTTTTTATGATGGCCCATTAACCGTTTTAGTTGACCGTTACAGTGCATCAGCCTCTGAAATATTTGCAGCAGCGATGCAAGACTATGGTCGTGCTATTGTGATTGGTGAGCAAACGTTTGGTAAAGGTACAGTACAACAGCACAAACCGCTGGGCCGTGCGTATGATTTATATGATCACCCACTTGGCAGCGTACAATACACAATTGCAAAATTTTATCGTATTAATGGCGGAAGCACGCAGCATAAAGGGGTGATCCCCGATGTGTCATTCCCCTCAGCGATTGACCCAGCAGACTGGGGCGAAAGTCAGCAAGACAATGCATTACCTTGGGACAGCATCATTCGCGCTAAATATAATTCAGTTGACGATTTGAAGCCTGCGATTGCTTATGTCAATAAATTACATGATGCGCGCATTGCCAATGAGCCTGAATTTGGTTATGTGTTCGATGACATTAAACGTTATCAAGAAGAGAAAGATCGAAAAACAATTTCACTTGTTGAAGCAACACGTATCAAAGAGAAAGACGAAGGCGAAGAGCGTGCGCTTGAGCGTGCTAATGAACGATTAGTTCGATTAGGTCACAAACCAGTGGAAAGCTTAGATGATTTACCTGATACGCTTGATGATCTCGACCCTTTCTTAGAAGAAGCCGCGTTAATTACGCAAGACTATATTAAGTATGGTCGGCTCGCGAAAAAATAAATACCTATAATTGGTTAATAAAAAGGCGCTTAGGCGCCTTTTTTACTGCCCAAAACGGGGCATCTTGTTATAATTGATTAATCTGGCTGTCTAAAATGTTCGTGGTCTAATTAATAAACATTAATCCAAGGCGTTCTTTAGGCAATCAAACAATAATAATTAAACACGCCACATAAGACGTGTAGGAGACTATCTTTTGAATTCAATTGAAGAGAAGCCGATCAAACAGGCCAGTTTTTTAGATGCCTTGATCCCCATTACTGTTCTCGTGTGCCTATTGGGTGCAGCTGTTTATTTATTCGGTGATAACTCATCATCGGGGCCAAATCAAATAGCCTTACTCTTTGCTACTTTTACTGCTGCCTTAATCGGTCTAAAAAACGGCTATACCTGGAAAAAGCTTGAACAAGCGATGATTGAAGGGATCACCTTATCATTAGGTGCCATTATTATACTGTTAATGGTAGGCGCATTGATTGGCACATGGCTGCTATCTGGAACAGTACCCACCTTAATTTACTATGGTTTACAAATTATCAATCCAAGTTGGTTCTATGCGGCTAGTTGTTTAATTTGTGGCATTGTTGCGATGAGTATTGGTAGCTCATGGACGACAGCTGCTACCATCGGTGTGGCATTATTAGGTGTTGCAACGGGGTTAGGACTTGAGCAGGTGGTGACTGCCGGTGCTGTTATTTCAGGCGCGTACTTTGGTGATAAGTTAAGCCCACTGTCGGAAACAACAAATTTAGCCCCTGCGGTTGCCGGAGCCGATCTGTTTGAGCATATTCATCATATGCTTTGGACCACGGTGCCTAGCTTTATCATTGCCTTAATTATTTTTATTTTTATGGGCTTTAATGCAGGTGGTTCAGCAGAAGCAGGCCGAATTGATGAAATCATTAACCTGTTAGAAAGCAACTTTAATATCGGGCTTGAAATGCTCGTGCCATTAGTCGTGTTGCTTATTCTTGCAATAAGAAAAATGCCGGCATTTCCAGCTATTTCAATTGGTGCAGTACTGGGTGCTATTTGGGCTATGTTGTTTCAATCAGATTTAATTAATAGTCAAATCGATACGTCACAAGGGCAGTTAATTGGCTATTTCAAGCTAGTATGGACAACATTTTTTGATGGCTTTAGCATCGATACGGGCGACGAAAAAATGGATTCATTGCTCAGTGGCGGCGGTATGGCCGGAATGTTAAACACAACTTGGCTAATTATGACCGCATTGATGTTTGGCGCCATTATGGAGAAAACTGGCTTGCTAGATATGTTTGTAAAAAGCATATTGAAAATAGCGAAAAGCACCGGCTCACTTATAACAGCGACAATTGCGACTTGTATCGGTACCAATGCAGTGGCGGCAGATCAATACATTGCTATTGTTGTACCAGGACGTATGTTTAAAGATGAATATGAAAAACGCGGTTTAAAACCGGTGAATTTATCACGTACTTTAGAAGACGGTGGCACCATTACAAGCCCGCTGATCCCATGGAATACGTGTGGTGCATACATGCAAAGCGTTTTATTAATTAACCCATTTGATTATGCACTTTACGCTTTCTTTAATTTAATTAATCCCGTACTCGCTGTTGTTTACGCATATTTAGGTATTAAAATTTTACGTATCGAACCAAAGCACGTTAAACAAACCAGCGCTGAATAATTCATGTTAGGCCCTGTTAAACAGGGCCATTTGGAGTCAATGATGTCTGCAACGAGTAAACCTCAAGCTCAATATTTAAAAGATTACCAAGCCCCTCATTTTTCAATACAACATATCGATTTACGCTTTGAATTAGCGCCCTTAAAAACCGTCGTTCACTCAACAATGACGATTAACCGTGTGGACGAAACGGGGGCTGATTTAGTGCTTGATGGTGTTGATTTAACACTTATCTCACTGCATGTAGATGAGCAAGAGTACAGTGACTATACGCTTGAGGATGAGGCACTCATCATCCACAATTTACCTGCTAATTTTATTTTAAAAATTGTCAACCATATCGATCCTCAAACAAACACTTCCCTCGAAGGCCTGTATTTATCGGGGGGCGCGTATTGCACGCAATGTGAAGCTGAAGGTTTTAGAAAAATCACTTATTACTTGGATCGCCCAGATGTATTGGCAAGTTTTGATGTTACGATCATTGCTGAGCAAAAATACACGCATTTATTGTCTAACGGTAATCAGATTGATGCAGGCACACTCGATGATGGTCGCCACTTTGTCAAATGGCAGGATCCATTTAAAAAACCAAGTTATTTGTTTGCATTAGTTGCAGGTGATTTTGATGTGTTACGCGACCAGTACACAACGAAATCAGGCCGTAATGTCGAGTTGGCCTTATTTGTTGATAAAGGTAATTTACCAAAAACCCCGCATGCAATGACATCGTTAAAAAAATCAATGCAGTGGGATGAAGAACGTTTCAATCTTGAATACGACTTAGATATATACATGATTGTTGCCGTCGATTTCTTCAACATGGGGGCGATGGAAAATAAAGGATTAAACATCTTCAACTCTAAATGTGTGTTAGCGAATCAAGAAACCGCCACCGATAAAGATTACCACACGATTGAGTCTATTGTTGGGCATGAATATTTTCATAACTGGACGGGCAATCGCGTTACTTGTCGAGACTGGTTTCAGTTGTCTTTGAAAGAAGGTTTAACCGTATTTAGAGACCAAGAGTTTAGTAGTGATTTGGGATCTCGTGCCCTAAACCGTATTGATGCTGTAAAAGTAATGCGAACTCATCAGTTTAGCGAAGATGCAGGGCCTATGGCGCACCCAATTCGCCCAGAAAAAGTTATTGAAATGAATAACTTTTACACTGTGACAGTGTATGACAAGGGCGCAGAAGTTATTCGTATGATGCACACGATATTAGGCGAAGAAAAGTTTCAGCAAGGTATGGCGCTTTACTTCCAACGCCACGATGGTCAAGCCGTTACCTGTGATGACTTTGTTGCAGCCATGAGTGATGCTTCTGAAATTGACTTGCAGCAGTTTAAGCGTTGGTACAATCAAGCGGGTACTCCAAGATTAAAAGTAGATCAATATTTTGACCATGTTAATCAAACCTTTACACTGACTATTGAGCAATTTGCGCCAGATAATCAACCTAATAATGCGTTGTTACATATTCCGTTTGCGATTGAACTACTTGACCCTGCTGGTCAATCAGTGCCGTTAACGATTAATAATCAGATGCAAGATTCTGTGCTTAATATAACTGAAAAACAACACACCTTTGTGTTTGAAAATGTTATAGAGCCGCCTGTTGCAGTGCTTCTGGAAGATTTTTCTGCTCCTTGTATTGTTAACCAAACTAGCAGCACCGCTGATTTGCTCCATATTATGCGTTTTGCACGAAGTGATTTTTCGCGATGGGATGCACAGCAACGATTATTTACCAACGAAATTAAAGCCGCAATATCATCGGGTAATGCATGCTTATCTCCTGACATCATTTCTGCTCTTAACGTATTAATTACAGAACGAGCAGGGGATTTGGCACTGATTGCAGAGCTATTAAAATTACCAAGCTATGACACGATTGCGGCTGAATATGCAGTGATCCCCGTTGATGACATTGTTTCAGTAATGAATGCATTTGAACTACACATTGCGACTGACTTATCGGACTCATTGATTGCGTGTTATAAGGCATTACACGATGATGGCACAACATCTGCCGAGGCTGTTGCCGTTAGGGCACTTAAACAGGTCTGTTTGCACTATTTAGCAAAAACTGAACAGCAAGACGTGAATAACTTTATTGACGAAGCCGTAGCCAGCTCTAACATGACAAATGTGTTAGCTGCGCTAAGTGCGGTTGTAAAAGCGAATCACCCTCGCTGTGATAATTTGCTCAATGAATTTGATGCTAAATGGCGACATGATGTACTTGTAATGGACAAATGGTTTGCATTGCAGGCAATGAAAGAGTCAGCAACCTGCATTGAAGACATTAAGCAGTTGTATGATCACCCAAGTTTTGATTTTGGTAATCCAAACCGTGTCAGAGCATTGGTCGGCAGCTTTAGTCATTTTAATACTACACAATTTCATCGTGCAGACGGCAAAGGGTATCAATTATTGGGTGATTTGCTTATTAAGCTCAATGATATTAACCCGCAAAATGCATCACGTATGTTAACACCATTTATGGCATGGAAACGTTATGATCACGACCGTTCGCAGGCAATCAAAGCACAATTGCAACGTTTGGCATCATTAGAGAACCTAAGTGATGATTTATTTGAAAAAGTTGAGAAAGCGTTAGTAGGTTAATGACTGAATACTTTTTTTCTTTGTATTTAAGTTATGCAGAATGCCTTGATTACTATCATGGTAAATATACTTCAGTACAGGTAACAGAAGATGGTGGCAAAACAATTCGTTTTGCTGCCAAGCATTTACGTCCTTTTATTTCATCATTAGGGATAAGAGGGCGTTTTAGGCTCACGCTGGGCGCTGATAATCAGTTTTTAAAGCTTGAAAAAGTGAGTTAAAACGCCAAATAACCTTAAAGCTGTCATACGACAAAGTGTGCTAATTTACCCAAAAATTAGCCACATTTTTCTCCCTCCTATAAAATAATCTTATTATATTTTTGTTAATTCAATTTGTTCTATTGTTAATTTACGTGTATAAATTATCTGGTATGACGTCTTACCAATACGTAAACGTCACATTTTTAAATAAATATTAACCGATTGAACGCGTTCTATATTGTATTTTTACTATTTCGCTTCTATCGTTAGAAAGATTCTAAAAACAACAATTTGATCACAAAACAACCCGTTACAGGGGGATGAACACAATGATAAAAAGATCGCTTTTTGTTAAAAACAAAATAGCTTTGGGATTCGCGGCGGCGACTCTGGGACTCTCAAGCACAGCTTTGCACGCGGCCACTTTTCAATTAGGTGATTTTGACGTACGTTTTGACTCTAGCTTTTCATATGGGCAGAGTATTCGAGTCGAAGACCGTGACTTTGCAATTATAGGTAAAAGTAATAACCCATCATTTGATTGGTCGGGCTATCATCCTGCTTTAAATCCTATTTACTCTTCTTCTGATGTATGGAACCAGCCAGGCGCTTATTCAAATAATGGCGATGCTGGTAACCTTAACTTCGACAGTGGTGATTCTTTTTCAAAGCTGTTAAAAGGCAACCATGAGTTATCGATTAGTAAAGATAATTACGGTCTTTTTACCCGTTTCATGTACTTTTATGATTTCGCGTTGATGGATGGTGACTTTGCATATAGTAACCCAACATCAGGTAAGAAAGTTGACCCCTGTGATGATGACGACACCAAAGAGCAAGTATGTGCCGATTTACGCTTACTTGACGCGTACGTCTGGGCGAACTTTGACCTTAACGAAGGTCGAAACCCGCTATCTATTCGCTTAGGTCAGCAGGTCGTTAACTGGGGTGAAAGTACCTTAATTTCTCACGGTATCAACGTAAACCCGGTTGATATTGACCGTTTGAAAGCGCCAGGTGCGGAGTTAAAAGAAGCATTCATACCCGTTGGTATGCTATGGGCTTCATTAGGTATTACCGATAATATTACCCTTGAAGGTTTTTATCAGTATGAATGGCACGAAACGCGCCTTCCTGCTGCAGGTACTTATTTTTCAACGAATGATTTCGCGTCTGAAAATGGTTACCAACAAAATATCCAGCTTGGTTTCACATCAAACCCTGATATCGATTTAGCTTTCTTAACAGACAGCTTAAATAGTTTAGATGATATTGTGCGCTCACAAGGTATCGATCCTACATCGCCGCAAGGGCAAGCAATGATGGCGCAAATGTACCTGGCATTTCCGACCAAAGTTGCTTTAAAAGGCAAGGGGGATGCGGGTAAAAATGAACCTGATGATGGTGGACAATACGGTTTACGTTTAGGTATGTACTTACCTGAACTAAACGATACAGAAGTCGCCCTTTACCACATTAACTATCACAGCCGCCGACCTGTTATTTCTGGTCAAGTATCTAATTTTACATCGCAAGCATTGGCTGCTGATATTGGTATGCTATTAACTTCTGAAATAACAGAAGATAATGTTACAAGTCTTCAAGCATTCACTAAAGGGCAATTAGAGTACCCTGAAGATATTAAGCTGTACGGTTTAAGCTTTAATACAACCGTGGGTGAGACCGCACTTGCGGGCGAATTTGCCTTCCGTCAAGATGAGCCACTGCAAATAGATGATGTTGAATTATTATACGCTGGTATGCCTGAGCAATTAGCTGTTGCGGGTATTCGTCCTGATTTTGCAGGTATTTCGCAAATGAGCTTAGGCGATGCGACCAGTGTCGTTGGTCCTGGTGAAGTTGCACAAGGCTATATTCTTCGTAATACAGCTCAGCTTCAGTTTACTGCTACCCATTTATTTGGCCCATCTCTTGGTGCTGATAGTTGGGCTGTTGTGGGTGAAATTGGTGGTGTTCGTATTAATGATATGCCGGAATACGATGAGTTACGCTTGAATGTTGCGGGTACGGGTCGAAGCGGTATCATGCAAGGCCCATTAGGTGATGATTATTCGACACTCCACCTCGGTATTTCAAACGGCCCTGAGACAAACCCATTTCCAACTGCGTCTGCGTGGGGTTACCGCTTAATCGCTAAAGGTGATTACTTTAATGTCTTTAACGGGGTGAATTTCTCACCACGTTTCGTATTTTCACACGACGTGAATGGTATTACACCTGACCCGATGTTCCTGTTTGTTGAAGATCGTAAGTCACTGGGCGTGACGATGAACTTTAACTATCAAAATGCGTGGTCATTCGACTTTAGCTACAACTCTTTCTGGGGTGGTGGTGCGACGAATACTTTCTCTGACCGCGATTATGTTTCTTTCAATATTAAATATTCAATTTAAGGGTAAATTATGATTATTAGAAAACCTACCCTCATTGCTGCAGCGTTTTGTAGCGTTTTTGCAAGCAGCAGTGTGCTTGCAAAAATTACCGCTGATGAAGCGGCACGTTTAGGTAAAGATTTAACACCCATTGGTGCAGAAAAATCGGCAAACAAAGATGGCTCTATCCCTGAATGGACAGGCGGTATTACAACGCCTCCTGCAGATTACAAACCGGGTATGCATCACCCTGATCCGTTTGCAGATGACAAGGTATTATTCACCATCGATAAGTCGAACGTCGATAAATACAAAGATCTCTTGAGTCCTGGTCAAATTGAGTTATTCAATACATACCCTGACACATTTAAAATGAACATTTATCCAACCCGTCGCAGTGCTTCGTATCCTCAGTTTGTATACGATGCTACTAAAAAATACGCGACTACGGCTGAATTAGTTGAAGGCGGTAATGGTATTAAGAACACGGCAGTAGGCGTGCCATTCCCAATTCCTAAAGACGGCTTAGAAGCCATTTGGAATCACCTATTACGTTTTCGTGGTTTAGCCGTAGAGCGTTATGCTGGACAAGCAGCACCGACGGCATCAGGCTCGTATAATTATGTAGGTTTTGATGAACAGTTGTTAGTTGAATACTCAAATCCACAGTCGACACCTGAACAACTTCAAGAATCAAATATTCTATTTAAGTTTAAACAAAAGGTAACTGAACCTGCTCGTCTTGCTGGTACCGCATTGCTTGTTCATGAAACAATGGACCAAATCTTAACGCCACGTCAAGCATGGACCTACAACTCAGGTCAACGTCGTGTTCGTCGTGCGCCAAACGTAGCCTATGATGCACCGGGTACTGCAGCAGATAGCTTACGTACAACCGACGACTTTGATATGTTTAATGGTTCACCAAATCGCTATAACTGGACATTAAAAGGCAAGCAAGAGCTTTATATTCCTTACAATAGTTATAAGCTTCATAGCGACAAGTTAACCTACGATGATATTTTACAAGCGGGTCATATTAACCCTGAACATGTGCGCTATGAAAAGCACAGAGTATGGGTTGTAGAAGCGAACCTTAAAGAAGGCACGCGTCATATTTATAAAAAGCGTGTGTTTTATATTGACGAGGATAGCTGGCAAGTTCATGTAGCCGATATTTATGATAATCGCGATCAAATGTATCGTGTTGCAATGTCGCATGGCTTGAACTACTACGAAGTACCTACGCATTGGAGTACGCTAGATGTATACCACGACTTAAATTCACGTCGTTATTTAGCGATTGGTTTAGATAACCAAGAAAAAATGTATGACTTCTCAAAAACATTAAACGACAATGAGTTTACCTCTAGCGCATTACGCCGCGAAGGTCGTTAATCTACACACTAGGCACCTGGAAACAGGTGCCTCTTGCAATGTAGGCAAGTCAACGTATGAAAGGTGTAATCACGATTATGTTGTTGGCTTGCTTTTTTATTCTATCGAAGGCGATTTATCTTTATGAAGTATTTGCTTTATGCTTGTCTTGCTTATAGTGCTTCATGTTTTGCTCAAGACATGCCACAGCCTCAGCAGGCAATTTCTGCTGTTAACGCAGACAAAACCCTTCTTACTGATATTGAGATATCAGGCAATCAACTCATCGCAGTTGGTAAACATGGTGTTGTCATCACGAGCTCAGATGCACAGCAATGGCAACAGGCGAGTGTACCTACACAAGTGTTATTAACGGCAGTGAACTTTTATGACACGGATTTAGGATGGGCCTGTGGCCATGATGCAACCATTATTAATACGACGGATGCTGGTAAAACATGGCAATTGCAACAGGCATTGCCCCATATGGATAAGCCGTGCTTAGACATTTTATTTACCTCAGCGCAGCATGGCTACGCAGTGGGTGCTTATGGGATGTTTTTTGAAACGAATGATGGCGGAAAAAACTGGAATAAACGGTTTTTAGACAGCTTATTATTTGAGGATGATCGTGTTTATTTAAACGATCTTAAAAACAATGATCCTGAAGGATACGAAGCTGAAACAGCATCAATCCTGCCACATTTTAACCGTATTGTTAACGTTGCAGACCGTTTAATGCTCGTAGGTGAAATGGGTTTAATGGCGCAAAGCCTAGACAATGGTCAAACATGGCAGCGTTTAGAAGAAATATATATGGGTTCTTTCTTTACGTTTGCGTCAACTGCACAAAGCGGTGGCGAAGATCTTGTTGCAGGTCTACGAGGAAATATTTTTACACGCCAAGCGCAATCTCAAGAGTGGCTACAAGTTGACTCTGATAATCACGCTACCGTTAATAGCGCAATTAATTACAAAAATGAATGGCTATTATTCGCAAACAGTGGGGTTATTTTTCATATCAAAGATGGTGAGCTAACAGAAGAGCAGATGGCTGATGGTAAATCATTACTCGATGGCGTTGTATTTCAGAATAAACTGGTTATGGCTTCTGAAGATGGCATTAAAGTGAAGGAGTTGAATCAGTAATGCGTGGCTTTTTAGATTTTTTAGAAAAGGCGGTGTTTCGTCATCGTCTATTTGCGATTATTTCGTTTGCAGTAATCACCTGTTTTTTATTGTTTAAAGCAACACAAATTCAACTCGATGCGTCGTTTAATAAGAATATTCCACTAAACCACGAATACATGAAAGTGTATACCAAACATGAAAAGCAGTTTGGTGGTGCAAACAGTATTTTAATTTCAGTGTGTGATGCTGAGGGCGATATATTTAATGAGGAGTTTTTTACGCAGTTAAAAGCTGTTCATGACCAACTTTACTTTATTCCAGGGGTAAATCGTCCGCTAGTAAACTCAATTTTTGCTCCCAGTGCACGTTTTGTAGAAGTTGTCGAAGACGGCTTTGCCGGTGGCCCAATCATTCCAGCCAACTTTACTGCTGATAAACAAGGTTTAGCAGTTGTAAAAGAGAATATTGAAAAAGCAAAAGTTGTGGGGCGCATGATTGCGAGTGATTATTCATGTGCGATGGTGACAGCACAGCTACTTGAATTTGATCCCCAAACGCAAGAAAAACTCGATACCCTCGCATTTGCTGAAAAATTAGAAACACAAGTGCGCGAACCGCTCAGTACAGACAAAGTCAGTATTCATATTATTGGCTTTGCGAAAATGGCGGGTGATGTTGCAGAAGGTGCGAAAGGGGTGGTGCTGTTTTTCGCTATTGCTATCGCATTTACATTTATCATGGTGTGGTTATTCTGCCACAGTTTAAAACTAACAATTTTGCCGATTGCTTGCTCAATTATAGCGGTCATCTGGCAGCTTGGTTTACTGTCAAGTCTTGGCTTTGGACTTGATCCAATGTCAATCTTAGTGCCGTTTTTAGTGTTTGCTATTGGTGTAAGCCATGGCGTGCAAATGATCAACGACATTGGTAAAAAAGTGTGCACCGGCAGCAATACACGCGTGTGTTGTCAGGCAAGTTTTAGAGCCTTGTTAATCCCCGGTGGTATAGCGTTGTTATCTGATACGATTGGCTTCCTAACATTATTAACCATTGATATCGGTATTATCCGAGAGTTAGCGATTACAGCGAGTTTGGGTGTGGCGGTGATTATATTCACTAACTTGATCCTTCTGCCTGTTTGGGCGTCTTACATGAACTTTGAAGGCTCGGTGCGTATCCAATCTGGTAACCACACAGACAAACCAAACATGCTGGATACCTTGCGTGAAATTTTGGTTAAGACAACTGAACGAAAGACCGCAGCAGTCATCATTGTTTTAACGGCACTCCTCTTTGCAGTCGGTTACTGGCAGGCAGATAAAATGCGTATTGGTGACTTGCACGCCGGCGCACCTTCACTGCATCAAGATGCGCGATATAATCAAGACACCTTCTTGATTTCAGATAAGTACACGATTTCATCTGATATTTTAAAAGTGATTGTTGAAGCATATCCTGCAGCGTGTACAGAGCATGATGTAATGGAGCGAATCGGTCGTTTCCAATGGCAAATGGAAAATGTAGCTGGCGTACAATCAGCAGTGAGTTTAAGTAGCGTTGCTCAGTCGGTTAATGCTGGTTTTAATGAAGGTAATTTAAAATGGCAAAGTTTACCGCGTAATACCGCAAGCTTAGTGCAATCGACATCGCGTGTTGAGACCAGCTCTGGTTTGTTAGATGGTAACTGTTCAGTGATGCCTGTAATCATTTTCTTAAATGACCATAAAGCAGAGACAATTGATCATGTTGTCGCAAAGGTAAAAGAGTTTGCAGCTCAAGAGCAAACCGATAAAGTGCAATTTAAGCTAGCTTCAGGCCCTGTTGGGGTAATGGCTGCAACAAATGAATCTGTGTCGGCTGCACAATTACCGATGATGCTCTATGTTTATGGCGCAGTTATTTTACTTTGCTTAGTGAGTTTTAGGAGCGTAAAAGCCACAGTAGCCGTGGTACTGCCGTTGTATATCGTATCAACACTTGCGCAAGCATTAATGGTGCAATTAGAAATAGGCTTAACGGTATCAACCTTACCTGTTATCGCATTAGGGGTGGGGATTGGCGTTGATTACGGAATTTACATTCTGTCATCGATGATGTCACAGTTAAAACGTGGCGTCGCATTAGAAGTCGCTTACCGTAACGCCCTTGTTGAACGAGGCAGTGCAGTACTCTTCACAGGTATCACCTTGGCGATAGGGGTGAGCACGTGGATTTTCTCTGATCTGAAGTTCCAGGTGGATATGGGTATTCTGCTTACCTTTATGTTCTTAGTGAATATGTTAGGTGCAGTGCTGCTTTTACCCGCGATTGGTAGCTTCCTCTGGACTGACCAGAAAAAATAATGTAAATAATTGTGCTCCGATATGGCCAGGAATGGCCATATATATCTATATTTTGTGAATAGATGACCAAATAGCTGAAAAGCTTAAAATGATTTCATCGAAAAGGCTGTTTATTAGCTGTAAAAGAGTTAGAATTTACCTGACTCCACGCTAATAAATGGCTGTACAAATATTCTACTAATCAATAAGTAGTATAGATTAAGGAACATACAATGACACGAAATGAAGGGCAAGCCTCGGTTATCTTAGATAATGTCTGTAAGCTGATCCAGAAAAAAGTTCACGCTGATAATGTGTTACTCGTTGAGAAATTCGCCAAAGCCTTGTACAGCAATATGTCTAAAGAGGATTTGGCACATCGCAACGATAGTGACTTATATGGCGCTGCACTAAGCCTATGGAACTCGCTAGAAAAAAATAATTCTGATGACGCGGTTGTCCGTGTCTTCAATCCTGAAGTAGCAAAAGATGGCTGGCAGTCATCGCACACAATTGTAGAAATTATCGCTAAAGATATGCCTTTCTTAGTTGATTCTGTGCGTATGGCCATGACCCGCGAAAACATCGCTTCTCACTTGCTACTTCACTCTCCGCTTAAAATTCAACGTGATAAAAACGCAAAAATCACGGGTATTTCTAGCTTAAAAGCAGAGCAAGAATCAACGTCTACAAAAACGGTATTCTTTATCGAAATTGATCGTCAAACAGACGCAAAAGTGATTGAATCGTTTAAGAAAGAGCTTGAATCTGTGCTTGTTGATGTTTCTGTTGCTGTAGAAGATTGGCAGCCAATTCGTGAAAAACTAATTGCTGTAACGAAAGACTTACCGAAGCGTCACCATAATAATAAAGAAAGTGAAGTTTCTGAAACGGTTGAGTTTTTAGACTGGTTAGCGAAAGATAATTTCACTCTAATGGGATACCGTGAATACGAGCTTTCGCCAGTTCAAGGCGACTATCAGTTAAAAGGTAAAAAAGGCACTAGCTTAGGTTTGATGAAAAACTCAGACGAAGAGCACAGCCGTCTTTTATCTGAGTTACCTGAAGTGGCGCGTCAAGAAGCGCGTAGCAATAACTTACTCATCTTAACAAAGACGAACTCAGTGTCTCGCGTTCATCGTCCTGCGTACATCGATTATGTAGGCATTAAACGTTTCGATGACAAAGGTAACGTGGTTGGTGAAGACCGTTTCATCGGTTTATTCTCATCAAGTTTTTATAACAACAGCGCCGCTGATGTGCCAGTACTAAAAAGTAAAATCAACCGCATTATGGAAATGTGTGATTTTGCAAAAGGTACGCATGCATACAAAGCCGTGTTAAATATTTTAGAAACGTACCCGCGTGATGAGCTTGTACAAGCACGTGAAACCGAGCTGCTAGAAGTTGCAATGGGCGTGTTACAAGTACAAGAGCGTGATATGTGTCGCATTTTTGTTCGTAAAGACGCATATGGTCGTTTCTTCTCGTGTATGGTTTATGTACCACGCGAGCGTTACAACACCGCACTTCGCCGTGAAACACAAAGTATTTTAGCGAATGCATTTAATTCTGACGAAAAAGTCGAATTTACTACTTTCTTCTCTGAGTCGACATTAGCCCGTACACACTACACGGTGCGTGTGACTGACAATAATATTGAATATAACGTGAAAGACATCGAAAATAACCTAATTGAAGCGGCCCGTACTTGGGAAGATAGATTACAATCTGCATTACTTGAAAGTGCAGGTGAAGCACGCGGTAAAGAATTAAACCGTAAATATGCGCAAGCTTTTGCAAGTGCGTATAAAGATCAAGTTCTTCCAAGCGCTGCAGTTGTTGATATTGAAAAGCTTGAGCTTCTTAACGACGAAAACAAATTAGAAATGTTGTTCTATCGTCCGCAAGAAGAAGCGAATACCAATGTTGTACGCTTAAGCTTGTTCCATAAGGATGAGCCTATTCATTTATCTGACGTCATGCCAATGTTAGAAAACTTTGGACTTCGCGTTGTAGGTGAAACGCCTTACTCAGTAAAAACAACTGATGGTAACGTTAATTGGATCATGGACTTCACCATGCTAATTGACAACAAGGGTATCGCTGACTTTGATAAAGTGTCAGCTCGATTCCGTGCTGCATTAACAAATGTTTGGAACAATCGTTTAGAAAACGACGGCTTCAACCGTTTAGTATTAATGGGTGGCTTAACAGGCCGTGAAGCATCAATTTTACGTGCTTACGCGAAATATATGCGTCAAATTGGTGTAACGTTCTCGCAAACTTACATTGAAAGTACTTTTGCTAATTACCCGCATATTGCATCGCAAATCGTTAATTTATTTACTAAGAAGTTCTCTGTGAAGAACCCTGGTAGCGAAAAGACGCTTGAGAAACTGATTAGTCAAATTTACCTTGAGCTTGAAAACGTTGCTAACCTAGATGATGACCGTATCATTCGTTTATACGTTGATATGATTAACGCGACACTGAGAACTAACTTCTTCCAAAAAGAAGCTGATGGCCAATTTAAGTCATATGTATCGTTCAAAGTACAGCCTTCTATGATCCCTGAAATGCCACTACCGCTTCCAGCGTTCGAGATTTTCGTTTACTCGCCGCGTGTTGAAGGTGTGCATTTACGCGGTGGCAAAGTTGCGCGTGGTGGTCTGCGTTGGTCAGACCGTCGTGAAGATTTCCGTACTGAAGTATTGGGTCTTGTTAAAGCACAACAAGTTAAGAATACAGTTATTGTTCCAGTAGGCTCGAAAGGTGGTTTCGTTTGTAAGCAACTTCCAACAGACCGTGAAGCATTCTTTAAAGAAGGCCAAGAGTGCTACAAAATCTTTATCCGTGGTTTATTAGACATTACAGATAACATTGAGCGTGGCGAGATTGTTCCGCCTGTTGATGTTGTCCGTCATGATGAAGACGACCCATATCTTGTTGTTGCTGCCGATAAAGGTACTGCTACATTCTCTGATATCGCAAATGGCATTGCTAACGAGTATAACTTCTGGCTAGGTGATGCTTTCGCATCAGGTGGTTCAGTGGGTTATGACCATAAGAAAATGGGTATCACTGCAAAAGGTGCGTGGGAATCTGTTAAACGTCATTTCCGCGAAATGGATATCGACTGTCAAACAACAGATTTCACTGTGGTGGCCATAGGTGACATGGCGGGTGACGTATTTGGTAATGGTATGTTGCTTTCTAAGCACATTCGACTGCAAGTGGCGTTTAACCACATGCACATCTTTGTTGATCCTAACCCTGATGCAGCGACGTCATATCCAGAACGTGAGCGTTTATTCAATCTACCACGTTCTTCGTGGGAAGATTACAATAAAGATCTTATTTCACAAGGGGGTGGCGTTTTCTCTCGTGCCGCTAAATCAATTAGCTTAAGCCCTGAAATGAAGAAAATGCTTGGCACCAAGAAAGCGAGCATGACACCTAATGAGTTAATCAAAGCAGCCTTAATGATGGAGTTTGATTTACTGTGGAATGGTGGTATCGGTACTTACATTAAGAACTCTAAAGAAACAGATGCAGATGTGGGCGACCGCGCGAATGATGCATTACGTATTAATGGTGCTGAACTTGGTGCGAAAATCTTAGGTGAGGGTGGTAACTTAGGTGCGACGCAACTGGGTCGTATCGAATTTGCTGCCAAAGGTGGTCGTGTAAATACTGACTTTATTGATAACGTGGGCGGTGTTGCCTGTTCGGATAACGAAGTTAACATCAAAATCTTATTAAATGGTTTAGTGGCTGAAGGTGACTTAACACGTAAACAACGTGATGAGTTACTGTATTCAATGACCGATGAAGTGTCACAACTAGTCATTAAAGATTGTTACCGTCAAACGCATACACTGTCTATTACTCAGTCTAAAGGTACGTCAACACTTAAAGAAAAAGTACGCTTTATTCATGCACTTGAAAAAGATGGCAAGTTAAATCGTGCGATTGAGTTCATCCCAACAGATGAAGAATTAGCTGAGCGCGCAGCCGCAGGTAAAGACTTAACTCGTCCTGAGCTGTCTGTGCTTGTTTCATACGCGAAAATGGTTCTTAAAGAGTCTCTTGTTGTTGAAGAGATCACAGAAAACCCTTATTACCGTCAGTTGTTAGTTAATTCATTCCCAGTGCCACTTCGCGAGAAGTTTAACGACGCAATGGATAACCACCCACTTCGTAAAGAGATTATTGCAACTAAACTTGCCAATAATATCGTAAACGATATGGGCCTTAACTTCATGGTTCGTATGAATGAAGAAACCGGTGCAAACGAAGCTGAAATAGCACTGTGTTATTCAATCGCTAAAGAAGTGTTCCAGATGACAGATACGTGGTCATCAATTGTGGCGCTTGATAATAAGATACCAGCGGCAGTTCAGACAGAAATGCTGTATCAATTACGCCGTACTGTACGTCGTGCAACACGTTGGTTCTTACGTCACCGTAATAAAGCACAAACGATTGAACAAGCAATTGAGTTCTTCTCACCCACATTCGCCGATTTAAGCGAAAACTTAAACAGCTACATGGTTGAGAAAGAAAGCGAACGCTTAGTTAAAGCAGCAGATAAATTGATTGATAACAATGTGCCAAAAGCACTGGCTACGCGCATTGTCTCACTTTCAAGCTTATTCTCTGTAATGGACTTAGCTGAAATTGCTAATAACTCAAATTGCAGTATCGACATGGTGTCTAACACTTACTTCAAGCTGGGTGCGCGTATGGGATTACATTGGTTCTTAGACCAAATTACGAATCAACCTGTTGCAAACCATTGGCAAGCACTTGCTCGTGCATCATACCGAGAAGAGCTTGACTGGCAACAACGCACATTGTCAGCGGTTGTGTTAAATAGCTTTGTTGGTGACAACAAAGATGTAGACGCACAAATTGACGAGTGGATGGATAATCAAGAGTTGTTATTACAACGTTGGAAACAGATGTTATCTGAGTTTAAGACATCGCAAAGCCATGATTTTGCGAAGTTCTCAGTGGCACTTCGTGAACTAATGTTGTTAAGCCACAACTGTGACACTTCCAAATAAATGAAAAGTCGTTAAAATACATACCCCAGCTCGCTGGGGTATTTTTTTGCCCTTAATTTGCAATGTAGCGTTTTAATAAAGCTACACTGTTTATTTTACCTAAGGAACAAACCATGTTTTATGATCTAGCTCGCCGTTTTATGTTTACCCGTGATGCGGAGTGGGCTCATGAATTTGCACTTAATAATTTACGTCGATTTGCGCATACTCCATTGAGTGCAGCATGGTCACAAACAGTCCCTAATAAACCTGTTAATTTTCTTGGCTTAGAATTCAAAAATCCGGTGGGTCTTGCAGCTGGGCTAGATAAAAATGCCGAGTGTATTGATGCTTTTTCACAAATGGGATTTGGTTTTGTTGAAGTCGGTACAGTGACACCTCGTCCACAAGCCGGTAATGACAAACCACGTATTTTCCGCTTACCTCAATCAAATGCGATCATTAATCGTATGGGCTTTAATAATAAAGGAGTCGATAACCTTGTTAATAATGTTAAAGCTGCAAAGTATGATGGCATTCTAGGTATCAATATTGGCAAAAATAAAGACACACCTAACGAGCAGGGTAAAGACGACTATATCCACTGTATGCGCAAAGTATTCGAATATGCATCGTATATTACGGTCAATATCTCTTCGCCAAATACGCCAGGATTGCGTGATTTACAGTACGGTGAAGCGCTAGATGATTTATTACAAAGCCTGAAAAATGAACAGTTGGATTTGGCTGCAAAACATAATAAGCACGTGCCAATGCTTGTCAAAATAGCGCCTGATCTTGATGCAGTACAGATTTCACAAGTCAGTGACTCATTGATCAATAATAAGATCGATGGTGTTATTGCGACAAACACCACACTTGAACGTGCAGCAGTTCAAGGACAACAGTATGCAGATGAAGCTGGGGGCTTATCGGGGCAACCTGTACGTGCTCGCTCAACCCACGTCGTTAGTGAGATAAAGCGTCTAACTGAGGGTAAGTTACCTATTATTGGTGTTGGTGGAATTGATGATGCAGAATCAGCAAAAGAGAAGTTTGCTGCCGGTGCAGACCTCGTTCAAGTTTACACGGGTTTCATTTATAAAGGCCCAGAATTGGTAAAAACGATCCTAAAAGGCTTGTAAGGATCGGTTATCTAAGCAATTGATCATTAATAAAATGTTCTAAAAAATCATTTTATTAATGGTCTGCTTTAGTTATACTTATGTGCTAAGTATGCAGGAATTTTTATTTTTAGTAGAGGGAGGAGTCATGTTACAAGCATCAAAGCAATGGAAATGGCTTGCTTGTTCTAAAAATAATCGTCTTTTGGTTGACCTTGACCAAAATATGCAGCTGTGCACGCCTTACAAACTTCGTCAGCTCACTGATGCTGTCTTGTGTGAACCAAATTTTAGCCTCGAAGACGCTGATTTTTACCAACAAGTCTATCAATATCTTGAGACATTCTCGCTCTGGAGCCCTGCGCAGCTTTGCCAAATTGCTTTGAACGCGACTGCGGTTAAATTCCATTTAAAACCAGTGCTTGCTAAAAGTTGGTTTTTTCATGAGTACCATGGCAGTGAACCAAGTGTTGAAGCGGTTGTTAAACTTTGCTCACACGCCCAAGAAGGTGAGTTTTTAATTGTTGATCATTGCAGCGATACGTCTGTGTGTATTAACTTAAGTGAGCACTTTCAGTTAGATGAAAATCTATCGTTGCAGCAATTTGAAGCTATCAAAGTGCTAAACAATCGTATCTTTCCTGTTTATATCCAACAAAAACAGTTTAAATCTGCTTAATATCCCTTTAAATGATGGCGTTTTTGTTCGCTAAGCTATGCTATAATCCTGCGCAATTAGCATTTAAGGGTTTTTACTTTGCAATTTATCGCACTTACTTCTATCGGAATCGAAAATTTACTTGTTGAAGAGTTAACAGAACTTGGCGCAGAAGTCTCAAAGCAAACTGTTGGTTCTGTCCGTTTTGAAGCTGACAGCTTATTAGCACAAAAAATTTGTTTATCGAGTCGGTTTGCGACGCGAATTCTAATGTTGATAGAAGAGAAAGAAGGCGTTAAAGACAAAGACAGCCTGTATAATTTTGCACGATTGCAGCCATGGCAAGAATGGTTTGGGCCAAAACAGACATTCGCTGTTGATTTTACGGGTACGAATGATTGCTTAAAAAACACGCAGTTTTCTGGTTTAGTAATAAAAGATGCAATTGTTGATTACTTTGCTGACTTGTTCGAACAGCGTCCAAATGTTGATAAATACAATGCTAATGTGCGTGTTGTTGCACGATTAAACCGTCATGGTGTGGCGTTGTATATTGATTATTCTGGTCCTCGTTTGTCTGAACGTGGATATCGTCAAGATCAAGGCAAAGCCCCCATAAAAGAACACTTAGCAGCTGCACTTGTAAAACGCAGTGGCTGGCTTGAAAATGTTCAACAACCATTATTCGATCCATGTTGTGGCTCTGGTACTATTTTGATTGAAGCGGCTAGTATGGCACGAAACGAAGCACCTGGTTTATTCCGCGAAGGCTTTGCATTTGAGCGCTTACCTAGTTTTCGAATTCAAAAGTATAAAGAATTAAAAGCAGAGTTAATGGCACAAATTACAGAACCTAAATTGTGGTTAATTGGTCATGATATTGATGCCTCTGTTATTGCAAAAGCACAAGAAAATGCTGAGCGAGCAGACCTTGCAAGCGTGATTAAGTTCAAGCAAAGTGATGCTACAAAATTGACTAGTGTTGCTAAGTTACCCGGTGTTGTGATTTCGAACTTACCTTATGGCGAGCGACTCGGCTCAATGGCTGAGCTGGTTAACTTGCATCGTAGTTTAGGTGTGGGCTTTAAAAAGCACTTTAATCATTGGAAGTTAGCTTTATTAGGCACAGATGAAAGCTTATTTAAATTATTGAAGTTAGTAAAACTCAAACGCTATAAGTTTAAAAATGGCCCATTAGATGTCGTGCTTAATCTCTATCAACTGGACGATAAACAAGTTGAATTAAGTAAAGAAGATAAACCTGCACTTAACTATGAAGGCTCAACAGCATTTGCTAATCGTTTAAAGAAAAATAAGCAGAACCTAAAAAATTGGCTAAAACAAAACGAAGTAAGTTGCTATCGTGTTTACGATGCAGATATTCCTGAATACAACGTCGCTGTTGATGTATATGATAACGCCGCGGTTATTTTCGAATACGCCGCCCCGAAAGAAATTGATGACAGTACAGCGCAAAAACGTTTGCAAGATGTCATAAGTTTAACCGCTGAGCAATTAGATATAGCCGCTGAAAATATTGCAGTAAAAGTTCGCAAAAAACAAAAAGGCGAAGAGCAATACACCAAAGTTTCAAAACAAAATCGCACCCAAGTGGTTGAAGAATTTGGCGCTAAGTTTAAAGTGAATTTGTTTGATTATTTAGATACGGGTTTATTCCTTGACCACCGCTTGGCTCGTCGCTACATTCAGCAAAATGCGAAAGATAAACGCTTTTTAAATTTATTCGCTTATACCGGTAGTGCATCTGTTCATGCTGCATTGGGTGGCGCAAAAGCGATTACCACGATTGATATGTCGAAAACCTATTTAAAATGGGCACAAGAAAATTTTGACCTGAATGGTATTAGTAATACTCGTTATCGTTTTGAACAAGCCGATTGTTTAAAGTGGTTAGAGTATGCGCAGGGCCAATATGATCTTATCTTTTTAGATCCGCCAACGTTTTCGAATTCAAAACGCATGAAAGATGCTTTTGATGTTCAACGCGACCATATTAAATTATTGACTTGGGTAAAGAAAATTCTAAGTCCAAATGGCACATTAATTTTCTCTAATAACAAACGCGGTTTCACAATTGATGAAGTGGGTCTGATGGGCTTAGGGTTAAAAGCAGAAAATATTTCAGCGAATACCTTATCTCCAGACTTTAAGCGTAATAAGCAAATTCATAATAGCTGGCTAATTACTCATGGCTAAGTTTACTTTGTATCACACAGATGGTTGTCATTTGTGTGAATTGGCCGATGAATTATTAGTGGCTGCCAAGGTAAATTTTGTAGCGCACGATATTATGGACGATGAACAGTTAATCAGTGCGTATCAAACGAGTATTCCAGTTGTTAAAAAAGAAAATGGTGAAACACTATATTGGCCATTTGATGAATTACAGTTAGCAAAATTTATTGCTGATAATTAAGAATAAGAGTAGTAGTCACAATGGATTTAATCAGAATTGCCAAAGCACAGCTTGCTTACGGTACACATCCTTTACTTGATGATGCTGATGCGGTTATTGAGTCAGGTGAACGAGTGTGTATTGTAGGGCGCAATGGTGCCGGTAAATCAACGTTATTAAAAGTGTTAGATGGGCAAGTTACCCTAGATGATGGTGAGATAAACCAGTTAGGTGGTATCCGCATTTCTCGTTTAGAGCAAGATCCACCAAAAGGTGCTCAAGGTACTGTATTTGACTACGTAGCCCAGGGTATGCCAGATATAGCTCAGCTATTAATTGATTATCATCAGGTCAGTAATCAAATGCAAACCGACTGCAATGACAAGTTGCTGAATAAACTTGAACGTTTATCAAATCAACTTGAAACAGTGGATGGATGGCGGTTTGATACGCGTATTCAACTGGTTTTGTCACGTTTAGAGCTCGAACCTGAAGCTAAATTAGAGTCATTATCTGGCGGGTGGCTTCGTAAAGTTGCCTTAGCACGAGCCTTAGTAAGCGAACCCGATTTGTTATTGCTTGACGAGCCAACCAACCACTTGGATATGAACAGTGTTATTTGGCTTGAGCAATTTTTAAAAGAGTTTAAAGGTGGCATTGTTTTCATTTCTCATGACCGTGCCTTTATACGTGCTGTTGCAACGCGGATTCTTGATTTAGACCGCGGTAAACTTGTCTCTTATCCTGGGGATTATGCCACCTACTTAGAGCAAAAAGCACATGATTTAAAAGTAGAAGAAGCACAGAATGCCCTTTTTGATAAACGTTTAGCAGAAGAAGAAACCTGGATCCGTCAAGGGATCAAAGCCCGAAGAACACGTAATGAAGGACGTGTGCGTGCGCTAAAAGCGCTTCGTAAAGAACGTCAACAACGTGTTGAGCAAGTGGGTAAAACAGACTTCAATATAGAAACGTCAGAGCGCTCTGGTAAGTTAGTCTTTGAAGCGAAGCATATTGCCCACGCTTTTAAAGATAAAGTGATTGCTAAAGACTTCTCTACACTGGTCATGCGTGGTGATCGTATTGGTCTTGTCGGTCCTAACGGTATCGGTAAAACAACATTATTAAAAATTCTTTTTGGTGATTTACAACCGGATGCAGGTACTGTTAAGCAAGGTGTAAACCTTGAATTTGCTTATTTTGACCAATATCGTGAGAAATTGGATGAAGAAGCCACAGTGCAAGATAACGTAGCAGAAGGTAAACAAGAAGTGATGATGGGCGGTCGTTCACGTCATGTGTTGGGTTATTTACAAGATTTCTTATTTCCGCCAGCTCGTGCACGCACGCCTGTTAAAGCACTGTCAGGTGGTGAGAAAAACCGTTTATTACTCGCGAAGTTATTTTTAAAGCCTTCAAATATTTTGGTTCTGGATGAACCGACCAATGATTTAGATATTGAAACACTTGAGCTATTGGAAGATATTATTAACCAATACCAAGGAACGGTTTTGATTGTAAGTCACGACCGTGAGTTCATTGATAATACATGTAACTCTGTGTGGGCCTTCGAGGGTGATGGTAAAATAAGTGATATTGTGGGTGGTTACAGCGATTATGAAGCCTACACCGCATATTTAGCCGAACAGCAAAAACAACAGCAGCAACAAGTGAAACCAGAAAAGTCTGCTGGTGTGAGCAATGATAAAACGCAAAAGAAGAGCAATAAACTCTCTTACAAATTAAAACTTGAATTAGAAGAATTACCCAGTAAAGTGGAACAACTTGAAAAAGCGCTCGATGCTCAGCAACTTGTGGTTAGTGATCCGGACTTTTTTAAGCAAGATGCAGCAATTACAACAGAAGCATTGAACCATTTAGCCCAGTTAGAGTCTGAGCTTGAAGCCGCATTTGAGCGCTGGGAAGAACTCGAAGATTTAAAGAATCAGTAGTAAGGATTAAAATGAAATATAAACTACTCGCTGCCAGTATTTTAGCCACCTTAAGTACCTCAGCGATGAGCGCGACCTATAAGCTAACAGAGCTTGGTGGCTTAGATGGCGCAAAACTGAATTATGTAACAGACGTTAGCGAAAATGGTCATGTTATTGGTTTAAGTAATGGTGTTTACAGATTACCAATTGATATTTCTTATATTGATTTTGATGACAATGCTATTAAGTCTGCTTACGAAAGCGAAAAAGACAGATTTGAACTAATTGATAAAGAAATTACGTTTACACTTGATGACATTGAAAATAACGATGCCGTAAATACCAATGCCGATGCGCATACGTTTATGATCCGTTTTTTAGCGAGTGATAGCCGTTCTGTGGATTCCGAGTATCAGAAATTAGCGAGTGCAATTGCCACTGTCTATAGCGCTGAGGGGTCAACTGAACAAGTTATTTTTGATGAACAATCATTGGATTATGATGGTTTAACACGCTCTACATCTAACTACTTAAGTGCGGTTGCTGAAGACGGTGTTATGGCGGGTTGGGGCAGTGCTCCTTACGAGAAAACATCTTTTACACAAGCTGATGAAGACGAAGCGGAGACACATTTCTTACGTGATTTTATTAGACGGGGAGTGGTGATTTCAGCTGATGGTGTAAAAGTGCCTCTTACGCCTGAGTTTGATGAATTTGGCGGTTTTAGTGCTGCTTATGATATTGTTAAAACAGAGCTTGGTTACGAAGTTGTTGGTACCGTGTCGACAGACATTGCAGAAGATCGCCAAGAAAATATCGACGACAGGTGTGATGGTGAAGACGAGCCTGTTTCAGATTGTGTTGAGAGTATTGAACGAAATAACAATAATGGAATATACAATAAACGTGCCGTTAAATGGACATTAGATAATAATTTCAACATCACGAATACTGAAATTTTGGGTATAGGTTTAACCCCCAAAGACGATGAAAAGTTCGCTTTTAAAAGTGGCGCTTATGCGATTAACAAAAATGGGTTAATTGCGGGTATGTCTGAAGTGCGATACAAAGACACAGATCGACGCACCACGATGCCGGTTATATTCGAAAACGGAGAAGTCAAAGAATTTATCAATCAGGACGATGATTGGCAATTAGGCCAAGTGCTGTCGATGAATGACAATGACATTATTGTTGGTTATGCTTCAAAGCGTATTGAGGGTAGAACAACAACTAAGTTTTATTATTATGACAAGCAAAATGACACTGTTGTATTCCCAAGCGACTACTTTGCAAGTTCAAACTCAATTGCTAATGATGTAAATGATAATGGTATTATTGTCGGTGAAGGTGAAACCGATATTTTTAATTCGTCTACACGTCGCCGTGAAGGTTTTATGTACACCATTGGTGAAGATAAAATTGTTAACTTAAATGACTTATTACCGTGCTATGAAGCGGATGGTGAAACACGTTTTGGTTATAAAATAGCTGAAGCGAAAGCAATCAACAACAATAACGAAATTTTCGGTGTTGCAACTAAAACGGTTGAGAAAACAGATTCGTTTGGTAATGTAGTGCGTGATGTTGATGGCAACATTGAACACGAAAGTGTTACGGTAGCTGTAAAACTAACACCTATTAGTGGCAGTGTAGAGGAATGCCCGGCGGAAGAAGTTGAGCAATATGAACGCCAATCTGCAAGCTTTCCGTGGTTTGCGTTTTTACTGTTGCCATTTGCTGCAGTGCGCCGCGTGTTCAGTAAGAAATAATTAACTACGCGATAATTAACAGAAAAAACCCAGCTTTAAGCTGGGTTTTTTGTCTATACTGAAAGGTATGTTTTTTAGTATTTTGTTGTTGCTTTATTTATGACGGTGTAGCCACGCTTTTCGCACTGAGCGCTTCCAAAGCATATCAATGGCAAAATAGCCTACAAGTGATGCCGCTGAAGCACAAATTAATGAGCCGACTAAAAAAGCGGGTCCAATCGTAGTGAGGCTATCTATAAACCATTGCCAACTTGGCTCAAAGTGGAAATGTTGAGTGGGTTGAGCAAGGGCTATAGTCCCAACAATGTATGAACAATAAAAGATAGGAGGCATTGTCAACGGGTTAGTGATCCACACTGTTGCAACAGAAATAGGCAAGTTAACACGTAATGGAATTGCCAAGGCGGCAGCTAAAACCATTTGAAAAGGAACAGGGATGAAAGCAAAAAACAAACCTACCGCAAAAGCACCCCGAGCGGAGCGTCTATTTAAGTGCCATAAGTTGGCGTCATGTAATAAACGACCAAAAATTCTTAAATATTTATGATCTCTTACCTTGTTATGATCGGGTAAAAACCGTTGGATCGTTTTTTTAGCCATCTAAAGCAACCATTTACATCTATTTGGTTATGCAGTGGCTTTGTGTTGGGGTGTTTTATAACCGTTTACACACTGAACACTGCGGCGTTCTATATAATGAGTTTTGCTGTCATTTTAGCGAGTCTCTATTTTAAGCCTTTTTTGTCGGTATTGTCAGGGTTTATTTGTGGTATTTTTATCGTAATCTTTCATTATCTTATTTTTTACTCAGCCAGTTTATGCCAAATAGAAATAGACAAACCCATTGACGCTCATTTACAGATTATTTCAATTCACTCTGCTGCATCGCCTTATTATGCCAAAGTACGCTTGATTAATATTCAAGGCTGCTCGCTGCCTCGGTTTATAGCTCCTTTAGCGATGCTAAGTATTACGACTGAAAAGCAACTAGATGTGGGAAGCTTGTTAACAAGCCAAATTAAATTAAAAGCATTTCGAACTGTTAAAAACTTTGACAGCTTTAATCGTGAGCGCTTTGCGTTCACAGAGCGAATTATTTATAAGGGCAGAACAGTTGGCAAAACACATCATTTAAGCAGTACAAGTAGCGCTGCGATCAGGTCACACTATCAATCTTATATCAGTGATATTACCGCGGGTACGAAACTACAATGGATGTACTATGCCTTATTAACAGGGGACAGAAGTAAAATTTCGTCAGTCGATAAAACTCATTTGCGCGAACTGGGGCTCAGTCATTTACTTGCGATATCGGGACTACATATTGGCCTGATATTTACGCTCGGTTTTTATACCTGCAAATGGGTGTTTATGTGTACTCAGATTGCTATTAAACAAAGCATGCAACTTAGTAAACTTTTTGTGGTGTTTGGGTTCTGTTGTGCATTTTTGTATGTTTACTTAAGCGATTTTGTTGTATCTGCAACCCGAGCGTTGGTGATGTTGGGTTGTTACTTAATAATTTACCTTTTAGCTAAAAATCCCCTGCAGTGGCGAAGTATCTTATTTGCTTTATCAGTGGTGTTGGTCATGAATCCATTTTCACTACTCAATCCTGGTTTTTATTTTAGTTTTACTGCTGTTGCCATTATTTTTTTAGTGATTAACCAGCCTCTAACTATAAAAAACGGTTTAATAAAGCACAGTGTTCAGCTGTTTATGATCCAAGGAGCGCTTTTTGTGGGGCTTTTACCTTTGTCGTTATATTTTTTCGACGGAGTCAGTGTCATTGGCCTTTTAGTTAATTTGATAGCTGTGCCATTGATTAGTTTAGTGGTTATGCCGCTCTTAGTAATGTATTCGCTGTTGTCTATGATTGTTGATACAAGTTACGTTTTTAAGCTGTTCGATGCTGTATTTTACAGCTCCTTTGAGTTTATTATTTCAACGCCTCATGATTGGCGTTGGATTGATGTGAGGATTAATGGTTTTAAATCGTTGTTGTACTTGTATTGTACCTTGTTAATTGGGCTGTTTAGCCCATTTAAACGCTTTAGTATAATCCCGAGCTTTATTTTTATTATAGACTGGTTGTTGACACCAAAACCTTTATTTCAATTAGATTTATTTGACGTAGGGCATGGTCTAATGGCGATGATAAGCACCAATAACAAAGCCATTGTGTATGATTTAGGTCCGCAATACTTTGCGCGTTATGATTATGTAAATTCAGTACTCGTTGCAAATATTCGACAACAAAACTTAGAAGTTGTGGCGACTATTATAAGTCATCAAGACAATGATCACGCGGGAGGACTGACGAGTTGGAAACAAGCAGGTTACACTGCTACGTTTGAAAAGTTTCATCCCAGTGGAATCAAACTGCCATGTTTGTCTCAGCATTTTAAATTTGAAAACCTCAATATCACTTCGCTTACAGCCGACTCGAATCATGATAATAATAATGACCGCTCCTGTATTTTAAAAATAAGCAATCCCCAGCATAGCGTGTTATTGACTGGCGATATTTCTAAATTCATTGAACAGCAGTTAGTGAGTCAGGAAGTTGATTTAAATGCGACTATTCTTATCAGTCCCCATCATGGTAGCAATACATCTTCAAGTGGCCTATTTATAGATGCTGTAAATCCTGAGATTGTACTTCATTCATCTGCCTACCAAGGGCAATGGTCGTTTCCTCATTCTGATGTCGTTAAGCGATACAATGACCGTGACATACCACAATACACCACAGCTGAGTATGGACACATAAGAATAAAATTTTACCCGCAGTCATACCGTTTAGAATTCGCCCGTGAGCAGGAAAGTTACTGGTTTGAATAAGATTGGCGTTTTGTTTTTACTGTCATAAGGCTACAATAGTCGAAGTCTATGAATAAGAGAGTGTTATGGATCAAACTACAACCCAAATCTATAAGCGATTAGTGAGTTATGTCGGTGATTACAAATTAATCGCGTTTTTTGCAATCGTGGGCATGATTGGTTATTCAGCAATGGACGCCTTGTTTATCAACTTAATGAAACCTTTCATTGATGAAGGGTTAAATGCCCGTAATTCGAAGGTGTTAACATATGCTCCATTTGTCGTTGTTGCACTGGTATTGGGACGTGGGATGTTCAACTACATGTCATCGTATTGTTTGAGTTATGTTGGCTCACAAGTCGTGCGTACATTACGCCAACAGTTATTTGAACATATTTTACATTTACCCGTTTCTTTTCATGATAAAAATTCGAATGGTGATTTAATATCAAAGATCACATTTGATACAGAACAAGTACAGCAAGCGATTACCAAAGCATTATTAATTGTGGTGAGAGAGGGCGCCTTTGTTGTTTTCTTATTGTTTAATATGTTTTATACCAGCTGGAAATTATCACTTATTTTCTTAGTGATTATTCCTCTCGTTGCAGTGATTGTTGCGTTTGTATCTAAACGTTTTCGAATGATTTCAAAAAAAATTCAATCGGCAATGGGTCAAGTTACCCGTACTTCAGAGCAAATGTTGTCAGGCCATAAAGTGATCCATGGTTTTGGTGGACAACAACAAGAAATCGCTCAGTTTTCTGCAATTAACAACCACAACCGCCAGCAACGCATTAAAATGGATGCGACGAAAGCTTTAAGCGTGTCGATTATACAAATATTAGCAGCCAGTGCGATGGCGGTTATTTTATGGGTTGTATCGATGCCGTCGATGATTGACACGATAAGCTCAGGTGATTTTGTGTTATTAATTTCATCTATGATGATGCTGTTAAGACCTTTAAAGCAACTTTCTAATGTGAACAGCGACCTTCAGCGAGGTATTTCGGCTGCACAAAGTATATTTTTAGTACTTGATGAAGAAATCGAAAAAGACACAGGTACATATACAGTAGATAAGGTAACAGGCCGCATTGAAATTAAAAACGTGACATTCTGTTACCCTACTAAAGAAGAGCCTGTTCTTAAAAACTTAACACTCAGCATTGATGCCGGTGAAAGTATTGCATTGGTCGGGCGCTCAGGCTCGGGTAAATCTACAATCTCTAATTTATTACCTCGTTATTATGAATTAGAAGGTGAAAGCGAAATATTACTCGACGGTGTGTCACTTGCCGATTACAAGCTAACGGATCTTCGTAAACAGTTTGCATTGGTCTCTCAGCAAGTCGTGTTGTTTAGCGACACGATAGCGAACAATATTTGTTATGGGTTAGACAGAAGTTTGACTGAAGATGAATTAATTGCTGTTGCCAAGCAGGCCCATGTTTGGGAGTTTGTAAAAGACTTACCTGAGGGTTTAAATACCCTGGTAGGAGAAAATGGTGTGATGTTATCGGGTGGTCAACGTCAGCGTATTGCCATTGCGCGAGCCATCTTAAAAGATGCACCTATTTTGATTCTTGATGAAGCAACTTCAGCGCTTGATACCGAGTCAGAGAAACTGATCCAACAGGCACTTGATACTTTAATGAAAGAGAAGACATCAATCGTGATTGCGCATCGTTTATCAACGATTGAAAACAGTGATTGTATTTATGTTATCGATAATGGCCAAGTAATCGAAAAGGGCACTCATAACGAGCTGCTAGAAAAAAACGGTACTTACTCTGCGCTTTGTAAGATGCAATTTGGTGAACAATAGTGAGTATGATTGAACAAAGCTGGTACAAACAGCCCCGCTTTTTAACGGTGCTGCTTTTACCTTTGAGCTGTATCTTTTGGCTAATTTCAACCTTACGAGTTAGTCTCTATAAGCTCAAAATACTCAAGGCGTTTAAGGCCAATGTTCCTATCATTGTCGTTGGCAATATTAGCGTAGGTGGTAATGGTAAAACCCCCTTTGTTATTTGGCTCGCTGAGTACTTACAACAGCAGGGTTTAAAGGTCGCGGTAATCAGCCGTGGATATGGCGGTAAGTCTTCGAGTTATCCGCTGTTAGTCACACAAAAAACAACCCCAAGTGAAGCGGGTGATGAACCTGTACTTATTCAACGTCGGCTAGGATGCGTGGTGATGGTAGGACCCAATCGCCAAGCGAGTATTGAAAAGCTGCAACAAGAACACGCTATTGATATCATCATTTCAGATGATGGTATGCAGCATTATAAAATGGCGCGTGATATTGAGTGTTGTATTGTCGACAGTGAACGCCAGTTTGGCAATGGATTTTTGATGCCTGCAGGCCCGCTAAGAGAAACTAAAGCGCGTTTAAAGTCAGTTGATGTTGTGGTAGAGAATGGTGGGGCGACAAACTACCGCTATGACTTAGTACCCAGCCAATTTAGATCGGTTGCATCCTTTGAACGCGTATCAGATACGCTAAATACCGGGCACGCTATCAGTGCAATTGGTAATCCTTTACGCTTTGAGTTAAGCCTTAAGCAACAAGGCATAGACCTGCTTTCGACACACCATTTTCGAGACCATTATAACTATCAACCGACTGATTTTTCGGACTTTGAAAATGATGCCGTGTTCATGACTGAAAAAGACGCAGTAAAGTGCTTTAGTTTTGCTAAACCTAATTGGTATTATCTACCTGTTGATGCAAGGCCGACTGCCGCTGTTATTGAAAAATTACATTCATTATTAAAACAAAAAGGGATCCTTCATGGCCTTTGATACAAAATTACTTGAAATAATTGCTTGCCCAGTATGTAAAGGTAAGTTGCGCTTAGATAAAGAAAATCAAGAGCTTATAAGTACTGCTGCAAAATTAGCTTACCCAATAAAAGATGATATCCCTGTGCTTCTTGAAAACGAAGCGCGTGAATTAAGCCAAGAAGAGGTTGATAAGTGGAATTCGTAGTTGTCATTCCTGCACGCTATGCTTCTAGCCGCTTACCGGGTAAACCCTTAGCTGACATATGTGGTAAACCCATGATCCAGCATGTTTACAACAAAGCGGCTGCATCAGGTGCAAGTGCTGTGTATGTTGCCACCGATCATCAAGCGGTGTTTGATGTTGTAAAGGGCTTTACAGATAACGTATTAATGACACGTGAAGACCATCAATCGGGTACAGAACGACTTGCCGAAGTGGTTGAAAAGCTAAACCTTGCCAGTGACACGATTGTCGTCAATGTACAAGGTGATGAGCCATTATTGGCCAGTGAAAACGTCAGTCAGGTGGCAAAGTTACTGGCTGAATCTGATGCACCGATGGCAACGCTCAGTGCTAAAATAACTGACTCTGATGATATATTTAACCCGAATTGTGTCAAAGTTGTCAGTGATACTGAGCAAAACGCACTGTATTTTTCACGGGCGCCTATTCCTTATCATCGCGATGCAATGATGAACGACGATAACAGCACGCTAAATCTGGCTGATTATGCGCGTCATATTGGTATCTATGCGTATCGTGCTGGCTTCATTCAGCAATATATCGCATTGCCTGAATCGCGTTTAGAACAACTTGAGTCACTTGAACAGTTACGTGTTTTATACCACGGCTATAGCATTAAAATTGCAGGAGCTGTGTGTGAACCTCAAGCCGGTGTTGATACACCCGACGATCTCACACGTGTAATAGCCGCTTTGAGCAACGAGTGCAATGACTGATGTTCACGCTGTTCACCTTCACGCTAGCGAAGATGACTTTTTTGTTTTTTACAAACCTGCGGGCGTTAGCTTTCACAGTGAAGACTGTGCAGGGTTTGTTGTACTTGCAGAGCAACGAGTGAATGAAAAGCTGTTTCCTGTTCATCGGCTAGACAAAGTAACGTCAGGGTTAATTATTTTAGCCAGAAACAAGCAGGCAGCAGCAGAATTTACATCGCTTTTCACTGCGCACCAAGTGAATAAATTTTACCTTGCTGTGAGTGATGAAAAACCTAAAAAAAAGCAAGGCTGGATCAAAGGTGATATGCAAAAAAGTCGCCGAGGTGCGTTTAAGTTGCTAAAAAGCCAAGAAAACCCAGCTATCACGCGCTTTTATTCAAAAAGTATTCGCCCCGGCCTGCGCGCATACTTATTAAAACCTTTTTCTGGCAAGACGCATCAATTAAGAGTGGCAATGAAAAGCATTGGTGCGCCTATATTGGGTGACGTTACTTATGCTGGTACGCCAGATGAACGTACTAATTTGCATGCATATGCCCTGCAATTTATGTATCAAGGTCAACTAAAAGAATATCGCTGTGCGCATACGACAGGCGCATATCTCAATGAAGTTTTTAACGCAGACGAATTCAAAGAGTGGCTGACTCCTTGGACGTTGGATTGGTAAATGAAAGAAACAACACAAGACATTCGCTTTGGTGGTATCAAGCGCTTATATGGCCATCAACAATTTGATTGGTTACAGCAAGCACATTTTTGTGTCATAGGTATTGGTGGCGTTGGAAGCTGGGCTGCTGAAGCATTAGCACGCACCGGGGTAGGTCAATTGACGTTGATTGACTTAGATGATATTTGCGCAACGAATGTTAATCGTCAAATACATGCTTTAACTGGCACGATTGGTGACGCTAAAGTAGACGCGATGAAAGCGCGTTGTGAATTAATTAATCCAGATATTAAAGTCAATGTCATTGATGACTTTATTACTCTAGATAACATTCGTGAGCACATTCAGGGCTTTGATTATGTAATTGATTGTATTGACGCAGTAAAAGAAAAAGCGGCACTGATAGCCCATTGTAAGCGAGTCAAGTTACCTGTTATTACAACCGGTGGTGCTGGGGGGCAAACGGATCCTAGCCAAATTAGTTTTGGTGATGTTGCTAAAACAACCCATGACCCATTGCTTGCAAAAGTCCGTTATATTCTCAGAAAACAGTACAACTTTAGTAGCAACCCTAAGCGAAAATTTAATGTTGATTGTGTTTATTCAACCGAACAATTAGTGTATCCAACGTCCGACGGTGAAGTGTGTCAAGCAAAACAAGGCGCAGATGGCTCGATGAACATGGATTGTAACAACGGTTTTGGCTCAGCAACCATGGTAACGGGTAGCTTTGGCTTTTTTGTTGCAGCCAAAGCAATTAGAAAATACCTGGATAAAAAACAGCGAAGTTTAAAATAGCGCTTTTTAGCGCTTTTCCTGAGCCATAGTTTGAATTTTATCAACCATGGCTTTTATGCCGTTGCCGCGTGATGGGCTTAAATGGCTAATTAGACCAAGTCGTTCAAATTCGTTATAGGCATTAATTTGAGTTGCTTGCTCGGGTGTTAGACCATTGTATAAGGCCAAAATTAAGGCCAGTAACCCTTTAACAATACGTGTATCAGAATCACCCGCAAGCACTAGGCTGTTTTCGGAGTGGTCAAAATCAATATAAAGCCATACCTTACTTTCACAGCCTTTTACAAGCGCATCATCAACTTTTAAAACATCGGGCATGACCGGTAGCTTTTTACCTAACAGCATAATTTGACGATATTTTTGTTGCCAGCCATTTGCATTCTCGATGTCTTGAGTCACGGTGTGAAAAGGTGAATTCATAATATATCCAACATTAATCTAATAGTTCTATACAGTGCTTGAGTGCTTTAATAAACGCATCAACATCGTCAAGTGAATTATACAGTGCGAAGCTCGCTCTTACAGTGCCAGGAATGCCTAATTTGCTCATAATTGGTTGGGTACAGTGATGGCCACTACGAACAGCTATGCCGTAACCATCCAGTAGCGTTGCTAAATCAAATGGATGCTCATCACGATAATTAAAACTGATATTGCCAATGTTATTTTCTTTATGCGAATAAATAGTAATCCCCGCAATGGTTGATAATTGTTTTATCGCATAATTGAAAATTGTATGCTCATGTTGACGCATTCCATTGAAATCAAGTGCTGTTAAATAAGCGATTGCTTCGGCAAAGGCGATTACGCCTGCAATGTGTGGCGTACCCGCTTCAAATTTGCCTGGCGCATCACGAAATGTACTGTGTGTTAAGCTTACAGTCTCAATCATTTCGCCACCTGTTTGATAGACATCAAGCGTATTTAAGCGTGAGTAACGACCATAAAGCCCCCCCAATCCTGTTGGGCCCAGCATTTTATGTGCAGAGAAAACATAAAAATCACAATCGAGTTTATTTAAATCGGGTCTTAAATGCATCGCCGCCTGTGCGCCATCAATAACAGAAGTCGCATTAACTTCTTTGCAAGCAGTGATAATTGGCTCTAAGTCAGTGATATTTCCTAATGTATTCGAAGCATGGGTTACAGCAACAACGCTCGGTTTATGCTCGCGAATAAATGCAGCACATTCATTACTATCCAAGACTAAATCAGCTGTAATGGGCAAAATAATGAGCTCTGCATTTACTTTTTTTGCAAGTTCTTGCCACGGAACGATATTAGCGTGATGCTCAATCGCTGAAATCGCTATTTTATCGCCTGATTTTAGGTGTGAAGTTAGGCCGTTTGCAATTAAGTTTAGTGATTCGGTTGCCCCTTTAGTCCAAACAATTTCGGTACGCTGTACATTGAAATACTCTGCGATTGCTGTTCGTGTATCTTCATAGCGACGTGTCGCATGCTCACTGAGAAAATGGCGACCGCGATGAACATTGGCATTTTCAGCACTGTAATAGCTTTCTAAGGCTTTGATAACTGATAGAGGCTTTTGCGAGGTAGCTGCTGAGTCTAAATACACTAATGGGTATTCATTTACTGTCTGTGTGAGTAAAGGAAAGTCGGCGCGTATAGTTTCGAAATCAAACATGGATAAGCCTAAACAACAAGAATGCGACGATTTTAATTACTTTGCACAAATAGACAAGTGGTGGGCAATAAAAAAGGCCGCTTAGCGGCCTTTTTTAAACACGAAATCGTATTAACGCTTGTCTGTTGGTACGTAATCGCGTGATGTTTCACCAGTGTATAACTGACGTGGGCGGCTGATCTTGTGGCCAGGTTGAGATAGCATCTCATCCCAGTGAGAGATCCAACCAACAGTACGAGACATAGCAAAGATTACTGTGAACATGCTAGTCGGGATACCGATTGCTTTTAAGATGATACCTGAGTAGAAATCTACGTTAGGGTATAGTTTCTTCTCTACGAAGTACGGGTCTTCAAGCGCGATTTGTTCAAGTTTCATTGCGATATCAAGCAATGGATCTTGAATGTTTAGCTCTGCTAATACTTCATGACATGTTTGACGCATTACCGTCGCACGTGGGTCGAAGTTTTTGTAAACACGGTGACCAAAGCCCATAAGACGGAATGGGTCTGACTTGTCTTTCGCTTTAGCAACGTATTCGTCGATACGGTCAACAGAACCGATTTCTTCTAACATGTTAAGACATGCTTCGTTAGCACCGCCGTGTGCAGGGCCCCACAGTGATGCGATACCAGCAGCGATACATGCGTAAGGGTTTGCACCAGATGAACCCGCTAAACGAACCGTAGACGTTGACGCATTTTGCTCGTGGTCAGCGTGAAGCATGAAGATTTTGTCCATTGCTTTAGCTAAAACTGGGCTCACTTTGTATTCTTCAGCAGGCACAGAGAACATCATGTGTAAGAAGTTTTCAGCAAAGCTTAAATCGTTGCGTGGGTAAACAAACGGTTGACCAACGTTATATTTGTAAGCCATTGCTGCGATTGTCGGTAACTTAGCTACTAACTTAATCGCGCTAGTTTTACGCTGTGTTGCATCAGTGATGTCTAAATCTTCATGGTAGAAAGAAGAAAGTGCACCTACTACACCACATAGCATTGCCATCGGGTGAGCATCAAAGCGGAAACCTTGGAAGAAGTTTGCAATTTTAGTATCAAGCATTGTGTTGTGCGTGATTTCTTGTGCAAACGCATCGTATTGTTCTTTAGTCGGTAACTCACCATTAAGTAACAAATAGCAAAGCTCGATGTAGTTTGATTCATCAGCTAATTGTTCAATTGGGTAACCACGGTGTAAAAGAACACCTTTACCGCCATCGATGTAAGTGATTGAAGATTCACATGAACCCGTTGACATGAAACCTGGGTCGTAAGTGAAATAACCATGAGAACCTAACGTACGTACGTCGATTACGTCTTGGCCAGCAGTGCCTTGGTAAATTGGAAGTTCGATTGGATCAAGACCATCAATATGGACCGTGGCTTTCTTATCCGCCATCTATTTATCTCCTATTAAGATAACAACTCTGATTGTTATGTTCTGAATCTGTTTAAGCACATTCTTTTCATTTTAACGTGAAAGAGGGGTGTAAAGTCAATTTTTATAAATAGTATGCATAAAAGGATAATAAATATTCTGTCAGGATTAAATATTATACCATTGGCTAATTCGCAAACGTCTCTTACTAAACAAGAATTGTAAAAAGACCATTGGCTATATATACTATCCAAGGTTTTATACCGTATTGTCTGTAGGTAAACTTTATTTTTACATTTGAGTTTTGCACCAGTGTGAACTTTTTGTGTATTAACACGGTTTACTTAGATAGTTCCATCGAAATTCATTTTGATGGGTTTTAGAAAAACAAGTAGATGAGCCCCTAAGTGGGCAAGATGGGCAAGTAACTGTGAAAAAGCAAAGACCTGTAAATCTAGATCTAACAACTATATCTATGCCGGCTACGGCTAAAGCATCAATTCTTCACCGCGTCACCGGTGTTGCATTATTTTTTGCTTTAACGTTTGTCATTTGGGCGTGGTCTGAGTCTCTTTCTTCTCCTGAAGGTTTTGAATTCGTCAAGGGTCTGTTCAGCGGATTCATTGCCAAATTCATAGCGTGGGGTACCATTTCTGTATTGGCGTATCACCTAATTGGTGGTATCCGTCATATCATTATGGATATGGGTCACTGGGAAGAACTTGAATCAGGTAACTTCAGCGCTAAAGTTGCAATGGCTTTAGGCGTTGTTGCTGCAATTCTAGCAGGAGTGTGGATATGGTTTTAAATCAAGCAACTCTTAAACGTGATGGTGTACAAGATTACGTATCACTTCGTACAACCGCTTTAATTATCAGCGCTTACGCGATTTTTATTGTTGGCTATTTTTTATGTACACCCGAAGTCACTTTTGAAGCCTGGCAAGGCCTATTTTCAAACCTAGCAATGAAAGGGTTTACACTAATTACCCTTGTTTGCATCATGGTTCACACCCGTATTGGCCTTTGGCAAGTATTAACTGACTATGTTAAATGCGCTAAATTACGTGCTGTTTTAGGCTTTGTATTAAACCTTATGGCCGTTGCTTACGTAGCAATAGGTCTAATCGTTTTATGGGGTGTTTAAGTGAATTATTCTGTTCGTGAATTTGACGCTGTAGTGATTGGTGCCGGTGGTGCAGGTATGCGCGCAGCACTTGCAATCACTGAGTCAGGCAAAACCTGTGCACTTATCTCAAAAGTTTTCCCTACACGTTCTCACACTGTGTCTGCACAGGGTGGTATTACGGTGGCTTTGGGTAACTCACATGAAGATAACTGGGAATGGCACATGTACGATACGGTTAAAGGTTCCGATTTCATCGGTGACCAAGACGCTATCGAATATATGTGTAAAACAGGCCCAGAAGCTATTACTGAATTAGAAAACATGGGCTTACCATTTTCTCGTTTTGAAAATGGCCGTGTTTATCAACGTCCTTTCGGCGGTCAGTCGAAAAACTTTGGTGGTGAACAAGCTGCACGTACTGCAGCCGCAGCTGACCGTACTGGTCACGCATTATTGCATTGTCTTTACCAACAAAACGTTAAAAACAAAACAAATGTATTCTCTGAGTGGTATGCATTAGACCTTGTTAAAAACAGCGACGGTCACGTTGTTGGTTGTACAGCAATCGACATCGAGTCAGGTGAAGTTGTTTATTTCAAATCTAAAGCGGTTGTTTTAGCAACAGGTGGTGCAGGTCGTATCTTTGCATCAACAACTAACGCGCACATCAATACAGGTGACGGCGTTGGTATGGCAACACGCGCGGGTGTTGCAATGCAAGATATGGAAATGTGGCAGTTCCACCCAACCGGTATTGCTGGTGCGGGTGTACTTGTGACGGAAGGTTGTCGTGGTGAAGGTGGTTACCTTCTAAACAAAGACGGCGAACGTTTCATGGAGCGTTATGCACCTAATGCGAAAGACTTAGCATCGCGTGACGTTGTTGCTCGTTCAATGATGACAGAGATTCGTGAAGGCCGTGGTTGCGATGGTCCTTATGGTCCACATATCAAGCTTAAGCTTGACCACTTAGGTGAAGAAACTCTAAACCTTCGTCTTCCAGGTGTTTGTGACCTTGCGAAAACATTCGCACACGTTGACCCTGCTAAAGAGCCAATTCCAGTTATCCCAACATGTCACTATATGATGGGTGGTGTTCCAACTAACGTAAATGGTCAAGCATTACAAATTGATGCAAATGGCCAAGAAAAAGTTGTTGAAGGCTTATTCGCTGTTGGTGAAATTGCGTGTGTATCTGTACACGGCGCTAACCGTCTTGGCGGTAACTCACTACTTGACTTAGTTGTATTCGGCCGAGCTGCTGGTAACTTCTTAGGCAAATACCTAAACGGTGTTGAAGCGGGTAAAGATGCGTCTGATTCAGACCTTGAAGCATCGCTTGCACGCTTTAATCGTTGGGAAAGCTCTAAAGCTGGCCAAGGTGAAGACCCTGTTCAAATCAAGAAAGACCTGCAAATGTGTATGCAACTTAACTTCTCGGTATTCCGTGAAGGTGATGCAATGGCAACAGGTCTTAAAGAGCTTAAAGAAATCCGTGAACGTCTTCAGTATGCGCGTCTTGATGACAAATCAACTGAATTCAACACAGCACGTATTGAATGTTTAGAGCTTGATAACTTGATGGAAACAGCTTACTCAACTGCAGTAGCTGCAAACTTCCGTACAGAAAGCCGTGGTGCTCACTCTCGTTTCGACTACCCAGATCGTGATGACGAAAACTGGCTATGTCACTCAATTTTCAATCCTGTAACGGATGAAATGAGCAAACGTGAAGTAAACTACGCGCCGAAACTGCGTGAAGCTTTCCCACCTAAAGCACGTACATACTAGGAGCGAGACGATGGCACAAGTACAATTTTCCGTTTATCGTTACAATCCAGATATTGATAACGCACCACGTATGCAAGACTTCTCGCTAGAAACGCAAGAAGGCCAAGATATGATGGTGTTGGATGCGCTTATGAAATTAAAAGAGCAAGATCCAACGTTATCATTCCGTCGTTCATGCCGTGAAGGTGTGTGTGGTTCAGACGGTATCAACATGAATGGTAAAAATGGTTTGGCATGTATCACGCCTTTATCAACGCTACTTAAAGGTGGCAAAGGTAAAATCGTAATTCGTCCATTACCTGGTTTACCTGTGGTACGTGACCTTGTTATTGACATGAGTCAGTTCTACACTCAATACGAAAAAGTAAAACCTTATCTTATCAACGACACGCCAGCGGCGGGTGAGCGTCTTCAGTCAATCGAAGAACGCGATAAGCTTGATGGTTTATATGAGTGTATTTTATGTGCATGTTGTTCAACATCGTGTCCTTCGTTCTGGTGGAATCCAGACAAGTTCATCGGTCCAGCAGGCCTTCTTCACGCATATCGTTTCTTGGCTGATAGCCGCGATACAGCGACAGAAGAGCGTCTTGCTGACCTTGACGATGCGTTCAGCGTGTTCCGTTGTCACAGTATCATGAACTGTGTTAGCGTGTGTCCAAAAGGTCTTAATCCGACCAAAGCAATTGGACAAATCAAGTCAATGCTTTTAAATCGTTCGGTTTAAAATATTGAATATGTAAGGTGGTTAATTTATTAACCACCTTGTTTTTACAACAATTAATTTCTGCGCTAAAGAAAAGGGCTTATAAATGCACGAAGGTGTGATGAAGGCATGGCTAGAATCTTCTCACTTAAACGGCGGTAACGTTGCTTACGTAGAAGAGCTTTATGAAGCGTACTTAGATGATGCGACTTCTGTGCCAGAAGAATGGCGAGAAGTGTTCGAACAATTACCAAAAGTTGATGGTGTGGATGTTGACGTAAAACATTCTGAAGTTCGTGCACAATTTGCGGAGCTTGCTAAAAACAAGCATAGAGAAGTGGTGGTAGCAGAGGGTGGCTCTGGTGATCCTAAACAGGTCAAAGTGCTACAACTTATAAATGCTTTCCGTTTCCGTGGTCACCAAAATGCCAACCTAGATCCATTAGGTATCTGGCAACGCGAACGTGTTCGCGATCTTGAATTAGAGTACCACGATTTATCTGAAGCTGATTTTGACCGTGAATTCAATGTGGGTTCGTTTGCAGTCGGTCGCGAAACCATGCCTTTAGGTGAGTTATATCAAGCACTTAAGACCACGTACTGTGGTTCTGTTGGTGCTGAGTATATGCATATCACATCGACTGAAGAAAAGCGTTGGTTACAACAGCGTTTGGAATCAGTGCAATCACGCCCAACTTTTTCTAAAGAAGAAAAGCTGCGCATCCTTAAAGGGTTAACAGCAGCGGATGGTCTTGAAAAATATTTAGGGGCTAAGTTCCCTGGTGCAAAACGTTTCTCACTTGAAGGTGGTGATGCGTTAGTACCAATGCTTAAAGAACTGATTCATCGTGCAGGTGAAAGCGGACAAAAAGAAGCTGTTATTGGTATGGCTCACCGCGGTCGTCTGAACGTACTAGTGAACGTTTTAGGTAAAAACCCATCAGATTTATTTGATGAGTTCGCTGGTAAACATAAAGATACATTAAGCTCAGGTGACGTTAAATATCACATGGGTTATTCATCTGACTTTGCGACTAAGGGTGGCAATGTGCACATGGCACTTGCATTTAACCCGTCTCACCTAGAAATCGTAAACCCGGTAGTGATGGGTTCGGTTCGTGCGCGTCTTGACCGCTTAGGTGATAAGTCAGGTATTAAAGCACTGCCTATTACAATTCATGGTGACTCTGCGATTGCAGGTCAAGGTGTTGTACAAGAAACATTTAACCTATCACAAACTAATGCATTTAGTTGTGGTGGTAGTATCCGTATTGTTGTTAACAACCAAGTTGGTTTTACAACGTCTAAACAGGCTGATGTGCGTTCTACACCATACTGTACAGATATTGCGAAGATGGTTCAGGCACCTATTTTCCACGTTAATTCTGATGATCCAGAAGCCGTTGCATTCGTAACACAAATTGCGCTTGATTTCAGAAATCAGTTTAAACGTGATGTTGTTATTGATTTGGTCTGTTATCGCCGTCATGGTCATAACGAAGCGGATGAGCCTAATGCGACTCAACCACTTATGTACCAAAAAATCAAAAAACACCCTGTTCCTCGTTTAATCTATGCTGATCAGCTCGTGGCTGAAGGTTCATTCACTGAAGACGAAATTAAAGTACTCGCAGATGATTACCGTAATGGCTTAGACCGTGGCTCGTGCGTTGTTGAAGAAATTCAACCTGAAACATCTCATTCATCTGATTGGGCTAAGTTCGTTGGTCACGATTGGGATGTAGAATACGACGCTAAAGTGTCGGTAGAGAAACTTAAAGAACTTGGCGAGAAAGTCGCAAGTTACCCAGAAGGTCATAAAGCACAGTCTCGTGTTAAGAAAATCTACGACGACCGTAAACTAATGGCATCAGGTGAAAAAGCACTTGATTGGGGTATGGCAGAAACACTGGCTTATGCAACACTTGTTGATGCAGGTACTGATATCCGTTTAACGGGTCAAGACTCAGGCCGTGGTACATTCTTCCATCGTCATGCTGTTGTTCATAATCAACAAGATGCATCAACTTACTTACCGTTGCAAAATATCAGCGAAAAGCAAGGTGCATTTGAAGTATACGATTCAGTGTTATCGGAAGAAGCGGTGCTTGCGTTTGAATATGGTTATGCGACTGCAGAACCTACATCATTAGTCATGTGGGAAGCCCAATTTGGTGACTTTGCGAACGGCGCTCAAGTTGTATTTGACCAGTTCTTAAGTTCAGGCGAGCAAAAGTGGGGCCGTTTATGTGGTCTAACGTGTTTGTTACCGCATGGCTATGAAGGTCAAGGTCCTGAGCATAGTTCAGCCCGTTTAGAGCGTTTCTTACAACTGTGTGCTGATCACAACATGCAAGTGTGTGTGCCATCAACACCTGCGCAAGTTTACGCAATGCTACGTCGTCAATCAGTTCGTCCACTGCGTCGTCCTTTGATTGTTATGACACCGAAGTCATTATTACGTCACCCATTAGCAACATCAACACTGGAAGAGTTATCTGAAGGTGTGTTCTATAATATGATTGACGAGATTGATGACATCCCAGCAGAGAAAGTTGAACGCGTTGTTTTCTGTAGCGGTAAAGTTTACTACGAACTACTTCAAGAGCGTCGTAAGCAAGAGCTTAATAATGTTGCAATTGTTCGTGTTGAACAACTTTATCCATTCCCACACGATGAGATGGATGCAATCATGCAGCGTTATCAACACGTTAAAGACTTCGTTTGGTGTCAAGAAGAGCCACAAAACCAAGGTGCTTGGTATTGTTCTCAACACCACTTTGTCGATGCAATTCCACAAGGCGCTAAATTAAAATATGCTGGCCGTAAAGCATCAGCATCGCCAGCATGTGGTTACATGTCAGTGCATACTAAAGAACAACAAGCGCTCGTTGCAGATGCGCTTACTATTGAAAATAAAGGATAAGCAATGAGCACAGAAATTAAAGTTCCTGTACTTCCTGAGTCGGTTGCTGATGCTACCGTAGCAACATGGCACGTAAGTGTTGGCGACAAAGTAAGCCGTGACCAAAACTTAGTTGATATTGAAACAGATAAAGTTGTTTTAGAAGTAGTTGCACCAAACGACGGTGTCATTACTGAAATTTCACAAGAAGAAGGTGCAACCGTACTTGGCGAACAAGTAATTGGTTTACTTGGTGATGCAGATGCTGCACCAGCAAGTGACGATTCTGCTAAAGAATCAGCACCAGCAAAATCAGAAGACGCGCCAGCGGCGCAATCAGCACCAGCATCAGAAGGTAAAGAAGTGGACATTAAAGTACCTGTACTTCCAGAATCAGTCGCAGACGCGACAATAGCTACTTGGCATGTTCAACCAGGTGAAGCGGTAACGCGCGACCAAAACCTAGTTGACATCGAAACTGATAAAGTTGTTCTTGAAGTTGTTGCTCAAGAAGACGGTATCATGGGCGAGCACATCCACGCAGAAGGCGAAACAGTGCTTGGCGAACAAGTGATTGGTACTGTTAAAGCGGGTGCAGCACCTGCTAAAGCAGAATCGAAAAAAGAAGAAGCGGCACCAGCAAGCGATTCAAGCGATAGCTCAGACGTATTAACACCGTCAGTGCGTCGTCTAATCGCTGAAAAGGGCCTTGATGCATCAAAAATCAAGGGCACGGGTAAAAATGGTCGCGTAACGAAAGAAGACGTTGATACATTCTTAAAAGCGCCTGCGGCTGCACCTAAAGCAGAAGCGGCAGCACCTGCTGCACCTATGGGTGACCGTACTCAAAAACGTGTTCCAATGACGCGTTTACGTAAGACTATTGCAAATCGCCTTCTTGAAGCGAAAAACTCAACTGCAATGTTAACAACATTCAACGAAGTAAACATGAAACCTATCATGGACCTTCGTAAGCAGTATCAAGAAGTATTCGAAAAACGTCATGGTATTCGTTTAGGTTTCATGTCTTTCTATGTGAAAGCAGTAACAGAAGCGCTTAAACGTTTCCCTGAAGTGAATGCATCAATCGATGGTGATGATATTGTTTATCACAACTACTTCGATATCAGCATCGCGGTATCAACACCACGTGGCCTAGTTACACCAGTACTTAAAGATTGTGACAAGTTATCAGTTGCAGAAATTGAAAAAGGTATCCGTGAATTAGCGCTTAAAGGTCGTGACGGCAAATTAACACTTGATGATATGACAGGTGGTAACTTCACTATCACTAATGGTGGTGTATTCGGTTCGTTACTTTCTACACCGATTATCAACTTACCTCAGTCATCAATCTTAGGTATGCACAAAATCCAAGATCGTCCAATGGCTGTAAATGGTAAAGTTGAAATCTTACCAATGATGTATTTAGCGTTATCGTACGATCACCGTCAAATTGATGGTAAAGAATCTGTTGGTTTCTTAGTGACAATTAAAGAGTTACTTGAAGATCCAACACGTTTATTACTAGATGTTTAATCTAGTTGTATAAAATGTAAGCTGTGGACTGCGTTCACAGCTTTTTTTTTGCGCCTTTGGTCTAACTGGGGTTTTCATGTTGAGCCTTGGGATTTATACTAGGTGCGCAATTTGGGATAGCTGTTTATTTGCATAAATATTCAGCTCTTTTAGTATAAAAAATTGGATAAAGCATCATGAATTTGCATGAGTATCAGGCAAAACAACTTTTTGCCGAATATGGTTTACCAGTTTCTCACGGTTACGCTTGCGATACACCTGAAGAAGCTGCAGCAGCTGCTGAGAAAATTGGCGGTGATATGTGGGTTGTTAAAACACAGGTTCACGCAGGTGGCCGTGGTAAAGCTGGCGGTGTTAAGCTAGTTAAAACAATCGACGAAGTTAAAGAGTTCGCTGCGAACTGGTTAGGTAAAAACTTAGTTACTTACCAAACAGACGAAAATGGTCAGCCAGTAGCTAAAATCCTTGTTGAGAGCTGCACTGACATCGCTAACGAATTATACCTAGGCGCTGTAGTAGATCGTGCTTCTCGTAAAGTTGTTTTCATGGCATCTACTGAAGGTGGTGTTGAAATCGAGACTGTTGCTGAAGAAACGCCAGAGCTAATCCACAAAGCTGAAATCGATCCACTTGTAGGTCCTCAAGCGTATCAAGCTCGTGAATTAGGCTTCAAACTAGGTTTAAACCCAACGCAAATGAAACAGTTTGTTAAGATCTTCATGGGTCTTGCGAACATGTTCAACGATTTCGATTTCGCATTATTAGAAATCAACCCGCTTGTTATCACAGACGAAGGCAACCTTCACTGTCTAGATGGCAAAATCGGTGTAGATGGTAACGCGCTTTACCGTCAACCTAAAATCCGTGAAATGCACGATCCATCTCAAGAAGATGCACGTGAAGCTCACGCTGCAAGCTTCGAGCTTAACTACGTTGCACTAGACGGTAACGTGGGTTGTATGGTTAACGGTGCAGGCTTAGCAATGGGTACGATGGACATCGTAAACCTACACGGTGGCAAGCCAGCTAACTTCCTAGATGTTGGTGGCGGCGCGACGAAAGAGCGTGTATCTGAAGCATTCAAGATCATCCTTTCAGACGACAACGTAAAAGCTGTTTTAGTTAACATCTTCGGTGGTATCGTTCGTTGTGACATGATCGCAGAAGGTATCATTGGTGCAGTTAAAGAAGTAGGCGTAAACGTACCAGTAGTAGTACGTTTAGAAGGTACTAACGCTGAACTAGGTCGTGAAGTACTTGCTAATTCTGACCTTAACATCATCGCTGCTGAATCACTAACAGACGCAGCTGAAAAAGTTGTTGCTGCTGCGGAGGGCAAATAATGTCTGTATTAATCAATAAAGATACAAAAGTTATCTGTCAAGGTTTCACTGGTGGCCAAGGTACTTTCCACTCTGAGCAAGCGCTTGAGTATGGTACACAAATGGTTGGTGGTGTTAGCCCAGGTAAAGGCGGTCAAACGCACCTTGGTCTTCCAGTATTCAACACAGTACGTGACGCTGTAGAAGCAACTGGCGCAACTGCATCAGTAATCTACGTACCAGCACCTTTCTGTAAAGATGCAATCTTAGAAGCTATCGATGCTGGCATCGAGCTTATCGTTTGTATCACTGAAGGTATCCCAACACTAGACATGGTTGACGTTAAAGTTAAGCTTGAGCAAACTGGTGTTCGCATGATCGGTCCTAACTGCCCAGGTGTTATCACTCCGGGTGAAACTAAGATCGGTATCATGCCTGGTCACATCCACAAGCCTGGTAAAGTAGGTATCGTATCACGTTCTGGTACACTTACTTACGAAGCGGTTAAGCAAACTACTGATGCTGGTTTCGGCCAATCAACATGTGTTGGTATCGGTGGCGACCCAATCCCTGGCACTAACTTCATCGACGTTTTAGAAATGTTCGAAAAAGACGAGCAAACTGAAGCAATCGTTATGATCGGTGAAATCGGTGGTACAGCAGAAGAAGAAGCTGCTGAATACATCAAGCACAACGTAACTAAGCCTGTTGTTTCTTACATTGCGGGTGTAACTGCGCCTCCAGGTAAGCGTATGGGTCACGCGGGTGCAATCATCGCAGGCGGTAAAGGTACTGCTGATGAGAAATTTGCTGCATTAGAAGCTGCTGGCGTTAAAACAGTACGTTCACTAGCTGACATCGGTGCTGCACTTAAAGAGAAAACAGGCTGGTAATCGGTCCTTAATCTCTTAAAAAGAGGCTCGCTTATGCGGGCCTTTTTTATTGCTAAATTCACTGTCAATTTTTATTCATAAATAAAGAATAAAAATTCTTTATTTATGAATAAAAATTCCTTACACTAATTCCTCTGTTTCCGTTTTAATAAAAAACGCTTGAATTTAAAAGGTAATTAGCACGTGCGTACTACAGAATTAGTAGACGGATTTCGTCAGTCGACTCCTTATGTAAATGCCCATAGAGGCAAGACTTTCGTTGTAATGCTGGGTGGTGAGGCGATAGACCAGCCAGGCTGTCGAAGCATTATTAATGATGTTGCTCTATTAACAAGCTTAGGTATTAAGATTGTTTTGGTGTTTGGCGCACGGCCACAATTTAATGCCGCTTTGAATGAGGTTGGCATAACTAGTCATTTTCATAACGAGATCCGTGTTACCGATAACACCACTTTTGAAGTGATTAAAAAAGTGGCCGGAGCAATGCAATTTGACATCACCGCACGTTTATCCACGTCATTAAGTAGCACCCCCATGTCGGGCTCATTTTTAAATGTAGTCAGTGGTAATTTTGTTATAGCGCAGCCTTTAGGCGTTGATGAAGGGGTTGATTACCACCACTCGGGGCGTGTTAGGCGAATTGATGTTGAGGGAATACGCCACCAACTCAATAACAATAGTATTGTGCTCCTAGGTCCGATTGCTGCCTCAGTGACGGGTGAGAGCTTTAATTTAACCGCAGAAGAAATTGCGACTCAGGTTGCTTTAAAGCTCAGAGCAGACAAAATGCTAGGGTTTAGCCAAGATGCAGGTATTTTAGATGAAAATGGCGAAGCGATAGCAGAATTAATGCCAAACGAAGCCGAGCGAGTGTTAGAGCACTATCGCACTCATACACCTTCATGTTTGAGCGCCCCTGTCTTTTTGCAAGCTGCTATTGATGCATGTCGGGGCGGGGTGCATCGGTGTCACCTTGTCAGCTACAAAGAAGATGGTGCCTTATTGCAAGAGCTCTTCTCTTTGGATGGTATCGGGACCCAGATTGCGCCGCAAAGTTCTGAACAACTTCGTAGTGCAACGATCAGTGATATAACCGGTATCTTAAACTTAATTAGACCACTTGAAGAGCAGGGCTATTTAGTGCGTCGCTCAAGAGAGCAATTAGAGATAGAAATTGAGCAATTCACAGTGATTGAGCGTGATGGACTTATTATCGCGTGCGCTGCCCTTTACCCATTTGATGAAGAGCAGGTTGGTGAATTTGCAAGCCTTGCTGTTCACCCTCAATATCGTGATGCAGACCGTGGCAGTAATTTATTACGTTTTATAATTAATAAAGCCAAACGGTGTGGTTATCATGGGTTATTTGCGTTAACAACGCGCAGTATTCATTGGTTTATTGAACAAGGTTTTGAATTGGTGACGGTCGATGAACTGCCCGCGAAGAAAAAGTCGCTGTATAACTACCAGCGACGCTCAAAGGTATTACGCTTAGACTTATCTAAATTACCAAAAAATCGTTAAGGTAAAAGGGGTGACACATCGCTGTCACCCACGTAAAACCTGTTTAATATTGATAGTTAATATGCTGATAAAAGCGCACGCGTAAGTCTTGGCGTGTTGGATTAAACGCAAGTTCGTCTGTCACCTCATTAATGGCACTTTGTACTTGGTTCATAAATCGGCCGTAACCGATATCGTGTTTATCTTTTTCTGCTGCTGCAATAACAAAGTGCAGCACATCGACCAACGTATCCGCATTCCAAAATTGCTGTATTTGTACTTGCTCGCTGGCGCAGTCGAAAGTCAGTTTTTGTAACTCGCTATTGCTCTGTGCATTGTCAATATTACTATTACGCACAATCGGGCGTGTGCCATTTGCGATAAAGGCAGCTAAGTTAAGTTGACGCTTATCACATGCACGTTTAAACGCATCAAAAATATAGTGATAAAACTGACTGTAGTTTTCTTCATTTAGCATATGCTGAAATTGTGTCTTAATTGCGCGTGTGACAGGAATTGAAAAGCCTGCATAGGTCATTTCGCTGTGATCGCTTGGCAAATGGCATTGGCGCGATTGATAACGCGGATATAAACTTCGCAACTTATAGCCATAGCTTTCTTTGTGGCCTTTGGCTTTGGCAAATAAGTCATAGGTTAAGTGTTGATGATCTCGAATCTTAAGCGGGGGTTGGTTGCTTAAAAGCTTGTCTTGTAATGTATTGATTACCCGTTGCACTTTATGGTGGAACTGTGCCGCATTTGCACGAATATCGTCACCGGTTGCTAAGAATAATAAGCGAATTTTTTTGCATCTTTCTTCGCCATTAGCAAATACATTGTGTGCTTCGTGGTATTGTGGATTATAGAAAAATAATATTTGTTTTGTTGTTTCTAAACTGTACGCCTCATCATGGTAGCGTACGACAGGTAGTTTATCATTCGCAATGAGATGTACGTTATGAAGTTCATACTCATCGCACAGCGCAAATAATTCCCTTGCAAGACGCTTGTAACCGCAGCTAATGTTCGTAAACTGGGCAAAAAACTCATCATTGGGTTTAAATTCAACTAACACATACTGGTTTGCACGTGCAGAGCTAGGAATATAGACTCGGTGTTGATTGAGTGAAGCCATCTCTTTTCCTTATTAAATAGTGAAACTATCGGCACTATATCGTCAGTCAATGATCATTTTATTGCGTTAGAACAACTTTTTTACCGATTTGACCGTAGGGTTTTAACAATCGCATTATTATCTTCGATAAACACACATCAACTACTGTATGTTAGCGCTTCTTTTTGTAATAATGCAGTAGTTTTGTCACCATGCAATATTCAGAGGATTATGCTCCTATGGCGGAAATTGAGAATCGCCCAAGTAACTTTATAAGAACGCGTATCGACGAAGATCTCGCAAGCGGTAAACACGCGACTACGCATACACGTTTTCCACCAGAACCAAATGGTTTTTTACACATTGGTCATGCAAAGTCTATATGCTTAAATTTTGGTATTGCCCAGGATTACAATGGCCTTTGCAACTTACGTTTTGATGATACAAACCCAGAAAAAGAAGATATCAACTACGTAAACTCTATTAAAGAAGATGTGCAGTGGCTCGGTTTTCAATGGGATGGTGAAATTAAATATTCATCAAACTACTTTGATGCACTTTATGGCTATGCCGTTGAACTTATCGAAAAAGGGCTTGCGTATGTGTGTTTCTTGTCAGCAGACCAAGCACGTGAGTACCGTGGTACGCTAAAAGAGCCAGGAAAAAATAGCCCTTATCGTGATACACCTGTTGAAGAGAACTTAGCCTTATTCGAAAAAATGCGTAACGGTGAGTTTAAAGAAGGCGAGTGTGTACTGCGTGCTAAAATTGATATGGCAAGCTCGTTTATTGTATTACGCGATCCTATTTTGTACCGTGTACGTTTTGCTCACCATCACCAAACAGGTGATAAGTGGTGCATTTACCCAATGTATGACTTTACACATTGTATTTCGGATGCGCTTGAAGGTATTACACATTCTTTATGTACGCTTGAATTCCAAGATAACCGACGTCTCTATGACTGGGTGCTTGATAACATCAGCCTAGAATGCCATCCACAGCAAATCGAGTTTTCACGTTTAAATCTTGAATACACCATTATGTCTAAGCGTAAATTAAATGACTTAGTGGTTAATGGCCATGTTGAAGGCTGGGATGACCCACGTATGCCAACGATTGCTGGTTTACGTCGTCGTGGTTATACACCAGCTTCAGTACGTGAGTTCTGTTCACGCATTGGTATTACTAAGCAAGAAAACATGGTTGAAATGGGCATGTTGGAAGCGTGTATTCGTGAAGATTTAAATGAACATGCACCACGTGCTATGGCTGTACTTGACCCTGTTAAAGTGGTTCTAGAGAACTATGATGCAGATAAAGTAGAAACGTTATCAGTCGCTAATCACCCGAACATAGAAGAAATGGGACGCCGTGATGTGCCATTTACTCGCGAGCTTTATATTGAACGCGAAGATTTCCGTGAAGAAGCAAACAATAAGTTTAAGCGTTTAGTGCTGGGTAAAGAAGTGCGTTTACGCGGAGCTTATGTGATAAAAGCTGAACGCATTGAAAAAGACGCTAATGGTGAAATCACCACGATCTTCTGTTCTTACGATGATGAAACGCTGGGTAAAAACCCAAGTGATGGTCGCAAGGTGAAAGGGGTAATCCATTGGGTATCTGCTAGCGAGTCTATTACTGCAGAAGTACGTTTATACGATCGTCTATTCAACGTACCTAACCCAGCAGCTGCTGAAGACTTTAATGCAACGCTTAATCCAGAGTCGCTTGTGGTGTTATCAAATGCGAAGTTAGAACCTTCACTTGCAAATGCACAAGCAGAGCAGGGCTTCCAGTTTGAACGTACAGGGTATTTCTGTCGCGATAATAAAGCACAGACACTTGTGTTCAACCAAACGGTGGGTCTTCGTGATTCATGGGCTAAAATCGAACAAAAAGGTTAAACAGCGCGTTTAACTTTTTTAAAAGTTAATAAAAAACCCTTTCACTTATTAAAGTGAAAGGGTTTTTTATATTCGTTACTTTTTAGAAGTAACCGCGGATACCTAGGCTGAAGTTTCTGCCCGGTAGTGGCGCTTTTTCTTTAATAAACGAGCTGTGAACAAAGCCAAGTTCGTCTGTTATGTTATCAACGTTGATATAAAGCTGTGTATCTACTGGGCCTAAGTCAAGTTGATAATTCGCTGACGCATCAAACAAAGTGTACCCTTCTGTTTTTGTTTCGTAGGCAGTGATGTCTGACTGCTCAAAGTAATGTGTACCTGTTAGGCTAAACTGCCAATCAGAGACGGTATACTGTAACTCTGAACCCAATTTATTCGCTGGGATTCGTGGTAAGTAGTTATTGTCATCTTTTAATTTAGCTGTCGTCGAATCACCAAACACTTTCACTAAGGTGCTAGGTGAAACTTGATAGTGCACATCAAATTCTAACCCATACAATTTGGCATCTTTACTGGTAAATTGGTAAACCGCCATGGCATCATCGTGTACTTCTTCTGCCATTTCTAAGCCATGTTCTTCATCAAAGAAATAGCCCGTATTTTGTTGGTAATAGAAGTTTTCAATGTCGTTATAGAAAAAGTTGATTGTATAACCAAAGTCACCAATGAAACGACGGAAACTTAAATCAAAGTTTGTTGCAGTCTCTTGTTTGATGTCTTCAGGTTCAAAGTGAATTTCACCTTCTTCAATATGATAACCTAAGCCTAATTCATAAGTACCTGTTGCAATGTGAACACCATTCGAGAGTAGTTCTGCACTTAATGGCGCACGTTCCGAGTGAGACACGCTAAGCGCAATGCTTTGGCCTTCTTGATATTGCCAAATAGCACCCGCAGATAAGCTTAAGTTAGTGAAATCGGCACTGTAGTTAATTGTTTCAGCTTCTTCCTCTTCATCATGCGCTTCTTCTGCATGATCATGATGATGTTCAGCCAATGTGACAGCAGAATCGATTTGGTAATCTTCGATGCGCGCACCTAGTTCAACAGTGACATCACCAAATTGTTTTTCCTCAAGTAAAAATAGCGCGTTTGATTTTGTTACACTAGCCGGTGTGAACGCTTCTTCGCCATCGGCATCATAGTCAGACTCTGTATAGTGGTAACCAGCCATACCGTGCCAAAGACCAAGTTTATGCTCGACTGTCGCACGCGCTTCAGTTGTTTTGTTACTGAACACCGTTCCAACTTCACCGTCTTCAATTTCAGCATGTTTATAATCTGTATAACCTACGCGCAACGAGATGTTTTCAATCCAGTTATTATGAAGAGCGTAACTCATGTAGCCTTGCCAACGATCTTGCTCTAACTGAGCAAATACAGATTCTTCATGGGCTTCTTCGCCATGTCCAGCTTCTTCATGTTCAGCTTCTTCTTCATGAGCGTGGCCATGATGTTCATGGGCAGGAATGCCATAATCTGTTTCAATACGGCCATATGACACGCCTAACGTTAAATGTTCACCAACGTAGCTAGTTCCAAAGTTAACGGTTTGGCTGTCTATAAAGGTATTTTCTACGCTGTTAGCAGTCTCGTGCTCAGCGTGTTCTTCACCTTCGTGTTCTTCATGCTCTTCTGGAAGTTCAAACGTGGGAGTTTTGTAGTCGTCACCCGTGCGTTTTGTGCCATCAAAATGGAAGTTGAAACCGTTGTTACCTGTTTCTAACTTAGCTGCATAGGTATTCGTATTTGATACTGTGTCGTGTGTGTATTGAGCCGCACCTGTCAATGTCTCGATGTTATCGGTAGGAATACGGTTATCAACAACGTTTACAACACCCCCAATTGCGCCTGAACCATAAAGTAGGGTAGCTGGGCCACGAAGCACTTCAATTTGCTCTGCTGCTAAACTGTCATTTGAGGTGGCATGATCGGGTCCGATACGAGATGCATCACTACTGTCTAAACCATTTTGTGTAATTTTAACACGCGGGCCATCTAAACCACGAATAATAGGGCTTGATGAAACGGGACCAAAATAACTGGCATTAACACCCGGTAAGCCTTTTAAAGTTTCACCTAGAGTCGGTTTCGCTTTATTTTTTAAATTGTCACCTGATAACACATTAACCGGTGAGATCATCTCTAAGCTGTTTTTGTGTAAGGCTGACGCATACACAACAACGGTTTCTACGGATGTAGGCGTCAAAGTAACAACAACAGATTGATCATCACCATTAATATCAACACGCTTATCAATGAAATTATCTTTGCTTACATGAAGTTGACCTTTGCTGTCGACATCAATTTTAAATTCACCTTGCGCGTCAGTCATTACAGCCTGTGATTTACCATGCACATGGACTTGTGCATTAACAACGGGTTGTTGATTTTTATCTACTACTTGGCCTGTGATAACAGCAGCAATGCTTGATTGAGAAAACAGTGCAGCGGCAACAGCACTAGAAATAATTGAAAATTGCTTCATTGTTACTACTTTTTACGTTGGTTGTTGAGTGTTGTGATATAATATAACACCACCATTTTTCAATGGCAATAACGTTATACTATAACTTATAAACTGTCGCGATTTAAATTTCATACACTATACTTAGATTATTTAATCGGTATGGCCCGTGGTTATGTCTGATAAAAATAGAGTATTTAAGGCGCAGTTCACCATCGCAGATTTACGTGAGCATTGTAATCATCAGGAAACCTTCACCACCGCCTGTGACAGAGGGGAAAGTTATCAGCATTTTGTGCTCAAATTGCTGAGCTATTGTTTGTTTTCGCATAATAAGCAGGCAACTATCAATGCTCGGCTAAAAAACAATCAACCCGATGTGTCAATAAAAGCGCTCGATGAGCATTATGAGACGTGGCTGTCTGTTGATCAGCCTGATATATCCATGTTAACTAAAATTGCTAAGCGTGTTGATGAACTGTGGGTTGTCACCACGCTTGAAAGTGACTGGTTAAATGAGTATCAACGTCAGCTTGCGTTGATCAGCAACAGTCACCTTATTGCTTTCGATAGCCAGTTTATTGAACAACTCGTTACTCATCTAAGTAAAAATTTGCAGTGGGATATTACCATTGATCAGCAAACGATTAGCGTGGCAGATAAACACCATTTTTACCAAACACGTGATCTTGTATGGCATTAAAGTTCAATAGTGATTTTACCGTTAGGTTTGCTACAACACAGTAATACTTCACCTGGACGCACAAAGGCAAGGGGCTCTTGATTATAACGTACGTCGCCTTCTACAAGCTGAGCACGACAAGCACCGCAATATCCTTCGCGGCATTGATAGGGGACATCTATTTTATGTTGTTCAAGGCATTCAAGGAGAGATGAACAGCCAGAGTCAAAATCTATACTCTGGCTGTCTGTTCCTGCAAGGATAACCTGTGCAGTGTGTTTAGTGCTCATTACAGATCGAAATCACCAAAGTCTGATGCATCAACTTGAGAATCGATTTGACCAACAAGGTAAGAACTTATCTCGGCTTCTTGCGGTGCAACTTGCACGTTATCAGAGACTAACCACGAATTGATCCATGGAATCGGGTTGCTCTTACTTTCAAACTGAGCAGGTAAGCCTACCGCAGTCATTCGCGCATTTGTAATGTATTCAACGTATTGGCATAAAATATCTTTGTTTAAGCCAATCATTGAGCCATCTTTAAACAGGTATTCAGCCCAGTCTTTTTCTTGCTCTGCGGCATCAACAAACATTTTAATTGCTTCATCTTTACATTGCGCTGCAACAATCGCCATTTCAGGATCGTCTTTACCGTCTTGCATAATGTTTAAGATGTGTTGTGTGCCTGATAAATGAAGAGCTTCATCACGCGCAATTAATTTAATGATTTTTGCATTGCCTTCCATTAGCTCGCGTTCAGCAAACGCGAATGAACATGCAAAGCTGACATAAAAACGAATTGCTTCCAGAATATTAACCGACATCATCGCAAGGTAAAGCAACTTTTTAAGGTCGAACAAGCTCACTTTAACTTCTTCACCATTAATCACATGTTTACCTTCACCGTAAAGGTTGTAAATCGAAATCATGTTGATTAATTCATCGTAATACTTTGTCACCGCATCGGCACGTTCACTGATTTTTTCGTTACTCACGATATCATCAAAAATAAGCTCAGGTGACTGCGTTACGTTACGAATAATGTGCGTGTAAGAACGGCTGTGAATTGTTTCACTAAATGCCCATGTTTCAATCCACGTTTCAAGTTCAGGAATTGACACAATTGGCAGTAAGGCAACGTTAGGCGAACGACCTTGCACACTATCAAGTAATGTTTGGTATTTTAAGTTACTTAAAAAAATGTGTTTTTCATGGTCAGGTAAAGCTTGAAAATCAAGACGGTCTTTACTTACGTCAACTTCTTCAGGACGCCAGAAGAAAGATAATTGCTTTTCAATTAGCTTCTCGAAGATAGGGTACTTTTGTTGGTCGTAACGTGACACGTTTACCGTCTGGCCGAAAAACATCGGTTCTAGTAATTGGTTATTATGGTTTCGGCTAAAAGTTGTATATGACATAGTGAATACTCAAAAAACAGTCAGGACAAAGCGGGCTAAGGAGCCCGCTTGTGTATGTTATTAATTTAATTAGATTTTACAAGCACCGCCTGCACAACCATCATCTTCCACCTCAGGTGTAAGCTCATCTTGAGCATCTGAAGCGCCATCACGGGTGTTATGGTAATACAACGTTTTAACACCCAGTTTATATGCTGAAAGGAGGTCTTTTAAAAGCACCTTCATAGGTACTTTACCGCCTTCGTACTTAGATGGATCATAATTTGTATTCGCAGAGATCGTTTGGTCAACGAACTTCTGCATGATGCCCACTAATTGCAGATAACCATCGTTTGATGGGATATCCCAAAGTAGCTCATAATTGTCTTTTAGGCGCTCATACTCTGGTACTACTTGTTTCAAGATACCATCTTTACTTGCTTTAACACTGATGTGTCCACGCGGTGGCTCAATACCATTTGTTGCATTAGAGATTTGTGATGAAGTCTCTGATGGCATTAATGCCGACAATGTTGAGTTACGCATACCATGTTCTTTAATGTTTGCGCGCAGTGTATCCCAATCTAAGTGAAGAGGTTCATCACAGATTTGGTCAAGGTCGCGCTTGTACGTATCTGTTGGCATAATACCTTGCGAGTACGTTGTTTCATTAAATTTAGGGCAAGCACCACGTTCTTTAGCAAGCTCATTTGATGCTTTCATTAAATAATATTGAATTGCTTCAAATGTTTGGTGCGTTAATGCATTTGCACTACCGTCAGAATAACGTTTACCGTTTTTAGCAAGGTAGTATGCGTAGTTGATGACACCAATACCTAACGTGCGACGACCCATGGTTGCGTTTTTCGCTGCAGGGACAGGGTAGTCTTGGAAATCAAGTAAGTTATCAAGCGCACGTACTGCAAGTTCAGCAAGCTCTTCTAACTCATCAAGTGACTCAATTGCACCTAAGTTGAATGCAGAAAGTGTACACAGTGCGATTTCGCCTTCTTCGTCCATTACGTTACTAAGTGGCTTAGTCGGTAATGCAATTTCTAAACATAAGTTAGACTGACGGATCGGTGCTACCGTTGAGATAAACGGGCTATGAGTATTACAGTGGTCAACGTTTTGTAAGTAAATACGACCTGTACTAGCACGCTCTTGTGCGAACATTGAGAACAGCTCAATCGCTTTAATACGTTTTTTACGAATCGACTCATCTTGCTCGTATTTTACGTATAGCTCATCAAATTTAGCTTGGTCTTCGAAGAATGCATCGTAAAGACCCGGTACGTCTGATGGGCTGAATAAAGTAATGTAGTCGTCTTTAATTAAACGGCTGTACATTAATTTGTTGAACTGTACACCGTAATCTAGATGACGAACACGGTTGTCATCAACACCACGGTTATTTTTAAGGACTAATAAGTTTTCAACTTCTAAATGCCACAGCGGGTAGAATAGGGTTGCTGCACCACCACGGACACCGCCTTGAGAACAGCTCTTAACCGCCGTTTGGAAGTGTTTATAAAATGGAATACACCCAGTATGGTATGCTTCACCGTTACGGATTGGGCTACCTAAAGCACGAATACGGCCCGCATTAATACCAATACCTGCACGTTGTGATACGTATTTTACAATCGCAGATGATGTCGCATTAATTGAATCAAGGCTATCACCACACTCAATCAGTACACATGAACTAAATTGACGCGTAGGTGTACGCACACCAGCCATAATAGGAGTCGGCAATGAAATTTTGAATGTCGAAACCGCGTCATAAAAGCGCTTGATGTAATCAAGGCGTGTTTCTCGAGGGTAGTCAGAGAATAAGCTCGCTGCCACTAAGATATATAAAAACTGCGCGCTTTCGTAAATTTCACCCGTTACACGGTTCTGTACTAGGTATTTCCCTTCAAGCTGCTTTACAGCGGCATAGCTGAAGTTTAGATCACGGTTATGATCAATATACGCATCTAACTCGTCAATTTCTTGCTCAGTGTAATCAACGAGTAAGTGTTGATCATAACGTTTGTCTTCAACCAGTTTTGTAATGTGGTCGTATAAACGCGGCGGCTCAAATTGACCATACGCTTTCTTACGTAAATGGAATACAGCTAAACGAGCAGCAAGGTATTGATAATCAGGGGTATCTTTAGAGATCTGATCGGCTGCTGCTTTAATGATAGTTTCGTGAATGTCGTCAGTACGAATGCCATCGTAAAATTGAATATGTGATTTCAATTCAACTTGTGACACAGACACATTATTTAGACCTTCGGCGGCCCAAGCGATGACGCGATGGATCTTATCTAGATCAAGTGACTCTTTACGGCCGTCACGTTTGCTTACAGATAGCTGTTGGTTCATAGTTTTGCCTGTATTCCTTGGGAAATTATATTTTTAGTGACAAAGGTATTCTTAATTATAATTATTATTAGCACCAGCATGAGTCAATTGAATAACATTTAGCCACAATATCTGGTGTTCTTTAAAACGCAGATCACAAGATAGTGTGGTCTGCGATCATTTGCAAGGGATAGAAATGCCCCATTTTGTGGATAACTATTGGATAAACGAATTGTGTTAGTGAGCATTAACCTTTGATCATTCATTGATGATGAAATTTGTAAAAATCAACTCAAGATCTACAAAAATTATCGTTTTTAAAAATAATTTCTGACTGTTTTTTTTATCAACAAAGTTTGCTTAAAACTCAACCCAATCACAATATATGGTGTTTTAACTTAAAACTAACACTATATATGGATAAATCCATCAGTTGGAGATTGCCAGTTAAAATCTGCGCCCCAGCTCAGTGCGGTATCCACACTTGGTATATAACCCCAAAGTGCAGTTGCACTGTACATATTGGCAGCTTTTGCTGCTTGTATGTCGCGTTCGGCATCACCTATGTATAAGCAACGCGTTGGATCAACATCGAGCATGTTTGCAGTATGAATAAGTGGCTCTGGCGATGGTTTAGCAACTGCTAAGGTATCACCACTCACGACAGCCATGGCATTAGCAAGGCTTGGGATAGCTTGCACCAATGGCTCGGTTAAAAAGCCGGGCTTATTGGTCATGATCCCCCATTTAATGCTGTTTTGCTCAAGTGAGGCGAGAAGTTGCTCAATGCCATTAAAGCACTTGCTATGAATCGCAATGTCTTCTGCATAATAGTCGAGCAGTTGCTGCCTTAATGCTAATTGTTCAACGTCGGGCCATTTATCACCAAAGCCGACCTCTAATAATGCATTGGCCCCATTTGACGCTGCTGGGCGATAAATGCTTTTATCAACAGGCGCGATATTCGCATCTGCTAATACGCGATTTAATGCGCCGCCAAGGTCATCCGCAGTATCGAGTAATGTGCCATCTAAATCAAAAATAAAGGCATCAAAAGCGATATCAGGATTACAACCAGCCATTAGGCAAGTTTCTCAAAATGAAGAATGTAATTAACACTCACATCGTCATTTAAACTGTATTGCTTAGAAAATGGATTATAGCTGAGGCCTGTGCTTGCTCTTACTTTTAAGCCTGCGTCTTCTGCCCATGCAATTAATTGGGCGGGTTTTATAAACTTTTTGTGGTCGTGCGTGCCTTCGGGCACCATTTTTAATAACTTTTCAGCACCCACAATGGCGTATAAATACGCTTTAGGTGTTTTATTTAATGTCGAAAAGAATACATCTGCGCCAGGTTTTGCAAGCTCAGCGACCGCACGGATGATAGAAGCAGGGTCTGGCACGTGCTCTAACATTTCCATACAGGTGATTACATCAAAGCGAGCAGGGTGCTCTTTAGCAAACTCTTCAGCCGGTACTTTCATATAATCAACAGGGATACCGGTTTCTAAACTGTGTAACTTAGCAACGGTTAATGGCTCTTGACCCATATCTATGCCTGTTACTTTAGCTCCCATGCGTGCCATGCTTTCACTTAAAATGCCGCCACCACAGCCAACATCTAAGGTTTCTTTATCAAATAAGCCGCCAACTTTGTCGGCAACAAAATCCAAGCGAAGAGGATTTATTTCATGAAGAGGTTTGAACTCTCCGTCGCGGTCCCACCAACGTTCAGCGATGGCTTCAAACTTTGCAATTTCTGCATTATCTACATTTTGATGTTCGGTCATAAAAAACTTCCTCGTCAATCTGAGGCCATTATATAGGGGTAAATTAATAAATCGCAAAGATTTAGCGCCTGTAAATCTAAATTAATTGTGGTAGCATGGTCATGAAATAATAACTAAAGCTCTAAAGGCGGCGCTTTGCCTCTTTATGAGTCAATACTGAAGGAATGTGAAATCAAATGACTGATCTCGCCAATGAAATTCTGCCAGTCAATATTGAAGATGAATTAAAAAACTCCTACCTTGATTACGCAATGAGCGTAATTGTAGGACGTGCATTGCCAGACGTACGTGATGGTCTAAAACCTGTTCACCGTCGTGTTTTATTCGCAATGAACGAACTCAATAATGATTGGAATAAGCCTTACAAAAAATCAGCACGTGTTGTTGGTGATGTAATCGGTAAGTACCACCCACATGGCGACAGCGCGGTATATGACACCATCGTACGTATGGCGCAGCCTTTCTCGTTACGCTATATGCTTGTTGATGGCCAAGGTAACTTTGGTTCAGTTGACGGTGACTCTGCGGCAGCAATGCGTTATACGGAAGTCCGTATGGCAAAAATGTCACATGAGCTATTAGCCGACCTCGAAAAAGAAACGGTTGATTACGTACCTAACTATGATGGTACGGAGCAAATTCCTGACGTATTACCGACGAAAGTACCTAACTTATTAGTGAATGGTTCATCGGGTATTGCGGTTGGTATGGCGACGAACATTCCGCCACATAACTTAACTGAAGTTATTAATGGGTGTTTGGCACTGATCCAAAACCCAGATATGACAATTGCTGATCTGATTGAATATATCCCAGGTCCAGATTTCCCTACAGCCGCGATCATTAATGGTAAGAAAGGCATAGAGCAAGCTTACCTAACGGGTCGTGGTAAAGTGTACATCCGCGCACGCGCAGAAATTGAAGTAGACGAAAAAACGGGTCGTGAAACGATCATCGTCCACGAAATTCCGTACCAAGTTAACAAAGCACGCTTGATTGAAAAAATCGCTGAACTTGTTAAAGACAAAAAAATTGAAGGCATTAGCGCACTCCGTGATGAATCAGATAAAGACGGTATGCGTATCGTTATCGAGATTAAACGTGGTGATGTAGGTGAAGTTATTCTGAATAACCTTTATGCACAAACACAGTTACAAACCGTGTTTGGTATGAATATGGTTGCACTTGATAACAACCAGCCTAAGTGTTTCAACTTAAAAGAAATGCTTGAAGCATTTATCATTCACCGCCGCGAAGTAGTAACCCGTCGTACGGTATTTGATTTACGCAAAGCCCGTGACCGTGCCCATACGCTTGAAGGCTTAGCGATTGCCCTTGCGAATATCGACCCAATCATTGAGTTAATTCGTAAATCACCTACGCCTGCTGAAGCAAAAGCAGCTTTAACAGCAAGGTCTTGGGAACTAGGCACTGTTAAAGCCATGCTTGAAAAAGCCGGTGAAGAAAATGTAGCGCGTCCTGATTGGCTAGCACCAGAGCTAGGTATTCGTGATGGTGAGTACTATTTATCTGAGCAACAAGCACAGGCGATCCTTGACCTACGTTTACACAAACTAACGGGTCTTGAGCATGAGAAGATCTTAGACGAGTACCAAACACTACTCGATCTTATTGCTGAACTACTTTATATCCTTTCAACCCCAGATCGCCTTATGGAAGTTATTCGCGACGAACTAGTTGAAATTAAAGAACAATATGGCGACGAGCGCCGTACAGAAATCAGTGCAGCAGCTCACGATATCAGCCTTGAAGACTTAATTAATGAAGAAGACGTTGTCGTAACGCTTTCTCATGAAGGGTATGTGAAGTATCAGCCATTATCAGACTACGAAGCACAACGTCGTGGTGGTAAAGGTAAATCAGCAACGAAGATGAAAGATGAAGATTTCATTGAACGTCTCCTTGTTGCAAATACACACGATACGATTCTGTGCTTCTCGACTGCTGGTCGTTTATACTGGCTGAAAGTATACCAATTACCACTTGCCAGCCGTGCAGCGCGTGGTAAGCCAATTGTGAACTTACTGCCACTTGAAGCTGACGAACGTATTACTGCAATTCTACCTGTACGTGAGTACGAAGAAGATAAATACATCTTCATGGCTACAGCATTTGGTACAGTTAAGAAAACACCATTAACAGCTTATAGCCGTCAACGTGCAAGCGGTATCATTGCGGTCAACCTAAATGAAGGCGATAGCCTAATTGGTGTTGATATCACTGATGGTACAAACGAAATCATGCTATTCACAGACGCAGGCAAGGTAGTACGCTTTAAAGAAGCGGAAGAGTCGACCGTCGTTGATGAAAATGGCAATCCGGTACTTGATGAAGAGGGTAACCCTGAAATCCGCTTCAAAGGTGTACGCCCAATGGGTCGTACTGCAACCGGTGTGCGTGGTATTAAGATGGCAGACGACCAACGCGTTGTGTCGTTAATTGTGCCTAAGACAGACGGTGCAATCCTCACCGTGACTGAAAATGGTTATGGTAAGCGTACAGCACTTGCCGATTACCCATCGAAGAGCCGTGCAACACAAGGTGTTGTATCAATCAAAGTAAGCGAGCGTAATGGCGCAGTGGTTGGTGCAGTACAAGTTGATGAAAACGACGAAATCATGATTATCTCTAATCGCGGTACGCTTGTTCGTACTCGTGTTAATGAGGTTTCTACGGTTGGTCGTAATACGCAGGGCGTTATTTTGATACGAACTATTGACGAAGAGCAAGTAGTTGGTTTACAACGTATCGAAGAAATCGAAGTTGATGAGCTTGAAGCCATCGAAGGCGAGGGCGTTGAAGTAGTCGATACACATACTGAAGAAACGGTTGATAACCCACCTTCAGAGTAACATTGATTTAAAAAGCGGCTTCGGCCGCTTTTTTTATCCGCACTATAATTACTGGAATGAGGCAAAGTAATGACTAAATATAATTTTTGTGCAGGACCGGCAATGTTACCGCCGGCAGTAATGCAAAAAGCACAAAAAGAATTTATAGATTGGCAAGGTTTAGGCGTATCTGTGATGGAAATCAGCCATCGTAGTAGCGACTTTTTAGAGCTTACAGCAAAATGTGAAGCAAGCTTACGTCGTCTAATGAATATCAGTGACGAATTTGAAGTTTTATTTATGCATGGCGGTGGCCGAGGCCAATTTAGTGCTGTACCACTAAATTTGCATTTAGCAGATAAGCCCGCGGTGTATTGTGAAAACGGTGTGTGGTCAAAAGGCGCGACACAAGAAGCCGAAAAGTTCACTGCAGTGACAAGTATTAATGTTCGTAATGACGAGCAGCAAAATGGCCAGTTTTCAATTAAACCAGCGACAAGCTGGGAATTACCAGCTGATGCGTCATACATTCACTATTGCCCAAATGAAACGGTTGATGGTATTGAGATTTTTGACGTGCCTTCACACCCATCTGCGCCAATAGTCGCCGATATGTCATCAACAATTTTGTCACGCGAAATTGACGTAAACCAGTTCGATGTCATTTATGCAGGCGCACAAAAGAACATCGGCCCATCGGGTTTAGCAATTGTTATTATTCGTAAAACGTTGCTTGAGCGCGAAGGTCTCGAAAAACCAGGTATTCTTGATTACGCATTAGAAGCAAAGCAAGGCAGCATGTACAACACGCCACCGACATTTGCATGGTACTTAGCAGCAGAAGTGTTTGAATGGTTAGAAGCAAACGGTGGCGTAAAAGCCATGGAAGAGCAAAATATTGCCAAAGCAGAATTGCTGTATAACTTTATCGACAATTCAGATTTTTATAATAATAAAGTTGCTAAGCATTGCCGATCGCGTATGAACGTACCATTTTGGTTAAACGATGAATCGTTTAATGACCAGTTTATTAAACAATCGAAAGAAGCGGGTTTACTGGCGCTCGAAGGCCACCGCATTGTAGGTGGTATGCGCGCAAGTATTTATAACGCAATGCCACTTGCTGGTGTACAAGCCTTGGTTGATTTTATGGATAAATTCGCCAAGGAGAATAGCTAATATGGAACAGCTTCGTCTTGAACCTATCTCAAAGGTAAATGGCAGTGTCACGCTGCCGGGCTCAAAGAGCTTATCAAATCGTATTTTACTTTTGGCGGCGCTTGCACAGGGCACCACGGTCGTTGAAAATTTGCTAGACAGTGATGATATTCGTCATATGTTAGGCGCACTTAAACTATTGGGTGTGAATGTTACCTTAAATGACGATAAAACCGTTGCGACCGTTGAAGGGGTAGCAGGTAAATTCTTAACACCTAGCGAGCCGTTATTTCTCGGCAATGCTGGCACTGCTTATCGGCCTTTAACAGCGGTTCTTGCCGCTGTAGAGGGCGAGTATGAGCTTGTCGGTGAGCCACGTATGGAAGAGCGTCCTATTGGGCATTTAGTGGATGCTCTGCATGCGCTGGGTGGTGATGTTGAATATTTAAAACATAAAGACTATCCACCACTGGCCATTAAAGGCGGTAAAATTAATGGCGGCCAAGTTGAAATTGACGGCAGTATATCTAGTCAGTTTTTAACGGCCTTATTAATGGCAGCGCCATTATTTAATGGTGATACAGAAATCCGTATTAAAGGTACGTTAGTATCAAAACCTTATATTGATATTACCTTAGATGTTATGCAGCGTTTTGGTGTGTTAGTTAAACACGACAACTACGAAGTATTTTATGTAAAAGGGTGCCAACAATACCAAGCACTAGAGCGCATTATGGTCGAAGGTGATGCATCGAGCGCATCATACTTTGTTGCAGCTGCCGCAATAGCGGGTGGTGAAATAGAAATTAACGGTGTTGGTGCTGCGTCTGTTCAAGGTGACATTGGCTTTGCTAAAGTGATGGAACAAGTGGGCGCTAAGATTGATTGGTACGATGAAAAGCTGGTTGTGCGTAAAGGTGAACTTAACGCGGTTGATATCGACGCAAACGCTATTCCTGATGCGGCCATGACACTGGCCACTGTTGCGTTATTCGCAAAAGGTACAACTGCAATCCGCAATATCTATAACTGGCGTGTAAAAGAAACAGACCGCTTGTACGCCATGGCGACAGAACTTCGTAAAGTGGGCGCTGAGGTAGTCGAAGGTGAAGATTTCATCGAAATTACACCGCCAAAAACATTTAATGATGTAGCGATAGATACATACAATGATCACCGTATTGCCATGTGCTTTGCGATGGTGGCCGTTGGCGGTAAGCCAATAACCATTAATGATCCTAAGTGTACATATAAAACTTTTCCAACGTTTTTCAAGGTACTAGAGTCTGTCTCAAGTCAATAAAACAGAAGAAAATATAAAAAGTTACATTCAAAGTGCGGATCTATTACGAGAACTGACGTATAATGTTGCGGTTTTATTTTGGTGTGCATTGCAGGAGGTTATAAATGCAGGCGTTATTAATGCCCGTAATCACCATTGATGGCCCAAGTGGTTCAGGTAAAGGAACTGTTTGTCGCTTGTTAGCCGAGAAATTAGGTTGGGATGTATTAGACAGCGGGGCGATTTATCGTGTGCTGTCACTTGCTGCACTTCATCATCAAATTGAATTAGACAATGAAGATGCATTAGTGCCGCTGGCTGCAAACTTAGATGTACAGTTTTTGGTAGATAGCCAAACACACACGTCTAAAATTGTACTAGAAGGCGAAGACGTCACAACAACAATTCGCAACGAAGAAGTTGGTGCTGCAGCCTCAAAAGTCGCTGCTTTACCACGCGTAAGAGAAGCATTATTGCGTCGTCAACGCGCGTTTCGTACTGAAAGCGGATTAATTGCAGATGGTCGCGATATGGGCACGGTTGTGTTTCCAGACGCGCCATTAAAAATATATTTAACAGCGACTGCTGAGGAGCGTGCGCGTCGTCGCTTTGCTGAGTTGAACGATCGTGGACTAGATGTTACACTAAGTGGTCTACTTGAGGACATAAAAGCACGCGATCACCGTGATATGACACGTGAAGTTGCGCCGCTTGTGCCTGCAAAAGATGCCATTGAAATCGATACTAGCGAGTTCAATGCAATGCAAGTGTTTGATAAAGTTATTACTTTAGTCGACGAAGCCGTACTTGCGGGTAAGCTCCCTAAAGCTAAAAAGTAAACTTTTTAATGTGCCGGCAGGATGCCAGCGCTATTTTAACAACCCCATGCAGCATGGTTGCTAATTGGTTATTTAATTATTTAGAGACGTATAATGTCAGAAAATTTTGCGCAGTTATTTGAAGAAAGCCTAAAGGGTTTTGAAGCAGAGCAAGGCTCTATCGTTAAAGGTACAGTTATCTCAATCGAGAACAACATCGTACTTGTTGATGCTGGTCTTAAATCTGAGAGTGCAATCCCTGCTGAGCAATTCAAAAATGCTGCTGGTGAACTAGAAGTTGCTGTTGGCGACGAAGTAGATGTTGCGTTAGATGCAATCGAAGACGGTTTCGGTGAAACTATCCTTTCTCGTGAGAAAGCGAAGCGTCACGAAGCGTGGATCCGCTTAGAAAAAGCATGTGAAGAGCAAGAAACTGTTACTGGTGTTATCAACGGTAAAGTTAAAGGCGGTTTCACTGTTGAAGTTGATTCAATCCGTGCTTTCCTACCTGGTTCACTTGTTGATGTTCGTCCAGTACGTGACACAACTCACCTTGAAGGTAAAGAGCTTGAGTTCAAAGTAATCAAGCTTGACCAAAAACGTAACAACGTTGTTGTTTCTCGCCGTGCAGTTATCGAATCAGAAAACTCACAAGAGCGTGAAGAACTTCTTGCTAACCTTGTTGAAGGTCAAGAAGTTAAAGGTATCGTTAAGAACCTTACTGATTACGGTGCGTTCGTTGACCTTGGTGGTGTTGACGGTCTACTACACATCACAGACATGGCGTGGAAGCGTGTTAAGCACCCTTCAGAAATCGTTAATGTTGGCGACGAAATCGCAGTTAAAGTTCTTAAATTCGACAAAGATAAAACTCGTGTATCTCTAGGTCTTAAACAACTTGGCGAAGATCCATGGGCAGCTATCGCTGGTCGTTACCCAGAAGGTTCTAAGCTTTCTGGTCGTGTTACTAACCTTACAGATTACGGCTGTTTCGTTGAAATCGAAGAAGGCGTTGAAGGTCTAGTACACGTTTCTGAAATGGATTGGACTAACAAGAACATCCACCCTTCAAAAGTTGTTTCACTAGGTGACACTGTTGAAGTTATGGTTCTTGAAATCGACGAAGAGCGTCGTCGTATTTCTCTTGGTCTTAAGCAATGTATTGCTAACCCATGGCAAGAATTTGCTCGTCTACAAAACAAAGGCGACCAAGTTACTGGTAAGATCAAATCAATCACTGACTTCGGTATCTTCATCGGTCTTGAAGGCGGTATTGACGGTCTTGTTCACCTTTCAGACATTTCTTGGAACACGCCAGGCGAAGAAGCTGTACGTGAATTCAAGAAAGGCGACGAAATCACTGCTATCGTATTGCAAGTTGACCCAGAGCGTGAGCGTATCTCTCTAGGCGTTAAGCAAATCGAAGCTGACCCTTTCAATAACTACCTGGACGCAAACAAAAAAGGTGCTATTGTTAAAGGTAAAGTGACTGAAGTTGATGCGAAAGGCGCAACTGTTGAGCTAATCGAAGGCGTTGAAGGTTACATCCGTGTAGCTGATATCGCTCAAGAGCGCGTTGAAGATGCTACTACTGTAGTTTCTGCAGGCGACGAAATCGAAGCGAAATACGTTGGTGTTGATCGTAAGAACCGCACTTTAAGCTTATCTGTTAAAGCTCTTTTCGAAGCAGAAGAGAAAGAAGTACTAGAGAAGCTTAAGAAAGAAGAGCCAGCGTTTGAAAACGCAATGGCTGCAGCATTCAAAAATGCTCAAAAAGACTAATCTATAGTCTTTAATTGGAAGGGCAGTTTTGCCCTTCCTTTATCTCTTTTTAAGGAAACGTTATGACTAAGTCAGAATTGATAGAACAACTAGCTGAACAACACGCACACATTCCAGTGAAAGATGTTGAAAATGCCGTTAAAGAAATTCTTGAACAAATGGCCGGTTCATTATCTAGCTCAGATCGTATCGAGATCCGTGGCTTTGGAAGTTTCTCATTGCATTATCGTTCTCCGCGCACAGGTCGTAATCCAAAGACTGGCGAAACAGTTGAGCTAGACGGTAAGCACGTACCACATTTTAAACCAGGTAAAGAATTACGTGACCGCGTAAATGCGAGTATTGCCTAGTTTTATACAGGAGTAGTTACTTGTTTAGGGTATTAAAAATTGTATTAATAGCGCTGTGCTTATTTATTGCATTTGTACTTGGTTCACAAAATCCACAACTTGTGCAAATCAATTATTTAATTGCCAGTAATACGTTGCCCTTAGCTGTTGTAATAAGTATCTGCTTTATTTTAGGTGTCGCCATTGGTTGTTTTATAAGCTTGACACTGTTTTCGCAGTTAAAGTGGCAAAATTATCGCTTAAAGAAAAAGTTAGCGCCTGAAAAAAACAATAAAAAGCTTGTTGCTAATAAAGACACCTAATCATGATTGAGCTTCTGTTTTTACTTTTACCCGTTGCAGCCGGTTACGGCTGGATAATGGGTAAAAACAGTGCTAAAAACCAAGCTCATCAGCTTAATCGCCAAATCACCTCTGAATATTCTAAAGGCCTAAAGTTTCTCTTAGACAGAGAAGAAGACCAAGGCTTAGAACACTTAATTAATCTTCTTGAAGTTGCAGCAGACTCCGTTGAACACTATTCAACATTGGCGACCATGTTTCGCCGTCGTGGCGAGTTAGACCGTGCAATTAAAATTCATGAGCTGTTATTAAAACACCCCAGTTTAGATGAACAACAAGCAGCCTCCAGCCGTTTAGAGCTTGCCGAAGATTATATTATGGCAGGGCTGTTAGATGGTGCGGAAGAGCATTTAGTCTGGCTTGTGAAAGCCGGATACAAAGAAGCCTTAGAGCCTATTATTAACCTATATTCGCAAACGCGAGAGTGGGATAAAGGCATTAACATGTACGAGGCGCACAGTGAGCTATTTACAAAACCGCAGCATGTTAAAGCCATTGCTAATTTTTATTGTGAAGCCGCTTTACAAGACAACGATACACAAATTATGCGCAAGGCGATTAGCTTAAACCACAAAGCTATTCGCCCTTTGTATGAGCTCGGCCACAGCGCTTTTACCAAAGAAGATTATGTGAAAGCAATTTACTATTGGCGTGAGCTAATTAGCCAGTTTACCTTTTTTGCCCCTGTGTTTATTGAAGAGCTGGCGATGAGTTATGACAAACTTAACTTAACGCATCAATTTCATGATTTACTGAATGAACTGCTTGAAAAAGGCGGGGTATTAATAAAAATAAAGCATTGCCAAGCACTCCTTGAACAAGGGCATATTGAGCAAGCCATTAAATTTTTAACCGACAGTTTAAAGCGTCATCCCACGATCCGTGGCTTTAGCTTTTTATTACAACTGCTCGCGAAACAAAATAACGATATTAAAGATGTATTAGATCAAATTGATAAATTGGTTACCTCTTATATCGCAACCAAACCTGATTTTCAGTGCCAGCATTGTGGCTTTACCAGTCATACCATCTATTGGGTGTGTCCATCTTGTAAACACTGGGAAACAATTGTTCCAAGCCGTGGCATAGACGGTTTTTAATTCATATTAGTCCATTAGTTTTTTAGGAAAGTTATGTCTGTCGAAGATTCAAAAAAAGTATTAATTGCCCTTGATTATGACGATCAACAAACAGCGCTTACGTTTGTAAAGCAATTATCGCCTGAAACGTGTCGCCTTAAAGTAGGCAAAGAAATGTTCACGTATTTTGGCCCTAGCTTTGTAAAAGAACTAATAGATCTTGGGTTTGATGTTTTCTTAGACCTGAAATTTCATGATATTCCAAACACCGTTGCAAAAGCTGTTACAGCAGCTGCAAAAATGGGTGTATGGATGGTTAACGTGCATGCTTCTGGCGGCGTTGAAATGATGACCAAAGCAAAGCAAGCATTAGAGCAGTTTGGTGATGACGCACCATTATTGATTGCAGTAACAGTATTAACCAGCATGGATGCCGCCGAACTTACTCGCTTAGGTGTAGATAAAACACCTGAAGAGCAGGTTATCTACCTAGCAAAACTAGCTAAAGAATCAGGCCTTGATGGGGTAGTGTGCTCAGCGCAAGAAGCGAAAAAGTTAAAAGCAGAGCTAGGCGCAGACTTTAAACTGGTTACCCCAGGTATTCGCCCTGCAGGTAGCGATGCTGGTGACCAAAAACGCATTATGACACCAAAGCAAGCTGTTGAAGATGGCAGCGATTATTTAGTCGTTGGCCGCCCAATCACCCAATCTGCAGACCCAGTGGCAACACTAAAAGAAATTAATGACTCGCTAAAATAACCTGCGTTATTTAATCTGAATAAAGAGCAAAGTTTTTACTTTGCTCTTTTTGTTTAGGGCTTAATTATCAGGGGGATATTTGCTTACAGTTTGTGCAAAGTAAATACATGACTAATAAAAACCGTGCATTTATTGATTTTATGAAACAAAAGTTGCTTAATAATTAGCCTAATTCATAAATAGTGATTTTACTCATCTATTGACTCACTTCATTTCAAAATTATTCAGTCTTGCTCTTAAACTCCAAAGTCTCCGATGATATAAGCCTTTAATTACTATTGCGTGCTGTATACACGTTGTGACCATGCAGAATTAACAAGTAGTGTACGTCTACTTTAAACTACACATGAACAACAAAAATGAACCAACACCTCGGCAGAAACAACAAACAAAGACTAGAAAATTTTCTACTCCTTTATGTTATTCGTAGTCTGAAGCGTAAGTATCTTCGTAAGAGTGAGAGTAAAACTCAAATAGGTTGCCAAATGGATCTTCTAGGTAAACCATTTGCGCTTGCTTTAGTTCATCTTCAGGATGATAACGGTGGATATCCATGCGAACTTTGCCACCATACTCTTCAACACGTTTAATTGCTGTTTCAAACTGCTCCTTTGGCAACTGTAAACAGAAATGGAAGATACCAAGGCGCGAGAAATCAACGTTGTGGCAATCTTCGCGGTCAACCATTTCGAACAGCTCAACACCGATACCATCAGTAGTTACTAAGTGAGCAATATTAAAGCTTTTGAAGCCTTCACCGAATACCGCAATACACATGCGACCGATTGCTGATTTTCGCTCTTCTATAACTCTGGTGTTATTCATTACAATTCTAAGGCCTAGCGCTTTAGTGTAGAACTCAACCGCTTTGTCCATATCGCCAACCATAATACCAACATGATTCATTTTCATAATTTTCTCCTAGATATTGCTGAAATATAAAATCTAATTAATGAGTAAATTATATGAACGCTTATTGATAAAATGAAATTATCGATTATTATGAAAATGATAATTTAAAGTTATTAAGTGATGGTATGCTAAATCCTGTTTGGTTAGAAACGTTCATAACGCTTGTTGATGTTGGGCACTTTACACAAACCGCCGAAAAACTTTATATGACTCAACCGGGAGTTAGCCAGCACATCAACAAACTCGAAGAGGCGTGTGGATGTAAGTTAATTAAAAGAGAGAAGAAGTCATTTTCAATTACTGAGCAAGGTCGGTTGGTTTACAACCATGCGAAAGCGTTAATAAGGAATGAAAAGTTTCTCTTTGAGCAACTAAGCTTTGATGACCCTTTATCAGGAGAATGCACCTTAGCATGCTCTGGTTCAGTGGCGTTACTACTTTACCCAAGGTTATTACCACTTCAAAATCAACATCCCAACATTCACATTAATATTAAAGCAGCCCCTAATCATCAAATTTTGGCTGATATCAAAAACGGACATATTGACCAAGGAATTGTGACCAATATACCCAATGAAAGTTTCTTTGATTTTGAAGTGCTTGGCAAAGAAGAGCTGTGTTTGATTTTGCCCCAAAAAGCTAATGTTAATAATAGCTGGGAGCGATTATTTTCAGAGTTAGGGCTAATCAATCATCCAGATGCCGAACATTATTTGTCTTTGTATTTTAAGCAATCATTAGAACAAGAATTAACACAACTAGATGTTAGCAAAATTCCTGTTGTCGGTTCAATTAACCAAATTAGCCAAATCTTAGAACCAATCGCTCAAGGCATTGGCTTTACCGTATTACCCAAAAGTGCCGTTGACAGTTTTTATCTCCCTAAACGTTTAAAGGTTTTCAAACCTAAACAACCAGTAATAGAAAGTTTATATTTGGTCTGTAAAAAAAACAGAGTATTACCTGCTCGTTATGATACTTTTAATTCAATCATTCGGCAGACATGGGCTTAGGTTCGCTATTCACTCAAAGCCAACCTATAGAGCATTTACTCAGTGGTTTTTGGACAAAAACGTTTCAGCCAGAATAGTTGAAACGAAGATGGACATTTTCGTGTCAGTGACATCACTAAATTAGTAACGTACGGATTACTAAAAGTATGGAAAATCACTCAATCTAATGTGTAGCTCTGGTGATAAGGAAGAGCTACATGAACTCATTATTATCAATTTTAAGGTTACTTTTGATAAACTCGATAAATGATGAAATTCGCAGAGATGTTGCTGAGTTTTTATAGTAAATGGCATGAATAGGTTGCTCTATTCTGAGAGAAGAATCCTTGAACAGCTCTACCAAACTGCCATTTTTCCTATCTCTATATGTCATAAAATCAGATAAGCATGCGATGCCTGCTCCACTTAACGCTAAATGTCGAATTACCTCACCATTATCTGCTTGCAAGTTACTCGTTGCTTTAAAAACCTTATCGTTTTCATTCATGAGTGGCCAATTTTTCAAAATCTCAGGCTTACTAAATCCCAATAGCCTATGGCTGGATAGTTCATCAATACAACTTGGCGCACCAAATTTCTCTAGATACTCAGGGCTAGCAACAATGCGTATTCTGCTGCTACCAATAAATACAGCTCTCAATGTTGAATCTTTAAGTTGACCAATACGGATAGCAATATCCGTTTGTTTTCCGACTAAATCAATATTCTCTTCACTTGTATTCAGTTCGATTTCAACGTCAGGGTACAGCGTTTGGTAATGGGTAATACAAGGTGCAAGTCCGTGAATTGCGAAGGGCGTTGCTGCATTAATTCGTAAAAGACCTGAAGGCTTATCTTTTTGGACTCTTAATTGATCCTCTGCGAAATCAACTTCTTCGAGTATTTTTCGAACTCTTTTTAGGTAAATTCTTCCTTCTGACGTAACACTTAACCTACGAGTAGTACGACTCAATAACGTAGTTTCTAGTTTTGTTTCCAGTCTTGAGATAGTTCTGCTCACTGCAGCTGGTGTAATAGAAAGAATTTCTGACGCCCCTCGTACCGTTCCTGTATCTACAACAGCGACTAGTGCCTTCATCTCATCCAAAGTCGATTTCATTCGTTACCTTTTGTAAATTAAAAATTGATTAATATTAACTTTAATGAATCAGTCCTGCCAAGTAAAGTTAGTACTCACAGCAATAACATAAAAACTTTGGAGACGTTATGACAGTACCTTCATTTGGTGTAGGCACTTTTCGCTTAGAGGGCGAGGTGGTAAAAAGTTCAGTATTAAACGCATTAGAAGTTGGCTATCGCGCGATTGATACTGCTCAAATCTATGGTAATGAAGCGAGCATTGGAGAAGCATTAGTGGATTCTGGCATACCTAGAGAAGAGTTGTACATCACAACCAAAATCTGGGTAGACAATATGTCTAAGGCTGAACTCATCCCAAGCCTCAAGGAAAGTCTAGAGAAACTGAAAATGGACTATGTGGATCTAACACTAATTCACTGGCCTGGTGAGAGTGAAAATATCGAAGAGTATATGCAGGCTCTGCTAGAGGCAAAATCCCTTGGGCTAACTAAAGAAATTGGGGTGTCAAATTTCAATATTGAGTTGTTACACAAAGCCTTCGATGCAGTAGGCAAAGAAAATATTGCTACAAACCAAATTGAGCTAAGTCCATACTTGCAAAACCAGAAATTAGTCTCATATATGCGAGAAAACGGTATACAAGTAACCTCTTACATGACATTAGCCTATGGTGAAGTTTTAAAGGAATCTTTGATTATTGATATTGCAGCTAAGTACAAAGCAACACCAGCGCAAGTAGTGTTGGCGTGGGCATTAGCCAAGGAATTTGCCGTGATCCCATCGTCAACCAAACGCGAAAATCTCATCAGCAACCTGCAAGCAAAGCAACTCGGATTGACGATTGAAGACATTGATTTGATCGATGGTCTTGAACGCAATGGGCGTCAAGTGAGCCCTGATGGTCTTGCTCCAGAATGGGATGATTAAAATGAGTAATGTATTAATTATCAACGGCGGTAAAAAGTTTGCTCACTCTGAAGGAACACTTAATCGTAGGTTGGTAGAACTAGCACATGGATGTTTAATCGAGTTAAACCATGATGTCAAAGTTACTGAAGTCGATAGTGGCTACGATATAGAAACTGAAATTGAAAAATGGTTATGGGCAGATGTCGTAATCCACCAAAATCCTGCATGGTGGATGGGAGCCCCTTGGATTGTGAAAAAGTATATTGATGACGTGTTTACCCTTGGTCATGGTCGTTTGTATCAAAGCGATGGGAGAACAAGAAGTGATAGCGACAAAAAATATGGTTCTGGTGGGTTGCTTCAAGGCAAAAAGTATATGCTTTCGGTTACATGGAATGCCCCACAAGATTCGTTTACTGATCCTTCTCAGTTTTTTGAAGGGGTAGGTGTTGACGGTGTGTACTTGCCATTTCATAAAGCTCATCAGTTTTTGGGCATGTCTCCTTTGGGCACCTTTATGTGTAACGATGTCATTAAAAACCCTCAGGTAGAAAACGACTTTGATAGGTATAAAGCACACTTGAAAGAAGTGTTTTCAAGTTAATCTAGAACAATACAGTCACCTCTTGGCTGCACCTGATTGTACAGGATTACAATCTATCCATCCTCTTATATACAGAGAGGATGGGGGTTAAGCATGAGATAATCTGTACACATTACTCGATGTATTGGTGATAGTAAAAGTAGGTCAAACTTCAAACCATACTCTGAGGTAAAGCGCAGTCGAAACACATAAAGGGGCATTATAGTGTTAGAAAATTTACCGCGCCTATTTGTTACAGCTATCAAAACCAATAAAAAAAGAGTAAAGCTTTCACTTTACTCTTTTTCATATATATCAATAATCTTGTTAGCTCGTAGCTCGTAGCTCGTAGCTCGTAGCTCGTAGCT
>NZ_FPAZ01000001.1:0-111415 GCF_900116435.1 Pseudoalteromonas lipolytica | reverse complement strand
TAGCTCGTAGCTCGTAGCTCGTAGCTCGTAGCTCGTAGCTTATTTCAACCTAATTGAAGTGGCTTCAATATCAATCAAACCTTGTTTAAACAAACCGCCGATGGCTTTTTTGTAGTTTGCTTTACTGGTCGAAAAGGTTTTTCTAATTGCTTCTGGGTCAGATTTATCACCTAGGTGTAAAATACCGCCTTCGGCTTTTAATTTATCTAGAATTTTTTCGCTAAGGTCGTTTACTTTACCCATGCCTGGTTTTTCGAGTAGTACGTCAATCTTTCCATCTTCACGTACTTTTTGAATGTAACCAGTTAAGCGTTGGCCAACGAATAACTTTTTGAATACTGTGTTGTAATACACCACACCAATGTGTGCTTCATTAACCAGTACTTTGTAACCTAGGTCTGTTTTGCCCGCAACGATTAACTCAACTTCTTCCATTGGTGCATAGTTAGGCTCATCTTTTGATAAAAACTTATTAAAGTTACTTGATGCACAAATACGCTGACTGGCGTTATCTAGGTATAAGCGTACTAAATACGAAAAGCCTTCTTTCATTTTTGGCTTTTGTTCGTTGTATGGTGCAAGTACATCTTTCTCTAAGCCCCAGTCCATAAATGCACCGGTGTTGTTAATTGCTTTGACACGCAATAGGGCGTATTCGCCAACTTGAGCAAGTGGCTTTTTAGTGGTACCAGTCGGGTGGCCAGCATGATCAAGGTAAATGAATACTTGAACACTGTCGCCAGCTTCAATTTCGTATTCAATTTCTTTGCTAGGTAAAAATACTTCACCTAAATCGCGGCCATCTAAATAGGCGCCTTCGTTTGATATTTCGTTAACGAATAATGTTTGGGTAGTTCCAAGAATGCTCATTATTATTCCTGTTCTGGTTTTTTCTTACGACGCATAGGTGAAAAACCATCCACATCAATAGGGGGTTTAACTGGCGCTTTTGGTTTTTTAGGAGCGGCTTTACGTTTAGGTTTTACTGGTTTTGCAGATATTTTTTCTTCTGCTTTTTTCCAAACAGTATCCGCTTTTTTCTCGCGTAGGCCTTTAAATTTACCTACTAAGCCCTCGACGGTGAAAAAGCTCAGTTCATCATTTAAAAATGCTTTAATTGCTTTATAGCTAGGCCAGTCTTTTGGACCGACAAGCGATATTGCAGTGCCTTTAAAACCGGCGCGTCCTGTACGACCAATACGGTGAATGTATTCTTCGGCATGTTTAGGTAAATCAAAGTTAATGACGTGAGTAACACTTAATAAATCAAGACCACGTGATGCGACGTCGGTGGTAATTAATATTTTAAAATTCTCACGACTGAAAGCGTCCATGATCTCCAAACGTTTTGTTTGCGTTAAATCGCCAGCAAGCGCTTGCGCTTTAAAGCCTTTATCATTTAGCCATTGGCTTAAACGTTGGGTGTCGGCGCGGGTTGCAGTAAAGATAATGCACTGACCAACATCGTTTTGTTTTACAAAGTGCTCAAGTAGGGCTTCTTTGTGATCAAGGTGATCCGCTAAATAAAGCTTTTGCGTTATGTCGCTGTGCTGCTCGTTAGAGGCACTTAATAAAATTTGTTTTGGTGAGCGCAGTAAGTTGCGTGATAAAGCATCTACCTGTGCATGATCTAGCGTCGCCGAAAATAATAAAGTTTGACGTAAACGATGATCAGCAAGTTCGTTGATCATTTTAACTTGCTCGGTAAAGCCTAAATCTAAAATACGGTCTGCTTCATCGAAAATGAGTAATTCAAGGCCCGAAAGCTGCAATGAGCGTTGCCCTAAATGGTCAGCAAGACGACCCGGTGTGCCCACAACAAAATGAGGGTCTTTACGAAGCGCCTTAATTTGGTCGTTAAAGTTTTCACCACCTAAAATTTTCACCGCGCTTATATTTGTGCCAGCAATTAGTAGCCTAAGTTGGCTATAAACTTGAGTAGCCAGCTCGCGAGTAGGGGCCACTATTAAAACGCGAGGATCTCGTTTACTGAGTGCTTTTTGTTTCATTACGCGCTGTACAGCGGGTAATAAGAACGCCAGCGTTTTGCCCGACCCTGTTTTTGACTGTGCAAAAATGTCATGGCCCGCGATAGCTGTTGGTACCGCGTGAGCTTGAATATCGGTGGGCTGGGTGATGCCTTGATGCGCAAGTTGTTTTTCGAGGCGTGTATCAATCCCAAGTTCAGTAAAATGCAATGCTTAATCTCCGATGAGCAAAATTAGTAAATCGTGTTTATTATAACGTACTTGCCATCGTTGGAGACAGTAAAAACACAGCTATTTCGTTAGAGTTTTTGCAATTAGCGTTAATTCGCGTAAAATACGCGCCCTCAATGCGCCGGATTTGCGATTCGGTTAACGCCAATTATGGCATTTAAAGCAAAAGGTAACCTATGACTGCTGTACATAAAGACAATGTAACCAGCGAACACTTCGTTGTGTGCGCACTCTACAAATTTGTAGCCCTTCCAGATTTTGAAGCAATTCGCCAACCATTACTTAATGTGATGGAAGAAAACGAAGTACGCGGTACCTTGTTATTAGCGGCTGAAGGTATTAACGGTACGGTGTCTGCAAAGCGAGAAGGTATCGACAATCTACTTGCATGGTTAGATGCACAACCAAACCTAGACAACATTGTGACTAAAGAGTCATACGACGATGAATGTCCGTTTTACCGCACTAAGGTTAAACTGAAAAAAGAAATCGTAACCATGGGTGTTGAAGGTATCGACCCGCGTGAAGTAGTGGGTACATACGTAAAACCAGCTGACTGGAATGCATTAATTTCAGACCCTGAAGTGATCTTAATCGATACGCGTAACGATTACGAAATCGAAATTGGTACTTTCCAAAACGCGGTCGATCCACGAACTAAAACGTTCCGTGAATTCCCTGCGTGGGCTAAAGAAAACCTTGACCCTGAAAAGCACAAAAAAGTGGCTATGTTCTGTACGGGTGGTATCCGTTGTGAAAAATCAACGGCGTATATGAAAGAACAAGGTTTCGACGAAGTTTTCCATTTAGAAGGTGGTATTCTTAAGTACTTAGAAGAAGTACCAAAAGAAGAAACCATGTGGGAAGGTGAATGTTTTGTATTTGATAACCGTGTAGCGGTTAATCACGACTTACAAAAAGGTTCATACGACCAATGTCATGCGTGCCGTATGCCTATCACAGAAGACGAAAAGTTAAAGCCAGAATACATGGAAGGTGTATCGTGCCATCACTGTCACGACAGCCTAACAGAAGAGCAGCGTGCTCGTTTTGCTGAGCGTCAAAAGCAAATCGAATTAGCACAAGCTCGTGGCGAAGGCCACATTGGTAACGAAGCTCAAGAAGTACTTCGTAAACGTAAAGAAGCTAAAAAAGCGCAAAAAGAAGCACAGCGCCAACAATAAGTTTCCACTTCTAATGCATAATATACAAGCCTCAGCATAGTCTGGGGCTTTTTTATGACCTAAAAATTATTTGCCACTCATACAGCTAATTATACCATTCCGCAAAAATACTTAATCATTTTGAGTGATTAAACCAGTCGCTACCTGCGTTAAAAATTTCTGATTTAGAACAACTAAATAACTAAATTTTTGCCTTGTTATCAACGCGGTTTTATTGCCTCAAAATAGACCACTTAATTAAGCGTAATGGTATTAATGTCAGTAAGTGGCTAAATGTCACCGTGATAACACACCCCATTTAACGACTAAATAGGTGCACTGTTTTACATCGCTTTCGATAGGATTTATTACCTTGAAGCAGAGCACTTGAATATAAGCACAGGTATTATTAATTTCGCCTCATCATTTTGTTTATTAAACGAAGTCTTGTTTTTATTGATCACAAAGCTGTTACACTTCGTAACAATTAAAACGATTCTTATTTAGGTGAACTTTTGACAATTGGCAAATTATATTCATGGACCTTAATCGCCTGTATTTCCTGCATATCTGTTGCACAGGCGGCCAATGTGGTTGTTGAACCCGTTACAACTGAAAAAGCAAAACAGCAAATTAAAGCCGTTGGAAACGCAGAGGCGATTCATTCAGTTACGTTGTACCCCGCAGTGGGTGACAGAGTGACCGCGGTGTATTTTAAACCGGGCGATAATGTGTCAAAAGGTGATTTATTACTCGAACTAGACTCACGCAGACAACAAGCCGCCCTTAAAGAAGCTGAAATTACCTTAAAAGATGCCGAGCGCACCATGAAAAGGCTTGAAGAGAGTCATGCCCGAGGTGCTGTTCCGCAAAGCGATTTAGATGATGCTAAAACCCTTTATGAACTAGCAAAAGTAAAGTTAATGCACGCTAAAACGGAACGTGAAGATCGTGAGATCCGGGCGCCTTTTAGCGGCGTAATGGGCCTTACCGATGTAGAAGTTGGTGACAGGATCACCGCACAAACTGCAATAGCGACCATCGACGACATTTCTCAGCTGTATATTAACTTTAATGCGCCTGAGGCCGCAATTTCTGTGCTTAAGCAGAAGTCTGAGGTAGAGGTTATTCCATGGTTAGGTGATAAAGTGTATACCGCAACAGTGGCTGAGTTAGACTCACGTATCAATGCACAAACACGCACGATAAGAACCAAAGCCAAACTAGATAACAATGAAAAGCAGTTTATGCCAGGCATGAGTTTTCGCGTGCACATTAATATTCGAGGCGATGAATATGCAGTAGTCCCAGAAGCAGCCATGATGTGGGGTGCCGCAGGTCCGTATGTATGGAAAAGTGTCGATAAAAAAGCAACCCGTGTTGATGTAAAAATTGAGCAGCGTTTAGCAGGGCGATTGCTCGTATCAGGGGGTTTAAATAAAGGCGACTTGTTAGTGACAGAGGGGGTACAACGATTACGCCCTAACCAAGAGCTGACATTTGCTAACGACGTTAAGCTTGCCAAGGAGTAATGATGAAGCAACAACCAATGATGGAAGACTTGCCGTCAATGGCAATTCGCCGACCTGTTTTAATAGTTGTGTTGAACTTATTGATCATTATTGCGGGTATTGCTGCGATTGCTGGCGTAGAAGTACGAGAGCTTCCAGATGTAGACAGACCACGTATTACGGTGTCAGCGTCGTTTCCGGGTGGTTCACCTGAAACAGTTGATACCGAAGTAACAAGTAAACTTGAAGGTGCAGTCGCTCGTGTAAGTGGGGTAAAGTCGATTCGCGCGCAAAGTGAAGAAAACAACGCACGAATCGTGGTCGAATTTCGCCCGGGTGTTAACTTAGATGATGCTGCAAACGAAACGCGTGAATCGGTTGCACGGGTACAACGCGAACTTCCCGAAGAAGTTGAACGGGTATCAATTATTAAGGCCGATAACGACGCTGAAGCGGTTGTGTCCCTAACAGTTTCGAGTGATACATTATCTCTTGAAGCACTGACCGAACGCGTTGATGTAGACTTAGCCCCGCAATTTTTAACCATTCCCGGTGTGGCTGATGTACGTTTAAATGGTGACCGTGAACGAGTTTTAAGGGTTAGAATCGATCCCCTTAAATTAAGCAGCTTTAATCTCACTGTGCCCGACATTGCTAATGTATTACGCCAAGCGCCGTTTGATGTTCCGGCAGGGAGTTTAAAGTCGAGCGATCAACAAGTCATCGTCCGTGCTGATGCCACTTCAATTTCAGCAGAACAAGTCGCAGATATTATTGTTCGTGATGACACGCGTATCGGCGATGTCGCCGCCGTGTATTTTGGCCCTGCAGATCCTCGTTCGTTCGTAAGATTAAATGGCACACCTGTTATTGGCATGGAGATTATTCGTCAAGCCCAGTCGAACACCATTGAAATTTCAGATGAAGTATTAACACTGATTGAAAAAATGCGTGTGCGATTCCCCGAAATGGAATTTACGCTCACCTCCGACGACGCACAGTTTATTCGCAGCTCAGTAGACGAAGTAATCAACTCGTTGTTACTCACCGTGTTGCTAGTTGTTATAACGCTGTGGGTGTTTATTGGCTCTTGGCGCGCAACACTGGTGCCTGCTTTTGCGATTCCCGTTGCTTTAATTGGATCGCTCGCGCTGATATGGGCGTTGGGTTTCTCAATCAACATATTAACGTTACTGGCTTTAGTATTAGCGACAGGTTTAATTGTTGATGATGCGATTGTGGTGAGTGAAAATATTCAACGTCAACGCGGTCTAGGACTTGGGCGGCGAGCCGCAGCGGTAATTGGTACCCGCGAAGTATTTTTTGCGGTGGTGGCCACCACGGCTGTATTGGCTGCAGTATTTGTACCTATTGCGTTTTTACCATCAACAGCGGGGCGGTTGTTTCGTGAATTTGGTGGAGTGCTCGCGGGCGCAGTGATTATCTCTAGTTTTGTCGCATTGTCTTTAGTCCCTGCATTAACCTCTAAACTTAAATTAAAGCAAGGGGGATTTCATCCATTTGCAAAACTTGGGCATGGCTTAGCGGCTGTTTATAAACGCACGATTCATGGTGTATTAGACCATGCATGGATTACATTTTTTGTGTGCTTAATTGTCGCTGCGGGCTCAGGTGCACTGTATATGAACCTTGATAACGAATTATTGCCCACAGAAGACAGAGGCAAAATTCGAATTTTTGCACGTGGCCCCGATGGTGTCGGCCTTAACTTTATGGATAGGCAAGCCGTGCAAATGGAAGATATATTACTGCCTTTTGTAGAAAGTGGCGAAATTGAGTCAATATATACCGTTGTTGGGCAATGGGATCCCAATATTGTATTCATTACCGTGCCTTTAAAGCATTGGGATGAGCGTCACTTTAGTCAGCAAGAAATCATTAATAAAATACGTGGACCGCTGGGTAATATTCCTGGTGCAGCTGGTTACCCTGGTGGTTCAAACAGTCTAAATTTGCGTGGTCAAGGGGGTGGCATTGAGCTGGCGCTGCTTGGTCAAGATTACTTAGAAATATTTAAAGCAGCGCAGGCATTCTCAGCTGAAATAGAAAACGCAATTCCAGAGGTTGCGCCAGTGAGAATTTCGTACCAGCCGTCGCAGCCACAGTTACGGGTTAATATAGACAGACGCCGTGCAGAAGAGCTAGGTGTGTCTTTAAGTGATATTTCAATCACGTTAAGAGCGGCGATAAATGGTGATGATATTGCTGATTTAAACATTGGTGATCAATCAATTCCTATTATGTTGCAGGCACAAAATCAAACCATTACTAATCCAAATGATCTGGCCAACTTATACGTTGGGGCGCGAGATGGTCAGCTTGTGCCGCTCAGCAGTGTTGCAACGATTACTGAAGAAGGCGTGGCAGCTGAGCTTGAGCGCCATGCACAGCGTCGTGCAATTGAGCTAAGTATGGAACTACCCGAAAATGTCACTATCGCTGAATTGGTCACCAAAATTCGTGACATCTCCGAGACTAACTTACCGAATGGTATTAGCCTTGCTTTTAAAGGCGAAGCACTTACATTTGAAGAAACCGCTAATGAAGTACTGTTAACCTACGTATTGGCTTTTTTAATCGTTTTACTCGTACTCGCGGCACAATTTGAAAGCGTAAACAGTGCGATTGTGGTTATGATCACGGTGCCTTTTGGTATCACGTCGGCTATTTTGGCTTTGTATTTAACGGGTACGTCTTTAAATATTTACTCGCAGATAGGCTTAGTTATGCTGATTGGCTTAATTGCTAAGAATGCGATACTGCTGGTGGAGTTTGCTGACCAATTACGTGACCAAGGTCGCTCAGTGAGGGTCGCTGTTGAAGAAGCTGCGTTAGTTCGTTTACGCCCGATTGCTATGACGTTGGTATCTACCTTACTGGGTGCGTTGCCGCTTATTTTGTCGACAGGAGCTGGTGCCGAAGCGCGTAATGCCATTGGATGGGTGGTGTTTGGTGGTTTAGCCTTAGCGGTATTATTCACGCTTTATTTAACCCCCGTTATTTACCTTGGTTTAGCACGTTTTACCAAACCTCGTGGTGATGAGTCTAAACACCTTGCCGATGAGTTAGAAAACGCTTAATCGACCTTAATTGGCTATTTTTCTTTGAAAAAATAGCCAATTACCTCCACAATCAATAAAAACACCCAATCTAGGTATGCGTATGCAAGCCGAACACATCGATATTGCACAATTTTTAAGTGATCATGCTCCATTTGATGACTTACCAGAAGTGGCAATAAATAAATTAGCGTCGCAAATTGAAATTGCTTATTTTCGTGCTGGCACCGAGATATTAAATTACGGTGACGACATAGCCGATTTATATGTTATTCGTACTGGTGCCGTGGAAATGTATCGCCGTGATGGTGAATTATATAACCGCTTAACCGTAGGGGGCATATTTGGCCAAATGGGTTTGCTAATGAATCGTAAAGTACGTTTTCCGGCAAAAGCACTCGAAGACACACTTGTTTATTGTATTAATGTGGAGTTGTTTAACCAGTATTGCGACGAGTACGAACCATTTGCAGATTTCTTTGAGGCTGATGGTAATGTACGTTTGCACCAAGCTATCGTCGAGCAAGCCGATAGCAATGATTTAACTACCGCAAAAGTAAAGTCATTACTGCACAGAGATGTGGTCACGGTCGCAAAAGATGCAACAGTTCAGTTTGTTGCGCAGTTGATGACGCAAGAGTCGGTGTCGTCAGTATTGGTTACTGATGCCGATAAACCCATTAGCGATGACCCTGATGATGACGATGGCCAAGTTGTTGGCATCATAACTGACCGCGATTTACGTTCCAGTGTTATTGCACAAGGATTAAGTTACGAAGCACATGCTCAGCAAATAATGCAGACTGATCTTGTATTACTCGATAGTAACGCCTACGTGTTTGAAGCTGTACTAGCGATGCTCAGAGATAATATTCATCACTTACCCGTTGTTATTAAGAAAAAACCCATTGGGGTTATTTCGTTATCAGATATTTTGCGCTATGAATCGCAAAGTAGTTTATTACTGGTGCGTGGCATTCTTGCTCAGCAATCAGTTGAAGACTTAGCTTATTATGCGCGCCAGCTGCCTAATGTATTTGTGCGGATGGTTAATGAAGATGCTAATTCTCATATGATTGGCACTGCCATGGCAGTGATAGGGCGAACATTCAAACAGCGTCTACTCGATTTAGCCGAAGAAAAGTTTGGTCCGCCTCCTGTGCCTTATTGCTTCATTGCACTGGGGTCAATGGCAAGGGATGAGCAATTAATCGTTACAGATCAAGACAACGCAATTATTCTAGACAATAGTTTTGATGAATCTTTACACGACGCGTATTTTCAAAAACTTGCTGACTTTGTCTGTGATGGCTTGGCTGAGTGTGGTTATAAGTACTGCGATGGTGAAATTATGGCGTCATTTAAAAAATGGCGTTTAACGCGGGAACAGTGGCAAGAACAATTTGCTAGTTGGATAGCAGAGCCAAAACCACAAGCATTATTGCACAGTTCAATATTTTTTGATCTTGATGGTGTTTACGGCAAAACCAAATGGGCAGAGGAACTAAAACGGTTTATTGCTAAAGAAGGGCGCAGCAATAAGCGTTTCTTAGCGAATATGGCAGCTAACGCACGTAATAGAACGCCTCCACTGGGCTTTTTTAAAGACTTTGTATTAGAGCATAATGGTCAACATAAACGCTCAATGAACTTAAAACGTCGTGGCACAGCCCCTTTGTCTGATGTAATCCGTGTGCATGCTTTAGCGATAGGCAGCCGTAAGCAAAACTCATTTGAACGACTTGAAGATATAATTGATGCCAAGTTATTACCAGAAGGAAAAGCGCAAGACTTACGAGATGCCCTTGAATATATCGCCATGATCCGTATCCGTCATCAGGCTTGGCAAATAGAAAAGCTAGATGAAGCGCCCGACAACGATTTAGAGCCACATTTGCTATCGCCTTTTGAACAGCGAAACTTAAAAGAAGCGTTTGCGATTTTAGATAAAGCACAGAACTTCTTAAAATTCCGTTATTCAGCTAATTCAGGTGTGAAGTAATGACCTCTAATAGCGCAAAACAAAACTGGCCTGCGCGTTATAAAGCGCTATCAGCGACGAGTCGTCATCCTTGTATACAACATTTTTATCAAAGTGCGGTAAACGACCTTAATTTACCGATTAGTGAAGTACCCCTCGTAGCGTTAGATTTTGAGACGACCGGTCTAAATTTTGATAAAGACGATATTGTTAGTGTGGGGTTAGTGCCTTTTACATCAAAACGAATTTATTGCAAAGACAGTGCACATTGGCTTGTTCAACCAAGGCAAAAGCTCGATGAAGAGTCGATAGTCATTCATGGCATTACACACTCCGAGTTAACTGGCGCGCCTGACTTCTCGTCGATAATTGAGCCGTTATTAGCCGCATTAGCTGGTAAAGTGATTGTTGTGCATTTTGCGCCTATTGAACGCCACTTCCTGTATCAAGCGTTAAACGCACGATTAGGTGAAGGTTTAGAGTTTGCAGTAATAGACACCTTAGAACTTGAAAGAAGAGCGCTTAAAGCGAAACAGGGATTACTTGGTCGGTTATTTAACTCCAAACTTGGCTCGGTAAGATTAGCTGACTCACGAACTCGTTATTCGTTACCCGCATATCAAAACCACAATGCTTTAAATGACGCCATAGCCACTGCTGAATTATTACAAGCACAACTCGCTTACCATTACCGACCTGACACTGAATTATCTCAACTCTGGTTTTAGATTTTAGTAAGGAACAATTGTGAAAATAGATGATATTAAGCTCTTTATGCTGGTGGTTGAGTTACAAAGCTTTTCAAGTGCCGCAGAAGCGCTGAATCTACCAAGATCAACCGTGAGCAGACGAATTAGTGAACTGGAAGCAAAGCTGAGTGCCAAATTACTAATTAGAACAACACGTAATCTAACGCTTACGACGACGGGGTTAGATTACTACAACAATATGCTTAATATTATTCCTCAATTTGATAAAGCGAATGAAGTTGTAAGAACCCAAAGCCACAGTCCAACAGGGCGTATAAAAATAGGCTTTATAAATGAATCAGACATTCTTTGCCATGATATTTTGCAAGGGTTTTTACGCCAATACCCGAACATTCAGATCGAAACACACCTAAGTAGTTTGGGTTATCATGACATTATCAGCTATGGTTTAGATGCTAGCATTCATATTGGGCCAATAGCAGACAGCTCCTTTGTAGCGCGGCAAATAAAGCCTTTTAAACGTAAGTTATATGCGGGTAGGCAATACATGGAAAAGTTTGGCAAACCTGAGTCATTAAATGAGCTTAAAGATCATTCCATAATTTTACTGCGTTGGCCTGATGGTCGGCTAGAAAATACCCTGCAATTTCAAACTGAAAGTGTAGTTGTAAACAGCCAATTAATTGTTAATAACTCCTATTTTATAAGGCATAGCGTTTTAGCTGGCTCAGGAATAGCATTGATGCCTGAGATTGTCGTGAAAGAAGCGTTAGCCACTGGGGAGGTCGTTGACATACTGCCTGAACACGAAACCATGATTGAGGATATCTGGTTAGTTTACCCAAGTAGGCAGGGTACCTCTCATGCCGCTAGGTTATTTATTGATTATTTCTTAGATGAAATAAACAAGTGGCAGGAATTGTCTCAATAAATGGAATAGTGTTTGCCGCTACAGGCTAATTATCTCACTATTAATAAATAATATAATCGCTTTCCCAAAACAACATATGGAAAGCTATATTATGAATAGTTTAAAAACGTTATCTATCTTAGCTGTGGCAATCGGGGTTACGGGTTGCCAAGCTGAGCTTAAAACACCAGAAAAACCACTTAGACCAGTCAATGTTATTAAATTAGAGCATAAGGAAAACCACAGAAATTTCAGGCTCAGTGGTGTAATACAATCACAAAAGCAGGCTGATTTATCGTTCCGGGTTGCTGGTAAAGTTGAAAGTATATATGTAAATGAAGGCCAGTTTGTCAGAAAAGGTCAAATACTTGCGTCGTTAGATAGCCATGATTTTGAAGTGCAAGTCAGTGAGTTACAAGCACGCTTAGATGAAGCCGTTGCGAGTAAAGAGCTTGCAGGACTTGAGCTTTCTCGTATTCGCAATGCCAGTAAAGATGGCGCAATAGCAAGTATAAAGCTAGACCGTGCTCAAACTATGTATAGCCGTGCAATTGCTAATGTAAAATTAGTAACACAAGCCCTGCAAAAAGCAGAAGACTCGCTACGTTATACCAATCTTAAAGCCCCATTTGATGGTGTTGTCGCACAGATTGCTATCGATTCATTTGAACAAACATCACCACAGTTTTCTGTTTTAACCCTTCATCAACCAGATTTACTCGAAGCGGTCACTGATGTGCCAGAAGGCGCTATAAATGAAATTGCAATTGGTATGCCAGCACAGATTAATTGGCATGGGAACAGTAATTCTTTATCAGCGATCGTGACGGATATAGCAAGCGTGCCACATCAGCTTAAACGCACTTATGAAGTCACTTTTGGGGTTAATAACCCGAACAACAAGCCGCTTTTTTCCGGCAAGCCCGTGTATGTAGACCTTAATATTGTTGATGAAGAGGGTAAGTTTTGTGTTCCTACGCATGCACTGGTGCAACAATCAGTAAATAGTTTTGTGTATAAAGTTGAAGGGAATACAGTTCAAAAGCTACCGGTAGAGATAACAAACCAGAAACAATCAGTTGTGTGCATAGATGGTAGGTTAAAGCGCGGCGATTATATCGTTACTTCAGGCAGCGCATTTGTTGAAGATGGTCAGCAAATAAGTTTGTCCAAGAGGTGAAGTAAGCTATGAATTTATCTACTTTCGCACTTCGCCAACGAACATTTGTGATTTTTTTCACAATACTTTGCATGATTGCTGGTATCTACTCTTATTTTGACTTGGGTAAGTTAGAAGATCCGACCTTTACTGTTAAAAGTGCTGTTGTTGTTACGCTTTATCCAGGTGCATCAGCAGAGGAAGTTGAACAGCTCGTAACGGACAAAGTTGAAACACGGCTGCAAGAAATGGGGTCACTTTGGAAGCTTCGCTCGTTATCTCGCCCTGGAAGCTCAATGATTTTTGTTGATCTTAAAGAAAGTTATTCCTCAGATGAGTTACCCCAACAATGGGACTTGTTAAGACGAAAAGTTCAAGATGTTAAATTAGAATTACCGATTGAAGCTCAAATATCGGTAGTACAAGATGAATTTTCTGAAGTTTATGGGATGTTGTTTGCAGTCTATGGTGACGACATTCCAATGCATCAACTAGATGATTATTCAAAAGAATTACAACGTCGAATTAAAGCTGTTGATGGCATTAAAAAAGTGCAATTGCATGGTGTGCGTAAACAGGTTGTCAATATTGCTGTAAGCGATACAAAGTTAGCACAAAGTAATATCTCTATGTTGCAGCTTGTTGATCAACTTAATGCTCAAACAAGCCCTGTAAATGGAGGAGACTTTGATATTGGCAAAGAGAATATTCGTGTTGAGCAAACAGGCCAATATCAAAATCTTGCTGACATACAGAATTTAATGATCCGTACAGGTATCAATGAGCTTAAAGATAGTTCTGGAGTCGTGCGTCTTGGTGATATTGCCACTGTTACTATGGGTTATGAAACACCTATCAATACAGCTAGCCGTTTTAATGGCCAACAGGCAATTACACTGGCTGTTAGCCCTGAAAATGGCATAAATGTCGTTAATATTGGTGATGAATTAAAATCTGTACTTGCAGATTTTGAATCTGAACTGCCTATTGGTGCAAGTGTTGGCATCATCGCTTACCAGCCTGATGAGGTTACAAAATCAATCAACAACTTTGTTGCTAATTTAATTGAAAGTGTCGTAATTGTGGTTGTTGTGCTGTTGATTTTTATGGGCTGGCGCAGTGCGACAATCGTTGGCGTTAGTCTGTTTTTAACTATTTTATTTACATTAGTGTATATGAATATGACTAATGTGGATCTGCAGCGCGTGTCACTTGGTTCATTTATTCTTGCCTTGGGTATGTTAGTTGATAATGCGATTGTAATTGTTGATTTATTTGTCGCTAAGTTAAAGCAAGGTATACAAAGAACAGAAGCAGTCAAAGAGTCAATTTCAGAAATGGCTTGGCCATTATTAGGCGCAACAGTTATTGCGGCTATGGGAACAACGCCTGTGTTGTTTTCACAGACAGACTCTGCCGAGTTTTCTCTATCAATAGTGCAAGTGTTATGTAGCTCATTATTACTCTCGTGGGTTGTAGCAATGATAATTACGCCACTACTATGTTGGGCGTTTATCCGTGTTGATCACAACCAAACAAAACAGAAAGAATCTAAGTTAATGGCAGGGTATCGCAAAGCAGTTAACTGGACTGTCGATAATCCTAAAAAAGCAGTTTTAATGGTAGTTCCTTTGCTTGTAGCAACACTCCTAGCAGCACCAATGCTAAAAGTGAACTTTATGCCAAGCTCAGACCGTGCAATTGTGTTTTTAGATTATTGGCTACCCAATGGTGGTCGAAGTGATGTTGTTTCTGAGGACATGAAAAAGGTTGAACAATGGTTGCTCGCACAGCCAGAAGTGAAAAGTATTTCAAGCTACATTGGTGAAAGTGCACCCCGTTTTTCTGTAACAGTTGAACCTGAGCCTCTAGATTCAAGCTATGGCCAAATCCTCATTAATACACAAAATTTTGCAGACATAGCACCATTAGTAGAACGAGGCGACCAATGGTTAGCTGCTGAGTTTGCACATGCCGAACCACGCTTTAGGGATCTAAAATTAGCGACAAAGGATAAGTATTCAATTGAAGTTAGATTTGAAGGGTCGGATCCAGAAGTATTAAAGCAACTGTCAAAACAAGCAAAAGACATTATGAGCTCACATCCAAATACCAAGTATGTGCGTGATGATTGGCGTCAAGAAAGTAAGGTTCTTGTTCCAATTATAAATCAAGAAGCGGCAAGGCTTGCAGGTGTAAACCGTACTGATATCGCTAGAGCACTTAACCAAGCTTCAGAAGGCATGCAAATAGGCACTTTGAGCCAAGGTGATGACTTAATCGCAATTAAGTTAATCAATAGCGATAGTAGTATCGAGCAGCTTGATAATATCCCCGTAAGATCATTATTTTCGAGCCATAGCGTGCCACTTGGGCAAGTTGTCGATGATATACAAATAAAAGGCGAGCAAAGTGTAATTTGGCGTCGAAATCGTCAACCAGCCATTACTGCACAAGCGGGTGTAGTTAACGCAACTCCTGCATCAGTACGTTCTGAATTAGCGCCTCAAATAGAGTCGATGACTTTACCTAAGGGCTACAGCATGCATTGGGGAGGAGAGTATTATGATGAAAAACGCTCGATTGATGACCTTTTAGAGCAGAACCCTAAAGCGACAGTATTAATGCTGCTTATCTTAGTGGCTATGTTCAATGCGTACCGCCAGCCATTAATTATTTTTATCACTTTACCACTTGCGAGTATTGGGATTATTTGGAGCTTAATTGCATTAGATAAACCATTTGGCTTCATGAGTATTGTCGGCATGATTTGTTTGTCGGGCATGATTATTAAAAACGGTATTGTACTGATGGATCAAATTGAGCTTGAGCGAAAAAATGGCAAGCGCATTGTTAATGCCGTGAAAGATGCAACGCTCAATCGTACCATGGCAATTTCAATGGCTGCGTTAACAACGGCACTTGGCATGATTCCTTTATTATCAGACAAGCTATTTGACCAAATGGCCGCCACTATAATTGGAGGCTTGATGGCCGCTTCAGTTTTATCACTGTTTATTATGCCTGCACTGTATCGTTTGTTTTATGCAAAAGAAGAGCGATTAGAAAAGCAACTGCAACACGATAAAGGCGAGGAGTATTAAAATGAAAAAACTTACATTAACAATCATTTCTTCAGCATTACTTATTAGTGGTTGCTCTATGACGCCAGATTACGAAAGACCAAGCGTGAGTGTTGCTGATGTGTATTTACACGCATCAAATTCAAAAGAGATACAGCAGCAATTAACACAACAAAATTGGTGGTATAAATTTGCTGATGAACAACTTATTGAGCTTGTTGAGGATGTTCAACAGCAGAACATTAATATTAAACAAGCTAGTGAAAGGATCAACGCAGCTAAGGCTTATCATCAATCAGTGGCATCGTATAAAGTTCCGACTCTTTCTTTAAATGCAGGAGTGGTTGATTTACGTTTTAGTGAAAATGAAGCCGTTGCTGGTGGATTAATTGGTGATATTGCCTTACCAGACAGTTTTGGTGGGGGCTACATCTCGGGTGCCAGTAGAGATAGTAAAGATCATTTCATCGGCTTAAATGCCAGCTGGGAGCTAGATATATTTGGACGTATAGACAGTATGTCTGCCGCTGCAAAAATTAGAGCTGAACAAGCAGAGGTTATGAAAACAGCTGTTAATACAGCTGTTACAGCCGATGTTATCAACAACTATTTGCAGTACCGAGGCGCGCAGTCTCGTCTTGCTATTGCGCAGCAAAATGTAGTGCAACAAGAGCAGTCTTTAGCGCTCGTTAGATCATTATTTGAAAATGGTTATAGCTCTGAGTTAGATATAGCCAATGAAAAAACAATGCTCGCGACGACGAAATCGGCACTCTTGCCACTTAAAACAGCGCAGCAAGTTCACCTGAATCGCATTGCTATTTTGCTTGGTGAGTCTGTGAACCAAACTAAATTAAGGTTTACTGATGCACCATTACCACAAATGCAAGGACTGGTGCCAACAGGGTTACCTTCACAATTGCTTACAAGGCGCCCTGATATAGCACTGGCGGAGCGAGAAATTGCTGCCAAAAATGAAGAGGTGGGTGCGGCTATCGCCGCTAAATACCCAAGCCTTTTTCTTACTGGTGCGCCAAGCTTTGTAGCGGGTGACTTTGATGATCTTATTAATTCGGATTCAATATCTTGGTCATTAGGCGCAGGAGTAAGTTGGAATATATTTGATGGCGGTCGAGCTGAGGCCATGGTTGATATGCAAAAAGCCAGTTTTAAACAGTCAGTGTTAAGTTATCAGCACACTGTTAATGCTGCATTCAATGAAGTTGAAACAACTCTCTACGCGTATGCGAATGCTCAGCAATTCAATACTCAAATTTCAAAAGCTGTAAGTCATGCTGAAATGGCATTGAATAAAGCAAGAGTTTTGTATCGTGCTGGTTTAATTGATCATATTTCAGTTCTAAATGCGCAAAAACAGAACAATCAACTAAAAGATGCAGAAGTGTTAGCGAGATTAAACACTGCAACCACAGTCGTAATGTTACACAAAAGCTTAGGAGGGGATTGGCAGATAAAAAAATAGTTTAAGAAATTTCATATGTTGAAACAAAACCCAACAAGAACTGACTCTCCTGTTGGGTTTTTATTTTTTATCGTCCTCTTGGCTCTGTTCTAAGCCCAAGCACTAAACTCACACACATAAGCAACAGCACGAATGTAAAAGGTAAGCCTGTTGATACTGCACCAGCTTGTAACGCCTCTATGGCTTGTGTTCCACCAATCCATACTAATGCAGCCGCAATTGCGCCTTCAATGGTTGCCCAGAAAATGCGCTGTGGTACAGGTGCATCAACCTTACCGCCTGCGGTAATCGAATCGATAACTAATGAGCCAGAATCAGATGACGTGATAAAGAACACTAACACCAGCACAATAGCAATGAACGACAGCACTTGAGACATAGGTAATGCTTCAAACATTTGGAACATAGCCAGTGGTACATCGGTTAGGCCTTTTTCACCTAGTACACCGACTTTATCAACCACTTGTTCAATTGCGATACCACCATAAATTGACATCCAGAAGATAGTAACAACAGTAGGGACAAGTAATACGGCAATTAAGAACTCGCGAATTGTACGTCCTTCAGATACGCGCGCAATGAACATACCTACAAACGGTGACCATGAAATCCACCAAGCCCAGTAGAATACAGTCCAGCCGTGCATCCATGTTTCGTCTTCACGGCCATGTGGGTTACTCAGTGGAATAATGTTTTCGACATAACCCATCACCGTATTCGGGATATTACCAAAGGCTGCAGCAAAACCAACAATAGCAACAAATACAAGTAGTACAAAGGCAATCACCATATTGATATTACTTAGCAGTTTAACACCACCATCAATACCACGTATGACCGAAATCACCGCAAGCAAGGTAACACCAGTAATAACGCCAATTTGCAAACCGATGCCCGCATCAGTCCCAAATACATGATTAATACCCGCAGAGGCCTGCTGAGCGCCTAAACCAAGCGAAGTGGCAAGACCAAATAAGGTCGCAAGCACAGCCAGAATATCAATAAGGTGGCCAGGCCATCCCCATGCTTTATCGCCTAAGATAGGGTAGAAAATCGAGCGAATAGATAAAGGTAAACCTTTGTTATAACAAAAGAACGCTAGTGATAGTGAAACGACTGCATAAATAGCCCACGGGTGAAGGCCCCAGTGAAACATGGTTGCACCCATAGCCATTTTTGCGGCTTCAGGGGTATTTGCTTCAACACCGAGTGGTGTTTCATACCAACCAGTGTAGTAAGCAACCGGTTCAGCAACGCCCCAAAACATTAAACCAATGCCCATACCGGCCGCAAATAACATGGCAAGCCATGAAATACGCGAGTGAGTAGGGCGAGCTTCATTTCCGCCTAAACGAATATTACCGTAGGGTGAAATGATTAATGCAAAGCAAAACAATACGAATAAGTTTGCTGACCACATAAAAAAACCATCAAAATTATTAATAATGTCGTTTTTGATACCGTTAAGGGTTGCTTTTGCAATTTCGGGGTCTGAAACAAGTGTTGCAATTAAAAAGATTGCAATTAAACCTGCACTAATGCCAAAAACAGGGTTGTGAACATCAAACCCCCATTTTTGTACATTGTCTTGGCCGACAGTGTAATCCGTATTGTCGATGCTGTACTTGTCATGATGTTCGCTCATGAATACCTCTTGTTGTAATTTTATCTAGCAGAAAGCTAAATGGCCGGTTGGAACACGTTTGCCCAAAGAATATTTTTACGCAATAAACGTGAAAATAGTTTGAAGACAAATCAATTTAGTACCAAATAGTAGTCTTTAGTGTAGGAGTTAGAGGGAAAATGTAAATGCTTTAGGCGCTAAATAGCCGAATAAAATCAATTTTCTCAGTTTTTTGATGGGTTTTTAAACAAAGTTAAGAAAAAAGTAAAAAAGTTTAATGACAGTATTGTTTCAGAACGAACAGATTAATACTAAAAAAGCTGCAAGCTTGTGACTTGCAGCTCTCGCTATTATTTTTTATAAGCGTCGTTGTGAACGCCAGCAGCACGACCCGAAGGATCCGCATTATTTTGGAATGATTCATCCCAAGCAAGTGCTTCAGGTGTTGAACATGCAACAGATTTCCCATGAGGAACACACTTTGCTGATGCATCTCCAGGGAAATGATCTTCAAAAATACTGCGATAAAAATACGCTTCTTTTGAATCCGGTGTATTTATAGGGTATTTATATTTTGCGTTGGCAAGTTCTTGATTGCTAACTTGCATGCTCACATATTCTTTAAGGGTATCTATCCAGTTATAACCTACACCATCAGAAAACTGCTCTTTTTGGCGCCATAATACTTCATCCGGTAAGTAACCATCGAATGCTTCGCGAATGATGTGTTTTTCAATTTTACCGTCTTTGCACATTTTGGCTTCTGGGTTAATGCGCATTGCAATATCGACAAACTCTTTATCTAAGAATGGTACGCGAGCTTCAACACCCCATGCCGCCATTGATTTATTCGCACGCAAGCAATCAAACATATTAAGTTTAGAGACTTTACGATTTAGCTCTTCATGAAACTCTTGTGCGTTAGGGGCTTTGTGGAAATACAAGTAGCCACCAAATAATTCATCAGCTCCCTCGCCAGAAAGCACCATTTTAATGCCCATTGCCTTAATTTGACGTGCCATTAAGTACATGGGGGTTGATGCACGGATGGTTGTTACGTCATACGTTTCAATGTGGTAAATGACTTCACGCAGTGCATCAATACCTTCTTGAATGGTAAAGTGAATAGGGTGGTGAATAGTGCCAATCATATCGGCTACTTTTTGCGCTGCCGCTAAATCTGGCGAGCCCTCAAGCCCAACCGAAAAAGAGTGAAGTTTAGGCCACCACGCGTCTGACTCGTCGTTGTCTTCAATACGTTTTGCTGCAAAGCGTTGGGTAATTGCAGAGATAACAGACGAATCTAACCCACCAGAAAGTAATACACCATAGGGCACATCGCACATTAATTGACGTTTAACGGCTGCTTCTAAACCGTTTTTAACATCACTCACTTTTGCATCATTGTTTTTTACCGCGTCATAGCTTTGCCAATCACGTGAATAATAACGACGTAGCTGACCGTCTTTGCTCCATAAAAAATGCCCCGGTGGAAACTCTTCAATATGTTTACAAATTGGCGATAGTGCTTTTAATTCTGACGCAACATAAAAGTTGCCATGTTCGTCATGACCTGTGTAAAGCGGAATAATACCAATGTGGTCTCTACCGATTAGGTAGGCATCTTGCTCTTCATCGTATAAACAAAAAGCAAAAATACCATTTAAATCATCTAAAAACTCAGGCCCCTTTTGTTTGTACAGGGCTAATATAACCTCACAATCAGATTGAGTTTGAAAGGTAAAATCGGTTTCTAAATTTGCCGCTAGTTCTTTATGGTTATAGATTTCACCATTGACAGCGAGAATATGTGTACGCTCTGGATTATAAAGCGGCTGTGCACCACTTGACACACCAACAATGGCAAGTCGTTCATGAACTAAAATTGCTTTCTCTGATGAATACACGCCAGACCAATCGGGTCCGCGGTGCCTTAATAGTTTTGACATCTCAATTGCTTGGCTTCGCAATTGGGCAGGATCAGATTTAATATCTAATACCCCAAAAATTGAACACATAGTGACTCCTCATTCCAATTATGTGCGCAGTTAACAATAATTTTAAAACTGCGAATCTTTGTTTTAACAGAAATAATTACCTAAGTCACACAGGTTTTTTAATTATTTAAGAATAATCTATGCACCGAAAACACAGGCTTTGCACCAGATTGATCCAAAAGCTTTGTATGAACAATCGTGAACGAATTATTTTTAGTAAAAATGAAGAAATTTGATGAAATAAGCGACGTAAAAATTATTTTTGCTGCACCAATTTGGCGCAGCAAAAACAATTTATATCACTGTAAACATTGTCTCGAAAAGTAAATACACTCTTGTATAGACAACTTGGTTTAGGGGTTAGTCATTTATTAAACGCCAAACGAGTTTAAACACAGGGCATTTAGACTGTTAACTTTTGGCATTTTTGTACTTTAAAGCAATTGCAAGTTGATTTAGATGAGCAACGAGCTTTTGCTGGGCTAAATGAGCTTGCTCAAGACTAACAAACTCAAAGTGTAAGAAGTCACCGGGTTTAAGCTGAGCAAAATGACGCAAGTCAGCCTCAATAACAGTACCAATTATTGGGTACCCACCCGTTGTTTGCGCATCATTCAGTAAAACAATGGGTTCACCATTGGGCGGTAATTGAATACTTCCGGGCATAACTGCCATTGAGGGCAGCGACAATGAATGCGCTAATTTACACTCATCACTTAATAATCGAGCGCCCATTCTGTTACTGCTAGGCGAAATATGCCATGAATGTTCTGTAAACTTATCACATGTATTATCAGGTAATATTGAGGCATGCGGACCGGCAAGAATACGAATATGTGTACTCTTTGGCGGTAACATGGCACCTAATCCGATTTTAGTTGCATACTTAGGTGTTATATCGAAACGATCACCCGCCTTTAAAGCATGACCATGCAAGCCACCAAAGCCTGCTGCAATATCGGTTGAGTAAGAGTCTAAAATAGCCGTTGGTAAATGCCAGTCACCACCAATAGCTAAATAGTTTCGAAACCCATGTCGGGCTGCGTTTAGCTTTAGTATATCGCCTTTTTTTATATAAAAACTCCAGCCTGGTTGAACAGCATTACCATTCACAGAGGCTTTCATGTCGGTGCCATGTAAGGCGATGTAATAGTCGTTATCAAACTGTATTTCGGCAAGCCCAAGCGTGATCTCAATCACGGGATGGTTATCGGGGTTGCCAACAAGACGATTAGTGATAATTTGTGCATAAGGGTCAACACACCCTGATTGACCAATGCCTAAATGGCGAGAACCTACGCGGCCTTGATCTTGTATAGACATTTGCATGCCGGGCTTGAGTATGGTGATCATTTTAGCACCTCCTGAATAACAAACTCTAACGTATCACCCGGTGCAATTGCACACGGTGTCTGTGCATTTATATCAAACAGTTTGAAATCTGTATGACCTATTATTTGCCAACCACCTGGGGAGTCTTCGGGGTAGACGCCAGTTTGCTCACCGCCTATAGCAACCGCGCCTTTAGGGACATGAATGCGTGGTTTTTCGTGGCGCGGCGTGTATAACTGGGGATTTAAGCCTGCTAGGTATGCAAATCCGGGTTGAAAGCCCAAAAACAAAACATGATACGTTGCACTGCTGTGCATTTGAGCCACGTCGTCTATGGTTAAATTATGGTATTTAGCAACCGCTGAAATATCGGGGCCATAATCACCACCATACACCGTGGCGAGCTTATGATGCGTAGAGGTAAAATCATTGCTTTTAATCTCATGCCAGTGACTAAGTAATGAAGATTGCCACTTAGCTAGTAAAGATGACTCTTTTAAGTAAAGGGTGAGGTTATTATTCGCAGGCACCACATCAATAAAGTCTCCTGAATTTTGACAAAGTTGCGCGAGTGCCCAAATCTTTTTTTGTGTTTCAAGCACATCTTGTCCTGACTCATAGACATCGAAAAAAATGCAATGCGTAGTCAGTGCTGTGATCTGTGGTCGTTGAGTAGAAGCCATTGTATGTCACACTTATTATTATTTGTTGATGATAATTAGCATATAGGCCCAGTGGTGATAATGTAAATGAGTCTTTAGCGTTAATTAAAAACTCAACACTGCCAAGCCGTTATAAAATAATGATAACAGCTTGGCAGAGAGTAAAGGAAAAGGCTACTTATTGTTGTTTAGTAACCAGTTAGACAATAAGCGTACACCGTAGCCAGTACCGCCTTCAGCGAGTTCATCTTTTGCTTTATTGTTAAGTGCGTTACCCGCGATATCGATGTGTACCCAACGTGTGTCACCCGCAAAGTTTTGTAAAAAACTTGCCGCTGTTGTTGCACCAGGACCGTGAGAACCAATATTTTTTAAGTCTGCAATGTCAGATTTTAACGCATCGTCGTAGCCCAGCGGTAAGCGCCAAAGGTTTTCATTTACTTGCTTACCAGCCAGTGTTAATTGCTCAATTAATTGATCGTCTTTTGAGAATACGGCGGCGTATTCGTTGCCAACAGCCCCAATTTTTGAGCCAGTGAGCGTTGCAACATCAATCATAATAGAGGGTTTGAACTTATCGCGTGCATACCACATAGCGTCACTTAATACTAAGCGTCCTTCTGCGTCTGTATTTACAATCTCAACGCTTAAACCTTCAGCTGTGCGAACAACGTCACCCGGTGCAACAGCAAATTGTGAAACCATGTTTGCTGCCATCCCCATGACCGCAACAACATTGGTGTCGGCTTTAGCTAACGCCATTGCTTTTACAGTGCCTAGTACGGCTGCAGCACCCGCCATATCTGATTTCATACGTGCAATTGAAGCGCCAGTTTTAAGGCTATAACCGCCAGAATCAAAGGTAATACCTTTACCTACTAACGCGATAGGTGTGTTTTTATTACCTTGATAATGGGCAACAACAAGGCGTGAACCTTCTTCACTACCACGGCCAACCGCTTCGAGCGCACCCATACCCAGCTTTTTAATTTGTTTAGGTTCTAGAACCGTGATTTTAACACCTAACTTTTTAAGCTCTTTTGCGGCTTTAGCAAAGTCAGCTGGAGTCATCTCTGTCGCTACTTCACTGGTTAAGTCGCGTGCTAAAAATACACCCTGTTCAATATGTTGTAGTAAAGTGTGGTTTTTGACCGCTTGGTCTATATTTTCAACGTCGACAGTGTAATTAACTACATGGGTGTCTTTTTCTTTTTTGTATTCTTCAAAACGGTGGTCACGTAGGTTAGCACCATGAGCAAACTCGGCTGCATATTTGGCGTTTGTGTCTGTTTCTTTCAACACCGAAAAATCAAGACTAACCGAAGCTTGTTTCGCACTGTGAAGCTTAGCGTGAACATTACCTCCTAGCTTTGCCATTTTTGCAGCATTGAGTTCTGCTTGCTCACCAAGCCCAACAAGTAAAATACGTTGATGTTCACTGTTGTTTGGAGCAATGACTTCTAATGTTTTTCCGTACTTGGCTTTAAAGTCTGCAAAGTTAACCACTTTATCTAAGTGGGCTTGCGTTTCAGCGCTTAGGTAATTGAAATCAGAAACACCTGTTTTTGAATCAAAAAACAGCACTAATGTGTTGTCAGTTGGTTTAATAGATTGTGCGAAAGTGAACTCTGCTGCATTCACTTGCGTAGCAAGTGTTATACCCAATGCGAGAGCGGTTAGGCTATGTGCAATTCTCATTATTATATCCCAATGTAAAAAGGTGCTTTTTACCTTAAATATACAAAAGAGTTAAATTGTTAGCGGTGAATCACAGCTTAGACGCGTTTAAGGTGAAATGATTTATTAAACTCGCCGGTCTTTTAAATATACAGGCTTTAATGAGGAAATTAGTATGACAATTAAGTCAATGTTACTGATATTACTGACCAGTAGTGCCATGATGACTGCAAGTAAAGTGTATTCACAAGACACCATGCAAAACGCCACGCAGCATATTGAAACTATTGTACTTGGCTCTGGCTGCTTTTGGGGGGCTGAAAAACGCTACGAAGCACTGGATGGGGTAATTGATGCTGTATCAGGCTATGCAGATGGTGAGGGATTTAAAGCAACGGATAAAAATATTACCCGTCAGTCACGTCGTTTCGACGACAATAACTATGCTGAAGTGGTAAAAGTCACTTATAACAGCAATGAAATAACCACTGAAAGCCTCCTTAAGCACTATTTTGAGAATCACGATCCTACGCAGCTTAATCGCCAAGGTAATGATGTTGGTACACAGTATCGTTCTACAATTCTTACCAGCAACGAACAGCAGCAACAAACAGCCATTGAATTAAAACAGACGTACCAAGTAAAGTTAACGGCCGCAGGCTACGGAACAATTGTCACAAAAATTAAGCCGCTCAAGAAATTTTACGCAGCAGAAAATTATCATCAAGATTATTTAAAGAAAAACCCGAATGGGTATTGTCCTGATCATTCAACAGGCGTGGTATTTGATTCAACCAACAAACCCAACGTTGATAATAGTGCATTACTGACAAATAAACAGATTGTGGTTATTGATGCGAAAGGGTATTGCCCATACTGTGAAAAGTTCAAAAAAGAAGTTGCCAATAACTACCAAGGTACTATTCCCATGACCTTTCGTTATGCCGATGAGCTCGATGGGCTGACAATTAAGACCCCAACTTGGGCAACGCCAACTTTACTGTTTATAGAAAATGGTGAAGAGGTGTATGGCCGTCAAGGGTATGTAAGTAAAGATGAATTTTACAAAGCGCTCGGTGCGTTTAAGTTGGGTGACAGTGAGGCGTTTAGGGTTGCATTTCATGCTCGTACCGACAGTCCATATTGTAAGCAATATGATATTTTTAAAAATACGCCAGAGGGGGTTTTTATAGATAAACTCAGTGGTGCCCCATTATTTGATACCCGAGACCGCTTTAATTCTGGTACAGGTTGGTTATCGTTTACCCAAGCCGTTAAAGGCAGCGTCACCATGCACGAAGATAACAGTTATGGAATGCAGCGTATTGAATTAAAATCGAAAAGTTCAGGGATCCACTTAGGCCATTTATTCCCAGGTGAAGGCCCACAAGGTAAAGATAGGTATTGTATTAATGCTACGGTGCTTGAATTTGTTCCAGCAGAGTAAAATGTCGATACGCTATTAGTTCAAAGTCATTTTTTAGCCTAAGCTTGTATGTATGCCCAAAAAGTGACGTTTGAAATGTGAAAATAAATCTAATAAGTGGTTTGAGTGCTGTTGTAGTAAGCTTATTTTCGTTGCAGTTATTATGCGCAGAAAGAGCCTCGTATGTAGTAGGCGTAGAGAACATTGAATATCTACCTTATTACGAAGGGAGCGATAACAATAACTCACGGTTCACTGGATACAGCGCACAGTTATTAAAATTATTCGGTCGTAAATACGACTATAATATAGTGTTTTACCCAACGCCTCTAAACCGCCTTTATAAAGATTTTATTACGCAAAGTTACCTTGATTTTAAATACCCAGATAACCCGCAATGGCAAAAAAGTTTTAAAGATATCTACACAAAAACCAAGCAAATAGTCTATTCAAAGCCTGTTCTTACAACTGTAACCGGTATTGCGAGTCTTAATCCTGATACACAATTATCTGATTGCACCAGATTTGGTAAAGTGCGTGGTTTCACCTCACAACGTTTTAAAGCATATTTTGAAAAAGAGGGAATTGCCGTTATCGAAACTGCGGATACAACGGAGCTTATTTCTTTGCTTTTATTGAACCGAATAAATTGTATTTATATCTCGCGGGATGTTCTTAACTATAAATTACGGAAAAAGTTAAATGTAACGACCGATGTCTACTTCCATGAATTGCTCGGTGTAGATGTACAAGACTTTCATGTATCGACGATTAATCATCCAGAGATTATTACTCAGTTTAACCAATTTTTAGCTACGTATAGTGAAGAAATTCAAGAACTGAAAGAGAAATTTAGTATAGGCCAATAGGGGGTTACAGTTTGCTTATTGGTTTATCATGTAAATCAGGCGCGAAAAAAAGCCCGGTCAGAACACACAAGAACCGGGCTTTCGACAACAATTTGGTGGGGTAACTTTACAACGCTAAGTTTTGCTTTGCGCGAGTTAAGTTATGATTTACAAGTTCGTTTTTAGAAATTTGAACTGCTTCATAAAAATCAGAAAGAGCTGCAGTATCGTTTTCTGACATGATGCGTGCAACACCACGATTACTTAATGCAAACGAAGTTAATTCGCGACGTTTGTATCCAGGTACTTTACTTGTACTAAGAAGTGAAATTGCCTCGGTACACAGGCTTTCAGCTTCTGAAAAATTCTTTTCTTTTACGCTCAATGCACAACGGTTGAAAGCATTTTCGTATGTGCTGTTTACGTCGTTTGAAGAGTGAGCTTGCTCGATAACCATCAGTTTATAATCAGCTTGGTTGGCTACTGCCATCGCTGAGCAAGTTAATAAAGAGCTAAGTGCAATAGTGGTTACAAGTGTTTTAAACATGATAGATTTCCTTTGGTTAAGTTGGTGTTTCTTGCCAACGAGTGAACTTTAAAATATTCCCCAAAGCTAAACAAACGATTAAATTAAACCTGATAGATGAAGAAATTTAATCTATAGAGTAATTACTCAATTCTCAGCGATTTAGTAGTGAAAATTAGAGAGGAGAGTGTCTGAAAATTACTTTCAAACACAATAAGCTTTGTTATGTGAATGCTATTTATGTACTGATGTGATCAGTTTGGTTGAAAACACATACTCTAGATCAGCTAGTTATGATTGAAGCTATTTATTTAATGTAATATGCAAAACTAAAATATCTGCTGTATCAGTTTGTTCTTTGAGTAAGATAGTATTACCGCTTATAGCAGTTATTTGACTACATAAATCCGCACAAAACTTTTCAAAATCAATACTTAAATTTTGAACACCAAGTTCATAATCGTAAAAATTCATTGTCCTAGAGTCGTTTTCTTTGTATTGAAGATAGAAGCCATTTTTAATTGGGTAAATGCTTGAAATAAAATGCGTATTATCAATTAGATTGGTACCAGAAGCAGTCATTACTTGGCCACTTGAAAAACTAAGTAATTCGTCGTTATGATTTAAAAAAATATCTTTATCTTTCAATTGCGTTTTTAATGACACTATTTCGTCAGTAACTAAATCAAATTTAACTATTTCATCATTGTGAGTGTTCTTATCAACAAACAAAATAGCATCTGACTGTCTATACCACCCGATTGGATACCCAATGATTCCATTTAACCATTCGATTGCGAACTGGTCTTCCTCTAGCTTAATAAGAAATGGTTTGTTATTTATACTGCTTGCGATACGTGTTCCAGAGGGGTCCCATATTGGTTTTGATAAAGCATATTCTTGCTCAGTGTTAACGAACAATAATTGTTCTTCTTCAGTCTCAATATGTTTAATAAAAAGTTGTGGAAGTCCATTTTTCATTGACATGTAGGCGATGAGTTTTTCATCAGGTGAAAGTGCAGCTTCTTTATCAATGGTATTAGAGTTTACGATTTTTATAGGAGTAGAGAGTGAATCTAAAGCGCTAATCAAAATATCTTGATCAGACTTAGCCTCAATAAAATACAGTTTGTCCTTAACGATTTGTGGATAAATCAAAAAGTTATAGCTTTTAAAATAAAGAGTCGTTAATTGGCCGTTTAATTCAAGTTGTTTTAACTCACTGCCATTACTCAATAACAAAGACTCACCATCGTTAAACCAAGTCATAAAGTGCCAGTTATGATCAATTTCACCGACTGATTCAAGGTTAAAACTCGATAAATTTAATAGTTTTACCTCCGAGATTGCATCTTCATTGAAGCCAATTATCGCTAATTGTTTCTGGTTAGGTGATAAAGCGAGCTTGTAGGGCTTGAAATCATCACTTGGTTGAAGAATTTCGTAAGAATGGCCAGTAATCAAGTTATGTCGATATAGGCTTACATTACGGCTGTGTTCGGAACTGTTTTGATTTGCTAAATAGAAAAGGTTTTCTTGTTCATCTATAAAAAACAAGCTGTTCCAAGTTATATCTGTACGAGAAAAGAGTTTTTCTTCGCTGATCACGTTCGCTTCTGTATCTAATTGCAGTCGATTGAATGAAATACTCCCTTCATCTTGAAACGAATATACAAGCGTATTTGCATCTGTATCCCATGCAAGGTAGGTGAACGCTTTTAAGTCTGTACTTAATTCTTTATATGAATTTAATAGTAAATCTTTGATTAAAAGCCTTCGCTTATTAGGACGATTGGTATTTTGTATGTAAGCCATGAAACGCCCATCAGGACTAACTTGTAGGTAACGCTCTTTTTCATTGCTTGCAGTAATAGGCTTAAGATCTTCTAAAGAAATGTGTTTATCTTCGTTAAGGAAATTGAAAAGGAAGATAATGATAAACAAAGCAGGGATAATTAAGAGTGCTAGTTTTGTATTTTTTATCTGATGTATTTTTGTTAATGGAGTGCTCGTTTTTTCATCAGAAAAACGTATTTCAGCCTCGAGACTATAGCCCCGTTTTGGGTGTGTTTTTATAATGTGCTTTTCTTCATCGGATAACGCTTGTCTTAACAAAGCAATATTTCTGCGAACTGAATTAGGGCTGTAAATAGCTTGTGGCCAAACATTAGCAAAAAGCATTTCGGCTGATAACACTTGATGTGGTTTTTGCGAAAATACTTCAAGAAGTGCCATCACCTTAGGCTCTAAAACAACAACTTTACCATCTGTTTGAATTTCGCCAGTCTCAAAATTAACTAAAGAGTCATTAAGAAAAAATTGTTTTGATAATTTACTTTCACTCAAGTTGATAGTTATCCATTTGTTATTATTAGTTATTTTCAGCTTAATGTTTTCTTAAGCTTTTCTTAATCACTACTTCATCGCTTTTTGTTATGCGTAAAAGTAAAAGTATCGAAAGGCCAAGCGCCATATTATTCAATAAACAATAAAAGGAATGTAAAGTGAAGCGATATTTACTAATGCTCATATTTTTTATGTGTTTTATTAGCCATAAAGCACACGCAATGAAAGAGGTAGACTATAACAAATTGGCAAGTCAATTTATTACGGTTTTAAACACTAAAAATTTAGATGAGATCGAAAAATTTGTAGTAAAGAACTTCTCGCCAAATTCTCTTGCACGCTGGGAGGGTAAAGGTAAAGACCGTTATGTTGGGTATTCGATGAATGTAGCGCTTTTTCATGGAGAGTTGAGTGTTATTTCTACAGAACTTGATACGTCAACTAATCGCATCCGTCATATCAGTAAAGTTTATTCAAAGAATACAGATATGCAGCATCAAGTAGTGTTATTTTTTAATGATGACCAATTACAAGCAATAACAGGGTGGTCTATCGAAGAAACTCCACAAAACCAAGGTTCAAAAGGCTCTTTAACTGAGTCACAATTTATTGAAGAGATCAAAATCTATACTGATAAACTGGCGCAAAGAGGTAGTTTCTCTGGCACGGTATTACTTGCTAAAAATAATGACATTTTGTTCAGCGCTGCATATGGCTTTGCTTCACGTCGCTATGATGTGAAAAATAACTTAGAAACTAAGTTTCAAATTGGCTCAATGAACAAAATGTTTACTAGCGTCGCTATCTTACAGCTAATAGAAGCTGGCAAAGTATCGCTTGATGATCCACTCACTAAATTTATTGATAAAAGCATTTTAGGGAAAGGTGATTTTAGCAAAATTAAGATTCGACACTTATTAAGCCATACATCAGGGATTGGTAATATTTCTGGGTATGACGAGATACAAAATAAGGTGCGGTCTCTTAAAGGTATCCAACATTTATACAGTTCAATTGATGCTACATTTGAACCCGGAACTGAATGGCGTTACAGCAATACGGGTATGGTTTTACTTGGTCAGGTGATTGAGAATGTAACTGGTGAAAATTACTATGATTACATAAACGAAAATGTATATAAAAAAGCTAACATGCAACAAAGCGGAAGTTATGACTTAGATGTGCCTGTCAAAAATACTGCCCGTAATTATTGGTTTTCTGTCGAAACTGGTCAAGTAACTGAAAATTTGATGTTTCAATCGGTAAAAGGGGGACCTGCAGGCGGAGGTTATTCAACTGTAGGCGATTTACACAAATTCGCCATGGCAATGCAAAATGCTCAACTAGTAAGCCGTGAACTCTCTAATAAAGCCTTATCAGCAAAACCTGAGCTAAATGCACCAAACTGGGGATATGGTTTCTCTGTGAGAAGTTCAGCAGGGAATACAACTGTTGGTCATAATGGGTCCCATTTAGGCATGACAGCAAGGTTAAATATCTATCAAGAAAAAGGCTATATTCTAGTTGTTTTGGGGAATTTTCAATCTTCAGCATGGCCTGTTGTGGCAAAAGTAGATCAACTCATAAAGCGTTTGTAAAAATTCATTAAAAATAGGGGCGTATTAAAGCCCCTTATAAACAACCTGCAAATCTATTATTGTTAAATTTAATAACAATGTAATGGTTTTACGTTGTGGTAGTGTTCGTGTCAGTAGGCTATATCATGTTAAAAATGCGTTTTAATTATATATGTAGCAATCATTTAGTAACTTTGTTAAAACTAATCCTCTTAAATAACAGGTGTTAACATCACAAAGGAATACTGGTGCAAGGATATAAAATCAGCACGGATAAAAATTACCTCGATTTTGAAGTAATTTACGGTTTTATTTCAAAAAGCTATTGGGCGTCCGGAATACCAAGGCAGACGCTAGAAACAGCCATTTCAAACTCATTTTGTTTTGGTGTCTATGATAGCCATGATTATCAAATAGGTTTTGCCCGCCTTATAACAGACAAAGCAACATTTGCCTATCTTGCTGATGTATTCATAGTAGAGAGTCATCGAGGCAAAGGTTTGAGCAAGTGGCTTGTTGAGAGCATAGTCTCTCACCCAGAGCTTCAAGGCTTAAGGCGTATGGTATTGGCAACAAGAGATGCGCATGGTTTGTACGCGCAATATGGTTTTCAACCAATTAAGAATCCAGAGATGTTCATGCAAATTTGGAATCCAAATGTTTACCATGAGCTAGAGAAATAACAACAATTTAAAGGTTACATGGAACCAACTACTTTTAGTTTGTGGTGAACTTAGTGTTTGATTGCAGTGTTATCTTATAAGGCACTAGTATAATTAAGGACAGAATTATGAAAACAGGAATTTTATCTATCGGGTTATTATTTACATCAAATCTTGCTTTTGCTGATTGTAAAGTAGCGCTTGAAGAAAGGTTAAAAGACGATTTGAACCTCACATACCAACAATTTGATCAGACATACGATGCTGGGTTTAGATTGTTAGAAAAATCAGGTTGCCATGCTGAAGCCGCAATTCTGATAAAACGTTTTATCTCTCACAATAATTCAAAAGAAAGCTCGTTAACGTGGCATTTAGCTCAAATGGAAGGGCTAGCTGGTGATTATCAACAAGCTGTTTTTCACGCAAAAAAAGTATTGGACCCCGATGAAGAGCTAAGTGGTTCAAAAATGTATTGGAATGACTTTGTGTTAGGAAACATTGCTTTTTGGAATAAAGATAAAGAAAAGCTAAAACAACACATAGCAAATATTGAAAAGGGACAAAGCTTTAAACCTAACCAGATAAATCTGAACTACCTGAATCAGTTGCTCAAACATTTTGATTTAAGTTACAAACAAGCATTGTCTGAAGCTTAAGGTAAGCTTCGTTAGCTTAATTTCTAGATTGCTACTCGAATTTGAAAGAAGCATAAAATGATCAGTACATAAACGACAAAACCCAGCCTAAGCTGGGTCTTGAGACAACACAATTCTGTGAGAACTTATAATGCTAAGTTCTGTTTGGCTCGAGTTAAGTTGTGCTCTACCAAATCGTTACTTGAAATCTGCACGGCTTCATAGAAATCAGATAATGCGGCTGTCTCGTTTTCAGACATAATACGTGCAACGCCACGATTACTTAAAGCAAATGATGTTAATTCACGACGTTTATGACCAGGGACTTTACTTGTCGTTAGCAAGTTAATTGCTTTAGAGCAGAGTGCTTCGGCTGCCGCAAAGTCTTTTTCTTTAACGCTCAATGCGCACTGATTAAATGCTAATTCGTATTGATTGCTTTGTTCTGCAAGTGTTGTAGATTGGTCAATCACCATTAATTTGTAGTCACCCTGATCAGCCACTGCCATCGCTGAGCAAGTTAATAAAGAGCTAAGTGCAACGCGTTTCATAAGTGTACTAAACATAATTTTTTCCTCTGTTAGAGCCAGCATTTATTACCGACAATTCAACTTTAGTTGAGAGAGGAAAATCGAACAAACGATAAAAAAACACCCAATAGGTGAATAAATTTAACCTATAGACTTTAGTCGAATAAAAGGCTTAAAAAGTGAGGCTCTCATGCTAAGAATAGTGTTGCTGCAAGGCTTAAGCTGTATCAGGAGAGGGCAGTATCAAAAAAATTATATTCTTCGTTTTTATGATTAACACATTAAATACGTTTAAAAAAGTAGCATTGTCCCCATTTATCTTTTAAAGGTTTAATGGAAAGGTAAATGGATTTAATAACTATAGCACGGGTTGTTATTAGTACACTGTGTGGCGGAACTGTATTGTTTAAATACATTGTTTAATCTGCTCTTTAAGCTGGTACTCTGGGCTAAAAAGATGCCAAAAGGGGCATATTTATTTATGGCCATATTCCCACTTCTTTCGCTATTTCCTATTCCCCCCCCTGTATTTGAAAATGTGGCTAAAGCAAAGCACGAACAACGTAAAAAACAAAAACGATATGATAAACCCACTTCATGACAGGATTAGCTATCCATTCATTGTAATGACCTTATGCTTAAGTACATGGCGCATGCAATAAATAGCCATCATTCTTTTATACTACAAATAATGAAAAATAGTTAAGCATTAAATAGGGCTTTGACTATAATTACTGTTAAAACTTATTGAACTAACAGTTAGTTGCAGAATTAATAACATACTAAAGTGACCTTCTCATGAATAGTATGTTTTCAAAAGTTACAAGGTAAGTTAGTAAGCGATTATGCCTTAAAGAGCTGCTGCAAAGCGAAACTAAACAATAATAAAGATGAAGAATTTATATGCCTTTAACTCTAAAACTATTGTCAGAATGTAAAATACTCGTAGTTGATGATGATGAAATGATCAGACTTACACTTGAAACAATATTAGAAGAGCACTTTACTGTTTTACCATTTAGCGCTGGAAATAGTGTCTTAGAATACTGTAAAGAAAACACTGCTGATTTAATTTTGTTAGATGTGAATTTGCCTGATATCAATGGGTTAAATGTATGTAGGCAAATAAAAGACGATCTTGCCTTTGAAAATGTACCTATTGTCTTTATTACATCGACCTACGATACCGATTCACAAAATGCATGCTGGGAAGCCGGAGCAACAGATTTCATTGGAAAACCCATCACTGCTTCAACATTAATACACCGCACGAAGAATCATATTGAGAATAAACTTCGCCTCGAAAAGCTGGTTGAATTGACATACAAAGACTCTCTAACAGGTTTGTTTAATCGCCATTACCTAGACTTAGAAGTCTCTAATGTTTTTAAGCAAGCTATACGTGACAAAAGAGCTTTTAGCCTACTGATGTTAGATATCGATCATTTCAAGCGTTATAACGACCATTATGGCCATCCACAAGGCGACGTATGTATTAAAAAGATTGCTGAGGTATTAAATCGTTCAGTTAAACGCCCGCAAGATACGGTTGTACGATATGGAGGAGAAGAGTTCCTTGTGCTCTTGCCTTACACAGATTTTGATGGAGTAAAGCAAGTCTGCGAGCGAATTAATCATGAACTAGCGAGCGAAAATATTCGTCACGAAGAATCTTCTTTAAATAGGGTGTCAGTCAGTATTGGGGGAGTTGTGTATTCTCACCAAGAGATGAAACAGTTTGATGAACTTGTTTCATTAGCTGACGAAGCATTATATGAAGCAAAAAATGCGGGTAGAAATTGCTTTAAATTACATGCAATTGATTGATGAAATAATGAGATTTTAACGTTAAAAATTTCATCTATACTCATAGTTGCTTATTTACTAGGTGAATATGTATGGCTAACTTAAAAGACCGTCGATGTTTTCTAAAAAAAATGGGTGTGGGAGTCGCTGCTTCAACACTGGCATTTAAAGCACCGTATGTTTTTGCAAAAAACACTGTCACTTTGAGAGTGATGGGCACACATGTCACTTTGCAAGAAGAGTTACGTCAACGAGCAATGCGTGAGCTTGGCATTAATATCGAATTTACTCCAATGGGCAGTGCTGCTGTTTTACAAAAGGCGGCAGCGGATCCAAGTTCTTTTGATTTGTACGAACAGTGGTCTGATTCAATTAATATTTTGTGGCAGGCTGGGGCTATCCAACCATTAGATATTGATAGGCTTATTTATTGGAACGAAATTAACCCACTAACTAAAACCGGGCGTGTAATACCTGAAGCAAAAATAGGGGCGGGGGATTCACCCAATAAGCTTTTGTATGTTCAGCCTGATGGTCGCCTCGGTACGACGCCTAGCAAAAAAATCAGTTATATGCCGTATGTTCACAATGTTGATTCCTTTGGCTATAACACGCAATTTATTGAGCAAGGTATTCCCTATGAAACCGAATCGTGGGCATGGTTGCTCGACGAGAAAAATAAAGGGAAAGTAGGCTTAGTTAATGCGCCCACCATAGGTATTTTTGACGCCGCACTTGCTGTTCAGGCCCAAGGGCTGATGAGTTTTAATGACTTAGGAAATATGAGTATTACAGAAATTGATCAGCTGTTTAAAATTTTGCTCGAGAAAAAAAGGCAGGGTCACTTCGCTGGATTTTGGACATCGGTTCCACAGTCGATTGATTTTATGAAAACTAACCGTGTGACTATTCAAAGTATGTTTTCACCGGGAGTAAGTGCATGCAGAGGACAAGGTATCCCTGTTGTGTATGCTTCACCCAAAGAAGGTTATCGTGCTTGGCATGGGGTTATGTGTTTATCGGCCAATACGCAAGGGCATGTAAAAGATGCAGCGTACGATTACATGAACTGGTGGTTGTCAGGCTATCCCGGTGCATTTATAGCGCGTCAGGGCTATTACATTTCTAACCCAGAACGAAGTCAGCCTCTTATGTCTATACCAGAGTGGAATTACTGGTATCAAGGTAAAGAAGCGGTGACAGACTTAACAGGCACTGATGGAAAAATCTCTGTTCAAGCTGGGCAAGTAAGGGATGGAGGCAGCTACATTAAGCGCTTTTCTAATATCGCGGTTTGGAATACCGTCATGCCAAATTATGATTACAGTTTAGATAAGTGGTTTGAACTGCTTAATTCTTAAGGAACTGCCTTGTCGAATATTTTCTCACGCTCTGTTGCTGCAAAAATGTTATTAGCGTTGATGCTAATTTTACTTGCTATGAGCGCCAGTTACTACGTTATGAATAAACGTCTAAATACAATAGAGGTTGCTTTTAACGATATAAGCCGAATCAGTAATTACGCTGTAAGTATTCTTAGGATCAATAAAGACATAGTCGAAATGCAACGCGATATCTCTGTGTATGGCGGGAGTGGAAGCAGTGCTGTGTTTGAAAAAATCGTCGAAAATTTTCAAAGTATCAAAACACGTCTAAGCGATGTTGAGCTTAAAAATGAAGAGAATGAGAGTCAAATTTACCTCAACGCCATGTCTGAACTAGTAAAGAGGTACGGCGAGAATTTACAGGTCTTGACCAAGCGCTACGAAATAAGAGCAACATTGACAGAAAAAGAATTACCCCGAATTTACGCTGATGCAACGACACACCTTGATAACTTAATGCGAAAAGTAACCACTGTTGAAGAAAAGTTATTTATTTCTGAGTATCTCAATCTGTGGCATTCGTTGCATCGAGATGCGTATTTGTTTTTAACCAAAAAAGATTATGCAAAAAGAGCGTCAGTTAACGATGCTTTACGAATGATTTCGACGAAATTAAATGCCTCTGTGCATATTCAAAAAAGTGAATACCGCTCTGAAATTAACCAACTTTCAAAAATGGCAGATACTTATAGTCAGGCATTTGCGAGGAGTATTCAAGCAAATCGCAATTATTTAAGTTTAGTCAATGTTGTAATGGCCGGTGACGCAATTGAATTTAGTACTTTAGCAAATGAACTAAGAGAGCAATCATTAACAAGGTTAAGCCGTATCAAGGAAGAAGCAGAAAAAACAGTTTCTAAAACAGAACGTATTTTAAAGCTACTCGCGTGGGGAGTGTTAATTTACATTATTGCCTTGTCTGCTTTTTTCCATTTGCAGATCTCCAAGTCTATTAAACGCCTTACGGTGAGCTTTAAACACTTTCTTAATGGCGATTTATCAGCACCAATTTATGACTTACATAGAAAAGATGAAATAGGTGTACTTGCAAAAGCGGCAGATAGCTTCAGAATTTTAAGTAAAGATTTATCAGATGCCAAACAAACCGCCGAACATACCACTAAAGTTAAGTCAGAATTTTTGGCGAATATGAGCCACGAAATACGAACGCCTATGAACGGTATTTTGGGTATGGCACGTCAATTGAGTCGTACACCATTAAATGCAGAACAAGAAAAAATGTTGGCCATCATACACTCTTCAGGTGCGAGCTTATTAGTAATTATCAATGATATTTTAGATTTAAGTAAAATCGAAGCCTCAAAAATTGAACTGGAAGAACAGCCAATAGCATTAAACTTATTACTCGATGAGCTAACACATTTATTTAAAGCGCAAGCTAATAATAAACAAGTCGAACTGTTTATTTCAGTGTTGCCTGAGGACCCCAATTTTATATTTTTGGGAGATGAAACACGCCTTAAACAAGTGCTTATTAATTTAATTGGCAATGCAATTAAATTTACAGAAAGAGGCAGTGTATCGTTAAATGTGAGTATTCATCAGCTATCGAATGATGAATTTAGCATTACATTCCACGTTTCAGATACCGGAATTGGCATAGCGAAGGAACAGCTTAATAGCTTGTTTGAGGCCTTTTCACAAGCAGATGCCTCAATTACACGACGGTTTGGTGGTACAGGACTCGGTTTAGCCATTTCTAGTAAGCTATTAAAATTAATGGGGACTTCATTGCACGTTGAAAGTGAGTATGGTGTTGGCTCAGACTTTCATTTTGATCTCAATGTTATCCGAACGAATGAGTCTGTTTATAGTGAACAACAGCACATGCAAGAACCCCATGAGCAAGCAATTGATTTCTCTTGGCTGAATGTGCTGATTGTCGAAGATAACGAAATCAATCAAATCGTTATTGAAGCGATGTTGAGTGAGTTTAATATCAGCTCTATCAATATTGCCGATAATGGCGAGCAAGCTATTCTTCAGTGTGAAACACGGGCGTTTGATCTCATTCTTATGGATATGCAAATGCCTGTCTTAGATGGGCCGCAAGCGACATTAAGGATCAGAGAGATGCCTTCCTATAAAAACACTCCCATCATTGCTTTAACTGCCAATGTATTAAGTGCCGACAAACAACGCTGTATTGATGCCGGGATGAATGACTTTATTGCAAAACCAATTAATTATGAGTGCGTTAAAGCTATTTTGTTGAAATGGTGCACAAAAGCAGCTGATGAACGGTAAGGGGAGCTGAGTGAATATTTTACTAAAAGAAAATAAAAAAGCAGCCTCATTGAACCCATACTTTGCTTTAGTGTCGATAGTATTTGTTGTTTTTATAGCAATCGCCGTTAGCTTTTTTGAAGGGCAAGTAAAAGAAGATGTTTTAGACTCGATAGACCAAGAGTTCGTCGAAACGAATCAAAGGCTAAAAGAAATTGTAACAACGACACTGTCAGAATATAAATCAGATTTACGGTTTTTGTATTCAACCCCGCCAATTTCAGGCTTACCAAGAGCCCATTTTAACAATGGAATAGACCCATACGATGGCACTAGTTATCAGCAATGGAAAGAGCGATTAGAAACTATTTTTATTGGTTATATGGAAAATAACCTCGCCGTTGAACAGGTGCGTGTTATTGCAGTGACTGCTGAAGGTAACGAACTTATTCGTGTTCAGCGTGTTGGCGCATCTGTAGAAGCCTCTGCGGATTATTCATTACAATCTAAAAGTGGCGAGCCTTATTTCTTGCCTAGTACGTTGCTTGAACCAAAGCAAGTGTATATGTCACCACTGTCTTTAAATCGTGAGTTTGGTGAAATTGAATTTCCTTTTAAACCGATGATTCGGTTTTCGATACCAATATACAGTGAGAACGGTAAGCGTTTTGCTTTTTTAATTATGAATGTTAATGCCAGTACATTACTTAATAACCTTAAAGAAACAGTGTTTGATACCTCACAACTTATTATTAGTGGCTCTGATGGAGATTTTATTATTCATCCACTTGAAAGCTATCAATTTTCTAGAGATTTAAATCCCAGTGTAAATTGGCAGGCTGTTTACACCGAAAACATAAAGTACAACGGTATCTATTTAATAAAGTCAAAAGCGAATACAGAAGAACAGTTCTATGTACGTTCAGAAAAGTTGTATACCAGATCAGGTAATAAATATGGTTTTGTTAATTTTAACCTACTTGCACCTAAAGAATATGTGGATAATTTGATCAATGAAAAACGCTTGATCACCTACAGTCTGTTATTTGCAGTGATTGTTTTCACATCAATTCTTTTAATTACATTTTATCGTAATGCGATTAGAAGCCAATTACTCGCAGAAACCAGACAAGAAGCATCAGCAATTGTCGATGGTTCTATCGATGCAATTATTGCCCTTAACTTAAAAGGGTATCTGACCAGTTTAAACCATACTGCAGAGCGATTATTGCTCATTTCAAGTAAAGCGGCAGTAGGGAAATCAAGTAAGGAAATTGAATTTCTATCTAATTTACCAATCGATGAATATGTAAAAAAAATACAGAGTTCTAGAGCTCAAATAAAGGACGAGTGTTCATTTGTGCAAGGTGAATATATCGCGCATTACGCTATTTCAGTGAGTCCTGTTTTTTCTGAGCACAGTAACCTAAGTGGTTTGGCTTTAATAATTAGAGACATTAGTAAAGAAAAACAGGCTGAAATTAAAGTTAAACGTCTTAACTCTGAGCTTGAAGCCAAAGTGCGTAAACGTACACACGCACTTGCAGAAGCAAAAGACGAAGCAATTAAACACAGCGAGGTTAAAAGTGCATTTATTTCGAATGTGAGCCATGAACTGCGAACATCATTAAATGGTGTCATTGGCACGCTAAATATTTTGAAACGAGAAGCGCTAACAGATAAGTCACGCAAGCTTGTTGATATGATGGAGTTGAGCGCATCAAGCTTAAACTTATTAATTAACGATATTCTTGATTTGTCGAAAATAGAGGCAGGAAAACTCGACTTAAATATTCAGTTGATAAACCCGCTGCTACTGATTGAAAGTTTGGTGAGCTCGTGTGCTGTCAGAGCCTTCGATAAAGGGGTTGATGTGTACTTAGACACCACAGAACTTTCATGCGATAAGCTAGAAGTAGACCCCCTTAGACTAACTCAAATTATTAATAACCTGATTAGTAATGCCATTAAGTTTACTGAAAAAGGGTTTATTAAAATTAAAGTGAGTTCGGAGCATGTTGCTAATAATGAATATAAATTAAGGGTTAGTGTACAAGATACAGGAATTGGCATTGATCCTCTTTCGCAAAAACGACTGTTTGGTGCATTCCAACAAGCGAGTAGTGCAATTACCGAGAAATTTGGGGGGACGGGATTAGGGATATCGATCTGTAAGCAGTTATGTCATGCAATGGGTGGAGAAATTTACTTAGATTCAACTTTAAATCAAGGCAGTACATTTAGCTTTTATATTAAGGCACGCGCGAGTGAAAGAAACTTAAAGCAAGAGCAGGCATGTTTTTCTTCTAAACATGTTTTAGTGTGTAGTCAAAATGCACATATTATAGAAATAATTGAAAAATTGGTTGTTTTATATGGCGGGCACGTAAGCGTTTCATCGCTTAGTGAATTAGACCTACACGATGATGAGAACATTGATTTTGCCATAATAGACGACGAAGAAATCAATAATAATACGAGCTTAGATCACCTGCATGAAACACATAGCAGCACTCACGTTGTCTTATTGCATCAGTCTGATACTTCAATACCAAAAAGCAAAGCGGGCAAAGTGAGTAAAATAAGTAAACCCCTTACACAAACAGCCCTATTACGCGTTGCAGGGGTTGAGCTGCGTGATAACGAAACCCACACGTTATTACATGACAACAGTGATGGTGAGTTCGCAATTTCAAATGAACGTTTATCACAAATTAAAGGCAGTAAGGTACTTATTGTCGATGACAATAAAATTAACTTAGAAGTAGCGAAAGGGGCACTTGACGAGCTACCCATTGAAATACTCACGGCCAACAATGGCCAAGAAGCCATTGAACATTTATTGCAGAGCGAAGCAAGCGGAGTGCCTGTAAACTGTGTACTACTCGATTGTCAGATGCCAACTTTAAATGGCTATCAAGTGTCTGAAAAAATACGTTCAGGTGAGGCTGGTGGCGCTTTTATTAATGTGCCTGTGATTGCCATGACTGCGAGTGCGATGATGGGCGAAAAAGAAAAATGTTTATCAGTCGGTATGAATGATTATCTTAGCAAACCAATTAAAGCAGATGATGTGCTATCAAAAGTTGTGAAATGGATTTTATCTGATCATGAACAGCAAACAGAAGAACACGTTAGCACAGTAGATGAAGCGCAGTCATTATGGAATCGTCAAGAAGCGCTTGTACGGTTACTTAATAAAGAGGCTTTACTAAAAAGAATATGCCAAATATTTATGATCAACGCGCCGAAAAAACTCACTGATTTAAAAGAGCAGTTTGCAGTGCAAAATCATGCAGAAGTACATCAAACTGCGCATGCTTTAAAAGGGATGTGTGGTGAGCTGAGTGCCGATAAGCTCAGAAAATTATGTGAAGAAATTGAGTTAAAAGCACGCGAGCAAAACCTCGTAATCAAAGACACACTTCAAAAACTAGAGCGCCTGTTGCCACAACTAATGGCTGAGATAAAAGGGTGGTTAGAATCGCTAGAAAGATGAAATTACTCACGACAGAGCCCGTGTGAATGATGCCTGTGTTATACACAGGCATCCAGATAAGTGATTATTTTAAATGCTTAAACGTATCAATCATCCACTTTATAAATAACTCTAGCTGTGCGTTAGTTTCGCTCGGTTCGTGCTGGACTAAATAGTATTTATCTTTGGTTTTTAATGGCATATCAGTAAAATTAAATAGCCATTGCTCTTCAAACCAGGTTTGACTAATAGGCAAAGGAATAAGTGCAATTCCCATCCCTTGCTGTGCAGCTCGCGCAACCCCGAACATACTATCAACCTGAATAATTTGTTTTGGTGCGAAGTCTTCAATACCTGCATGTTCAGCCCATTGGTGCCATGCCCAAGGACGTGCTTTATGCAGTATTAGGGGCACTTCATTAAGGGCTTGAAAAGGGTTTTTGTGCCATGCTTGCCAGTTTTCTTTATTACATGCCGGTGTATACGACAACGAAAATAATTCGTGTACAACCCCTTCGTGTGGCTTAGATGACGATAATACAATTGATAAGTCACTTTGCTTGGTCAGTTCTTTGCGCGTTTTTAAGGTGTTTAGCTGTAAGTTAGTGTTTGGATGATCGGCGGTCCACTCACTCAACTTTGGCATTAATAATTCACTGGCAAAAAACTCAGGCAGAGTAATGCTTATAGTGATATTTTCTTGTAACTGACTAAATTCATTAATGGTTTTTTCGAGAGCTTTAATCAGAGGTGAGACGGAATCATAAAAGTTCTTACCCGCAGCGGTTAAACGAATAGAGCGAGTTTGACGTTCGAATAGCTCAATCCCCAATTGCTCTTCTAATTGCTTGATCTGATGGCTTACGGCTGACGGCGTAAGATAAAGTTGGTTTGCTGCATCTTTAAAGCTCAGTGTGCGAGCAGCGAAACAAAATGAGCGTAGGCCACGAATAGGTGTTTGCATAGTTAATTTCAGTAATTCTCAATAGCGCGTTTTATGAAGTTAAGAGCTAAGCAATTATTATCCCAATATTTAAAAACCAACAGACTAAAGGGTGAATATAGCTAACTTTTGCGATAACGCCTAAAAATTAAGCGTTAATTGCTTGTTTAATCTAGTTTTTCGCCTCAAAAAGCAAAAAAGGCGAGTGTAGCAGTTTTTATTTATTGGTAACAAGTAAAGTGCTCCTTACGTGTTACTCACAAGTTTAGGGCATTTTATACTAATTGTGTGACAAATTGGTGCAGTGAGGGGGATATAAAAGATAAAAAAATCCCTCTTGCGAGGGATTTTGGGTAACTCAGCGCCATTGGCACTGGGAATGAGGTCGGTACATTGGGATGTCAGTGGTTAGAAAACCATTTCAGGGACATCACCTTCAATAAGCAATTTTCCTGCCGTTTTGCTTATGATTTCATCTACTGACACGCCTGGTGCGCGCTCTAGTAGATGAAAAGCGCCGTCTTTGACTTCGAGTACGGCTAAATCAGTTACGATTTTCTTTACACAGTTAACCCCAGTTAACGGTAAAGTGCAACTTTCTAATAACTTAGAGTCGCCATGCTTACTTGCATGCGTCATCGTAACAATAATATTCTTCGCGCCAGCAACAAGGTCCATCGCGCCACCCATGCCTTTAATCAGCTTTTTTGGGATCATCCACGATGCGATGTTTCCGTTCTGGTCAACTTCAAATGCACCTAATACTGTTAAGTCTACATGACCACCCCGTATCATGGCAAAACTATCTGCACTATTAAATATTGCTGCACCTGTTGCTGCTGTCACGGTTTCTTTACCCGCGTTGATCATATCTGCATCAACTTGGTCTTTAGATGGGTACGCACCCATTCCTAACAGACCATTTTCAGATTGCAGCATGACTTCTATGCCATCGGGTACATAGTTAGCGACAAGGGTAGGGATACCAATCCCTAAATTAACGTAATAACCGTCTTGTAGCTCTTGTGCAACGCGCATAGCTACTTGTTCACGTGATAATGCCATTTTAATGCTCCTTAATCGCGAGTCGTTACACGTTCGATGCGTTTTTCAAAGTTACCCTTGATCACACGATTAACATAAATGCCTGGGGTGTGAATTTGGCTCGGCTCCAGTTCACCCGGCTCTACGATTTCTTCAACCTCAGCAACGGTAATCTTACCTGCGGTTGCAGCCATTGGATTAAAGTTCATAGCTGTGTGACGAAACACGAGGTTGCCATAGCGATCGGCTTTCCATGCCTTAACAATCGCAAACTCACCCGTAATTGATTCTTCTAAAATGTATGGGCGGCCATCAAATTCTTTAACTTCTTTGCCTTGTGCAACAGGGGTGCCGTAACCAGTTGCAGTGTAAAATGCCGGAATACCTGCACCACCAGCACGCATTTTCTCAGCAAGTGTACCTTGTGGCGTAAGTACTACGTCAATTTCGCCATTAAGTAACTGTTGTTCAAATAAGGCATTTTCACCAACATAAGAGGCGATGATTTTTTTAATTTGCTTGTCGTGTAGCAAAATACCTAAACCAAAGTCGTCAACACCACAGTTGTTAGATACAACCGTTAAGTTTTTTGTTTGTTTACGCTTTATTTCGCCGATAAGTCCTTCAGGAATACCACACAAGCCAAAGCCACCAGCGATAATGGTATCGCCATCTTTTAAACCTTCCATCGCAGCTTCGTAACTCGAAACCACTTTATCAAAACCGGCCATGAGCCTACTCCTTAATTATTCTGCGTGTTCTTTAGAGCAAGTGAAACCTTGCTGACAGGTTGTTTATTTAATGCGCTACAAATAGCCCAACCAGCTTTCGCCAGTCTTTCTAAATCAATTCCATGCTCTATGCCAAGCCCTTGCAGTAAGTAAACTACATCTTCAGTGGCAACATTTCCTGACGCTCCTTTGGCATAAGGGCAGCCACCAAGGCCTGCAACGGCACTGTCAACGGTTGAAATACCTCGCATTAGCGCGGTGTAAATATTTGTGAGCGCTTGCCCGTAGGTGTCGTGAAAATGTACAGCGAGTTTTGACTTATCAATATGTTGCAGTAATAAATCTAATAACTCGTCCACTTTTTTTGCTGTTCCTACACCAATTGTGTCACCAAGGCTAATCTCGTAACAACCCAAGTCTAATAAACGCTGCGACACCTTTAATACATCAGCGTAGTCAACGTCACCTTGGTAAGGGCAACCCATTACACAACTTACATAGCCACGAACACGAATATTATTTTCTTTCGCAAAGTCCATGACCTCTTTAAAGCGGTCAATACTTTCATCAATCGAGCAGTTAATGTTCTTTTGACAAAATGCTTCGCTGGCTGCGGTAAATATAGCAAACTCTTTAATGCCCACTTGATGAGCGGCTTCTGCACCACGTAAGTTAGGGGTTAGCGCACTTAAATTAACATTAGGTAAGTTTAATGCGTTGATCACATCACGTGAGTCAGCCATTTGCGGCACCCATTTAGGTGATACAAATGCACCCGCTTCAATATCGTTAAGACCCGCGTTGGCTAAGGCGTTAATTAGTTCGATTTTATCTTGGCTGGTGACGGCTGCTTCATTTTGCAGTCCATCACGGGCACCCACTTCAACAATACGTACACACGCAGGGAACTGTGTCATACCGCCTCCTGTTCCTCGACTATGGCGAGCATATCGCCATGGCTAACTAATTCACCTTCACCAAAACAGTAGCTGGTTAATACACCATCATGTGGAGCATTAAGCGTGTATTCCATTTTCATTGCTTCGATAATTACAACCGCATCGCCTTTAACTACTTCGCTACCCACAGCGACAAGGTGTTTAACGACTGTGCCGTTTAATGGGGCCGCAAGAGGAAGTGCATCACTTTCATGTTCACTAATGTAGTGTTTATCGATGAGTTCAATCACTGTTTGCTGAGCGTTATACATTACAGTGATATGCGTGTCTGTTTGGATAACATGCGCGACAACTTTTTCACCATTAATGACTAAGCGAGCAAGGCCATTTTCAACAGTGCCTGAACTTGTATAGTCAACTGAGTTGAGGTTGATTTTAAAACCATCGGCACACTTTTCAGCTTGCACCGCAACATCAGTAAATGGGATGTTTGTTAGCGCAGCGCTGTTTAGCATAAAGCCAGTTAATTGCTGCCATGGACTCGCACTACTGCCTTTTAGTGTGCTCATGTATGCAAATGCAGCGATTACTGTCGCGAGTGTATGTTGTTGCTCGTCTTTAGCGACTAATTGCGCACCTTGATCTTCAATAAAGTGTGTATCAGGCGCACCAGCTTGAAACGTAGGGTGGTTAGCAAGGTTGTGTAAAAAGTTAACGTTACAACTAAACCCAGCTAAATGAAATTGTTGCAGTGCTTTTGATAAACGACCAAGCGCAGCCTCACGGTTGTCATCGTGAACAATGAGCTTAGCAATCATTGGGTCGTAAAACGGGCTAATTTCATCGCCAGCGGCAATGCCAGTGTCTATGCGTACAAACTCTGATTCAGTCGGGGTGAATAGGGCATCAATACGGCCAGAACACGGGATAAAGTCATTGCTTGGGTCTTCTGCATAAATACGTGCTTCAAAGCTATGACCTTGCAGCTGAATATCCGCTTGTGACAGCGGCAGTTTTCCACCTGCAGCCACATTAATTTGCCAGCTTACTAAGTCAACGCCAGTGACCATTTCGGTTACCGGGTGCTCTACTTGTAAACGAGTGTTCATTTCCATGAAGAAGAACTCATCGCCACACAGTAAAAACTCAACAGTACCTGCACCACGATAGTTAATTGCTTGTGCACAGCGTACAGCGGCTTCACCCATTTCTTTTCGTAGCGAATCAGATAAACCCGGTGCCGGTGCTTCTTCAATTACTTTTTGATGGCGACGTTGTAAAGAACAGTCACGATCGCCTAAATAAACACAGTTGCCGTGATTGTCTGCAAATACTTGTACTTCAACATGACGGGGTTTAGTAACGTAACGCTCTAGAAGCACTAAATCATTACCAAAGCCTGCTTTAGCTTCACGCTTTGCCCCTTCAAGCGCACTGATAAAGTCTTTTGCATGCTCTACTACACGCATTCCTTTACCGCCACCGCCAAAGGCTGCTTTGATAAGGACAGGGTAGCCAATTTTTTCTGCTTCGGCTTTTAAAAATTCAGTGTCTTGGTTATCGCCATAATAGCCCGGCACTAAAGGGACATTGGCTTCGTGCATAATTTCTTTTGCACGCGTTTTAGAGCCCATTGCTTCAATACTTGATGCTGGAGGACCAATAAATGCAATGTCGTTTTGCTCACAGGCTAGGGCAAACTCACTGTTTTCAGATAAAAAACCGTAGCCGGGATGAATGCAATCAACGGAGGTTTGTTTTGCAACGTCGATAATTTTATCTGCGACTAGGTATGAGTCTTTACTTGGTGCAGGACCAATGTGATAAGCCTCATCGGCCAGCTTTACATGTTGCGCGTGTTTATCTGCATCTGAATATACAGCAACCGTAGTTAGGCCCATTTGTTTTGCTGTGCGCATAACACGGCAGGCAATTTCACCACGGTTTGCAACGAGAATTTTTTTCAACGTTTTTGTTGTCATAATGGATCCTATTTCTGCCAATTTGGGCTGCGTTTTTCAAAAAATGCGCTAAGACCTTCTTGTCCTTCGTCTGATACACGAATACGCGCAATACGCTCTGCTGTTAAATCGATTAGTGTTTCATCAATGGCTTTACCCGCAACATCATTGATTAGCTGTTTGGCTGCTTTCACTGCAATAGGCCCATTATTAACAAGGCTTTGCAAGTGCTTGTCTAATGCTGTTTGTAAGTCACCGGTCACTTGATGAATTAAACCTAATTGTTTCGCTGTGTGTGCATCAAAGATTTCTGCGGTTAAAAAGTAACGGCGTGCAGCACGCTCACCAATCGCTTTGATCACATACGGGCTAATCACAGCTGGAATTAAACCTAACTTCACTTCGCTTAAACAAAATTGTGCATCGTCTTGGCAAATAGCAATATCACAACAGGCTATTAAGCCTAACGCACCACCAAATGCAGCCCCTTGTACGGCACATAGCGTTGGATGAGGGCTTGTTGCAAGAACATGCATTAATTTGGCGAGTTGCTTTGAATCTGCGAAGTTTTCTGCAAAGTCATTGCCAGCCATCGACTTCATCCAATTTAAATCAGCGCCTGCAGAAAAATGCTTACCTTGTGTTTTTAATACCAAAGCACGTACATCACAGCTATTGGCGTGCTCAATGCACTGAATGAGTTCGCTAATCACGTCTTCATTAAATGCATTGTGTTTTTCTGGGCGGTTTAAAACGAGGACAGCCACATTTGATTTTGTTATTTGTAGTGTTACTGACATACGGCCTCCATTACATTCTAAATACGCCAAACTGAGAATCACGCTCTGGGGCGTTTTTAGCAGCACTTAAAGCAAGACCTAACACATTGCGTGTATCGGCAGGGTCGATAATGCCATCATCCCACAGTCGTGCACTGGCATAATAAGGATGACCTTGTTTTTCGTACTGCTCGATAATTGGCTTTTTAAATTCGCTAATTTGCGCATCAGTCATGCTTTCGCCTTTGCGTGCTAAACCGTCTTGCTTTACTTGAGCAAGTACGCCAGCTGCTTGCTCGCCACCCATAACCGAAATACGGGCATTAGGCCACATCCACATCATTGTTGGTTCAAACGCTCGGCCACACATACCGTAGTTACCCGCACCATAAGAGCCACCAATTAACACGGTGAATTTGGGTACGTCAGCACACGATACAGCGGTAACCATTTTGGCACCGTGTTTTGCGATACCTTCTGCCTCGTACTTTTTACCCACCATAAAGCCGGTGATATTTTGTAAGAAGACTAAAGGGATATTTCGCTGCGCGCACAACTGAATAAAGTGCGCACCTTTTTGAGCTGATTCACTAAATAAAATGCCATTGTTAGCAACGATACCAACAGGGTGACCAAAAATTTTCGCAAAGCCTGTTACCAAGGTTTCACCAAAGTAACGTTTAAACTCATCAAACGATGAGTCATCAACCACTCGCGCAATGACTTCACGTACATCAAATGGCTTTTTAAGATCAGTACCAACAATGCCGTAAATCTCGTTAATGTCGTAACGTGGAGGTTTTACGTCTTCAAGTAATGGTGCAGTAGGGCGCTGATAATTAATGCGCTCAATACATTGACGTGCAATAGACAGTGCATGTGCATCGTTTTCAGCATAGTGATCGGCCACACCCGATGTTTTACAGTGCACATCGGCACCGCCTAGCTCTTCAGCGCTAACTTCTTCACCTGTTGCGGCTTTTACAAGCGGTGGACCCGCTAAGAAAATAGTGCCTTGTTCTTTTACGATAATGCTTTCATCAGCCATTGCAGGCACATACGCGCCGCCAGCAGTACATAAGCCCATTACCACCGCAATTTGCGGAATGCCTTTACCCGACATACGTGCTTGATTATAGAAAATGCGACCAAAATGCAGTTTATCTGGGAATACATCGTCTTGTTCAGGCAGGTTTGCACCGCCCGAATCAACTAAATAAATACATGGTAAATGGCAACGCTCTGCAATGTCTTGTGCGCGCAGATGCTTTTTCACTGTTAGTGGGAAATATGTCCCTCCTTTAACAGTGGCATCGTTGGCGATAATCATACATTCAACGCCTTTAACACGACCAATACCCGCAACAACGCCTGCACATGGAATCGCTTGCTCGTAAACACCAAACGCCGCAAATTGAGAAATCTCTAAGAACGGCGAACCTTCATCTAATAATGTTTCGATACGATCGCGTACAAATAACTTACCACGGCCAACATGGCGTTCGATTAAAGCAGGGCCACCGCCTAAGCGGATATCGGCCACTTTTTCACGTAAGTCGTTTACAAGGGCAGCCATGTTATCGTGATTTTGCAGAAATTGCGGATCGTGTGGATTAACACTCGATTTTAAAATCGTCATAACTTTAATCCTTATCGGCTTTCAGTGAATAATTCGCGACCAATCAGCATACGGCGGATTTCAGAAGTACCCGCACCAATTTCATAAAGTTTAGCGTCACGTAATAAACGGCCTGTCGCGTACTCGTTGATATAACCGTTACCGCCTAAGATCTGAATTGCATCTAATGCCATCTTAGTCGCTAGCTCTGCTGCATATAAAATGGCACCAGCCGCATCTTTACGTGTTGTTTCACCGCGATCGCATGCGCGAGCTACCGTGTAAACATATGAACGCGCTGCATTCATTTGCGTGTACATGTCGGCAATTTTGCCTTGAATTAATTGGAATTGACCAATTGGGCTATCGAATTGTTTACGTTCATGAATGTACGGTACAACAATGTCCATACAGGCTTGCATGATACCAAGTGGACCCGCGGCTAATACAACACGCTCGTAATCAAGGCCACTCATTAAGACTTTTACGCCTTCGTTTAAGTTACCTAAAATGTTTTCTTCTGGTACTTCACAGTTTTCAAATACAAGTTCACAAGTATTCGAACCGCGCATACCCAGTTTGTCTAGTTTTTGTGCGGTAGAAAATCCTGGTGTGTTGCGCTCAACGATGAAAGCTGTAATCCCTTTAGGGCCTGCATTTAAATCTGTTTTGGCATAAATAACGAACGTATCAGCATCGGGACCATTGGTGATCCACATTTTGTTACCGTTAAGAACAAATACGTTGCCTTTTTTCTCGGCCTTTAATTTCATTGATACTACGTCAGAACCTGCATTGGGTTCACTCATAGCAAGCGCACCAATGTGTTCACCGCTGATAAGCTTTGGTAAGTATTTTTCTTTTTGCGCTTGTGTTCCATTACGGTTTATTTGGTTTACACATAAGTTTGAATGAGCACCATAACTTAGGCCAATTGAGGCACTTGCACGGCTAATTTCTTCCATGGCAATAACATGTTCTAAATAGCCTAAACCCGCACCGCCAAATTCTTCAGCTACCGTCATCCCTAATAAACCCATTTCGCCAAGTTGTGGCCAAAGTTGATTTGGGAACGTGTTGTCTAAATCTGTTTGTTCAGCAAGAGGGGCAATCTCTTGGCTTGCGAAGCTATTAACGTGATCACGGATCATGTCTGCGGTTTCGCCAAGTCCGAAGTTCATTTCTTTATAAAGTGAAATAGTGCTCATAATATGTGTTCCTGTGAGAGTCTGTTGACGCGTATAAAAAGGGTGTCAGGTTATTCGTCTAGGTTATTGAGGGTTTCACGACAGCGACGTTCAGCGGTGACTAATTCCATAAGAACAACTTTAATGTCGTCCATTTGTTGGCTTAAATCCGCTTTCTTTTCTGCAATAAGGTCAAGCATAGTCACTAACTGTTTAGCGCTTGATTTATCTGCGTCGTAAAGTTCAAACAAACGGCCGGTTTCGGCAAGTGTAAAGCCTAAGCGTTTACCTCGTAGGATCAGTTTTAGCCTTACTTTGTCACGTTTCGAGTAAATACGGGTTTGACCGTTTCTCTCAGGTGAGATCAAGCCTTGGTCTTCATAGAAGCGAATAGAGCGCGTTGTAATATCAAATTCTTTTGCTAGTTCGCTGATACTAAACGTTTGCTCATTGCTGGCAGGCTCGACTGCTGCACTTTCAAAGTTTGTTTGATTGTCTTGTTTCATGATTTATTTACCTCATTCGAATAACACCAATATAAGTGAAGTTTACGTAAAGGTAAAGTGTCATTGTGAAGTTATACTTTAGACTTATAAGGTTAGCGCTCAAAATTTATTGCAGCGCCTTATTTATATGGCTTTGTGAGGAAATGTTTGATTTTTAATACAGCAAAATACAGATAAGTTTACAGTTTTACCGGCCGCAAAAAAGTTGATTTTAGATTTACGTTGGCGTAAACGTAAATATTATGTATGCTGAATTAAATCGAAATTAAACTATAACAAATTAACTGTTTGGTTACACATGATTTGAACACATGATGATAACCACTAACATGGAGCCAATTATGACTACTGAAGCCGTTGTTATTGTTGCCGCAAAACGCACACCTATGGGTGGGTTTATGGGCGCACTTAGTGGCGCACACGCAACTGATTTAGGGGCGACTGCCATTAAAAGCAGTTTAGAGCACGCGGGATTATCTGCGGATAAAATCGACGAAGTGATTATGGGCTGTGTATTACCGGCAGGTTTAGGTCAAGCACCAGCGCGTCAAGCAATGTTAAAAGCGGGCCTAAATCAAGGCACCGGTGCAACGACGATCAATAAAGTATGTGGCTCAGGTTTAAAAGCGGCGATGTTCGCGCATGATCTAATTAAGTCTGGCTCTATTAATGTTGCTGTTGCTGGTGGTATGGAAAGCATGAGTAATGCGCCTTACATGCTACCTAATGCACGTGGTGGTATGCGTATGGGTCACGGTGAAGTGAAAGACCACATGATGTGTGATGGCCTCGAAGATGCTTATGACAACAAAGCAATGGGCTGTTTCGCACAAGACACCGCTGATCAATATTCAATTGGCCGTGAACAAATGGATAACTTTGCATTAAGCTCGTTAACCAAAGCCAATGCCGCCATTGAATCAGGTGCGTTTGAGAGCGAAGTTGCTGCACACACTATTTCAACGCGTAAAGGCGATGTAACGGTTTCTATTGATGAGCAACCAGGTAATGCTCGCCCAGATAAGATCCCAGGCTTACGTCCTGCATTCAAAAAAGATGGCACTATTACGGCGGCTAACTCGTCGTCAATTTCTGATGGTGCTGCTGCTCTTGTATTAATGCGTGAGTCTGACGCACACGCACAAGGTTTAACACCGCTTTGTCGCATTGTTGCTCACAGCACACATTCACAAGCCCCTAGCGAGTTTACATTAGCACCTGTTGGTGCAATGAAGTCATTACTAGATAAAGCAGGTTGGTCTGTAGAAGACGTTGACCTTTGGGAAATCAATGAAGCATTTGCCATGGTAACTATGCTTGCAATCAACGAGCTTAAACTCGACGAAAGCAAAGTGAATGTTAACGGCGGTGCATGTGCATTGGGTCACCCAATTGGTGCCAGCGGCGCACGTATTTTAGTCACCCTAATTCATGCATTAAAGAATCGTGGTCTTAGCAAAGGCGTTGCCTCACTGTGTATTGGTGGTGGTGAAGCGGTTGCGATGGCAGTCGAAGCTATTTAAGCATTTTTTAGTCTCTCACAGCCGCAACGTATTTTAAAAACTATCATGTTGCGGCCTCTTAATACCCACTGGGGAGGAGTGCCTCATGCACCAAGTACCTTTATTTATCAACGGCGAATTTACCCAATCAAGTTCAACGCAGCTTATTGATGTTATTAATCCTGCAAACCAAGAAGTTTTAGCACAAGTGCCTTGTGCAACAGATGCCGAAATGGATGCCGCAATTGCTTCGGCTAAAGAAACGTTTAAAACGTGGAAAGAAGTGCCTATTTCTGAACGTGCGCGCATTATGATGAAATATGCCGCGCTATTAAAAGAAAATCACGATGAGCTAGCAACGATTATTTGTCATGAACTGGGCAAAACATTCGAAGATGCGAAAGGTGATGTATGGCGTGGTATCGAAGTTGTTGAACAAGCCGCAAATGCGCCTTCGTTAATGATGGGCGAAACCATGGAAAACGTGGCGCGTAAAATCGATACATATTCGTATATGCAACCGCTTGGTGTGTGTGCTGGTATTACGCCGTTTAACTTTCCAGCGATGATCCCACTGTGGATGTTCCCACTGGCTATTGTGTGTGGTAACACGTTTATTCTTAAGCCATCAGAGCAAGACCCACTTACACCAATGCGTTTAGCCGAGCTGTTTGTTGAAGCGGGTGCCCCTAAAGGTGTTTTACAAGTTGTTCATGGTACTAAACCACAAGTAGACCGCTTACTAGAAGACCCTGCTGTACGTGCAATTTCATTTGTGGGTTCGTGTGGAGTCGGTGAGTATATTTACTCAAAAGGCACTGCGAATCTTAAACGTGTTCAAGCTTGTGTTGGCGCCAAAAACCACATGGTTATCATGCCTGATGCGAGTAAATCACATGTTGTAAACAACCTAGTAGGTGCTTCGGTTGGTGCTGCGGGTCAGCGTTGTATGGGTATTTCGGTTGCTGTTTTTGTTGGTCAAGCGAAAGACTGGGTTGATGAAATTAAAGCGGGTTTTGAAAACGTGCGCCCAGGTGTGTGGGATGATGCGAATGCAGCATATGGTCCGCAAACATCAAAAGCGGCAAAAGACCGTATTTTATCGCTTATTGCAGGCGGTAAAGCACAAGGTGCAACCTGTTTAATTGATGGCTCTGACTTTACTGTTGAAGGGTATGAGCAAGGTAACTGGGTTGGTCCAACGTTATTCACTGATGTGACAACCGAGATGGACTTATACAAAGAAGAAATCTTTGGTCCAGTACTGGCGTGTATGTTTGTTGATACGCTTGAAGAAGCAATCGCGCTAATTAATAACTCACCATACGGTAATGGTACGTCATTATTTACCTCAAGCGGTGCAGCCGCACGTAAATTCCAACACGAAATCGAAGTAGGCCAAGTAGGCATTAACGTGCCAATTCCGGTGCCACTGCCGTTTTTCTCATTCACTGGTTGGAAAGGCTCTTTCTATGGTGATCAACACACGTATGGCAAACAAGGTATTCGTTTTTACACTGAAACGAAAACCATTACGTCTCGTTGGTTTGAGGACGATATCGCCTCGGGTCCAAACATGAGTATTAACCTTAAATAAGCGCCGGTAAGCGCGCTTTATAAGGAATGAGCGAGGCTGTCCTCGCTCTTTAAACACCGATTTATACAAAGAATAAGACAACAATTTAAGAGGTCTACTATGGACTTTAATTTAACCGAAGATCAGCAAGCCTTTGCTGAAACAGCCCGTCAGTTTGCAGAGTCTGAACTGGCACCTTACGCCGCTAAATGGGATCAAGAACACATTTTTCCAAAAGACACCATTAAGGCAGCGGGTCAGCTTGGTTTTTGTGGTTTATACACGCCAGAAGAAGCGGGTGGTTTAGGGTTATCTCGCCTAGATTCAAGCATTATTTTTGAACAGCTTGCGATGGGGTGTACAGCAACCACGGCCATGCTAACAATTCATAATATGGCAACCTGGATGGTAGCAAGCTTCGGTACCGATGCTGTAAAAGAAAAATACTGCGAACAACTTGTCATGGGTGAATTACTTGCCTCGTATTGCTTAACCGAGCCGGGTTCAGGTTCTGATGCTGCATCACTTAAAACAAAAGCCGTTAAAGAAGGCGACGAGTATGTGATTTCAGGCTCTAAGATGTTTATCTCTGGAGCGGGTGAAACTGACTTATTAGTGGTTATGGCACGCACCGGCGGTGAAGGTGCTGCAGGTATTTCGGCATTTGTGGTTCCTGCAGATGCAGCCGGCGTTGAGTATGGTAAAGCCGAAGAAAAAATGGGCTGGAATGCACAACCAACACGCTTAATTAGCTTTGAAGACGTGCGTATTCCTGCTGCAAACTTACTGGGTCAAGAAGGCGAAGGTTTTAAATTTGCGATGCAAGGCCTTGATGGCGGTCGTATTAATATTGCAACGTGTTCGTTAGGTACGGCGCAAGCTGCACTTAATACAGCGCGCGAGTATTTAAAAGAGCGTGAGCAATTTGGCAAGCCTTTAGCCGCTTTCCAAGCGTTGCAATTTAAAATTGCTGACATGAACACGGAGCTTGTAGCTGCGCGTCAAATGGTACGTTTAGCGGCGTTTAAACTGGATACGGGCGACAGCGAAAAAACCACTTACTGTGCAATGGCAAAACGCTTTGCCACAGATGTTGGCTTTAAAGTATGTGATGATGCACTGCAAATTCACGGAGGCTATGGCTATATCAAAGAATACCCACTAGAGCGTCATTTTAGAGATGTGCGAGTACATCAAATACTTGAAGGTACAAACGAAATTATGCGTGTGATTATTGCGCGCCGTATTTTAGCTGAATCAGCTAACGACATTCTATAAGGAGCGTACTATGTCTAATCCATCTATCGATCTTGTTATTGAAGGCAACGTAGCGGTGTTAACAATGAATAATCCGCCTGCGAATACCTGGACACACGATACACTTACCGCCTTAAAAGACACGGTGACAGAATTAAATGCCAATAAAAACGTATATGCATTGGTTATCACAGGTCAAGGCGAGAAGTTTTTTAGTGCCGGTGCCGATTTAAATGTGTTTGCAAGTGGCGATAAAGGCGTTGCGGCAACCATGTCTAAAGTATTTGGTGACGCATTTGAAGCATTAACAAACTTCCGTGGTGTTTCAATTGCTGCAATAAATGGCTATGCCATGGGCGGCGGTCTTGAAGTTGCCCTTGCGTGCGATATTCGTATTGCAGAGCAACAAGCACAAATGGCGCTACCTGAAGCAAAAGTAGGCTTACTGCCTTGTGCTGGCGGGACGCAAAATCTTGCGTGGTTAGTGGGCGAAGGTTGGGCAAAACGCATGATCTTATGTGGTGAGCGTTTAAAAGCCGACAAAGCACTTGAAATTGGACTTGTTGAAGAAGTTGTTGCACAAGGCGAAAGTTTAAATGCAGCAATGGCGCTGGCTAATCAAGTAGCTGAACAGAGTCCTGTTGCTGTTACTGCGTGTAAAGAACTCATTCAAAAAGGCCGTACTCAGCCTATGGCTCATGCATTACCGCTTGAGCGTGAACTGTTTGTTCAACTTTTCGACAGCAAAGACCAACGCGAAGGTGTGAACGCATTCTTAGAAAAGCGTAAAGCAAACTGGGTAAACGGCTAATGAGTAATTTAACACTACTAAATCATCAAGATGCGCCAGTGGTGTTCGAAACTGCAGAGGCCGCCAGCGGCCTCATTGCAATTGCAACACTTAACGCGCCAAAGTCGTTAAATGCATTAAATTACGACATGATCCAGTTACTTGAGCCACAGCTTAGAAAGTGGGCTGACGATGACTCAGTAGCGATGGTTATTTTAAAAGGTGCAGGTGAAAAAGCGTTTTGTGCCGGTGGCGATGTGGTGAGTTTACACAAAGCGATGAGCACAGGTGAGCCTGCCAGCTACATTGAAGATTTCTTCACGTTAGAGTACAAGCTTGATTACCTAATACACTGCTACGAAAAACCCATTATGTTATGGGGTAACGGTATTGTGATGGGCGGGGGCCTTGGCTTAATGGCGGGGGCAAGTCATCGAGTCGTAACTGACACTTCTCGAATCGCGATGCCTGAACTCACTATTGGTTTATACCCAGATGTTGGCGGCAGTTACTTTTTACATAAAATGCCAGATCAAGTGGGCCTATTTTTAGGTTTAACGGCGGCCTCTATTAATGCTGAAGATGCATTATTTGTAAACTTAGCCGATCATTATGCAACGGCCGATAAATTTGATGCCATTTTTTCTGCTATCACTGCTGAAAAATGGGGTAAAACAGCCTCATTAAACCATGAAAAGCTGACTCAAATTTTAGTCTCTATTGATAACATTTCTGGTCGAGTACCAAAGGGGAATGTGAAAGCTAACCTAGCAGCTATTCAAAAGCTTGCTGAGTTTGAAACCCTAGAAGACAAAATTGACTATATACAAGCAATCGACACAGAAGATAAATGGCTGTCACGTGCTCAAAAATCGTTGGCACATGGTTGCCCGCTGAGTTGTGCATTGGTAGAGCGTCAACTTGCTACATCGAAAGGCAAAACACTTGCCGAGTGTTTTAAAATGGAGCTTGGTATGTCGGTACGATGCGGTGAAGTAGGTGAATTTCAAGAGGGTGTGCGTGCTTTATTAATTGATAAAGATGGCGCACCTAATTGGCAATTTAAGTCACTATCAGACATTGAACCTGATTTACTAGAAAGCTTTTTTACATCACGCTGGGATGAGCAAACTCACCCACTCAATGTGTTAACCAAGGGGTAATACAGATGGCTAAATTAACAATAGGTTTTATTGGTTTAGGCAATATGGGTGGCCCAATGGCGGCTAACCTAGTTAATGCCGGCCACACAGTACGCGTATTTGATTTAAATAAAGCGGCCGTCAGCGAGCTTGAAGCAAAAGGCGCAATGGCCGCAAGCGATGCAGCTGAATGTGCTATTGGTGTCGATATTTTTATTAGTATGCTACCAGCAAGCAAGCATGTTAAGTCGCTTTATCTTGGTGAAACGGGCTTAATTAATTTACTAGATAGTAAAACACTGGTTATTGATTGCTCAACCATTGATGCTGAATCAGCTCGTCAAGTAGGCATCGAACTGGCACAAAAAGGCATTGATTTTGTTGATGCACCGGTATCAGGTGGTGTTGCAGGTGCAACCGCGGGTACGCTGACCTTTATTGTCGGTGGTGAGCATCGTCACTTTGAAAAAGCCAAGCTTGCATTGGTTGATATGGGCAAAAATATTTTCCATGCGGGTGATATTGGCGCAGGCCAAGTGGCTAAAATATGTAACAACATGCTGCTTAGTATTTTGATGGCAGGGACAAGTGAAGCTCTGCAAATGGGCATTAATAATGGCTTAGACCCCAAAGTATTGAGTGACATTATGACCGCCAGTTCAGGCCGTAACTGGACCTTAGAGCTTTATAACCCTTGCCCAGGTGTGATGGAAACCGCACCGGCTAGTAATGATTATAAACCGGGCTTTATGGTTGATTTAATGGCAAAAGATTTAGGTCTTGCTATGGAAGCAGCCCAGCAAAGTAATTCATCAACCCCAATGGGGTCAATGGCTAAAAATTTATACACCATGCTGCAACACCAAGGTGCAGGCAGTGATGATTTTAGTGCCATTTTTAAATTATTCTCGAAGTAGGAGTGTGTTGTGGAAATTAAAAACAACAACATCGTTATTACTGGTGGTGCGCAAGGTTTAGGCTTTGCGATGGCCGAAAAGTTTGCATCGCTTGGCGCAAATATTGCGCTGATTGATATGCAACAAGACATCCTCGATACCGCGGTATCTGCCTTGGCTAAATACGGCACAAAAGTACAAGCCTATGTTGCAAATGTGACTGATGAAGAGGCAGTCGTTACAACATTCAACACGATTAATAATGACTTTGGTCATATTGGTGTGCTTATCAACAATGCTGGTATTTTACGTGATGGTATGTTTATCAAAGCGAAAGAAGGTAAAGTGGTTGATAAGATGTCGCTTGCCCAATTTCAGTCTGTTATTGATGTAAACCTGACGGGCGTGTTTTTAGCCGGACGTGAAGCAGCAAGCCACATGATTGAGTCTGGTAAAGGTGGCGTTATCGTTAATATGTCGAGCGTTGCACGAGCAGGTAATATTGGCCAAACAAACTATGCTGCTTCTAAAGCGGGTGTTGTTGCCATGACAACGGGCTGGGCAAAAGAGCTAGGCCGCTTTGGAATTCGTGTGGGTGCAATTGCACCGGGTGTTATTCGCACTGCAATGACCGATGCAATGAAGCCAGAGGCAAAACAGCGCATGATGGCTGTAACTCCAGTGGGTCGCTTTGGTGAAGCAGAAGAAATTGCACAAACGGCACAGTACATTGTTGAAAACGATTTCTTTACAGGCCGTGTTGTTGAAATAGACGGCGGTATTCGACTTTAATTTCAATTACCCATTGAATACCAAAACGGTAAGCTTAGCTTGCCGTTTTTTTGTTTTTAGATTAGGGTGAGTTTCTGATTAATAAGGAAATTACAATGACAACAGAGAACGTTAAAGCTTCACTAATGAAGGGAATAACAGCACAATTTACGTTAGGTAAGCATGTTATCGAATATTGGGGGTCAGCCTATACCGGTAAAGAGACCTTAAAAGTCGATGGTGAATTAATAAAAGAAGCCCGTAGTTTTAAAACTTCCTCTTGCCATGAATTTGATATTGATGGTAAAGCCTGCAAGCTAGATGTAATCGTAAAGCCCTTTAGAAAATCCACCGCAGTTATTTCATTAATGTGTGATGGCGTTTTAGAGCAAAGCTATCAGCTTAAGTACGGTACAATACGAAAAGTTGCATGGTATTTTAAAGCGATTCAACTTATGGGGTTTTTTGCTCTAGGCTGGATGTTTATGAGCGACGTAATAAGTGTGATGGAGTTAATTATTCTGACAGGCATCATTTTAACAGTTTCAGAACTGTTTTTTAAACAACATGGTTGGACCATTGAAAAGCAAAATTCTTGTAATTAACTTACCAACATTCAATAATTAAACGGCTAACAATGCCGTTTTTATTTTGAGAGATGCAGTGAATCCCAAACAAATCCGCAATTTTTACATCAACGAAGAACAGTCTGTATACTTACTGTCTCATCATGATGCAAAAAAGCACCGTCGATGGCTCAACATATGTATTAAGCAATTAACCTTGCTCGGTTACACCCAGGTTGAGCTAATTGGTTCAGGGGCATTTGGCTTTGTTTTTGCGGGGATTGATGATGAAGGCGTGCCATGGGTATTTAAGTTTTCGCGGATAACACTGGCACAAAGCGTTCGCGACCGCCTAGAAGACGAAGCTTACATGCTTTCTCAAGTAAATAACCCCTTGGTGCCGAAGTTTTACGCCTTTGAAAGAATAAAAAAGCAAGGCATCCTAATGATGGAGCGTGCCCTTGGCGAAGATTTAGAAAAAATATCCATCAAGCAAGGGCGTTTTAGTGCAGCAAAAATTATGTCGCTAGCGCTTAAGCTCAGGAATGTACTGGTTGATTTGCGTGAGCACAAAAATGGCATTAGCCCACAACCCATTGTGCATGGTGATATTAAGCCTTCTAATATCGTGTATGACGAACAAAGCAATAAATTATCTTTGGTTGATTGGGGCAGCTCTGTGTATGCCCAAATCGACAGTGAAGGGAATCCGGTTGCCAGTAATTTTATGGATTTAATGTCGGCAGATATAAGCACCACCAACGCACGCATGGGCGATGTGTACTTTATTGGTGATGAGCAGATGTCGGGCGGTCAATCATCGCCACGGTTTGACGAGCAAGGCGTTGCATCAACCTTGTATGCATTAGCATCTGCGCAATCATGCCGCTTTGGCGCAAAAGTTATTCCTGCCACCAGTCTTAACTTACCCATTGAGCTTGCACGGGTAATTGATGGCATGCTTTCAAAAGATAAAGCAACGCGAGATGGTGCGGGCGATTACTTTATGCGTAATATGCCAACCATGGCTAAAGCATATTTACCAGAGCTGCCCCGTGAGGTGATACGCCCCTATATTCCCTACTGGTTTAGCGACATAGACGAGCACCCTGATACCGTAGTATACAGCTCGCGTAAACAGTTTTTGCGCCAAGCTGATCATAATCAACAACTGCTCGATGTAAATGATGCACAGCTTGATAGATACTATAAAGAGTTCTTATTTGATACCGGCGATACCGAAAAAGCATTTTTGGCGGCAATCAGTCGATTAGCTAAATACCCGGTAGTAGGGGGCTTAAGTTTTCACTGGAAAGAAAACTCTGTGTTTGTTGAGTCATCCTTAATTTTGCATGACGAAAGCTTAGGCACTGCCTTTACAGACGCTATAAATAATACCGTGATGCTTGCTCAAGGTATTGAACAAAAAGGTCTGTTTAAGTGTTGCTTATTCGATGCGCGTAAAACTATTCAATTAGAACGTGACGGCACAGGGGCCTTTAAGTTTGAACATTTACCAGAGCTTGATTACGAAGTGATGGATGTACAGGCCTCTGATGTAACGCGACCACACTCGTACTTTGAAGACGGCAAAGACCCCGATGAGCAACTACAACTGCCTAAAAAAGTGATTAAATGCGTATTTGAGCTAAACCAAATACATCACACAGGCTGTATCATTTTTGAAGCTTTGCCAGATAGAATGAAAATTCACCATTACTACCGCTTACTTGACGCCAGTAAAGAACCTGAATTTAAGCGCTTACTAAGTAAGTTGATGCAATATGCTGTTAGCATTACCGATGTAGGCGTTGCTGGTTTTATGAAACTCCCGTATAAAAACACCCGTGAATTTGACTTATGTGCCAAACAACCGGATGAATTCTACCCTCGGGATCCAAAAAGAGTCGCTCTGTAATGCGCTGGGCTTAACATAGTCAAACAAAGCCAAAATACAGAACTCACTTTTTTACCTGCCACTTTATAAAGACGTCGCGTAAGTTGTTTTACCGCTCACTTAGCCATTACTAATACCAATATCAATCCGCAGTAATAGATCATCATTTTGGTATCAACGCTGTTTTATTGCCTCAAGAGTTCTTAATTTAGCGAATTGGTACAATTTTCTTACGTGCAATGCACTGATTTAAAGGGAGCAAAATTGGCTTAAGACTTAGTTTTAATTGATGGGTTTTAGGTGCAGGCACGGTAATTTACATAATACTGTGTTTATATACAGTTGCGAGTGCTTGTGCCCAATAATATTAAGTACACTGTTTTGAAATGGATTTACGAAGTCTAAATATGCTTTTTAATTATGTGTTTACAAAGATGTTTATGTGTAGAAAGATGGGTGTATAAAAAATAAGCCATCAAATGCGTTATGAAGCAGTAAAGTGGTTGGGTATTAAAGGGCATGTAAGGAGTAATTATGACATTTGAAGATGCACAAAAAGATATGAATACTTCTTACTGTGGTGGCGGAACCGGCGTTTTAGCATCTGGGGTTATCTGGTGTTTAGCGGGGATAGTTGCACTTAAATACTCATATCAATCAAGCATGCTCATGATAATTGGTGTACGTTATTTAATTTTTAATACTTTATATGGCACAAAAGTGTATTGGATTTTAGGGGCTCTGCTTATGATATCTGGCGCGCTGTGCATATATTTGGCGAGTGATTTTGTAATTGGTGCGTTTATTGGGGCTGCATTAGAAATCGTGTTTGCGGTCGTAATTTTAAATCAATCAAAAAATTTGCATCTAAAAATAACATAACACGCCTTGCTAGTGTGAATTTTAACTGGCAGTTATACAGATTGGAGAATTGGAGAAACATGGAAGAACTTTACCTAGAAATAGCGTTTACGCTCTGAACCCTTATTAAAACGCTGTTTATAGTTAAATCGGTTGTCGTTCATGCCACAGAGATAAAACTCATTTTACAAGGAAGAGAAAATTATGCGTTATTTAATACTTATCTTATTTATTCCATTTTTTACTTTAGCTGAAAGCAATCCAGAACTAAAAAAGGAATTAATGCAAATGGAAATTCAAGATCAAAGTATCCGCAATAAAATAGGAAAAGTTGGCTGGCAAAATCCCCCCAAAGAACTCATAAACCAGCTAAAGATAATAGATGAAGCTAATACAACTAAGCTAAAAGCTATTATCAAAGAACATTCATGGCTAACAAAAGAATTGGTCGGTATTGAAGGAGTGAGTGCTGCTTTTTTAATAATTCAGCATTCATCAGATATCGAATTTAAAGCAAAAATGCTCCCGTATTTAGAGACGTCATATTTAAATAATGAAGGTATAACGGGACAGCAACTTGCTCTACTAACTGATAGGGTCCTTATTGCTCAGGGCAACAAGCAACTCTATGGCACTCAGGCTGACTTAATAGAGGGTCAAATTGTATTTAGTCCTATTGAAGACAAGGCCAATGTTGATAAACGTCGAGCAAAAATGAAAATGCCACCACTCGATTTTTATAAAAAGTTAATGGAAGAAATGTACGGTATAAAAGATCACCCTGAAATAGATCTTAATTAATACAACGATAAAAGCAAAATTAAGCTCTTTTAAGACAGGTTTTCGGTGGGATCTTAATGGTAGAAATGAAAAAGTTTATTTTACTGGTTTTAGCTGTGCTTACTTTGACTTCTTGTAGCAAGCCTTTGCCAGCGGATAAGTTATCTTACGTAGGTGAGTGGGAAAGCAAAGAAATGTACTTGCTTATCCATCAAGACGGTACGGTGGTATATGAGAGGGTCCAAGATGGTGGGTCAACATCTATAAACGCGCCGTTAAAAGAGTTTATAGGAGACGACTTTGTAGTAGGTGTGGCTTTTTTAACCTCTAATTTCGATGTGACAGAAGCACCACATTTGGTTGGTGACGAATGGGTAATGGTTGTTGATGGCGTGAGATTAACAAAAAACCAGGGTTATTAGATATTGCTGTAAATATTTATAGGAACTTACTTAAATAATTAATATTAGGTTGTTTTTATTATAAGAGATTCTTACTTTAGAAGCGTGTATTTGCGTTATTTAGTGTTTCAAAAGGGATGTTATGAATAAATTATTATTTTTTATTGTTTTTTTCGTTATTAGTAATGCTCAAGCAGCTGACGCGACTTATTTCTCAGAACTAAAAGCCGAGCTTGATCAGGCTGTACCAAAGATTTTAGATAAGCATAAAGCCCCTGGTGTTGCCGTTGCCTTTGTTCAAGGCGAAGAGGTTACCGGATTTCTTTCTTATGGCTTTGCAGATATTGAAAGTCAAAAAGCCATTACAGAAAATACCATGTTTAATGTAGGCTCAATATCAAAAGTAGTGACTTCGTGGGGGGTTATGCAGTTGGTGGATCAAGGTAAAGTTGAACTTGATAAACCAATAAATAATTATTTAAAACGCTGGAAGATACCTAAGTCTGAGTTTGGAACTGAAAATGTAACGTTAAGAAATGTTCTGTCGCATACATCGGGCTTGTCTCTCGGTCCTTATTCTGGCTGGGGCTCACCTACAGATGTTCCTTCGATTGTAGATTCATTAAATGGCAAGAATAATGGTGCAGGCGATGTAAAATTAATACATACACCAAATACAAAATGGTCATACTCAGGTGGTGGGTACTCTATTGTTCAGTTACTCATAGAAGATGTATCGGGTTTAAGTTTTGAAGACTATATGCAGAAAAATGTACTTAAGCCGCTTGGAATGAATAACTCAACATTTAATGTAACACCTGCTGTTATGAGTAAATCAGCAACACCGTATGATGAAAATGCAAAGAAAACATCCATGATCTACTTTGCTGAGCAAGCCGCTGCGGGCTTACAAACAACTGCTATTGATTTAGCACGATTTAATTTAGCCGTGCTTAAAAATAAGGAAAATAAATACAATGGCTCTCGTTTTATATCACAAGCTCTAATTAAAGAAATGATTACACCTGTAGCAAATACAGGGGGTCGCTGGAGTATGAGTTATGTTGTCGATTCAGAAAATAAAAGTTTAGGGTTCGCTGGATTTAACCAAGGGTGGATAGCGTTAACACGGTCGATTACAGACCAAAATAGAGGCTACGTTATACTTACCAATAGCAGCATAGGAAGCGTTAGTAATGATATTGATAGTCTTATTTTATCTAAACTGCGCAAGCCTAAAAGTGAGTAGTTTATAGCAACTAAGATTACTTAATAGGTATTTTTGATACTTAATAAGGTGGTTATGTTGAAAAGCATAGAGATAATAACAATCTATTTAGTATAGAGCTCAATAATAGGGAGTCGTACTGATGAAACGCTTTCCCATGTCTTTATACAATTTACAACAGTGATGCTTTGGAAAGTGAAGCCGCAGGGTACGTATGCGAAATTTTATTACTAAGCAACTAATACCATTCCGCAAAAATACTTAATCATTTTGAGTGATTAAACCAGTCGCTACCTGCGTTAAAAATTTCTGATTTAGAACAACTAAATAACTAAATTTTTGCCTTGTTATCAACGCGGTTTTATTGCCTCAAAATAGACCACTTAATTAAGCGTAATGGTATAACACCAAAAAATTCCTTGGCCCTAGTTATTTATCGATAGTTAAGCTACAAATTTATGTTTCAGTTTTAAAAGCGTTTGCGGGCCGATTTTTCGGCGTAATTAATTAAATGAAGGAAAGTACGATGAATGGAAGTGAAATTTTGTCAGGTGGCGGTCAATATGTGATTGGTTTAGGGACCTTAGCATTATTAAATGCAGGCTTAGCTCAAAGTAAAAACAGAAGTGGGCTATTATGGTTTTTTATATCCTTGCCCTTAGGCCCATTAGCAACATTTTTATTAGTTGTTCTGGATAAACAACCAAACAGAAATTACTAAAAATTATTAGCATGGATACAATCAGGCAATTTGAATTCAATCACGCTTGATTACATTAAATTTATGTCGACGAATAAACAGCCCCTTATAAGGGGCTTAAAGGTGAAAATGAATCTATTATTTGTTTGCTCAGAAAATCGTTTGCGCAGTCCTACCGCAGAAGAAGTGTTTTCTGAATACGAAGGTATTAATGCGATAGGGTGCGGAACAAACCTCGATTCTGAAACACCTTTATCTGGTGATCTTATCGAATGGGCAGACGTTATTTTTATGATGGAAAAAACTCACAAAAATAAAGTATCGAACAAATATAAAGAGCTACTTAAAGGAAAGAAACTTGCCTGCCTAGAAATTCCTGATAATTATCAACGGATGCAACCAGAACTTATTAAATTGCTAACAAGCAAGGTGCCAAGGTACGTTCGATTGTAAATGATGACATGTTTTACCAATAAAGTTGGGTCTGTAGGTATATATAAATCATGTAATAGTTAGTTAAGTGAACTGCGCAAATACTTTATAAAAAGTATCTGTGCAGTCTAATTTTTAAAATTTAAGAACGATAGAGTGTTAACTTATCCTTGAGCCATTGCTTTGACGTCGTTTGCGGTCAACGTTTGACCACCGATCCCCCAGTCACCTTGTTTGACTTCATTAATTTTTACCCATGTAACACCACGTAAATTTTCACCTTCTATGGACACCATCGTGTCAGTCACCTTCTTAATCATGATTTGTTTTTGTTCAGCACTAAAAACACCTTCAATAATATCGATATTAACGAGTGGCATAGTTTTATCCTTTGTATAAGTGTTGTTTGGAAATGTAAGTCTGAGTGAAGGCGTTTGCTCTAGCTAGTGTAGAAACAGGAGCATATCCAGTACAGTTTTTGTACTAGTAGATAGGTCACCAAGCGTATACACTGGAAAATACTTGATTTTTAGCTCTGGAAGAAATGGAATGTCTCAAAATAGCTATAACCAATTTTGCCCTATCGCCAAAGCCTGTGAGGTGTTAGAACCTCGTTGGACATTACTTATTATGTGTGAAATGTGGTCTGGGTCTAGTCGTTTTAATGAAATTAGAAGGGGGGTGCCTGGGATGTCGCCAACATTACTTTCTAAACGCCTAAAAGGTATGGAAGAGCAGGGCCTTATTAATCGAAGTGAAAATTTAAAAACGGGCCATATCGATTATAAAATTACTGAAATTGGACAAGAGCTTTCACCGATTGTATTTGCGTTAGGTAAATGGGCTCATCGTAATATTGATGCTGATGTCACTTTAGAAAAACTCGATGCTAAATTACTCATGTGGAATGTAAGACGCAAAATTGATTTTTCAAAATTTACTTCCCAGAAAAAAGTAATTCAATTTGTCTTTAGTGAGTTGCCAAAAGAAAAAAGATCTTTTTGGTTAATATCGCGTCCAGATACAAGTATTGACCTTTGTACAAAGGACCCAGGCTTTGATGTGGACCTTTATATTAATGCAGATCTAAGAGCACTTACCTCAGTATGGTTAGGGCTTTCTAAAATGAATGACGAAATTTTAGAGAAAAAAATTAAATTAGTCGGGGATCAAACACTGGCTTTTACCATAAATGAGTGGATGGTCAGAAGTGCCTTCGCCGCCTAATGGCCTCCTTTTATGTATTAGGCAATCGTGTGTCCTTTTACTCGAGGTTTAATGCTTTTGTTAAATACCTCACTATGGTTATCTCTATTCTTTACAGCTTATGCTGTATCGGCTAAGTTAATTTGAACGAGAGCTTTAATTTGCACGAGAGCTTTAAACTAAAGTGCAGTAATAGATAACCCTATATAAACTGTGTGAAGCAGAACAAAAAACACAGTTGCTATACTATGTTGTAACCTCATCTATTCGTACGATGGTAATTATCTTATTGTGTAAAACATTGTTACATTATGCTTAGGTTAATTACGAATTAAGCAAAATACCGATAGAGGATGCTCTGTTATGAATCAATTAACTGAAAAAACGATTGCGTGTCCGTATTGTGGTGAACACATTGATGTATTATTAGACCCCGCTGATGTTGATCAGCAATACATAGAAGATTGCCAAGTTTGTTGTAAGCCTATTAATTTTTTGGTTTTTGAAAGCGCTGATGAAACGCTTTCAGTGACAGTGTCCAGTGATGATGCTGGTTATGGGTTTGCGTCTTATTAGATTACGGATTGTTAGCTATTTTTATGCTTAACGCCACATTAAACAAAAACCTGCATATTGCAGGTTTTTGAATGTTAGAGTTTTATGGCTTCTGAGCTTCTATAATCTCAGTGATCCCCTCAGCTGAGAGTATTTCTATCCAATATCCATCAGGGTCTTTAATAAAGGCTAAGCCTTTCATTGAGCCATCATCAGGCTTTTTCACAAACTCAACATCATATTTAGCAAAGCGTTCACAGGCTGCGTATACGTCAGGCACGCTAATACCTATATGACCAAACCCTTTGGGTTCGTTATTTCCATTATGGTAACCCTCAAAGCTGTCGTCGTTTTCAGTGCCCCAATTATGTGTAAGCTCTATGAGCGCTGGGCGGCGAAATACCCACTGTGCTTTTTCTTTATCAGTCCCTTTTGGTATAGCTTGCTCATAGCCTAAAAAGTACAGTGTAAATTCCATTGCCGGAAAATCGTACTTGCCTAATAGTTTCATTCCTAAAACGTTTTGGTAAAACTCTAATGAAGGCTTAGGATCTTTTATACGCAGCATTGTTTGTTGCATTACATAATCTTGTGTCGCATTTGCGATTTGTTCTGGCGATTCATTGTAGTCAGACATACATGTCCTTTGAAAAGTTAGAGGTGAAAAAACATAAATTTAGTGTAGTAATCATAATCAACCTTCATTTAAATTTAAACCATGATACGTAAAGGCTATCTAATAAAGTGAACTACTTTCTTTAAAATAGGTGTATCTGTTTATGCGACTTAATACACGGGCCGTTGCTATTAAAGACTGAGCAGATATTTATAAACCAAGGAGGAAATAACGATGAGGGTCTTTACGAAAACGTCTAACAAATTGACTAATAAATTGATTGGAACTTTGATTAGTACTTTTTAACCGGTACTTTTTTAACTTGTACTTTTGACTACTACTTTTGATTAGTCGTAAAAAAAGCAGAGAAACAACCTAAATAAGCCGCTCTTAAAAACGGCTAATTTAAACTTAAAACATGAAGCTAGATTAATTACCCCAAGGGTTACTTGCGCTTGAACGCTGTTTACGCGCACGGGCTTTTTGTTTCGCTTCTTTTTTCTCATGAATGCGTTTTGCATCAGTAAAACTAAGCTCACATGGCTCACCGGGTTTTTGATCTGCTGGGATCACGCGATCGCGTGGTGGTAGCTCGTAGTTAACGTCATCAGGGCGCGGTAAGTTTTTTAGGCGGTACAGATAAAAGTTCTCGACCTTTTCTTGCGCCCATTGAGTTTTTCGCAAAAACTTAACGGCAGATTTTACATCAGGGTTATTTTTAAAGCAGTTTAAACGCAGGTAGGCATGGAGTAATTCCCAGCCATACTGGTCAACAAGTTCAGTGACAACCTGCTCAATGCCCACACCCTGTAGTGGGTTATTGCTGAAAATTTCTTTATTACTCATTCGACTGTCCGGTATTTCTCAAAACTAGGGTAAGTATAATTGCCTTTACCCTAGTTTTATACCTAACGAAGCAAGAAACTGTATTTTGAGTGGTTATTCTTTACAGTTAACCACAACACGGCCACGTATTTCGCCTTTTAATAATGCATCAGCATGGCTAATGGCGTCTGATAATGGAATTTCTCGCGAAATTGTATCTAGATACTCAGGCTCAACTAACTCGCTCAGACGTTGCCATGCTTCGATACGGTCAGCTTTAGGGCGCATGACACTGTCTATGCCTATTAAGCTGATACCCCGAAGAATGAATGGCGCAACGGTTGCTGGGAAATCCATGCCTTGTGCTAAACCACAGGCTGTAACAACACCCCCATAGTTAATTGATGCACAGACATTTGCCAGTGTATGACTACCTACCGAATCAATGGCTGCCGCAAATTGCTCTTTGGCAAGTGGTTTACCAGCAGTGGAGAACTCATCGCGTGATAAAACACGTTTTGCTCCGAGTTTTTGTAAGTGTTCGGACTCGTTCATACGACCCGTTGTTGCCACAACGTCAAAACCGAGCTTATTGAGTAAGTAGATGGCAAAACTTCCAACTCCACCATTTGCTCCAGTCACTAATACTTCGCCGGTTTGTGGGCTAATACCGTGCTTTTCAAGCGCAATAATACTCAGCATTGCGGTGTAGCCTGCGGTGCCAATTTGCATTGCTTGTTTAGGGGTTAAATTAGCGGGGAGGGGAATAAGCCAATCGCTCTTCATTGAGGCTTTTTCGCTAAGACCGCCTAAATACTTTTCGCCAACACCAAAGCCATTTAATAATACGGTGTCGCCCGTTTTAAATTCGTCAGAATCGGACTCGCTAACCGTGCCTGCAAGGTCAATACCTGGGATCATAGGAAATTGTCTTACCACTGGTCCTGCACCCGTTATCGCCAGAGCATCTTTATAATTGAGGGTGCTGTAGTCAACATCAATATTAACATTATGCTGGTGGATGCTCTCAACAGGAAAATCTGTGTAATTGGCGTGATAGCCTTGATCATCTTTATTTATAACTATCGATTTGGCTGATGTTGTCATGGTTGACTCCTTTTAGACCGATCGTCTTTTAATGGTTAAATTAAAACCGTTAATTGATTTATAACGGCTTTATAAGATTAAACGTAAAAATTGTGCTGTATAAAGGGTAAGGGGGTCGCTTGATTTATCAAGCTTTGAGCGCATAACGGCACCTTCCCAGCCAATCCAAAAAAATTCAGCAAGCATTTTGCAGTCTGTCGATTTTGCGATTTGTTTTTGTTCTTTAGCTTCAATTAAACACTGCTCAACTAATTGTTGCCAATGCGTATACGCTTGTTTAATGCGGGCTATCATTGCGTCATCAAGGTGGCTGAGCTCTTGGTTAAGATTGCCAATAAGGCACCCTCGTTTAAACGCATATTTTGCCATGCCTTGTTTGGCATCGTTAGCAAATAAAACAACGCGTTCAAGTGGACTAATGGCGCTATTAGTGAGATGGCGTTTAAGCTTTGCTTGAAAGTAACTGTCGTAAGCATCGATTAAGGCTAAACCAAAATCATTTTTACTTTTAAAGTAATGATAAAAAGAGCCTTTAGGCACTTGCGCCGACTTTAAAATTAAATCGATACCTGTGGCGCTAAAGCCTTTTTCAGTTAATACAGCTAACCCTGTATTAATTAGCAATGCGCGGGTATCTGCATTTGTGCGCTCAATTTTTGGGGGCCTGCCACGACGGCTTGGCTGTATTATTTTTGTTTCCATAGCTCAATATTAGACCGATCGGTTTTTAACATGCAAGCAATTTGTTGTCTAAATTGTAATCATAATAAAAATGTCATAATTACAAATTAATGGGGAACTTTACTGAAATAGCCTGTGTCACAAATAATGGCTATGCAATTTATAGCTCGTTTTTACTGTATTTATAGGTGGTTTGAAATATAGAGGTATGACCACTTAAAGGTTTTAAATGTTAATTCAGTTGATCATCAGCACGTTACTCATTGTCAATTTATTTAATTGCTTTTGTCATTTGAATTTAACAGTTTTATTAACTATTCATTAAATGTAGATGTCAATTTCGCTACATATCTATAAATATAAAAGGTGAGGATATTACCTATGAAGAGACAGAAAAGAGATCGTTTAGAAAGAGCTCATTCTCAAGGTTATAAAGCAGGCTTGGCAGGCCGTTCCAAAGAACAATGCCCTTATCAACAAATTGACCCTAAATCAGAATGGTTAGGTGGATGGCGAGAAGCAATAGAAAACCGAAACATGTTCAAAACTTAAAATAGGCATCTTATTTACGCAAAAAAGCCCCAAGAGGGGCTTTTTTGTTTCTGCATTCTGGGGGTATTAGAATGCAGTTGTATCTTGGAAAAGACCTACTTTAAGATCTTTTGCTTCATAGATTACACGACCGTCTACTTCTACAGTACCGTCAGCCATACCCATGAACAATTTACGCTTGATAACACGCTTCATATCTAAACGGTAAGTTACTTTTTTAGCCGTTGGTAAGATTTGACCAGTAAATTTAACTTCACCTACACCCAGTGCACGACCAAGACCTGGGCCACCTGACCAGCCAAGGAAAAAGCCAACTAATTGCCACATTGCATCTAAACCAAGACAACCCGGCATTACTGGATCACCTTTAAAATGGCAGTCGAAAAACCAAAGATCAGGGTTGATATCAAGTTCAGCAACGATTTGACCTTTACCGTGTTCACCACCATCGGCAGTGATAGAAACGATGCGATCCATCATTAACATGTTATCGCTTGGAAGACGACAATTGCCTTCGCCAAACATTTCACCTTGACCACAAAGGACCAATTCTTCTTTTGTATAGCTGTTTTTAGGTTCCATAACTCTTTTTCATCGCTTAGAAATTGCCCCGTACTTTAGCGTACACTTGTACGCTAAACAACTCGGAGCAGTTAATTTTTTGCTATTTTTCGTTTGTTTTATTACCATTTAATTAAACTGTTGCTGTTAAAGGGAGATAAAACCGCGCATTGTGTATTAAAAATCATTATAATTGCTGTGATTCTTTAACCAGTCTAAAGGAAATTTATGATCCTTTTTGTAAACTCACTGACAGTGATTGATTTTTCTTACTTGTGTAATAAACGCGGCGCAGTTGGCGAGAGCTGGATTGTTGATTTAACCCTGCATGGCCAACTTAATGATGAGTCTATGGTGCTTGATTTTGGTTTAGTTAAAAAACAAATCAAAGGCATTATTGATGAATGTATAGATCACAAACTTGCCGTGCCTGCGAAACTAAACGGTTCACTTACTCAACACGATGAGCACAGCGTATTAGAGTGTCATTTTGGTGACAACCACCACTTAGCGATGAGCGCACCAAACCAAGCCTTTTGTTTAATTGATGCCGACGTGATTGATGAGCACTCAGTGACCGCGTTTTTAATTAAAACGATAATGCCGCAATTGCCTAGCAACATCGAAAAAATTGAAATTAATTTATACCCTGAGCGCAGCCAAAGTTTTTACTACCACTACAGCCATGGTCTTAAAAAGCATGATGGCAATTGTCAGCGCATTATTCATGGTCACCGTTCGCAAATTGGTATTAGCCTTGATGGCATGGCTATGCCGCGTTTGCAAAAAGAGTGGGCCGATAAATGGGAAGATATTTATTTAGCGACAGCTGAAGACGAAGTCAGCAAAGCAGAGTTAAAACATGTTACAGCAGAAGATAACGATGTGTGCTTTGCGTATACATCGCAGCAAGGCTACTTTGAAATGGCCATTGCTGAATCGCGTTGCGACATTTTACCGTGCGATACCACGGTTGAATGCATAGCTGACTATCTTAGCACGCAAGTTAAAAACGAATACCCAGAGTCTGAGGTGAAAATCACCGCGTACGAAGGGGTCGGCAAAGGATCAATTAGCTATGCGTAAGGGATTACTGCTAACCGCGTTGGCAAGTTTGTTGTCTATACATGTAAATGCGGTTGAACTAAAAGGACATTTAACTCAAGGTGGTTTAGTCACAGGCCAACTTGAAAACGTTAAAAGTGTGAGTTTTAACGGTGAAAACTTAAAATTGTCGCCTAAAGGTGAATTTGTATTTGGTTTTGGCCGTGACGCAGACACAGAGCACACATTAACGTGGGTTGATAATGACGGTGTCGCGCATGAGCAAGCCATTGTTATTACAAAGCGCGAATACAAGATTGACAAAATTACAGGCGTGGCAAAAAAGTATGTTTCGCCGCCCAAAGAGGTATCTGAGCGAATTTCTCGTGAAGCGGTTGCTGTACGAAAAGCGCGAGAAGTTAATTCTGACCTCCGTTATTTTTTAGATCCGGTTTATAAGCCAGCACAAGGCCGTATTTCGGGTGTGTATGGCAGCCAGCGTTACTTTAACGGTGAGCCACGTAGACCACATTTTGGTTTAGACATCGCAAATAAAACTGGCAGCCCTGTGTATGCGCCTGTCAGTGGTACCGTTGTTTTTGCTGAGCCTGATTTATATTACTCTGGTGGCACGTTGATTCTTGATCATGGCCATGGTGTGACTTCGACTTATATTCATTTAAGCAAATTAGATGTAAAAGTAGGGGATACCATTACCCGAGGCGATAAAATCGCTGAGATAGGTGCAACGGGCCGAGTAACAGGACCCCATTTAGACTGGCGTTTTAATTGGAAAAATGAACGCCTTGACCCTGCGCTAATGATGCAAGACACATTAGCTAATGAAAAGTAGAGACTATGACACAACAAATCGATCGTGACGCTATTATTGCCCAGCGTATTGCTGACTCAACAACGTCGGTAACAAAAACAGTATTTCCTGGCCGTACTAACCATCACAACACCTTATTTGGTGGTGATGCGTTAGCGTGGATGGATGAAGTTGCTTTTATTGCTGCAACTCGTTTTTGTCGTAAACCTTTAGTAACGATTTCGTCTGACCGTGTTGACTTTAAAGAAGCGATTCCTGCCGGTACGTTTGCAGAACTTATCTCTAAAGTAGTCTATGTTGGTAATACCAGCCTAAAAGTAGACGTAGAGATATTTTTAGAGAGGATGCATAAAGACGATAAGCATCTTGCTATCTCGGGTAGTTTTACGTTTGTAGCGGTTGATGATAACCACAGACCAACACCGGTTGTGTGCGATAAAATGATCTACGGTTTCGACAGCTAACACACTCAAAGATAGCTAAAATAAATAAGTACCTGCGGGTACTTATTTAATCAATCACTAAGAACACATCATACTATATATTGTAATATGTATTACTCAGCACTTATGAATCCTTTACCTTAAATTAAACAGGGGATACCTGAAGATGCAATTTAAGAGAAAAGCAAAAAAGTGTTTAAAATTGGCCGTAACAAGGTAATAAAAAGCCCCACATATGCAGGGCTATCGTCTTTTTAACTGACAGCATAACTTTTGAAGTTGCAGTACAGTGTTTTAATTTAAAGTACCATTGCTGCTATCCAACCCGATATCAGTAGCGGAATATTAAAGTGAATAAATGTGGGTACCACTGAATCCCAAATATGATCATGTTGGCCGTCGGCGTTCAATCCAGACGTTGGTCCTAAGGTTGAATCAGAAGCAGGGGAGCCCGCATCACCTAATGCCCCAGCAGTACCAACAAGTGCAGCCGTTGCCATAACAGAAAAGTTAAGTTCTAAGCACAGTGGTACAAAAAGGGTCGCAATAATTGGCACCGTAGAAAAAGAACTACCAATGCCCATGGTGATCAATAGGCCAACTAATAAAATGAGTGCAGCGGCAAGCGGTTTGTTTCCTTCTATCATACCAGCAGCAGAGCTTACTAATGAGGTAACATCGCCAGTTGCTTTCATAACGGAAGCAAAGCCTTGTGCCGAAATCATAATAAAGCCAATCATTGCCATCATGGCTACACCTTTACTAAAAACGTCGCTGTTCTGCTCCCACTTAACAATACCAAACAGACTAAATATCATAACTCCAACAAGGCCACCTAGAATCATAGAACCACTCACATTTTGAGCAAGCAACGAGCAAAGTACGGCAGCAATGCCAACAGCCAATACCTTTTTTGGTTGTTCGATAACAACGTCTTGCTGTTTTTCTGTTAGGGCGTGAGCCTCATAATGACGTCGCTTTTTGTAGCTAACAAATACCGCGATAATTAAGCCAACTAACATGCCAAGCGCAGGAATTATCATAGCGATAGGGACTTGTGTATTCACAAGTTCTAAACCGTTTTCAGTGAGGTTTTTATGTAATATTGAATATAAATAGATTCCACCAAACCCATACGGAAGAACCATATAAGAGGTTGCAAGACCAAAAGTTAAAATACAGGCAATGGCACGTCTATCTAATCGCAGCGTGTTAAATACAATAAGTAACGGGGGAATTAATATAGGAATAAACGCGATGTGTACCGGGACTAAGTTCTGCGACGAAATTGCACACAATAATATGATGCTTAAAATTAAGTAGCTTAGGGTTGTTTCGCCTTTGTGGCTGTTATCATTCACTTGCTTGAGCAATTTGGCTGCTAAAATACGTGTTAACCCTGATTTAGAAATAGCCACAGCAAATGCACCTAGCATTGCGTAACTTAGTGCTATTTCAGCGCCGCCCGATAACCCTTCGTTAAATGCATTAAGCGTATCTGACAAGCCAAGCCCAGCCGTTAAACCGGCAACAATGGCACTTAGTGTCATCGCGACAATGACATTAATACGGCAAAGTGTCAGTACCAGCATTAATATAACGCCAACAATTACTGCATTCATATTGTTCTCTATTTTGCTGTTTTGAGAGAGTTTAACAGAACTCGAGCAGTGGTTTTACGTTTTTGAGTAAATGCGAGCTGTTGATAGCGCACTTCGATGATTATCTGTTCAAATTTAGCCAATTCGCTGGATAAATGGGGCTTTTGTTTTTTTATATTTGCAATGTTTTGCAAAGGAGTAAGAGTGACATCGGTTTCAATACCCCGTTTATTCGCCCAACGGTAAAGCTGTTCTATTTCGTTAATAAGTGGCTCATTAGAGAGAGGCGTGCGCTTTGAATAGAAAAAGTAACCTAGAAAAACAAAGGCCAGCGTAACCAAAACTACAAGTGGCGTTATCCAGTTCGCTTTATTTCCAAATAATGATTTTAAAAAGTTTTGTTGTGATTGCTGATCAAAAGTCAGCACCCAATTTGTCCATTTATAATCTAATTCTTCAAGGTGATTTCTAAGCCAATTTATTGCTTTAAAGTGACTCCAGCGTTTTAGGCCAAACCCTAAATTTTCATTAAAGCTTTCATTTAATTCGCTTAATTGTGATAACGAGCCATTTAACCGCTCTGGAGCAACAACCGCGGTTGCATCAAACACATGCCACGCATTATTAAAATGTACTTCTACCCAGGCATGGGCATCGTATTGATAGACGTTGAGTGTTGAACCTTGCTTTTGTTCGCCGCCTAAGTAACCAGAAACTACACGCGCAGGAATTTTGGCAACCCTGAACATAAAGGCTGCTGTACTTGCGTAATGTCCACAAAAGCCACGTTTATTATCAAATACAAACTGGTCAATTGTATTCTCGCCAGTCATTGCTGTAGGTGTGAGTGTGTAGCTAAATGCTTGTTCATTAAAATAGCGCAATAAAGCATTAAAATAGGCTTCTTCGTTGGTATTTTTTTCAGCGAGAGATAATGACAGTGTGCGCGTTTTAGGGTTCACGTTGCCAGGAAGTCGCGTATAGAGTCTTTTTTCAAAGTCAGACAGAACAACATTATTTAATGAGCCGCTTTTAACGGTGTATTTTATGTTCTTATTTAAATTGCCTTTGCGTTTTAGCAAACCATTATAGGTGGAGAATACAGCCGTATTATCACTTGTTGCATACCCCAAACCATATAACCAATTAGCCGATGAAGGCTCTGCAATAACTTGATATTGAACGTAGTTTTGAGGGGCAACTGGCTTGCGAGTAAGGTTAAACTGTTGAGATTTTAAAATGTCCGATATTAACCATTCGTTACCATTAAACTCATCATGAATAAGGCTTCGCCAATAATAGGGGGGCTGCAGAGCTGTATTATTAGGCTCTTCAACTCTAAAAACTAGCTCGTCTGATTCTGCCAATTTGGCAATAGAAAACGGGTTTACCTGTTCAGACAAACCTGTTTTAGCAAGCTTTGGCCCCGGTAATTGCCAAAAAGCAGGAAGTCTTGGTAAAAATAAAATTAGAAATGCAGCAATAGGTAAAGCGAAAAAAATGGTCTTAACACTCTGTTTATTAGCCGTTTTAAAGCTATTAGGGCTGTCTAAATAGCCAAGGACTGCAAAATTAACGATATATAAGCTGCTTACCAGCAATGTTTCGAGTAAACCTTGATGAAAGAGATACAGGGTCGATAAGTTAAAAAACACGAGTAAACACACGGTTTGATATTGCTTGGTTGTTCGCGCTTGCAATAGTTTAAATGTACTTGCAAGTAGCATCATTGAAACAAATAACTTAACTGTGTCAGACACACCGACAACAACAAATAAAGCGATTAGACAGGCCGCAGCTAAAATATTAGCCACCTTACCATTGAGTTTTTTATAGAACTTTCCAATTAATAAATTAAGGCAGCTTAAAGAAATTAAAATGGCGAGAAAAAGAGCAGGGACTTCAGTAAACAAAAATCCACTCATAATGATGAATATGAATGAAAGTGCCGAATTTATTAAGCCTGCATTATGCATCTTCAGCATATTTAAAACTCCGCCAGCGCTTGAAGGCACGATTTTTGATGTTTTAAACCGCAACCCGAAGCAACCTCACTATTTGGCAACGTTAAAGAAAATGTAACGTGCTGTTCAGTGAGCTTATTGACTAAATAACATAGTTGACTGAGCCTAGTTTCAGTATTGCCGTTTAACTTATTAAAGTTAAGTACCATTTTGGCAGACGAATGACTCGTAAACTCCTTGCTGAGTAACTGCTGAGTTTTTGCGTAGTGTTTCCAAGATACTTTATTAAGTGCTGTACCGGGGATAAAAGGAGACAGTTGGTGAAAATCATCCGATCCCGGCTTTTGTTGGCTTTCATGCTCTTCGCTATCGCCTAATTCCAGTGTGTCAAGAACTAAACTAGGGTCATCGATTGGCTCTGGGTATATATAAATTGCATCACTGGGCTGAATATAACTCCATACAGACACAAGCCCAAAAGGAAAAGAGCTATAAATTTGGAATTTTTCGAAGCAATAACGCCCACGTTTGTCTAAGTTTAACGAAATATGCGTATTTACTACTTCGTTATTACCTACATCAATGAGCTGTGATTTTGTATTTTTATATCCAAGCGCAACACCTTGACACGCGCTCTTAGCTTTTATAGAAAAATGAGCGCTTGGTTGATTGGGTGCATAGCATGGCATTACGTGATTAAACTTTACACTGAGACCACGTAGATTTTTATAACCCGTTAAAATGGCGAATACTAATAAAACAACCATAAGGTACGCCATCGCTAAAATAAGGTTGTTTTGATAATTAATACCCATCACAAAATTTAACAGTGCCACAAATAAAAATTTAGCTCCTAAGCGCGATGGCAAAACGTAAATTGTATTATGACGCAGTGTAATCTCGTTTGTTTTATGCTTATTTTTTAATAACTTATTTATAAAAAAGTGCGTAAAACGAGTTGCAAAAGTAGGGCGCTTAAGCATCTTTTACAAGCTAACAGGAACATGTTTTAGTGCATAAGCACTGTCATCTTTATTCAACCCAAGACGATGATCGGTCACACTTGCAAACACCGCTTGAACGTCTTCAGGTAAAACAAAATTACGTCCCTCAATGTAGGCCCATGCTTTAGCTGCACGAGAAAGCGCAATAGATGCTCTTGGCGATAAAGGATTAACAAAGTGCTTGTCTTGGCGAGTAAATGCAACTAACTCTAAAATATAATCAACAACGGCATTGCTGAGTGTGACCTGAGTAATTTCTGTTTGAATAATAGAGAGTTGCTCAGTTGTTATACGCACGGGTAAATCGTCGTAGTTACGATTATTTAAACCCAAAATTAAATTTTTCTCAGCCTGTTTATCAGGAAACCCTAAACTAATTCGCATAAAAAAGCGGTCTAACTGTGACTCAGGTAAAGGATATGTACCAGACTGATTTACTGGGTTTTGTGTAGCAATCACAAAAAAAGGCGATGGCAGGGCGTGTTTAACAGAGTCGACCGTGACTTGCTTTTCTTCCATTGCTTCTAACAGAGCGCTTTGTGTTTTAGGACCCGCGCGATTTATTTCATCTGCAAGGACAACTTGGCTAAAAACAGGCCCTTGATGAAATGAAAAAGTGTGTTCTTTGGCATCAAATATATTTGTTCCTAATATATCTGACGGAAGTAAGTCACTGGTAAATTGAATGCGTTGATACGATAAACCTAAAACCGCCGCAAGTGCATGCGATAAAGTGGTTTTACCCATACCTGGTAAGTCTTCAATTAACAAATGACCTTGGCTGAATAAACAGGCTAATGCCAACTTAATTTGTTGTTGTTTACCAAATATTACTGTCGATAGGTCATCTATAACGCGTTCAATAGTCGAATTCATAAACTTCTTAATTTGTTATGGTTTACATCAATTCTAGACGTTTCATAACAGTATCGACTTTTTTTGCGTTAAATGGTTTAGCAATAAAACCTTTAGCGCCAAGTTCCCACGTGTTTTGTACATTTTCGAGACTGTTGTGGCCAGAGCACATAACAACATGTGTGTGTGGGTAGTTGTCGTTTAAGAATTCTAAAATCTCTGTGCCGTCTGTGTTGGGGAGCTCTATATCGAGAAAGATGACGTTAGGCGATTTTTCTTCAATAACTGTTTTAGCTGATTCAAAATCTCGGCTTTCTAAAATATCTTCAAAGCCAAGGCCTGTTAATATCTGGTTGAGATAGTCTCTGATATCTTGCATATCATCAATTATCAAAATGGGTTCTAACGGTTTCACAAATTCCATATTGTTTACATCTTATCGTTACATCTTAGTTTGATAGTTTTAATATATGCCATGCAATACCTAAGCTCAAGAAACAGTCGATAATTAAATGGATTATATAGCAAAACAACCACCTAATGTCCGATACCGTCTAGTATTGGACTTAGTATCACTGAAGACAGCGCTCAGATATATACAAACCATTACTTCCTATAATTTATATTATGTTAAATAGCATAAATATTTATATAATTAAGTTCGTTGCCTTGTAGATTTAACGTATTTTCACCTGCTTTTGTACAAAGATGCTCTTTTACATTGTGAGTTATAAAGCAATTTGTGTTTGTCATTTCTATCACGGTGTAAGGGGTTGTTCATTTCTAGAATTATGGAGGTATGGAGATTTTCGCCCTCGTGTTTTGGAAACGCCCGTAAATACTGACCTTTGCCAATCCCAAGCCGAAAATTCATGATTTTTGAATTACGCTTGTTTTTAGACTCTAACCGTTCAAACTGACTCATTACCCGATCATTCCTGCTCATTTTACGTTTAGAATTAGATCATTCCTGATCGTTTAACTTTTCTTTAAACACACTTTAAACACACTTTAAACGCCTTTTAAACGCCTTTTAAACGCTCTTTAAATATTCTCAGCGAGCAATCTTTAAATCTTTTCTGCTGCTACAACTGTATTAAAGTTTGGTCCCAGTTCGATTGTGATCATAAAGCCCTGGTACGTCATTCTAATTTTGTTATCTATATATGTGTACGCATTTGGTTTTTGAATAGCGTTCATTAGCTGGTGGATTTGTTCAACTGACAGTTGGCCAGCTAACAGCTTTTCAATTTGCGAGCTGCTAATCGTAACAGCGCTACTATATATAGGTGCATTTTTACGTGACAGCTCATTTAGGAAAAATGCGGGCAAGTGCCCTAACGTAAATTCTTGGCCATCAACCACCGGCTTTTTAAGTGCAATCTGAGCTGCTTTTAAATTTACCTGCTTTTTATAAAACTGCTGCGACTTCAAAACAGCTTCATTAAATTGCGGTACCGCTAATTGCTGTAGCTCTTTCGATAACTTTACCACTGACTTACCAGCCGCAATGTCTGCACCTAACCATGCTTTACCAGGATTATAGTCCCAACCTAGATCTATGCCAGGTAACTTATTAAGTTCTTCACCCGTTGATGCGTCAACGACTTTAAATGATTCCATGAACTTTTTAACAGACTCTGGTTTTGTGATCGATAAGCCCATACGTGCAATATCACGTTTGTTCAGTGAAACCACCTTACAACGGCAGTTATAGCCATTTGGCGGATAATGTGTGTCCCAAAACGGATGGTCTACAGGCAGTAATATATAGTTCCATTTATTGTGATCAGGCCTAACTCGGCTATCACCAGCGGTCAGGTAAAGTAAATAAGGTCTACGTTCTTTTAATCGGTTTTGTTGTTCCCAGCGCCCTGCTGCTCGCGCTGTATTTTTGTTGTTCTGGTAAATTACTTGGGTTCGCCAGCCACGCTTACCTTTATAAGACCAACCGTGATCATCAACGATTTTATCAAAGCGTTTTCTAAAGTCCGATATAGTCTCGCCATCACTAATTGCTTTATCTACTGCTGTATATAGCTCATTCAGGATCTCGATTTCTGTTGCACCTGCAACAGTGAATGCTTTGGCATGAATTAAGCCCTGTAAGTCTTTATATGACTCACTTGTCAGCTTAATTTTGTCTTGAAAGTGTGAAATGGCTTCCTTGAATTTAACAAGGTCGCCATATTGTGGAGCTGATAGAGCCATTTTAATGCTCTTTTAATGACTGTTGAATGTCTTGAATTTCATTTCGACGCGAGTTATCACGGCTATTACCAAAGAAGAAATTCAATATTGACGCTATAACAGTGCCTAAAACAAACCCTAAAATGGTATCTGCAAAGCGTGTAGAGCTCTCAGGAATAGGCATAAACGTGATAAAGCCTATATATAGAGCCGTCGTAATTGACCAAAACCACGCATAATAATAGATGAAGCGTTTAGAAAACTTATCATCTTGGTTAAGTGCTTGGATTTGCATATTGCGCGCACTCTGCGTGTTTTTAAACGCAAGTTCGTCAAGCTCTTTCTCTCGATTGAGCAATGTTGTTCTTAACTCATGCGCGTATTTATCAGACTGCTTAATACGGTTTAACGCTTCTTCTGGTGAACCTGACCCCGTTAAGGTTTGGGCCATATCAACGACTTTTGAAGCAACTGCTTCGCCATTGGTACCCCCTATCCAGTTACCTATTTTTTTATCTAGGCCAGTTAGTTTTGCAAGGCCAAGTTTAAGATAATCCATGCTGGTAAATTGTTATATAGGGTGAATAATTGCAAAGGAGCTAAGCTAGCTTGTTGGTTATAACAAAGTTGACACTGAAGATGGGTAGCGTAAAATAGTTCATGTTATAACAATGTACTTACTTAAGAGGTGAAATATGCGCACTCAAGTACGAAAAATAGGTAATAGTCTCGGCAATATAATCCCTGCCGCTTTCATCAAACAACTCGGCTTAGTTGAAGGGGCTGAGATTGAGGTTAAAGCCGATGGAAAAAAAATTATTATTGAACCAATCAAACGTCAAAAGAAGCGCTTTCCGTTCAGTGAACGAGAGCTGTTAAATGGTTTAGATGCTCATACAGCTCATGCTGATGAGCTGGCGTTAGTATCGGGTAAAGAGTTGGGTGAGTAATGGCTCAGTATGTACCTAAACGCAATGAAATTATTTGGCTAGATTTTGAGCCAGTGAAAGGTAAAGAGATCGGGAAGTATCGCCCTGCATTAGTCCTTTCAAGTAAAGAATACAATCAACAAACGGGGTTGTTAATTTGCTGCCCGATTAGTACCAGTATCCGGGGGCAAACTACCGAAGTCCCAGTAAAAAACCTCGATAAACCCAGTGTTGTAGCTTCAAGTTTGATCCAAACTCTTTCGTGGAAAGACCGCAGTGCGAAGAAAATTACCACTGCTGAAAATGGTGTAATGGAAGATGTTTTGCTACGGCTTATCCCGTTGATTGGGGCTGAATCGTTATTCGATGAATAACGAAGGGAAATCATGGCTTATAATCATCAAGCTAACGGCCTAATTTAGTGAATAATAAAAAAAGGTCAATGTCATGAGCACCCCAGAGCAGCGCCTTGCAAATATTAAAGCTAAACTGGAAGAGATTGAAACTCATAAAGCGGCGTTACTTGAGGAAAGCCGTTTACTGACCCAGCAATTGACAGCTGAACAGGCTCACTACTTTAACCAATACGCTGATCCGAGAGCTAAGGTTGCCTTATTTCAAAACTACTTTCGTGGTAGGAATAATATCTATCCTTTTCGTTGGGAATCAAAACAAGGTAAATCGGGCTACTCTCCATCATGTGCCAACGAATGGAAAGCTGGAGTCTGCAACAAACCAAAAATTGCCTGTTCTGAATGTCATCATCAAGCTTTTCACCCATTAGATGAAAATGCCATAAACGCGCATCTACGTGGACAACGAACTATTGGTATCTATCCTTTAACTGAGAAAAATCAATGCTATTTTCTAGCTTTTGATTTCGATAAAGCTGATTGGTTTAATGCGATAACTGCCTTACGGCAAGTATGTGATTCGTTACACATTCCGAATCTGGTTGAAAAGTCTCGAAGTGGTCACGGTGGACATCTTTGGCTGTTCTTCAATGCAGCAACAAATGCTAAAACTGCTCGACAGTTGGGTACAGCCCTGCTTAATCTGACCATGGATAATTATCCGACTCTTAATTTTGATTGTTTTGATCGAATGTTTCCCAACCAAGATGAATTACCAGAAGGTGGTTTCGGTAATCTCATCGCCCTACCTTTGCAGAAACAACCACGTATGCTAGGTAATGCCTCATTTATCGACAAAAATGGCGAAGTGATTGGTGATCAATGGCAAGCTTTGGCAAGTACAGCCAAAATTACTGCGGATGTCATGCTCACATTGCTTGAGCGACTTAAAGAATATATCACCATTGAACCACCAGAGCTAGACAGTAAACCATGGGAAAAACAATCGCCTTCTATTTCAACGAAAATACAAAATTGCCCTGACTCAATAGAAATAATTCAGGCTGACAAGCTATACATCGCTACCGATCCACTTCCCAACCAACTGATTGCAAGTCTCAAAAAGCTAGCCGTATTTGGTAATCCTGAATTTTTTAAACGCCAAGCAATGCGCTTTTCAACTATTGGTGTCCCGCGATATTTGTGTGCAGCGCATATTGAATCAGGCTACTTACAACTACCTCGTGGATTGCAATCTCAGGTTGAAAACTTACTGGATAAACGAGAGTGCTCTGTTTCTTATCAGGATAAACGTCAGAACGGTCAACCTTTGTCAGAGGTCAAATTTACGGGTGTGCTTCGTGCTCAGCAAGCCAAAGCATTAAAAGCGTTAATGGCAAATGAAACTGGGTTGGTTATTGCAAATACCGGGTTTGGAAAAACAGTTGTTGCTTTGGCATTAGCTGCTAAGCGTGAAGTTAACACATTAGTCTTGGTTCATAACAAAGCGCTTGCAGAACAATGGATAGAACGGTGTAAAATTTTTCTAAATGAATTTCAGATGGGCTCTTTACTCGGTGGTAAAGATAAACTCACAGGGTTATTGGATGTCGCTACTTATCAAAGCCTTATCGGTAGGAATGGCGTCGATATTAATGAGAAAGTTTATCAATATGGTCAAATCATTGTTGATGAGTGCCATCATATTCCTGCATTAAACTACGAGACATTAATAAAGAACGTATTACCAAAATATATCCTTGGATTCACAGCAACGCCTAAGCGCCAAGACGGCTTAGAGAAGCTTATGTACTTTCAATTAGGAGATGTGCTATTTGAATCAAAACCCGATAGTGTGCAATTTTCACAAACGACATATCGATGTGATACGGGTACGTCTTTTCCTAAAACCTGGTTGGATGGTTCCGAGGCAATCAAAATCACACAAGTCTATCAGTACTTGCAAGATCATGAAGCACGTAGTCTTCTTATTGCGAACCAAATATCTGAAGCGGTTCAAATGGATAGAAAATGTTTAGTACTCAGTGAGCGCAAAGAACATATCAGTATTCTATCGAAATTATTGCAAGCAAAAGGTATCTCAGCCATTGAGCTACACGGCGGTGTAACTGCAAAAATTCGTAAGCAGAGAATTGCTGATATGCAAGCAGGTTTACCGAATAAGACTGTCGTAATCGCTACAGGGAAATATGTTGGCGAAGGTTTTGATTTACCATATTTAGATGCTCTTTTTCTCGCCTTGCCTGTTTCATGGAAGGGTACGGTTGCGCAATATGCTGGCCGTATTCAAAGACATCATCCAGGCAAATCAGAAGTAACTGTATATGATTTTGTAGATGATTTGCCAATGCTTCAACGAATGTGGAAAAAGCGAGCAAACGGTTACAAAGCTGTTGATTACACTGTTTTAGAAAAAAACCAAGAAACCAATAAAAAGCTTATTTAAAACAGTTCGTGATCACTGATTGAAAACTCGACATTATTAGCATTTACATATTATATGTCTGTATATCTATTTTTTTGCAGCCCTTTATTTACGTGGCTTACAGGCTGCTTTAAGTAGGATCCAGCGTTATCATTTCAAAAACTGATTGGATCTTATCTTATGGTGTCATTATAAAAGAAGTGATCCAGTCAAAATATAAAATTCCCTCTTTAAAATCAGTGAAACTGATCCAGCTTTAAAGTGCCATTTACACTTGTAGATTTAACGTGTTTTCACCTGCTTTTGTACAAAGATGCTCTTTTACATTGTGAGTTATAAACCAATTTGTATTTGTCATTTTTACCACGTTTAATTTAAACGATCTGATTTACACTCACTCTCATTTAAGTGGCAATCTGTCATTACACTGTTTGTCTGTTTAAATACACATTGCTTTACTAGTGTTACGGTTTGCACGGTCTGGTTATTTATTAATTTTTAGAGATGGTTGTTTTTAGATATCACACGTTGAATCTTATGTGCCTTATAATTTCATCAACAAGATTGAGTTTTTACAACGCTCTGTTCGTTATAACGAAAGCCACGTAGATGCCCTACAAGCTCAAATTGAACACTTGTATGACCTACTTGAAGCCAGTGAAACCCTTAAAATCATTGGTAATGACTTAATCAAAATGAGTGATCAGCTTGCTTTAAAAGATATTGTGTTAAAGTATGGAGATAAGAAAACAGCCTAAATAATGTAGATAACTTTATGCTATCTACACCACAACTTAAAGATTAGTATATTCACATGATTTATAATAATGAAAAAATAGAGCAAACCTATGCAGATTTATACTTTACAGTGATGAAAGATGTTCTCATAGAAAAACAAGGAAAATATTCAGTAGTAAATTTTACAATGAAAACCATAACCGATAGGTTACGATTAACATGGGTTTTGTTTTATATTAAATACATTAACCCTATTATTCTTTTATTATCAGTAATTTTTTTGTTAATAGGCATTCCAGTGATTGCAACTGAAAAAGGCCCATCATTTCAGATTTTAACATCATTAGCCGGATTTGTTGGTGGTCTTTTTACTGTTATAGCTGTGATTTTAGCTGCGAAAGAGTATTTTTTGTTTAATGCCCACAGAGGGATTAAGGAATATAGGGCTTTTATTGTCACCAAAATACGACCAATCAATGACATGCTCTTATCTGATTATGCTATTTTGAAAGTGTATTTAATCAATTATTTAGCTAACGAGCATACCATAAACGATGCTGATATAAATAAAGCCTTGAAAGAGCTTTTAGAAATGTCTAACAAATATCAAAACTTAGTGAATGATATTTCGTCAGAATTTAATGACATTTCATATCACAACAATTTTCTTAGATTAAAGTCTAGAGGTGATTTCTACTCTCTTCAATCAAGGTTGCATAATTTCTCAAGTGCAATTCAAGATGTATACCTGCATTATGCTCCTTTTGCTAATGTAGAATTAAAGCGCGACAATGCTTTTATCTCTGATTGCTTAGTTGAGAAACATGACCATATACCCCAAAGTTTAGTGAAAGTTTTGAAGCTATTAAAAAAAATAGATGAAGATAAAATTTTTAATTAAACCTGCTTTTAACAGGTTTAATTAAAATAAGAATCTATTTTAAAGCTTCAGATAATGTCGCTATCATAATTTACCCTGGAATTTCGTAATACCTTCACCGTGTTTTTTGATGACTTACTTTATCCAAGTAATGTCTGTTTGCATTGCGGTGGCGAACGCGCCGCCAATTTCAACAATAATTACGAATAACAAATTGATTGAGTTTGAACCGATGGCCATACCCTACTCCTTAGCCGCTATCGTTATGATTTCAGCGTTTATAATGCAATTTTCTTATGACAACCAATTTCCTCTATAAAGTGCTGGTCATGGCTGACTATGATAAACCCGCGATTAAATGCGTGTAATGCATCGGCTAAAAGCTGTTTTGATTCAAGGTCTAGGTGATTATCGGGCTCGTCGAGTAACAAAAAAACATGCTTTTCAATATGGCTTACGATACACATTGCGAGTTTCATTTTTTCGCCACCACTTAACTGTGCGGCTTGTTTATAAACGTCGTCTTTTCTGAAGTTTAAACTAGCAAGCAGTGTTCGGGCTGTATTGTGGGTTAATTCGCGGCAATAGAACATTAGGTTATCAAGCAGGGTTAAGTCATTATTTATTAATGAAAAATGTTGATCTAAATAATAGAGTGGTTGATTAACATATATCTGCCCTGCTCTAACTGGCAATATAGCCATCATCGTTTTTAAAAGTGTTGATTTGCCGGTGCCATTGGCGCCCGATAAATGTATTTTTTCATCATTATAAAGCGATAAATTTAAGGGGGTGTTCGTTCCATACTGCAATACAATGCTCTCGAGTGTTACTGCTTTTTGGCGTTTGAATTCTGTTTGATTTAAAAAGAACTGTTGGGGTTTTATTTGCTCAAGTTGAGATATAAGCACTTGTTTATTTTTAGTGATTTGCGCCTCTCTTTTTGCTGCGTTTTTACTTTGCGATGATTGATTTGCTGAGGCTCTGTCTTTTTTAGCATCTTGAAGCACTTTGGGCTGGCTGCCTGATTTTTGAAGCTTTGTGCCTTTATTCGCGCGTTTTTCTGCTTTTTGTTTATTAACTTGCTGTTGAGCTTCAAGCTTACTTTGTTGTTTTGTCGCTGCATTAAGCTTGTTTTCTAATGCTGTAACATGTAGCTGTTTTTGGCGGATGTAATCTGTAAAGTTGCCACCATAAACAGCTAACCCCAGTGACGATAGTTCCCAAATTTCATCAACAATTTCTAGTAACTCTCGGTCATGGCTGATCAGTAATATTTGCCCTGGATATGATTCAATTTGATTTTTTAACCATGCTTTACCCTGATTATCTAAGTGATTTGAAGGCTCATCGAGAATCAAAATATCGTGGTTTAAGGTAAACAAAGCCCATAATTTTAATTGACTGAGTTGCCCGCCACTTAAGGAATTCGCACGCGCAGTGGCAGTGATGTTTTTAAGGCCTAATTTATTTAATACAGAATTAAAGCGTTGTTCTAAATCCCAATAACCATCCACAAATGCTAAGTCGTGCTCTGTGAATTGGCCTTCATTAATAGCCTGCAAGGCATTGAAGTAATGATCAAGCCCTATTGATTCAGCAAGTGTGAGGGTATTTAACCGTTTAATGTCGTCGACTTGTTTATATATACCCATTACGCCGCTGCTGTTTACTGTTCCTGACGTTGGTGAGCGCTCTTTACAAAGTAACGATGCTAAAATTGATTTACCACTGCCATTACGACCAACAAGTGCGGTTGTTTTGCTGTTAATGACAGTGTTATCTTGTTAAACAGACGTTTGCCATTGGCATGCTGAAAGCAAAGGTTAAAAGCGTGAAGTTGTGGCATAGTGCCTCCTGTAATACAGGGGCAGAAAGCGTTGGTAACGCAAATACAATTTACGTGTGTAAAGTGATAGTGAGCAACGCCTACTAACCCTGTTGGTCCAAAGAAAAAATGAAATTGGATAACAGGTTTAGTTGTTCATGTTGGCGCGTGCTCCTAAATAATGAGACTAGATAATATCCAGCCCTTGCCAAAAAGGCAACGAGTTATGTTAGGCTAATATTCATAGAACGTGAAAGGAATGCATTTTGAATTTAGTTAATTGCCAAGCCATTCTCAATAATACTGTGCAAGTAAAACTGGCACTTGATGCTAAAAAACGTGTTTTTGTTATTGGTGATTTAGATGCCGACCTACCCAAGTTTGAACGTGCGTTAGCATCGGTAAATTTTAATGCAGCGAACGATGTATTATTTGCGCTTGGCGATGTTATTGATAGAGGTGCACACAGTGTTGCCCTATTACAGAGGTTTAAAGAGCTGGGTGTTTATATGACTCTGGGTAATCATGAACATATGATGCTCGAATCAATTCTTGCCCAAGATAGTGGTTATCACGCGTTATGGGTTGAAAATGGCGGGCGTTGGCATTACGAATTAAGCGAGGCTGAACTTGTGGATGTTTGCCTGCAACTCCTAAATTGCCCTCTTTCTTACCTTATTGAATATGCAGGCATGACAATAGGTTTGTCGCACACGGTGCCACAAAATTGGCATTGGCAAAATATTCCTCGCAATCATTCTCAAGCCGTTACCGGCTTACTTTGGGATAGAGCTATTACAAAACAAGGTAAGGTTATACACAACCAAGGCGTCGACTTTTCTATTCATGGCCATAACTCGACCCCTCGGCCCTATTGGATTGGGAACACCTATCACATCGATACAAATTATTTAGGCGGTGAGCCAACACTTGTCGAGCTGAGCTCTTTAATAAGCGACTTTAAACAAGCCCAGTCAATGGATTGAAGCAAGTTCAGAGGGGATGTTTTCTTCGAGATACTGCTTGTACTTATACCTTGCGTGCCAAAGCTGTTCATCAGATTCTTGCAGGTAAATAAGTGGACCGGTATTTTTCTTTGCTAAACTGGTTAGTTTAGAATATTCACGGGTATCAATTTTGCCATCGCTAAAGTAACTATTTGAAATTGTTAGAAACTCATCGTCTTTGTACACTTCACTGTGCCAAATAAGAGAACGATACATACTGGCGGTTATTTCGGTTGGCTTATCGTTGCTTTGAAAGATTTTCACTTCAGAGTAAATTGAGTTACCCGTAATTACGATACCAATTAACGATAGCGTTGTGAGAGTCATCATCCATTTCATGCTTTTATCCTCACTATTTATTACTTTAACTATAGGAGGAAAGCGAGATGTTTGATGTTTATTTAATCAATCACAGTTCGAAAAAGTATTTTCAAAATACTTAATTACTGTTTTCTAAGTACCTATTTTGCGCATAGGACTCACTGAGCCCTATGCGCGTGATACCATTTAGTGAAGTGCGGCTGTAAACGGAATGCTTTTACAGATTTTGGCTTCAGCTATAAGAATTTCTTCTAGTCGTGTATCTACTTCATGCTTGTCGAAATACTCGTAGGCAAGTTCGACAAATAAGTTTTTATGCTTTTCTTCAGATTTCGCGATGGCCACATAAAACTCTTTTTCTTTGCCAGCAGGTAGCGCTTCGGCAACTAATGAAAAGCGTTCATGCCCTCTTGCTTCAATAACACCCGCAACGAGTAGACGGTCCATTAAAAACTCGTCGCGGCCATTTCTGAATAAGCCACGAATTTGCTTAATGTAAGGGTCTTTTTGATCGTTACCCAATGAAATATCGCGTTCCATTAATAGCTTGAGAACTTGTTTAAAATGAATCATTTCTTCAAGCGCTAAGTCGGTCATAGCTTTAACAAGTTTACGACGATCTGGGTAATGCGACAGCATTGACATAGCCATACCCGATGCTTTTTTTTCAGCGGCAGCATGGTCTTGTAAAAAGGTGTTAAAGTCCGCTAAGACACCTTCTGTCCATTCAAAGGGAGTGTGATATTTTAATTCAAACATGATAAGGAACAACTTAACTTATAATGGCGGCGATTTTAACGCATTTTGGTTATAAAATCTTGTGATTGTAACCAAGGGATTTATCTATTTTTCCATTGCGGGTTGAGGCTATTTTGTCGGGGTGTTTTATGTCATTCCAAGCCGTTACTTTACCGGCCATATTCAGTTGTTTAAAAACAATTGGTTGCTCGGTTTGTAAAAATGCTTTGAGTGCGTCAGGGCTATGCTCGTCTGAAACATCAAGTGTTAATAGTTGCTGTTTTTTATCACTAAAATAGTTTTGCACTTGCTGTTGATGCCGCTTGTAACATGCAATAAGGTACTCATCTGATTCTATATCTGCCAGTGTGTAGTGGCCAAACACCTCTAAATAACAGCGTTTTAAATGGCTATTAAAGCCGCCATCTTCGCGCATTAAATTAGTATGCATGCGCGCAAGCAGTTGTCTTATTGAGGGGATCCATTTTGATAAATCACGCTGCAAATTAATAAAAATACTGTTTGGGTAATGCTTATCAAGTAACGGAAACTCACTAAAGACGGGAGTGTCAGCTATAACCTCTGCACTTTCAATTGCCGCTTGTGTATACGCTGTGTGGGCCGTTTTATAGCCTAATTGTAAAAAGCTATGGCAAATACTGGTAGTGCCTGTGCGCGGCAGACCTATTATAAAAATTTTATTCTTCATCTTAATTCGTATTAATTATGTTGGCATGAGCACTGGGGTTGCTTAATGAGTGGCGTTTTAAACCAGTCATTTTAGTGTCATTGCTAACGTTAGCAATGACACCCGCTTTTACCTACATAACTTGTGTAACTAATAACATGAAAGCACTGATAACCAGTGTTAAAAAGGTAAGTATCATACCAAAAGCACGTAATTTCATTACGTTATCAGCAAGCCCGTAGCTGTGACAAAATCGACCTAGTAGCAACATGCTTCCTAAAATATAACAATAATGACTTGATAGACCTTGGTACTCAACCAAGAACAATAAGATCAAAGTAAATGGCACATACTCTATAAAGTTTCCATGCGCACGAATTGCTGCTTGCAAAGATGCATCACCGCCATCGCCAAGTGAAATTTGCTTGGCTTTACGAATTTTAATAACACGAAAACTTAACTGGATGTATAAAATCGCCAATATGGCGGCAAAGGTTGAAACGATCACTGTATTTCCAATTCTTATTTAAAGTTAGACGCTTAGCACTATTTGTTGCTAGGCTATAAAATAGGTATTTAAGTTAGCACACTATTATGACTCGATAATGATTAATGTCTAACTGTTCTTAAAGGATATGCATGTTTACGCCAAGAAAAATTGCAGACAATTACCGCGAGATGATCAGCAGTATTGGGTTTTACCCATCGATGCTATCCGTTTTATTTCTTTTGTTTGCTTTAATCACAACTGCAATTGAATACGCAGCTATCACAATGGAAGTTAAGCAATTTTTTGCTGTGCTATTAGTCGATAGTGAAGAAAACGCACGAACCATATTGAGTACCCTTGCCGGCAGTATCATTTCGCTAACCGTGTTTAGCTTTTCAATGGTAATGGTGGTACTTAATAGTGCGAGTGCGAGCCTGTCACCGCGAGTTTTACCTGGTTTGATCACTCGTAAATCTCATCAGCTTGTTTTAGGTTTTTACTTAGGCAGTATCATTTACACCATCATTATGTTGATAAACATACGCGCGATGGAAAACGGTGAAATGGGGATCCCCTCTTTGGGTATTTTCTTTTCTTTGCTGTTTGGCTTAGTGTCGTTGGGGTTTTTTGTTTACTTTATTCATTCAATCTCAAAGGCTATCCAAGTTGATAATGTACTTAACGATTTATTTAAAAATACCAAAAATGAACTCACCTGCATTGTCGCAATGCAAAAAGATACCGATGTTAATGAGTTTCCTAACTTTGATGAATGGCACAACATTAAGAGTGAAACAGAAGGTTATTTTAAAGGGGCTCACAGTGATAAATTATGTGCGCTGTGTAAAGAGCACGATATAAAAATTTATATTGCGGTTAAACAAGGTTTTTTCACCGTTAAAGGGTACCCATTCTTAAAGTGTGATAAAGATTTATCAGACATGCCTGAACTTGTTGATGCCCTGCTCAACTGTTTTATTTTTTATATTGAAGAGTACATAAGTGACCATTATCGCTATGGTATGACGCAAATTTCTGAAATTGCCGTAAAAGCAATGAGCCCAGGTATTAATGATCCGGGCACTGCGGTTAAGGCCATTGATATGTTAAGTATTTTACTGATAGAACGCCTTAAAATAAGCGATGTGAATTATTCGCTAAAGCATTCAACGAATAATCAACCTTATTTATACTTGCACGAGACATCGTTTGATGAATTACTGCATGATAACTTCACACCGATTAGAAATTATGCAAAAGGCGATGCTTATGTGATGGTCAATGTACTTGAAGCATTTAAAAATATTTTGTTTAGATCGGCTGATAGCAGTAAAGCGACAGAAAGCTTATTTGTTTATTTAGAGGCCATTGTTGAAGACATTAATAAGCATATAACGAATGAATACGACCGTCAGCAAGTAACCAATATGCTCAAGGCTATTGCGCGTATTTCAGAACACAAAGGAAAGGCGTTGGTGGCAAAGTTTACCACCAACTAACTGTTTAATTTTCGATATAATAAACCGCATAGCTACTTGCGGTGATGGTTATTTCACCCCCATTGTATGCATCGGGTACATAGTTACTCGGTGCTGCATCAGCCATAACCATTTTTTCAGCTCTCATGTAGGGTTGCACTCCCGTATCGAGTGGGCTGTTTGAAGCCGTATAAAGGCCTTTTAACTCAACACCATAATCATTGGCAAACTCTTTTGCTGCGGCACGGGCATCTTTAATTGCCAGTTTTTGTGCCTGCTTTTGTAGCTCTTCATATCGGCTCGATACAAACTGTGTTTGATTTATTTCATTAATACCTGAGTTTACGAGTTGTTGAAGTAAAACAGGGTACTGTTTTGTATCAGTGAGCGTGAGTGATAAATTACGAGTTACACGGTATCCAACGAAGTTTTGTTTGCCTGTTTCACGGTTATATTCCGTTTCGCGTTGAATAGAAATATTAGACGCATAAATGCCCTTTTCTTCTACCCCTTTTGACTTTGCAAGCTTCATAGCTTTTGCCATTGTATTGTCGGCTTTATTTTTAGCGGCGATTAAGTCTTTATCAATTTCTACAATTGCGACCGTTAGTTTTACGTTGTCGGGGATTGTGGTGATAGACGCATTACCTTGAATATAAATATGCGGAGCGTCTGGCGTTGCCAAGGCAAAAACATTAAAACTCATAAATGCGGCAATAGATGAAAAAACAAATTTATTCATAACCTTGTTCCTTTTGTATAAACGTGAACTATTAAATACCTTATAAGGTTAATTAGCAATGAACAAGCCTTGATTACTCTCTTAACGAAGCTGTTTAGCAGAAAATAAAAGCCGATGAAATTGCGTTACTTAATAGCAATTCATCTAGTATCGACTCATCTTAGCTCGACAATTGTGTTACTGGTGTTACTGGTGTTACTGGTGTTACTGGTGTTACTGGTGTTACTGGTGTTACTGGTGTTACTGGTGTTACTGGTGTTACTGGTGTTACTGGTGTTACTGGTGTTACTGGTGTTAGTGTTGAGTGCATGTATTTTTATACAAAAAAAGGGGACCTACTATTTTAGGTCCCCTTTGTCATTTAGCCAAAGCGCGAAGGCTTTGATTTCTATTAACATTTTAAGTTTAAATACTTAAGTTTAAATACTTTAGTTTAAATGCTTTAGTTTAAATGCTTTAGTTTAAATGCTTTAGTTTAAATACTACGTCGCTTGTAGTTGCGGTATTCAGGTAACCAATAATTCTTTTCGATAGCAGCCCACAACGCGTCGTCTGTTAGTTCCAGTGCCACACCTTCTTCCATCGCTTTTTTAGCAACGGCAAACGCAATACGTTTACTCAATGCTTGTATTTCAGTTAGTGCTGGCAATAAGCTACCTTGACCTGTGTTTGCACGTGGTGAAGACTCTGCTAACGTTTCACTTGATACAATAAGCATTGCATCTGTGATACGGGTTGCTTTTGCAGCTATTACACCTAAACCAATACCAGGGAAAATGTAACTGTTATTACATTGTGGGATTTGGAATAACTGGCCGTTGTATTCAACCGGTTCAAATGGGCTTCCTGAGGCGACAATGGCTTGTCCGTCGGTCCACTCTATAACATCTGCTGGCAGTGCTTCTACCTGCTTAGACGGGTTGCTAAGTGGGAAAATAATTGGCTGCGCACACGAGGCATGCATTGCACGAATAACTTGCTCAGTGAATAAGCCAGGTTGACCCGATACACCAATAAGGATATCTGGTTGAGCGCAGTGCATTACATCAAGAAGCGAGGCGAATTCGCCACTGTAAGTCCAGTCTTTTAAGTTTTCTTTTGATTGCGATAAAGCATCTTGGAAATCACGAAGACCTTCCATTCCTTCTGTTAGTAGACCAAAGCGATCGACCATGTATATTTGTGAACGCGCTTGCTCGTCAGAAATGCCTTCAGCAACCATCGTACTGATGATTTGCTCTGCAATACCGCACCCTGCTGAACCTGCGCCAACAAACACAACTTTTTGTTCTGATAACTTAGCACCTTTAACACGACACGCCGCAAGTAATGAACCAACTGTAACAGCTGCAGTACCTTGAATGTCGTCGTTAAAACTACAAATTTCGTCACGGTAACGTTTAAGCAGTGGCATTGCATTCGGTTGTGCGAAATCTTCAAATTGAAGTAGCACACTTGGCCAGCGACGTTTTACTGCTTTAATGAATAGCTCAAGGAACTCGTCGTATTCTTCTTGCGAAATACGTTTATGGCGAGCACCCATGTACATAGGATCGTTAAGTAGTTTTTCGTTGTTGGTACCCACATCAAGCATAACAGGTAATGTGTATGCTGGGCTTATACCACCACATGCGGTGTAAAGCGACAGCTTACCAATTGGAATACCCATGCCCCCAATACCTTGGTCACCAAGGCCTAGAATACGCTCACCATCAGTTACAACGATAACCTTTACTTTGCCTTTCGTCGCATTGCGCAAGATATCGTCGATTTGGAAACGATCTTCGTACGAAATGAATAAGCCACGTGCACTGCGATAAATATCAGAGAACTTTTCGCAAGCGTCTCCCACTGTCGGGGTATAAATAATCGGCATCATTTCTTCAAGATGGTCACGCACTAAACGGTAGTAAAGTGTTTCGTTGTTATCTTGAATAGCACGTAAGTAAATATGTTTGTTTAAGTTGTCGCTAAAACTTGAATATTGTTGGTAACAACGCTCAACTTGCTCTTCAATTGTTTCATAACGCGGTGGCAGTAAACCGGCTAGGTTGAAACTTTCCCTTTCTTTTTGTGAAAATGCACTGCCTTTATTTAATAGTGGCGTTTCGATCAGACCTGGGCCTGAATAAGGAATATAAAGATAATTCGGATCGGTATTTGTAGTCATATTTCCAAGCTTTGATGGCGTCATAATTATGATCTGACATTATTACTGTTGAAGGTTAAATTGCAATGACAATCCACCTTGTCAGACCATTGAAGAAAATGAATTTTATGCTCTAAAAGGCATAAGGCTAAGTATACATGAAAACTCAGCAGCTTTAAGGCTGCTGAGCCTATTTTTAGTGGCTTTTATCACTTAAAGCGATGCCCTCACGGCGTGGATCTGCAGCACCATAAAGTTTACCGTCTTTTAGTTCAACAGCATGTAAACCAGAGTTTAAATCTAAGATGCGAACTTGGTGGCCTCGGTTAACAAAATCGGCTTCGTGGTTGGCAAGTTCGGTGCCTTTTTCAAGACTGGTGTAATTATTACGATTTGTGATACGTGGCAAATTAATTGCTTCTTGTGCATCTAAATCCCAATCAAGAACAGCCACAACAACCTGCGCTACATAATCAATAATTCGGCTTCCACCCGGTGAACCCACGACTAATCGTAAGCTACCGTCTTTGTTAAATACCATTACTGGCGACATAGAACTACGCGGACGTTTACCTGCCTCAACACGGTTAGCGAGTGGTTTACCATCTTTCGTTGGCGATAAAGCAAAGTCAGTAAGCTGGTTGTTTAAAATATACCCGTTCACCATAACGGTTGAACCAAAAGCCATTTCAATTGAACTGGTCATTGACACGGCATTGCCTTCGCTGTCTACAATTGATACATGCGACGTTGACGGTAATTCATAAGCGTCATCCTGCGCATAGGCCAATGAGTTAGGAGGCGTTCCAGCCTCTGCGTGGGCATCTTTTTCGGTAATCAACTTAGCACGGCTTGCTAGGTAATTTTTATCTAATAAACCGTCCGTTGGAATAGCCATAAAATCAGGATCGCCCATGTATACATTACGGTCTGCAAACGCTAAACGTGATGCCTGGGTAAAGTAATGCAATGCTTGTACTGAGTTAGGTGCAAGCTTGGCCATGTCTTTGTGTTCTAGCAACGCTAAAATTTGTAATACCGCAACACCCCCACTACTCGGAGGGGCCATTGAGCATACTTCGTATTGACGGTAATCAACACACACAGGGGCGCGCTCTTTACTCTGGTAGTTAGCAAGGTCTGCTTCTGTTAACGTGCCTGGTGCAACCACTGAGTTTTGTACTGCATGCACTAATTGTTTGGCATTCTCACCTTTATAAAAGGCATCAATGCCCTGTGATGCTATGTCTTTATAAAGAGCCGCTAATTCAGGGTTCTTTTTTACAGAGCCGACAGCCAGTGGCTTACCATCAGGGAAAAAGTAATCACGAATGACGGGTAACGTTGTAACGCCAGGGTTTAGCTCTTTTGCCAGCAACTTATGCAAACGAGGGGATACAACAAACCCCTGCTCTGCCAGCTCAATTGCCGGTTGAAACAGCGTGTGCCATGGCAATTTACCATAACGTTTATGCGCGCTTGCAAAGGCATGTAAAATCCCAGGTACACCTACTGAGCGACCACCCACAACTGCTTCAATCCATTTTACTGCTTTACCATGTTTGTCTAAAAAAAGAGTTTCATCAGCATGGCTTGGCGCTGTTTCACGACCATCGAAAGTGGTTAGGCTTTTGTTTTTGTTGTCGAAATACATCAAAAACGACCCACCACCTATGCCCGATGATTGCGGCTCAACCAGTGTAAGTATCAGTTGAGTTGCAATGGCTGCGTCTACCGCTGAGCCGCCCATTTCTAACATTTTTTGACCGGCTTTTACTGCATACGGATTTGCAGCAGCAACCATGTATTTAGTGCCTTCAACGACCTGCTTATGTGCAAAGCCTGTCGCGGCTTCAGGCTCACGCGTTTCAACCTTAGTTGGGGCTGCAAAAATTGACGTTGTATAAATTAATGACGAAGAGAGCACAATAAGTGCTTTTGTTTTGAATAACATAAATAAACTTAATCCCGGTGTTTAATTGGCATCTTAAAATTAAACGTGCACAATATGCAAAATTTAAGATACAACAAAAATAACATGATCAACCTTCCTCTGAAACCACAATATGTACTGCCGCCACTGTGTTTAATGCTGATTAGTACCCTTTTTGCTGCGTTTAACTTAAATGATTATTTAGAATTTAACCGTAATTTAGTTGCAGATGGTGAATTTTGGCGTATTTTCACGAGTCAATTTGTACATGCAAACTGGCCGCATTTAGCCTTAAATTGCGCCGGAATTTTATTAATATGGGCATTGCATGCAGAACATACCTCCCCTGCTCGGTATGCTTTTAATACCGCTGTTTTGGCTTTATGGTGTGGTTTAGGCGTATGGTTATTTTGCCCTGATATAAAAATATACACTGGACTGAGTGCACTCTTGCACGGTGTTATTATTTGGGGCGCTGTCAAAGATGTGCAAGCAGGTATGCTAAGTGGCTGGTTGTTATTTATAGGCACCTGGGCAAAAGTAGTGTGGGAGCAAGTTGCAGGCCCTAGTGAATCAGTTCGCCAATTGATTGCGTCAAATGTTGCCATTGATGCTCACTTTATCGGTGCGGTTGGCGGCACTGTGCTGGCTTTGCCTGTACTGATTAAAGTTATTAAACATCGCGAGTAACTTCATAACTTTGCTCGCTTTTTTTTAGCTATGTTCTTTGTTAATACGAAAAATTGTTAACACGAAAAAGGAATTTTAAATGATAAAGAATAATGGCTATTTTTATCTTGGTCTCATCGCACTTTGCCTTTACGGCCCTTTACTGCTTAGCTTTTTAAGCTCATTTATTAATTTACAGTTTATATCGCCAAGGTATATGTGGGATGTCTCTCAGGTAAAAAATATTATTGTATTTGCCTCAGCTATTTTGGGCTTCACCTTATTACTCATGAAATACCAGGAAGTAAGTGCGCTTTTTAAAAATAGAATAATCGCAAACATCACACTTATATTGAGTTTTTTGTATGCTTGCTTGATGATTACTGGGGCAGGCTTAGTTATGTTTCTGGATGCGACCTTCGGCTCACATAAAGACTACATTTATCAAGAACACACACTTAATGACCGTACTTTCTATGTCTATACAGCGGACCCCGGTGCTTTTGGCAAAGCGCATCATTATGTGTATTTAAAGTGCCCTGCATCCTTTAATCGCTATGAATTAGAGTTTATAGCCAAGCTATCGTGGATAAAGAACTTTAAGATGAGCTTAGTGAGCGATGATTTAATTTTTAAAGGCGAATCAGAGCAGTATACAAAAGTGCTCAATGTAAGCACATTTCACTGCAAATAGAGCCATAGAAATAATCATAATGTAAATAAAAACAACCACTTAAAGTGGCTGTTTTTAAATTACTCAATAGAATTAAAGCGTTTCTTTAAATAGCTTATAAATACGACGGTATTCATCTAACCAGCTTGATGGCTGTACAAAACCATGGGGTTCAACTGGGAAGATGGCTGTTTCAAAGTTTTCTTTTTCAAGCTCAATTAAACGTTGTACTAAACGCACTGAATCTTGGAAGAATACGTTATCATCAACCATAGGCGCATTAATTAATAAATGACTTTTCAGGCCTTCAGCAAAGTAAATTGGTGAACTCTTTTCGTAGGCGATCGGGTCAACATCTGGATGATTTAAGATGTTAGACGTATAAGGTCCGTTGTAATGAGCCCAATCGGTCACTGGACGAAGTGCAGCACCCGCTTTAAATAAATCAGGTTGGGTAAATAGTGCCATAAACGTCATGAAGCCACCGTAAGAACCGCCATACGTGCCAACAGCTTGTGTATCAACATTCGCGTTTTCAGCCATCCAGCTTACGCCATCGGCTAAATCTTGAATCTCTGGTGTGCCCATTTGACGATAAATTGCAGTTCGCCAATCACGGCCATACCCTTTCGACGCACGATAATCCATATCCATGACTACATAGCCTTCAGATGCTAATAGTGAATGGAACATAAACTCGCGGAAGTAACCAGACCATCCCATGTGAGAGTTTTGTAAGTAACCTGCACCGTGGTTGAAGATAACTGCTTTACGATTTTTACCTGTTTCGCCTTCTTTATAGTCAGCGGGGTAATACACTTTTGCGTAAATAGGTTGATCAGTGTGGCTTGAAGGCACAGCAACAATTTTAGGCGCAATTAACTTCTTAGCCAAAAACTCGTCAGACACCGTATGCGTTAACTGAGTTACTTGTGTATTTGCTTTTGCATCAGCAACATATAGCTCTGGTGGCGACATAATTTTTGAGTGAGTTAGCAGTAATTTGCTTTCATCTGGACTTAACTGGTAATCAGTCATACCGTCTAGGTTAGTCACTTGCTCAGACTCACCGTTAGCAGGATTTACACGGTAAATTTCGTATAGACCAGGGTGCTCAACATTTGCTTTGTAGTAAATCGCTGAGTTATCCGCTGTTAATGTTAGGTTTGAAACAACAAACTGACCTTTAGTAAGTTGTGTTGCTTTACCGTTTAGCGGCTTTTTATAGATATGGCTGTAACCAGACTCTTCTGATAAGTAGTAAAGCGTATCTGAGTTATTTAACCAACCAAAGTCATTGTATGCATAGTTAACCCACGCATCATCGTGTAAGCGGTGTTGAGAAACAAGTGTGTTGTTCTTTGTATCAACAGTTGCTAACCAACGGTCTTTGTTGTCCCATGCTTCAAGCATAAGCGCAACCTTTGAGCCATCGGTGTTCCATTGGATTGCACTTTGATCCCAACCCCAGTCCATCATTAGATTAATTGCACGTGGTGCTTTTTCAGACTTGTAAGTTTTGCCATCACGGGCGTAGTTTTCTTTTTTAACCGCGGCAAGCACATCTTCATCAAAGCCTGGTAATGTGTCGTACGCCAGTGTTGTTTGCTCACCCGATTTAAGGTCAATGTAAATAACATCTGAGCTGATTGGTTTTTCATCTGCAACACGGCGACGTACTTTTTCTGCTTTAACTCGCGCATCATCAGCGATGTAATTAGGCATAATATCGCCTTCATCGCGCCATGGACGGCTTTCGGTGGTTACTGCAACTAATGCTTGGCCATTTGGTGAAAGCTGCACATCGGCTAAACGCTTACCTTTACCTAAATAAAACTGTGAATTTGCAATGCTGTCGTTTTGCTCTTTGATTTGTTCTTCACGCGCTTCACGATCTTTTTTATTTTTGTGCGTAAGTGCAATGTAATCAATTAATTTATGCTGTTCTTTTGCGATATACGTGTCAGGCTCTTGAACACCTTTTGGTGCATCGTCTAAATGCAGATTTACAAGCTCTACTTGACGACCTGTCGCTAAATCAACTTTATAAAATGCATTACCTTGGCGGTAAGCAAGGTTGCCGTCGGTTAAAAACTGCGGTTTTGATTGCTGTGCACTGTCGTGTGTGATCTGCGTTATTTGACCTGAGCTCAAGTTTTTAACAAAAATATTGCCTTCAAATGCATAGGCCTGTTGCTTTTTATCTGTTGAATAAACAGCATTTTTTGCACCAACAGTGTGTAGTTTATTTAACGCAACTTGAGATGCAGACTGGCTATTAACCGCTTGAACATATAAGTCACGTAATTCGTTACCTTGTTGCTTTTGCGCATAAACGATGCTTTTAGAGTCACCATTCCAAAAAGCGCGCTCAGGCTGACGACCAAGCCAATCAGGGTGAGCCATAGCTTGCTCTAATGTAATTTCAGATGAACCAGTGTCTACGGGTGTAGCAACCATTGGAGCAACTTGAGTAGGACTTACTTCTGTTGCAGTTGAGGCGGTTGTTTGACAACCAGCTAGCATGAAGCTAGATGCGACTGCGAGAGCCACTAACGTTTTGTTAGCAGTGGTTTTGAATTTCATAGTGCTTCTTACAGGTAATTATAATTCGCCTTATTTAAGCAGAAGCACTGATGAAATAGCAATTTTAATAGGATAAACAGCCAAACTTTTCCGTTTAATAACAGCTTATTTTAACGAAATATCGAGCCACACCATGCGATGATCAGAAGACGCATTACGATCTTTAATTAAACGGTACAATTCGCTGTCTTTGGTTGGCCAAAATACCCCCCCATTTTTAATTTCAATACCGTAATTTGATGGCAGTACATAATCAGCACGTGCTTGCCAATACGCGGTGTAATTTTTAGCGTAACTGTCTTTATAAGACTCTTTTGCACCTTTACTCGATGGTGTAAACGACGCATTAACATGTGGATTTTTTAATATTTGATCCGTTGTCGTTGGGCGTGCTTTATCCCCTTCTGGTGCAGCATTTAAATCACCAACAATTACAAACCGACTATTCGGTTTTAAGCCACCTTGTTGGCCTTTATCATCATAGAGGTAGTTTTCGTTGTTAATGTAATCAGCAATCAGTCTAACTTCATCATGGTTGCGCTTGCCGTTACGGTCTTCATCACCATCAAATACAGGTGGCGTAGGATGCGAAGCTAATAAATGGAATGTCTTCCCTTTTACATTTATGGGTAAATCCCAAAACGACTTTGAGCTTAAATGAATAGCTTGCCACGCTTCTTTTGAATACCAGTCTTTACCTGTTTTAGGGTCGATAGGCATTTGCGCGTTTGGCATATCTTTGTATTTGAATGTTTGCAGTGTACGGGCTTTTTCTAAATCAATAGGATAACGCGAGAGTACAGCCATCGCATAATGCCCCTCAAAGAAGCCAAAACCGTGCGCATCACCTTTGTAATGCCCCTTTACACCATCTTTATCTAGGTCAAAATTAGTGGGTAAACCAGTATTAACAGGCGCAATGAAAGCATACGGGTAATCTATAGCAACCTGCTTATTTTGTGAGACTTGTAGATAATTTTTACGAAAAACATTAATGCCTTTATCTGCATCGATGTAATCAAATTCATTGAGTAAAATAACATCAGGTCTGACGCGTTGAATAATTTCTGCGATATTACGAATTTGCTGGTGGTTACTTGCAAGCGCTTTACTGAGCGCGTCTTTATCGATTGCTTCGCCTTTGCTTGCATAGTTTGTTGCGTCCATACTGACGTTAAAAGTCGCAACGCGTAAGTCGGCAGCAACAAGGTTAGTTGCAAATAAACCAGTTGCAAGTGCAATTGAAGACGTTAATAAGGCGTTTTTCATGAAATAAATCCATCTACTATTAAAAGTAAAATAATACTACTGACGATGATCCATAAGATCATTGCCATGATAAAAGGTTTAATACCAGCTTGCTTAAGCACTGTAACAGATAAGCCACTGCCAATTAAAAATAGCGTCATAACTAATATTTGTTTCGCGCCAATATTCAATGCATGCCAAAGAGGTTGATACTCTGGTAAGCTTGAATTTATCAGTGCTGCTGCTAAAAATCCAATTATAAACAAAGGGATACTTGCTTTTTCATCGGATTTCCAAAAAACTCCCGCAATACTTGTATAAGGAATAATCCACATTGCTCGGGTTAACTTTATGGTGGTTGCAATCGCTAATGCTGATGCGCCATAAGCAGCTGATGCACCAACAACGCTACTGGTATCGTGTATTGCAAGTGCGGCCCATACACCAAATTGCTGTTCTGTTAGACCAAGATAGTGACCAATCATTGGAAATAGCACCAGACCTAGCGCGTTTAATAAAAAAACAACCGCGAGTGAAATGGCGACTTCATGATCTTTTGCTTTTATCACGGGGGCCATAGCTGCTATCGCACTCCCACCACAAATTGCCGTACCAAACGATATCAATACCCCAGTATTTTTATTCAGTTTAAATAACTGAGATAAAATTTCACCAAGTCCAATTATGGCTGTAATGCTAACAATGGTGAGTACGATAGAGCTGCGCCCTACTTCAATAACTTGATTAAAATCAACAGCAAACCCTAAACCTATGACAGCAATTTTGAGCATTATCTTACTCAATTTTTGAGAGAGAGCTGCAAAGGGGTTACCCAAAATAATAGCAAATAAAGCCCCTACAATGAGCGATGTAGCAGAACCTACAAAAGGAATAGCCGAGATTAAGAATAACGCAATAAAAAGAAGTTGTTTGGGACGTTCAGCAATCACAACGGGGCTCTTATCAGTCTGTTTGTTAATTTATGCACTAAAGGCGCGATTAAAATCACAGTAGGAAATGCAACACAAAAAGCAAAAGCCCATGCTTTTAACCAAAGAATCACAATATTATCGACAAAACCAACGTTAAAAATGCTGATCACCAATGACATAAAACCAGACATAAATAACGCCATAAAAAACGCAAATACGACTGTTTGTAATCGTGGATGGAACATAGCACGCTAATATTAGTATAAAAATAGGAGTCTATCGGAAGAATTTATAGACGCAAGCTCTTTGAGACAAGAGACGTAAATACATGTAATGGCATTAAAAAGCCGAGAAGACCTCGGCTTTTAGCAATTTAAACTGATTAGTTTAAAATCAACTGTGTACTGGTGTTTGCGACACCTGGGTAATCTTCTTCTGGTAGAATTTCGGCAAGGGCCGCTAAACGCTCACCCAGTTGATGAAGATTATCGGCAGAGACATTAATGTGCCCCATTTTGCGACCCGGCTTTGCTGTTTTGCCATACCAGTGACTCGTAACGTCGTGTGTAGCCAGCACTGATTGAGGGATAGATGGTTGGCCTAACACGTTAATCATCGCTGTTGGGCGAAGTAACTCCGTGCTACCCAGAGGTAAACCCGCCACTGCGCGCATATGGTTTTCAAATTGCGAACAGTGAGTGCCCTGCTGCGTCCAGTGACCCGAGTTATGCACACGTGGCGCAATTTCATTAACGAGCAATGTACCTTGCACGTCAAAGAATTCAATCGCTAACACACCTACATAATCAAGCTCTTGCGCTAATTTATTAAACGCGCGCTCAGCTTGCTCTTGAATGGCCGCTTTTTCTTTGCCAGCAACAGATAGCGTTAATACACCGTTGGTATGCTGATTTTCGGTTAATGGGTAAATAACCGTGTTCCCTGCTTTGTCGCGTGCACCAATGATTGATACTTCACGGTCAAATGGGATCATCTTTTCAGCAATGATTGAATGTGGCGCAGAGTCAGTACCTGAAGCAATGAAGTCTGCCATTTCAGACCAGATTTGTTCAATTTCGTCATCTGATTTTAAACGCCACTGGCCTTTTCCGTCGTAACCAGCTTGGCAAGTTTTAATTACCAGCGGTTTACCTAAACGTTCAACTGCGGCAATTAAATGTGCTTTTTCGGTGATTAATTGATAAGGCGCACACTCTACGTGTGTTTTATCGAGTAACGCTTTTTCTAATGCACGGTCGCCGCCAGTTTTTATGGCTGCTTTGCCCGGGTAAAACTTATTGCTTTGACAACACAGTGTTAAGACATCATCGGGAATGTGCTCAAACTCTGCGGTAATAGCATCTGCATTATCGATTGCTTGTTGTAATGTGCTGCTGTGAACTTCACCTGTTAAAGGGTGAATAATTTTTTCACTGCCTACATCGTAAGCAACCACGTTTAAATCAAGCGGTGCGCCTGCTAAACTCATCATACGAGCTAGCTGACCTGCACCTAAAATCAAAATATTCATATTACTCTGCAGGATTTGGGTTAGCTAAAATAGTCTCTGTTTGTTCTTTGCGGAATACTTCTACTTTTGCGAAGATTTCAGGCTGTTGGCAACCTAAAATTTGTGCAGCGAGTAGACCCGCGTTTGCCGCACCAGCTTCACCAATAGCAAGCGTACCGACAGCAACACCTTTAGGCATTTGGCAGATAGATAATAATGAATCAACACCGTTTAGCGTTTTAGATTTAACAGGCACACCTAATACAGGTAGCGAGGTAAACGCCGCAGCCATACCAGGTAAGTGCGCAGCACCACCGGCACCCGCTATAATAATTTTTATACCACGCTCAGCAGCTGAGCTTGCATAATCGGCAAGTAATTGAGGAGTACGGTGTGCAGAAACAACTTTGGTTTCGTATTCAATGCCGAATTTTTCAAGCATTAACGCCGCATGTTCCATCGTTGGCCAATCTGATTTGGAACCCATAATAATGCCAACAGTCATATTTACACCTCAATCAATTTATTTTATAAAAAAGCGATTAATACCAACTGATAATTTAATCATGCAAATTGGTATAAAAGCGGACTTTTGTCCTTATTTTGTGGCGTGTATTATATACCTAAGTCACATAAAGATGCGACTCTAGAAGCACAAAAAAGCCATGACTTGCATGGCTTTTAAGCAGTAACTTAACGATTACGCTTCTTTACTTGCTAGGTACTCAGTATATGTTCCCTTAAAGTCGATAATTTTACCGTCTTTAATCTCCCAAATACGATTTGCAAGTGATGATACAAACTGTCTATCGTGTGAAACGAACAATAATGTACCTTCGTACGCTTCAAGGGCTAAGTTTAGCGCTTCGATAGATTCCATATCCATGTGGTTGGTTGGCTCATCCATTAACAAAATGTTTGGTTTATGCATCATAATCTTACCAAACAACATACGGCCTTGCTCACCACCTGAAATGACTTTTACCGATTTTTTGATGTCGTTTTGTGAAAACAGCATACGACCAAGGAAACTACGAACAACTTGCTCATCATCTCCTGCTTGTTGCCATTGTTCCATCCATTCAAACAAGTTCATGTCTTTTTCGAACTCATCTGCATGGTCTTGTGCATAATAACCAATGTTCGCGTTATCAGACCATTTATACTCACCTTGCTTTGGTGCTAAACGCCCAGCAAGAGTATTTAAAAGTGTTGTTTTACCAACACCGTTTTCACCGATAATCGCAATGCGCTCGCCCACTTCCACTAAGCCCTCAAGGCCGCTGAAAAGCATCTCGTCAAAGCCTTGTGCAAGGTTAGTTAACTCAAGTGCATTACGGAATAATTGCTTTTCTTGTTCAAAGCGAATAAACGGGCTCTGACGTGATGACGCTTTTACTTCTTCAAGCTGAATTTTATCAATTTGTTTAGCGCGTGATGTAGCTTGCTTTGCTTTAGAAGCATTTGCAGAGAAACGCGATACAAATTGTTGAAGTTCAGCAATTTGGCTTTTCTTCTTGGCGTTTTCGCTTAGTAAACGTTCGCGAGCCTGTGTTGCAGCAAACATATATTCATCGTAATTACCTGGATAAATACGTAATTCACCGTAATCGATATCAGCCATGTGTGTACACACTGAGTTTAAGAAATGACGGTCATGCGAAATGATAATCATGGTGCAGTCGCGCTGGTTTAACACGTCTTCTAACCATTTGATGGTGTAAATATCCAAGTTATTGGTGGGCTCATCCAGTAACATGATATCTGGGTCAGAGAACAGTACTTGAGCAAGTAACACACGCAGTTTAAAGCCAGGGGCAATTTCAGACATTGGACCGTAATGCTGTTCAGTGCCAATACCTACGCCAATAAGTAACTCACCTGCTTTAGCTTCAGCAGAGTAACCGTCCATTTCAGCAAATTCGGTCTCAAGATCGGCTACTTTCATACCGTCTTCTTCGCTCATTTCGGGTAAGCTATAAATACGATCACGCTCCTTTTTTACTTCCCACAGCTCTTTATGACCCATGATAACCGTGTCGATAACAGAAAACTCTTCGTAAGCAAACTGGTCTTGGTTTAGTTTTGCGATACGTTCGTTTGGATCTGTGCTGACATTTCCTGCTGATGGCTCAAGCTCACCACTGAGGATTTTCATGAACGTTGATTTACCACAGCCATTTGCACCGATTAGACCATAGCGGTTGCCATCGCCAAATTTAGCTGAGATATTTTCGAATAAAGGTTTAGCACCAAATTGCATGGTGATATTAGCTGTACTAATGATAGCGGTACCCTCCAGCGGGTAAAAGTAAAAATAAAACTGCGTGCAATTTTAAACTAAAGCCGCTTTGCACGCCATGAAAGTTTCTTTAAATACGCGCAGTGATTTTACAATTTCAAATGGGCAGTCTACCTTTAATGAGCATGCTCACTTTTATTTATGAGCGCGCTCATTTAAAAATTTAGCAATATAAATCAATGGGCTAAACATGAAAAAGCACGATCAAACGCACTCACGGATACTGAACGAAGCGTGGAGTCTCTTTACTGAAAGTGGCTTTAACGACACGTCAACCAGGCAAATATCTACAGCAAGCGGTATTGCTGTAGGCACTTTGTTTAATCATTTTTCTGATAAGGTGGCAATTTTAGAGGCGTGTTTAGACATGCGTTTTAAAGATGTGTTAGAGCGTGCAAAAGAGACCGATATACATCGCCCGCCCCGACTTAAGCTTAATCACTATGCACAATATTTTTATCAATTTTATTGTTTGCACCATTGTTTTTATAAAGTGCTTTTTAGCCAACGATTGTTTTCGCAAACATTTCAACAGCAGCATATGGATCTAATGCATTCATTAGTTTTTGCTGACCAACCACAATTTAACAAAGTAAAAGCTGCAATCTTGCTTGATTGTTATTTTATGACTTTATTGTATGGATTAGGTGCAGACACACCCAATACTAAATTAATGCTAAGAACACTTAGTCAAAAAGTGTCTATTTTTTAGTCTGACTAACACGTTGATTATTCAATGAAGTGAACTGAAAATGAATAAATATTCCACAAAGGCTGTACCTTTCATGATATTTTTTCACTTTTTACCTTATTTTAGCTTTGATAGTCTTCATCTTTTAGTTAATTTATACCTCTTAGGGACAATAATAAAACAAGGTACTCTATGAAAAGAACACTCGCTGCCACACTGATTGCTGGTTTATTCACAAGTTACACTGTAGATGCAATCGAAATATACAAAGATGAAACGAACAGTGTCACAGTAGGCGGCTTTATCGATGCGCGTATTATAAACACGCAAGGTCAGACAGAAGTTGTTAATGGTGCGTCACGCATTAATTTTGATTTTAAGCGCCAATTACAAAATGGATGGCATGCATTTGCATTACTAGAATGGGGCGTAAACCCGGTAGGCAGTAGTGACATTATTTATAATAATCGCTTTGAATCAATTCAGGATGAGTTTTTATATAATCGATTAGGTTATGTCGGTATTAAGCACGATGACTATGGTCAAATTACGCTGGGTAAACAATGGGGTGCTTGGTATGACGTTGTTTATAACACTAATTTTAGTTTAGTGTGGGATGGTAACGCAGCTGGCGTGTATACGTATAATAAAGACGATGGTGCAGTAAACGGCACCGGTCGAGGTGATAAAGTACTGCAATACCGTAATAAATGGGGTAAGTTTCATGTTGCACTGCAAGCCCAGTTAAAATCTGATGATTTTTATACATGTGATATTGCCGATATATCACGAAGTTCATGTGAAGTGCTTTGGAACCAAGGCAATAACGCTGCGCAAAAAGTAGAGTTTAATTCAACCTATGGTGCTGCCCTCACCTATTTTGCTACTGATAATTTAAAATTAACAGCGGGTGTAAACCGTGGACAATTTGATGTTTTATACGCGGGTGGGCGGAATCAATCGGTCACTGATCTAATTTATGGTGCGGGCATTACCTATGGTGACTTTTATAAACCGGGCTGGTATGCATCGGCCAACATAAACAAAAACGAAAACCACGACACCGATAACATTGGCCGCTTAATAAAAGACGCTGTCGGGTTAGAATCAATTTTAAGTTATCGATTCGACAATAATTTACGTACTTTTGTTGCCTATAACGTGTTTGATGCCGGTGACGATTACGTGATCCAGCCAAACTTTAATGCAGATCCTGAGGATGTGTTCAAACGTCAGTTTGCAGTTTTAGGCGCACACTATTTCATGGGCAAAGACACGATTTTGTATATCGAAGCGCGTAAAGACTTTAGTGACTTTTCAAGCAATGATGCAGAGCAAGAAGCTCAAATGTCGCAAACCGAAGATGATGGTATTGCCATCGGCTTCAATTACACATTGTAATTAAGTTTTAATTTAGAGCCCACAATCGTGTAATGCAGATCAGTTAAGCATATTTTTATGATCACTTGACTGATCTTTTCATAGCTTCACAATCCGATATTAGAAATAGTATCGGATTTTTTT
>NZ_FPAZ01000013.1:49102-147756 GCF_900116435.1 Pseudoalteromonas lipolytica | reverse complement strand
CCCGAATTCAGATAATAAGTGCACCACTCATGGTTAAACGGTGAGAAGAGATCAACTGCCTGTTGGTGGTACTCTGTAATCGCCAAAAAACAAGAGTAGATACCATGAGTTACAAGCAGTTGATCGAAGGGCAAAGATACCAGATTGAGGCCTACTTACGCGAGGGTTTTAGCTATCGAGAGATAGGGAAAAGGCTAAAAGTGAGCCACAGCACTATAAGTCGTGAAGTTAGGCGCAATAGTACTCGAAGTCATTACTTGCCTGAGGTTGCACATTCAAAGGCATGTAAACGAAAACATCTAGCTGCCAAGTATTCCATGCCAGCACTTACAATTGCGTTCGTTGAGTTTGGATTGGAGCAAAAATGGAGCCCTGAGCAGGTTGCGGGTGTAAGCAAAATTATCGGGCATCCTGTGAGTCATGAATGGATTTATGGCTATATTCAAAAAGATAAATTGAGTGGTGGCAAGCTATACAAACATCTGCGACAAGGGCACAGACGTTATCGTAAAGGCAGCCGAAGCAAACGTGTCATCATCCCAAATCGTGTTGGCATTGAACATAGACCTGCGATTGTTGACACTAAGACACGATTTGGTGATTGGGAAGCGGATACAGTACTTGGCAAGCATGGTACGGGAGCAATCGTTAGTTTAGTCGAGCGTACAAGTAAGTTTTACCTGATACGCAAAGTGCCAGCAAAAAGTGCAGCGCAAGTGAGCAGAGCAATGATAGGTATGCTGTGGCGCTATCGACGCCATGTTCATACGATAACCGCAGACAACGGGAGTGAGTTTTGTGAACATGAGCATGTTTCAGACAAGCTAAAAACCGACATCTACTTTGCTAACCCCTACTCATCATGGGAAAGAGGGTTAAATGAGAACTTTAATGGCTTGTTGCGTCAATATATTCGCAAAGGCACTGATTTACGAACGGTGACAGATAAGCAAATTGCGCACATAGAAAAGGCGCTCAATGCGAGGCCGAGAAAATGTCTAGGGTTTAGGCAACCAGCGGTAATATTCGATGAATTACGCAAAGCAGCCTAATTTAGCGAGTGGTGCACTTCGGACTTGAATTCGCGAAGAGTTAATGCATGATTATAAGTTTCACACATTAAGCCCTAGAGATTTTGAATATCTCTCAAATGATTTAGTAGGCGCCAAGCTAAAGGTGGATGTGAGAAGCTTTGCGACAGGAAGAGATAAAGGAATTGATGGTTGGCTTATTGATAAAAATCAATTAACTGTAGTTCAGTCTAAGCACTGGGAAAACACTAAAAACTCAGTATTGATCTCTAGACTAAGAAATGATGAACTACCAAAAATAAAAAAGCTAAAACCTAAGCGTTATATCTTATCTGTTTCAAATGATTTAACGGTTGATCAAGTAAAACAACTAATAAATGATTTTAAACCATATTTGAAAGAGGATGATTTACTTGATAGGGGCAAGATAAACAAATTAATTTCTGAAAACCCTTCCATAGAAGCAAACCACTATAAACTTTGGTTTAGTAGTACTAACATACTTAATGAAATGATTAATTCCGACCTACACAACCAGACACAGTTTGAATTGGAGGAAATAAAAAAGTCAATTAAAACATACGTTAGAACCAGCAATTACTATAGTTCCAAAAACAAACTAGATCAGAACAACTGTATAATAATTACAGGTGCACCTGGTGTAGGAAAAACCACATTATCGAGGGTTTTAGTTCATGAACTAATTGTTGAAGAAGAAAAAAGAAATAAAAGCAACTATGAATTTATATACATTGATTGTATTAATGACTTTAACAGAGCATACAAAAGCAAACTAAAGCAAATATTTTTATTCGATGATTTCTTAGGAAGAAATTACCTATCTGAGGTAAGAAACAGTGACGATAGAAAATTAAAAGAAATCATCGATAGGATAAGAAAATCAGCAAACAAAAAGCTGATACTAACGTCTAGAGTATCTATTTTAAATCAGGCTAAAAATATTTCAGATGACTATGACAGCTCAACGTTCATTTCAAATGAAGAATTAATTGACGTTTCAGATCTATCAAGAATAGAAAAAGCTAAAATACTTAGCTCATATTTCTTCAATACAATGAGTACTATAAAAGAAACTGGTGAGTGTACAATTGAAATTGAAGATTTCACAAATCAAGATTTTTATTTGAAAATTATTGATCACAGAAATTATAACCCTAGACTTATCGAACACATATTAAACAAAGATAATTTCAACGCTTCCGAACACACATCTTTTAAAAATTTTTCTTTAGCCGCCTTAAACAACCCATCTAAAGTTTGGGAAAAACCAATAAAAAACAATTTAAATGATATACAAAGAGAGATTCTATATTCGGTTATATTTACTAAAGAAAGAACAAACCAAGAAAAAATTTACGATCTAACTTTAAAAAATAACAATATAAAATCACAGGAATTCTTCGACTCATTAAAAGTTATGAATGAATCCTTTATAAGCATTTCAATAGACTCAAATAATTGCAATAGATACATAAAACTACTTAACCCATCAATAGCAGACTTCCTGATTCCTAAACTAATTAACGAGTCACCATCAGAACTCGCTAGTTTAATTGTAAGTATGGGTAGCTTACTTGACATATACACGCTCCCAAACAATATGGAATTAAAGAGAGAGAAAAATAAGTATATAAACAAACATTTATTTTTTAAAAAACTAGTAGAGAACTTAAAAGATAAAATAAAGTTTGATAAAGAAACCATAACACTAAGCATTTATGCGCTGAAGAATGCTAACAGTGAAAAAAATAATTGTTCTGAAAGCCTACTGCTTGACAAGATAATAGAGAATACAAGCACAATAACCCAATACAAGCAAATAAGCGAAATACTTGAAATAACTAAAAAATTTAAACACTCAAAAGAATTTGATTTTGAAAAGTTGAGTAAAGAACATCTAGACTTATTAGATGACCATGGTGAACTTGCTGATTTTTCATTCTTCTACAACTCAAATACAACAGATTGGCATTTAGATAAAGAAATTGAATACAAGGCTATAGAATACTGGAGTAGTAACCTCGAAGAAAAGTTAAAATCAGAAATAAGTTCAGTTGACTTTATTAATGATGACATCATTGATCATTACAATCAGTTTGATGAAGTTGATGAAGAAAGCGTAACTGAAGAAATATATGATGAAGTAGAAAAAATTGTTTTAGATATTTGTAATGAATACGACATCAATATACATGAAGATGGCATCTTATCATGTTTTGATATTGACAGTTATTCTGAAAGCTTAATAGATGAAATCCTTAACACTCTTGAAAATACTGTAAAACATGAGATTGATGAAAATCAAGGCACACTTGGTTTGGAGTTTGAAGATGAAGATGAAGATATAGATGATGAAGATAGCGAAGATGATGAGATTAGGAACCTATTTTATTAAAGGTGAAATTTAAAAATCTCTACAAATATGCTACACCAAAATGAAAAACGACAGACAATAACCAATAAACTATTGATTTTACTGGTAGCCCCTACAGGAATCGAACCTGTAACTGCCCCTTAGGAGGGGGCCGTTATATCCATTTAACTAAGAGGCCACACTTGCACTGGGTTTTCTAGTGATGGTCACTAGCGGTATGCAACTCGTAAAATTATAACGGGCTAAGGCTTTGGTAATCAAGAGATTATACCAACCGACTACGGTTTTAGCCGGTTGGTATTAATTTTTGTTAGTTTAGCTGGGCTGTTGCCGACTGTATCGACTCATTTTGCAGCACAAAGTACGGAATTACTTTGTTTGAGGTGGCGACAACTTGCTTGGTGGTTAAGTTGATCACGCGGGCATTCACTTCAACGCCATTGGGGCGATAAATTAAGGTGCCCGCTAGCACATGACTTGCAATTCGGCGCTTGGTTAATTCGTTGATATCGCGTGAAAAAACAAAATCACCTGTTTTATCAATAACCACACTATCGCGCGTCTTAAAATCAATAACACCGTAACCAAATTTTTGCAGTTGATGATACAAGGTTTCTGCCACTTGATTACCAAGTTGGTTACTTTGTTGTAGGCTTTCATTTAAATCGACAAACGAGGTCACGGCTATGCCAAGCTCGGACTCTTGTTGCATGGTGTCGGCTATATCAAGCGCCATTTGTTCAACGTAATTACCTAACGTTTTATAATGCTGATAAGGCTTAAATTGGCGACTATTGGTTTGTAACTCTGATTCATTTTGCTGCTGAGCAAGTAGCATCATGGTGTTTATATCATAGTTAGTTGGTGCGTTGCTCGCAGTCTGGTTGCTTGGCTCAGGCGCTTGGCTAAGTAACTCACACCCAGATAAACTGAGTGTCATAGCGGCGGTTAATGCAACAAGTTTAAACTTGCTCATAGCTTACCTCACTCACTCGCTTGTTTAAGCATAATACCGTCGGTACGGTTGCTACTATCAAGAGCATCAACCACTGACTGCGGAATAAAGCCTTGTGCCGAGCCAACCACGGCTTTGCTGGCAAGCCCAATAATACGTGCATTTACCAACACACCACCTTGGTGGTTTACTAACGTGCCTGCAAGTACGTAATTAAAGTTTTGATCTTGACTCAACTCTAAATAATCACGGCTAAACACAAAATCACCGCTTGGGGTTACACGAATGTAGTCTGTGGTTTTAAAATCAACAACAGGCACACCAAACGTATGCAGTTCGTGCATGAAGCTTTCGGCAATTTGATTACCTAGTAAGCTCGATGTGTTGTATTGATCATCTAAAAAGATGAAACTCGATACGGCAAGGGGTGTTTTATCACTAACGTATTGAAGATTTTGTGCCATGTCTTGCATTAATCCACGTACATAATGATTTATATTTTTGCGCGTAGGGGCTGCAGTAAAGGTGGTGTTATTTTTAACGGCCTGACTACTTTGATAAACCGACACATTTGTTTGTGGTGCGGCAACCGCGCGCTCACTGCGGGTAAGCTGTGGCTCTTTGGTGTCTATCGTTTGTGAGGGTGACATCATTTGTGCGCAGCCGAACCCTAATGGTAAACATAAGCTGAGTAGTAAACGTCTCATGAGTGGACTCCTAATTAGTATTCACTGCGGTAGATCATGCCACCGCGCTGCTGAACTTTTTCACTTCCCCACATTACATTAATGGGGATCTCGGTACTGGCTGCAGACACGATCCGCTGATCGGCTGCATCCACTAAACGGGCATTAACAATATAGGCATGTTGTTGCCGCGTTAAGGTGCCGGTGATCACAAAGTCAATATTCTGACGTTGGCGCAAATTTTTTGTATTTCTGCTTAACATACTATCGGCAGATGATTGTAAATTTAAATTATTTTCTAATCGGTACTCAATGGTATGGTAACCAAGCTGAGCAAATTGCGTCATTAAGCTTTCTTGAATTTGTTGACTAAGCCCTGCCCCCTGACCTTCTGCAAGGCCCGAATCAAGTGCATCAGCCAAGTAAAAGCTGGTTACAGCAATGCGTGCATTACTTTTAAAAGCCCCTTGAATTCGGCTTAATTGCGAACTTAAATCAGCCACATACTGGTGTACCGTATAAGGCGCCATAACGGCTTTTGGTGCTGCTGTACTTACCACTGGTTTTGGCTCTTCAGAGAGCTTACAACCCGCTAAGCTTAAAAATATTAATGACACTAGTAGACGCATAATTGCCATCCCATATCGAACATGGTTAATTAAAAGCAATAACTGTGCCTACTTAGTATAAATCGTTTTAGCGACGTGATAAGTCGAGTGGTTCGCCTAAGAAAGGCGCGGTTAAACAGTGCTGTTGAAGCTGTTTAGCAAGGTAACAAAACACGGTTGCTTCGTTGTAGTTGGCAAACGGGCCAACACGCAGTGCATACCGTGTTTGTGATTTTGTGGGGCGTTCTAAAAATACAAACTCTAGCTTATCAAATGCACCGGGATACTGTTTTTTCATCATTAATACTTGGCGCTTAATTTGGCTTGGGTCTAAATACACTCCAAGCTGAGCCCCAGCAGGCGCCTGAGCATTTCGCGCTACGGCATCATTGTAGGTTATTGACGCGTTATAGGAATGAGTTTGATCACTCTTAGATGCTTTAGATAGCGTTTGCACGTCTGGCTTACTATTGAGTTCGGCCGTCATAATGCGTAAATCATTTTCCATTTCGGTTAAACGGGCAATACTTTGCTGCTGTGATTGATATTGAGCCGCAAATTGCTGTATTTGTTGCTCTGTATATAGCGGCTCTGGTTGCTGTTGCAGCAACATACATGCAGGCAACAGACTTACACTGGCAGTAATTAATAAGTGTTTGAACAACGTTGAAATTGACATATTTATCATCAGCTAAAAAAAACAGAACTTAAGCACAGCAAATAAAATGCCAGCTTTTAGCCTTTATATCAGCACGCTATAGGTAAATGCGATTATCGGTATAATTACTTACCCAACAATCAAGCCCTTGGCGCTTAATGGCTTCACAATCAGCGGTTGCGTTTTTAAGGTATTTATAGCCACCAAATTTTAAACGGTAATAGGTGTTTTGATTAACATCAGCCACTTCAACATTTAATAGCGGTTTGCCCTGAAAAACCTCGGGGGCTAAGGCCTTCATTTTTTTAAATGTAATAGCTAAGTTTTTTTCTGAATTTACTGCAACAAGCTGTAATGCAAAACTGTATTCAGGTTTAACCTGTTCGCTGCTCTTACGCTCGTCTGATTTAGCCAAAGAATCTGGCTCTTCTTTAGTAGGCAGCCCAGCTGCAGGTAACGCGCTATCTGTGCTCTCTGCGCCATCTGTGCTTAGCTCAGGCAGCGATTGCACGTTTGCTAATAGGCTTTGCTCATTGGCCTGAACATTCATTGACTGAAATAGATGACTAAACGACAAAAAATTAAATAATGTGGTAGGTAATGAATGGTTACTACAACCCGATACAACAAACAGCACCATTAGGCACGCGCTGTAACGCAACGGTTTTAAGCAATATTTCATAAGCAGGATTCTTAAACGTACCATTATATTTGCTTCTTAATCTGAGAAGACCGTTTGTTAGTACTTACCTGCCTGTAAAAAGCCTGAAATATCGTTTAGATATTAAACAAGAAAACACTAACAAATTGCTTTTTTATTATTATATTTTCAGTACAGTGCTTCTACTAACTGCAATAAAAACTTAGTAGCACCCTCAGCTTAAGTTTTCATATACGACAACCTAAAGCAGTAAAAATCCGTTTCATTATAGGTATTTTTATGAGTATAGCTTAATTAGCTATTCTACAGTGGGTAACTAAGCACTTTTCTGTAATAACTATCTTAGCAATCTGCTAATACAAAGGTATATCAGAAAAGTCCTTAATTAGGTAATAATCGACAATTGTGGATGACATGTAAATAACAAAAAAGTGCCATATAGGCACTTTTTTTACATCATTTTTAACTAATCAAATAGAATTGATTATTTAACCAGCGTTTTTATGAAGTCGGTGAGCTCATCTTTAAATTCATCGCGTCGTAATGAAAACTCAACAATCGCTTTTAAATAGCCTATTTTGCTTCCACAGTCATGGCTTTTCCCTTTCATTGAGTAGGCATCAACGGTTTCTTTTTCCATTAACATTGCAATCGCGTCTGTTAACTGAATTTCATCGCCTGCCCCTGCTGGGGTTTTTGCAAGAAGTGGCCAAATGTTTTTACTTAATACATAACGACCAACCACGGCGAGGTTTGAAGGCGCTTGATCAATTGGCGGCTTTTCAACCATATTTAAAATAGCGGCACTTTCACCTTGTTTAATTTTCGCATCACCTAGGTCAACCACACCAAACTTATCAACTTCGTTAAGTGGCACAGGCTCAACCATAATTTGGCTTTGACCAGTACTTTCAAAGCGTCCAATCATCTCTGCAAGGTTGTCTTTTTTTAGATCGCTCGCCACATCGTCAATAATCACATCGGGTAAAATAACCACAAACGGTTCATTACCAATGATTGGCGCTGCACAGTTGATTGCGTGGCCTAACCCCTTCGCTTCACCTTGGCGTACTTGAATAATAGTGACATCTTTAGGACAAATAGACTGTACTTCTGCGAGTAGTTGACGTTTAACACGCTTTTCTAATGTTGCTTCTAACTCAAAGCTCGTATCAAAGTGGTTTTCAATAGAATTCTTACTTGAATGCGTCACTAATACGATTTCTTTAATTCCCGCTGAAATCGCCTCATTAACCACATATTGAATCAAAGGGCGGTCAACGATAGGTAACATTTCCTTTGGAATCGCTTTTGTTGCAGGCAACATACGCGTGCCAAGACCAGCAACTGGGATCACTGCTTTCATTGATTTCTCCTTAAACTTTTTTCTTTTTACACTGAAAACGGATACTTAATTGCATCGTGACACTGATAACCTTCTACTTCAAAATCGTCTTTTGTGACCCAAGTTTCAATGTCTTCAAGTGATTTAATATTTGGATTTATTTTAAGTGTAGGTGATGCAAATGGCTCACGCTTAAGCTGTACATCACGCATTAACTCTAACTGATTTTCGTAAATATGTGCATTTGCTATTTTATGATACGCCTTTCCGGGCTTGTGTCCGGTGATTTGTGCAACCAACGCTAATAACACAAAACATTGAATTTGATTAAAATTCAAACCCAGTGGCACATCACAACTACGTTGATACGAGGTTAAGTATAGAGTATCACCCAGTAATGAAAAAGTGTGCGTATGCATACACGGACGTAAACAACCTAGTTCAAACTCGCCCGGATTATAAAACGTGACAATTTCACCTCGGTCATCAATGCCGTTAGATAAGTTAGTAATTACCTTTTTAAGTTGATCAAGGTGTGTACCATCTGGGCGCTGCCAGCTACGGCCTTGTACGCCGTACACACGGCCCATATCATCTTCACCACGTCGATGCGGGTTTTCGAGCCAAGCTTTATTTTCGTTCGCGTTGGCATTCCATGTCATGCAACCGATATCACGAAACTGTGCCGCACTGTCGTAACCACGAAGGTAGCCTAACAACTCTGCAATGGCTGCTTTATAAAAGCTTTTACGTGTTGTTATAAGCGGAAACTTATTGTTTGCTACATCGTACTCAAGGTCAGCATTAATAACGGTTAAACATTTGGTGCCTGTACGCTTATTTTCGACCCACACGCCTTCATCAACAATGCGTTGACATAAATCTAAATACTGTTTCATTGACTTGCTCTAATTATGCTTTGCTTGCAACGCGTCGTTGCGGCTTCATGTAGGCCCATATTAACAAACCAAGGCCCCCAAATACCATTGGCAGCGAGAGTATTTGTCCCATTGAAATCACACCTGCAAATAGGCCTAAATGCGCGTCTGGCTCACGGAAATACTCAACAACAAATCTAAATACGCCGTAGCCTAATAAAAATAAACCGGCGACACTCCCTGCTGGGCGTGGCTTTTTAATAAACCATTGCAAAATTAAAAATAGCACCAAGCCTTCTAAAAATGCTTCGTATAGTTGTGACGGATGGCGTGGTTCTGGCCCACCGGTAGGGAAAATAAACGCCCAAGGTACATCGGTTACGCGTCCCCATAACTCACCATTAATAAAGTTACCTATGCGGCCGGCTAGTAGGCCCAAAGGCACTAATGGCACCACAAAATCGCCGACCTCTAACAATGATTTTTTACGTGTCCAGGCAAAGACCATAATTGCGGTAATAACCCCCAGTGTGCCGCCATGGAATGACATGCCACCTTGGTCGATTCTGAATAAATAAAACGGGTTTTCAATAAAATAACTAAACTGATAAAACAACACATAGCCAATACGCCCACCGAGTATTACCCCGAGCATACCGTAAAATAATAAGTCGCTTACTTGCTCTTTCGTCCACCCAGAATTAGGTTTTGCAGCTTGACGGTTTGCCAGCCACATAGCTAAAGCAAAACCAATTAAATACATTAAACCGTACCAACGTACGCTGAGCGGTCCTACCGAAAAAATAACCGGATCTATCTCTGGAAATTGAAGAGCCATAAAAATAAAAACCTTTAACTAAACACCATTTTAAGCGCAATTATGACAAGTAATAGCGCGAATACTTTTTTTATTGTTGCCACAGGTAAATAATGCGTCGCTTTTGCACCATAAGGAGCAATTAATGACGACGTGATAACGATGCCGACTAATGCGGGTAAATAAACAAATCCGGCAAAACCATCACTAAAGGAGGTTACTTGCCAACCTGCAGACACATAACCAACCGAGCCAAACAGCGCAATGACAATACCACATGCTGCGGCACAACCAATGGCCTTTTTAATATCGACAGAGAAATAATGCAGCAAAGGCACAATAAGTGCACCGCCACCAATACCAATCAGTCCTGATAACGCCCCCATTATTGCACATAAAAAGCCAATTACGGGACCTGAGGGCAATGGTTTTTCACTTGCAGCCTTGGTACGTGTAGATAACACCATGCGTAACGCGATAAACACCACACTCGTGGCAAAAACTAAACGTAATAACTGCTCAGGAATAAAACTCGCCGCAAAGCCACTCACGAGTGCACCAATACCTACACCGGTCATGACCCAAGGAGCAATTTCCCACGGCACATTAGCATTACGATGATGAGCCAACGCTGAAGAGGTAGACGTAAAAATAATGGAAGCAAGTGAGGTGGCTATGGCAATAACTAATACATGGCTTGAGTCAGCAACATTAAATGATACCAACATGGCGCTCAGTACAGGCACAATAATTAAGCCACCACCAATGCCAAGCAGACCGGCTAAAAACCCTACTACACTGCCTAAAATAGCGCAGTACACCATTAAAAGTATTACGTCATGCATAGCACATTCATATATTCAGTTTGTTATATGTATATACTAAACGAATATATAAACGCTTCACAGTACAATTTACTCTCATGCTTGCCCTTGGCTAGGGGTGTAAAATAACTCACCCAATTGGTGCTCTATCATAAAGTTACGTGTGAGCCTCAATACTTGCTTAGCGGTAGGCTGCAATAAACATTCGCTAAGCAGCTCCTCCATATCGCTTACTTTTAAGCGACGCAGTACAAATTTAATTTTACTGATTGATGAAAGGTTCATACTTAAGCGACGATACCCCATGGCGATTAGTAATAATGCCCCTTCTGGGTCACCACCAAGCTCACCACATAAACTAAAGGGTAATTCATGGTTTTGGCACTCTTGAGCAACTTTAAGTAGCACTCGCAGCACACTAGGATGATAGGGGTTAAAGAGCTCTGCAACACGCGCATTAGAGCGATCAACGGCCAGCATATATTGAGTTAAATCATTGCTACCCACAGAGCAAAAGTCGACTTTTTGTGACCACTCTTCGAGCATGAATATACTTGAAGGGACCTCTAACATAATGCCAACTTCTGGGCGGTCAATGGCTTGCTCTGGGTATTGTTCTTCTAGTTCGAACAGCGCTTGTTCAACTAACTTAATTGACTCGTCGACTTCTTCAGAGCCACTGATCATGGGTAACATTATTCTAAGGTTACCTAAACCGATATTGGCCTTTAACATCGCTCTGAGTTGATCTAAAAATAGTTCAGGATGATCCAAGGTGACGCGAATACCCCGCCACCCTAAGAAAGGGTTCTCTTCTGTGATATTAAAGTAGTCTAATACTTTATCACCGCCGATATCTAAGGTGCGCATTACCACAGGATTCGGGTGATAGCTGGTAAGCACTTCTCGGTACCACTTTTCTTGCTCCGACTGCGAAGGAAATTGCCCCTTTTGCATAAACCAGGCTTCGGTACGATACAAACCCACTCCATCACAAAACAGTTTGTTGTCTTGCTCTGTGTTTAATTCAAGGCCTGCATTTAACAATAAGCTAATGTGCTCGCCATCTAAGGTGACCGCATCTAGGTTCTGCTCTGCGACGAAACGATCATTCAGTAATGTTTCTTGGTATTTTAATTGGCTGTATTCATCGTGGAGCATTTGCGAAGGTGAGATATATAAACGCCCTGCGTAGGCATCTAAAATCATCGGCTTACCTTCAAATTGCAGTAAGGGAACGTCTTCAATACCCCAAATAGCGGGTATCCCCATTGCTCGCGTTAATATTGACGCATGGCTGTTTGCTGCCCCATTTACACTAACCACCCCCGCTAAATGCCCTTTGGGCACTTCGGCAAGCATGGCAGGTGTTAGCGTACTGGCAATTAAAATGGTGTCTTTAGGGTAAGGTTTTGCCGCATGCTCGGTATTAACTAAGTGGTGTAAAACACGCAAACCAATGTCTTTAACATCTACTGCGCGCTCTTTTATGTATGGGTCTTGCATGGCGTTAAACTGCGCCACCAGCTTTTCGATAACTATTTTTAATGCGCTTTTTGCACTCCAGCCTTGTTGAAGTTGCTCTTCAACATTTTTGCCTAGGCTTTTTGCATCAAGTAGCTGCTGATACACATCGAATACCGCAAGCGCTTCTTGCGGAATCGAATCGCTTAATGTCATCGATAACGTATTAAACTCGTTGCGTGTTGCCGCAACAGCCTGCGTAAATAATTTACGTTGCGTACTTATGTCATCGTCTTTTTGCAACTCAATCGATTTAAAATCGAGTTTAGGCAACACCACAAAAGCTTCACCAATGGCAATACCCGGCGCGCTCGACACCCCTTTGAGTACCGAAGTCTGATGCGAGAACTCATCAAGCCTTAAAATCTCTTTGATCTCGGCATGTGCAAGCTGCGATGCAAGTTGTGCCGAAAGAGTAATTAAAAAAGATTCTTCATCGGGACTAAAAACACGCGCTAACTTTTGCTGAACTACAATAACGCCCAGCACTTTTTTTTGATGCACCACAGGCACAGATAAAAACGCGTTATAGCCTTCTTCATTAACTTCTGGAGAGAGTTTAAAGCGAGGGTGTGATTTAGCGAACGCTATATTAATTGGCTCTTCGCGTTGCGCAACTAAGCCAACTAAGCCTTCGGTAAAACCAATTCTAAACTTACCCACAGCATCTGGGTTAAGTCCTTGCGTGGCCATTAATACAAAGTTGTCTTGGCTGTAATCAGCAAAGTAAATTGAGCAGCACTGTGTTTGCATGGCATCTTTTACCATTTGCACAAAACACGCTAAGGCACTGTTTAAGTCCGCTTGTTGCGACACAGCCTCAGCAATTGATCTGAGCGTGGCTAACATGATGCTGCTCCTTTCATTTAGTTGATAAAGTTGCCCTTATCGCTTTTGTCGCCAATTATCTTTATGTTGTTCTCGTTTATTAAACGGCATTGCAAACGGGGCAAACTCTTTCATTACACGACGGTAAACATCGCGCTTGAATGACACAACTTGCCTCACCGGATACCAATAGCTCACCCATCGCCAGTCATCAAACTCTGGATGATGAGTTTTAAGTAAGTTTACATCTTCGTCTTTACAACGTAATTTCAGTAAAAACCATTTTTGTTTTTGCCCAATGCACACAGGACTTGAGTCTCTGCGAATTAAACGCTTGGGTAATTTGTAGCGTAACCAATGTTTTGAACTTGCGACGATCTCGACGTCTTCAGGAAGCAAGCCCACTTCTTCGTGTAATTCTCGGTACATGGTTTGCTCTGCTGTTTCACCATCGTCGACACCACCTTGGGGAAATTGCCAAGAGTGCTGACCATAACGTCGAGCCCAAAATACTTGTCCCTGATTATTGCAAATTACAATTCCGACATTGGCACGAAAACCTTCGGCATCAATCACCTTAGTGCCTCATTTGTAAGTCGATTTTTATTGATTGTTCCACATAACCTGCGATACAGCAAACACTTTACACCTTCGCCGAAACCAGATTTGAAATTAGCATTTTAACAAGCGCTTTTAATCAATATGTTAGAAAGCAATTATTACGAAAATACGCGCTTTTAATAAAAAAGTAGTTTACAACCGTATTTTTCTCACCTTACCCACAGCTTGTGCATAACTTTTGTAAATCATGCTTATTTTGCAAACAAATCCACAATAACCAGTTCAAAAAAGCACTTTCTCCACAGAAACTGTGGATAAACATGTTCATATATCTGTATTTATACAAACAACTGTCTAATTAATACAACAGTCAAAAATCAAACATCGACAAAAGTCATTAAATTTCAATAAATTAAGATGTTATTCCCACAAAACAAATTGACTATTTTTAACTCACTTTCAACATGCGCAAAAAACACCCAAATACAAAGATATCCACGGCAATGCGCATTTGTTATCATGTTAAGGTTAATAACACAATCAAATAAACGCCGTATGCGACCACTAAAACCAAGCTCAATCAACGAATTAATGCAACGCGTGAATGCAATAGCGGGGCTTACACTCGGCCAGCTTGCAGAGCAGTACCAATTTAAAACACCCGATGACTTGCTGCGTGAAAAAGGCTGGACCGGTCAGCTTATTGAATATGTATTAGGGGCAACCGCGGGCTCGAAACCCACTCCTGATTTTGAAGAGCTTGGTATTGAGTTAAAAACCTTGCCTATTTCGTTTAAGGGTAAACCCTTAGAGACAACTTTTGTCTCTGTTACGCCGTTATTGAACGTAACAGGTCTTACATGGCAGCAAAGTACGGTGCGTAAAAAGCTCAATCATGTGTTGTGGTTACCGATTTTGGGAGAACGCGAAATTCTGCCATTTAATCGTACCATTGGCAGTGGTTTTTTATGGCAACCCAGTGCTGAGCAAGATGCACAGCTGCAACGTGACTGGGAAGAGCAAATGGAACTTATCGCGCTGGGTCGTATCGATGAAATTTCGGGACACTTGGGTGATGTCATGCAAATAAGACCAAAAGCGGCTAACAGTAAAGCGCTTACTGATGCTATTGGGCCAAATGGGCATGTGATCCAAACCCTGCCTCGCGGCTTTTATTTAAAAACAAGCTTTACCGGCGAAATTTTAAAACGCCAATTTCAGCTGTAAGGGTCGCAACTTTTTGTATTTATAAGCGGTTTGTCGTGCTAACTCGTAAAAAAGCCGCGATGATGGTCGTCGCGGCTTTGTACTAACTTGAATTCTTAACGTATTGTTATTTCCAACTTTTCATCTTATGGCCTTTAAGAGCATAAAATAAAATGAATAGATAACTTGGGATCATAACAATATACGCACCTTGCGCGCCCAGCCCTGCTACGTTACCTAAACCAATTAACAGCGGACCTAAAGCACCACCTGCAATACCCATGATCAACAACCCCGATGCAGTGCCAGTTAAGCGGCCTAAACCCGCCAATGCTAATGGCCAAATTGCAGGCCACACCATCGCATTAGCAAAACCAAGTAGCGCGATACACAATAAAGGATCGGGGAGTTCAGGGCCTCCAAATGGCACAAGTAATAGATTAGAAATAATAAACGAGTCATTGCTACCAAATACCACCAGTAGCACGGTGATTATGCCAGCGATACCCGACATTAATAGTGCTGTTTGCTGGCTCATAAAACGTGGGATAGTTGCAATACCTATCGCGTAGCCAATCAACATACACGCCATTGTGTACGAAGTCATAACGGAGTAATCAGCAACGCCAATTTGCAAAGCGTAAGAGCCAATCGTATCGGCAGCAATCACTTCAACTGCGACATACAAAGCAATGCCCACAACACCTAGAACAAGGTGCGGATGAGCAAGTGTTTCTTTTAACTCACCTTTACCATTTGATGACTCGCCTTCGTCAAACACTAAATCAGGAAGAGGCGCAAATTTTGCGAACGCAGCAAATAACATAATAAGACCCGCAATTAATACATACGGCATAATTAAGCTATTGGCCATAATGTCTTTTTGCTCTTGCGACAGTTTACCCGCACCATCGACTACACCGCTTACAACGACCGCAGCAAAGATCACCGGTACGATAACTCCAGCAAACTTATTCAATAAGCCCATAATACATACACGCACCGCGGCTGATTTTTCAGAGCCCATTTTTACTACATAGGGGTTAACAGCCGTTTGAAGAATTGTTTGACCTACACCTATCATAAGCTGTGCAAATAAAAATATTTCGATCATTTGCAGTTTCGCGGCAGGAATATACATTAACGCCGACAGTGCCATGACAGCACAGCCGATCGCCATTCCATTTTTATAACCAACGCGTCTTATGAGCATCGCTGAGGGAATACCTGCAACAGTAACCGCAATATAAAACGAAGAAATAATAAACGAAGCTTGTAACGGCGACAGCTCAAGCATTTGCTGCAAAAATGGTGTAATTGCACCATTAAGCCACGTTATACACCCCAGAATAAAAAACATTGATCCTGCCAATACCATTGGCAGCCAAATGTTTTGTTTTGTGTTGTTGTCACACTCAACCGTTGCTTCCATAATTTTTCTCAACTAGTTATTTTAATTAATTATTTTTATTTGGCTGGCTTTAAAACATCATTGTGCTGTTTAATTTCCATACCAATCACAAAAATTTAATCATACACTAACAAAAATGACAGCGCTATCATTTTGCATTCAGCTAAACGTAAAAAAGCCGTAACTAGCTGGCTAGTTACGGCTTTATTTAAATATTTACAACGGCTTAGTTATTACTTACCAATCGCTTCTTTTGCGAACAAGTGTTTAATTGGCCCCAAGTTATCAACAAGGCTAAGCCCCACACCGCGCACGAGCTTTTTAAGCGGATTAGCACCGGCAAATAACTCTTTTAGTCCTTGCATCATGGCAATGTGTTTTTGCGCATCAAGCTTACGGGTACGTTCATAATCACGCAGCGTGCGTGTACTTGCAAACTCACCCTGCTCATTGGTTAATAACTCAATTAGGTAAGCGGCATCTTTTAAGCCTAAGTTCATGCCAAGCCCGGCAAGTGGGTGAATAGTATGCGCTGCATCGCCCATTAACACGACTTTGCCCGACACCCACTGCTGTGCATAACGCATTTTAAGTGGAAACGCCATGCGCTCACTTTGAACTTCGCATAAACCGCATTGGCCATCCAGTGCAGCCAGTAGTGCTTTATTAAACTCGGTATCGTCAAGTGCTAGTAACTGCTCGCAGTGCACAGGGCTGGTTGACCACACAATCGAATGCGTATGTTTATCAGGCAGCGGCAAAAACGCTAAAGGGCCGGTTGGTAAAAACACTTGGCGTGCTGTGTGATTATGCTCATCATCGGTTTTTACAGTCGCAACAATGGCATGATGATCATAATCTTTAAACGTAATTGGCATATTGAACTGCTTTCGAATCGCCGAGTTTGCTCCGTCGGCTGCTACCAGCAATTTAGCAATCACAGGCTCACCGCTTTCAAGTGTAATAAAGACATCGGATTCTGTTTGATGTATTTGTTGATAACGGGTTTCGAATAATAAGCTGGCATTACTTTGCTTTTCAAGTTCGCTAATTAAAGCGTAGCGAATAATGTCGTTTTCAACGATATGACCAAGCTGTGGTAAGTCGAGATCATTGTGATCAAAATGAATTTTGCCAAAGCTGTCTTTATCGCGTACATCCATCGAGGTATAAGGCGTGGCGCGTTGCTTAATAATTTCAGGCCACACATTCAGTGACTCAAACAAACTTTGGCTCGCCAAACTCAGCGCACTAACGCGAAGGCCGTACTCATCCCCCGGAAGCGCCTGCTTTTCACTGGCATCAATCACCACCACACTAATATTGGCTTTAGCTAAACCAAGTGCAAGCGTAAGGCCTACACAGCCACCGCCAACAATACAAACCTGTGCTTGTTTCATATCCGTTTACCTTGCTTAACTTGACCCATTAACTGTTTGGCTAACGGGGTTTTTAACGAGGAGAATAAATCCATTGAGAAAAGACCAATGCTACGACCAAGCGCAAGCATTCGCGATGAATTTGAAAATAACCGCACCAAGCTGTCAGTTAAAGTCATAACCGTGGCAATATCTTGACTACGCACTTGGCTATAGTAGCGGGTAAAAGCGTAATCACCTAAATCGCTGCGGTGCGCCATATCACAAAGTAGTTGCACATCACGTAAGCCTAAATTAAAGCCCTGCCCCGCAATGGGATGAATAGCATGACCAGCATTACCTATAAGTACAGTGCGATGGCTGCTTAGCGCATCTACTTTTCCATACACCAGCGGGTAGCTGGCACGCATACCAACTTTACTGAACGTGCCGGCACGATAGCCAAACGACTTTTGCAAGGCAGCTAAAAATGCATCATCTGAAAGCGCCATGTGCGCATCTATATGCTCAGGCTCCATGCACCATACTAACGAGTAACGGTTATTGCTCATGGGCAAAAGCGCCATCGGGCCATGCTCGGTAAAGCGTTCAAATGCGTGATGATGATGACCACCCGCCACTTCAATATTGGCAATGATCGCGCCTTGCTGATAAGGGCGCGTATTAAACTCAATATTAGCCAGCTTTCGACTACTCGAATTAGCACCGTCGGCTATAACCACCAGTTTTGCACTCAGCTGTTCGCCCGAACTTAAAGTAACGTTCGCAGCATCGGCTTGGTACTCAAGTTTAGCAACCGTGTCAGGACAAAACAGGCTCACATCTGTGCGAGTTAACTGCTGGTGCAAGCTGCGACCAAATGGATTCACCTCAACGACATACCCAAGTGCATCTTGCGCATATTCATGGCAATCAATGTGGGTTTTACCAAAGTGACCACGGTCAGAAACCGTTACTTTTTCAATTGCAGCAGCAAATTGCGCTTGGCAATCAAATGCATTAATGGATTGTAAGTATTGAACCGATTGCTGAGCCAGTGCAATACTTCTATCATCAAAGCTTGGGTGATAGTTTGCACTTACTTCATTTGCTTCAATCACAGCGATTGATAACTGTTTATTGCTGTGTATTAGGCCTAATGCACAGCTTGCGCCAGCCAAACCACCGCCGATAATGACAACATCAAACTGCTCTGCCACGTTTGCTCCTAGCCTTTATTTGCCTTGCATCACTGCTTCGATGTCACTGATAGTTTTAGGTACTGAGAGTGTCAGGTTTTCATGACCCTCTTTTGTGACAAGTAAGTTATCTTCTATACGAATACCAATACCTTTGTATTGCGCAGGTGCTTTGGCATCTTCGCTGATGTATAAACCGGGTTCGATAGTTAAGACCATTCCTGGCTCAAATACGCGCTCTTTTTCGTCAAGCTTGTATTCGCCTACATCATGCACATCAAGGCCTAACCAATGGCCAAGGCCATGCATATAAAACGCTTTACAGGCTTGGTTTGCCATTAGCTCATCAAGCTCACCCGTTAAAATACCCAAGTCAATTAAGCCTTGCGTTAATACCGTTGAAGCCAGTTCATTGGCTTTAGATAAACTACCACCGGGTTTCACTTGGCTAAATGCAGCCTCTTGCGCCGCAAGTACAATATTATAAAGCGCGGCTTGTGGCTCACTAAACTTGCCATTCACAGGGAATGTTCGAGTAATGTCTGCTGCATAACCCTCAAGCTCACACCCTGAATCAATCAGTACTAGGTCGCCCTCTTTTAGTTCGGCGTCGTTTTGTGTGTAATGCAGTATATTGGCGTTATCACCACTGCCAACAATGGTGCCATATGCTGGGTGGCGAGCACCATTCATTGCGTAGTGATGGTGCAGTTCTGCTTCTAGCTGATATTCAGTTGCGCCTGGTTTTGCAAATTGCATCGCACGAATATGGCCTTGCGCACTAATTTCACAAGCAGTGCGCATAATGTTTAGTTCAGCGTCAGATTTAAATAAACGCATTTCGTGTACTAGGCCACGAATATCTTTAATGGTGTGAGGCGCTTTGTAACCTTTTTTTGGTGCGCCACGAAGCGTGCTTAATAAGTCCCAAATTTTCGTATCGAAATGTGGGTAAGTGCCTTGTGCATAAAATAAAATCTGCTGGCCGTTCACCAAATCTAATAATTGTTCATCTAGTTCACTAAGTGGACAGGTTGCGTCGAATAAGTACTCAGATTTCGCTTTTTCGAAGCCAATTCGACGACCATGCCAAATTTCAGCTAATTTATCTTTATTGCGACAAATAAGCGTACTTGGCGTGTCACTTGATGGGCAAAGCACTAACACTGCATCGGGTTCGTTAAAACCCGTTAAGTAGAAAAAGTCACTGTCTTGGCGAAATGCGTATTCGGTATCACGACTGCGTGTAACTTCAGCAGCCGCAGGAATAATCGCGATGCTATTTTTGTCCATCATCGCTAGTAAACGCTCGCGACGGGCTTTAAATTCAGCTTTATCGATAGCAATAGACAACATGCTAAACCTCTGTAATTTAATTAGTGAAGGGTCTTTTTAGTGCTTTTATCTGTTTGCTCTTTACCGAGTTCAGCAAAACATAATAAGGCAGAAACGCGCACGTACTCGATCACTTCGTGTAGTGCTTGGCTGTCTTCTTCGGTTTCTTCGAATAAAGTATCCAAGCGAGTAATTTCGCTAAAATCGCTAATAACTTCTTTTACGTCCGCAGACAATTTGCCATAGTCTTTTTGCTTTAAACCGAAACCAAGCATAAAACCCGATACCCAAGACACTAGGCCGTTTGCTACGTCAACTAGGGTCTCGTCATCACTTGGCAAGAATAAATCGAACTGAAATTCATCGTCACCAAAACTCGCCACAACCTGTGTATATATAGTGGCAAAAAACGCTTTTAGATCGGTATTGAATGCTAAACCATCATTGAAAACATCGCTTAATAAGCCTAAATACTCGTCGGCTTCAATATTAATGCCACAAGCAAGTAAGCCACTTATTACGCCATGGGCTTCGGCGGGTGCGACAAAAATTTCATTTTTTTCTAATAGCAATTGCGCTTGCTGGTAATCAGGTAACGTGCTCATAACTTTTTCTTTGTTCGTCTCAGTAACGTCATGCTACCACTCGATAAATCGCAACTCCAATTAATTGTATGATTGAGGTCAAAAAGCAATCTGAAAAGTAAATGCCTCGTTAAAGGTGGGGAAAAACTACCCGAACGATCCGCTTTTTTGGTTTCTATGGTTTAATGATTGAAACTTGTCTTATATACTGAATATGTTCCCTAGGGTGTTGGAGCTTGGTTAAGTCCCTGAGCCGATAAATTTTATGTTAGGGTTTCTGTTCGTTTACTATTGTGCAAGCTCGGCATGTACCGAGAAGCCTACGGTAGACCGCAGATTCCCGCCCTGAAACCTCAAGGTTTCAGGACTGACACCGGGCACCGCATACTTGGGGAACACCTTCATTACTTCATGCTACGAGCTACGAGCTACGAGCTACGAGCTACGAGCTACGAGCTACGAGCTACGAGCTACGAGCTACGAGCTATCAATACTTTCATTTTATATTTTTCTAAACTGTATTTTTTGCACGCAGAATAAATTCTCACCTAGACCATTTGGCATTTAATTTTTTGGCGTTTAAAGGTCTTCTTCGGTTTATCTTTAATCTTTAGAATTTGCTAACTTACTTGATTTGGCTACGCTCGAATCTACCTACGAATAAAAACGCGGAATAAACCCGCCGCCACCTTTTTACCTGTAGCAGCAGGTTTACCCCGCGTTATAGCACTGAGTACTTGTATTTAGAATCTAATAACGAGTACCTAGTCTCAAGCCTATTTAAACCACCCCTGAAAACGTTCCATCAATAAGTAATTAACCGGAACAAGTAATAAGGTGATAAGGGTTGCAAAAATAATCCCAAACCCAAGGCTTACCGCCATCGGAATTAAGAATTGTGCTTGTGTGGCTTTTTCAAATAACAACGGCATTAAACCAATAAAAGTGGTTAAACTGGTAAGCATTACTGGGCGAAAACGCGATGCTCCCGCCATTTTAACTGTTTCGAGAAGGTCACCGCCCTCCTCGCGCTTTTTATTGATAAAATCAACCAGCACCAGTGAGTCATTCACAACCACGCCAATCAAGGCCAGCATACCGAGCAAGCTCATAATGGTAAGCTCCATCCCCATGATCCAATGCCCCATTACCGCACCTATCATGCCAAAGGGGATAACACTCATGACAATCAATGGCTGCATATACGATTTAAACGGTATTGCCAACAGCGCATAAATAATGAAAAACACAAACACCAGCCCCCAAGCAAGCGACCCAAATGACTCGCGCTGCTCTTTAGCTTCACCTTCAAGCGAATAGTCTGCACCTGGGAATTGCTGCATTAGTTCATCAAGGTACGATTTTAGGTCTGCCTGCAGCACTGTCATGTTGGTGTTTGACTTTTCAACATCGGCAGTCACATTAAGCGTACGGTATCGGTCAATACGGTAAATTGATGACGGGCTTTGTCCCGGCACTAAAGTGGCAACATGCGACAATGGCACCGTACCACCGCTAGGTGTATTTATAAGAATATCTTTTAAATCGGCTACTGAACGACGCTCATCAATGGGTAAGCGCACCATAACACGTACATCGTCACGACCACGCTGAATGCGCTGTACTTGCGCACCAAAAAACGAGTTACGTATTTGCTGCGACACATCAACGCGATTCAAACCAAGCGCTAAACCTTGCTCTGTTAGCTCAATTTGCAGCTCTTCTTTACCATCGGACATGCTGTCGGCAATTTCGTACACTGTTGGGTATGTTGCCAAACGTTGCTTTACTTTTTCTGCAACTTGCTCAAGTGTCGATATTGAATTGCCTGTTAGCTGTACGTCGATAGGGCTCGATGTTCGACCAAATTCAGCACGAAAGGTTACGCTTTCCGCACCGGGGATAATACCAATTAAATCGCGCCATTCACTCGCAAGTTCTCGAGAGCCAATGTCTGATTCGCGTTTTTCTGCTGGCATAATTTCAAACCGAACACTCCCCGAATTAGACGCGCCACCACGGCCACCTGTAGTAGCCAAAATGTTTAAAATAACACTTTGACCGTCTTCGTCACGGTACTTATCTTGCAGCTCTTTTGCTTTATCAGACATTTTAATCACGTATTTATTAGTGACTTCAAACGGTGTACCCGCAGGAAATGTTACTGATGCCCTCACTGTTTCACTTGGAATGCGCGGGAAGAACACAAACTTTGTCCAGCCACTGGTAATTAACGTTAAAATAATAACGAAAATACCCACAAACAAGCTGACTGTTGCCAGTTTATTCTTAAGAGCGTGATTAAGCAGCGGTTGGTAATATTTCATAATGGCATGCTCAAAGCCATCGGCAAAACGCTGTTGTAAGCGCTCCAGCTTAGTAGGCTCACCCTTTTCGTGGCGCAGCTTTAAATACTTTAAATGTGCCGGTAATACAAACTTAGACTCAATTAACGAGAACAGTAATACAGGAATAACCACCACGGGGATTTGCGCGAAAATAGCACCACGCGCACCTTCAATAAAGGCAAGCGGTAAAAATGCTGCCACCGTAGTCAACACCCCAAATGTCACTGGGGTCGCTACTTCTTGTGTACCACGAATTGCAGCCTGCTCGCCTGTTTCGGCTGTTTTTAAGTGGGTATAGACATTCTCGCCGGTGACAATCGCATCATCCACAACAATACCCAGCACTAAAATAAAGCCAAATAAACTAATAACATTTAATGTGATACCAAATAGTGGCATCACTAAAAATGCCCCCATAAACGATACCGGTATACCAATAAACACCCAAAATGCGATAGCGGGACGTAAAAACAGTGTCAGCAAAGCAAGCACCAGAATGCCACCTTGAATCGCATTACTGGTGAGGGTTGCAATACGACTTTTTACCACTTCTGAGTCATCATCCCAGTAGCTTAATTCGAAGCCTTCAGGCAGGTTATCTTGCTGTGCGACAATAAAGTTTTTCACGGCATCAGCGACTTCAATCGCACTTTGTGGGCCAATACGATAAACATCAATAAAGGCGGCTTGTTTACCATTAAAACGCGTGCGTACCGGGGTTTCTTCAAAATCGTCTTTAATGCTAGCAATGTCTCCCAAGCGAATGATCGTGCCATCTGCTTGATGCTTAATTACAATCTTTGAAAACTCATCTTTACGATATGCCTGCCCTTTAGAGCGAATAAGCACATCGCCCCCTTCTGTTTTTAAGTTACCTGCTGAGACATCGGTACTTGAATTACGAATAGCAGAAGAGATATCCGACAAACTTAAATCGTATTGACGCAAGGTATCTTTGCTTACCTCAATAGCAATTTCATAATTGCGCACCCCACTTAGCTCAACCTGAGTCACGCTAGGTAGGCGCAACAATTCATCGCGCACTGTTTCTGCATATTCTAAGGTTTCTTTTTCACCATAAATACTTGAAACAGTGACCGCTATTACTTCACGTTTCCATTCAGCGAGCGACACTATTGGCTTTTCAGCATCAACCGGAAAGGTATTAATCGCATCGACTCGGCTTTTTATATCCGCTAATAACTCTCGCGGGTCATAACCTGTTTCGACTTCAATTGTGACAGAAGCCGAGCCTTCAGCTGAGCGACTCGTTATGCGTTTTACACCTTCTAAATCTTGCACCGCTTCTTCGATTCGGATCGTGACCCCTTTTTCGACGTCTTCAGGTGTAGAGCCACGTAATGAGACGCTGACGCTGATGCGATCAGATTCAAATGATGGGAACACCTCAAGCGGTATTTGCGTTGAAACGCTAAATAACCCCGCTAATAAAATGCTGATCAGCAATAAGTTAGCTGCAACATGATTTTTTGTGAACCAAGCTATCATTATTGCGCTCCTTGCTCACGAGCGGCGCGGCGTTGCTCAATCAATTTTTCAACCGTAATGCCTTGCTCTTTTGCTTTTTTTTCAAGCTCTTCGCGGCTTAGTCGCGGTGTATCGGCGCGCGTAGCTTGATAAGCTTCGCTGCCCATTACCGTTACTTGCGTACCTGAACTTACTTGCCCAAGTGGTGTAAGCACTAAATTATCTCCAGCCGATAAACCATCAGCCACGATTGCCTGAGTTGCATTTTGCCAAGCCAGCGTAATGTCTTTTCGACGTAAAACCCCTTTTTCCTCGGTGTACACATAGCTGCCTTGGTAAATTGCACTGTTTGGAATAACTAAAGCATTCTCAACGGTTTTACCTTTAATCTGCGCTTTAATATATTGACCAATTTTAATGGGGTACTGGTTATCGCTTGTGGCTTTATACGGGTCGTGAATTTGAGCCACAACATAAAGTTGCTGAGCACTTTCATCAATCGCACCTTCGGTACGAATCACTTGGCCTTGCCAATGCTGTTTGCCTACTAGGTTTGAGCTGAACTCAACAAGTGAACCCGCACTATTTTTAGCACCATCGCGGAATTGCTCCGGCAAATTAATAAACGGTAAGTCTTTATTTTTAATAGGTAGCCTAATTTCAACACTGTCTACAGCATAAATAATGGCTATTTCCATGTTATTGCTAACAACTTGGCCTAAATCAACACTACGGCTTAACACTCGTCCTGCATAAGGCGCGGTTATTTTAGTTCGCTCTAAATCAAGTTTTGCTTTTTCAAGGTTGGCTTGTGCCGATAATACACTCGCCTCTGCGGCTGCCAGTTGAGGTTTGCGAAGTACTAAGCTACTCGCTTCTTCGCCTTTACCTAAGCGCTGCCAATCAGTCATTGCTTGTCGGCCACGCGCTTGCTCTTCAAGTAAACTTTGTTCAGCGGTTAATAGTGCGGCTTGCGCTGATTTAACTTCAGCGCGGTGATCTCTATCATCAAGCTGTACAAGTACATCGCCTTTTTCAAAAAAGCCCCCTTCACGGAATTGCTCACTTATTTTAATGATTTGTCCTGAGGCCTGCGCAACCAACTTACTCTGTGTGCGCGGTTTCACTGTACCAAAACTGTCGATCATAATTTGAAAGCTTTGCGGTGTGAGGCTCTCAACAGCAACATTCACTTTTGCTTTAGGAGGTGATGAAAAGCGATTAGCTTGCGGCGGATTCCCTTTTATAAACATCACTAAAAGTACCGTCACGATTATCACTACGAGTGGAATTAATATTTTACGAGTTTTGCTTTTCATGATTATTGCTCTGCTACTTCGGTGTTTGCTTCACTAAAATCACCCCCGAGGGCAATATGTAAGTTGATTCTGTTGATGATAAGTTGGTTTTTAATTTGAATAACTGAACTTTGTGCGTTAAAAGAGCGGTCTTGTGCATCCAGAACCGTGGTGTACGTTACCAAACCACTTTGATATTGCTCAAAAGCAAGTTGCTCTGCCGCGATGGCATTTTTTTGTGCTTCAAGTGTTTTTTCGTAACGCACTTTTAGCGCTTGCTCTTGGCTTATTGCTGTTTCAACATCGTTAAATGCATCATAAAGAGTCGCTAAGTAAACTTGTTCTTGGCGTTTAACATTGAGCCTAGCTTGCTCTTCGTTCGCTTTTAAACGTCCGCCTTCAAATAACGGCATCGAAATGCTGCCAAGTAAAGACCAGGCAAGGCTTGAAGGCGAAAATAAATCACTCATTCGATCAGTGCTATCACTGATTGAGGCTGATAAGTTCAAGCTTGGAAAACGTTGTTTGTGCGCATATGCAAGACCGGCATCGGTGCTGAGTAATTGATACCAACTGGCCATTAAATCAGGTTTACGGGTAATAAGCTCAGACGGCAAACCAAGCGGTATGGCATTATCAAGTAAAGGTAAGTCTGCGCTAACCGTAAGCGCTCCTCTGGGGTATTGCCCTGTTAAACGCTCTAAATCACGAATTGATTTTGTTAACGTAGCTTGCTGCTCTGCAATGTTTGAACGCTCTGTATTTAGCTCATTGCGAGCAAGGTAAACATCCAGTGCTTCGTTTAGACCTTGGCGGTAACCAGATTCAATGATTGATAAGTTTTGTTCTGCATTTTGTTCGCGCTGCTTATAAAGTTCGAGCAATTTATGATTGCTGATCACATTAAACCAACCCGAAACAACATCAGCAACTAACTGCTGCTTAGCTTGCTCAAACGACGCTTTTTCTGCTAAGTATTCTAAGTTAGCTTGGCGCTCTGACGCCGACAACTTACCCCATAGATCAACTTCGTATCCGAGCTCAAGTGATGCTGAACTTGCATTATTATAATTTACCGGTCGGTTATCTTTACTGCGGCTAGTTCGTGTTGATAAGTCTAAGCTTGGCCACAAAGCCGCACCCGCAGCAACGAGTTGTTGCTCTTTAATTGCAACATCATAACCCGCTTGTAAAATCCCCTGATTATTCGCTAAAGCCTGTTCAACTAAGCTCAGCACCTGTGGATCTTGTAACTGCTGTAACCAATTACCCTTCACAGCTAATACTTTTGAAGCACTGTCTAGTTGTTGCCAAGCGTTTGGTATAGCTTCAAGTTCTGGTACTCGTTCACTATTCGTTGGCTGGCTTGCGCATGCACTTAGCAAAACCACACTTAAGGCAACTAAACTTGGCCTACATTGCCAATTCATCATAAAAACCTGAAAAATAACTATTTATGAGTGTAATTCAAGCATTGCATTAAGTTTTGCTCAACTGACTTTACATAAAATTACACTCGTTGACGTTGTAGTACGATAAACGGCAGGTATTTAGCGATGAGATTAGAGTTACAACGTTCAAACGTAAGCTGGGAGCAATTTGAGGAGAAAAAGCAACCATGAGTGAAACTGTATTAGGAGCGACCGGTTTAACACTTAAAGCCTATGACCATTACTTGTTACTATTTTTTGCAACAGAAACAAAAAAGCCTCGCAATAGCGAGGCTTTTAAATAATGGTGCCCAGAGGCGGAATCGAACCACCGACACGAGGATTTTCAACCCACGCTATATCACACCTAAAATATTGTTTTTACTAAACTTAATTACAAAAATTTTCCTATAATTTTCGTCTAGTTAATAAATTCTTTTTTATAAAGTTAAAATTCTAATGTTTTTATACACTTATAGAATTCTAACTGGTTAAACAAATTCAACTTATTGATGATGCCTTTTTTAAGGCTCTTTTTCAATCCTTTGTTTAATATCAATACCTTTCTCTGCATCAGGCTTTAAAGCTTCAACTTTAGTGTACCCTCTTCTATACACCCTTTTTGTGGTGGTAAGGTTAGAGTGACCCAACAATTCAGACGCTTGAGCAAGACTATCACAATCACTTGCGGCCTTAGCTCTAAGATCTCGTTCTTGAAATCGCTGCTCTAGTTTCAATTCACCACTTGCTAAAGCTTTTCTCATTGCTCTACTCCAAGCAGTTCTGAGACCTGAGTCAGTTAAAGGTTTTTCACGCTTAGAGTTAGCACTGGCTGCAAAAAAATACCAGTGTAAGATTGGCACTCGCTTCTTAGCAACAAGCCTATAACCATTTAGTTCTTTAAGCTCTGCGACAATCTTTGCTAAATAATCACAATAATTATATTGAATCCTTACTTTATTTTTTGAAGTGTGCACTTTTAACCCTTCCTTTTCACACCAATCTCTGCTGCTTAGATTGACCATATCTGCTTGTCTTAAACCTGTTGCAAGCTTAAGCTCGATATATAGCTGAAGCCATCGTGGACAATATTTAAAGAAGACGTCTAACTCTTCATCTGAAACAAGTCGATCTCTCGGCTTCTCAGGATTTCTAACTATCCGATTAAAAGGAGTGCTATCCAGTATTCCCCACTTTACAGCGTGGGTCATTACAGTACTCAACAAAGCAAATTCACGGTTAGCTCTAACAGGCGCGCCCTCTCTGGCCCGCAAATCTAAGTACTGATAGGCATGACGCGCCCTTACCATAGTAGGGTTCATCGATCCAAAGCGTTTAATAAGGTTTTTAGCTGCTGCAATGTTACTTTTGTGTGTATTTTTGGCCTTCGTGGGTGAAACTTCTTTCATATACCTATCTATTAAGTCAAACATAGTTCGGCATTCATAGTTTATTTCAGCGTAAGCATAATAATTTCTAAAGGCCTCATGTACGGTTTTACCCAGCCGAATATCTTTTTGCCCAACCGCCCTTAAATAATAAGTGTCAGCTTTTTTGTTGTAGATCATTCCTCTGGGCAGATTTTGATTTTCAGGTGAACGCTTTCTACCCATGGTTCTATTCCTCTAAATTCAACTCAGTGTATTTAAAGATAGAACTATTATTCGAATTTCGCTGGTTTGGGCTTGCGCCTAATTCAGCTTCAATAGATTTACGTAACACTTTTGGCCAGCCAAAAGCGTCTAAGGTGAAGGTTATACGCATTGCGGTAAGTTGCTCAACTTGCTTCTGGCGTTGTTTTCTACCAGTAAGTTCAGCAATTTCTTCTTTGGAAAGGAATAAGCTCATAGGTTTCTCACACTAATAAGTTTCCAGTCACTTATAGCAACCGAAAAATCAAAATAACTCTAATTCCAAACGTAAATTATCCGTCTGGTAATGATTAACTCTTGATTTGCTCACACAAGTAAAGGTGGCGACTTAAAGTATGATGGCCTACGGCCTCACTAAATATATCTGCTGATTTCTAACGATTTCATCATTTTTCAGCTTTTTTAATATAGTTTGCCATTTTTAAAATAGCAAACATTTTAAGGCGGGTATTAACTTTGAAGTTTTATTTTCTCAATTCCATCTAGATTGAAGTTTAGATCTTCAAGGGCACCCTCTTTGCTGAGTCCAATACCGAACTCAAGGCTAGAAGCCATAAATGATTCCATTTCACTATCATTGGTTATTTCATTCTCTGATTGGTAGCAAACAAAGAACTCATGCTGCTTTGAGTAGTAATATTTTTCTTTTGTTAAATAATTCATAACATGACTATCACGTTTGATGAATAGAAGTCTGGCAGGTTTCACTGGAGTAATATCTATACTAAATAGATGATACAATTTAGTTTCTCATAAATTACTACGCTGAATTTTTGGTTGATAAGCTTTGCAAAAGAAGTCTGGTGTCAATACACAAAAAACCCGTATTAATACGGGCTTATGTTTTCTTTTTAGACAGTCGGGCTTTTCTTCTTTGCAGCCTATTTTTAGCTTCTTCCAAGCTAACCTTTGCGCCATTTGGAGTAGGGCTTGTTCTCATTGCGGATCTTAGAATGTTGTCCATCTTAGCACCTCTGAAAAAATTGTTTATTTCTTGCTCAAGAAACTTTCTATATTCTAGTCCAACAGGCTCCGTGTTGTCAAAACTTCTTCTACCCCATATTCTTTTTCTAATAGGTTCCCCCGAGCATTTATCCCAATAAAATGCATACCTTAAAGCACCTTCGATATTGCAACCGTGAATACTCGTATATTTATAACGCTTAGCATAATAATAGAAATCAGATGCAAACTTACCTCCAGATCCAGTATGTGCAATTCCCGCATTCCATTCAAAAATGTACCCTTCATCTGCTAGGTGGTGTCCTGTGCTAGCTTCGATAATAAGACATCCAAATACATCATTTTTATCAAGAAGATCATAGAACCTATAATATTCATCTTCAGTTACAATACCTAAAAGTTGTGCTTGCTCAAGTAATATAGGGAAATGATCTCCGGAAAAAATAAAAAGCTCGTCATTACTGGAATAAATGTACTTTCTTGTTTCCGTTTCAACTGCATTATGGAATATATCAGTCCATAAAGAATCAACTGCAGCGAACTTCGAAGTTTTTACTATAGCAGTTGTCATATTTAATTATTAAAAATACCTTTCATTTGAGTTTTGAAACTGAGTTAAAACAAAACTTCATAAACTCTACCTTAACGCCCACTCTTCAACCAGATACATTTTTACAAATTTCCTAGAATATTACTATAATCAAATGATTAATTATCTGAATTAAAGCCGAACAGAAAAATCAATATGTCGACTACAAATTATTGTACACATTAGTAAAAGCTTTCCATTTACAAGGAGATCCTATGTTCACTAATTTTCTATTAAAAGCTGCGGAAGTTGCAATTGATGTTTTATCTGAGCCCTTACCTGAAGACTCATACGAAGGTGAGTTTGATATTTATGAACCAAGCTCAAAGTCACTATATACTAACGCAGATGGCAGCACTGAAATTTTGACAGGGTCATCAATGGGCACAAGAATTTCTGATTTGAGTGGTGAGTGATAACCCTTAACTTAACCTTTAAAAAGTCAACGCCCTAAGTAAATTACCGTGATCTGTTCGCGGCTATGCCCTAGCTCGCTTGATATTTGCAATCTAGCTTCTTTATCAATAACTTTCTGTTCTGCTGTTAATTCTTTGCTTTTTAGACCACCGCTAATTGGGGCTTGCCTACCTGTTAGTTCCAAGTAACGTTTTTGGGCATACATGTGGCGTAATCCATGATTTTTATCTAGGCCAACACGGCTTGTTTGCCATTCGTAGCTTTTTAATTGCTGCTTGTAGTTTTTATCAGGCCTAATCAATGCACCGCCACCTACAGTTTGCTGTATTTCTTTTAATAAGGCACGCTGAGAGTCGGTTCTTATTGGTAAAGTCCTAGGACGACCACCTTTAGTCCACGATGATTTTAAAACGAGTTGTTCACCACGTATGGCAAAATTAGGCTTAAATTTAATAGCTTCTTCTCTACGAAGCCCAAACTCTAACTGAAGCTTTAGTGATAACTGCACGTAGTGATCTATTATTTTTTCGAGCTTAGCTAAGTCTAGCTCTTTGGCTTTTGAATCAGTTGGAATGTAACTGCGCTTTTCTAAGTTAAGTGATATTGCTTGGTTTGCACTATTATTTGATTTTGGCAGCATCGATGATTTTCCGACCTTTTCAGCCCACCATCTAATGTGCCCAACGCGGTTTTTAATTGTTCCTGGCGAAAGCTTTTCAGCTTGCCAGCGCTCTATCAGATAATTTACGTGTTTTGGCTTTAATGAATGAACCGATTTTAATCGAAATCCACCTTCTTTAAGCTGTGCAGCAAGTTGCACTAACGCCTTTTTTCGCCCTGCCTGTGTGCTGTAGCTGCCATCTTGATTTCTTAGCACTAAGCCTTGTAGTTGGTACTTTAAGTTACTCATAAGCCACCAGTAAGTGATGATTTAAAATAACCTGTTATGCACTTAACTAACTAATTGAACCCATTTTTCCAAAAGGTAAGTTTTAAATGCCAATTGCACGTTGGAGCGTACAATTTTCGTATAAATACGAATAGAGGCACAAAGTTCAAAATGGCCAAAATAGCCTCGCTTTAAATGTTTCCCTACTGGGCGTACATAATAAAACGCAAATAAAGTGTGTTTTGCACTGGTTAGTTAAGTGATAACAGGTCTCCTCTTTTAGCGCCATATAAAGTAATTTTTCATGGATTTTGTATACACAAAATTAAATCAAGCTATTGCTAGAAAGCACTAACTATTGATTAAGAAAAGTTAACTTTTTGGCTTATAGCTACATCACGTTGGTAGCTTTTCGAAATGACAAAGCTGAAAGCTTTGTTTTAAAGATACGATGACCAATGGCCTCGTTAAGTAAGTAAATTGATAATGACATAACCCGCCCATAACTTCAACAAAAGTAATAAGTCTGTTGGTACGGCTGGGCTTGCCCACTGCGTCACTCCCCTATTGCTTCGCGGGAGTGACGCGGTTTACTTTAGATATCTAATAGTTTTCTCATTTTATCTTTGAGTAATTTCACTGTGAGGCTATTGTCATTTGCTATAGCGGACTCCAACTCAATTGCCAGTTGTACCATTTCATTCGGCTCATCAATTCCATAATCGCCACAGCGTTGATTTAACTTACAAACACCAATAGTAAAATGCCCCTTAAGTGTTTTATCTATGTACCAGCATTCTCTATTGATATCGATGTGCTCTTCATAATTATCAAAATGAGGGTGCACAATATGAAAACCAGAGCTAACTGCAGGATATCGTGAGCGTGTCTGTCCTTTTTGGTTTAATGTTAATGTTTCTTTATCTTTTTTTATTTGATTACAATCGGCACATACAACACAGAGGTTTTTAGGTAGAAACATATATTTATCATGTAATGACTTTGGAACAATATGTTCTACATGGCAATTTAAAGCAGAAACCAAACTAACATCCTTTCTGCAGTAAGCACACTTCCCAGCTTGTTCCTCCCTGTAATGCTTCCTAATAAAAGAACGTAATTCAGACAAATCCTTACTTAATGCTTCTTTATTCCAATCACTATGTTTAAAAGTTGGATCGCTAGTAACATCAAAAATCAACTGCTTTTGAGATTCATTAAATATAACTGCATTCTTAATTTCGGCCATACTTTTGGTACACCTCATTAAGCATTTCAATTAATTCTATTACTGAGTCCTTTTCAGGTAAGCTTTCTCTAATTGAATTCATAAATTCTAAATTTTGAAAATCTTGTTCATCAAAAGCTTTGTTTACTTTTACCTTAGCAAATATGTTAATCGCTAATTTTATTAGATACTCGTTACTATTTCCTGGGGACTCAAAAACTTTTGCTAATTGAAAATCTGACGATCTATTGTGGTAGTCTTCAGATAGCATAAGCCTAGGTTCAGTTAAGCCTAAATTAACTATAAATGAATTATGTTTACTAATTGATGAAATTAAATTTGGAGAGTGTGTGGCAATTATAAAGTGACAATCTTTGTAGTTAGAAAATGTATTTTGAAGCAGATCCAAGAAGCCCAATTGCCACCTTGGATGTAAGCTCAGCTCAGGTTCATCTATTAATATTAATGAATTGTTTTCCATCTCTCCAGCTATTGATGACATTGTGAATAATAAGCTTAATTCACCAGAACTTGCCTCGGAAAGCAAAAACTCTTCATTTGAGTTACGTTTTTTAAATTGAACGTCACTAAGCTCTATCAAGTCAAACTCAGATAAAAGTTCGAGAGCGCTTAAAAATTTTTTATTCTTTGCCTTGTTTGAAAGATCAATGTTACAACTAATCTCTACGGGTTCAAAAAAATGACTCTGGAGTTTTTTTCCTGAAAGAACATATTCGAGAGCTTCTACTAACTGCTCAGCTAAATTTTCGTTTTTCTTTTCTAGCTCTAGTTCAAAATGATCCTTGTCTTTAAAGAATTTAATACTCTTAACCATCTCAAGTATTTTACTTTTATCTACCTCTTCAATCCGAAATCGCTCAGCTAAAGTAAGGTTTAGCGTAAAAGCATTATCTATATTTAAGTATTCAAAAACCTGTGAAAAGTCGAAATATTCATGTTTAGGTTTGAGAAGAAGTTTTATAAATGACGCTCCAAGTTGATCAAACTTTTTACTTAAATAACTCTTCTTAAACCTTGAACTTGCCATATCACCTGATCGTGTTCCTAAATACACATAAGGCAATGGTAGCTTTAGAGATGAACGTCGCTCTAAAAAAGGAAACTTATCATATGGGCTACCCGTAACAGCAAGAATCTTTCTTGGTAATTCAAGATCTACAGAATCAATAAGTTGTAAATTTCTTTTAAATATAGTTTTCTGTGAGTGCTCTTTTAACTCTCTGAGGTACAAGTCGGAAAGAAATTCACCAGTCTCCCCTCCAACTGATTCATTGATTATTTTCACTTTTTTAAAAGGATAATATGAGATAACAGAGTAAATGCACTCATTAGGAATATTATGATACCGACGAAAAAAAGGTTGGACCTGTTTTGAAATTGAGTAAGAACCGTTGTTATTTATAAAATTTAATTCTTCAAAATCTTCTTCTCTTGGTGTATTGGAAAAGTTATTTAAGTCATAGTGGAAATCTGTTTTATATTTACTTTTAATAAAGCTAAAGCAAATGTTTTGAAATAAATTACTTTTACCACTACCATTGTTGCCCATAATCACAGTTACAACATTAGACCCTTTGGTCACTTTATCTTGTTTAGCTAGAAAAACTTTCCTGCCTTTTAATGTCACACTTTCTAAAAGCATGTAAATCAATCCCTTTAAATGAAGTTACGCTTATTTTACTCTTTTTTATCTATGAGTATTTAAAGCTATCATAAACTTAAATCCTAATCTTACTAAATTAGCTACATTAAGCACGAACTTATCAATCCCCGAAATTGAATATCACTAATTTAAAACCTAGGAGATAAAGTGATAACCTTAGGAGTTATGTAAAAAAAATTTCTAAATAACTCTGCTCAATTAATAGCTTTTAGCTGTTGCTATAATCTTTTTAAAGGCTTACTTTATCTTTAAAAAATATAACAGGCACACTAACGCCCTACCAAACGAGGCAGTAAAAAATTTGATTGGATCTAAATTACAGGATCGCGGTAACGCTCTATAGGGGCTGAAATCGGCAGTTGAACACTGTGTGTATTCTTAGATTTAACTTTAACCGGCTGTTTAAACCTAAACACAAATTTACATACATGCTTAAGCTTTTCTTTCATCGCAGACAGCAGGCCAACTTCTAGCATAGTTTCGATCAGCGATTTTACAGTCATATATGCCAACCTAGCTTGTTTGCTAGCTGTGAAATGCTTTGTTGGTATGTATCGCGTTTATTTCTTGTGGCAATTTTACCAGCTTTAATTTTACTGGTTATCAAGGCCTGTAGCATGAGCATTTTATGTTGATGGCGAGAGTCATAGCGACTTTTAGAATCAAATAAATGAAGCTGAACTGAGTATAAGCGTAGCGTGTTGCTCGATTGTTGTTTATTAAGCATCTGCGTGTAGCTTTGCAATAAACGATAGCCTAAAGGGTGTTTCATGTTTAAATGCAATGTGCGGCTATAGCTCGAAGGATTAGCAGACTCAATTAACAAAGGCTCTTTTTCGTCTTCGAGTGGCTCTAGAAGCTTTTTAAGACCGTTTTTAACTGCATTTATCGAATAACTTAAATGTTTAGCGATTGCTGATGCTGATGAGTTAAATTTACCATGCTTGGCATGGTGATATGCAATATGCCCCAAAATTAATGTTTGAGTATCTGATTTTGTAGCTGCAAGGACTTCTAAAGCAAAGAACACTTGTTTCTTTTTGCCGCAATGATCACTTACCGTATTTAGGCTTGATGAAAAATTATTTTTTAATTTTCTAGTCAATTGAAATTCGACTGGAACGATAGTCAGCAATTTTTTGGCTTACCACTAGACACAGGATTACCCTACAGCTAATATAGCCATATAAACATTTTGAGTTGTTTATGAAAGCCGCGTTAGAAACTTAAGTCGCCAAACTTAATCTGAGTTTCTTTATCGCGGTTTTTTGCTTTCTGGCGTTCGCAAAATCGCCTCCGTCAGTTACGACGAATACAGGTATTTTTGTAGGGAAAGTATATTTTAGTAGGAAACGATATTTTAGATTTTAGCGGGACGCTAGGAAAAATGGTGCCGACTATCCGAGTTGAACGGATGACCTACTGATTACAAGTCAGTTGCTCTACCAACTGAGCTAAGTCGGCACACTAAAACGGTGTGCGTTGCGCACTATAATCACTTTAAAAGTAATTATCAAATAATGGTGCCCAGAGGCGGAATCGAACCACCGACACGAGGATTTTCAATCCTCTGCTCTACCGACTGAGCTATCTGGGCTTAAAAACTAGTTAATTAACTAGACTTTTAATAAATGGTGCCGACTATCCGAGTTGAACGGATGACCTACTGATTACAAGTCAGTTGCTCTACCAACTGAGCTAAGTCGGCACACTAAAGCTGTGTGCTTCTGCACTATATTAATGTTATAATCTTTTGATTTAAAACACCAATATTTTTAATAATGGTGCCCAGAGGCGGAATCGAACCACCGACACGAGGATTTTCAATCCTCTGCTCTACCGACTGAGCTATCTGGGCGTGCGGCGTATTAAACGGGTTTTGCCTTCGCAAGTCAACTTTTTTTTTGAGCTTTATAACTGTTTGAACAGTTTTCCATCAAGATTGCTATTTTTAATACTTTTACGGTTATTTAAGCATCAAACTGACGCTTTCTGATAGTTTACTCTAATTGTTATTTGGTTTCCTTAGGTAAAAACGTGGTGAATTTTTCTTCGTTGATGGTAGGATTGTTCTACCATCAAGGAACTGCTTAATTTTGCTGTAAAATTATTGGATAAGACCCATGCCGAGTAAATCGACCTCTACTGTAAAAGGCCTATTACCTCTTTTTATAATAACAAACGTAGTTATCACCCTATTAGCGGTGGTTGCTTACTCCTTTTACCCAACCAGTAACGCGCCGAAGCAAACAGAGCCACCTCGCTTAACTGCAATAGAAGTTTCAGAGTTATTATCTGCACCACTTATCAGCGCACTCACTATGCCTGGACAAGATAAAGTTAAAGAAGTACTCGATTTAAGCCTATTGCTTAATAAAGATTTTGATTACTACTTATATAGATACGAAATTAATGGCGATGCATCGCTTGTCTACGCTAATAACAAAGAGGCGCTTATCGCTTCAAGTAAAGTGGACCAGCAACTTGCTCAAGGCACAATTATTCATACGGTGCTTGAGCTGAATGATCAACCCGTTGGTGAGCTTATAGTAAAACAACATCCACAGCAGCTACCAATCATAGAATCAGCCGCGCTCTCGTATGCCCTCGCGGGTTTAACGCTTTTAGCTTTAGTTATTTTATCATTTGCCTTGAGTGTATTAATTAATAAGCGTTTTATGAAAAACAGCGAATCACTCAGCAACGAATTAATGGTAATAACACAAAATGCCGATTATCAAACGCAGGTGTCAGAAGAGCTCGATTTTGGCTTAGATAAAGTCGCTAAAAACATTAATCAATTACTTAATAAAGTGTTGTCGGTTATTACCGAAAACAAAGCCGCTCAGCAAGACTTAGAAAAACTACAAAGCGGTCTTGAAGCAGAGGTACAAAGCAGAACACTGGCCCTTGAACAAGCCACCTTAAAAGCAGAACAAGCAAACGAAACCAAAACGACCTTTTTAGCAACCATGAGTCATGAAATTCGCACTCCCATGAATGGCGTGATTGGTACAATTGATTTACTGCGTCAAACAGAACTTGATGGAGCGCAACATAGATTAAGCACCATTATTAGAGACTCAGCGTTTTCATTATTGGGAATTTTGGATGATATTCTTGATTTTTCTAAAATCGAGGCGGGTAAACTTAATATAGACAATACGCCATTTTCAGTGTCAGACACCATTGAAGAGGTCGCGCGGGTGTTGTCCTCTGTCGCGAGAAAGCGCGATCTTGACCTTGAGCTTGCCATTGCCCCCGACATTCCAACCAACCTAATTGGAGATACTGTTCGCGTACGCCAAGTACTGTACAACCTATGTAGTAACGCCATTAAGTTCACCACCACCGATGATAACCGTAAAGGCTGCGTAAAAATATCAGTAGAAGTGGTGCAAAATACCACCGATCACTACACCTTACGCTTTGGTGTTTCTGATAATGGCAAAGGGATGACACGCGCACAACTTGGCGAAATATTTAATCCCTTTATACAAGCCGAAAGCTCAATTACGCGTGAATACGGTGGAACAGGCCTAGGGTTATCCATTTGTAAAAGCTTAACAGAGCTTATGCTGGGCACTATTTCTGTCACCAGTGACTTGGGTATCGGCAGTGAATTTATTGTAGAACTTCCTTTTAGCACGCAAGGTAAAGTCGATTTTGCACATAAACACGTCATTAAAGATCAGCGCGTTGTGGTTGTTACGAATCATGATGGCCGTAAAAAACTATTAACGCGCTATCTCTCGTTTATGGGGGCCACCGCCGTCATTGCCGACAGCAACGAAAAAATAGAAGCAGAACAAGACAGTAAAGATATTATTTGGGTTCTCGATGGGATCGAAAGCATGGAGGACATTAATTATATATTGCGCCGCCTGCTTTACACGCTAGAAGATAACCACCAACAAGTAATCGTTCTCAGTAAATTAGATGAAGCAGCCGTTAATCATAAAAATATTTTCTATTTAAATGCTGCCCCACTGTGTAAGTCTAACTTTATGATGTCGCTACTTGTTGCTGCGGGCTTACATCAGCCAAAGCAAATTACTTCTGCAAAAACATTTAACAACTACTTAAGCGTTGAACAAGCGCGCGAGGAAAATAAGCTTATTCTGTTAGTGGAAGATAATGTTTTAAACCAGCAAGTGTTAACTGACCAACTTCATTTACTCGGTTACGGGGTCGAGTTGGCAGAAAATGGCCAACAAGGTTTAGAGCTGTGGCGAAAAAATCACTATGCGATTATTCTCACCGACTTACACATGCCAAAAATGTCAGGTTACGACATGGTAAAAAGTATTCGCGAAGAAGCTTCTCAGCTAGAAGACATTAATGCACAACCGTATATAGTAGCAATCACAGCAAATGCGCTTAAAGGTGAAAAAGATCGTTGCTTGAGCATTGGTATGAATGATTACATCACTAAGCCTGTTGAATTAAATGTGCTTGAATCCACCTTATTAAAGTGGTCTAACAAAAGAAATCCACAAAGCACATCGGTTGAAGCCAAAAAATCAGCTATGCCTATCGATATGAACATGCTCGCTAAATATATTAATAACGATGAGGCTAAAAAACTGCGCTTCTTTAAAATGTATTTAGAGCAAAGTAATCAATTGACTAAAAATATTAATGCGGGAGTCATTGAACATGACATCGACAGCATTATTTCGTCGTGCCACCAGCTAAAATCAATTTCGAAAACGATTGGTGCGATGAAAGTCGCCGAGCTTGCCGCTGAATTTGAGCACTTTTGCAAAAACGAAGAGCCAACCAGCGATGAGCTAATTGAGCTGCGTGATGGTTTTGAAATTGAGTACTCTAAGGTAGCGCAGTTTCTCAAAGAGCAAATTAAAAAAGCTGAAACCGAGCAATAAAAAAGGGCCTTTTGGCCCTTTTCTATTATTTTTCAGGTGGACGGTAGCCTTCAATTTCTACGTCTTTACCTTCAAATAAAAACCCTACCATTTGCTCTTCTAAAAAAGCACGGTGCTCTGGGTCCATCATATTTAAATGTTTTTCATTGATCAGCATTGTTTGCTTATGCTGCCATTGGCCCCACGCTTCTTTGCTGATGTTGTTGAAAATCTTTTCACCAAGCTCACCTGGGTATAGTTGGAAGCCTAAGCCTTCAGCTTCTTTTTGTAACTTTTGACAAAATACTGTACGTGCCATAATTGCTCTCTACTCTTATTGCGTGATGCTATTGTAATCTATTGTGCTTAATTGTTTAACCAGCTTTTTAGTGGGTGCAGCCAACCCAACTTCAACCGATTCGTCAAGCGGATACCAAACAAGTTGGTGCTCGTTAATAAAATCAGGAATTGCCGGTAAGGTTAGCACATGTGGGTTAATGGTTAATTCAAAATGCGAGAATACATGGGTAAATGCCTCAAGTGCTTGCGTGTTACCAGTTAAACCATGTTGTGCTAAAAAGTGTTCTAACTCGCTGTACTCGGTAAATTCAAAAAAGCCAAATAAACCTCCCCAAATACCGCTACTTGGCCGCTTTTCCATTAATACTTTATTGTCACAGGCTAAAATAAGTTGATGACACGCTTTTTTAGGCACCGCTTTTTTAGGTTTTGAGTGTGGAAACTCTTTCACTTTACCTTGATTAAATGCCTGACATTTACTCTTTAACGGGCATGGCTGACAATCAAACTTACTGCGAGAGCAAAGACTTGCTCCTAAGTCCATCATGGCTTGGTTAAATTCAGTAACCGACTCTTTGGGGGTTAACTGAGACGATAACGACCAAAGCTGGTTTTCAACTTTTTTAACCCCGTACCAGCCCTCAACCATAAAGAACCGCGCAAGAACCCGCTTAACATTACCATCTAAAATAGGGTGATGTTGACCCAGCGATAACGATAAAATAGCGCCTGCAGTCGAGCGGCCAATGCCAGGTAAATCCATGACTTCTTCGAGGGTTGTAGGAAACTTACCTTGGTATTTATCACGGACTATTTTTGCTGTTTTATGTAAATTACGGGCACGGGCGTAATAACCAAGCCCAGTCCAGTGATGTAATACCTGATCTTCATCAGCATTAGCGAGCGCGATAATATCAGGGAAGCTTTGCATAAACTTCTCAAAGTATGGGATGACAGTGATCACTTGCGTCTGTTGCAACATCACTTCGGAGATCCATACTTTGTAAGGGGTTTTATTTAACTGCCATGGCAGTGTCTTACGACCATGAAGGTGATACCAGTCAACCACTTGGTTAGCAAACCAAGTTGACTCCTTATTGCTTAAATTCAAAATAACATCTTTACTTGCTGAAGCTCATTGCGGCTCAGTCTATTGCAGTTAGTTAGGCCAAGCAAGTGAAAACCCAGCATCGAGGCGTGTTGCCCTTACAGGATTAAATAAGAGTTAATATAAGTGTTAATCCGTCCTTAAATAGAGCAAAAGCGCTTCGCATATTTATTCGCGTATTTAACAGCGACACAGCGCTTTTGCCAATTATGTCTCCTACCCACGTCATAGACTCCGCCTTGCCTCAATATCAAATTCACTACAGCAAAGTTAATCTCGAAAGATAAACAGGTCCTAACTATTGTACTCAAGGCGCTGGTCAGGGATAATACGCACCCTTTTTCTATAGTCCGTGTTTTTATCAGGCCAAATTATATGAATGACTCAAGTAACCCTAACCTCGAGCAAGCAAAGCAAGAGGGTAAATATATCCGCACTATTCGTAGTTTCGTTAAGCGCGAAGGTCGCCTAACTAAAGGCCAAGCAGCCGCCATCGAAAAGTGTTGGCCAACAATGGGCCTTGAGCATAAAAACGGCATGCTCGACCTGAAAGACGTCTTTGGTAACGATAACGATATCGTATTAGAAATCGGCTTTGGTATGGGTAAATCACTTGTTGAAATGGCCAAAAATGCCCCTGAGTTAAACTTTATTGGTATCGAAGTACATCGCCCAGGTGTGGGTGCATGTTTAATGGATGCCGATGAAGCGGGTATTACCAATCTACGTGTATTTGAGCACGATGCTATTGAAGTGTTGGCTGACTGTATTGCCGATGAAAGCTTATCTAAGCTGCAACTGTTTTTCCCTGATCCATGGCATAAAAAGCGTCACCACAAGCGTCGTATCGTGCAACCTGAATTTGCACAAAAACTACGTAGCAAGTTAAAAATAGGTGGGGTTTTCCATATGGCAACAGACTGGGAAAATTACGCAGAACACATGCTAGAAGTTATGCAAGTTGCAGAAGGTTACAAAAACCAATCTGAAACAAACGATTATGTTCCTCGCCCTGATTCTCGCCCGTTGACTAAATTTGAGCAACGCGGTCACCGTTTAGGTCACGGTGTATGGGATTTAATGTTTGAACGTACGAAGTAACATAAGGTAAAGCCAGAATGAGTAAGTTAACCAACCCCAGTTTATTATTACTTCGCAACGACGAAGAGTTAGTTGGGCAATCCATTTTAGTGGTTAACTTTGAACAAGATGGCTTTTTACGAGAGCTAAAAGCATTAAACCCAAATGCGGCCATAACTGCATTTAGCTATAACCACGCAAATGCACAGTATGCCAGTAAAATTAATGGCATACGCGCGGTGGTTGATCACACTATGCCTGAAGGGAATTACGACTTAGTTATCTATTACTACCCTAAAGCGAAGCCTGAAGCTTTAATGTGTCTTGATAATATTCGCGCTATTTGTAAAGAAGATGCACAGCTTCTTATTGTTGGTGAAAACAAAGGTGGCGTTAAGTCAGCAGAAAAACAGCTTAAGGATTTATGTGGTTTTAGTAACAAAATCGATAGCGCCAAACACTGTATTCTATACCTTTTTTCTGAGCTGACATTAAACGATAGTTTTGATATCAGCCGTTACCACAAGCCATTTCAAGTTAAAGCGGGCGATCTTGAATTTACCGCTATCAGTGTACCGGGGGTATTTAACCATGGCGCACTCGATGTAGGGACCGCTGTATTATTAAATAACGCTCCTAATATCAGTAAAGGTAAAGTACTCGATTTTGCCTGTGGGGCTGGTGTAATTGCCGCCTATCTAGGAATTAAACACCCTGAACTTGTGTTTACTTGCAGTGATGTCAGCGCACTTGCAACCTATGCAACCACACAGACTCTTGCGTTAAACAATTTACAAGGTGACGCAATATTAAGTGATGGTCTTGAAAGTATTGATGGTAAATTTGATTTAATAATCAGTAATCCACCTTTTCATACCGGCATTGCGACCGACTACACAATTGCTGAAGCGTTTTTAGCTAATGCAAAACAACACCTTACTAAACAGGGTAAGCTTACAATCGTCGCGAACAGCTTTTTGAAATACCCTCCTATTCTTGAAGCACAATTTGGTCAATACACAACTGACTTCAAAAATACCAAGTTTTCAGTTTACTCAGCGGCTTAGTTTTCGTTAATTAATATTGGTTGTTGAAATATTTTTCTTATTATTTAGTTACTTTTTGTTGTCTTTGCTAGACTAAGAAGTTACTAATAATATTAAAAAGATTGGCTTTAGACAGCGCATGTCAATATTCTCTGCACAAACAAGTATTCGCAAAGCTTTAACTAACGCAGTAATGTTAGTTACCGCACTCTGTTTGTCGCTATCAATTTCTATTTCGACCTTCCTTGATGTAAAAGAGCAAAAATCACTCATCATCGATAAGATTACTATTTTATCTAAAATTGTCGCATACAACGCACAAGTTACCGTGCTATTCGACGATAACGAAACAGAAACTGAGCGCTTAAAATCATTTGAGTCAGTGCCTTTAATAAAAAACATTCATATTTACTCTATTGACGAGCTTTCTAATGAACCGGTTTTTTTCAGTAGCTTTAACGCCAGCAAAACGCCGCCCGTTCCGATTAAAGTTGGTAGTATTAATGACTTATTAGTACCTAATGTTAAAGATAAGGTTATTGAGCTTGTTACCCCTATCGTTTACGAGGGGAGCACCATTGGCTATGTGTATATTCGCGGTGGTCTAGACCGATTAAATGAATACATTAATCATAAAATTATGATTGATATCCTACTGACGCTGTTCGTACTGGTATTAGTGTTTTTTGTTGCGCGAAGTATTCAAAAGCGTATTGCAAACCCCATTGATGAGCTGAGTGTGTTACTGCAAGACGTTTCTAAAAATCATAATTATGAAACGCGCGCGCAAAAAACCAATATTGATGAAATAAATCAACTCGCGGGCAGCTTAAATATCATGCTTGCGCGCACTCAAAAACAAATTGAGCGCCATGAAAAAGACAAACAAGAGATAAAACAACTCAACCAAAGTCTTGAAGAAAAAGTAAATCAGCGAACCATTGCCCTTCGTGAAGCAAACCAAGAGCTACTCAACACCCTTGAGCGAATGCATCAATATCAAAACCAAATCGTTGAAAACGAAAAAATGGCTTCGTTGGGCCAAATGGTTGCAGGGGTCGCACACGAAGTTAACACCCCTATTGGTCTGGGGATCACCGGGTCGACGCTGTTGCGTGACAAGCTGGCTGAAATCAATACGCTGTTTGAACAAAAAACCTTAACATCGGCACATTTAAAACGCTTTATAAATGATGGCATTGAAAACCTCGACTTAATTTATCGTAACCTCAACCGCGCTGCCGAACTGGTGTCGAGCTTCAAAAAGGTGGCTGTAAACCAAGATGGCGAAATGACTTCTCTGGTTAACTTACATAACCTACTAAGTGATGTTGTGCTCTCAATGCGTTCAGAAATTGAATACCGCAGCCCTAAAGTAAACATTAATTGCAGTCACGACATTAGCATCGAAACAAAGTCAGGGCCGCTGCAACAGATCTTACAACAACTGTTAAGTAACTCCGTGATACACGCTTTTACTGACAATCAAAATAACGAAATAACCTTTGACGTTGAGCGTAATGAGAGCAGCTTAGTCATTCATTATTTCGACAATGGCGTTGGGGTAGACAAATCGATTAAAAAACGAATTTTTGACCCCTTTGTTACCACCAAACGTGGCGAAGGTGGAAGTGGTCTAGGCATGCACCTCGTTTATAATTTAGTTACCCAAGCATTAGGGGGCAGCATTATTTACGATGAGCTAAGTAATGAAGGCGCTCACTTTATTATTACTCTGCCATTGAACGAAGGTGCAGTTTAATGAGAGCGCTCTTTTATCTATTTGTATTAGTGCTTATAACATACCCCGCGCAGGCTAAGTCACCAGACCAAGTAAAATCGGCATTTTTATTTCAAATTGCGAAGTTTGTTGAGTTCACACATGATGACACTGCACGCCCTGTGTCATTTTGTTTTTACAGTTTAAATAGTGGTCCTGGTGCATTTATGAAGGACCGAGATGAACTGCAAATTAACAACAAACCAATTAATGTGATATTAGTTAAAAAAACTCAGCAAATTTCTGAACTTTCTCAACTTTGTGATATCACATACATTGATGAAACATTAGAAAATGATATACTTCCACTTTGGACCGATACAATTTCATTGGATACTTTAACAATAGGTGAAAGTATCAGTTTTTTAGAAAACGGCGGCATAGCCTCTCTGGTTCAAGAAGGGAATAAAATCCGACTGTATATCAATAAGCAGCACGTATTGCAGCAGAACTTTAAAGTGCAATCTCGATTGTTAGCTATGGCTAAGTTTTATCCAAATTGATTTTACTTGTTAACAATTGGATCTACTCCTATAATCTCTAGTATTCGGTTTTGCTTGATAATACCGAATTTTTGTAAATAAAATTTCCGAAAAGGTTAATATACAATGCAAACGCCAGTCATTCTGATCGTAGAGGATGAAGACGTAACTCGACTAAACCTCGTTAGTTTATTTGAAGCTGAAGGTTACAAAGTTATTGAAGCCATTGATGGCGATGATATGCATGACAAGCTTACAAATAATGATGATGTGAACCTTGTAGTTATGGACATCAACCTACCAGGTAAAAACGGGTTAATCTTAGCTCGTGAATTACGTCAAAAACGCAATGTTGGCCTGATTTTCTTAACAGGTCGTGACAACGACGTTGACCGTATTCTAGGTCTTGAAATTGGTGCAGATGATTACATCACTAAGCCGTTCAACCCTCGCGAACTAACGATTCGTGCGCGCAACCTAATCTCTCGTACAGCGTTAGGTGGCGAAGAAGCTAATATCGAAACAAATGGTGTTATTACATTTAACGGTTGGGAACTTGATGAAAACAGCCGTTGTTTAACATCACCAAGTGGCGATGCTAAACGTCTGCCTAAAGGTGAATACCGTGCGTTACGCTTAATGCTTGATTCTCCTGGTCGTATCTTTAGCCGTGAGCAACTTATTAAGCATATGACTGGCCGCGAGCTACGTGCTAACGACCGTACAGTTGATGTAACAATTCGTCGTATTAGAAAACACTTTGAAAGCGATAACAGCACATCTGAGCTTATCAGCACCATCCATGGTGAAGGCTACCGCTTCATTGGTAAAATTGACAACTAATTAGAACTAATCTTCTAACTGTTGTAAAAATAATTGGAGGGCTTCATGCCCTTCATTTATTTTGTCTGCTAAAACACTTAACCACTCTTGCAGTTCTTCTGCACTCTCATCAAGCGCACCGTGTTCCATCTTTTTAGCATGTAATTGCACATCGTTTAAACCAACAGAACCTGCAGCACCTTTTAGCTTATGGGCTACCGATTTATATTCTTCTCTGTCGTCTATAGCCAGAGCATCGGCTAATTCTGTTTGATACTGCGGGTTAAGCTTAGCAAATAACGCAGCGCTGCGTTTAAACACCTCTAACCCCATAGAGCCAACAAAATCTTCAATGGTTTCAATGTCGAGTAATTCTACTTTGATACCGGAAAGATCTTTCGGCTTAGCGGCTTTAACAGGTGCAGAGTCAGGTACTTTTTGCTGTTTAATATCAAATAGCTCACCCAGCATTTTATCAAGCTTCGTGGTGTTAATTGGTTTTGCTAATGCACCTTGAATACTTATACCAGCGAGCTCCTCTTCGGCGCTTCTTACGTTGGCGGTAAGGGCAACTATCGGTAAGTTATCAAAATGCTCATCATCACGAATTTGCCTTGCTACTTCATCACCATTAATGTCGGGTAATTGCATATCTAATAGCACTAAGTCTAAATCATCCTCGGTGTAAACAAACGACAGCGCATCTTCACCGGTTTCAGCCCAAATAACTTCGTGACCACGCTGCTCTAACAGGTTAGTTGCTATTTCAGCATTTAATGGCACATCTTCAACTAACAAAATGTTTAAGCTGCGAACTGCATAGCTTTGCTCGGTTGGCGCAATACAAAGTTTAAGGGGGATTTCTACCACGAATACACTGCCCTCGCCCTCTGTGCTGCTAACATGTATTTCACCTTTCATAGCACTAACCAATGCTTTGGTTACGGCTAAACCAATTCCCGAGCCAATTGCGTTGGTGCCATTTATATCTGGCGCTTTATAATACATGTCAAAAATACGGTGTAGCTGCTCTTGAGGGATCCCTTGTCCTGTATCACTCACTCGCATCACTAACCAAGGCCCATCTGGGCGATTTTCACGGCGGCATTCGAGTTCTACATGACCTTGCTGGGTAAATTTCACCGCATTATTAATAAGGTTCCAAACAACTTGGCGAAGGCGGGTCGGATCTAAAGACGCATACACATCAAGCGTGCCTTTACGCTTGATATTAAAGTCGAGGCCTTTTTGTTCAGCAATTAAACCCGCAAAGTTCACAACATCATTGATGAAGTCTGCAACATTCACTGAATCGGCTACAATATCAAGTTGCTCACGATCAATTTTATCTAAATCTATAATATCATTAAAGATATTACCCAGCGTTTCAGCACTTGAGAACACCGTATTACACCAGCTTCGTTGCTGCTTATCGAGCTCAGTATCGAGTAGCATGCGGGTTAAACCAACAATGCCATTAAGTGGGGTTCTTAATTCATGGCTCAGAGTAGCAATGAATTTCCCTTTATCTTTGTAGGCTGCCTCTAGCGCTTGAGCAGCTTCTTTACGGCTGGTGATATCACGACCGAACGCAAGTAAGCCTATGTATTCACCTTTTTCATTAATAAACGGCAATTTACGCATTTCAAACCAACGTTTCTCCCCTCCTACAGGGTATTCAACGTCTAAAGTGAGTGCTTGATGAGTCTGCGACACTTTTTTGTCGGTGCGTAATACTTCAGGTAGATAATCGCTTGGGTAAATTTCTTCGACACTTTTGCCAATCAGGTCTTCGCTACTTTTACCAATCACCTCTTCAAACATTTTATTACACCCAGCGAACACACCATTGTTATCACGGTAGTAGAATAAATCGGGTGAGGAGTCGACAATAGAGCGAAGTAACATGCCCTGTTGTGCTAACTCTTGTTGTGTTTTCTTACGCTCGGCAATTTCTCGTCTTAACTCTTCAATTGCTCGGTGTTTGGCATGAAACGCCATTTTACGTTCGTCAATTTCTTCATTAAGGCGACTAATATTGTCTTTTAACGTTTGGTTTAAGAGCTTTTCTTGTTTGGTTGCACTGTCTAAGTAACTGTATGACGCTTCTAACTGACGAATAGAATTTAACAATACAGAAATTAAAATTGGCGATACGACAGCCGTAAAAAACATTACAGCCAATACATCAACTAAGGTTACGGTTCCAACTGCCACGTAGTAAAACATACACGACAATATTAAAGACATAACCAATAACAGGGCATAGCAAGCTGCGGCGGTTTTGAATTCACCGTATTTTGATATAAAGCTTGAGAGTGTGCGAGCCCACGGACTCAAAGAAGAATCAATCATAGATAAAGCTTAGGCACATAATCTAAAAAAAACAGCATAGCTAATTTTATCACTATTCCTTATGAAATATTCATATTGTGCGATAAACACAGAATTTTTTCATCAACGCCGCGTTTTTTATATTTTTTCATGTAAAATACCGCGCTTTAATAATTGCAAAGAATGAGTATTACCATGCAGACCACGATGCCAGATATTGCTGATACGGCTCCCGCCTTACGAACAGGAAAATTAGACTGGGTTGGCATGGGCGAAATTGAACTTCCTTTCATTTTTGAATCTCGCAATATTGCCCCTGTAAATGTAGTTGCTAAAGCACGCGCATTTGTAAATTTACATAAAGAAGATGCGAAAGGCATTCACATGTCGCGCTTATTTTTAGCACTCGATACCTTATCAACTGAACAGCAAGTGAACCCACAAACACTTGCTCAGGCACTTGATACCTTTATTAGTAGCCATGATGATTTAAGTGACCAAGCACAAATTGAATTTAAGTTTGAGCTTCCATTGCGTCGTGAGTCTTTGTTGAGTGGCAAAGTGGGTTGGAAAAACTACCCAATCCACCTAATAGCCAAAATTAATCAAGGTGTATTAAGCTTTGAGCTAATGGTTGATGTCACTTACTCATCGACTTGCCCATGCTCAGCTGCACTCGCAAGGCAATTAATTCAACATGCATTTGATGAAAAATTTGCAGAGCAACAAATTGATAAACAAACGGTTTTAAACTGGCTGGGCACAACAGAAGGGATTGTCGCCACACCCCACTCTCAGCGATCAATTGCAAATGTGAAAGTGAAGCTTGATAACGCTCTCACCAGCTTTGATGTGGTTGGCTTAATAGATGCATTAGAAGGTGAATTAAAAACCCCTGTGCAAGCGGCAGTTAAACGTGAAGACGAGCAAGAATTTGCACGTTTAAATGGCCAAAACCTGATGTTCTGTGAAGACGCGGCTCGTAAAATCAAAGGGCTGTTAGAAGAGCAAGAGTATGCCGATTACTGGTTGCAAATCAACCACTACGAATCACTTCATGCGCACGATGCTGTTGCAATTGCCGTAAAAGGAGTTGCTGGCGGTTATACTGCTTAAATAATTTGGTAACTCCCGACACTTAGGCACACATATTGCTTTTATATTTCAGTGTCAATTTGTTGTTGTGGAGTTACCTTATGGAATTCGCTTTATTATCAATTTTAGTTTTAGTCGTAGTGGCTTCTGTTGTTGCGTCAAAGTTCAGCGATGATGGCGGAAACCCGTACCCTTTCACTCGTAAACAAAGTGTTTTTACTCAAGTTGAAAGTGCTTTTTTAAACCTTCTTGAACGTGCCGTTGGCGATCAATACAAAATTGTAAGCCGCGTAAAACTAATCGATTTAATTGACTGCAAGCAAGGCTTGTCTGTTAAAGCAAAGCGAGCAGCCATGACGAAGGCAAAAGGTAAGCAATTGGATTATGTGCTTATCGATAAAGAAAAGCTAACAATCGTTGCAGCGGTTGATTTAGTAAACAATACCAACAAAGACGGTCATAAAGCACAGCGAGATTGGTTTGTTAGTGGCGCATTAGAAGCGGCTGGTATTCCTCATATTCGTATGAAGGTGAAATCGGGTTATCAACCAAGGGAAGTCCGTGATGCGATTATGTTTAAGCTAGGGAAACCTGCAGCAGCGCCGATAAGACCAACACGCAACCGTGTTACAAAGCCTGCAGTATTGTCGCCATCTCAAGCAAAAGCTCATACGAGCTCTACCGCACTTGCTGAAATATAAGTTGTCATAATAGTGGCAAAAGCAGACTTTCGGGTCTGCTTTTTTGTTTGTTTTATACATTTTTAGGTATAATCATCCTATTCAATCTAAGGAATCAAATATTATGCACGTTGGTATTATTGGCGCGATGGAGCCAGAAGTAAAAATTTTACGCGAAGCAATGGCAAACCCAAGCACGATGACAAAAGCAGGGTTTACATTCTACACAGGCGAATTAGCAGGTAATAAAGTAACACTTGTTCAGTCTGGCATCGGTAAAGTGGCGTCTGCAGTAGCGACCACGTTACTGATTGATAACTTTACACCTGATTGTGTGATCAACACCGGTTCTGCGGGTGGCTTTGAACCGTCATTAAATGTGGGTGATGTGGTTATTTCATCTGAAGTGCGTCACCACGATGTTGATGTTACTGCGTTTGGTTACGAAATCGGTCAAGTACCACAAATGCCTGCTGGTTTTGCAGCTCACCCAAAACTGATTGAAGCTGCAGAACAAAGCATTAGCCAAATCAGTGATGTTAAGACCATGATTGGTCTAATTTGTACTGGCGACTCGTTTATGTGTGACCCGGTACGTATAGAAAAAACACGTGCTGAATTTCCAACAATGCTTGCCGTAGAAATGGAAGGTGCTGCAATTGCTCAAGCTTGCCACGTACTTGAAACGCCGTTTGTGGTTATTCGTTCTATGTCAGATATAGCGGGTAAAGAATCACCGCAGTCATTTGAAGAGTACATTGAAACAGCATCAATTAATTCATCAAAAATGGTTGTGGCCCTATTAGAAAAACTGACCTCGGTGAGTTTATAAGGTGATTACACATTTTGTTCAAACCCATTTGGACATTATTGTATTTTTTATAGCGCTCCTTGCTGAGCGCTTTTTCCCCTTAGTTAGCTGGTATCACCCCAACACTTTTTTAAGCATTATATTCGCAGCCTTGGGAGAGCGTTTATATAACCGTTCAAACCCCACGAGTTATCAATATCTTGCCTCTACCCTTGCCTTTACTTTGACCGTTCTAGTGATAGTCATTCTCGTTGTATTGTTCTTAGAGTTTGCTTTCTACCCCGAGTTACTGAATGGCTTAATCTTATATTTACTGCTAAGTAGCCGCTTACAAGAAAAGAAGTCGCTGCGTATTGCTAGACTCATAAAACAAAATCAAAAAGCTATCGCAAAAGAGCTACTATCGAGTTTGGTTGCACGTGATGTGTCACGACTTTCATCGCCAGGTATCTGTAAAGCCACCATGGAGTCATTGGTGCTGCAAAGTGCGAGGCATTATTTTGCCGTTATATTCTTTTATTTAATCGGCGGCCCTATTAGCGCAATCGTTTATCGTTTATTAACGCTTATTCACCAATCATGGCGTAAAAAGCAACAGCCAAATAGTCCATTTTTAAAACCTATCGCAAAGCTGTTATTTGTCCTTGAGTGGCTACCTACTCGATTAGTTGCCATCACGATTGCGGCAACCAATGCCAGTAAACACAGTATTCATTATATTAAATACTACGGTAGACATTTTTATCAAACGAATACTGGCTGGTTATTAAGTGTGACCTCAGCAGCCTTACACGTACAACTTGGCGGCCCCGCACTTTATCAAGGCGAACGTTACAATAAAATGCGTGTAGGCACCGAACGATTACCCACTGCCGATGATATTCCTGTGCTTATAAACCGTTTAAATCAAGCAAAAGCATTCTGGCTGCTATCAATCGTTGCAATCGAAATAGCCACACTATTGCTCGTTAACTAATTGCGACAAAAAAACCAGCCGAAGCTGGTTTTTTGTTTTGCTTAGTATGGAAGTATTAAGCAACCGTGATCTTTGCAAACTTACGTTTACCTACTTGGTAAATCTCAGTGGTGCCTTTTGCAACTTCAAGCTTAGTATCTGTTACTTTTTCTTCACCATTAATTTTAACTGCGCCTTGCTTGATCATTCGCATTGCTTCAGACGTACTCGCTACTAAGTTTGCTTCTTTTAGCAAATTAGTGATAAAGACCGACTCTTCAGCGATGGTTACAGTCACTTCAGGGATTTCATCTGGTAAAGCATTTTTTTGGAATCGTTTGATGAAATCTTGGTGTGCACCTTCGGCTGCATCTGCGCTGTGAAAACGCGCAATTAATTCTTTAGCCAGTTCAATCTTAATATCACGCGGATTAACACCCTCTGCAACGCGTTGCTTAAGCGCAGCAATTTCTTCAATAGATAACGCACTTAGTAAGTCATAGTAACGCCACATTAGCTCATCACTAATTGACATCACTTTACCAAACATATCGTTTGGTTCATCAGTAATACCAATGTAGTTGCCTAATGATTTAGACATTTTTTGTACGCCGTCAGTCCCTTCAAGCAGCGGCATCATTAGCACTGTTTGTGGCTTTTGACCTTCGTCTTTTTGTAACTCACGACCCATTAGTAAATTAAAACGTTGATCAGTACCACCTAGTTCAACGTCTGCTTCTAATGCAACTGAGTCCCAACCTTGAACAAGTGGATATAAAAATTCGTGGATTGCAATAGATTGGCCACCGGCATAACGCTTTTTAAAGTCATCACGTTCTAGCATACGTGCTACTGTTTGACGCGCAGCCAGTTTGATCATGCCCGCAGCACCTAATGTCTCCATCCACGTAGAGTTAAATGCAACCGTTGTTTTAGCAGGATCAAGAATCTTAAATACTTGCTCTTTATATGTTTCGGCATTTGCAAGCACGTCATCACGGGTTAACGGTTTACGTGTCACGTTTTTACCCGTTGGATCACCAATCATACCTGTGAAATCACCAATCAAGAAAATCACTTCATGACCTAGGTCTTGGAAGGTTTTCATTTTATTGATAAGTACTGTGTGACCTAAATGTAGATCAGGCGCAGTTGGATCGAAACCCGCTTTGATCTTTAACTTCTTACCAGACTTTAATTTTTCAACTAATTCGTCTTCAATTAATATCTCTTCTGCACCGCGTTTTATCTCAGCTAGAGCGGTTTGTAAATCCACTGTGTATTACTCCAAAAATTCAGCTTACCGGGCGTGGTGGCCTATTAGGGTTAAAATAGAACTAAAACATTAAAATTTAGCTAGTTAGCGCCAGAAATACTGCACAAAAATAAAGCTAACTTAACCGTGTTAAGTAAAAGCCCCGAAGGCAGCGCGCGTGATTGTTCTTTATACCGCGTTATTGCATTTTAATGAAGGTACTTTAGTTAACTAATGCATAATTAGTTTAACTCTTGGCATCTGCTGCAAATTTAATCAAAAAAGTTTAACGCGCCTACTAATTCTAGCGTAAAATAGCGCCAGTTTAAATCTACAAAACTCTGGTATTTGCTCTATTTTAGGTATATCCTGCAATATTAGTAATTAATTTTCTTGACAGCAGAAAAAGGCACGTTATGGTTCACGTTGTGCACAAACTCCCCAAAAAACACAAACTGCTTATTCTCGGTTTGGTTTCTGCTATTGCTGGCTTAGCATTATTACCTTCGGAAAAAGCCACCGCATCAAAGGATAACAGTGCGAATGCACTTGAGATTGGCAAGCGCTACGAATTACAAGTTAAAGTTGACGATAACGAAAAACTAACTGAATTAAATTCTGAGCAAGCAGCAGCTAAACTTCCAGAATACGACCTTATCGACCATGAAGTTCGCAATGGCGATAATTTAGCACTTATTTTTAAACGTGCAGGCTTTTCCGCACAAACATTACACAAGCTAATCAATACAAACGCTGAAACGCGTAAACTGACAAAAATTCATCCAGGTGAAGTATTAAGCTTTGCAACCGCAGAAGATGGCTCATTAGCACAGCTTCGCTATGTTATCTCAAAAACAGATACCTTATACGTTACCTTAAACGAAGAAGGTAACTACGACACCTCTATCGATAGTAAAGAGATAGAAACGCTGAGTAAATCAGCCGGTGGAGAGATTAATAGCAGCTTTTGGACATCAGGTATTGCCGCAGGCCTTAGCGAACGTCAAATTATGAACTTTGCTGATATTTTTGGTTGGGATGTCGATTTTGCCAATGATATTCGTAATGGTGACCAATTCGGTTTAATTTACGAAGCACATTATGTTGACGGTGAATATATTGGCGACGGTAAAATTATTGCCGCAGAATTTATTAACCAAGGCGAGCGCTACACAGCAATTCGTCATACAGATGGTAACTTTTACACTCCAGAAGGCCGTAGCATGAAAAAAGCCTTCTTGCGTGCACCAGTTAACTTTAAATATATTAGCTCTAGCTTTAACCCACGCCGTTTACACCCTGTAACAAAGACAGTTAAGCCACACAACGGTATCGATTATGCCGCGCGCACTGGCACACCGGTTGTTTCAGCTGGTAATGGTAAAGTGCTTAAGGCAGGCTACAGTAAGTACAACGGTAACTATGTTTTTATTAGCCATGGCACTCAATACGTGACTAAGTACTTACACTTAAACAAAAAAATGGTTAAAACGGGTCAGAAAGTGAAGCAAGGCCAAAAAATTGGTACGGTCGGTGCCACTGGGCGTGTAACAGGCCCACACTTACATTATGAGTTTTTGGTCAATGGTGTACACCGTAACCCTAAAACGGTAAAACTGCCTAAGTCAGAACCCTTGCCTCGTGATGAGTTAGCCAAGTTTAAACCTATTGCAGATAACTTCTTAGCGCAATTACAGCGTAACCGTGAAATGCAATTAGCCTTAAACAAATAAGCTAAATTAATAATGACAAAGCCGCTGCACGTTGTAGCGGCTTTTTTGTGCTTGGCCCTAAATTACCTTACGAGTAAATAAATAAGCTGAATAACCATTGAGATCATCACTAGAGGCCAAATGTATTTAGCGTATTTAGTTGCGCCATCAAGGCCCAGTTTTGAATGGTACTTTTCAAGTAACGGCACCAGAATAACCAAGGCAATAAACAAGCAAAGTAAGATAACAAATATATTCATGGTGGCTTCCTAATGTAGACGGTAATGTAGCCAGTCTATAGGCAAAAAAAAGCGCAGTAAAATTACTGCGCCAGTCGGTTGGAAGTAAAATGTGTAATCGCTTTATTAACCTACAATCGCTAACAAAATACCTGCTGCAACAGCGCTGCCCAGTACCCCTGCAACATTTGGCCCCATTGCATGCATTAACAAGAAATTATGCGGGTTACTTTCAAGGCCTACTTTATTAACAACACGCGCAGCCATTGGAACGGCCGACACTCCAGCAGCCCCTACTAGCGGGTTAATAGGTGATTTAGAAATCTTATTGAGGCCTTTTGCCATAAAGACACCAGACGCTGTACCAATGGCAAAAGCCAATGCACCAAGTACTAAAATACCTATCGTTTCGACAGTTAAGAACTTATCGGCAGCCAGTTTTGAGCCAACAGCAAGACCTAAGAAAATAGTGGTAATGTTAATGATCTCGTTTTGCGCACTATTACTTAAACGGTCAACAACACCAGACTCTCGCATTAAATTACCTAAACAAAACATGCCAACAAGAGGGGTTGCCGCTGGTAAGAACAAAATAGTTAGGCTCAATACCATAAGCGGGAAAATAATCTTCTCGGTTTTCGACACAGCACGTAATTGTGGCATTTGAATTTGGCGCTCTTCAGGCGTTGTTAAAGCTCGCATGATGGGCGGTTGAATTATAGGAACCAATGCCATGTACGAATAGGCAGCTACTGCAATGGCACCTAATAAATCAGGAGCCAATTTCGACGCTAAAAATATTGCCGTTGGACCATCTGCACCACCGATAATAGCGATAGCGGATGCATCTTGCAGGGTAAACTCAAAACCTGGAATAAAGTTAAGTAAAATGGCACCAAATAAGGTTGCAAAAATACCAAACTGAGCAGCAGCCCCCAATAACAACATGCGAGGGTTTGCAATTAAAGCACTAAAATCTGTTAATGCACCCACCCCCATAAAGATCAACAGTGGAAAAACACCTGAGTCGATACCAATGTGATAAACATAATATAAAAGCCCACCTGGGTCAGATAACCCAGCAACTGGAATGTTTGTCAAAATAGCGCCGAAGCCAATGGGTAAAAGCAGCAACGGCTCAAAATTACGTGCAATTGCCAAATACAGCAATAAGCACCCTACGGCAATCATAATCAAAGCTGGAAAGGTAAAGTTTGCTATACCCGTTGCATGCCAAAGGTTTAAAAGACCATCCATCTTCTATCCCCTACGCTAACGAAATCATAGCATCGCCAGTGGTAACTGAGTCACCTTCGGCTACTAAGATTTCAGCGACAGTGCCTGTATGTGCAGCACGAACTTCGGTTTCCATTTTCATTGCTTCCATAATGATAACCACATCGCCTTGATTTACCGTTTGGCCCGGCTTTACCTTAATTTTAAAGATATTACCCGCCAATGGCGCATTGAGCGTTTCACCCGCTGACGCTGATGCCGATTGTGGAATTAATTCGCTGTCTTTAAGAGTAACTTCTTTAAGCTCACCACCTTGCGCTACTACGACATCGTAAACTTTCCCATCAACTTTTACGCTATACTGCTCAGCTTTAACGGCATTTTTACCTGACGTAGGTTGTTTACTTTCAGTCTGGGCAGTTTCAGCGGTTGGAACTGCTTCAAATGCATCAGGATTATGGCGGTTTTTAATAAACTTCAAGCCAATTTGCGGGAATAATGCATAAGTAAGCACATCATCAATCACTTCATCAGCAAGCTCTAAACCTTGCTCTTTGGCTTCTTTTAAAAGCTCAGCTTCTAATTTCTCAAGTTCAGGCTCAAGTTTATCAGCAGGGCGACAAGTAATCGGTTCAGCACCATCAAGGACGCGTTCTTGCAACTCTTTATTCATTGGCGCTGGTGTCGCACCATATTCACCTTTAAGTACACCGGCAGTTTCTTTAGTGATTGTTTTATAACGCTCACCAGTTAATACATTAAGTACCGCTTGTGTTCCTACTATTTGCGAGGTGGGTGTAACAAGCGGAATGAACCCTAAGTCTTCACGAACACGCGGGATCTCAAGTAATACTTGGTCTAATTTATCTGCTGCACCTTGCTCTTTAAGCTGGTTTTCCATGTTAGTTAACATGCCGCCAGGCACTTGTGCTAGTAAAATTCGACCATCAACCCCTTTTAAGCTGCCTTCAAATGCCGCATACTTTTTGCGAACATCACGGAAGTACGCAGCAATTTCTTCAAGTTGATTTAAATCGAGTTCAGTATCGCGCTCTGTGCCTTCAACAATTGACACAATTGTTTCAGTGGCACTGTGGCCATACGTCATACTCATTGACGATATTGCGGTATCAAGCATATCAATACCCGCATCAATTGCTTTTTGATATGTTGCAGTGCTAAGCCCCGTAGTCGCATGACATTGCATAGCAATCGGAATTGAAACTGTCTCTTTCAACCCTTTAATGAGTTGCTCACACTCATACGGTTTTAATAAACCCGCCATATCTTTAATACAAATAGAGTGACAACCAAGCTCTTCTAATTGTTTAGCAAGTTTTAACCACATATCAAGCGTATGAACAGGGCTTACCGTATACGAAATAGTCCCTTGCGCGTGCGCTCCCACTTTAACAGCCGCTTTAATCGCCGTTTCTAAGTTACGTACATCATTCATCGCATCGAAAATACGGAATACATCAACGCCATTTTTATGGGCGCGTTCAACAAATTTTTCAACAACGTCATCAGCATAGTGGCGATAACCTAAAAGGTTTTGACCGCGTAATAACATTTGCTGTTTAGTGTTTGGCATTGCCGCCTTTAGCTCACGGATACGCTGCCAAGGGTCTTCACCTAAATAACGGATACAGGAGTCAAAAGTAGCTCCCCCCCATGATTCAATAGACCAATAACCTGCATGATCAAGCTTTTCGGCAATAGGCAGCATATCATCTAGGCGCATACGCGTTGCTAAGAGAGACTGATGCGCATCACGCAATACTAATTCGGTTAGTTTTAATTTAGCCATGTTCAAGCTGCTCCGTTATTGTTGTTTATTTCTAAATTGAGCGATAGCAGCGCTGATAGCTGCAATATGTGTCGGTGGTACCCCTTGCTGAGGCTGTAATTTTGCGGTTCGGACTGGAACTGAGCTCGCAGAGTTTTCAAATCGCCCCAACAATTTCGACATCAGCAGTACGGCTGAAATCAAAATACTGAGAAAGATAAATACACCCACCATACCCGTTAGCATTAAGCTGGCTGCGGTTGTAAGTAAGCCACCAATATCCATACTGCTCCCCTCGCTACTCAGAATAAAAAAACACTTAAATCGAATATTTATACATTCATAATAACAAACAAAACTTATTTTTAAAGCTTTATTGTCAATTGGTAAAACCAATTAATTATAGGGTAACACATCAAACAATTAATTAACACCAAGCCATTACGGCAATTAACTACCCAATATAGACGATAAAAATACTCAATATAGTCAAAAGTTATATGTAAAAATAGTTAACTGTGTAACGTAGCAGCGTAAAAATCAGCTAAAGCAAGGGGTTTGGTAACTCGTATGCCATACAGGTTAAATTGGTCTTACCAAGAAAACATACTCACAGGCGTCCACTTTCAGCATAGAAGTTGAAAAATTATCACTATGAATAAGTTACATGATCACTCGTAATAATTACCAAACGACACGCCACAAAAAAAACCGAAAAAAAACTAACAAATTGAAAAATAAGGACTTTAAAACTTTGGTATGGAACTCGCTTCAGTCTAATCAACCGAAACGAAATTAAATAACCAAGGAGAACATTATGTTACGCTGGACAGTTACTTTTTTAGTTATAGCGCTAATCGCTGCAGTGTTAGGTTTTGGCGGTATTGCAGGGGCCGCAGCAGGCATAGCTAAAATCATATTTTTTATATTCTTAGTTTTACTTGTTATTTCACTTATATCAGGTGCTCTTAGAGGCAATGTACCTAAGTAATAATAAACCAACAGCAATTTACTTTACTAATTTATTTACAAGGAATTTCATTATGAAAAATTCAACTTTAAAAGCAGCTACTATCGCCCTATTTTCAGCTTTATTTATTATGGGGTGTGAAGACAACACAGCAGAAGAAGCTGGTGAGCGCATTGATGAAGCAGTAACCGACGCTCAAAATGCAGTAGAAGATGCATGCGAAGAAGTTAAAGAAGGTGTAAAAGCAGAAGAAACTAACTGCTAAAAATAGAGACTTTACGAAAAAAAGCGGCTTTATAAGTCGCTTTTTTTCGTAAAGCATTGGTATTTTTGAAAAACATATACAAAATAACAAAGTATTTTTTTACTTTTACCTAATATGTATACTAAGCTGATATTGCTAAGAATGGACTATCAGCAGTATTCCATTGTTTTCTAGCCAACTATAATTTATTGGGAGATAACAATGTTAACCAGCAAACTATCTAATGCTATAAGATTAGCAATTAGTACAGGCTTCGTGTCATCAGTTTTACTGTATGCACCAACAAGTTCAGCCGAAGAAGAAACTGAAGCAAAAAAAGATCTCGAAGTGATATCAGTCACCGGTAGTCGGATTAGACAACCTGGTGCGGTCTCTGCAAGCCCTATTGTTTCAATTGGAGAAAAAGAACTAGGTTATCAACAAGAACCTGAAGTAGAGCAAATCCTTAGAACCCTTCCCTCTACAATCCCTGGAGACGGTAGTAACGTAAATAATGGCTCTGGCGGTGCCGCAACCATTAACTTAAGGGGCTTAGGTTCACAACGCTCTTTAGTGTTAATGAATGGTCGCCGGATGATTCCATACAACTATAATGGGTCTGTTGATAGCTCAACAATCCCCACAGCCCTCATTGAAAGAATTGACATTATTACCGGTGGTGCCTCTGCGGTATACGGCTCAGATGCGATTGCAGGTGCTGTGAATGTAGTCTTAAAAGATGACTTCCAAGGCGTTGATTTAGACTTTAAGCACTCTGAAACAGGTGATGGTGATGGCGATAAAGACAGCATAGCCCTGACAATCGGCTCTAATTTAGAAGATGATAAAGGCAATGTGGTTCTCTCTTTAGGCTGGAGCCAACGTGATCAAATCTTACTGGGTGACCGTCCGCTGGGCCTACTCGGTATAGAAACTAAAACAGGTGCTAACTACGAGCAATTCCTCAATGGTGAACCCCCAATTCCAGCACCAGCAGATTGTAGCGGTCCAAACTCTGTTGAAAGTGGCGGTTCAACAACTGCATTCCCTACGAGATTTGCGATTGTAGGTGCGGGTACAACAGGTTCTGGGCAATTTAGAAATGACGGAACATTGCAACCAGACACCTGTAGTGTATTTAACTTTAACCCTTATAACTTCTACCAAACACCTTCAGAGCGTTATTCTGCTACAGCCATTGCTAAATATAACTTAACTGATGAGCATAAAGTATATTCAAGCTTCAACTACACAAATACCAGTGTTGATACTCAGGTCGCACCATCTGGAACATTTGGTTCAAGCTTCAACTTACCGCTTGCTAATCCACTAATTGGTGACCAAGCTAGACAATTTATGATTGACGGAGCAACAGCAGCTCTGGCAGCTGGAAGCTTAGATGATAGCAACTGGCAAGACGTCAATGGCAATGGTATCGTTGATAGTGAAGACTATTTAAAAGTTCAACTTCGTCGTAGAACGTTAGAACTTGGCGCAAGAACAGAACGTTATGACAGTGCGCAATTCCAACTTGTAACTGGTGTGACAGGTTTCTTCCTTGATGACTGGGAATACGATGTTAGCTACCAATATGGTGAATCTAACAGAACCACAGTGCGTGGCGGCTATACTAACCTAACTAATATTCAAAATGCTCTTGATACAACAGATGGTGTCACTTGTAAAAATGGTGATTCTAGCTGTGTGCCAATCAATTTATTTGGTGGTTTCGGTACAATCACTGAAGAAATGGCAGGATACGCTCAAGCAATCGCCCTGCAACAGCAAAAATACAGCCAAGAAATTTTCACCGCAACGGTTAATGGCGCCATTAATTTTATCGAAATTCCAGGTGCAGGTGCGCCACTTTCGATGAGCTTTGGTTATGAAAATCGTCGCGAAAAAGGCCTTTTTGAACCGGATGAATGTTTAAAACTTGCCCCTGCAAGCTGCCAAGGGGGAGCCGGTGGTAACCAGCTACCGATTTCGGGTGGCTTTAAAGTTGATGAGGTATTTTTAGAAGGTTACCTACCTGTGTTAGATGGGTTACCTGGTGCTGAAACACTTGATGTTGAATTTGGTTTCCGCTGGGCAGACTATGACACTGTTGGTAGTAACGAAACTTGGAAGCTCGGTTTTAACTGGCGCCCTGTAAGTGATGTACTTGTTCGTGTAATGCAACAACAAGCAACACGTGCACCTAATGTTGGTGAGATTGCATCACCTGTAGTCACAGGCTTAGACAATGCACAACAAGATCCTTGCTCTGTCGCAAATGCCGCTAATATTGATGCAACGTTGAGACAACTTTGTATTTCAACTGGCATGACTGACGCGCAAGTAGGTAATGTACAAGATGTAATATCTGGTCAAGTGCAAGTTATCAGCGGGAGCGATCCTTTAAACCCACCTGGTGCTGAAGAAGCAGAAACATTTACTGCGGGTATTGTCTGGACGCCTGAGTTCAGTGCAGTTGAAAACTTTACAATTACACTCGATTACTACGATATTGATATTGATAATATTATTGGTAACTTCTCAGCTCAGGAAATTCTAGATGCATGTTATGTACTTGGCGATGCAAACGAGTGTGCAAAAATCAACCGCATTGGGGGTGATTTAACAATTGCTGGCGCGGGTATTGAGCAATTTACGACCAACTTAAAAAACCAACGCGCCGAGGGTGTAGAGCTTGGGTTTAATTTTGGTATTTTGCTTGATGATATGGGCGAATTGCAGTTCTCTGGTAATGTAAACAAATACCTAACTCAAGAATCACAAAGTTCCAGCACTGCCCGCATTATTGACTGTAAAGGGTATTTCAGCACAAGCTGTGATCCTGTTTCTGAATTACGCTGGGTACAACGTACTAGCTGGATTTGGGAAGACTTTACGGTTTCATTACAATGGCGCCATATAGATGGTGTTGATGTTGAGCCAATCGAAGCACCTAATGTTTTTGAAGAATTCAGAAGTATTGAAAGCTATGATTACTTCGATTTATTTGCCAGCTATCATGTTACCGAATACATGAATGTTACATTCGGTATTGATAACATGTTTGAAAAAGAGCCACCTGTAGTGGGCGGTGAAGCTGGTGATACAAGCTCAAACTCAGGTAACACATTCCCAAGTAACTATGACGTTTTAGGTCGTCAATTTAAAATGGGTGTGAAGTTAAAGTTTTAATAACTTAAAACCAGAGCGGCTTATAAAGCCGCTCTTTTTTTACTTAATTTTTTACTTACATTGAACAGTTAATACCTTCCCTGACGCCATACTGTTAATTTGCCAATGACCATCGACTAAACTCACCTTCGCTATATCACTTACTTCAAAGTCGCCGGGCACATTCAAACGGGTTAAATTATCAGCCAGTTGCTGCTGACAGTATGGGGGTGTATCACCATGCATTACCAACACCGGCTTATCAGTGCGCTTTGCAAAGTCATTGATTGCATCTCGATATACTTTAAAGGCGTCGCAGTCGCTTCGGCGTGAATCAGCGCATGGCTGCTTTTTAGTTGAACGATAGATATCGGCTTGAAAGCCAAACACATATGCCTTCGCACTCTGATTAACTAACGCCTGATTTAACCAATTTACATTGAGCTTGTCTCGTGTATCGGCCGCATCGAGTGCAACATGTTTATCAGTTTTTAGTATTTGAGAGCGGCCATTAAACGTACCTGGTATATGCAAAGTGCGAAACTCTATTCCGTCAAACTGCCAGCGAGCGTTTTCAAGCATATCGGCCTGCTGTGTAAAGCCCTCGAGCTGCTTCGCTTTTTTAACGTATGCTTCGTCATACATTAATCCTTTAACGTAGTTTAATCGCTCAAGTTCATCAAAACGGGGATTTAGCGTAGCACGGTCACAGTCGGTCCATTCATTGTCGCCAGGCGTGTAAATAAATGGCTGAGAAGAAAGAGAAGTAAGTAGTTGTTTATTGCTTGTTAAGAGTTCATTGGTACATGCAAGAGAGCCAGATTTCATATCACCTAAATGCATCAAAAAGCCATGAGGTGTAGTCGCAACAGCTTTTGCTAACTTGCCATTGGGCTTAGCAAGGTTAATTTCATCAATCGGTGTATAAGGCATGTCGGCCATAACTAAAAACGAGTTAGTGGCCACTGTAAGAGCTAAAGATAATGAGCTAACGAGCATAATATTTTCGCCTAAAAACGCATTCACTTAAACTCTAGGTAGCTTAATTAAGCTGTTTAGAGACAGATAAAACGGGCAATAGCAAGGCGAAAAGCTTCATCATTACGTTGTTCTAGATAGAAACTTTTAACGCAGCTTGCGTCAGGTTTAACCCCTCTGAATGATTAAGTAATATTGCAGGTTGGTATAAGCTCTCATAATGACAACAAAATGAAAACCAACTACGGTAGTTTTTTTCTAAAAATGATAAACTTCATGTATCAAATAATGTGAGTACTATGAATGTCGCTAAGTATAACTTACACACTAGATAAACCTTATTACTATGAGTGCTTTGATGAGTCATTGCCCTACTCTTCACAGGCAAAACCAAAATATCCATTATTATTATTGCTAATAAGCCTAGGGTTACTTGCCTTTTATATGCTTGAAAACCATTACCTTGGCAGCTTTATGTTTATGCTGGCTATCGTTGAGTGTTTATCGTTTTACTACAAACGCCCTTGGTGGGTCACTAGACAAATGCTGAGTCGCGCATCAGGCAGTGAAGTAACCGTTAGTTTTGATGATGAGGGTGTAAAAGCCGAAAACCCTTACAAAAGCTACCAATTAAGTTGGCAGCAAATCAATGAGATTATTGAAACAGAGCGGGGTTATATTTTAAAAGCAGACAAAGGTATGCAGTATTTATCAAAGCAAGCGCTAAACGAAGCAATGACCACCGTGCTAAATAAAAGAGCCACTCAATGAGTGGCTCTTAAAAAATCTTGTTGCTGATTAAACATTACCCGGATTAGGGTTAGATTTCTCTGCTTGGATTCGCATGTAAATTTCTTCACGATGTACAGAGACATCTTTAGGTGCATTTACACCAATGCGAACCTGATTTCCTTTAACACCAAGAACAGTAACTGTTACTTCGTCACCGATCATTAGGGTTTCACCTACTCTTCGAGTTAGTATTAGCATTCTCTTGCTCCCATGTTCCAAAAAATTAAAAGATTCCGCGTCAAAATCATTTTAATGAAAACTAGACCTAAAAGTAAGTAAAAACTCTATATCTTACTCATTTTCAGTTAAAAAAACTTTGTGTAGTGCACGTACAGCCAGTTCTAAATACTTTTCATCAATTAAAACTGATATCTTTATTTCTGATGTCGATATAAGTATCACTTTGATGCTTTCTTGTGCAAGTGCATTAAAAAATAAACTTGCGACACCTGAGTGAGATTTCATCCCTACGCCAACAGCAGATACCTTGGCAACATTGCTTACTCCATTTATAGATTCAGCTTTGATAGCACTTTGGTTACTGGTTAAAATTTCAAGCGCCTGCTCAAAATCATTTGTGTGCACAGTAAAAGCATAGTCTATTTTTTCAAAGTTATGATTAACTTGATTAATCATATCTATTTCGATACCGAATTCTGCAAAAAGTTGCAAAATTTTTGCAAGGTTTTCCATTCCTTGTGGCACTGCGTTGACATAAATAAGACTTTCATCTCGATTAAACGCAATACCCGACACAATATTTGCTTGCACATCCGGCTCCTCAAAACTGATCAAGGTCCCTTGATCGGGATTAAAACTCGATAACACCCTGAGCGGTATATTATACTTTCCTGCTGCTTCGACACTGCGAATATGTAAGACCTTTGCGCCTAAACTCGCCATTTCGAGCATTTCTTCAAAGGTAACATGGCTCATACGACGCGCATTTGGTTCAATGCGTGGATCGGTCGTATAAACGCCGTCAACATCAGTATAAATTTGGCATTCATCGGCATTAATTGCCCCCGCAATTTCAACTGCTGAGGTATCAGTGCCGCCGCGACCTAACGTGGTGATATTGCCCTCGATATCACGGCCTTGAAAACCAGCAATAATTGCAATCCGGTTATGCTCAAGCTCATGCTTTAGCCGTGTCGCTGCAATTTCTTCAATACGGGCTTTACCGAACATATTGTCAGTACGAATATTTACCTGATCGGCAAGTAAGCTAACAGCGGAGTGTCCACGCTTAATTATTGCCATTGCCAACAACGATACCGACACTTGCTCACCAGTGGTAAGCAACACATCGAGTTCACGGGCACTAGGCCGAGAATCTATTTGTTTAGCGAGGTCAATCAGACGGTTAGTTTCTCCCGACATAGCCGAGAGCACCACCACAACTTGATGGCCTTGTTGTTTTGTTTTAACAACAAGGTCGGCGACGGCCTCAATACGCTCAATGGAGCCCACTGAAGTGCCGCCGAACTTTTGGACGATAAGTGCCACTAGTGATTAAGAACGTTCAGATAACCAACTAGTTACGCTTTCTAAAGCTGCGCTTAGGTTCTCTGGCTGAGTACCACCCGCTTGCGCCATATCAGGACGACCACCGCCTTTACCGCCCACTTGTGCAGCCATGTGATTAACAAGTTCACCCGCTTTCACTTTGCCTGTCAGGTCTTTAGTTACACCGGCAATTAAGCTAACTTTGTCGCCGTTTGCTACACCAAGTGCAATCACGCCTGAACCAATCTTCGTTTTCAGGTCATCAACCATGCCACGTAATGCTTTCGACTCTGTACCAGCTACATCAGCAACTAGAAGTTTAATACCATTCACTTCAACAACTGAGTCAAGTAGCGATGCACCCGCCGCACTTGCTAGCTTATCGTTAAGCTGAGCAATTTGCTTCTCAAGCCCTTTTGACTTTTCAAGGAGTGCTGTTACTTTTTCAAGTACCGTGCTGCTATCACCTTTTACTAGGGCTGCAACATCGTTTAACTGTTGCTCTTGCTCACTGACATACGCAACAGCTTCAGCACCTGTTACCGCTTCGATACGACGAATACCAGCTGCAATGCCGCTTTCTGATACGATTTTGAATAAACCAATATCACCAGCACGCTTAACGTGAGTACCACCACACAGCTCGATTGAGTAATCACCAATCGTGACTACGCGCACTTCGTCGTCGTATTTCTCACCGAATAACGCCATCGCCCCTTTTGCCTTGGCCTCATCAATTGCCATTAGCTCAGTCTCAAGCGCAAAGTTACGACGGATTTCGTCGTTCACTGCACGCTCAATTTGACGTAATTCATCTTTTGTTACGGCTTCAAAGTGAGAGAAATCAAAACGTAAACGCTCAGGGTCAACCAGTGAACCTTTTTGACTTACGTGATCACCTAAAATTTGGCGAAGCGTTTCATGTAAAATATGCGTGGCAGTATGGTTTTTCTTGATGCTATCGCGACGTGCAGCATCAATTGTTGCTTCTGCTTTGTCGTTTGTACCAATGCGGCCTTGTACACGACCATGGTGCGCAAATGCATTACCCAGCTTGGTAGTGTTAGTAACAACAAACTCACCACCCGCCACTTTTAACACACCCGTGTCACCAACCTGACCACCTGACTCGGCGTAGAATGGTGTACGGTCAAGAATTGCAATACCTTCTTGGCCATCTTCAAGTACAGAAACAGATTGGCCCTCAGCAAATAATTCAACCACGGTGCCAGTGTAGTGCTCTGAATCGTACCCTTTAAAGTCTGTGTGTTTTTCAGATTTAAGTTGCTGGTTATAATCAGCACCAAATTTACCCGCTTGCTGTGCTTGCTTACGCTGAACAGCCATGCACTCTTGAAAACCTTGCTCATCAATAGTCATGAAACGCTCACGCGCAACGTCAGCCGTTAAATCAGCAGGGAAACCGTAAGTATCGTAAAGCTTGAAGACTAAATCACCCGGGATTACATCACCTTCGATGTCAGTAAGGCTTTCTTCAAGAATCGCTAGACCACGCTCAAGTGTTTTACCAAACTGCTCTTCTTCGATGCGTAATACTTTTTCGATAATTTCTTGTTGCTTAGCAAGCTCAGGGTACGCTTGACCCATTTGCTCGATTAGTGCAGCAACAAGCTTATAGAAGAACGCGCCTTTTGCGCCAAGTTTGTTACCGTGACGTACTGCACGACGAATAATACGACGTAATACGTAACCGCGGCCTTCGTTTGATGGCATAACGCCGTCAGACACTAAGAATGCACACGAACGAATGTGGTCAGCCACTACGCGTAATGATTTATCATTTAAATCTTGCGCGTTGGTTACTTTAGCCGCCGCAGCAATGAGTGCTTGGAACAAATCGATTTCGTAGTTTGAGTGAACGCCTTGTAAAATAGCCGCGATACGCTCAAGACCCATACCAGTATCAACAGATTGCTTAGGAAGCGGCTCCATTGTACCGTCGGCATGGCGGTTGTATTGCATGAATACGAGGTTCCAAATTTCAATGAAACGGTCGCCATCTTCTTCAGGTGAACCTGGAGGCCCCCCCCAAATTTCTTCACCGTGATCATAAAAGATTTCTGAACATGGACCACACGGACCCGTGTCACCCATTGACCAGAAGTTATCGCTCGTTGCAATACGAATGATGCGGTCTTCACTTAGACCCACTTCTTTGTGCCAAATGTTAAACGCTTCTTCGTCATCGTGGTAAATAGTAACCAATAACTTTTCTTGCGGTAACTTTACAGTCTCTGTTAAAAACTGCCACGCAAACTTAATCGCGTCTTGTTTGAAGTAATCGCCAAAGCTGAAGTTACCTAACATTTCGAAGAATGTATGGTGACGTGCAGTGTAACCCACGTTTTCAAGGTCGTTATGTTTACCACCTGCGCGCACACAACGCTGTGAGCTGGTTGCACGTGAATAAGGGCGGCTTTCCGCACCTAAAAATACATCTTTAAATTGCACCATGCCGGCGTTATTGAATAATAATGTGGCATCGTTGCCCGGGATCAGCGAGCTTGAAGGAACAATTTGGTGTTGTTTAGAGGCAAAAAAGTCTAAGAACTGTTGCCTGATCTGTGCGGTAGTCATATGCTGCATGTGAAAGTCTCACCCGTTTATTGCTGTGCTTGCATTGCAAAATCAATTTGTTCGTAATTAAAGCCTCGATACATCAAGTAGCGTACACGTTTCGCTTTTTCTTTCTGATCGAGTTCTTTACGTGAATTTGAAAACTTTTTTAAATATGCGTCCTGTGCGAGCTCAAACCAATCGATTTCGAACTCTTCGAGCGTCTTGTCTAACAAAGCCCGATCTATCCCTTTTGCCATTGCTTCGCTTTGGATGCGTTTAGCCCCATGATACTTCGCTAAATGGCGGCGTACAAACCCTTCGCAGTAGCGCTGCTCGTTAATAAAGTTGTGTGACTCACACCAATCTAACAAACGCTCTGTAAACTCGGGCGTCGCTTCTTTTTGTTGTAGCTTTCGGGTTAAATCACGACGCGAGTAATCTTGTCGTGAAAGTAACCAAAGTACGTAATTTTTTAACTTTTTTTCTTTATCATCCATTACGCGTCAAAGCGTCCTGATTGTGACGATGTTTCTGGTGTCTTTGGTTGGTCATCACTTTTTGGCACAACTGGCATAAAAATAGCCTGAAAAGACACGAAGAAGCTAATGTAACAAATTGGCATTAAAACCAATAGTGGAATAAACGATAAAGGTATACAGATCAGCATTAATACAGCACAAATCAAACCGTAAACACCTAACGGAGCCATATTATGATAAAACACCATGAACGAGGTTTTTAATACCTGGAACATGTTGGTTTGCTTTTGAAAATAAACCAAGGGGACTGCATAAGCAAACGCCGTTAAATACACACAGATTGCCAGTAAAAAAACGGCCACTTGCCCCATAGAAATGGTTGCCAGTAAATCCGCTATGTGTGTTTGGTTTTGTGGGTCGAACGTTTGACTTGAAATAACTGCATAGGCATCAGCAAAGATAAAATTAGATAACACCGCTAATAAAATGCCCGCCGCCATTTGATACACAGCAACTCGCACTAAACCAATACGATTCCCTTTATTGGTAAACGGTTTAAAGATATCTGCCTGACTAATCGTGCCACCTTGTTGTTTAGTTAGCACGGCTTGATAAAAGCCCGCCATTAAAAATGGGGCAACAAATGCACCGACAACTTGCAGCAGGGGTAACACTAACGATAAGAAACCAATCACACCTATTAATAGGTGCATTAAAATAAACGTAAACGGTTGCAGCTTAAAGATTTCCCAACCTGCTTTAAACCATTTTACGCCTGCATCGGCTTTAAAAATACGCACTTCGATCGACATAGCTTCTCATTCAATAACGACAAAACGCACCGAGTATAACTGGGTGCGCTATTTGTTTATAGTCACCTGCTGTGAAAATTATTCAGGCTTTTTAATTTTTTTGATATCAAGCATGTGTGAACCATGTTTGATTTTTGTTTCTAAGTAAGCGCGATTACCAACAACACCTGCTTTAATGTGTGCATGCGTGCCGACAACTGAATCAACTTCAATGCCAGCATCACGCAAAGCTTTGAGCTTATTTGGGTTGTTGGTCATTAACTTAACATGCTTTTGATTAAGTGCCTCGAGCATTAAAACAGCGTCAGAAAAATCACGCAAATCATCGGCAAAACCTAGGTGGTTATTCGCTTCGTAAGTATTCATACCTTGCGATTGCAATACATAAGCATCAATCTTATTGTATAAACCTATGCCACGCCCTTCTTGGCGCAAATATAATAAAATTCCACCTTGCTCATGCATCATTTCAATGCACTCATTTAACTGCTCACCACAGTCACAACGCGAAGAATGAAATACATCACCCGTTAAGCACTCTGAATGCATACGAATTAAGGGGATGTCTTGCTCGGTGTCGGCTTGATTAAATACTAAAGCAATATGCTCTTGGCCATCATTTAAACCACTAAACGAGACGATTTCTGCAGGGATATCACTGTTTTTGCCAACATTTAGCTGGACTCTTGCTCTTACTTGCGCCACGACAAATCCAAATTAAAAAAATAAATGCAATACTGCAAATGTGATTACAACAGTTTGAGGTTGTAAGAATGCAACATACGACGAGTGATAACTAATATTGAGGCAGTTACCAGCAATTCAAGTATTATACACTCAAACCAGACGAAGATACGAGCTTTGCACATCTTTCAAGCTTAATTTTACAGCCGTATTCATCAACACTTCCTCCGCATTTTTAACTAGAAATTACCCAATTAAGTGACATTTATAATACCTTTTGCTAATCTCGACTAATAAATATGAGTAACCCTCGTTTGTGGTTTATTTAAAAGCTAACTTGCGAAATATAATAAGGATTATTATGAAAAAAGCCTCTTTAGCCATATGTTTAGGCATACTATTAAGCCAGCCTTGTTTAGCTAATCAAGATATAAACAGTGAGTTTAATGAAACTTACCGCGCCTATTTAGCTGCGCTTGAAAACCAACAAGACACTACCGAACTTGCGCAAAAAGCCTATCAACTCGGTCAAAAAGTGTATGGCGAAAACTCCGACAATACAGCGAATTTAGCCATTAACTACGCAAATAGTCTTGCCACGTACCAGCACGAAAAACAATACGAGTTATACAAAACGGCATACACTATTTTAGAAAAAAGACATGGTGAACACAGTACCGAAGTCTATGATGCACTGCTCGGCATGGCTGAATCGACTCAATCAGCAAGAAAAGCAAGTGCTTACTTAAGCGACTTAATTAGCATTGCTGAGCAACAAAAAAATGACAAACTGGTTGCCGACAGTAAGCTCAGTGCAGCACGTATTTTGGCCCTTAAAAACAGTGGTGAACGTTACTTAACAGCTAAACGTTACCTAGAAGAAGCCGATGAATATTACATAGATAATGTGCCAAGTAACTCGCTAGAGCGTATTCAAGCAGACTTTTTAGCCGCTGCTTTTGCTCAAAGCAGGCACGATTATGACTACGCAATTGAGCGTCTTAACCATGTTGTTAAAGTATTTGATGACGCACTCAGTTTTGATCACAAAGCCGAACTGGACGCCCACTCTAAGCTAGTTCATTTATACGAAAAAATAGGTAAAAGCGATGAAGCAACCAAACACTGTATTGCTATCGCAAAAATGGTGCCGTGGAAAGACAACCAAGAGCAAGAGCCCTTGTATCGCGTGCATCCTAAGTACCCCATGTCAAAGGCACAGCTTAGACAAAGTGGTTCTGTTATTATGGAGTTCGAAGTGACTCCCACAGGCTTTGTAGATAACGTTGCCGTACTTGAGTCTAAAGGCGGTAAAGCATTCGAAGTAGAAGCTATAAAAGCAATGAAAAAGTGGCGTTATGCCCCAAAATTTGAAGATGGGCATGCCGTTGCATCAACAACCCAAGTTCAGCTCGACTTTAAAATAAACTAATCAAAATAAACTAAAAGGTCGCAGTGCGACCTTTTAAAAAAATTAAAGCTTTTTGAGCAAGTTATCCGCCGCGTTTTCGATTAAATCTAGGACCTTTTCAAAACCTTGATCGCCACCATAATAAGGATCGGGAATTTCTTGCTCGCCCGCATCACCATGGCTTAAAAATAACGACAATTTATATTGCAAATGCTCAGGGCATTGCGCGTGTAAATCAGCAAGGTTTTGCTTGTCAGCCGCTAAAATAAAATCAAACTCATAAAAATCAGCCTGCGTAACCGGGCGCGAATAAATCCCTTTAAAGCTGTAGCCTCGTTTTTCGCCTGCTGCTTTTGAACGTGAATCAGGTGGATTACCTTGGTGATAGCCAATCGTGCCTGCTGAGTCGACTTTTACATTAACATTAAGCGTCTTTGCACGACTTCTGAGCACCGCTTCAGCAGTTGGTGAGCGGCAAATATTACCCAAACATACAACCAAAACCTTCTTCATTACTCGTCCTTAAAAGTTCTTTAAAATAGCCTCATCATAGCGCTCGGCATCCAGGCTTAAATTATATTTCTCGGCGACACTATCAAGCTCAGCTTGTTTAATTGCCAGCTCATCCATAGTGATGGTGTTGTCGTCGAGCTGCCATAACAAACGCGAGCCAGCATAGCTGTAATGAATCGCTAATAAAGCATCGGCATTGCCCTCACGCCCAGCCGCTTTTAGCTTTGGCATTTTACGGGTAATCTTATTCAGCGCTTTTTTAAGCTCCCACACATACACAATCTCGGTCATATAATCATGGTTGCGGTATTTATTGAGTACAAAGCCCACCAGCAAACTGCACACAACAACCCCCAATAGATTCCAGTGAAAATGACTCCCACTTGGGTCTGGGAATAACGCAATCAAGGTTTGTGAAATGGCTAAACTACCAACGGCTAAAGCAATAACACACGCTACAATAACGTGGTTTAAATGCTTACGGTAACGGGCTTTATCTATTTGAATGAGTTTCATAACTACCTAAAGAATCACACTAATTAAAGTGAAAAAATAAAAAGTGAAAATAGTTTCACCCCTTTTTTATTTGCCAGCCGTTTTAGCTATGAAAGCAATTATCCAAAAAGGAACGGCTATGCATACTTTACCACTAAACTCAGCAAGCTTGAATAACAGCAATGGCGCTTTAAAGACAACCGTCGCAATTATAGGTGGCGGGGTAATGACCTTTGCTGCATTTGCCTTTATGCAATACCTAATTTCAGCAGAGCAACGCGCAGATATAAAAATGGGCCCCGATATCACCGTTGAAATTTACCAAGTGCCCGAAGACTCAAAAGTGCAAGTAAAGCAAACTTTGCCGCCACCACCCGTTACTCAGGTGCCACCGAAAACGCCCCCGCGGCCAGCTGCTGAAAACCCAGATACAATAATCATTTCCGATGCAACACCTACTATGACATTTGATGGCATTGGCGACTCACTCAGTAAAGCAATTAATCAACCAACCGGTGATGCGACCCCTATCGTGCGTATTAACCCTAAGTATCCCCCTGTTGCTGCACGTGATGGTATTGAAGGATGGGTGCAAATTAGTTTCAGCATTTCACCCACCGGCGAAGTTATCGACCCAGTCATTATTGACGCTGAGCCAAAACGAGTATTTGATCGAGAAGCTATTCGCGCTATAAAACGTTGGAAATACCGCCCCAAAGTAGTTGAAGGTGTGGCACAATTACAAACAAACCAAAGCGTTCAACTTGATTTTAAAATAGATGGATAACGGCCTATGCTAATGAGCATCAAGACATGGTTATTTGACACGCCAAACAGCGATTGTTTGGCGCTGTATGCCAAAACAGGCGACAACCGTTATCTCAACCAACTTGTTGCTCAATACGGTAACGACCTTTATCACTACCTAGTAACACAAAGTGATAAAGATTTAGCATTCGATATTTGCCAGCAAACCTGGTTAAAAGTCATTGATAAACGTGACTTTTATCACGCGCAAAACAACCCAAAAGCGTGGCTATTTCGTTTAGCGCGTAACGTGCTAATTGATGAGTTTCGAAAACAACAAAAATTTGTTGAACTAGAAGACAACCAGCTAGTGTCTGAGCCACACGATGCAAGTTATCACTACGATTATGACGCATTTGATAAAGCACTAATGGCGCTTAGCTTTGTACAGCGAGAAGCCCTGACATTACAGCAAGAAGGCTTTAGCCTCGATGACATTGTTGCCATTACACAAAGCAACCATGAGACCATAAAAACTCGGCTGCGATACGCCCGTCAAAACCTAAAACAACAACTTGGAGGCAATCATGAAGCGTGACGACGAGCAATTTGATGCCGATTTAAAAGCGCATTATCAAAAACGCAAAGCACAGCATACTTTAAGTCCTGAGCAGCTGACGCAAATGCAAAAGCCACAACAAGCTCGCTCAAAACAGCAACGCTTTTTAGGCCTGCAAATGACAGGTGTTTTTGCTGCGCTGGCCATTTTGGGCTTTATTATGTTGCAATACAATAACCGCGAACTGACTGACGTATATGCTGTAGATTTATCAGATTACCACTGGCTTGAAGTTCATGAACTTGACGCAAAAGGCAGCTATGTCAGTAACCTAAAACAACAAAAACAAACCCTAGATGCCGACTACCAACACGCCCTTGCAGCTCATCAAACCCGTACCCGCTTCACAGGCCGCTTAGTCAGTGTTGATAATGATTGGTATATCGCAGATTGCGAGCAAAATATACTCGTACAAATAAAACAGTCACTACTTGAAGAGCTACAAAAACACGGCACACTCGATACCCACATTCACCAAGGCGATTTGCTGGCCCTTGACCAAAACCAACAAGGGCAAATCATCGCACTTAAACAGTTAACGCATGAGGCCGTGAAATGTGAAAGTTAAGACACTCGTTTCCAGTCGTTAGTTGTGAGTCGATTGCGCTAACTTCGAGTAATAAGAAGCGAGAAGTGGGTTTACCCTGCGTACTAATCTCACGTAATTCACGGCTGAAGCCACTCCTACCTCTAACCTCTAACCTCTAACCTCTAACGAATAAATTACTCCCCGACCTTCGGCAGCATACTCTTACTAATCACTTTAAATGTCTCTAGGTCTATAACCATAGAGTAAACTTCGTTGTTGTTGATGAATACCACAAATAGGTTGCCTTCGGCGTTGACACTTGACTCTACAATGCGATTGTAGCCTGAAATGACCTCGGTGTAGTTTGAGCCATCAATCTGACTTAGTGCGAACGTGCGCTTATCTTTGTCATCAAGTATTTTGTCATTGTTGGTATCGTTTTTGATAACTTGGTAAGAAATACCGCGTGGTTTGGGGTCAGCTTTCTTATCGCTGTAATTAGTGGTAAGTGCGAACTCTTCTTCGAAGCTCAGGGTACTGAAATCAATAATGAGCTGATCTGTAGTATTAAAAAGCCATTCGGCTTGATTAGTTTGATCGTTAATGAACAAGATATTCTTTGAGCGCGTGGGCGTGTATTTATAGCTACCACCACTAAAGCTCTCATAAACTGCTGATTCAGATTTTATATCAACCGATCTTTTTTCTGACTCTAATGGGATGTAATAATAATCGCTATCAGCGACTTTTCGTGGGTACCCTAACTTCCACTTTTCTTGCTGCTTTTCATCTTCAGCTAAATTGAGCGCCTGATGATCCATTTGAGTATTAGATTTAAACAAAAAGCTCGCAAGATTATAGCCAACAACCAATATTGTGATAATTAAGCCAATAAGTAACACAAGGCCATTAATATTCCACACCCATTTGAAAAACTTTTCTGATTTCATACGTAGATTAAATCCATTTAAGTAACTGATATCTCTAAGCTACCAGTAAACTTAAAACAAAGCTATCTAGGGACGAAGGTTCGAGTTAATCAACTTGGCAGGTTTTTTCATGACTGTAATGCCTAATATTCGAGATTAAAAAGCCAACTACATTCATACATTTCATTTTTCGCGCGAAATAAATTTCACGCCTACGGCTAACTTACAACCGCTTTTGTTCTATCCCGCTTTTTCTACCAATAGTCGCACTTTACTGAAAGTTAATAACAATTTACCTACGAACAAGCTAGGCTAATAGTATTGTGCTTAATAATTTGGAGTAACCATGAAAAAGTCTTTATTTAGCAGCCTCGTCGTCGCTTCTATCAGTTTAACCAGCTTGCAGGCATGTGCGCAGCCAGAGCAAACAATTCCGTTAGATGCCAGTGCCAATAAGTATGAGCTTGAATTAGTGAGTAAAGGGATTCAGATCCCTTGGGGTATGGCGTGGCTAAACGAGCGTGATTTATTAGTGACCGATAGGCGTGGTGAGTTAAGGCTGATCCGCGATGGTCAGCTTGATAAACAAATAATCAAAGGAACTCCTAAGCTTCACGCAGAAGGCCAAGGGGGATTACTTGATATAGAGCTCGACCCAAATTTTGCCGACAATGGCTGGATTTACCTTTCTTACTCAGGTTATGAAGGTGATGATGAAGGCTATAACACCTCAATAATGCGTGCACGTTTAAAGGACATGACGCTTGTAGACCAGCAACTCTTATTTAATGGTGAACCAAATACCACAACAACTAAACACTATGGTTCGCGTATTGAGTTTGATAAAGACGGTTATTTGTATTTTTCGATTGGCGACCGTGGCGACAGAGATGTTCACCCACAAAGCCTTGATTACGATGCGGGTAAAATTCACCGTATCAACAGTGATGGCTCTATTCCTGAATCAAACCCTTTTTATAACCATAAGAGCGCGCGTAAAAGCATTTACTCATATGGTCACCGTAATCCTCAAGGTATGGCTATGCACCCAGAAACTGGGGTAATTTGGAGTCATGAACATGGCCCTCGTGGGGGAGATGAAATTAATATTATTAAAGCTGGGGCTAATTATGGTTGGCCTGAGATCACCTACGGCATTAACTACATTGGTACAAAAATCACTGATGAAACAAGCCGCGAAGGCATGGAGCAACCTGATTGGTACTGGGTACCTTCAATTGCGCCCTCTGGTATGGCGTTTATAAATAGCGATAAATACCCGCAGTGGCAAGGGCAAATAGCCGTGGGCTCAATGAAGTTTGCTCACCTTGTGCTTGTTAAACTCGATGGTAATAAAGTCACTGGCCACAGCAAAGTATTTGAGGGTGTTGGCAGAGTGCGCAGTATTGCGACCCATCCAAATGGAGATTTATACCTTGGGGTTGATGGTGTAGGTATTTATAAAGTTGTGCCTAAAGCCTAGCTCCAAGCCTTAAGCTGTCACCTCGAAGAAGCTAGTTTTCAGTCGTCAGATATCAGATTTGAACGTGCTGGCTATCGAGATTTGAGAAGCGAGCCTAGAAATACGAGGTACGGACAATAAAAAACCACAGATTTCTCTGTGGTTTTTTATTGTTTGCTTAAGGGCTTAAAGTTACAAAACCAAAATACTGGTTACCAAATAAGCGATAAAGGTTAATGCGCCGCCGAATAAGGCGTAAGGCATTTGAGTTTTAACGTGGGTTAATAAGTCACACCCAGAGGCAATCGCCGATACCGCACTGGTATCTGAAATTGGCGAGCAGTGATCGCCAAACACACCGCCACCTAGAATGGCAGCAATAACCAGTGAAGGCGGTAAACCTAGCGCTTGAATAAGCGGCACACCAATTGGAATAAGAATGGCAAATGTGCCCCACGAGGTGCCCGTTGTGAATGAAATAACCGCTCCGGTTAAAAATAGCACTGGCACAACAAGGTAAATAGGTAAGAAATCCCCCACAAGCCCCGCTACAAATACACCGGTGCCTAAGTCTTTTAAGCTCGCACCAAGTGTGAGTGATAACAAGACGATTGCAACCAGCGGTAATAATTCACCCATGCCTTTAAAGCCAATATCAACAAGCTTATGGTGAGTAAAATCACGAGAGCTAATCATTAAAAAGTAAGCGACTACACAGGCTAAAATGGTTGCATACAACACTGATTTTGAGCCACTGCCACTAGCAATATCGCCATCGCCAGTCCAGAACATAAAGCCAACCATGCTACCAATTAAGGTAATAAGTGGAATAAGCATGTAACGCGCTTTTGAGCCTTTAACTTCTTCTGCTAATTCGGTTTCTTGCTGCTCAAAGTTCTCTTCGGCTTGTTTTAATGGCCCATGTACTTTGTCGAAAGTAATGGTATAAAACACGATGAGCAAGGTGATAATCGCATAAAAATTATAACCAATACTGCCCCACAGTACCGAAACAGCAGACTCTTCCATCTCGTAGTTACCAAGTAGGCCAAGCACATACGCACCCCAGCCGTTAAGTAAAATTAAAATACACACGGGTGCACTAGTACTATCAATAATATAGGCAAGACGCGCCCGGCTCATTTTAAATTTATCAAATAAACCACGCGATAAAATACCCGAAGTTAATACGCTCAAGTTCGATTCAATAAACACCGCAATGCCCGAGAACATGGTTAAATAACCCACTTGGCGCTTACTCTTAGCAACACCTTTGTTCATTAATAGGTTTACGGTTGCTGCCACACCGCCAGATTCACGAATATAGGCAAGCAGTGCACCAATCAAAATACTAAAAATAAGAATACGGCTGTTACCCGCTGAGCTCGCGACTTCGATTACCCGTTCAATGGTATTGATAAAAGTGTAAAACACGCTATTGCCTTCACCATTGAGGGCTAGCAAAAACTCAGACGACGCAACGGCGACCAATAAAGCCATGATCACTTCTTTGCGCCAAAACACAATTAAGATAGCAATCAAGGGTGGTAAAATTGAATACCAAGACATAAAAACCCTTTTAAATTAAGACCAATATTTTATTTTTATTATGCAAAAACTCGCTAAGCTTAATGGCTTTGCCGCTAAACTCAACTTAAATCGACTAGTGATTTAATATACTCTCATAAATCAGTGAGATAATTGAACCATACTTACCTGTTTCAAAACGCTTTCCGACAAATTCATAATTTTTATCGTTGCCCTCAATAGGTGTGTGACGGGCATTGGTAAGTAACACAATGGCAAGGTCATACTCGGGGTCAATCACAGTAACGGTGCCGGTCCAGCCAGTATGACCATAGGCTCTTGGGCTGGCATACGGGCCAAAATGCCATGTGCGTGCTTGGTGCCCTGCTCTTCGCCAGCCTAAGCCATAGGTTTCGTCGCTGGCTTGAGGCTGAGTAAATTGCGCGAGTACTTGTGGGGTAAATAACTGTTTATTGTCGTAGCCACCGCCGTTAAGCAGCACCTGCATCAATACCATTATATCGCCAGCCGTACTAAAGAGGCCTGCATGCCCTGCGACGCCCCCTAAAGCATAAAAGGCTTTTTCGTCATGCACTTCACCTTGCAATACATCGGTACGAATATTGTCAAACTCAATACGCCCGCCACGGGTGTTGCCATTTATTTCAGTTGCAGCAATCTGCGACGCTAAAAATCCCTTTTGCAAAGGGTTGTACACTGTGTGTGTTAACCCTAGCGGCTGATAGAGTTGGCTTTCAACATAGCTGTCGAGAGGCATACCGCTAATGCGCTCAATCAATACGCCTAGCAACATGTAATCAATATCTGAATAGAGGTGCTTTACATTACGCCCCGCCACAAAAGGCACTCCTGTAAGCAGTAAATTTTTGGTACGTAAACTGTTTTGCGAGAAAAACCGTTCGCCAAATTTATTATCTTTACGGTGAAAATCAACCACTGCAGGGTAACCTGCGCTATGCGTGAGCAAATCCTTTACTAAACGCTGCTCTCGACCGCTGCCTCTAAATTCTGGCAGGTAATAAAACAATGGTTTTTCTACATCTAACTTACCTTCGCTTGCAAGTTTCATTAACGCAAAGTTAGTAGCAAACATTTTTGAATTCGAGGCAATGTCGAATAAGGTATCGTTTTTCATCGCTTCAGGCGATGCGAGCAACGTGCCATCTGCATGGTACTTTTTAGCAGCGCCATAGTGGCTTAATTTAATTAACTCACCCTCTTTAATAACGCCAAGCACAGCGCCAGGAAATCCTGCGGCGACTTCTTGATTTATCAGCTCATCAACAGCTTTAAAACGGTCTTTATGTGTGTTTTTAATCAATGTTGGGTAAGGAAACCGCAATGTTAAGCTCGCCCCCTCTGGTTGAACATTGTCAACTTTAAAGGTGTTAATACCGTTATGAGTGCGTTTCGCTAAGCTGTATTGATATACTTTTTCAGCTGTTAATGGTGATGCGATATTAATTTTTTCACCATTAATATAAATATCAGCACTGCGGGCATCGTGGTTTTCAATGATTATTTCACCACGTCCCTTATACGCTTGAAACGTGCCTCGGTTATTTACTAACTCACGGCTGCTGGGGTCGAGCGATGGAATACGTACGACAACTTGTGCATTCGCAAGCACCGTTGTCTCAGGCTCCGTTGCCAGTTGCTGTTGCTGATACTCTTTAAACAGTCTCTCGCACTTTTTAGGAAAATACTTTTCTAATAAAGCAAACAGTACAGCTGCACTTCTGGCATCGTTATTACCGCTAACATGCCAAGGTAAAAAGTGCATTTGAAAGGCGCTCAACGCATCTAATGTTTGTGAATCAAGTTGCCCCGTTGCAATCACCTCGTAACCGTAGCTGCGCATGGCTTTTTGCATTAACTCTGTCGAAGGTTTCGATGCGCTAAATAACTGCCAATACTTATCGACCGTGTCGCTGTCGTACCACGCGCCAATACCCGCTTTATATAATTGATACCAAGGAAAACGCGGGCCAGGATCATTTTTACGACTTGGCGCAATGTCTGAATGCCCTACAATTTGAGTTGGCCCAATATCTGGATTGCGTTTAAGAATATCTTTGCTTAACGTAATTAATAATTCAATTTGCTTGGCATCATAATCAGGATAAATACACAGCTTGCTTGTATCATTTTGCATTGCAGGCGAACTATGCTCAGGAATATGACATGTAGGCACATTCACTATTTCAATGCCAATGGAGTGATCGTTTAAATCTTCACGTCCTTGCCAGTAACTTCGTCCAGCATGCCACGCGCGATCGTTCTCATCAACAAGTTGAATAATTTCTAATTTATCGTGCGGATAACTTGAATCGCCCGACTCCGGTAATAAATAATGTGAGCTTAAGCCCCCTTCATCCACTAAAGCTCGCATCGACTTTTCGTAATCAATCGCGGTGTAGTGCATTACTAAAAACTTAACGCGATGACTGTAGTTAGCTGACTGGGTAAACGTATATTGATTACTGGCACAACTGACTAAAAGCGCAGCGCCACTGAGATAACACAGCTGTTTAAGTAATGTTTTTAAAGAGGAAAAACTCATAACAGTTTCATACCTGAAGTTTTAAGCATTGACGATTCACTGCAATACAGTAGCAACACCCACTTAACATGTAAAATATTTTATTTTAAGATCCAAGAATAAAAAGCATACATTATCGCTACCTCACTAAAAATGGTGCTATCTCAACAAATAATGTTGTATCTATTATGGAATAAAACTATATTATTCCATCTAAATTAAGAAAAATATTCCAAAGTTAATTCGAGTAAAACAAAAATAATTCGTCGTTTGTACTTAATTTTGCGTCTTGGCGCTTAATATTCTCGATTGAAAGGTTTGTATTACACAAAGAATAAGTTAACTAACAAAGTGAGCCCGAATGTCTACTTTTGTAAAAATTAAAGCCTTACGCCAGTCTTTGTCGAGCAGCGAAGCAAAACTAGCAGATTTCACATTAAACTCGGCCAATGCGATTCGTAATTTATCCTCTGTTGAATTAGCAAAAGTGGTTGGTGTAAGCCAATCAAGCGTGGTTAAGTTTTCACAAAAATTAGGTTACAAAGGGTTTCCTGCTTTTAAGCTAGCCGTTATCGATGCCCTAAACGATGAAAGCAGCGAGCCCAAGTTACACGGTAAAATTACCTTAAACGACTCTCTTGAACAAATTGCCGAAAAATTACTCAGCAGTAAACTGGCCGTTTTAACTGAAACCAAAAACCTTAACGAAGCGCCTGCAATCGAAAAAGCGGTTGAATTATTAAAATCAGCTAAACGTATTCTTATTTGCGGTTTAGGTGGCTCGGCGCTGGTTGCCAAAGATTTCTCTTATAAATTACAAAAGCTAGGAATGCCAGCTATCGCTGAACCAGACGGCCACGCCCAACTTGCCTACGTTGCTACGTTTTCAAAAGGTGACTTGGTTATTGCGATTAGTGAATCGGGGATGACCCGTGAAATTGCTGAGGTCGTTAAACAAGCTAAGAAAAACGACAGCGCAGTGATCTCAGTCACTAAGTTTGGTAGTAGCCCCGTCGCAGACTCAGCAGATGTAAAACTCTACTCTGTTGCTGAAGGTGAATCAGTAAGGCTGTCATCAATTTTAGCCCGAACTGCACAAGATTTTGTCATTGATATTCTGTTCATTGCACTGACTCAATCGAGTCGACAAGGCAGAAAATTACTAGAACATTCTAATGAAGTTGTAGGCGAATTTAAGAATAACTAATTTTTAAATACAGACTATAAACCTAAAAAAGCAGCGAAAGCTGCTTTTTTTATGCCTTTACTTAGCAACTAAATTTGCACCTCATCTTTCTTGTTATGTATTGATTTTTATAAGCTAATAAAAAATAAAGCGTTCATAATTTCTTACAAAAAAGACCCCTCACATTCCGTATGCTCTTAAAAGCAAATGAACACAAACACTTACCCAATAAAGGTAATATATTTTATTCCACAAACAACCATAAGTAACAAAAAAATATTCTTGACCGATTCTTCTAACAGCTGTTTAATGTATAGGCAACATAATTTTAAAGTTCATAAGTCTCAATTGGGTAAGCAGTCCAACAAAGCATATAAATATAAGGACGGGAAACAATGAAACAACATGCATCCTCACTCGTAATAAGCTCCATAGCTAAAGCGACACATAATGCACTTCGCGCAAAGAAAACAGCTCTAACAGGTGTTGTAATGGCCGCGGCTTTAGCCAGCGCACCAGCCTTTGCTAATTTAACCGGTGGAATCAAGGGTAAAGTATCAACACCAGAGGCACAGCAGTCTCTGGCGGGGATCACGGTAACGGCAAAAAGTAACGTAATGCCGAAACCACGCACTGTTGTGACTCGTGAAGACGGAAGCTACGACTTACCCCAACTAAAACCAGGGACTTATGAACTCACTTTCACCGATAAAAACGGGGTCACTCAAACGATGACCGTTGATGTTTTGCTTGAGCAAACATCGAGCCTAAACGTTACCTTCGGTGGCGCAAATGAAAATGTTGAGGTCATCACCATTACTGGTAGTAAATTATACCGTCAGGGTAAGTCAGCTCTGACCAACTCACTAGGCGAAGAGGCAATCAACAACGTGCCAGTGGGTCAAGACTACCGAGACCTATTAAAACTTGTACCAGGTGTGGAGCTTTCGGCGAACACAGTTTTAGGTCCGTCAGCAGGTGGTTCAGGGGTTGATAACTCATACGGTTTTGATGGCGTAAATGTTTCTATGCCAATGTTTGGTAATTTAGCGTCAGAGCCTTCGACCCATGACGTGGCGTATGTCACCATGGACCGCGGTGGTGCTAAAGCCGTAGGCTTTAACCGTTCAGGTGGCTTCTCAATCAATACAGTATCAAAATCTGGTACTGATGAATTTCACGGTAACGTTGAATACAAAGCACAACCGAAGAGTTTTGTTGCGACCCCTATAGGCGAAGAAAGTTATGAGATGGATAAAAGCTGGTTAACTGCAAGCCTAGGTGGACCGCTGATTGAAGATACACTGTACTTTTATACCTCGTATTATCGCCCTGAAGAAACGAAGGCTAACAAGAATACAGCTTATGGCGAAGTAAAAGACTATGAAAGTATCCGTGACGAATACTTCGGTAAGCTTACATGGGCACCGACCGACGATATTTTAATTAATATTTCACAACGTACCTCTGATAAAGAGGTAAAAGGCGATTCAATAGGCGCTTACGAAACTGACAGTGTATCTGTTGGTAGCAAAGCCGACCAAGATATCTTTACGTTAGATGGCTCTTGGATTTTAGGCTCTGCAACCACCCTGTCATTCCAATACAGTAAGTTTGAATTAGAAACAGGTTCGAAACCAGATACTGAGTTGAGTGTCGTACCTTCGTTAAATAGTCAGCTTGATGTTAACAACCTTACTCAGATGGGCTATTTTTCGGTGCCAAAACCAAGAGAATATGTCTCTAAAGAAGGTTTCACAGAAGAGCAAATCGCTATTTATAATGCCGGAGCTACCGCATTAATTAATACTTATGGCTATCTTGAAGATGGTGTAATGAAAGGCAGCGGTGGTGTTGGCGCTTATTCACAATATGACAATATAAACTTCTATCGTGATTCATTTGAACTCAACTTAGAACATGAATTTGATTGGGGTGACACGTACCATACACTCCACTTTGGTGCCAAATGGGAAGAAAGTGAAGAACAACTTACCCGTTTATCAAATGGCTGGGGGCGCATCTCTTACCTTGGCGGTTTAGTTGATGCTGATGCAGATACGGCAGGCTTTGACCCTGCAGATGCTATATATCGTGCACATGTGCAACAAATGAGTCTGGCAACTGAAGATGGTACAACTGTTTCTGGCATAAACTCAGAAATGCGTAGTATCAATTTTGAAATAAACGATACCATAGAACATGGTGACTGGACTTATAATATCGGTTTACTCGTAAGCCAAGATACGTGGTACGGGCAAGGTTTAAAAGCGAAGTCAGGCACCGTTTCAGGTTATGAGTTGGCTCCAGGACAGAAGTACGAAATGTATAAAACAGACTGGAGTGATATGCTGCAACCTCGTTTAGGTGCAACTTGGACGTACTCAGATGAAGACTCAGTCTTTGCAAATTTCGCAATTTATAATCCTGAAGCGAGTTCACTCGCTCGTGCAGCCTCGTGGGACCGTAATACGCGCTCAGAAATTGAGCTACTTCTAGATGAGTCTGGCAACATTCTTTCTGCATCACCTCGACGTGGTTCATCAGGTAAAGCATTCCAAGAAGGCATGAAACCTCGTCGTATCAATGAATTCACGCTTGGCACAACGAAATATGTGGGCTCTGATTTAGTATTACGTGCTCACGTACGTCACCGTAAAGGTATGCATTTTTGGGAAGATATGCCTAACAATGCACGCTTAACTGATTACTCAGGCGTTGATGCCGAAGGTGTGCCACAACATATCGCAGATAAAGGCCTTTATGTTGAAAACCTTGCCGATATTATCGATGAAATTGGTGGCTCATCGTATGTAATCGCTGAGGTTGATGGCGGCGAAACGAAATACTGGGAAGCCAGTATCGAAGCTGAATACCTAGGTGAAAACAGCTATATCAATGCTTCTTATGTGTGGAGCCATTACTACGGTAATTTCGACCAAGACAATACCACGACAAGTAACGATGCAAATAACTTTATTGGCTCATCATACTATGGTGATGGCCGCGGCCGTTACTCATGGGATAACCGTTACGGCACACTTTCAGGAGATAAGCCGCATAAGGTTAAAGTCTATGGTTACTACACTGTGCCGTGGGAAGCAAACATTGGTGCGTACTTTGTATTCCAGTCTGGTCAAGCTTGGGAAAACTGGGATGGAACTATGTATGGTTATCCGACAAGCCATGTTAGTCGTTATGCAGAACCTGCTGGTTCTCGTAGAACAGCAAGCCACTGGCAACTTGACTTGAACTACACGCAAGACTTTACGTTCTCAGGTGACATGGAACTACAATTCCGTGCTGACTTATTTAATGTCTTTAACCGTCAAACTGGTTACAACAAAAACCCGTATGTACTTGATGAAAACTATGGTGAATCACGCAGTTACTATAATCCACGTAGTTTACAGCTTTCAGTTAACTTCAAGTTCTAAACCAATCAATCCTGTTGGGGGCCGCATATGCGGCCCTTTTTCATCCCTTTTAATCTAAATTGTACAAAACGTTCTTGCTTCATCTAAATGAATGGCCTGCTTCATCAAATAATCAATCTGTACCGTACGTTTAATACCATTCCGCTTAATTAAGTGGCCTATTTTGAGGCAATAAAACCGCGTTGATAACAAGGCAAAAATTTAGTTATTTAGTTGTTCTCGGCAATTGCTCCTGCATTGCTCTACCTCCTGCATCCATGCAGTCGTAAATCAGAAATTTTTAACGCAGGTAGCGACTGGTTTGATCACTCAAAATGATTAAGTATTTTTGCGGATTGGTATAATAGCGTGTTGCTGGCTGTTTTTTGATGTTGCTTGCCAGTGCCAGTCACTAAGTGCTTCACGCGATTCACTAATAAACATGCCTGCGGGGAAACTTTCTAGAAAGGTAATATCTTTGCTATTCCCGTGTTGATCAATCGTAATAATGAAGCGTGCACTGCCCGCTTTTTTGGTCATCTGTGCCACTTTAGGATAGCTAGGTTTAGTTACGCGTTTTAATGCCCATAGCTCGATCTGCAGCGCTTTTATCGGCGCTTAAGTCAAGTATACGTGCAGCCTTGCTAGGGGCCCGTGAGCAGCCAGAGAGTAAGGCAAATACTGCCGCACAAAAATAGACCTTCATAATACATCCTTTTAATTATTCAGGGCCTAAATTTACCACAGCCGTCAAAAAGTGATAATAAAAAAAGAGGCAAGTGCCTCTTTTTGAAATATGTTTTGTTATTGATACAGTAAATAGGGCTGTCGCTTACGTTTAAATGCCGCAAGCTCAGTTTGCCAACTCTGTTTTATTTGTTGCTCGGTTTGTCCCGCCTCAATCGCTAAACGAAGCTTATCTGTGCCCGCTAACTTATCCATAAACTCAGCACGTTCAAAAAATAACTGCTGTGAATCGGTTAGTTGTTGATAAGCAGCAATAAATAAACTTAAATCTAAGCCATGCATGTTTGAATCACGTAAATCTTGACCAAAAACCTCAACGTCTTTAAATTTAGGGTTCATTGATGCCCCTTTAATCGCACGTGGCGTAAAACTAAACTCTCCTAGTTTTACAGGTGAATAGCCGACGACTTGGAACGGAAAATCAGTTCCACGACCAATGGTTATGGGTGTCGCTTCAAAGAAGCATAATGATGGATAAAGCTGAATAGATTGAGCATTTGGCAAATTAGGGCTTGGTTTTACTGGCAAGTCGTAAGTAATGGTGCGCTTATAATTCGCCACCGGTACCACTGATAGCTGAAGTTCAGCTGCGTTATTGATCCACCCTTCGCCTTTAATCATCTGTGCAAGCTCAGCAACCGTCATACCATGTAAAACGGGAATTTCATGCATACCCACGAACGAACGGAATTTGGGATCTAAAATTGGCCCATCGACATAAGCAATGTTCGGATTGGGTCTATCAAGGACAATAAATGCTTTACCGTTCTCAGCAGCCGCTTCCATCATATAATGCATTGAACTGATGTATGTATAAAAGCGCACACCGACATCTTGGATATCAAAAATAATAACATCCAGATCAGCCAGTGCTTCTGGGTTCGGTTTTTTATTGCTGCCGTATATAGAAACAACATCGATACCCGTTTTGGCATCTACAGTACTTTTTACATGGGCACCCGCATCATGATCGCCTCGAAAACCATGTTCCGGGGCAAATATTTTACGCACCACAACCCCTTTCTCGAGTAAAAAGTCGACTAAATGTTGACCATTAATTTCTGACGTTTGATTGACAACTAAACCAACGCGCTTGCCTTTAAGTTCTGGCACATAGGCTTGATAGTTAACAGCCCCCACTTGTAATGGTTGTGCTTTTTCTGGCACATTAACTGGCGTTTCCTTACAACCAAGTAATGCTAAACAGCTCACAATTAAAATGGCTAAAAAACGCATTATTCCTCCACCGCTTTACGTAAAAACCCATTCGCTTGGCAAAGCAGCTGTTTTGCCTCATCTGCAGGCTTACCCGTTAATACAATCAAAATAGCTAATTTGGCACTTTGCTCGGCTTGCTTTAAAGCATCGACAGCTTGCTGCTGTGAGCAACTAGTTGCCTGCATCACTATACGAATAGCACGTGCATGGAGCTTTTCGTTACTTGCATTTACATCAACCATCAGGTTTTTATACACTTTACCGGTGCGGATCATACTGGCAGTGCTTAACATATTAAGTACAAGCTTTTGTGCCGTACCCGACTTCATTCGTGTTGAGCCTGTCACAGCTTCTGCCCCTACCACAGGGCAAATACCAATTTGCGGTAAACGCATCACCGCTGAATCAGGGTTACACGTAATGCCCACCGTGACACACCCTAACGACTTAGCATACTCAATTGCAGCACACACGTATGGAGTACGTCCACTGGCAGCGATACCCACAACGATATCTTTTCCTGTAAGGTTCGCATTTTTTAAATCTTCCACACCAAGTGTGGTGCTATCTTCGGCACCCTCAACAGCTTTTTTAAACGCGGTGTCACCGCCAGCAATAATGCCTAATACCTGCTGTTCGCTCACACTGTAGGTCGGGGCACACTCAACAGCATCAAGAATACCTAAACGGCCGCTAGTGCCTGCGCCTATATAAATAAGTCTGCCACCTTGTTGAAATGCTTCAACAATATGATCTACTGCTAAACTTATTTGCGGGATAACCAGCTTAACGGCTGCTGCAACCTTGTGATCTTCATTATTGATTTTTGTGAGGATCTCAGTGGTGCTGAGCAGATCGATATCCAAAGTGTCAGGGTTTTGTCTTTCAGAGACAATACCGTTTAATTCTTCAAGTAACTCACTTTGATGCTTAAAGACGTGCTCAGGGCTCATTACGTTGTCCTTTTTCAATAATGTCATGGTAATGCTTTACCGCTAGTATAGCGGCACCAGTTAATGAATCCCCTTTACAAGGAGATAATTCGTTTTGCAATGTAAGTGGCAATAAGTCTTGGCTCACCTTAGCAAGTCCCCCAATTAAAATTACGGGTAACGGCGATGTACCGCGACTTTTATTAATTAACTCAACCACTGACGTCGTGTGCTCAGTTAATACCTTATTGGCTACTTTACATTCGTTTTGTAAGCTAAACACAAGCGGACTAAAACGTGCATAATCCGCGGGTTTGGCTTGTTTAAGCCAATGACTAATTGCTTGACGAGTGCATCCTAGCTGCTCACTCAAGCGAATCGTTAATCGGCTTTTTGGTAAATCGTAACAATCTATATCGTTTAATAAATACTGTACAGCCATTAGACCAATACGCGCGCCGCCACCAAAGTCATCCACAGTAAAACCCCAACCACCGACTAATTTAGCTTGGTTGTTTGATTGTAAACGCGCACCGACAGCACCTGTACCAAGGGCAACAACAACACAAGGTTCCCCCAAATTTGCACCATAAAGCGATGTAATGGCATCACTCTCTATGCGAAGACTTGCAAACTCAATCTCGTAAATTAGCTTGAGCATTACTTTAACTTGCTCAGCTAATGTGGTTGATGCACCTCCGGCGAGGCCCATTACAGCAACGATATCACTGGCCTTTGCACCACTTTGTTCGCAAACGTCTCGAACAACCTTCACAATATTCTCAACCGCTAAATCAAGATCATTCGAAATAGACGCGGGCCCGCCTTGTGAGCGAAACGTCAATTGTGAGGATTGCTCTGTCAGTTCAGCTAAAACTTTAGTACCGCCACCATCAATGGCTAGAACATAACGCACTGTCATTTATGCAAATGCCTCATTACTTGCTTTGGGTTTGCCAACACAGCACACTAATGTTGATAACAAGGTGCCAATACATAACTGCCAAGTAAAACCTAAATAAAAGCGCATCGACTCAGGCAATAACCAATCAATCATATAGGGTTGCATTAATAGCGTAACAACAAAACCAACAATTAATGCAGCGAGCACAGAACCTTCACTGCCGCGTTTTGTAAATAACGTTGTGAAATAAACACCCAATAAACCGCTGTACGAAAACACCATAACGCTTAAGGCAAACTTTAATAACGGCATATCACTGTATTGCTGCCAGAAATAGCAAAGTATTGCCATCAACGCCAACGCTAAACTAACCACTGCCATCCCCACTCTACCGGCTTTAACAAAGTGGTGGTCACTCACGTGTTTATTGGCCTTTTCTAGATACGGGCGATATAAATCTTGCACTATCACTGATGACATTGAGCTCAGTCCCGAATTTAATGTTGATATCGCCGCAGCGATTATGCCCACACTAACCAAGCCTTTAATTCCTGCTGGTACTTCATTTAATACGTAATACATAAAAATGGTAATTTTTTCGCCATTAAACTCTTGTACAACCGCCTCTCCAGCCTGATTATTCATAAGTGTTGGTTGCTGATAAACAATATAAAGCAGCATGCCAATGAAGATAAAAATAGCCATAACCGGTATTACCATCAACACCGATAGCAGTAATGCCTTACTGCCTTCTTTTGGACTCTTACAGGTTAATAAACGCTGTGTCATGTCTTGATCAAGGCCAAATGCTGCAATATTTAACAATACAAACCCGGTTAATACAGAGGCCATATTGAATACCCCTGATGGCGTAAAGTCTAAATCAAACTTAAACAAAGCAAGTTTCGAGTCAGCACCAGGAGCGGGTTCATTTAAGGTGGCTATAATGGACGAGAAATCGGCAGGAATAATATTCAGCAAACACCAAATAACCGCGATCGCTGCACTAACATAAACAACACTCTGTAAAACATCAGAATAGATAACGCTGCGGATCCCGCCTAAAAAGGTATAAAGTAACCCCGCCAGCGCCAGTACTAAGGTCGCTATCACCACACTGTCGGCATGTATATTGCCATATAAAATCATAGCCACCGCGATGGCTGCCATATAAAGACGCGCACCACTGGCAAACACACGACCAAATAAATACATTAAACCGCTACGGCGTTTAGCTTTTGGGCCTATACGCTTTTCTAACAGCTCATACACTGTGTACACTTTTTGTTGGTAAAACTTAGGAATTAAAAATGCCGACACCACAAATGCCGCAATAAACGCCCCTATATTTGTTGCGATATAAGAAAAATCACCTTGATAACCTTGATCAGGGCCACCAATAAAGGTTGCCGCAGATTGCGACGTCGCCAAAACAGAAATAGCCACCATCCAGGTCGGCATGCTATTTCCACCCAAGAAAAAATCTTGGCTTGAGTTGGCACGTTTGCGATTAAACCACCAGCCACTGAGCAATAAAATTGCGCCATAACTTGCGAATACTAACCAATCGAGTAATGCGTAATTTGCACTCATTTATTATCCTAACTCAAACCTTGATGGAATATATTATTCCATCATTACGACAAAAATAAAATACTTTTATTTTATTATTTTTAATTTTCCAGTACCGGCAATTGCCACTGACTTTGTTTTTGCTGATATTGCTGCTTAGTTAAACTCACCAATAATGGTTTTTTACGCTCATCAAGCCAAGCTAATAAGGTATCCATATCGGTTTCGGTCATCGCTGTACATCCTGCCGTTGGTTTACTGGGCGCACGCCATAAATGCATAAAAATACAACTGCCCGCCCCATCGACATTGTAAGGATTGTGCTTTACCACGATCCCCTTTTTATATAAGTCGTCTTGGCTGTAAATATCACGGCGCATCCATTCAGATGAGTTTTTTACCGCAGCGTCTCCCACTTCTGACTTATCAACGAGCTGGTTGTAAAAAGGAGACCCTTTTACATCAATGCAGTAATCGTTAGCAGTCATAGCTTGATAGCTAAGATTCGTTTGTAATGTGTCTAAGTAACCAAATGCAGTACCTAGTTCAAAGATACCCGCTGGCGCTTTGCCATCCCCCTCTTGTTTTTGCAAACCAGCTTGTGCTGGATGTAAGCCAACACCCCAAGCAAGCCCAGTACGCCCAAGCACAACAGCGTGTTGATCACCTTGTTGTTGCCATTGTCGCCCTTTTTTTTCAAAGCGATAAAGCGTCGCATCAATTGCGTCACTGTCATTGGCTACAACCACAACTAATTGTTGATGTGTATTATCAATCACAGGCGTGTACTGCTGCGAGCTTGCACAGGCGGTTAAACTCATTGCTGCAACAAAACTAAAGATTTTTTTCATTCTGGCCACACTCCATTTGTTATCAGTTCAAGACCGTTGATTGATTCAATACCAAGACCTGGGGCATCCGAAAGCGTGATCTGTGGGCCATTAAATTCAACCCCACCTTGCACCGGATCATACTGGCCAAGGGCTGGACCATCTAAATCAATTTTACTAATTTGTTGGGCTTTTGCGGATGCTAAATGTGCAGCACCCGCCACAGCAATACTGCCCTCAAGCATACAACCAATCATACACTGCGCTTGATACTGCGCAGTGATATTGGCTATTTCAATCGCACGGCTCAACCCACCGGTTTTCATCAGCTTAATATTAATAATATCAACGGCGCCAAGCTCTAAAAGCTGAATAACCTGCTGAGGAGAAAAAGCACTCTCGTCGGCCATAATCGGTGTATTAACACGATCAGTAATGTATTTTAGTCCTTGGATGTCGTTACTTTTAACAGGCTGCTCTACAAGCTCAAGCACGACCCCAGCGTGTTCTAGTTGCTGTAAGGCCTGCACTGTTTGCTTAGCACTCCAGCCTTGATTAACATCAAGACGCAAGAGTGCTTTGCTTGCAAAGCCCGCATAAATTGCTTTAACACGCTCAATGTCTTGGTTCAGGTTATTGCCGATTTTAACTTTTAATACATCGAAACCTTGATCAACCGCGAGCTGGCAGTCGCTGAGCATCTTATCGATATTATCAACACTGATAGTGATATCAGTCTTGAGCTCTGACTGACCGCCACCGAGTAATTTATACAATGGCGCTTTATAAAGCTTGCCCCATAAATCATAAACAGCAATTTCTAGCGCCGCTTTTGCGCTACTATTACCGACTACAGTCGTTTGTATAATATGGGTGAGCTGATTAATATTTTCTATTTCGAGGCCCAATAATTTCGGCGCAATAAACTGCTTAATAACGCTTATCATGCCTTGGTGAGTATCCCCTGTAATAACTGGGGTTGATGCTGCTGAACCATAACCAATCTGGCCGCAGTGAGTCTCGATGATCACCACTAAATCTTCTATAAAACTAACTTCTCTCAACGCCGTTTTGAATGGGGTCACTAATGGCACTTTGAGCTTTGCAAAACGAATTGCTTTAATTTTCATACAGGCCTCTAGCGAATACGTTTAATGTTGTACACACGGTCTAAATAGCTGGTTTCTTGCGAGAGCCTTAACGGCAATAATGGAGTAACCGATACCCCATTTAGAGCACTGCTGTAAAAACTACCATCGCCTTTGTTGTAGCCAAGCCCTTTCACGTCGTGAATTACGTACGGCTCACCTTGGTGTTCACCTAAATACATCATCACATGACCTGGAATATAAATTAAATCACCAATTGCCATATTCTTAACCACAGATAATTTAGACGCTTCATTGGCATTTTTATCAAAGCGGCTATTTTTACCGTATTCACTGCTCCCTTGCTGACCGGAGTTACGTGGCATGAGTAAACCAAAACTTTTATAAATTTCTCCCACAAAACCAGTGCAATCTCGGCCATTGTAATCGTGCCCCCATCCATACCGCTCACCTAAAAACTTAAAGCCTTGCTTAATCAGGTTTTGTTCGGTGTAGGCGAGGTAACCGATATTTACATCTGCGGTTTTACTGATCATTGCTGGCTTTATGGCTAATTGGCCATTTTCATCGCGCGTTGGTAATTGCACAATATGGCTGGCATAAGTATTTTGCCCATTCAGTAAGTAAGGAACTTGCTCGTTATCAACAAGGGGTAAACGCACCCCCATATCAAGCTGAACTTCTGAGCGTGCATCATCATTAGGCACATAAGCAGTGTGCACTTTAGCGCCAGTGATGACTAAAAAGTTTTCTTGGTCTCGGTACGCTTTAATTTTATCAGCATCGGCAAAAGCAATATCCTCAGCGGGTGTCCACGCTAAATAGTTATAAGCACGCACTAAAAGCCACTTTTTATCCGCGCTTTGATGCAAGACAGCGACACTCTCTCCCGGAAACATGCCACTTTCTTGAAAGCGATCTAGGTCGTGATCTAAGCCACTGTTGAGCACCCGATCCCACGTTGGAAAGGTCCGTAATGACGTACGCTTCACCACCACACCAAAGCGAACTAAGTTAGTACTCGCGACCTTATTAATATTTAAATTTGCCTGATATTTAGCAAAATCTTTCGCTGTTAATTGACGTCCGTCAGTAAAAAAGCGCGGGCTTTTTGGCACTGAGCTGGCTTGATTAATTAAGCTAGTGAGTTCGGCTTTAGACAGCGATTTTTGAAATGACAGTGGATCAACAATGTACTTATTTTCTTTGATTAACTTATCGTTAAACGCCTGAATTTGCGCATTTGTCATGAGCATTTTTGCTGATGCGCCTTGCTGCAACCAATAACTAGGTGACAACTGTGACTGAGTGACGGCTATCACATCTGACTGCCACCCTTCGGCATGCATAGGTGAGCTAAAGGCAACACCTAGGCTAATTGATAAAGCGATAATTGAACGACGCATGTGTGTTCCTTAATACTTATTGAGCGCGTGAATCTAATAGTTTTGTAAAAGCTGCCTGCAAATTTTGCTGCATTAGCTTGCCGACTTTTGGCAAGTGGGCTTCCTCTGCACCAGGGGTTGCTTGCTGAATACTCAAGGTAAACTCGCGACCGCCATTAATTTGCCCCAAGCAAACATGAGCGAGCATAACCGTTTCGGTCGCAGAGCGAGTTTCACTTGGGCCCCAGCCGATTTTTTGCCACACTCGCCACTGCCCATTTGTCGCGGTATCAAGTACTTCTTTTGCCGAGCGTGTATCATTGGGTGCAATCGCTTTTGCAAGTGCATTAGTCACAAGATGACTGATGCCAATCATCATACCACCTCCGCCAGCCTGTTGTTCGCTATGACCTGTGCCATTAAGGAGTACATCTACATCGCTACTTTGCAAATACGGCATACGGGTACTGGGTTCACGGTCGTGACTAACAAGGCGTTTTAACCATTCAGCTTGTGCCAAGGTAGTCATTGCCTTATTACCCGTTAAACCGCAGTTATCACAACGGTAACTTAAATAACCAGGATCATCACGATTTGCTTTGTAATGGCTGATCTTTGCATCATGTTCTGGGTGTGCAGGGTCATGCCAATATTCATCAGATGGCATAAACTGCTCACCGCCATAGGCACCATTAAATAATAAACCAGGGGTTTCGAGCTTTAACCAGTCATTATAAAAGAAGCTTTGTAATGTATTGCGCCCAGCAACATTAATAAAATAACTCGCGATTGCATTTGAATTGCCATCCGCTTTTCCAAATGGCTCATAGCTATTTACGCTACTAATTAAATCAGCCAAGGGAGTATCACAAGCCAGTGCGTGCGCACCTAATTTAGGCTGCTCTTTTCTCACGGTAGCGACAGCACCTGTGAAGGCTTGAATCTTTGATGAGCTCCATGGCTCATAAAGCTCATTGTGTGTGCCATCACTTAAGTAACGGTAAGCAAGTGCCCCGCCTTTTACCTGATAATCAATAACAAGCAATTTTCCTTGCTGTTGAGACGGAGAAAAATATTGCCAATCCGCGGCAATTCGAGACTGCCAATCAGGTTGCTGATAAGCCACTTGGTCAGCACTTTTATAGCCTTTTCCAGTCCCATTATTAGCGAGACTTAAACAACCGGTATTATTTAAATCACGTGGCATGATTGCAGGTGCCATCATCACTTCGGCAAAAAACTGCTCGTCAGTCATTGTGTCCACGGGGTTATTCGCGTGACAGCCAACTAACAGAAAAAGGCTACTACACAGCGTAAAATTGAGAGAGCGTAAACGCATGGTGTGCATAAAATAAAATTCCCACTTATTTTTATTTTTGGAATATTTTATTAAATTTAACACAAATTTCCCATGAAGCAAATTAACTCAGCTTTATTACGATTCATCTATTCTGCATCCAAAAAAATGACTTACGCGTATATACTTTTAATACCAAATAGAAAAGGGATTTATAAAATGAAAAAGTTATGCTTTATTGCGGGCTGTCTAAGCTGTTCTGGTGGCGCATTTGCTAATATTGAAAAAATTACCGTATATGGCCACCGCACTGGCTTAATCGGTGAATCAATCAGCGCCTCAAGTGGCATTATTGGCCAAGGTGAGATTGAAAATAGACCCATGCTCAGAAGCACAGAGCTACTTGAGTTAATCCCTGGTATGGCCGTTACTCAACACAGTGGTTCAGGTAAAGCAAATCAATACTTTATTCGTGGTTTTAACCTTGACCATGGTACAGACTTTTCAACCAATATTGATGGTATGCCAATCAATATGCGCAGCCATGGACATGGTCAAGGCTATACAGACTTGAACTTTATTATTCCCGAAACGATTGCCACAGTCAGTTATCAAAAAGGCAGTTACGATGCAAAGCAAGGTGACTTTTCAACTGCGGGCAGCGCCTACTTTCACCTGACAGATAACCCAAAGCATCAACAGTTAGATTTCACTATTGGTGAGGATAACTATTTACGCGCGGTTGCTTTAGGCAGCATTCCACTTGGTAATAGTAAACTTATTGGCGCCACAGAATGGCAAGGTTACGACGGGCCATGGCAAGACATTAAAGAAAGTGTAAATAAAAAGAACGCCCTCCTTCGTTTCGTTAATGAGTCTAAGCACGGTAACCTATCCATCAGTGCTATGGCATATGATAATACGTGGAATTCGGCTGACCAAATTCCGCAACGCGCCGTTGATCAAGGTATCATTTCATCGCTGGGCTCTTTGGACACCACATTAGGTGGCAGCTCTAGTCGCTATAGCTTATCGGCTAATTGGCAAAACGAACACCTCACAGCTAATGCCTATGTAATTGATTACAAACTGAACTTGTATTCTAATTTCTCGTATTTTCTTAATGATCCTGTTAATGGCGACCAATTTAATCAACGTGATAATCGTACGGTGTCTGGCGGGGCAATCAGTTATCAATTTTCGGATGTTTTAGGCTCTATTTTACTGAATCATGATGTAGGTGTTGAACTTCGTAACGATAACATTGATAACGTAGGACTGTATAACACACAGTCGAGAAATTACTTATCAACCGTACGTGAAGACCGTGTTGACGAAACAAGTTACGCTGCTTATTGGCAAACCCAACTTACTATGAGCCCTCAATTAGAGGCCACTGTAGGCGTACGCTATGACTATATTGATGCGAGCGTTAACAGCGATAATCACTTAAATTCAGGCGATGCAAATGACGATTTACTCGGTTTCAAAGCAAGCCTAACTTATTTATTCAACGAGAACGTAGCGGGTTATGCCAACTGGGGGCAATCGTTTCATTCTAACGATGCACGCGGCGCAACAATTCAACAAGACCCTGTAACCCTTGCAGCCACGGATACCGTTGATTTGCTGGTTAAAAGTAATGGTGCTGAGTTGGGCATGCGCTACTTTGATGAAAAGCACTTTAACTTTTCAGCGGCACTGTGGTGGCTTTCACTTGACTCAGAACTCCTCTTTGTTGGTGATGCAGGCAATACTGAAGCCAGTGATGCATCAACACGTTACGGATTAGAACTAAGCGCTTACTATTGGCTAGCCGAGACACTTAGCCTTGATGCTGAAGCATCGTTTACACATTCACGCCTAGACATAGATAGCCAGAACGACCGCATTGAAGGGGCTGTGCCAGTAGTTGCCAGTGCTGGGGTAAACTGGCACATAACAGAGCAATGGCAAACATCGTTGCGTCTTCGCCATATAGGTAAACGCATGCTCAATGATGATGGCAGTCAACGTTCAGAGCCTTTGACCGTCGTTAACGGTTTAGTTAGTTACCAACATACTCACTGGAAAGTCGGCTTAGAGCTACTTAATCTATTCGATAGCAGTGATCATGATATCGATTACTATTATGCATCACGCTTACCGACTGAGCCCGCAGAGGGAGTAGAAGATAATCACTACCACCCCATAGAGCCACGTACGCTTAGATTCAACGTCAGTTTACTCTTTTAGAGAACCTGCTCTGTGTACTTTTGCAAGTTAGTGATTAGGTCACGGTAAAGCGATACACTGTTATCTTTGATGCGGTCGAGGAAAAAGTCGTCAGTAATGCGAGTTATTTGCTGACGCTTGTTCTTATCACTTAACTTACTGCCAGCAATTCCTATTAGTTCAGAAATTTTTAACGCAGGTAGCGACTGGTTTAATCACTCAAAATGATTAAGTATTTTTGCACAATGGTATGATACCGCAGCTGCGGATTTCGGGCACAAAAAAACCGACTTTCGTCGGTTTATGTCACTTTCAGAGTGAAAGTGGCGGACGCGGGAGGATTCGAACCTCCGACCGCCTGGTTCGTAGCCAGGTACTCTATCCAGCTGAGCTA
>NZ_FPAZ01000013.1:0-48757 GCF_900116435.1 Pseudoalteromonas lipolytica | reverse complement strand
TGGTGGGCGCAGGAGGATTCGAACCTCCGACCGCCTGGTTCGTAGCCAGGTACTCTATCCAGCTGAGCTATGCGCCCATTCTTTACTTTACAAGATAACCATTTAAAAAATGGTGGAGAAGGAGGGATTCGAACCCTCGATAGAGCTACAAACCCTATACTCCCTTAGCAGGGGAGCGCCTTCGGCCACTCGGCCACCTCTCCGTCTTGTGGGGCGTATAATAAAGATTTCAGAAAATATGTCAAACACTTTTCAAGGAAAATCGCACAGATGGTTATAGATTGTCCACTACGGGTAAAAACAACAAACTTTTGCTCAGCCTTTGACCGGTTTTGCTTTTTGTCTGAACGAATCGATGCCCGCTAATGGGATATGCTCATCGGTTATTTCTGCTAAATATTGATCCTGATAGCCTAGTTGTTGAAACTCGGCGATGCAGGCACGATAAAAAGCTTCACGTTGCTCATCGCTTTTACTGGTGTCTGTCTGCAACTGCACAGGCTTTTTTGTCATTATAATTAAGTCCACTAATACGTTGAACGACATTTGTACAATGTTCTCATACTCGTATTAAAAAAACACCACTGTAATTACGAACAAAAGGCGATGTTTAACATTTTTACTACAACAACAACGCAGACTTAATCAGTATTTCTTTTTTTATCAATTAATTACAAATCAGTAGTTACAGAACTCAACGTTTAAAATCAGAAATTTCCGATAATAAAAACGCCGCTAAAAAGCGGCGTTTATTAGAGTCTTAGTACTGATTAGTACTGATTAGTACTGATTAATCAGCTTGCGGACGCATATGAGGGAATAAAATGACGTCTTTAATCGTTGATGAGTCTGTAAATAACATCACCAAACGGTCAATACCAATGCCCTCGCCTGCTGTTGGCGGTAAGCCGTACTCTAATGCACGAATGTAGTCTTCGTCGTAGTGCATTGCTTCATCATCACCCGCGTCTTTCTCTTCAACTTGACGAGAGAAACGTTCTGCTTGGTCTTGTGCATCATTTAGCTCAGAGAAACCATTTGCAAGCTCACGACCCCCTACAAAGAACTCAAAACGGTCAGTAACAAATGGGTTTTCATCGTTACGACGAGCCAGTGGCGACACTTCCCAAGGGTATGCCGTAATAAATGTAGGTTGAATTAACTTATGCTCTGCAGTCTCTTCGAAGATTTCACACAAGAACTTACCTGGGCCCCATACACAGTTTTCAGGTACTTTAACGTGAACTTGCTTCGCATACGCTTTAAGCTCTTCAAAATGATTTTCTGGGTCATTAAATACAGCCGCATCAAAGTCAGGGTTGTACTTAAGGATAGCTTCGCTCATTGTTAAACGTGCGAAAGGCTTACCAAAGTCATACTCTACAGAGTCAACTACGTCGCCATGCTCGTTTTTCGTTGTGTTAACAACGATTGGTGAACCTAGTACGTCTGTTGCAACTGTACGTAGCATATCTTCAGTGATGTTCATTAAGTCGATGTAATCAGCGTATGCTTGGTAGAACTCAATCATCGTGAATTCTGGATTATGACGCGTCGATAAACCTTCGTTACGGAAGTTACGGTTGATTTCGAATACACGCTCAAAGCCACCCACAACTAAACGTTTTAAGTAAAGCTCTGGCGCAATACGTAAATACATATCGATATCAAGTGCATTGTGATGCGTTACGAATGGGCGTGCAGACGCACCACCAGGGATAACCTGTAGCATAGGCGTTTCAACTTCCATGAAATCACGGTCTGCTAAGAAACGACGAATACCTTCTACCACTTTTGAACGAATACGGAATGTCTCACGCGTCGCTTCATTGGTGATTAAATCAACATAACGTTGACGGTATTTTGTTTCTTGGTCTGATAGACCATGAAATTTTTCTGGTAATGGACGCAGTGACTTAGTCAGTAGCTCATACTCAGTCATTTCGACGTATAAATCGCCTTTGCCTGATTTATTTAGCGCACCTTTAACACCGATGATGTCACCGATATCAAGTTGGCCGTATTTTGCTTTTAATTCTTTTTGTACGTCTTTTGATGCGTATGCTTGAATTTGACCTTTCATGTCTTGTAACGCAAGGAAAGGACCACGTTTAGCAAGGATACGACCGGCTACTGAAACTACATGTTGCTCAGCAACTAATTCTTCTTTCGATTTATCACCAAACTCAGCTTGCAAATCAGCCGTGTAATGTTCACGACGGAATTGGTTTGGATGACCGTTGGCTGGGCAATTTTCGCGAATAGCGTCTAATTTGCCGCGACGCTCAGCGATTAACTTATTTTCGTCTTGGATTTGATCAGTCATTTTTTAGCTCTTTTTTAGCTTGGTGGTTATAGGCCAGATTTAAGGCTGGCTTCAATAAATTTATCTAAATCGCCGTCAAGAACCGCTTGAGTATTGCGGTTTTCAACGCCCGTTCGTAAGTCTTTAATGCGCGAGTCATCAAGCACGTATGAACGAATTTGACTTCCCCAGCCAATGTCTGATTTTGCATCTTCTTGGCTTTGCTTCTCGGCATTTTGTTTTTGCAACTCAAGCTCAAACAATTTCGCTTTTAACTGCTTCATTGCTTGGTCTTTATTTTTATGCTGCGAACGCTCATTTTGGCACTGCACAACCGTATTGGTTGGTAAATGCGTAATACGTACTGCTGATTCGGTGGTATTTACGTGCTGACCACCCGCACCCGACGCGCGATATACGTCAATACGTAAGTCGGCGGGGTTAATATCAATTTCAATATTATCGTCAATTTCTGGGTACACGAAAGCAGACGCAAACGAGGTATGACGACGACCGCTTGAATCAAACGGGCTTTTACGCACTAAACGGTGCACACCCGTTTCAGTTCGTAACCAGCCATATGCATATTCGCCAACAAAGCGAACTGTCGCCCCTTTAATACCAGCCACATCACCGTCGGTTACTTCAACAAGCTCAACTTTAAAGCCTTTCGCTTCACCCCAACGTAAATACATGCGCAGTAGCATATTACACCAGTCTTGCGCTTCAGTACCGCCAGAACCCGATTGTAAATCTAAGTACGCGTCGTTTTGGTCATGGGCACCTGAGAACATACGACGGAACTCAAGCTTTTCTAGTTGCGCATTTAAATCGGCTAATTCAGCTTCGGCTTCAGCAAAGGTTTCCTCATCTTCGGCTTCAACAGCAAGTTCAACTAAGCCTTCAACATCTTCAGTACCGGCCACTAAATTATCAATGGTCTCAACGATAGCTTCTAATGCCGACTTTTCACGGCCAAGGGCTTGAGCACGCTCAGGCTCATTCCACACTGCTGAATCTTCAAGTTCTGCGTTAACTTCTTCTAACCGCTCTTTTTTAAGAGGGTAGTCAAAGGTACCCCCGAAGCAGTTCAGTACGTTCGCGAATTTCCTTGATTTGATTAATCACAGGATTCACTTCAAACATGTACATTACTCCAAAATGGCTGATTTACCGCGCACAGCTCTCAAGATGAATTACGGTAAAATATCTACAAATATTAAAAACGCCCGATTTTAACAAAAAACCGAGCGTTTTATTAGCCTTTTATGTCGATTATAGCGATATTTTTATGTCGCTTTTTGTAGCTCTCGAATAATCAGTTGTAACGAGAATTTGCCACGGAATTCATTTATATCGAGTTGGTAGGCAGCTTTAACATAGCGTGCTTCGGTATCGGGCCAGGCACGCACATCGACACCAAATGCAATACCATCAACCAAACGTCCAGATTGATGCTTTAACACGAGTTTTAAGTGCTTTTCACCTACAATACGTTGTTGAATAACCTCGAATAGGTGCTCGAATACCGGCTCGGGAAATTGCTGTCCCCATGGCCCTGCATTTTTTAACAGGTTGGCAAACTCCATCGAAAAACACTCATTTGGCAACTCGCCGTCAGTCAACAAAATACTTTGTTTATGCTCATCGGTCAGTGTGTCGGTGACCATACGCTCAAACACAGCTTTAAACTCGGGAAAACTCTGCTCATTAATGCTCAAGCCGGCTGCCATTGCATGCCCCCCAAACTTACTGATTAAGTGTGGGTGTAAAGTATTCACTCGTTCAAGTAAGTCACGCATATGCAGACCTTCAATTGAACGACATGAGCCTTTTATTTCACCGTTATCGCCCGCGGCAAAAATAATCGTAGGCCGGTGATATTTCTCTTTTAAACGCCCCGCTAATATACCAATTACCCCTTGATGCCAGTCGGCTTGATACAAGCAAATCGCATCGGGGATAGCGTCGGTTTTAAAGGCAAGGCGATCGAGCACGGCCTGCGCCTCAACCTGCATGCCCTGCTCTATTTCGCGGCGCTCATGATTAAGGCTGTCGAGTTCACTGGCAATACGGCGAGCTTGATTTATGTCGTTTGATAACAAGCACGCGATGCCTAAGCTCATGTCATCTAAACGCCCTGCAGCGTTTAAGCGAGGAGCCAATGAAAAGCCAAAGTCACTGGCACTTAAACGTGCCGCATTTCGATTAGCCACTTCAATTAAAGCGCTTATTCCCGGACGAGTTTTACCACTGCGAATACGTGCTAATCCTTGGTGAACCAACGTACGATTATTGGCATCAAGCGCAACGACATCAGCCACCGTACCAAGGGCGACAATATCAAGTAACTCAGCAAGGTTTGGCATTGGACTATGCTCAAAGGCCCCTTGTTCGCGTAAGTGGCTGCGCAGCGCAATTAATAAATAAAATGCCACGCCTACACCGGCAATCGATTTAGATGGGAACTGACAATCATGGCGGTTAGGGTTCACGATAGCATCTGCATTAGGCAGCGTATCCCCTTGTAAATGATGATCTGTAACCAGTACTTTAATACCGGCGTGCTTCACAATCGCAATGCCATCAATGCACGAAATACCATTATCCACTGTAATAACCAGCTCAGGCTTCATTTCAACAATTTGCGCCGCCAGTGCGGGGCTTAAGCCATAACCAAGGCTAAACCTATCAGGCACTAAATAGTCAAGGTTGTTAAACCCAAACATGGCCAAGCCTTGCATTAAAGTGGCCGTACTGGTTGCACCATCGGCGTCGAAGTCACCGACAATTAATACTCGCTGTTGTTCTGCGAGTGCCTGTTGCAGTAATAATACGGCTTTGTCTATGTCTTTAAATAATTTAAAGTCATGCAGGGTCGCTGCACTGTTATCTAATTCATTGGCATCTTTTACCTGGCGCGAGGCATAAATTTGCTTAATAACGGGATGTAAGTGTTGAGGAAGGTATGAGTCATCGACACGGGGACGAACTTGGATTATTTTTTCCATGTTGGAAGTATTACTTTAGTTAGCTTAAAGCGAATAAAAGGCCTACCTAAGGCAGGCCTATTTATAAAAAGATTATGAAGATGTTTTTGGTAAGGCATCAAGCGCTTGGCTAATTTGTGCTGCTGATTGATAACCTGGGATCATCGTTCCATCTTCTAAAATAATTGCAGGTGTACCCGACATACCAAAGCTTTGGCCTAATTGATAATGCTCAGCAATAGGGGCACTGCATCCTTCTACCTTGGCAACCTCTGCACCGGCTTTGGCTTCAGTTAGAGCTTCTGCTGGGTCTTTTGCACACCACACATTCATTAAGTCTTCGTAACCTTTACCGCGTAAACCGCCGCGAGGGAAAGCAAGGTATTTTACGGTGATGCCCGCTTCTAAGAAATCGTCTAATTCGCGGTGTAATTTACGACAGTAACCGCATGTAATATCGGTGAATACAGTAATTGAATGTTTTTCATTTTTTGCTTTATAAACAATCATTGAATCTTCGTATTCAGCCACACCCGCCTTACGTACATCACTTAATGCGTGCTCAGTGAGATTGACACGATTTTGAAGATCAATCAGCGTACCTTGCATTAAAAATTGACCGTCAGGGCTTGCGTAAAGTACCCCCTTGTCAGTAATTAGCTCTTTAAGGCCAGCAACAGGGCTTGGGTTTACTTTTTTAACCGTAACACCTAACTCAGCAAATTTAGCAATAATTGGCGCATCTGCAGCGTCGGTGGTCGACACACCACTTGCAAACACACTTAAACTCGTACCAAGCAGTGCCGTGGCTAAAACTAACTTTTTCATAACTATCCTATATCCTGATCATTTATTATATAGACCGGTACATCTTTAAAAATCTTGCACTAAGCACGTGGATGATGTTGCTCGTGTACCGACTTCAATCTCTCATTCGCTACATGGGTATAAATCTGTGTTGTTGATAAGTCACTGTGACCTAACATCATTTGCACGACACGAAGATCAGCCCCATGATTCAGCAAATGCGTTGCAAACGCATGTCGAAGCGTATGCGGTGATAACGGCGATTCAACTGATGCCAAAATAGCATAGTGTTTGATACGATGCCAAAAAGTTTGTCGCGTCATGCCAATCCCTCTCTTAGATGGGAACACAAAGTCAGTTGCATGCTTGATCATCTGCGCGCGGCCAACTTTTAAAAAGCGCTCAAGCCAATACATCGCTTCTTCACCAAGCGGCACTAAACGCTCTTTATTTCCCTTACCTTTGACAAACACAACTGCTTGGCGCAAGTTAATTTGCTCCATCCTAAGCCCTACCAGCTCAGTAACGCGCAGACCCGTTGCGTATAAAAGCTCCAACATTGCTTTATCGCGCAGCCCCATAGGCTCTTCAATATTAGGCGCAGCGAGTAGCGCTTCAACCTCTGCCTCAGAGAGAGTTTTGGGTAATGACTGCCCTGCTTTTGGCTGTGCAATATTCAGCATTGGCGAATCAGCAATGGCTTTTTCACGTACAAAGTATTGGTAAAAACGTTTAAGCGCACTGATGCTGCGCGCAGTGCTGCGTGATTTAAGCCCTAAATCAACTCGGTATGCCAAGTAAGCTTCAATATCTTCACTGCTGACAGCCAGTAGATCTTTGTCTTTTAAAAACTGACAAAACTTATCAAGATCGCTGCGATATGCCATCAATGTGTTTTCACTGACCCCTTGCTCAAGGTACAAAATATCTAAAAACAGCTCTAAATGTTCGGCATTGTTTGACGTTATTGCTACTTTTTCAGCTGTGAAATTATTTTCAGCCACGCGTATTGTCATCCTTATCAAGGTATCAATTAAAAAAGCCTTACGGTAAAATAGTATCAAACTACAGGAAGATAGATACTAAAAGCAGCTTGAGTAACTATCATATCAAGCAAATACACGGTGATAAATACGATGCAGATTGGTTTATTTTATGGTTCTACTACTTGCTATACAGAAATAGCGGCAGAGAAAATTCGCGATATTATCGGGCAAGATGTTGTCAGCTTACACAATATCAAAGATGAGCCATTAAAAAATGCAGAACAATTCGATTTCGTTATCTTCGGCATTTCAACGTGGGACTTTGGTGAGTTACAAGAAGATTGGGAATCAATTTGGGACGACATCAAAGAGGTGAATCTAAACGGTAAAACCGTGGCCCTTTTTGGCATGGGCGATCAGCAAGGTTATGGCCAGTGGTTTCAAGATGCTTTGGGTATGCTACACGACGAAATTTGCCATCAAGATATTACCTTCTTAGGTCTATGGCCTAACGATGAAAGCTATGAATTTGAAGCGTCAAAAGCTCTCACAAATGAGGGTAAACACTTTGTTGGATTGGCACTTGATGAAGACAGCCAATATGAACTCAGCGATGAACGTATTGCTAATTGGGTTGAGCAAGTGATGACTGAATACAGCGAGACCCTGTAATATTCACTCCCTAATTAAGTGAGTTGCTGTATAACCCATTTATTTATTAAAACGCCAAGCATTGCTTGGCGTTTTAATGTCAGGCTATTCAACACGCTGCCAGTATTGGTTGCGGTAGAAAAAGGCGATATAACCGCGTACTTCAAGCACTTTTCCCTGTTCTTTAGGGGTGAGCTTTAAGGTGTAGGTTTTGCCATTATTAGGGTCAAGAATTTCACCGTCTTGCCAACTGCCATCGCCCGCTTCTTTCGCGCCATCGATAATGGCCATTCCCAAAATTGGCTTATTTTTTTTATCGCCTTTACATGCATCACATATTGCATCTTGTTTGGCTGGGTTAAGAATTTTTTCAACTTCACCAATAAGTACACCGTTTTGCTCACGAATACGTACCAAAGATTTAGCTTCATTGGTTTCCTCGTCAATGGTTTTCCAAAGCCCGACAGGGCTCATTGCAGCGACGCTTAATTGAGAAAATAAAAGGGCTGATAAAGCGATTGTGAGTCGTAACATAAAATACTCGCATAAAATTTAAGGCCTTATTACTATATCAGGGCTTGGTAAAACACACCATTTTGCTATGATCAGAAAAAGACAACACATTGCGAGGGAACACAATGAGTCAATATACGTTACTTACCGGAGATATTGTCAGCTTCGACAATAATCAAGTCACCCCAATTAAAGCAGATGGCGAGATTAAAACAAACCGCTTTGGTGAGTCATTATTTATTCCGCATAGCGCTAAAACCGCCGTAGAGCTTGGTAAACTCGACGATAATTTATTTAACTTAAACAAATTAATGCGCTCTGGGTATGCCGACCCCTGCCCTGCCACACGCGTGCTAATAGAAACCAAAGATCCTTTACCTGATATCGATGGCTTATTGATAAAACGCCGTTTTAGTATCATTGATTTTTGCAGTGCTGAAATAGAAAAACAGCACACAAAAGCAGTCTTAGATGCCTTGCTTGAGCTTGAGCATGTTCAACAAATTCAACTTGATGAAGTAATGCAGCTGCAACCTCCCGTGCAATTAAGTGCAAAATAGAGGTACAATCAACGCATCAATATGCCATACCAATTCGCTTAATTAAGTGCGCTATTTTGGGGCGATAAAACCTCGTTGAAAACAAGGCAAAGGTTTCGTTATTTAGTTGTTCTCGGCAATTGCTCCTGCATTGCTCTGCATCCATGCAGTCGTAAATCAGCAATCTTTAAAACAGGTCGCAACCGGTTTAATCCCTCAAAATAATTAAGCATTTTTTGCGAATTGGAACCATACGGCAGCTTCATTAGTAAAAGGATAAACAATGAAAAATGCGCTATTTTTACTCTTTGCAACAACGCTGCTTGTAGGGTGTGAGGAATTAGAAGTCGAGGAAAGTCATGATTTTGGCAACCAGATGTATGAGAACAAGTATACATTGATAAACACCACCGCCTTAGAGGTTGACTACTCCATGGCAAATACCGACCTGTTTGGTAACGCAAGAGAAGTCAGTGATGCGCAATATTATGTAGACACGCTCGCATCAGATTCATTACCTGTTGATATAACACACCTTCACAATGAACGACGCCGTATTTCATTTTATGTAGAAGATCACAGTGAAGCGAGCAACTTCGCAGAGCAAATGTATCAAGTGGACAACGACCAGCCTTACCATTTTGTCGCCTGGCAAAGTGGAGAAAAGCTGCGTTTAACGCTCATAAAACAGACTCAAAGTAACAAAGAGGGCTTTTTTGCCGTCCGCTTTCTTGCCACCGAAAACATTCGCTTAAAAATAGAGAATCAAATAGTTAACCTATATCAAAATCAATTAAGTACGTGGTATCACACTGATGACTGCGCAGATGATATTAAAGTCTCTCGACTGAATGATGAAGGTAAGCGTGTTGATGAATCAGTTGCCATTTGTCATGCCTCATATGGACATTCTTATACATTATTAGTAAGCGAAGATGGCCTACAATCGAGCATCAGTGAATAGCAAATACGACCTTTTAGAGTAAAGTGATGACGGACTATTAATGGCTGGTATGCGTCACATTTTCAAATAAAAGTCCTTGCATAGCGCACTATATTCAGCACTATACGCGCCACTGTTTGCATGAATCGTTAAATGTGTTGTCGTTAAAGGGGCTGCAACCTGACTAAATAACATTAAACTGCGACTGGGTGCTTTTTTCTCGGTTGTTTTAACTAAACACAGGTGGTTTAAATACCAGCCTTCTTGCTCTGCAATGGCAATAAATTGCTCGGCCTCAGGACAAGGCAGTATCACATTGAGCAGAGTATGTGCATGACTCAGCGCACTACACGCTTTGATTAATTCGCTAAAACTCAATCCATCGGTGTGGCGCGCTGTATTGCGTGCTGCATTATCGCCTTTAAGGCTGGCATTGAAATAAGGTGGATTAGTGATAATTGCATCAAAGGGGGTTGCTGCTTTAAAAGACTGCACAGCCCCTTGATAAAGCATAATGTCAGGCCAAGGGCTATTAGCAAAATTAGCGCGAGCATCAATACACGCGTTAGCCTCTATTTCGATAGCGTTAACAACCGCCTTCGGCGCACGTTGTTTTGCCATTAAAGCAAGCAACCCGGTGCCTGTGCCAATATCAACAATTCGTGCAGCATCGCTTACATGTGCCCATGCACCCAACAAAATCCCATCTGTTGAAACTTTCATTGCAGTGTGAGTTTGCCCTATCGAAAACTGTTTAAACACAAAACCTGACATTTTTTCACCTTTTCATTCACCAACAGCTGGATAGCGCGTATAATTAACGCCAATTGTCCTCTATTTATGTCACTCTATGCAATTTTCTGAATTTGATATCGATAACAAGCTGTTAAATGCCATTAATAAAATGGGTTTTGATACGCCAACCAGCATTCAACAACAAGCGATCCCTGAAGCATTACAAGGGCGCGATATTTTGGCATCTGCACCCACAGGTACCGGTAAAACAGCCGCGTTTTTGATCCCAGCTATTCAATACTTGCTTGATTTCCCTCGTCGTGACCCTGGTTTTGCCCGCGTACTTATCATGACTCCTACTCGCGAGCTTGCTTATCAAATCCATGAGCATTGTGAACAGCTTGCTGAGCAAACACACCTTAAAATAGGTGTCGTGACGGGCGGCATTAACTATGGAACGCACAAAGAAATTTTTGAGAACAATAACGACATTCTTATCGCGACACCTGGGCGCTTAATGGAATACCTCGAAACCGAGAACTTCCATGCTGAAAATGTTGAAATGCTTATTTTAGACGAAGCCGACCGCATGCTCGATATGGGCTTTCGTAAAGAAATGCTGCGTATTTGTGATGAAGCCAGAAATCGTCGTCAATGTTTTCTATTTTCAGCCACACTTGAAGGTGACAGTGTTGAGCTTTTCGCTGAGCGTATTTTAAATGATCCTGCGCTACTAGAAGCAGAATCGTCGCGTAAAGAAAAAGCAAAGATCCACCAGTGGGTTCACTTAGCCGACGACTACAACCATAAGCTTAAAATGTTAGTCGATATCTTAAACGGCGATGATATCCATAAAGCGATAGTGTTCGTTAAGACCCGTGAACGCCTAGAATCATTAATTGGTGCGTTAAATAACGAAGGACTGCGCGTTGCTTGGTTACGTGGTGAAATGCCACAAGATAAACGCATGAAAGCAATGGAGAACTTCCATTCTGGCCGCAATAAAATATTGGTAGCAACCGATGTGGCTGCCCGTGGTATTGACGTGGCAGATATCAGCCATGTGATTAACTTTGATATGCCTCGCACCGCAGACATATACGTTCACCGTATTGGACGTACTGGTCGTGCAGGCAAAAAAGGAATCGCGATTTCATTTATCGAAGCGCATGACGTTGCCATTTTAGGCAAAGTTGAGCGTTACATCGAACAAAAACTAAAGCGTCGAGTAATCAAAGGGATAGAGCCGCAACACAAAGAAGCAAAAATCCCTTCTAAAAAGAAAAAAGATCCAGCAAAGATCAAAGCGAAGAAAAAGGCAAAACCAAAAAAGAAAAAGTAGTGCGTGCTTAATAAGCCTTGTTAATAAAAATGCCGAGCCTGTCTCGGCATTTTTATCGCTGTTATTTGCCGTGTCTTTTTTACTGAACTATGTGTAATTACTTCACATACAGTTTCTTCAAAAAAATAAAACCTATAAAAATCAACAAACTAAAATTGGAACAGAATTTGTAATTGTTCATACAGAGTTCAATCTGTCATTATTGCGAGGGAATTGTATGAGCCGTTTCAAATTATCTGTTGTCGTAACCTTATTTAGCTGTCTTTTTTTATTGGCTTGCGCCACACAAGTCAGTGCCAACACCCATGTTTTAACAACCAGTACTTCGGCGCAACCGCGATTACAGCAAGTGGCTTTAAAGAAACTAACGAATAACCGCAATTTTAAAATTGAAAACTTACAGGTTATTGTAAATGGCGATACGATTGAATTATTAGGTTCAACGGAAACGGGGTTTCAACGTGCGCTGGCACAAAAGTTCTTAGAACACAGTCAGGGTGTAAGGCATGTAAAAAATAACCTTAAAGTGAGCAAACTAGAGAGTTGAACACTTTAAGGTTATTGAAGCTAACGCACGGCTGCGGTCAGCGGGTTATTCACCACTCGCTTTTAAATTAATAAATTTCGCAAGCTCTTCAGGCTGACCAACCAGCATCATGATTTGCTGGTTGATTTGCATCATCGACTTGCCTTCAGGTAGGCGTGCCGATAAAGACAATTTTGATAAACCACTGGCAAAGTTTTTAATCGCAGTGTCTAACTCCGCACTTACAGGAGCTTGTTGTAATTGCATTGCCACAACTTGCTCAAGGTCATCAAGTGTCATGCCTTGCGCTTTTAAGAAGCTTTCGACAACAGTTTTAAGTTCACCGTCGTCGTTGATTTCAAGCTCGATACTGCGCGGCTCTAATTGGCTCATTGCCGCCATCATTTTTGATTGTTGCTGTAGTTGTTGCTCTAAAGTGAGCTCAGCCCCATTCGCAGCATTTTGTGCTTGGCTGATTGATAAAGATGCTTCCATCAACGCCGTTGAATTTGCTAAACCAAGATTAAAACGTACATCAGCCACTTCGCTTGCCTTCACGTTAAGCGCAAACTTGCTATCACCTGACTCTTTGTTGTAATCAAGCGATGAATTCACGTTGTAACTCGTTGCGGCAAGCTTATTATTCGCACTGTCTGGAAGTTGCGATAAAAACTCATCACTAAAGCGGAAATTTGTCATCACGAAGCCCGTGTGGGGTGGGATCGCATCAACTTCGTAACCCGTCACTTCAATATTGTCGATAGTGGCAATGGTTTCATCGCCTTCAATGCTTTGCACATTTATACCAGACAACTGCATGCTGCTACTGAACACGCTTGCTGAAATATCGCTGTAAGTGATATCTACACCACTTTGGCTTGATAAAGCGCTTAGTTGCTTATCAACAACCTTTTTCACTTCCTGTGTTGCTGTATAGTTTGCGTAAACGACGCCACCTACAGCTGCAGCAACAACGGCTGCAATTACTAACTTTTTCATTTTATTTCCTTTGATTGGTGTTTTTTATAGTCTATCAAATTACAACTAGTTTATTAAAGACAGTAACTCATGCACTGTTTTAACAGGTGTAATTTTTGCGCCCAATCCTTCCATTGATTTATGGTAGTTACGATATGGAATAAAAATTTCAGTGAAACCATGCTGAGCGGCTTCTTTTACTCGCGGCACCCCACTGTCGATGGGCCTAACGTCACCATTTAAGCTTAATTCACCCATAATACAGGTGGTTCTTGGCACAACAAACTCATTCAAACTACTCAACAATGCCGTAACTAATGCTAAGTCGATACAGGTTTCAGACTCATCAATTTTTAGGCCACCGACAATATTAAAAAACGTGTCATGAAAGATTTTAGTCTTGGTGTGTTTACGCAAAATCCCTGTGAGCATTTTGATACGATTCATATTTAAGCCAACACACACTCGCTGCGGAAACTCAGCCTCGGTTTCTGTGGTTAAGCACTGAATCTCTAACAATAAATTACGATTACCTTTACGAATACATGTAATAGCCGATCCCGGCGATTCGGTGCTTGACCCCGATAAAAATATTTCGCTTGGGTTGTCAACACTGAGCATACCGCGCTCACACATTCTAAAAATACCGACGGTATCAATATCGCCAAAACGGTTTTTATTGGCACGTAAGGTACGAATTTGCCCATCGTTGGTATCAATATGCAGCAGTGCATCTACAATATGCACTAAGGTTTGCGGGCCTGCGATTTCGTTGTTTTTATTTACGTGAGCAATAATGAACATGGTGACGTCATTTTGCTTACAATATTGAGTGAGTGCTTGTGCTGCACTTTTAACTTGTGAAGGAGAGCCTGGGCTGCCATTAGCGGCTTCTGTCACAACCGCTTGAATTGAATCGATCACCGCAAACTTAATCTTGTTCTTATCAAGCTCTTCAATAATTGCTTCAACGCTGGTTTCTGACAGTAAATAAAGCTCATCAGGGTTATAATCTAAACGCAGTCGGTTTACACGGTTTTTAAACTGCGATAATGACTCTTCTGCCGTACAATAAAGTGACGGCATCACTTTCGACATGCGAGCAATTAAATCTGACAATAATGTCGTTTTTCCAGCCCCTGGATCGCCCGAAATAATATTTACGGAACCGGTGGTCACACCGCCACTTAATACACGGTCTAACTCACCAATGTCGGTTAAGCGTTTTTCTGCTTCGGCGGTTTCAACTTCATTAATTTTTTTTGAGCCGCCGCCAACACCGCCTGCGTAGCCTGCAACCACGGCACGGCTTGCCGCTTGTTTTGACTGTCCGGCTGAGGGCTTAAATTCTGCTAGCGTGTTCCATGCACCGCACTTACACTGTCCTTGCCAGCGCTGATAGTTCATGCCGCACTCTGTGCAGACAAATTCGATTTTTGCTGATTTTGCCATTCGGCCTTACCTATTTAGGTCGCTAATTTGTGACTAACTTGTTATTAAAAACTGACACTTAACACAATTAATGTATAGTAAGTTTATAATCACAAAAAGATAACTCGTTGTAACTAAAACCTCTTACTCCAGCTCTTTATTCAACACACTGTTAAATAAAGAACCGCTTTAGGGCATAGTTTTTGCTTACAAATAAAACTTAACAGTGCTTGCCATTTATTTGGCAAATACTTATAACAATAATTAATAAAATAAAAAAGTGACTACTGTTTGTGTTTTTACTGCGTAATTGCCGACTAGTATACCTACTTTTTTTAATAGACGTTGATGGTTTTATAAATGGCTGAAGACATTCTGCTTAAATATGAAAGCCTAGTTGAAGAGCTAAAGGCATATTTAGGCACCCCAAAATTCGACAAACTGTTTAAATCAAAAACAGCGGGCTTAACTAAGCCTGAGCAGTTCTTGATCAAAATGGAGATGTCGCGTTTATCTCAGCCTGTTGCACGGTTTATTGATTTACGTGGGCAAGTAACGGGTCAAGTAAAACCATACGAATACGAAGGTAAACAGCACTTTATGGACGATACTGCCATCGAAGTGTTTGAACAGGCTATTAAACGCCATGGCGGTTACACCCTTGCTGTCTATGAAGCGGTGATGAACACTGAAAACAACCATCGTGTCATGCAAAAGAAAGCGGCCGAACAAGCTCTTACTGAAGATGATAACGACAGTCAGTTATCAGCCAAAGTGATAAAATTTGCCTCCTACGAAAGCCGTCGTGAAGAGCGGATGAATTACTCTATCAAAATCACTGTTGAGTTTGATAAAGACAGCAAAGTAGCCGCAACAACATCTGATATCTCACTCAGTGGTGCAAAGATAAAGCTCGCGCCACGCTATAAGTTAAAAAAAGGTCAACTTATAGGCCTGCGCCTAGTCGGCCTTGAACAAGATTTTGAGTTAGGTTTAAAAAACGGAATTCAGTACGAAGTCGTCGCGATTGAAAAAGTATCACGCGAATACAATCATGTTCGCCTAAAACGCACCTTTATTGAAAACAACGAAAAGTTTGATGAGTTTTTAGAAAGCTTTATCCACGGCAATAAGCGTCGTTATAAAGTTAACCTAGACAATACGCTCGATGCGGTTGTGTCAAAAGGCTATGAACAATACTACATTCCGCGTGTGACCTCTCTTTATACCTTTTTAAGCTTACAAGGTGACAAGCTATACCCAAGCCTTGCCTTAACAACTGAAAATAATATTTTTATTCAGCGTTATTTTTGTGACGAGCGCAAGCTGTCTTGCTTATACAGTATTATTAACCAACAACGTATAGGCCACTTATTAAGCTCACCTGAGGCAGTAAAAGAAGAGTACCTGTATACTTTCACGCATGTTGTTGCTGGTAAAGTGTATTACTACTCTGCCACGCGTAGTGAGCTTGAAAGCCAGCCTCAGCTTAAAAATTTATTTTTAGGGTTTGGTAGTCAAAAAGACAGCTGGCAATGTTTTAAGTTGCAATTGATGCCAAGTCACCCTGAAGATTCGTATATTCCGTTGTCACTGCCAAGTAGTGCAGGGAAAGACATTGAAAAGTTGAACAAACCGCCCTCACCTCGCGTGCAAGGGTTGATCAAAGACGTTAAATATTTACTGATCTTAACGGCCGTTGGCACGCCCTATGAGCAGCTCTCTTATAAACAATTAACGTTTGATAAAAGCGCGGTTAATCAACTAAAACAATTTGGCCATAGCAAACATAAAACACCGCCACACCTAGAGCCCGTAGCCCTTGAGTATGTCAATTTAAGGGCGCACAAGCGCTATTTGTACAAGACAGCTATCACCATAAATCATCACGAGCAGATTATCACAGGCCATACCCGCGACTTGTCAGTTATGGGATTACAAATCGAGTGTGATAAACCTGTTGAGTTTAAAAAAGGCGACATAATTAATATTAGCTTGCCTGATTTACAAAAAATTACCAAAAAACATGATTTATCGAGCCTTGCTTACGAAGTCATGGCGATTAGTAAGTCACTCACCACGGTTAATCTAAAAGTTCACCGTATTTCAGACTTACCACATATGGCGATTAAGTTCTTTACGATACTGATTGAAAACAATAAAGATAAGTTAAGGGTGTGTGAAGAGTCGCCTAAAATACCGGGTCTTTCAACGGCACTCAGAAATATGGTAACCAAAAGTGTTTGCCAATTTCCGTTTTATTTACACAAAGAAGCAGCGCATTTTAAAGCCGGTGCAATTGGTCAGGGTTTATATCCGAGCCCATTACATGTATTACTGCAAAACTTTGCGCTCTTAAACGAAAACACCAGTATTGAAGGGATTTTATCAACGCAGCAAATCACCGAAGTCATTACACCACTCATAAAAGATCGTAGCCGCCAAGACCCGCCGCTTGCTTTTACCTTATTTATTCGTTTTGACCCTCGCCAACCTTCAATCAGCGACGCGATTACGAGTCGGTGCATTAGTGAAGATGACTACAAACCCCAGACTTTGTTTGTAAAAAAAGCGCTGAGAAATGACCTCATGTTTGTGTTTCGTTTATATGTATCACGTACAGGGCGCCCTGATATTGATTATTTATCAAACGAACTCAAATATATAAGTCAGTATGCCTTACATAAAGCGAAAGATCTTGAAGAAGCGCTGTGGGCCGTGGCAGGTGTGGGTGATTTAATTGATATTAGTGATGAAGCGCTTACGCATTTTGATATTGATGAAACACTCAAAATCGAAATGAATAAGCGCAAGAAAACGTGGTTAAAGCGTGTAATCTAATGGAATTGTGAGCAAGTAACTGACTTGAAGTAACGAGCCTTCATTAATGGCTGTTTGTGCTTGCTCAACAACTTTCGGTTTTCCATGAACAGCCACGCCAAGCCCTGCTGCAGCCATCATTTTTAAGTCATTAGCCCCATCACCCATGGCAACAGTTTGACGGGTATTAAGCGCCAGTTTTTCTGCGATTCGCTTAAGCACTCGCGCTTTTTCTTCTGCATCAACAATCGTGCCTATGACCTTACCCGTTAGCCGGTTATCTTTAAACTCAAGTGTATTAGCATGTACTTCATCTAAACCAATAAGCGATTGTACTTGCTCAGCAAATGGCACAAAACCACCCGAGGCAATGGCAAGATGCCAGTCATACTTTTTAAGGTATTGGCAGAGCTCATTCACACCAGGCATCAAGGGTAAACGCGATTTTAAATCATCGATTAAATCAACATCAATGCCTTCAAGCTTTGCAACACGCTGTTTTAAGCTTTGTGCAAAATCAAGCTGCCCAGCCATGGCTTGCGCAGTGACAGCAGCCACTTCATCATACACATCGGCTAAACGTGCAATTTCATCAATACATTCTATCGTAATCGCTGTTGAATCCATGTCCATGAGTAATAAACCGGGCTCATTCACGGTGGGTGGATTCGTTAACTGCACCAATTGCAAGCCATGCTGATTAGCAAAGGCGGTTAATACGGATGGACTGAGTGGTGATGTTGAGTCGCTATGAACACACCACGCTGAGGGCATAGATTCAATAGGCTGATAACAACACACGGTTAAATTTGTGAAGCCGTGCGAGCTTAAAAATGCTGTCAGAGCAAGTAAATGGTCAGCACTGAGTTCACCGCCAAACGCCACGCTCAGTACGCCTTGATGTGCTTTGGGTAAAATATCTGTCGCAATTAGGTGTTTATTTTCAATTTTATACCAGCAATTTAGTGTTATTTGACCTGTTAAATTTGCTGTAGGTGTAGCAGCTAAGCTAAGCTGTGACATAGTGGCTCCACGTTAGACTTATGTCTGTTGTTGTGCGTGTATTTGCTACTCGCAATCAATGAACTAATAAGGTTATTATACTGGTTTAGTTGTACCATCAATTGTAAAAGCTGTCAGCAGCGTATACGGTGACTATGAAAAATAACCAACTTAAAACTCCATTTTCGGCTACTTATCGCCAACGCATCGTGCGATTAAGCCTAGCTGCGGCCTGTTTTGTGTTGCTTAGTTGGGTTGCCGTTAATAGTAGCTTTCAAAGCCATCAACTACTTTATGACAGTGCAAACAGTACCGCGACAAGCCTAACAAAATTTATGGCACTTAATGCGCAGACCCCGCTCGAAGAAAAAAATAAGCCCGCATTAAATGCACTGTGTAATAACATAGCAGAAGACGAGTATGTTTTAGCAGCCATCGTTTATGACCAACAAGGGATCCAAATTGCCGCCAGTGATAACTGGCAAAGCCACCACACATTTGGACTTTTACCAGACTCGACTCCGGGAATAAGTAAACTCAAAACCCCCTTTGTCGAGCCTGTAATAAGCGATGATGAGCGTCCGATAGGCTTTGTAACCATCACTTATTTAACACAAGCGTCAATTGCAACCAGCCACAGCAGTTTTCATGATTTAGGCAGACAGGTCTTACTCATGTTGGTTATTACCTGTATTTTTACATGGCAACTAGGCCGAGGATTAAAGCGCTGGCAGGTAAATCGTTATATCAAAAAAAGTGCTGAGCAAGAGTCATAAAGCGCATCAGCTAACAATTGCTTTTCAGTACCCGAGACACCTTTTAGCTCACATAGGTGAGTAAACACCTCTCGTATTTTTAGTGGCGTATTGATTTGCCCTTGAGAGCCTGCAAGTGGCATTGAGGGCGCATCGGTCTCAAGCACTAAATGCTGGGGGGCAATATTACTTATCACTTGGCGTGTTTTTTCAGCTCGAGGGTAACTTATCACCCCACCCACCCCGAGTTTAAAACCTTGCTTAATATAGCTGTTTGCTTGTTGCTGCGACCCGGAAAATGCATGAATTACCCCGCCATATTTAGGCTTGCATCGCTTGAATGAACGCGCAATGAGATCATGGCTTTGTCGGTGGTGAACTATCAGCGGGAGTGCCAATTGGTTAGCAAGCTCAATCTGCCCTTCAAATAACGCAATTTGTTTATCAAGATTATCAATACTGCGATCAAGCCCGCATTCACCAATCGCAACAAGTTCATTCGCATGGGTTTTAGCAAGCTGCTCTAGCTCGCTTAGATGATGAGGTTGATGCTGTGATAAAAAATAAGGGTGTAAGCCTAGTGCAATTGATACGCTTGGATACGATTTTGAAAAGCAAAGCAATTGGGTCGATTGTGCCAAGCTAATACCCGGCACAACAAAGTGTGCGATCCCTGCGTTTTGACACGCGTCGATAAGCGCGTCGCGATTCTCATCAAACTCGCTAAAATCGAGGTGACAATGGGAATCAATAAAACGCATTTATGGATTTAAACGACCGAATTGCCAACTGCCGTCAGCGTTGCGCTGATACATAAAGCGGTCATGCAAACGGTGTGCACCGCCTTGCCAAAATTCAACTTTAGTCGGCTCTACACAGTACCCTCCCCAAAAATCAGGGAGAGGAATTTCACCATCAGAAAACTTCTGCTTCATTTTAGCAAAGGTTTCCATTAACACTTTACGAGACGAGACAGGACGACTTTGCGCAGACGCCCAAGCTGCAAGCTGGCTTTCCTTAGGACGCGATAAAAAGTACTTTGCCACTGCTGTGGTTGGTAATGGTTTTGCTTCACCATACACAATTACTTGACGCTCCATATGGTGCCAAGGAAAGTGTAAGGAAATTTTGTTGTTCCCTTTAAGCTCTTGCGCTTTGCGTGAACCCGTGTTGGTAAAAAACACGAAGCCGTTTTCATCAAGGTGCTTTAGCAAAACGATGCGCTGCGAAGGCTGACCATGCTCATCAACCGTTGCCACCACCATTGCCGTCGGATCTGGCAAGTTAGTTGCCACAGCCTGCTCAAGCCATTTTTCAAACTGCTTGATAGGCGATGCATCAAGCATGTCTTCAGATAAACCATCCTGTAAATATTCACGGCGAATATCTTCAAGTTTCATTTAAAAATTCCTTCTATCACAGTAAGCTATCAGCTAAAAATTAAGCAACATTTATATCTTGTCAATTTTTGTTGGGTGTCGCTGCGCTCTACCCAACCTACGAAGGCGGTAACATACGTTATCTGCTGCAAGTGTAGGAGTGCTAGCAAGGCAATGAGCTTATTTATGCCAAGGAGCATACGTGTTTTGTATGTGACTTAGGCTAAATAAACTCATTAACGCAGCTAAAGCGAACTACACGAAGCAGCGTTCACCTAAGTAGTTTAGCCTAAGACAAAACAGAAAACCGACTTACCCCTATGAGCACTCAAACTCTCTGCAAGTGTAGGAGTGCTAGCAAGGCAATGAGCTTATTTATGCCATGGAGCATACGTTTTTGTATGTGACTTAGGCTAAATAAACTCATTAACGCAGCTAAAGCGAACTACACGAAGCAGATTACATTTGCTCCATAACTTCGATACCTAACAAATCCAACCCTTTTTCAAGCGTCTTCGCAACCAAATTACACAGTACTAAACGGCTATCACGTACACTTGGTTCTACACCGTCTTTAAGTACTGGGCACGCTTCGTAGAACGTCATGTATAGGCTTGCAAGTTCGTATAGGTATCCACATAGTACGTGTGGTGTTGCTTCGCTGATCATCAGGTCGAGTACTTCTTCTAATTGGAGAAGTTTTAGCGCAAGTGCTTTTTCTTGCGGCTCGTTGATAGCAACGTCTGCTGTTAATGAAGCGGCATCGATACCTGACTTGCGGAAAATACTGCGAACACGCGTATACGCATATTGAAGATAAGGTGCAGTTGCGCCTTCGAAACTCAACATCGTATCCCAATTGAAGATATAGTCGCTGGTGCGGTGCTTTGAAAGATCCGCATATTTTACTGCGCCAATCCCTACTTTACGGGCAATTTCACTACGCTCTTCGTCGCTTAGATCAGACTCACGCTCTGCAAGCTTTGCTGCTGCACGCGTGATTGACTCTTCAAGTAAGTCAGCTAGTTTAACGGTGCCACCCGTACGTGTTTTGAATGGCTTGCCATCTTCACCCATCATGGTGCCGAATGGGCAAAACTCGTAACTAGTTTCATCACGTAACAAACCGGCTTTACGTGCAGTTAACTCAACTTGGTTAAAGTGTAAGCTTTGACGCGCATCAACAAAAATTAAGATACGGTCAGCACCAAGTTTGTTTGAGCGGTAATCACACGCTGCTAAGTCAGTTGTCGCGTATAAGAAACCGCCGCCTGATTTTTGCACGATAAATACTGAAGGTTCACCGTCTTTATTAGCAAGCTCGTCTAGGAACACAACTTGTGCGCCATTAGACTCAACAGCAATGTGCTTGTCTTTTAATAAAGCGATGATATTAGCAAGCTCACTGTTGTAAGCACTTTCAGCCATGATATCGTCTTGTTTAAGCGTAACATTTAAGCGCTTATACACTTCTTCAGAGTGCTTCACTGACGTGGCAATGAATAGCTTCCACAGCTTTTCACAGTGCGCATCGCCACCTTGTAATTTAACCACGTAGTCACGGGCTTTATCGGCAAAGCCTTCTTCATCATCAAACCGTTTTTTCGCATCGCGGTAGAAGGTTTCTAAGTCTGCCAGAGCCACTTTGTCTAAGTCGACACCTTGGCTAATTTGGTCTTCTAAATGCGCAATCAACATACCAAACTGCGTACCCCAGTCTCCCATGTGGTTTTGACGAATAACATCATCACCACGGAACTCAAGCGCACGAACAACAGCATCGCCAATGATCGTAGAACGTAAATGGCCAACGTGCATTTCTTTCGCAAGGTTGGGTGATGAGTAATCAACCACAACTTTTTGCGCGGTTGCATGCGGTGAAACCGCGAGCTTTTCATCTTCATTCGCTGCTTTTAAGCTTGTTGATAAAAATTCAGGCTTTAAGTGAATGTTGATGAAACCTGGGCCTGCAATTTCTGTTTTTTCTGCGATATCAGCAAGGTCTAGGTTATCGATAATTTTTTGTGCCAGTTCGCGTGGGTTTGATTTTAGCTTTTTAGCCGCTCCCATCGCGCCATTGATTTGGTAATCACCAAACTGCGGGCGTGTACTTTGTGTTACCGCGGGGTTCGTGTCTTCGGGTAGTCCTGCTGCAACCATGGCTGCAACGGCTTTTTCAATTAAAAGAGTACGGATATTCATTGTAATTTTTACCTTTATTGCCCGCCATGCGGGCACTTAAAATATGTGCCTGTGTAAGCTTAGTTTTCGCGTGTATGGTTAAACTTAATATCAGGATAACGTTCCATTGATAAGTTTAGGTTTACACGACTTGGCGCGATGTAAGTAAGGTTATCCCCCCCATCTAGCGCTAAGTTGCTTTCGCACTTGCGTTTAAACTCTTCAAACTTTTTAGTATCGTCTGAACTTACCCAGCGTGCAGTATTAACACTGACCCCTTCATAAATAGCATCTACGTTGTATTCTGCTTTTAAGCGTGCAACAACCACATCAAACTGTAGTACACCAACAGCGCCAACGATAAGGTCGTTGTTAATAAGTGGTCTAAATACTTGCACCGCCCCTTCTTCTGATAACTGCACTAAGCCTTTTAATAACTGCTTTTGCTTAAGAGGATCTTTTAGACGAATACGGCGGAATAATTCAGGCGCGAAGTTAGGAATACCGCTAAACTTCAACTTTTCACCTTGGGTAAAAGTATCACCAATTTGAATCGTACCGTGGTTATGTAAACCAATAATATCGCCCGCATAAGCATCCTGCGCACGTTCGCGGTCACCGGCCATAAAGGTTACCGCATCAGAAATGCTCACTTGCTTGCCAATACGTACGTGATTCATCTTCATACCTTGGCTGTATTTGCCTGATACGATACGCATGAAAGCAATGCGGTCACGGTGTTTAGGGTCCATATTCGCTTGAATTTTGAATACGAAACCAGTGAAGTTTTCTTCTGTTGCAAGCACTTGGCGATCTTCTGTTTCGCGTGGTAATGGTGACGGAGCCCACTCAGTTAAGCCATCAAGTACATGGTCAACACCAAAGTTACCTAGCGCCGTACCGAAGTAAACAGGTGAGAGTTCGCCCGCTAAAAAGAGGTCTAAGTCAAACTCGTGCGATGCACCCATTACCAGCTCAAGTTCTTCACGTAATTGCTCTGCTAGTTCGCTGCCGATGGTTGCATCTAGCTCAGGGTTATCTAAGCCCTTAATTGTACGAACTTCCTGAATAGTGTGGCCTTGGCCGGTGCTATATAAAATCGTTTCTTCGCGGTGAATATGGTAAACACCTTTGAATTCTTTACCACAGCCAATCGGCCATGTTACTGGTGCACATGCAATGTTTAGTTCGGTTTCTACTTCGTCTAATAACTCCATAGGATCACGAATATCACGGTCACACTTATTCATAAAGGTAACGATTGGCGTGGTACGTAAGCGCGTTACTTCCATTAATTTACGTGTGCGATCCTCAACACCTTTTGCCGCATCGATAACCATTAAACACGAGTCAACTGCGGTCAAGGTACGGTATGTATCTTCAGAGAAATCTTCGTGTCCTGGTGTATCAAGAAGGTTTACCAAACGCTGGTTATAGGGAAACTGCATTACTGACGTAGTTACCGAGATACCACGTTCTTTTTCCATTTCCATCCAGTCAGATTTAGCGTGCTGGTTTGAGCCACGACCTTTTACGGTACCTGCTTTTTGGATTGCTTGTCCGAATAACAGCACTTTTTCTGTAATGGTGGTTTTACCCGCATCCGGGTGCGAGATAATAGCAAAGGTCCTTCGCTTATTGATTTCATTGAGAAAATCTTGGTTTGCCATGTATAAATTCTTTTAGTTTGTACACGGATTTGTACACACTTTTGGAAGTACTCTCTTTTCAGTTCTTCGCTTGTCAAATCCGTCGTGTTAATCGTAATTGGCCGCTATTTTCGCTGATCTTGACTTTATAAACAATCAATGGTTATCTAATCGGTTACCATTTACTCTCAGCGTGCGCCAATGCTCAGTTGTAGCTGTTTGCAATCGTTGCTTCTTCAGCTCATGAACAACTGTGGCTAAACCACAAATTCCTTCGCTACCAAAAATCGATGATAGCTTGTCGTACTACACCGATGATGGTGCAGTTGCCGTTGATCGGTATTGCCGGGTATTGCGGGTTCAAAGGTTTTAGGTACTTCTGTTCACCATCAATAACCAACTGCTTAAAGGTTGCTTCTTTCGAATCATCCAAACGCGCAACAACCAATGAACCTGAAGAGTAAGGTAACTCAGGATCAACAACGATCACTGCTCCCTCAGGTATGGATTTTTTTCCGCTTGGATTTTCCATACTGTCGCCTTTTACGCGAAGTGCGAAACAACCCTCATGTGCTTTCCCAGTAACTTCACGCCACTCCTCAGCATCTTCATGGGCAAATCCCTCCGCTATTTCAGTCCAATGACCGGCCTGAACCCAGTTAATGAGAGGAATTCTTCCCTTAATATCAGGCCCTACTTCTACATTACCGACCCCCAAGCCAATCTCGCCATCACCTGTGGCGAGCCAATGAGCATTCACGCGAAGCGCCTCCGCGATCTGCATGGTGTAACGAGACCTAGCCGATTTACCAGAGCAAATCTGGCTGATCGACTGCTGTTTGATACCAATGCGTCGAGCCAACTCAGACTGAGTCACCCCAGTAAGCTGCAAGGCATGGTTTAGTCGTTCGGATAAAGTTTTCATAAGCCCGCATTCTACAAATAAAACTGTAGTCTTTCAACAATTTTAACTGTTGACTTGTCTACAGTTTAAACTGTAACATTCAATCTTGTAACAGTTATTATTGTAACAGGAGACGGTATGGAAGTGTTCAACACGACACAAAAACATCTCCGCCGTGCCATTGACTTGGTCGGCGGGCAATCAGCATTAGCACGAGCCATCAACTCAAAACAGCAAAACGTCTGGTTTTGGTTGAATAAATCAGGGCGTGTTCCCGCTGAATTCGTTTTACCCATCGAACAAGCTACGCAAGGACAGGTAACCCGATCTCAGTTAAGACCGGACATCTATCCCGAATGCCCAAGCGAGCTGAAAGCCAGTAACCAGTAGGATTAAGGGCAAATAATGATCAGCATTTTACGTAAACACAAAAGCGAGTTCCTCCATGCGTGATTATGGCAAGGTCTATACCCGCTTTTGGCTAAAGCAAAATGTTTTGTCCTGGAGTGACTCAGCGAAGTTGCTAGGACTGTATTTGCTTACATGCCCACATTGTAATTTGCTTGGCTGCTTTCGACTGCCGATTGGTTACGTTGCTTCTGACTTGAACTGGGATGAGCAACAGGTTGCCAAGGCGTTAAGTGAGTTAGAACAAGATCAGTTCCTGATTCGTTGCGAGGCATCTGGTTGGACTTTGATTCGAAGCTTTCTGAAGCACAACCCAATCGAAAACCCAAACCAAGGTAAGGCAGCCTTTCGGTTGCTTAAAGATGTACCTGCCGACTTCATTGGTATGGCATCGCTTTTGAAATCTCTTGCCGCTTTTCAAGCTCGGCTACCAGAAGAATTTTCATCATTGTTTATGCCTGATGGCAACCCGGTAAGGGACTCTCAACGGTCGGATGACTCTGAGAGAAGCAATAAACCAACAGTTAAAACTGTTGACCACATACAGTTTGAAGACTTCTGGGATGTACAAATACGCAAAGAAAAAAAAGCGAAAGCCAAAGAAGAATGGCTACGCATGGGCCTCAATGAAGACCATGAACTCGCCTTGGAAGTGCTAACACGCTGGAAAGAGCAACGAGACAACCGATTACAGTATCAAGATCGGACTAAGACCCCTATGCCACATAACTGGCTTTTAAACCGGCAATGGGAAGACGAGTACGTTCGCATTGATGAAGTACAGCAATCATCGACGAGCCTAAAGGGCAGCAATCACCAATTGAATATTGAAGAAAGCAATCGCCGCATTGCTGAAAGCTGGGCCGGACCAGGTATTCGGGAGGTTCGTTCAAGTGCAGGAGGTTGATAAACGCGAGTTTGCTGAAGTTTGGGGAGCAGCTTGGGCCATGTATGGCAAAAGCGTATCACCACAATTGCTATCCATCGCATTTGAAGCCCTTCGTGCTTATAGCATTGAAGAAGTGCGAATCGGTCTGACTCGGCATATTCAATCACCGGATACTGGGCAATTTTTTCCAAAGCCCGCTGACGTCATCAAGCATATCGACGGCAACTCAGGTTCAAAAGCCATGGTTGCTTGGAACAAAGTTGACAAGGCTGTTCGTCAGGTTGGCGCTTGGACATCCGTGATGTTTGACGATGCGCTTATCCACCGCGTGATTTCAGACATGGGTGGATGGGTTGAACTCTGCAAGGTTGATGACAGGGAATACCCCTTTAAGCAAAAAGAGTTTTTAACACGCTACCAGGCTTACTTGCTACGGGACGAAGTGGGTGAATACCCAAGGCTATTACAGGGTATTGCAGACCATCAGAACCAGCAAAAAGGATTTGATATGCAAGCGCCTGTTGCCGTAGGCGACTGGTCAAAAGCAGCACAAGTTTATACGAGAGGCATCGCCGACTTTAGCGCAGTGCCATTAAAAAGAATAAGCCCGAAAGCCATTCAGGCGCTTCTCGGAAATCAATTAGAGGACAAAAATGAAAACGATTAAAGCAAAAACTGTTGCCCTAGTGATAGCCATGTCCGCAAGCACTTCAGTCTATGCGTTTCCGGGCTATCAGTGGGAAAAAGCAGCACAAAGCTTTGGTATTGATCCAGTCATGCTCTACGCCGTTGCCTTGGCTGAGTCCGCCTCACATCGCGGTCTCAACATGACCAGTCCATGGCCATACGCAATTCGCAATGGTTCAAATGCAACCTACGCCAAATCTCAGACAGAAGCGGAGCAACTGTTAAACCAAGCACTGCAAGAGAGTGAAAAATACCAGCTCGATATTGGCCTAATGCAAATCAATTTGCATTGGCACGGACATCGGGTGAGTTCAGCGGCGGAACTGCTAGACCCCATCACCAACCTTACCGTCGGCTCCAGTATTTTGGCCGAAGCAATCAAGTCTTCACCTAACGATTTAGAGCTTGGCTTAGGCCGCTATCACAGTTGGAACGAAGAGCGTGCACGCTGGTATGGGCAAAGAGTGCTTTCTATTTATCGCAACATTTTACATGAACTGGAGGTCCGTCAATGACAACCAATCAACAAGACTTCTATCAATTAAATTTGGCGTACCTACACGCAGCACGTGAATTAGCGCGAATTGATCCGCAAGAGGCGGTCTTGCGCTTTGGACTTACACGCGACGTGGTGGATGCACTGATTAATGCCGGTGTTGACGACCTGCAACGAGTGGCGACCTCATCATTCATGCTGTTTCAACCAAGGGGTAACCAAAGCCAACTGATTGAGATGGTGAAGAGCAAAGGCACAGGTATCCCAAGAATCGCTTATTTATTATCAACCCTAAACAACAAGGGGGATGCATGATTGATAACCTGTCCAAAAGTGAGCTGTTTACCCGAGCCTCGCTGCTTATTAAATACGGATTTCGAACAACCATTATCGCGCTCGATACTGGTTTGCCAATCCACATTATCAGAAGGCTGCACAAAGAAGTGACTGGCAAGTCACCTTGTCCTGGTCAATTACCAGAATCTGATGCCATTGTTAAAAGCAGAAGAGCCCTAGTTGAAGGCTCCCTGCTGATGGCGCTTTATGTCAATATTGGTGGTGATAATGTCTACAAGCAATTAAATATCGATGCTTTGATGAAGGCTTACGATGCGTACTTGGTTGCAAGAGAAGAAGCAGATCTTCCAGCTGAGATCCCCTGGAAAAAACTAACCATCAATGAAGGTTGGGTTCTAGCTCGTGATTTAAGATCACAGCTTGCATCCTTACACCGGTGTCGATGCGGTAGTCTGTATTTGACGGTATCTCAACAGCGCATTCAGCTTAAATGTCCTGTGTGCGAGATTATGGCCGAGCAAACCACTAGAGCACTTTTTGAGAACTAACATGCTGATACATGATTTGATTGTGCATCGCCCGTGCACTTTGAGAGTACTATGATGACAAACTTACTTAAATCTTTACCAGCACGCTGCTGGGTTATTTCACTGGGGCTTTTTCTGGCGACTTTGGTTGCGGCTCATTTTTTTCCATCAGAAATATTAACGGCATCTGCCAAGTTAGCGGCTTTGCCATTTCTGTTCTGCACCGTCGTTTTTTTCAGCTACTTGGGATTCAAAGCGACCTGCAACCCCATCGGCCTTATAGCCATCACCACTATGTTTTTAGCAATCGCATATTGGCAAGCGAGTTGGGCAATTTTCTGTGTCGGCTTAGCTTTCTTAGGCTTAAGCGGTCTAATCCGTTTATTTCAAAGGCAACTGAAAGATACCGGTCGAGAACTAAGCCTGAGCGAAAAAAAAATATTGGTACTGGGTAAACGAATTTGCAGATGGTCGCTCATCTATTCTCCCCAAAAAACCAAAAAAGTAGCCAGCCTATCACGCTGGCTACCTTCTAATTCTAGTTCCTTCCTGATGCCTGGTTATAGGCCCTAATATCAATCAATTTGTTCTGAGCATAATCTCCCGCAAGCGATGCATTTGAGATCACCGCTATCTGCTTATCCACAAATGCTTTATCTTCTTCGAACACACTGTCAGGGATGTAAGCGCCACTCTCATCTGAACTGGTTTAATTGAGCCGGACACTTTAATAATGGACAATGTTCTAATATTGAGGTGTTAAATGACAAAACGTAAAAATAAATCTTATACAACTGAATTTAAGCAAGAAGCAGTCGCTCTGGTAACAGAACAAGGCTATTCAGTTTCAGAGGCCGCAGCCTCTTTGGGGATCACCACCAAACTTATTTATAACTGGAAAGCTAAACTTGAAGGGCAACAAGCTGGCAATTCACTCAATGAAGATGAGCGAGCCGAGCTAAAACGCCTAAGAAAAGAAGTGAAAGATCTCAAAACGGAGAAAGAGATCTTAAAAAAGGCCAGCGCCTTCTTTGCGAGAGAAATGAAGTAAAGTATCAGTTCATCAAAGAGAATAGCCAAGCTTATCGCGTTATGAAATTATGCTCTGCTATGAAGGTAAATCGCTCAAGCTATTACGCGTGGCTGGCACGTCCAGCAAAGCTTATACCGGCAGAAGAGCTACATCTTTACCGAAGAGCAAAAGCATTGTTTAAACGCAGCAGAGCAAGCTTAGGCTACCGTGAGTTATGTAAGAACTTACGTAAAGAAGGTTTTAAAATAACGCGCTACAAAACTAGAAAGTTAATGGCGAAGCTCAATTTAGTTGTTAAACAACGTGTGGCTTATAGAGTGACAACTAAACGTAAGCACTCAGATGCAGTTGCGGATAATTTGCTTAATCAGAACTTTAATCCGGTAGCACCGAATCAAATTTGGGCAGGCGATGTGACACTTAAGAACTGGCGAAGGCTGTTCACAATTTCAAAGGATTTAGAATATTATTTCAAAGAAACACCACTGTTACATAATCAAATATTAACAGAAAATAGTGAAAGTATCAGAGTTCACGCATCAGTTGTTAGAACCAAATACTTAGATCAGTGGTTGAAAGGGTTTAGTGATAAAGTTTGAGATGTGGAAATACATTGTTGTGAATATGAAAAGAGTAATATTAACTGATGAAAGAAAGTAATAAACTATCTATATTGCCAGAAAGACCAAAATATAATATTGATGAACATTTGATTTTATCAAAAAATACATATTTATCATTGCAGGAGTGCATTGCTAAGTTGAAATTTCACAAGAAAATATATGAAGAGTGGGATTTTAAGTCAGTAGATCCAAATGGTTCATCATTAATAATTAATTTTTATGGGGAACCAGGAACAGGAAAAACATTAGCAGCTGAATCTTTTGCAGGGACATTGGGTAGACCTATTATTAAAATTGGTATCGCTGATATCGAAAGTAAATATATGGGTGACAGTGCTAAAAACATTCAATCAGTGTTTGAGTTAGCAAATGAAGAGCAAGCAGTATTATTTTTTGATGAAGCTGACACCATGCTCGGTAAACGATTATCGAATGTTACTCAAGGTACAGATAATGAGGTGAACTCCGTTAGAACTACCTTACTTATTGAATTAGAAAAGTTTGATGGAATAGTGATATTTGCAACAAATTTCATTAAGAACTATGACTCTGCATTTATCAGTAGAATCGGTTATCAGATTGAGTTTGAACTCCCTGATTTTGCAGCTAGAAAGTTGCTTTGGAACAAATTTTTAGTTCCAAAAATCCCTTTGGATGGAGTTAGAGAGAACATAATTGAAGAGCTTGCGAGCAATAGTGAAAATTTCTCTGGTCGGGACATCAGAAAGTGTTTACGTATTTCTTTACCTAAAGTTTTCCAAAGACAAGATAGTGAATTTAAAATTAATAGAGATATTTTAATGGCATCTTTATTTGAAGTGAAAAGTGCGAAAAACCTACAAGAGGTTAGACGTAGAAAAGTAAATGATGACAGCTCGATTGATAAAGCGGTGTCAATTTTAGGTATTAAACAAGATAAAAACGAGGAGACTAAGTGATGGGGTGGTTAAGCAGTTTTTGTAGTGGAGTAAGCCGTGCGGTTAGCTCAACTGTTAGTGCGGTAAAGTCTGGTGTGTCTAAAGCATGGGAAGCTACTAAATCAGTAGCGACTAAAGCTGTAAGTTGGATGGCAGAAAAAGCTGAAACGGTTGTAAATTCAGCAAAAAAGGTTTGGAAAACAGTCAAACAATACATACCAGTAGTACGAAGTGTTTTAAAAAAAGCTGCTGAATTGGCTCCTTGGCCTTGGTTAAAAGGTGGGTTGAACTTACTTGAGAAAGGCTTGCTTTTTATCGAAAATTTTGAAAATACAAAACTTGGCAAGAGAATAAGTAAAGCTATTGATCAAGTTATAAAATTCGCAAAAGATCTTCATAAAAACTTCTTTAATGACCAAGAATTAAAAGAAGCGAAAGAACGAGAAGACCTATTTAAAGAGGCTGAAGCTGCCGCACAAGGAAACTCCGAGGCAGAAAAAACCATAGCACTTGCAAAAATGTTAAATGCTTACGGAATTGTCAATCGAGAAGTTCATGACCTTTTAATTGAGAAAAGTGAACTACTTAGCTTTGAACATTATTTAAGGCTTCGTGCAACTCAAAAATTGTTACTTGAAATTGAAGATACGCTCAGAACAAGTCAAAGAATCGAAAACATTACGGAAGATGATATTTTCTTGATTGAAATCGCTAACGAGTTTTTATCAGAAACCCCTACACTGAGTGAACAGCAGGGGATAAAACTTGACGAGATTATTTATCAAAGAAAGAAAAAACGCCTGCTGCCATTTGTTTTTGAAGAAATGATAGCTGCTTGGTATAAAACGATTGAAGAGCTTGAAACTGATTGGAAAGAAAAGTCTAAAGAAGTTAGCAAGCTAAAAATTGAGCTTAAGCGATTGACAAACCAACAAATAATTAGCGAGTTAGACCAACAAGAAATGACTCGTTTGAAAGAGCTTCAGGCTTTAGTACCAAATGAAGTTTCACGAGTAGATTTATTGGCAAAACGAAAAAGAGAGAGAGCGAGCTATGTTTATGCTGCTGAAGGGTTAATGCAGACCATAGAGAAGTCAGTTGAGGAGCTAGAAGCGGAGGAGCTAGAATTCTTAGTTGAAGATAGTGCTGAAATTGGCAAGCTACTTATTGACTGCTTGCAACATGGCGTTCAATGGGAAGAGCTAGAACAAGAACAAAAAGATATGATTCTTGATTATGCAAACATTTTTGAAGAAGCATGCAAAGAGCGAACCCAGAGTTTGCTTAAGGTAACAGCATAATGAATTTTTTAGAGTTTTTTATCCCAGATTTTAGTGAACTATTGCAAAAATTTTTTTCGTTTGGAATATTCGGCCTCCTTTTAATTACGGTTACATTGTTATTTATAAATGCTAAATCAAAAAATTGGGAAAAGAATTGGAACGGTAACCTAAGTTCTGATGACTCTTTATTAGGTTCAGAGCAGGGAACAATTTATGATATAAGTGAAGCTGTAGCTACTAAGTCTGAAAAATTATCGGAATCTATGCCAAGTTTTTTATTAATGATTGGATTGTTAGGTACATTTCTTGGTCTCGGTATCGCACTGAATGATGCTTCAGAAATCATTGGTGGTAAAGGTGGTTTATCTGGTCAAAATTACGATGATATTATGACCAAGCTTAATGGCATGATGACTGGCTTAGGGACGAAGTTTAAAGCTTCTATCTGGGGCATTTCAGGCTTTATCATATTAAGAGTAATCAATGGGGCTTCTCAAGTAGATAAGAAGCGCCTTGATTGGTGTGCTGCAAAGATTAAAGAAGACAATGCAATTAAAAATGATTTGCGAAGTAAACACGAATCTCTACGCTTAGACCAAACGATTACAGCATCTGAAAAACTAGGTGATAACATTAATTCCGTTTTACTTGATGGTTTTGAAAAACAGGCTTTGGTTATGAAGCAAAACCTTGAAGTTATTGAAAAAACGCACCTACAAAATATAGAGCTAGGTTCAGAGTTCAAGCAATTGAGCGCTTTATTATCTAATGTTTTTAGTAACCTTAGCCATTTAAATGAAAAATTAGTTCAAGAGTCTGAAACTAACAATGAAAAATTAGATGATCTTGTATCAGGTTTATTCGAATTTAAATCTGAATGTTTAGATATGCAAAAGCAGAATGCTATAACTAGCCATAAAGTTGTTTCTGAGATTGTAAACCTAGAGAAAAGTTTAGTTACAAATGGCAAAGAGCACTTAGATTCTGTTAATCAAGGCTTCCAAGATATTACACAGTGCTTATCAGGTATAGGAGTTGCCTCCCGAGAATCTTCAGAAAAAATAGTACTCCAACTTAAGGATTCTAGTGAAAAAACAGAAGCAAATCTACAAAAAATTAGCAAAGACTTTGAACGAGTAGCTTCAGCAACACAAGAAAGTTCAAAACAGATGAAAGAGTTCTCTCAATCAACTAAATCGAGTTTAACGACTTTAGGTGTTTCTAGTGAACGAATGGAAAAAGCTTCTGTTGGAATACAACAAGGTGCTAGCAAATTATCATCTGCTGTAGGTAATTTTGAAAATAATATCCGTAAGGTTATGAATAAAGTGTCTACCGATCTCGATGGAACAATCTCAAACATGAGTAATACTTTTACGGACTCGATGTCTACTATGGCGCAGGATATGAGTAGTTCAACACATGAGATTTCTAACGCTGTAAAAAGTAATGCTAAAAGTGTTGAGGCCACAATGGCGACAGTCAAATCCTCAATCAGTGACTCATTGAAGATTCAACAAAAATCCAGCGCTGAGTTCCAGTTATCAAGCCAAACATTGAATGAAACTATGGAAGAAGTAACAGCATTAGTTACCGACTTGAAAGAAAGCATTCAAAGTGGACTTAGTGCTGTGTCGAGAAGTGGTAAAGAGGTTAAATCTCTAAATCAAGCATATAAATCAATAAGCTCAACGGTTACTGAATCCTATGAACAAAATAAGTTGCTATTGTCAGAATTAAATGCGATTTGTTCTGAAATCAAAAGAAACAATGATACTAGTTATGTTCTAAAGTCATCTCTAGAAAATGGTCAGAAGCAATCCCTTGAAAAAATTTCAGTTCTAATTGGTTTGTTGAGAGATAGTAATGAAAATAAATCTGAACTGAATGAAATTAAGGAATTAAGAAAATCTGTTAGTGATTATTACAAAATGGCAAATGAAGAACGTAGATTACAACCAACCAAAATTAAAGAGGCTCTTTCATCGATCAACTCTTTAGAAAAAATATCCAACGATCTTGTATTAAATAATAGAGAGTTAAGGGGGATGAGTGATTCTTTACAATCTATATCCTTAAGCATCGAAGAGTTATCGACAAAAAATATTAGAAATGATGTTGTACCAGCATGAAAGATAAGCCAAATGAATGGGTAGCAATTTCTGACTTGATGACTGGCGTTATGGCTGTAGTTATGCTGTTTTTCATAGTTTCTTCAATAAAAGCGGCTATCGATAAAACGGTCATGAATCGTGAGATCAGTGATTTAAAAAGTCAAATCGAAGAGCAAGTAAAGACCGAGAATAGATTAAAGTCGTTAATTTCTGAAAACATGGAACAACTTCATGAATTTGACATTCTCGATAAAGCAGCCAAGTTAGGTGCTGAGCAAAAAAGAAAGCTCGATGAAATGCTTTATGAGCTAAAGGGAACCATTATCTCTAAAGATTCTAGACGATTTTTGAACTTTGACGTTGAAGAATCCAAGATAACTCTGAAAGATGGGGTCTTTTCAAGCGGAAGCGCATGTATTAACAGAAAAGCAAGTAATATTTTGCCTGAGTTAAATAAGGCTATAGAAGTTTTTTTTGTTAAATTCCCTTCTGGAAGGGTATATATTGAGGGGCATACGGATAATCAGCCTGTTAAGAACCCAGTTCTCGATATAGATAAGTTTTGCACTGTTTATGATGATAATTATACTTTGTCCGCTGCACGAGCTAGGGAAGCGAGAAAGTTATTGTTGAGTGGTAGTGACAACGATAATGAGAATAGAATTGTAGTTGCAGGCTTTGGTTCATCAACACCGATTGATGTGTTAAATCCATCAAGTTCAAAAAATAGGCGAGTTGAGGTGAGATTCATTTTAGATAATGTAAATTAATCAACTCTTACACAATAACATTTAATAGCCTCCTCAAGGAGGCTATTAATTATTTTTACTAACTATCGATGAATGGATAAACAGGGTCACCCCACAGCTCTTGGCTGTTATCCATCATAATCATGATGATTGTAGGAATAATTTGTTCAAGTAGAGATGTACAGTCTTTTAATTGTTGGCGGTTTGCAGAGCTGCCATAGGTTGCACCACCATGAATTATCTGGTTCCGCAGAGTGTAAAGTCGTGAAAACACGATTGATAGAACTAAAGCGGTATCATTCTGTCCAAGAGCTACGTTAGCTGTGACTTTAGCTTTGCTACGTACTTCTTTCCATTGTTCTTCTGTAATTCTACCTGACTGGTAACTCCAATAGCTTTCGAGAATAAACTCATTCCCGAGGATTACTCGGATTGCACCTGAAAAGTTTTCCCATACGATTTTGTCTAATAGCTTCTCTGAATCAAGTTCAACAAGTTTTGCCAAGAATTCTTGGTAAAGCCCACGCTCTCCATAGTTGTTTTTTTGCTCGAAGTCTTGTGCATACGCTGAGTTAAAAGCGATCCATAAAAATGTAAACTTAGAATCGTCATCAGAACATTCTTCTGCTTTTTTTAGCCAGCTCAACGCTCGGTGAGTTCTTAAAGCCAATGCTGATGGGTAATTATCACGCTCGTCACGATGGCGTTGCTTTAATGCTGAAAATGTATTCATTGTATGATCCGATACTAATTTTTTGTCTTATTATGCAGAGCATCATACCACGATATCATGTTCATGATTAAGCACAGATGCCGACATGTGACACATGGTGTCGTACAGACCGTTATAGTGACACGTCGAACTTCACGGCAGATAGCTCCTGATAAATGGGTTAGGGATCGTCTTGGCCTTGGTTGGCAACAGTCCGGGCCAGTAGATGGCGTGAAGAATAAAACCATCTGGGCGACCATCACGAAAACGCCGATAGAGCTTGGTTGTTACCAACCCCAATAGGCATAAAACCAAAGCATTACCGGTAAAAATGCCGATCACTAGCCCCAACAGAATGGGAGCCATCTCATCGGCACTCCAAAGCAGGAAGTGCGGCGGGTCATCGATATAGGATGGAATACTCACAGGTTCCATAGTCACTCCTCGTTGTTTGAATTGAGAAGTGAAGAATGCCTTGGGATTGGCAGGTTCGGTGGTCAGCTAGATGCCGAATTTTTGAAGGTTTTGAGGGTTCTACTCAGACAATACTAACAATTGATCTTTTTGATGCGGTTGATATGATGAGGATATTGGTCGTGTCGAGACCAGCTGCCCACTTTAGCAAACCCGGACGGGACGACATGCATATCAAATTTATTTTTTGCTTAGGTTTTTCTGCGACCTCGGCAGTGGGCACCGTATTCGCTAATAGGAGAAACTCAATGCAAATTACTAAAATCATTTCCTCTGCCACGGTTGAACGTTTAAAGCAAAAAGCACGAAAGCTTAAACGTGAAAAATCTATTCCACACACTCAAGCACTCGATGAAATTGCAAACTCTGTTGGTTTTAATCATTGGCATCAGGTTGTACAAGCTAATGACGCACTGAAACCATCAGAAGTGGCGTTATCTTCAGGATGTGTCATGGCTTTTGATGTCAAAGATGGTATGGATGTCGATACCAGTGATGGGGTTTTAATTGCAGACCACTTCTTGGAGATGCTCACTGAAAAGCAGCTATTGGAAATTTATGCCAATTCCCCTGATGAGGACGACGAACAAAACAGGCCGCTAAAAGAAACGCTATCGGATTCAGAGCTTCATGAGTATTTTCGAGATTATTGCTCATTCATGTACTTCCGTCTTGCCGAGCCTCATGCAAACAAACCGATAAAAGAAGTATTGGCTCTTATACGACAGTACTCTTTTTGGATGCCGCAATATATTTGGCTTCAAGGCCACCTTATTGATACTTACCATTTGCCTGCTGAAGACGAGAACGGCAATACCGTAGGCGTGAGGTTTTAGCTCTACAAGATGAGGCCTGACAGGCCTCATATCTTCTTCTGCAAGTGGCTTAACGCCAACCCCGCCATCAATGCTAAACCGATTATCAGCGACGGTAACACCACCGGTGGAATAGCCAGCGGGGCGAACAATCCCATAAACAGCAAAATGACACCTGAGCCCAGGATAATCATGCTGTAGCGGTGAATGATAGGGCTCGAAAAATCAAAGGTTGTCTTCTTAATCTTCCAGGTCATTAAGCCATCCCACAACGCCGGTAACATGAGAATAAGCGCAAAGGGCAACCAGACCATCAGTAAAGCAAATCGAGTGAACACTTGGTACAACACATCAAAAAATGCCTGAATACGGTCTTCTACCCAGACAAACCAAAAGCCTCCCATGTTCTCCATCCCTTTAGAGCGCAGTCGCTGCTCTTCAGTGGGGATTAGAAAATCACGCACAGATTGCTCCATCTGCGTATCCACAACCCATGATTGATACCAGCCATGGCTAGTTTGACCAATCCAATAGCTTGTTTGTGCGCCCAATTGATTTTGGATCATCTGCTTCTCTTTACTAATAACCCGGCCAGTCCAATCACCGGGCACTAACACGCCAATGGCAATAATCTCTAGCATCAGTGCCAGACACAGCAGCCAAACCGACTTATGCTTGCTCATGCCAAACATCCTCTTCTACTCGCGCCAGCATGGCTGCAACGGTTGGCGTCATAATCCGGGCTTTAATCACTTGTTGAAGCCGCTTTGTCGTCGTATGACCACTTTCATAACGCACATCGATGCGTCCTTCAGCTAAATACGCCATCCGATTCGGACGATTACGCATCCAGGTGTGGAAATAGACACCATCCACAGCGGCCCACTCGAAATGGTCAGGATCACGCAGGCGAATCCCCGTTAAAGCACTGGCGGCAGTCCAAGTCAGTGCCTCAATGAAATGCCACAGGCGCACACTGTCATCATCACAACTGACTTCTTCATAACTGCCCAAGCCATTACACAGACACAAATCAAAGATGGAATGGCCATCTAACGTGAGCGCATCCGTTAAATAGTCCGCCAAACAGTGCACTGAAGCCAAAGCGTGAGGCCAATCGGTTTCAAGCAGTCTTAAAGCTTCCTTGAACTGAGGGTTATGTTGCTGCCACTGAGCGAGCATTTCTTTACTGGTAAGTGTTGTCATTTTCAGACAGACAGAATGATGCATACAGACTCCTTATGCTGCCTGTGTAGAGCTGGTTAAAATAGGAATGCGACCTTTAATCACACGGCCACCTGAAAGCTTGGCGATGTACTCCAGGTTGGGAAGCTGGCCTAATAACTGCGGTGGAAACATATCGCCTTCTTCCTCCATCAAGCGCTCGCCATGATTGCCGGAAAATAACGCGGGGCTGTCCGAGTTTGACGACATACCTTGAGTTTGCATGATGTACTGCAACCGAGTCTTAGGCAGATTGTCGGTAATGTACTGCTGCGTTTCGGCATCCATCACCCGAAGGGCTATCAGGTTGTTGATGTTACCTAACACCTGGCGAGCCTTAGCTTCGCTGCCTGTACGAGCGGCAAAGTCAGCAAAGGTCTGAGTAGCAATCACACAACGCATTTTTGCGCCACGGCCTTTGTTGAGCAGTTGAATGAAGGGATCGTTGACGACTTCAGCCGCCTCATCGATGAAGATATTTACGGGACGATTATCAACACCATAGTTATAGCGGTCACCGGCCACGGCGGTGAGATCCGATAAAAGCAACGAACCGATGGCGCTGCCAACCATGGCGTCGGTCAATGAATCCAAGCCGATATACGCCACTTGGGCATTGTTGATAATACGGCCAGAATCCGTAATTAACCGGCTGTCATCCACATCGTTTGCAATCGGTGATAGCAGTGGGCCTAATTCACTTGATGTGAGCATATTGAGCACCGGCATCAGTGAGGCCACCATCTTTGAATAGTGGGTTCTATCGTGCTCAAACATGCTCAATAGCCCCTCCAAATCGGTATTGGCGGCAACAGGCTGAATGCGTTCGTAGTAGAAAAGCAGCATCGCCATGGCTTGTTTAGCCAAGGTATTGGCCTTTTCGGTAAAGCGCTTGATCTCCACACTAAAGTTCGGATACACCTGCTCCCCCCAGGCTGTGACGGCTTTTACTACCAAGCCTTCCGGGCCACCTTCCAAGAATCGCCTCAGTGTTTTCAGATCAGGACGCTGAGAAGTAAGCAACAAGCCTTGCACGATGTTATTCAGTGCCATTTGGCCAAAGGCTTTAAATGGATCAGCACCGGTTTCGGATGGAATTAATGCCGCAATTCGGCTGGCAATTTCAGTGCCCCGGTTAAAGTTCCTCAAGGGATTAAGACGTACTGAATGCTCTGGAAACCCCGGATGAAAATACACAAAGCGCTCTGGACTACCGGCCGCAATACAGGCTCGCTGTGCATTATCCTTAAGCTCTTTGTCTCCCTTGGGGTCAATAATAATCACGGCTTCATTACGCAAAATGGCCTGGGTGATCATCGCATCAAAGCATCGGGTTTTTCCCGCACCGGTCGTACCGACAATTAAGGTGTGCCCCTCAGTGTGACCAACTGGCTGGTACACATCGTCTTCTTTGGGCTCAACACCATGAATCCAGGTCGAACCCATTTGGCTATTCTTTCGATAAGAGGCGTGCCCCTGGTTAAGTAAGGTTTGCTTATCCCTTTTTAGAATTTCATAAGCGCGTTGGGCATGGCGTTGGTCCCACTCAAAGCCATAACCTAACCACAATTCATCAGGATGTTTTGCCATCACCTTTTGCAAATGCGACAGCGCCATAAAAGCCAATGGTTTTCCTTTTAGTCCCTTCTGCAATTTATAAAGACGATAAGCCTCAGGCAGGCGGTAAAACGCCATGCCCGAGGAAATCCCTGTCATCCACCAAAATGGCTCAGGTGGTAGCTCCGTCAGCATTTCTGCGGCAATCGCCCCTGTTGCACCAACTAGCCAACCTGCTGCTGCCATGGCTTCATAATTCGTGCGCCAAGGCATCTCATATGCGTTTTCTTTCATTCATGCTCCGCAAAATAACCGTTTGCAATCCGATTAATTTCAAATGGATTAACGTTCAGCGTGAGCGGTAAACAGAACCGTTTCCCCCTCATCAAACTGGCATTGGTCACTGGCCGAGATCCCCCGAAGCAGCTGTCCGGCTGGAATGCCATGCTCATTGGCGACTTGGCGTAAGGTTTGAATCGTGACGCGAATACCATCGGCACTATGATCCACGTCTGGGTAATCGCCATCGGTCAGTAAGATGGGCAAATCTTTCACAAAATTAACCATCTGTTGCCGCTGCGCGTGTTTGAGGTCTGTACTTGAGTTCGCATTGGGCGCAATCGGCTTTTGCTTACGCTCCGCTCTTGTGGCGAGCTCTTTTGCTTGGGCACTGGTTGTCTCAGTTCGACTCGGACGCTGTGAAGCCTCTTCGTTCTGAATTGCTGCCGCCGGTTCTGCATCTTGTTTGGAGAGGTCAATCTGTGCAGTTAGCCCTTTAGAAATCGATACTTTCAGCAGTAATCCTTGCTCCTGAACTCCATCATTTGTAGTCACAGTTCTGGCTTTACGCGTCGGGTTTGCCGGATCTAGTTCAAGCCAATCTAATCGACTGAGTTCAGCAAGCAGTTTTCGGGGGGCACACCAAGGTCTTACGGCATCGGGATAGCGGATCAGTATCTGTTCACCAACCATAACCAACGCACTGCTGGCCTCTGGGAGCCACGCCAAAGATTCAGGGAGATTCAATGCTTCTGTATCGTGCTGGTTTACGTTATTTGAGATAGCGCCATCATATGAATTGTTAGGCTTTTCGCATTCATCACCTGGAGCATTTTCAGTTGCCTGGGGGTTACTAACATCACTGGCATGACGAAGTTCATCATCTTGTTCGGACGATTTTGTCGATAGCGACTCAGCCGAACTGCTATGTTCGATTGATGATGACGCTTCAGACAAGCCTGGCTGCTCACAGGAACGACTCTGTGGCTCTGCTTGTGTTTGCTGTGTTGCTTCCCACTCAGGTTTACTAAACAGTGTCACACCACTTGGTACATTCGAGCTGAACAATAAATCGGCCTCAACTATATGCAGCATGCCTAACCAGATTGGCTTGTCGTCTTTGATCAGCACTTCAGGGGCAAGGCTTTCATATCGCTCATTTGAGGCGGATTTAGTGGCCAATCCTCGCTCAATGAGGATGTCCGCAAGGGTATCGGCATCTCTTGGGATGCCAGGTATCTTGTCTTTGGCCAATAACTCAATGATGTCCTTAGCCGCGCTTTTCCAAACCAAGTAAAGATGGGTTGATTGATTCGATTTTCGTATCCAAACTCTGGCATCTCGTTGATTGACCAGCCACTGGGAACTGGCAAGTAATCGCCTCATGGCATCAAGTAGATAGCGTTCAACTGGGACACCAAGAGCATTGTCGTCAACGGAAATTCGTTGAGCTTTCAGGTCTCGCTGGACACTGGTTTGGTCGGCTTCAATGACCAATCTAGAAAGAACATGCTCGGGATCGGTATTGCCAATTGCCTCCAGCATGGCTTGCAAAATCTCAGGGCCCGGCTGGGTTAACCAGGCGAGCAGCTCAGGTGTCATCACCCGGTTTAAAACCAGAATTGAAAATTGCTCGTGCCGCTTGCACCGTCCGTCGCGCCAGCGAATGAAATAGCGTTCAATGCTGTTATTTGTGGTCCACTGGGATAAGGTTTCTAAAAAAGGGTTCCACTGATAGCGTCCATCTTCGTCTGTGATGGACAAGTCTGAAACTGGCTTACCAATATCATGGAACAAACCGCCAAGAGCCGCTGCAACACGCCACCTTGGCTCTAGCTCTTTTTTCTCAACCGGTGTGCCACTGGCAACAAAGATGATCCCTTCAGCAGCTTGTGCAGCCCAGAAAGCAACTTCCAACGAATGACGTAATAAACCACCAGCGCCACTGTGATGATGATGCTCAGAAGCTGGCAACAAATGAACATAAGCAGCCAGATGATCAATGCAGGGCTGAATCAGCCTTTGAAAATCACGCAGGTTAAAGCCAAGTACCTGGCGCAGTTTGGCAATTAACTCGTCTTGTGTGGACTGCAAATCCTCGGGTGACGCAGCTGGCAACCCCTTCAGAAATGGCGGATAGCGTGGAATGTCTGCATCCAGTTGCGATGAAAGCTCTGATAGTGCTTTGGTTTGAAAAAATAGGTTTTTGAACATAGTGAACCTCCGACACGATAGTGTGAAGGTTCACTAGCAATTAGGTTGTTAGATAGTCGCAAGAAACTTGCACTTATCTGTAGCTATGATAGAGCTAAAGACTTAAAAACCAGTCTGGTTCAACTGTTACTTTTTCAACCAACTCTGTTTTAACACCTAAACTAAGTTCTTTGAGCTTATCGGCTAACTGATCACCATCAACCAAGTCAATCGGAGCAACACCATCACGGTTGGCTTCTTCAATGGCTGCTTTTGTAAAGCTGCCAGTTGTTATAAACATCCCACGATCTGCACGTCCTACTGTTGCCCCTCTGAAATCTCGGATTTCTGGTGCCCCAACTGAGCCTTTGTATTTTTTACACTGAAAGGCAATATGAAAACTCATCAAACCATTGATTCGGGCAATTCCTTTGCCATCGATACCACCATCCCCCGTGCGACCAGTCACTTCAACATGAATGAAGCCTGATTCTCTCAATAACCTCTGTGTTAACCGCTCAAAAGCATCAGGGCTCATTTCTTCAATGAGTACATGGTGTAACTTTTCACGCCAAGCCATAGCTTCTTCTGGTGAATCATCAGACGAAAGCTCTGGCTCTGAAGAAGAACTTTTTGACCCCCCAGGCTTTCGGTCAAGTTCTCTGACAAAGTTCACAATCTCTCGACTATCCAGCTTAGCATTTTGCTTGGCTTTATCAGTCAAAGCCCAGACGCCTCTTGATGAATTCTCAAGATATCCTGCTTTTTTGAGGTAGGTTCTCGCCCAAGCCAATCGATAACCAACCTCCGTTTGGCTGCTCTTTTCGGGGTTATGCAATACGGCTAGAGTCTGCTCATCAAACTTTTCTAGCTCCACGACCTCCTCGTATATTTCATCAATACTGCCTGAGCCTCCAAGATTGTTCAGGGCGATGATGAGTGGCTGCATCAGCTGGTCAAAAGTAACCATAAAAGATCCTATCCAAAATCAAAAATAGGCTTCCCATTCTAGAAAGGGCAGCCCATATTGTGACATTAATATCTAGCCGCTTACGACTTCCATCAATTTCGAGTAACTCGTTACAACATCATATTTGACGTTTTCACTCGTGATCTCTGCATTAATTTTTTCAAAGAATTTCCTAGCACATTCAATCTTGCGATCTTCTATGCCACGCAATTCAAGCGAAGACATCGTTCCTTTAGTCTCAGCAATAAAGTAAATGTGTTTAACACTTCCTTCTTTGAAAGAAATAGCCCAATCAGGGTTGTAGTCGCCAACAGGCGTCGGTATCAGAAAACCACGAGGCAGTTTTGCATAAACCACGACTTCTTTGCTTGTATCAAGTTCGGTAACAAAGTCTCGTTCAATACCTTGTGAATCAACGACAACATAATCATAAATATGTTTATTAACGCCACTAACGGCTTTTGTCATATCTGTAATTTTTTGCTCAGCCGTAAATATATCAACATCATAAGATTCGTTAGTTGGATCATATGATAGCTTCTCGATAATCACCGATGCCTTTTGCTCTTTCACAAGGCGTGAAGCTTCAGCTAGAAAATGCTCAGGGTTCTGCTTAAATTGTGCAAATACTACAGGTTCTATACCCATCAGAATTTCGGCGACTGTTTTGCGAGTCAGCACACAATTTTCAGCCAACTTACCAACCAAGTCATAACGAACAGCAGAATGAATGCTCGATTGATGAGTTTCAGTCTCAGTGTTTTTCACCTTGAAACTTTGTCCAGCTTTGAGTTGTTCGTCGGTAATGCCATCCAATTGAACACCATCTTGAATGGTGTACTGAAGAGGCGTTACCTTAAGTTCTTTATTGAGTACTCGAATACAATTTTTAATCAACTCAGACGAATCAAAATCAACCTTATAAACCGCTTTGCGATTGATTTTGTGCCAAAGATCCTGAAACTCTTTCTTATCAAAATTAGCATTCAACGGATTGTTTTTAGGTTTACGATCATCACCAACACCCGGCAATTGCGCTTCACTATAAACGCCGTCTATCAGAGTCAATATTTGCTCTCGGTAAGGCTCTAACTCAATAGGCATTGGCGCTAACTGTCCACTAGCCTTAGCCTGGTGGAATGATGGCGCAATTGAATCGTCAGCTTCATTGGTATAATCATTTTTAAGCAAATACTTATAAATTTGCTTAGCCATTACAGGTGTTACTTCTACAGGTCCATCAGCCGTTGTAATTGTCTTACCCGTAAAATAAGCTTCATCTGCTTTTCTAGGTCTCGCTGAAAGAGACTCGCTGATCTCTTTTTGCAGATTCGTGACAAAGTCTTTATAGCTTTCACTTGCAATCACCGACAAGACATTAATTTCATGCACAGTTGCCGGATGATCTTGTCTGTCACCATGTTTATTGACGGCCAGACGTAAACCACGTCCAACTTCTTGACGACGAGAGATAGTATTGTCGCTGTGTTTCAACATACACATGACAAATACGTTTGGATTATCCCACCCCTCGCGCAAGGCCGAGTGTGAAAAGATAAATCGAGTAGGCTCTACAAACGAAAGTAACTTTTCCTTATCTTTTAAAATCAAATCATAGGCATCTACATCGTCTGATAGCCCGGCATCTTCACCACGGACTTTAAAGCCGGGGTTCTGAAGGCGATTTGATTTCTTATCAATTGAGAAGTAACCATTATGCGTTCTAGAGCCTTCAATGGCCGATAGATAGGCTTTATAGGTATCAGTCTGCTCACTTGGTAAAAGAGGCAACTCATCAAGATACTCCTGTACAAGCAAGGAATACTCTTCTTCAAAGACGCGAGCATAATCACCTTTTTCATCGGCTTGAGAGTAGTCTCTATACTTTGCGACTTCGTCAATAAAAAAGAGAGAGAGAACCTTTATACCCTGGTTAAAAAGTGTTTTTTCTTTTTCAAGGTGCGCTTTAATTGTCTCGCGGATCTGTATTCGGCGAATGGTCTCTTCGGTCACGTCTCCCGTGGCATCGCCCGCGGTTAAAACATGGCCATTTTTGAATTCAACCGTGTCGTTAATCGCGTTGACATCAGTAACCACAAAATCACGGTACTGGTCCAGACCATTACTAAGATCAAAAAGATTATCGCCCTTAGTGACCTTCTTGGGTATGCGTTTAATGCCATTTTGTTGTTTAACTTCGATCTCAATGCGAGCCACTGGCATTTTTTTCGAGATCTCGATGGATTCCAGATATAGATAGGCTGTAGTTCCCGCCAAGCCTTTTACTGAAATACCACGAACTGCAATTTTCTTAACCAGCTTATTGTTATAAGCGTCAAGCGCATCCAGGCGATGCACCTTATTATGTGTTGTCTTATGCGTGGCCGAATATCGAAGTACCATCAGTGGTTTGAATTTGGCTAAGGCATCTAATGTCTTCTTGCCTTCCATCTTCTGCGGCTCATCCAAAATCAGGATTGGACGGTTTGCACTTATAACATCAATAGGACGCCTAGACTGAAAGTCATCCAACTCTTCATAAATACGTCGATTGTCTTTTCCTGACGCATTAAAGGCTTGAATATTGATGACCATCACATTGATGCCACTGTCAGAAGAAAAACTCTCTAACTGGTGCAATTGTTTTGAGTTATAGATAAAAAACCGTGCCTTTTTACCGTCGTAACTCTGAGCAAAATGCTCACCTGTGATTTGCAGCGACTTGTAAACACCTTCACGAATGGCGATGCTAGGCACAACGATAATAAATTTGCTCCAGCCATAGCGCTTATTCATCTCAAAGATGGTTTTGATGTAGCAATATGTCTTACCAGTACCGGTTTCCATTTCAACATCGAGATTAATCTTAGAGCTAGCATTGCTGACTAACGCTTCTGAAACCGGGAGATTCTGTCTACTTTGCACACCATGAATATTTTGCAATAACTGCGATTCAGTGATCGCGAGTTCAGCATTTTTAAAACCGTCTTGGTCGCTCATATCCCAGCCAGCATTACCAAATTTATCTTTGGCAACACCAGGGTCGATTCGGTAGGTTACGCCGGAGGTATTAGGTTGCCCCGCAAAGCAGTCAACAACCGATTCAACGGCAACAGTTTGATAAGGTTGGACTTTGAACTTTAACTTCATGCTCCCCCCCTTATATCGCTTTAACTTCAGTATGCGGCGACACTTGCTTGAAAATCTGCTCAGCATTGATTTTTACTGCATCAGACTCAAAGCCGTCATCACGGAACACTACGCGAAGTGGTTCTTTTATGGCTAACTCTTTAATCAAAGCTTCATTTATACGCAGATCAAAACAGGCCACCAACGCATCATCATCGACAAAGAATACCGATTTACCTTGAATCGTTTCTTTTCTAATTGGCAAGGTTAAATCGACGCCCCAATCAAGCAGTACCTGGAAGAGTAAATCCTCATCAGTGCGGTCTGGTTTAATATTATCTACCAATAAGTCTAACGAACCCTGAGTAACTTGATCTGGCGAGTAGTACACATCTGCCATATTGGAAGTATCAACTTTAAGCACTCGGAAGCCAACGTCTTTATTCCAGTCTTGGTGGCACTCGCCCTCTAATATTTTGGTGCCAGCTCGGCGAATGCGTTCTTTAGAAACTTCGGTCAAGTAGTGTTCTTTGGATAAAGATTTGCAGATTGAAATCGCACTTTTGATTACTTTCTTCTCTATAGGAGATGATACCCTCTCAAGAGACTCATCTAGATCTTCTGGCAATTGAACCATTATGAACTTTCGATTTTTACCGTCTTGTGAATTTAACCGCATTAAAGCATCAGCAGTTGAAGAAGAACCTGCAAAAAAATCAAGCACAGTAAAATCATCGCCATCAAGTAAAGATATTAGCATTTTAATAAAACCAATATTCTTTGGCGCGGAAAAAGGTGAATTATCCAGCTCAAATAGAGACTTAATATATGTACCAGCACCTGTGGTGGTTAACTCCACGCGAATTCAAGTCCGAAGTGCACCACTCGCTAAATTAGGCTGCTTTGCGTAATTCATCGAATATTACCGCTGGTTGCCTAAACCCTAGACATTTTCTCGGCCTCGCATTGAGCGCCTTTTCTATGTGCGCAATTTGCTTATCTGTCACCGTTCGTAAATCAGTGCCTTTGCGAATATATTGACGCAACAAGCCATTAAAGTTCTCATTTAACCCTCTTTCCCATGATGAGTAGGGGTTAGCAAAGTAGATGTCGGTTTTTAGCTTGTCTGAAACATGCTCATGTTCACAAAACTCACTCCCGTTGTCTGCGGTTATCGTATGAACATGGCGTCGATAGCGCCACAGCATACCTATCATTGCTCTGCTCACTTGCGCTGCACTTTTTGCTGGCACTTTGCGTATCAGGTAAAACTTACTTGTACGCTCGACTAAACTAACGATTGCTCCCGTACCATGCTTGCCAAGTACTGTATCCGCTTCCCAATCACCAAATCGTGTCTTAGTGTCAACAATCGCAGGTCTATGTTCAATGCCAACACGATTTGGGATGATGACACGTTTGCTTCGGCTGCCTTTACGATAACGTCTGTGCCCTTGTCGCAGATGTTTGTATAGCTTGCCACCACTCAATTTATCTTTTTGAATATAGCCATAAATCCATTCATGACTCACAGGATGCCCGATAATTTTGCTTACACCCGCAACCTGCTCAGGGCTCCATTTTTGCTCCAATCCAAACTCAACGAACGCAATTGTAAGTGCTGGCATGGAATACTTGGCAGCTAGATGTTTTCGTTTACATGCCTTTGAATGTGCAACCTCAGGCAAGTAATGACTTCGAGTACTATTGCGCCTAACTTCACGACTTATAGTGCTGTGGCTCACTTTTAGCCTTTTCCCTATCTCTCGATAGCTAAAACCCTCGCGTAAGTAGGCCTCAATCTGGTATCTTTGCCCTTCGATCAACTGCTTGTAACTCATGGTATCTACTCTTGTTTTTTGGCGATTACAGAGTACCACCAACAGGCAGTTGATCTCTTCTCACCGTTTAACCATGAGTGGTGCACTTATTATCTGAATTCGGG
>NZ_FPAZ01000045.1 GCF_900116435.1 Pseudoalteromonas lipolytica | reverse complement strand
GGGCTGCCTTACTGGCGATTGCCACGGGCATTGCAGGTGTGATTTTGCTTACCTTGTACTCGCGGCACCTACGTGAAGTTAACGAACTGAGTGTTAAACTCGAGCATGAACGCGATAACCTTAAAACAACACTGGAGCGACAGTCTTCGCTCATTAACGAACTGGCCGAAACCAAAAAGCTATCATCGTTGAGTATTATGGTGGCGGGCCTCGCCCATGAGCTGAATACCCCGGTAGGAGCGACTCAGCTGGCACTTTCCAGTCAGGCGTCGTTACTGGAGAAATTGATTGAAAATAAAAATACCGGCCTGACCAAATCAGCATTCGACAACTACCTGGAGCAGTCTGGTAAATCACTGCATCAGGCTCAGCGTAATAATCAACGGGCTATCGAGTTGATCCAGAGCTTTAAACGCCTCACTTTTGAACGGGCCAATAATGAGCTCAATACGTTTAACGTTGCACAGCACCTTGATGACCTCTGCAAGTCAATGCACGGCCTGTTGCACAAACAAAACATTAGGCTCGCCAACAACGTCCCTAACCATATCACCCTTACCGGCTATGCCGGCGCGTTTAGTCAGATTGTGCAGATTATTATTAGCAATGCCATCGATCATGCATTTGAGAATATGGCCGGTGCGTGCCTGGAATTAAGCTGTGAATACCGTGGTAAGGATGTTGCGGTGATTATCCGCGACAACGGCAAGGGAATTAAGGCTGATGAGTTACCGCATATTTTTGAGCCCTTTGTTACCTCCAAACGGCAACAGGATCACACCGGGCTGGGTTTGCATATGGCCCGGGTCTGGATTGAACAGGCATTTTCGGGAGACATTAAGGTTGAATCATCGCCTGGCGTGGGCACCACCTTTGAGCTGACATTCCGTTCGGTCCGAAAACTGGCTGCGCGAATAGCCAAAGATAAGATCCCGGAAAATCCATTTACCTGAAGAGAGGCCCCTTCAGGGCGATAGTCCGGCAGAAAATCCTAAACATATCAGTATTTTTTGCTACTATAATTTTGATATCTCCCACTCATTCACTTAACGCAAGTTGAACAGCGCACAATTATGACAACCAAAAAGAAAACAGCTAAACCCAACTATCAATTTGATGCCATCGTTATTGGTACCGGTCCTGGTGGTGAAGGTGCTGCCATGCAGCTGGCCAAGGCAGGCAAACGGGTCGCAGTAATAGAGAAATATCATGCAGTGGGTGGTGGCTGTACGCACTGGGGAACCATCCCGTCTAAGGCGTTACGGCATTCGGTGAGTCGTTTAATTGAATATAACAACACGCCGTTATTCGCCGACAATCACGTATCCCGCAGTCTGACCTTTTCCGACATTATGCAACATGCCAGCGGCGTTATTCGTAGTCAGACCCGGCTTCGTTCTACTTTTTACGACCGCAACAGAGTCACGTTAATTCATGGCGAAGCGAGCTTTATTGATGCCCACACCATCGAAATTACCCGCAACGACGGCTCTAAAGAAATTATTACCGGCGAGAAAATCGCTATTGCAACAGGCTCACGCCCTTATTGCCCCAAAGATATCGACTTTTCTCACCCACGCATCGAGTTTAAGACAAATTAACGCTATTTACTATCCTCTGTGACAACTGGCTTTAAGGCTTGTTTCATGCGATTTAGGTCCAAAAACAGGAAGCAATT
>NZ_FPAZ01000022.1 GCF_900116435.1 Pseudoalteromonas lipolytica | reverse complement strand
GAAGATTTAAAACCGAAGTTTTACTTAACTCTCTGCTACGTTGCTCAGCGTCTTTCGTTGCTGTCTCCCGTCTCAGTGGGGTCGCATTATAGGGAGATGGATTTTTTACGCAAGCACTTTTTTCAATAAAATTTAAAAAAACGCACTGTTCGCTCAGCTTTTGAGCTAAACGCCCTAAAACTGAGTGTTTAACAATCAACTTTAGCGCCTTTTAGTGAATTTTCTTACTTCACTGTTACACTAGAGCTTGCGCATTTTGACGATTTAAGGTGAATTTATGACTATCCGTTCTTATAAAGGGATCACTCCTACATTTGATAACAGTGTTTATATTGATGAATCATCCGTTTTAGTCGGTGATATCACGCTTGGCAAAGACAGCAGTGTGTGGCCTTTAGTTGCAGCACGTGGTGATGTTAATTATATACGCATCGGTGAGCGTACTAATATTCAAGATGGCAGTGTTCTTCATCTTACCCGAGCAAGTAAGTCAAACCCTGACGGTTATCCACTTATTATTGGTGATGATGTCACTGTTGGACATAAAGTGATGTTACATGGCTGCCAACTAGGCAACCGTATTCTTGTTGGCATGGGTGCCATTGTTATGGATAACGCTATCGTTGAAGACGATGTAATTATTGGTGGAGGCTCATTAGTCCCCCCGAATAAGCGGTTAGAGTCTGGTTACTTATATGTCGGAAGCCCTGTCAAACAGGCTCGCCCTCTCACTGAGCAAGAGCGTGCCTTTTTAACGTTATCTGCTGACAATTATGTGCAACTTAAAGATGAATATATTGCAGAGAGTTAAAAGACCTCTGTTAATACTATTTGTCCTGCCGAGTTGTACTGCTCGTCTTCTATTAATTGCTCGGCCAGTTCTTCATAGTCAAAGCGGTGTGTTTCAAAGTAATTGATCGCGCCGCTTTGATCAGCAAAATCATATTTATCCGTGTCGATAACACACTCGACCATCATTCCACTGACTTGCGCATAAAACACAAGCAGTTTGTCTTGTGCCTTGTATTCAACTCTATCTATAAATTGAATCGCTTGGTTCATGCGAGTTCTCCACTTTTTAATGCAGCAACCACGGGCAGTATTTCTGGCATTTTATTACGCCATATATAATAAGCTTGTGCGGCTTGTCCAACCAACATGCCACTGCCATCCAGTGTAATACAGCTAGGATTAACGGCTTTAACCCAGCTTATAAATGCGGTGACGTGATTGGCGTAAAACATATCGTAGGCACATGAGCAGTGAACGACATGCTCTTGAGCAATACCGGGTAAGTCACCTGTAACACTGCTCGAAGTAGAATTAATCACGATATCATAGTGTTCATTCGGTATTTCATCTAAAGCGCACCCTTTAACATCTCCTTGCTCTGCAAAAATAGAAGCTAACATATGTGCTTTTTCGGCAGTGCGATTCGCGATGATCAACGTCGCGATACGCTCATTTAAAAGAGGTTGAATTACGCCACGTGCTGCACCGCCGGCACCAATCAACAAAATCCGTTTTGCTTTTAACGTGACATTATTAGCCAGTAAGTCTTTCACTAAACCTATACCGTCAGTGTTGTCGCCAAATAAACGACCATCGTCAAGGCGTTTAATCGTATTTACCGCACCGGCGACTTTCGCTTGTTCACTTAGTTCATCAACCATTGCATACGCTTGCTCTTTAAAAGGCAAAGTAACATTAGCACCTTTGCCACCCGCAGCGAAAAAGCGTGATACGGTTTTTTCAAATGCATCGGTTGGTGCTAAAATGGCGCTGTAATCAATTTGCTCACCTAATGAGGTCGCAAACTGTTTATGTATTGCGGGTGATTTCGAGTGTTTTATTGGATTTCCAAAAACCGCGTATTTATCCATAGTGAAGCAACCTCTTTGCCTTGTAGAGCTTTATTAATATTATGATTAAACGACTTTTTTCTAAATCGAAAGCAGAGCCTGAAACACCCACGCCAGAAAAAACACCTTACGAAATTATTGGTGGTGAAGCCGGTGCTCGTGCCATTGCAAACCGATTCTACGACATAATGGCCTGTGATGAATACGCCAAACCATTATATGATATGCATCCACAACCACTTGATAGAATTCGCCAAGTGTTTTTTGAATTTCTTTCCGGTTGGTTAGGCGGCCCCGATCTCTTCGTAGAGAAATATGGTCATCCGATGCTCAGAAAGCGTCACATGCCATTCCCAATTGATCAAGATCTACGTGATCAATGGATGTATTGTATGAATAAAACGCTGGATATCGAAATCGATAATCCTTTATTGCGTGAAGGGTTAAGACAGTCTCTTTCACAACTTGCCAGCCACATGATCAATCAACATTAATTAGCTAAGCTTGAGCTATATCAATATACGCTTTTTCTAAATAAAGATAATACTCTTTCCTTAGTTTAGTGGAAGCGTCGTCAAGTGAAGTCTATCCAATTTAAAATTTATACATTGCTTGCAATTACTGGTGTGCTGGTCTTATTTGCCAGCATATTTAGCAGTGCTCAGCAGCAACAAGCCCTCGCGCAAGATACCGTTGAAAGTAATATTAAGTTACTAGCCGATAACTACTTTGACTCTATCAATACCATGATGTTAACAGGCACAATGGCAAACAGAGAAATTCTGAGTAATAAATTAAGAAGCCATGAAAACATTGAAGACGCGCACATTATCCGCAGCGCTATTGTTAATAAGCTCTACGGCCCCGGAAATGCGAACCAAGCAGCGAATACTGACGCTGAGCGCGATGCATTAAAAGGCACCGAAGCGCTGTATATCGATAAAAACAACAGCACCATGACCTACTTAAAACCCATGTTTGCAACACGTGATTATAAAGGCACGAACTGTCTAGGGTGCCATCAAGCACAGGAAGGTGATGTTCTTGGGGTGGTAAAAATCAGTTATTCACTGGCTGATATTGAGCATGAAGTGTCACAAAACACCTTGATGAATACTTTATTGTTATCAACCATTTTTATTGCTGCTTTTATGCTACTGGCCATGTTATTCAGAAAGATTTTTATAAAACGATTAAAAATCATCAGTCATACCATGCATTTAGCAACCACCAATAAAGATTTGAGCCTCAATATTAATGATGACCACAATGACGAGTTAAGTTCATTGGCCACCAGCTTTAACCACATGATTAGCGCCTTTAAAGACAACATTGCGCAAGTGTCGCATTCATCTAAAGTGCTGATCCACTCTGCCGAGAGCATCTATGCTTCGGCCGACGCCACAGAGCAAGCCATCTTGCAGCAAAAACAAGGCACAGACTCAGTGGCTGCTGCGATAAATGAACTTGAAAGCTCATCAAGTGAAGTGAAAAATACCACTCACTTTGCGTCTGAAAAATCAGAACACAGTAACCAACTTGCACAGCAAAGCTTAGAAGTAGCGGAACACACCGAGCTGAGTATTAATCAGCTTGCAGCAGATGTAAGAGCAGCCGCAGATCAAGTATCACAATTGCAAGCGCAAACCCTCGATGTTGGTAAAGTTCTTGAAGTGATCAGCAGCATTGCCGAGCAAACCAATTTACTGGCCTTGAATGCAGCCATTGAAGCGGCACGTGCAGGTGAAGCTGGACGAGGCTTTGCGGTTGTTGCTGATGAGGTAAGAACGTTGGCGAATAGAACACACGACTCAACAGACGAAATTCGCCGCACTATTGATAAGTTACAACACGAGGCGGCACAAACGGTCAATACCATGAATAATTCGAGTGCAGAAGCCGATGAACGGGCTGTGCAAGTAAAACAAGTGGCAAAAGCACTGCGTGATATCTCTGCACAGATGAGTGAAATAAACCAACTCAACGTGCAAATTGCCGATGCCACAGAGCAGCAAAATTTAGCCGCAGAAGAAATAAACCAAAGTGTTGTCGCGATTAGTGATAATGCCGAACATTCCTTGGTTGATGCCCATGAAAATCAAAAAGTCAGTGAAGAGTTAGTCTCGTTAGCACGCTCTTTAGATGAGCAAGTAAGGCGTTTTAAATTAAGCTAAATTGCGCACTTTATGCACAACTGATAGAGTAGAGAACACTATTTCGCGACAGATATGGACGTTTAAATGAAATATACCCCTACTCTTTTAGTGTGTGCAGGTTTAGTGTGTGCTGGGCTTATTGCCGTTTTGTATGCTTCATTCTCTCGAGACTCACATCCCTTCACTGAAACGGCCTACTCAAACGACCTGCTTTACCACGATGATATTCAGTTTATTGCCAACTCACTGCTTACTTCAGATAAAACAACTAAAAGTGATGATTATGAACAGCTCATTATAAAAGGCTTTGACACATTGATTCAGCACCCTGAATTTTATGAAGTGAAGCTCGACTTTTATGCGTGTGATAACACAAAGTGTCTAACGCAAATCAGTGCTCCCATTAAGACTTCTGAGCATGAGCTGGCTATTTTGAAAAGCGAAATTTTATTTAGCATTTTGGCAGAGCTGCCAAGCAGAAAAAACGTTGTCACCACCGTAGATAATGACAACGCAAAGTTGTTTAGAGTTATTTCAGCACTCGATTAAAGCTGCCACTGACGAGCAATAAGCGCTTCTTCTGTTGTGTTAAGCCATGCTTGTGGGCGTAAATAATATTGATATAGCTTCGCTTCAGGACTATCCACCGCAGGTGCATAGTTATATTCCCAGCGCGCTAATGGTGGCATCGACATCAAAATAGACTCTGTACGCCCGCCGGTTTGTAAACCAAATAAGGTGCCTCGGTCCCACACTAAATTAAATTCGACATAACGGCCGCGGCGATAAAGTTGAAAATCTCGCTGTTGCTCTGTTGTTGGTGTCTCTTTTCGACGCTCAATAATAGGTAAATAAGCGTCTAAGAACCCATTACCAACGGCTTGCATGAAAGCAAAGCTTTGCTCAAAGCCAAGCTCATTTAGGTCATCAAAAAATAAACCACCTACTCCGCGAGTTTCACTGCGGTGCTTTAAGTAGAAATAATCATCACACCAGGTTTTATATTTATCGTAAACACCGTCACCGAACGGCTGACATAAATCATGCGCAACTTGATGCCAATGCTGTACATCTTCAAAAACAGGGTAATAAGGTGTTAAATCAAAACCACCACCAAACCACCAGATAGGCGCTTCCCCGTCTTTTTCAGCAATAAAAAAGCGTACATTAGCGTGACTAGTTGGAATGTGTGGGTTTTTTGGGTGGATCACCAGCGATACACCACACGCATGGAAACTACGACCAGCAAGTTCTGGACGATGAGCCGTCGCTGATGCTGGCATCGAAGCACCAAATACATGCGAGTAGTTGACTCCTCCTTGCTCAATAATATCTCCCCCTTGAATCACCCGCGTACGACCACCGCCGCCTTCTTCGCGCTGCCAATTATCTTCAACAAATGTTGCTTTGCCATCGGCGTTTTCAAGGCCCTTACAAATGCTATCTTGTAGGGCCATTAGGTATGTTTTTACTTGTTGGAGTAGCTCGCTTTGCATGTTTATCCTCTGAATACTTTGCCGGTCATTGCATCTTTAATCACACTAGGTTGACTATTGCCACCGAGTGGCTCATCGACATAAAAATCAACACGATCAGCGAACTCACTTTTAGCGTGCGTAATACTCATCACTGTAGGCTGGCCGGTTAAGTTTGCGCTGGTTGAAACCATTGGTTTACCAAACTGCTGGCAAAGGGCTTTAACAGTTGGATGATTAGTGACACGTACAGCAATACTATCAAACTGGCCTGTTAACCACTTAGGTGTCTCTTTTGCCGCTGGCATGACCCATGTAATTGCACCCGGCCACTGCGAAAAAATATCAGCACGTTTATCCATCGGGATCTTAGCATCATCAACATACTTTAATAACTGACCATAATTATCAGCAATTAAAATTAAGCCTTTTTCAACGGGGCGTTGTTTGATTGCTAGTAGCTTTTCTACAGCAGCTTGATTATCAGGGTCACAGCCAAGACCGAATACTGCTTCGGTTGGGTAAACAATCACACCGCCTTGTTGTAATGCATCAATGGCATTGGCAGGTTGAGCAACAGGATCAGACAAAGAAACTCTCCTAATTTAAGCAAATAACGAGTGTATTAAGATTCTATAAGCTTGTGCATACACGACTTCTGAGGGCATTGTAGCACAACACCCGAGGCCATTTTCTTTTCAGTCATAACAGGCCACTGGCACGCTGGGCATACCTGAGCAACGGGTTTATGGTTCAGTGTGTATTTACATCGAGGGTAGCAGTCACAGGAATAAAAGGTCTTGCCAAATTTATTGCTACGCGCAACCAACTGCCCTTTTTTACACTTAGGGCACGCGGGCAAAGTGGGTGCATCGTCAGCATCTTCATCATGCGCTATGTAGTGACAGTCAGGGTAACCTGTACATCCTATAAACATACCGTAACGACCATTCTTGATCACAAGCGGTCTAGTACACTCGGGACATGCACTGTCTTCGAGTACTTTAATTTGCTGGCTGTCATGATGAGCAAGTGGGCGAATATAGTCGCATTTAGGGTAACTGGCGCACCCTAAAAATGGGCCTGATTTAGAGTGTCGCATAACCAATTCAGAACCACATTTAGGGCAAACCTCATACTCTTTTTCTAACGCATGTTTATCTGCAGAAAAAAGAGAATGGTCGATTTTACTCATAAGATTCCTGTGAGGCTGGCTAATTTTCGCTTAATATACCCAAACTAAGCAAAGATACAAGCAAAGTCGAAAGCGACGAGCCACCATGCTCTGCCAGCGGCAATGCATTAATGAAGCACGTCGGCTGGTTCGTCAAAGATCAGGTCTTCCATTTGCGCATATGCTTGCTCTGAGCCGGGCACATTAAATAGCACCATTAACACCACCCATTTTAAATCTTCTAAATGGATAAATGGTTTATCAAGGGCGCACAATCTATCAATAACCATTTCACGGGTTATTGTATTGATGACACCGATTTGCTCAATAAACATTAAGAAGCCTCGGCATTCTGTGCTCAACATTTGGCATTCGCTATCTGTGTAGATGCGCGTAGCATGTTGTGGCTGCGCATTTAAATAAGGGCACACATCACTTTGTTGCAGATCTGCGAGCTGCTCAAGCCAATCAAGTGCTTTGTAGATTTCAGGTTTGTTAAAACCAGCACGCACCAACTCATCGGTGAGCTCGTTTTCTTCCGTGAAGATTTCAGCTTCGCTATGGATATAGTTTTCAAAAAGATACATGAGGATGTCAAACATATTTATGTCCTCCAAGTCTTATATAACCATCTAGCACTCGTTCGACTTTATCGGCGAGCTCTAGGTCAAGTAACCGAGCTTGTACTTCATCGATTGGTAGTTGGCTGCGTTGAGTTATTACATCCACGCTGGTTACCTCAAACCCTATACTTTTGAACACTGGGCAGTCGAGTTCATCTGCAATAGGCTGTTCTATATTATATAGACTGTTTTCACAAAAAAAGCTCACTTCATCAAGAATGTCACTCACATTTTCAACTAATTTAGCCCCTTGCTTAATTAAAAAATGACTCGCCTCTGAGAGAGGGTTCTTAATTGAACCCGGTACTGCAAACACTTCTTTATTTTGCTCTAAGGCATAACGCACAGTGACTAAAGAGCCGCTTTTTATTTGCGCTTCTACAATTAATACCCCTAATGACAAACCAGAGATAATGCGATTACGACGCGGAAAATTTGTCGCATTGGCAGCGGTTCCTGGCAAAAACTCCGACACCAACAAGCCGCGTTCTGCCACGTGCTTAGTTAATAATTTATGACGTTTAGGGTAGGTAATATCAAGCCCCGTCCCAAGCACTGCAATTGTATTACCACTTCCCGCTAAAGCCCCTTTATGCGCTGATCCATCAATCCCCAGCGCCATACCCGACGTTATCGTCATACCGAGTAATGACAACTGATGCGCAAACTCAGCAGCAATCTCTGACCCCGTAGGGGTTGCATTGCGACTGCCCACTATTGCTATTTGTGGCGACGTTAATAATGCAACGTTACCCAAACAAAATAACAGTAAAGGCGCACTGGCAATGTGTTTCAATAAAGGCGGATAGCAATCATCAAAGTAACAAATTACGGTTAATTGCTGTTGCTTAATAAGGGTTTGGTAATGTTCAACCTGATGCCAATCGGTATTGGTGAGGTTATTAGCTTGGCTTTGTGTTAAGCCTAAACTCTGCAATTGTGCGTTAGTCAGAGCGAAGAGTTCACTCAGTTCGTGTTTTTGGCTTAGCGCTATAAGGGTTTTAACCCCTATCCCTTTACATAAATAAAAGGCAAGCCAGTGAGCTAGCTTGCCTGAATACTGTTCCATGCTCCCTCCTTAGAGCGTCCTCAGAGGAGTTAGTTTATGACGGCATAATCTCCAACTCTAATAGGATGCTGATTTTTTACAATCAGTGCATAACTGACGGTATCGTAAACCTTAAATACCATTAGCTCACCGACTTTCTCCTTTGGCATATGCCATACTTTACTGTCTTCGTCCGCCTCTACACCTAAAAAGTCATTCGTATCAGTGATTAACTTTTCAAGGCTGGTTGAATCTTCGCGATAGCGCGGACCATTTGCGCCATCAAACACTTCTGGAGACTGACGTTGAATATCAAGTACAAAACCAGGTTTAACTTGGTCTGACCCTAAATTTAGCACAACAATATCCATTGTACTAAATTCACGAAGTTCAGTGGCAGACGAAATAATTGTGCCATTCATTGTGGTATCAGGGCGTTTCATTGTGAAGTATGCCGGCAGCAATTGACCATCCATTGCTGGCATCAAGAAATCATTTGGTCTAATTTCTTGTTTAATCAACTCAATTTTCACTGAAGCCGGGATCCCATTAGCAACATCACCGCTTCTAAATGCACGCACAATGGCGACCAACTCTGCTTTATTAGCCAACACTTCTTGTGAAGTCGGGTCAATTAACTCAGAGCCTTTACGATATACTGCATACGCTTCATTTAGGTTTAAGTCCCCTTTTACGTACAGAATATGATCCATCGTGTTCATTTTAGTATTAACGCTGGCACCTAAGATATACGGTTTTTCAGCAATCACATCCGCGCTAATAGCCTGCTCATAACTTAAGTAAGGACGCAATAATTCCAGGGGTAAAGTCGGTACGGCCTGCTTACCTTTCGGAGTTATTCGCCCTTCAGGAGACAGCTTTTTATAGCGCGCATTCTTCACGAGACGCGGATTTCCATCTTTATCGTAGATTAAAGTGAGCGCATCACCGGGGTAGATTAAATGTGGATTAGCAATTTGCGGATTCATTTGCCATAAATCAGGCCACTGCCATGGTTCATTGAGATACACGCCAGAAATGTCCCAAAGCGTATCACCCTTTTTCACAACATATTGTTTTGGAGCATCTTTTTTTATTGTTAACACATCAGCAGATGCTGTAAAAGCGCAGCTAATGGCTAACATAGCCGCAACTAATGGATGTCTCATTTGGCTTCCTTGTGTTGTTTTTAGATTATTATCAACCAAAACCTGTTAAAGGTGAACACGAATGGCTAAAATAAGAGCATACAATACCCTAAATGAATCACAAGTGTAAAAGGTAACTATGGCTAGGTTAGAAGTTTTAAGATTTCCGGATGAGCGTTTACGTACAATCGCGAAAGAAGTACCAGAAGTAAACGACGAAGTTCGTCAAATCGTCAAAGATATGCTTGAAACGATGTATGACGAAAACGGTATCGGCTTAGCAGCTACGCAAGTAGATATCCACCAGCGAATCGTGGTCATCGATGTCTCTGAAGAACGTGACCAACCACTGGTATTAATTAATCCAGAAATAACTCAAAAAGATGGCTCAACAGTGAGCGAAGAAGGTTGTTTATCTGTTCCTTATTCATATGCGAAAGTTGACCGTGCAGAAACAGTCACTGTTAAAGCGCTTAACGAACATGGCGAAGCATTCAGTTTAGATGCTGATGAATTACTGGCTATTTGTATTCAGCATGAGCTTGATCATCTTAAAGGCACCCTGTTTATTGATTATTTATCGCCATTAAAGCGCCAACGTATCCGTAAAAAGCTTGAAAAAGAAGCAAAGCTCGCTGCTAAATAATAAGTTTATCGATAGGAATTTCTGTGACACAACCATTACGCATTATTTTTGCTGGTACGCCAGACTTTGCTGCGCGCCATTTACAAGCACTGATTGATTCAGAGCATGACATTGTTGGCGTGTACAGCCAACCAGACCGCCCTGCGGGTCGCGGTAAAAAACTAAAAGCAAGCGAAGTAAAAGAGCTGGCTGTTGCTCATAATTTGCCCGTTTTTCAACCTGAGTCTCTTAAGTCAGATGAGGCGCTCGCTGAGCTACAAACCCTTAACGCCGACATCATGATTGTGGTCGCGTATGGCTTATTGCTACCTAAAGCAGTTTTAGAGACACCTCGCCTTGGTTGCTTAAATGTTCATGGTTCGATTTTACCGCGTTGGCGCGGTGCAGCACCGATTCAACGTGCAATTTGGGCTGGCGACAATGAAACCGGCGTAACCATAATGCAGATGGATGAAGGCTTAGATACCGGCGATATGCTCCATATTAGTCGCTGTCCAATCGATAGCGCAGAAACCAGCAGTTCACTTTACGACAAGCTTGCGGCACTTGGACCTGATGCGCTCATTAGTACGATAAACCGCCTTGCTGCCGGTGAGATAGTACCTGAAAAACAAGATGACAATCTTGCCAATTATGCGAAAAAGCTCTCTAAAGACGAAGCAAACATTGATTGGACCCAGGACGCAGCACAAATTGAGCGTAATATTCGCGCCTTTAATCCATGGCCTGTTTGCTTTACCCAAATGGCAGGTCAAACGGTAAAGATTTGGCAGGCTGAAATCGTCTCTCACACCGCTGAAGCAGGTAAAATTATCGCCGCTGATAAGCAAGGTGTTACCGTTGCCTGCGGTCAAGATGCACTTAAGATCACCCTACTTCAACCGCAAGGCAAAAAACCAATGGCAGTGAGCGATTTTTTAAATGGCCGCAGCGACTGGGTTGAACCTGGCTCAGTATTAGGGCAAAACAATGAGTAATGTTAGAGCACTTGCTGCTGAAACTCTGTATAACGTGGTTGATAAAGGTGCATCGTTAAACCAAGAATTGCCCTTTGCAAGCCAAGGTTTATCGCCAAAAGATAAAGCCTTACTACAACAAATTTGCTACGGTGTGCTGCGTTATTTACCTAGCCTCGAAAATTACTGTCAGCAACTTTTAGATCAACCGCTAAAAGGCAAGCGCCGTATTTTTCAGTTCTTGCTGTATGTGGGCATTTACCAACTTCAGCATATGCGTGTTCCACCGCATGCCGCTATCAGTGAAACCGTTAATGCATTACAACAAATGCGTGCGCTAGGTTTAAAAGGCTTAATCAACGCTATTTTACGAAGTTTCCAACGTGAACAAGCCGAGCTTGAAGAAAAAGCCAAGCAAATCCCTGTTTGCCAATACAACCACCCAGGGTGGTTTATTAAGCACGTTACAGCAGCCTACCCTGATAACTGGCAAGATATTCTTGAAGCAAACCAACAACAAGCTCCAATGTGGTTACGTGTAAATCAAGCACAATATAGCACGCAAGAATACAGCGACATGCTCAAAGCAAATGACATTGAACACAGCCTCAATGCTGATTTTCCAGATGGTATTAAACTTGCCAAGCCATGCGATGTATTTTCTTTACCTGAGTTTGAAACAGGTGCATGCTCTGTTCAAGATGCGGCGGCGCAGTTAGCAGCACGTTTTTTAGATCCACAAGATGATGAGCTGATTCTTGATGCCTGTGCAGCGCCAGGCGGTAAAACCTGCCATATTTTGGAGCTTGCTGATGCCGATGTATTAGCACTAGATAGCGACAGTGAACGCTTAGAGCGTGTAAAGCAAAATTTAGTACGTATTGGCCTTGCCGCTGATTTGCAGTGTGCCGATGCATCACAGCCGCATATTTGGTGGGACGAAAAGCAGTTCGATCGAATTTTACTTGATGTGCCTTGTTCTGCCACCGGTGTTATTCGTCGCCACCCTGATATTAAATGGTTGCGTAGAGCATCAGATATTGAAGACCTTGCACACTTACAAGGTGATATTCTCAACAGTATCTGGCCTCTGCTTAAACCGGGTGGTACGTTAGTGTATGCAACCTGCTCAGTGTTACCACAAGAAAATCAGCAACAAGTTGCCACGTTTCTTGCTAACAACAGCAATGCAGAGCATATACCACTGCATGAAAACGATACTCCAACGTTACCTGGCTTGCAATTGCTACCGGGTGAGAGCGATGGTTTCTACTATGCAAAGCTAGTTAAAAAACATTCATAAGAATACACCATGAAAATAATCATACTCGGTGCCGGACAAGTCGGCGGCACATTAGCAGAAAACCTCGTTGGTGAGCAAAACGAGATCACAGTGGTTGATATCGACGGTAACCGCTTACGCGAGCTGCAAGATAAGTACGATCTACAGGGGGTTACTGGTCACAGTGCTCACCCAGATGTACTGCGTCGCGCAGGCGCAGAAGACGCCGATATGATTATTGCGGTAACCAGTTCTGATGAAGTGAACATGGTTGCCTGCCAAGTCGCCTACAGTATTTTTAATACGCCCACCAAAATTGCGCGTATTCGCTCAGAGCAATACTTAAAGTACCGCGAAAAGCTGTTCCATAATGACGACTTACCGGTTGATCACTACATTGCTCCAGAAGCCTTAGTGACTAAGTATATTCGTCGATTAATAGACTATCCGGGTGCTTTACAAGTGCTGCAGTTCGCTGATGGTATGTTATCACTGGTTGCAGTAAAAGCTTACTATGGTGGCTTATTAGTTGGGTATGCGCTGTCGGCATTGAAAGAACATATTCCCAATGTAGAAACCCGTGTAGCAGCAATTTACCGACAAGGTAAAGCAATTAAACCACTCGGCACAACCGTGATTGAGGCTGACGATGAAGTGTTCTTTATCGCCGCAACAAAACACATTCGAGCGGTCATGAATGAGCTGCAAAAACTTGAACGCTCATACAAGAAAATCATGATTGCAGGTGGGGGTAATATTGGTGCAGGTTTGGCGCGCTCACTAGAAAAAAATCACAGTGTTAAACTTCTTGAGCGTAATAAAGAACGTGCGGCACAGCTCTCTGAGTTACTCGACAATACCGTTGTGTTCTGTGGTGACGCCTCTGATCAAGAACTGCTCTCAGAAGAGCACATTGAACAAGTTGATGTGTTCATTGCTGTTACAAACGACGACGAAGCAAACATTATGTCGGCCATGCTTGCTAAACGCATGGGCGCACAAAAAACCATGGTGCTGATCCAACGCGGCGCCTATGTTGACCTCGTTCAAGGCGGTGAAATAGATATTGCCATTTCACCACAACAAGCGACTATCTCAGCTCTGTTAACGCATGTTCGCCGCGGTGATATCGTTAACGTTTATTCATTACGTAAAGGCGCGGCTGAAGCAATTGAAGCCGTAGCCCATGGCGATGAACATACATCGAAAGTTGTTGGCCGCGCGATTGCCGATATCAAGCTACCCGCAGGCACCACTATTGGTGCAATTGTGCGTAATGACGATGTACTCATTGCTCATGATGATACGGTGATTCAGTCGGGTGACCATGTGATCATGTTCCTAATCGACAAGAAACACATCACGGTTGTTGAAAAGCTGTTCCAAGTCAGTGCTATTTTCTTATAGACCAAAAACATGAAAATAAAAAAGCAGCCATGACGGCTGCTTTACGACTCTTGAAGTGAAAGTAGTTAACCAGAGTCTCTGGTTACGAACCTATTGAATCTGTGCGAACTCTTCTTTTGAAAGCTCTCCGTTACCATCGCTATCAAGCTCAGGAAATAGTTTTTCAAGCTGCATATTTACTGATGCTTCTTCTTTGCTGATCACGCCATCGCCGTTGGTATCAAATGTAGAAAAACTGACGCCTTGAGCAAACGCTGCTGATGACGTTGCTAATGCTAAAATAGCCAATGTTGTGTTGATGTGTTTCATAATAACTGCCTCAAAATTTGAAAAGAGTGAAGTCCGTTTCTGAGATCCCTGTTTAGTGGAAATTGGCTTTGTTACTCGGCCGCTGAAAATTCTGTTTCAGTCAGTACGCCATCACCATCGACATCCAGTGTTTTAAATTGTGACATGATTTTTGCGTCGACTGATGCTTCACTTTTGCTTATCACGCCATCGCCATCTACATCCAATGTATCAAAGTCAGTGGCAGCAAAAACAGCTGAAGAAGATGCAAGTGCAATTAGGGCTAGTGTTTTATTTACTGTCTTCATAATCATATTCCTTCAATATTTAACTAAAAAAGTGTTAGCTGATCACACGCTCCTGGTTGTTCTTTGTCATGGATTCCCTTATCCATTTAGGCTGTCTTTGGCAGCTCAGAACTAATCAGCTAGATAACTTGGCTTGCTTAATTTCATTAAGCTTTTGAAAATTCTTGTTTTGATAACTCACCGTTACCGTCAGTGTCTAATTCGCTAAACTTACTCATTAGCTCTGCATCGACGGATGCTTCGCTTTGGCTAATAACGCCATTGCCATCAACGTCTAGCGTTTCGAAATCGCTCATCGCAAATGCGGCTGATGAAGAGATAAGTGCCACAAGGGCTAATGTTTTATTTACTGTGTTCATAATGTAATCCTTCAAATAGTAGCTTTAAGTAAGAAGTCCTTTTCAATGTGTCCTTACACTGAAATTATGCTTTCGCGAACTCTTCTTTTGATAGTTCGCCATTACCGTCGGTATCAAGCTCTTTAAACTGGCTCATTAACGGTGAGCTTACAGATGCTTCGCTTTTACTGATTGCTCCATCGCCATCGACATCTAGCGTTTCAAAATCCACCGCTGCAAATGCAGTTGATGAAGCGACAAGGGCAATAAGTGCACATGTTTTGTGTAACGTTTTCATAATCACTATTCCTTCAATGTTGTCTAAACTGCGATAGAGGACTAATTCCTAAATCAACTTTCTCTGTGTTCGCTTTAACTATTTCAACTTCAATGCCAAAGTTTAAAAAACGCTATAAATCATGAGGTTAAGTTTGTTTTTTAGTAAATTAGGGGAAAACTGGCTGTTATTTTGTTGCTTTTTAGCAACAAGCAATGAGGTGAGAAAATTTTTTATCTATTAATCAATAAGTTAAAAAAGCAAAAACAGAGACATCTGCCGTTTTTTGTCACTAAAACAGAGAAAATATTGCGTGTGGGGGCTAAACCGTAGATGAATGGCAACACGCCTCAAAAAAAATAAAAATATTTTTAACGCTTAATCATCTGATTTAAATGGGTTTTATATATTTATATCGATTATTTTTGATTAATTTTTAGAGAAAAAGTGAAAAACAGTCATTTTGTTGCAAAATGGCGAATCAATGCTCGTTAACTCGTTATCTCTAATACCGAAAGGTCTATGAGGTGCTCTTTCATAAAGACGTTCATTTCATTTTCACTGGTATTGAGCTGCACACCAAACTGATAGCCCGACTCTCGTTTGCGGACTCTGCATACCTTGCCTGTAAATTCACGTTTACTGAGCACCACCTGACACGCTTGTGCTTTCAAATGACTAAGGTCGGCCTCGCTGTTAATCTCAAATTGCACACCGGCAAGTGAAATGTCTTTAATTACGCCTTCATATACTTGTTCATCTATAACAAGCTTGGCGGGAAACAAAGTGGGGATCCGCGCTTCGCTGCGCAAGCTAAAGAGTTGTACTTGTTGGGGAAAATGTAAAAATATCAATCGACAAGGGTGTGAAGCAACGGCTTTTATCTGCTGACGAAATGCAATAACCTGCCCACCCCCGCTTTCTAAAACAGCCCGAACAATCACCATAACCCCCTCTTTGATAAAGTCACCCGCATTCGGCAAACGTTTTACAGGGGGATAGTTAAGTATGATGTACTGCTCGTTAAGTAAGCCAATAAATTCAATTTTGACACGCTTACTTTCTGTCGCAGTTATTATTTCAACATCGACCACACTCCCTGCGGGTATATAGGTTAGTTTTTCTAAATTAAGTTGCTGCTGCGTTTTTGGCATTGTTTCTCTACTCCTTGAAAAATAACCAAATAAAACCTTAACCGCGCCAGAATGTTGGGGTAAATAAAACTAATAAAGTGAATATTTCAAGACGACCAAACACCATCGCGATTGTTAACAACCACTTTGCCGTATCAGATATCGCGCCATAATGCGCCGCGACTTCACCCAAACCTGGGCCTAAGTTGTTTAAACACGCCGCCGTCGCTGAAAAAGCACTTATATTGTCCATGCCTGTGCCCATTAAGGCCAGCATGATAATAACAAAAACCAGTGCATAAGCAGAAAAGAACCCCCAAACGGCTTCGACCACTTTATCGGGGAGCGCTTTACGACCGAGCTTTATAGAGTATATAGCCCGCGGGTGAACTAAGCGGTTTAATTCACGTATCCCTTGCAAGTACAGAAGGAAAACCCTTACAACTTTCATACCGCCGCCCGTCGAGCCCGCACAGCCGCCGATAAAGCTCGAAAAAATAAGTAAGATAGGTAAGAACAATGGCCAAGCAGAAAAATTATCTGTCGCAAAGCCCGCGGTAGTACTCATAGAGACAGCTTGAAACATTGCTTGATCGAGCGTTTCATCACCATCTGCATAAATATTATTAGAAGAGAGTACCGTAAAACAAATAATCACTAGCGCTAACTGAATAAGTAAAAACACTTTAAATTCAGGGTCGCGCAAGTAAACACGAATACTGCGCGAGGAGACCGCAGCGTAGTGCAACGAAAAGTTAATCGCCGCAATCAGCAAAAACACCACACAAATAAAGTTTATTAATGGGCTGTCAAATTGCCCCATAGACGCATCGTATGTAGAGAATCCCCCAATTGCGATGGTTGAGAAAGCATGACAAATCGCATCAAACCAATCCATACCCGCTCCCCAATAGGCAAGCGTACATGCGATGGTCAGCGACACATAAATGTACCAAAGGTGTTTGGCGGTATCGGCAATCCGCGGGGTCATTTTCGAGTCTTTAACAGGCCCTGGAGTTTCAGCACGGTATAACTGCATACCACCAACACCTAGCATCGGTAATACAGCGACGGCCAATACAATGATCCCCATACCACCTAGCCACTGCAGTTGCTGACGATAAAAAAGCACTGATTTGGGTAAGTATTCAATTCCCGTTAAAACGGTTGCTCCTGTGGTAGTCAGCCCCGAGAAGGCCTCAAATACCGAGTCAGCGAGAGATAGGTTTGGTTCCTGTAAGAACACTAAAGGCACAGCAGCAAAGCTGCCAAGTACCAGCCAGAACAACACCACAATTAAAAAGCCTTCGCGGGCTTTTAAATCACCATGCTCATGACGGTTTGGGTAATATGCAGCTAAACCAATAACAACGCTAAAAATAAACGCAAGAACGAACGGCACACCCCCACCGTCTTTATAAATTAAAGACACCAGTGCCGGTGGGACCATCGTGATACTAAATAACGCCACCAGCTGGCCGAGAATTTTTATTATGGTACGAAATTGCATCTAGGCGTATCGCTTTCTTATTAAATGATTTAGCTAATACAGTTTATTGTCTTACAGGCTTAATTGTAAGTAAACGCTATGTATTTATTTTCCTTACTCATCCTTTTCCCATTTTTAGCTCAACGGCGCCATGAGTAAGTTCGTGTACATCAGTGATTGCCTGCTCTGCTTGGCGGCTATCAATGGTAATGTGCCAAGTAATGTTCTCGGCAAATTGCTTGTCTATTTTTAACACCTGATATTGGCTTTTTAGTAACTGCTCAATTGCACCTTGTGCGCTATAGTCACTTTGCCCTATAAGTTCAACACTCGGTACTTTAGTCACAGTTTTTAGCTCGCGCATAGCGTTATTTAAACTGCCACCGTATGCGCGCACAAGTCCCCCCGTACCAAGCTTAATTCCTCCAAAGTAGCGTGTTACTACCGCAGTAATTTCACCGATACCTGAACCTGTCAGCACATTAAGCATGGGTTTACCCGCCGTACCATTGGGCTCACCATCATCCGAAAAGCCATAAACATGACTCCCGCCAGGGTTTCCTGCAACATGTGCCCAGCAGTTATGACGCGCGTCACTGTATTTATCTTGTATTTCTTTAATAAACGCTTTTGCACACGCGAGGTCTGGAGTATGCGCAATGTGCACTATAAATGTACTTTTCTTTATTTCTTCTTGATAAAAAACCGGTTCGGCCGGGTATTGATATTCAGGCATATTGTTTTATCTAAAAAAATGGGGCCATGTGGCCCCTATACTCTATTTTGCTCGCCGTTAATCTAAGTGTAGATCACGGGTCATATTTTCGAGACTGTCTTCATGAACGATAATATTATCTTCAATTCGGATACCGCCAAATGGCTTAAATTCTTCAACTTTTTCCCAGTTAATAAACTGTTTATTATCGGTTTGAGCAAGGTCGCCCAATAATGAATCGATGAAGTATAAACCAGGCTCAATCGTAAATACTTGGTTCTTCTCAATTAAACGTGTGCAACGAAGGAATGGATGACCTTCAGGCGGAGCTTGGTGCGTCCCTGATTCGTCAGCCATAAAACCACCCATATCATGAACTTGTAAGCCAAGGTGATGACCCAATCCATGAGGGAAAAACGTTGAAGTAATACCGCGTTCAACAATGTCAGCAGCTGGTAATTTTACAATATTAAAATCACTCAGTACTTGTGCGACACGTTGGTGACACTCTAAATGTAACTCGCCGTATAAGAGACCGGGTTTCAATGCCTTACCTAAGGCAATTTGATGCTCAGTCATAACCTGAATGAGATCGCTAAACTCACCTGACTTTTTAAAATCATAGGTACGAGTAATATCCGCAGCATAGCCGTTAAAGTTTGCACCTGCATCAATTAAAAATGAGTGATGTGTATGAGGCGCAGTTGGCTCGAAATGCGTGTAATGTAAAATGGCGCAATTTTCATTCAGTGCAACGATATTTCCGTAAGGCATCTCGTTTTCACTTTGGCGTGTAGCCATTAGATAAGCGTGCTGAATATCAAACTCAGAACCACCATTAAAGAACGTATCACGCGCCGCTTTATGACCCTCTACGGCGATACGGTTCGCTTGGCGAAGACACTCAAGTTCGTACTGCGTTTTATAAGCTCGATGGAAATGTAAGTAGTTCATCACTGGCTCAGGATTCATAATGCTGAAACCCAGCGCTTGTGCGACCTCTAAGTACTCACCGATATATGCATAATTTGCTTTATCATAAGGGAGTAGTTTTTCAACCTGATCAGGTTGTACTAAAAGCTCAATATCAAAATACTCAGCCCAAAAATCACGCGGCTCATCAGGCACTTTATGCCAAAAATCCACTGGACGATAAAAAATTAGTTTCGGCTTAGATGCACCGTCGACGACAATCCAACAATGCGGATTATCAATAACAGGTAACCAAGCTTTAAATTGCGGATTCACTTTAAACGGATAATACATGTCATCTAAGAACTGACGCTTAGCTTGGCCTGAGTGAATTACGAGCCCTTCTAAACCCTCACGTTCAGTAATAGTACGAGTACGCTGTTGCAAGGTTGCAATATGTTCGGCATATAACACCGCTAATTTATCCATAGTAAACCCATCTCTAGTAAATTTAACTTACTTGCAGTCTATCATAGTCGGCCATAACCCCCAACTGAGGGGGGATGAGCCTCGTTTGTATTTTAATTTAGCCACCCATTTTCATATCGAGAATGGGCGCAAGTACATTACCATCTCGACCAAGGCGGGTGTGATATACCTGCCTGTAAGCGAACACATTTTTAACGTAGTTACGTGTTTCAGTGAAGGGGATCAATTCAATCCACAACTCAGCAGGCATTGCTTGCTCTGGTAGCCAGCGCTTAATGCGATGATAGCCAGCATTGTAAGAGGCCGTCGCTAAAATTTCATTACCATGATTTTTTTTCTTCAAATACTTCAGGTATTCACTACCAAGACGAATATTAGTACGAGGCTGATAAAGTACACTACGTGACACCGTGCTTTTATTCATATATTTGGCTGTGCTAGGTAATAACTGCATTAAGCCATGAGCATTCGCATGTGAACGAGCATCTGGCGCAAACGAGCTTTCACGGCGAGAAATGGCAATACTCCATGCAACATCGATATGGCTACGGTTACTGTAGTTTTCGAACAAGTTTCGAAATGCGAACGGAAAACGTAAATCAACGTAATCCCACTCTTTAATTTGTGCCAAGGTATAAATAGTGCTGTCGTACCAATCAAGATCTGCTGCTAGCATTGATGCTGCCAGTTTTTCTTCTTTGGTTGAGGTATCGGTTAAATAATTCCATTCGCGGCGAGCTGCTGTAAAACGATCTAATTCGTACAAAGCACGGGCACGCTTAAAGCCTGGCGCATTCGCAACCTCAAGCTTGAGTTTATCGCTAATATTCAGCTCTTTATTATTTAAACTAACAGGTATACCTAACCGCGCAGACGCAAGAAAACCATAGTAATCACGCTCTTTGGCCACCGTTTGCCAAATTTGTCGCGCGCGCTCTACTTCACCACGCTGATTCAAGCTATAAGCTAACCAGTATTGCTGCCCTAGCGTTAAATTTTCTTTGCCGGTAAAAAAAGCCACAATGCCAGACCAGTCTTGTAGCTCAAGCATGTTTGCTAATTGCCACTGCATAAGCTTGCTAGTTTGGCGGTCTTTCGGCACCTTATTTAGCCAAAAGCGAGCTTCTTTATGACCACTAGATGCTAAAGATAGTGCAAAATTGTAATACACATCAGCCTTTTGCTCGTCAGTGTAGGAGAACATTTTTTCAATCTTTTCCCACGCTCTAAGCGCGAGTTCTTTGTCGCGCCACACCAAACGTCTTACGCCATACAACGCAATTTGCCCTTCTTTGGCTGATTTTTTCTTATAGCGGTAAAGTCCAGCAGACGCGCTCGGGTCTTTGCGAACTTTTAAATATAAGTCAGCTAAATATTGCTCATGTTCGGGTAATAAGGTTTTTAAATAAGGCAATAAACTCGACGCACCGCCTTCTGCGGCCAGTGTGACTCGTTGCCATACGCGATCAGGAGTTTGGTACCCCTTTTTTTTCCACAGCGAAAATAAGCTATCGCACTCTTTAGGTTGCGATTTACCGACCACCCATAAGTCGCTTACTTGATTCATGATGGCATTTTCAGGTGCCCCTAAATCTAATTGAAAGCTTAAATAGGGACACGTCAGCTCATTATTGCTGGTTTCACGATAATTACGAATATACGCCGCTTTTTTATTCTGCTTCTTTAGGTATTCAAGCCACGCTTTTCGAACAGGCCATTCAAGTGGCGTATTTTGATAGACGTTTAAATAGTTTTCGATTTCAGTTTGGTGTTGCAGACTTGGGTTACGCTGCCAATAGGCTTTTTCGACATAAGGTTTTAAGGGATGATCAAGCTCCCCTGTCACCTTTTTCATGTCTTCATAGTTACCGTACCGCGCCTTTTTTTCAGCTTTTAAAAAAGCGTCATGTTTATCGTTGGCACCAGCTGCAAAAAAAGGAAAAAGTAATGCGGCAGCCGTCCAACCAAGAAATTGTTTTTTCATGATGGCCTTTAACAAAAATTAAAGAATTAATAATAAAAACTTCCCCTACACCTTAGCAGCAAACCAGCTATATTTTAACCAATCGCGATAAAGCGCAGTAAATTTTTCGTTGCATTTTTATTTTAAAGCAAGCACACTGATTGAAATGCAAACTCATCGTACCAGTCTTAGTTAATAAACTAGGGAGAATAATAATGTTATATAAAAGCGATTCATTTGAAGTTGCTTTCATCAAGGACAACATCGCCGAGTTTAAGTTCTGTGCTGATGGCTCAGTAAACAAACTTTCTCAGCAAACCTTGCAAGATTGCGCTTCGGCATTAAAAGAATTAGCAGCAAACTCAGATATCAAAGGCATGGTGTTCACCAGCGATAAAGATCACTTTATTATCGGCGCCGACATCTTCGAATTTTTACCGACTTTCACTAAACCTCAAGAAGAATTGGTTGCATGGATCAAAAATGCAACAGACGTTTTTGACGCAATTGAAGATTTACCTTTCCCAACGTTAAGTGCTGTAAATGGCATGGCGCTTGGCGGCGGGTGTGAGTGGGCACTTGCTACCGATTACCGTGTTGCTAGCACTGAGGCTAAAATTGGCCTTCCTGAAGTAAAATTAGGCATTATGCCTGGTTTTGGTGGCACTGTTCGTCTTCCACGCCTGATTGGCGCTGATAATGCGATGACATGGATCACAACAGGCAAAGAAAACCGCGCGAATGATGCACTCAAAGTAGGTGCATTTGATGCGGTAGTTAGTACTAACAAACTTTTAGAGTCAAGTATTGCAACACTTGAGCAAGCTATTTCTGGCAAGCTAGATTGGCAAGCAAAACGACAAGTAAAATTACAACCACTGAAAATGAACCGTGTTGAGCAAGGTATGAGCTTTGCAATGGCCGAAGGCATGGTAATGGGTCAGACTAAAGGTCACTACCCAGCACCTGTTATGGCTGTAAAAACCATTAAAGCAGCGGCAAACTGTGAACGTGCCGAAGCGATGGCAATTGAGAACACGAACTTTGCCAAACTTGCCGCAACGAGCGAAGCTGCTGCACAAACAGGTATTTTCTTAGCAGACCAATACATCAAAGGTAAAGCGAAGAAACAAGCCAAAAACAGCGAGCTTAAAATTAAACAGGCGGCTGTATTAGGCGCAGGTATTATGGGTGGCGGTATTGCATACCAGTCTGCTTATAAAGGCACGCCGATTGTCATGAAAGACATTAATCAAGATGCGCTTGATTTAGGTATGGGCGAAGCCTCTAAATTACTTGGCAAAAAAGTACAACGTGGCCACATGGCAATGGACAAGATGGTTGCCACGTTAGGTAAAATCAAACCGACGCTAAACGATGCTGACCTTCAAGGTGTTGATATTGTAGTTGAAGCCGTTGTTGAAAACCCTAAGGTAAAACAAGCTGTTTTATCGGGCCTTGAAAAAGACCTACCAGAGGGCACTATTTTAACGTCAAACACATCAACTATTCGTATAGATGAGTTAGCCTCAGCGCTTGAAAAACCAGAAAACTTCTGTGGCATGCACTTCTTTAACCCAGTGCCAAAAATGCCACTTGTCGAAATCATCCGTGGTGAAAAGACATCAGAAGCAACAATCAATGCAGTGGTTGATTACGCCTTAAAACTAGGTAAATCACCTATTGTTGTAAACGACTGCCCAGGTTTCTTTGTTAACCGCGTATTGTTCCCTTACTTTGCAGGCTTCAGCAAACTTGTTGTTGAAGGCGCTGATTTCGCCAAAGTAGATAAAGTAATGGAAAACGTGTTTGGCTGGCCAATGGGTCCTGCATATCTGCTTGATGTTGTGGGTATTGATACGGCTTACCACTGTACTGGCGTTATGGCTGATGGTTTCCCTGAGCGAATGGCTCGCCAAGAGAAAGATCCCGTTTCTGTATTTGCTAATGAAAAACGTTTTGGTCAGAAAAATGGGGCTGGTTTTTACCAATATGCACCAGACCGCCGTGGTCGCTTGAAAAAGGCACACGATGCAAAAGCGGTTGAACTTTTAAGTGCTATTACCGATGCACCTAAAGACTTCGACAAGCAAGAAATCATTGACCGTTGTATGGTACCGATGATCAACGAAGTACTACTTTGTCTTCAAGAAGGTATTGTAGCGTCGCCGCAAGAAGCAGATATGGCGCTCATTTACGGTATTGGTTTCCCTCCATTTAGAGGCGGTGCATTCCGTTACTTAGATCAAACTGGTTTAGCAAACTTTGTTGCAACAGCAGACAAATATGCTCACCTAGGTGCGATTTACCAAGTATCAGATGAAACTCGCAAATGGGCCGAAGAAGGCCGTGTATTCTATAAGGTGGAAGGATAAGAACATGAATAATCCAGTAATCGTAGATTGTATCCGCACACCAATGGGCCGTTCAAAAAACGGCGTATTCAAACATAAACGTGCGGAAGATTTAAGTGCTCACTTAATGAAAGGTTTGTTAGAGCGTAACCCAGCCGTAGACCCAGCATCGATTGATGATATTTACTGGGGTTGTGTGCAGCAAACTCTCGAGCAAGGTTTTAACATTGCCCGTAACGCAGCATTATTAGCCGGTATCCCACACTCAGTACCTGCAGTAACAGTTAACCGTTTATGTGGCTCATCAATGCAAGCATTGCACGATGCGGCACGCGCTATTATGACGGGTGCGGGTGATACTTATATCATCGGGGGTGTTGAGCATATGGGTCATGTACCGATGACTCACGGTAATGATTTCCACCCTGGTTTATCAACGTCTGTTGCACAAGCTGCAGGTGTTATGGGCTTAACAGCTGAGTACCTTGCAACGCTTCACGGCATTAGCCGTCAGCAGCAAGATGAGTTTGCTTACCGCTCACACCAACGCGCACACGCTGCGACTGTTGAAGGTCGTTTCCGTCGCGAGATCCTACCGATGGAAGGTCACGACGCAGACGGTTCATTAATTCTTGTTGAAGACGATGAAGTAATTCGCCCAGAGACAACTGTTGAAGGTTTATCTCAGCTTCGTCCTGTGTTCAACCCTGCATCAGGTAGCGTAACAGCAGGTACTTCATCTGCACTGTCTGACGGTGCATCAGCCATGCTGGTAATGAGCGAAGAAAAAGCCAAAGAACTTGGTTTACCTATTCGTGCGCGCATTAAATCAATGGCGGTTGCAGGTTGCGATCCATCTATTATGGGTTACGGCCCAGTTCCAGCATCACAAAAAGCGCTTAAACAAGCGGGTATCACAATTGATGATATCGATGTTGCTGAGCTTAACGAAGCGTTTGCAGCACAATCACTACCGGTATTAAAAGACCTCGGTCTGATGGATGTAGTAGATGAAAAAGTGAACCTTAATGGTGGTGCAATCGCGCTTGGTCACCCACTTGGTTGTTCAGGCTCTCGTATCAGCACAACGCTTGTTCACCTAATGGAAGACAAGAATGCAAAATACGGTTTAGCAACCATGTGTATTGGTCTAGGCCAAGGTATTGCAACTGTATTTGAGCGCGTTGAATAACACGCTCATTAGCCGAACATCTTGGTGATAAAAAGGTGTACTGTCACGCACAGTACACCTTTTTTATTTGCTTTGAATTCGGTTATTGAAACCAATAGTGATTGAAAGCTAAAATAGCCCCTTACTATTCGTTACTTTCATTTTATAGGTCTGCCATGAGCTTTGATAATCCCGATCACCAATTAGATGCACTTGGCCTTCGTTGTCCAGAACCGGTGATGATGGTGCGTGGTGCTGTGCGCAAAATGAAAGATGGCGAGACTTTACTTATCATCGCTGATGACCCATCAACCACCCGCGACATTCCCAGCTTTTGTACCTTTATGGATCACACACTCGTGGCGAAAGAGGTAGAGCAAGCACCGTATCGATACTTGGTGAAGAAAGGATTGTAGGCTACGAGCTACGAGCTACGAGCTAAAAAATAAAATCAGAGTGGGCTTTGTCAACTTTGATGTAAATAATCAATCGCCCACTCAACACTTAGCGTCACTCAACTCTTAGCGTTATTTTTTCGTGACTGTTACTTTTGGTTGATTGCTATTGCGGTAATCAAAACTCACTACATAAACCCCTTTTGCCGCAGGTTTAAAGCTGAAGTAGTTATAGATTGTGTTGCAATCGGCGCTTGCAGCCTCACCTAAAATGAGTGCTTGACCTGCTGGGTCGGTATCACTGAAACCACAGTTATAGCCTTGGCTGAAATCAGCATCGGCGACTTTAAACTCATACACTTTGCCAGGTGTAGAAAACTTCACATCCGTTTGAAAAATCCCCGGAGCAACTTGGTAAAATTGGTACTGAGGTTCTGCATCCCACAAGGTAAAGTCACCCCGTAAATACATGGTACGGTCTAAGTCTTTACTGGGCAGAATATCATCGATATTCGGCATTTGAATTTGGCTAGAACATGCCGTTAATAAACCAGCCAAAGCTAAAGTTAGTATACGTTTCATAACTGTTCCTCTTTTACAAAAAAGCCAGCACTGAGCTGGCTTTTATTAACGTGTGTATTACTTACTTCTGCAACACAGAAATATCAGCAATATCTAAAAACAGGCGGCTTAACTGGCTTAATAATGCTAAACGGTTTTGCTTAACCGCGTCGTCATCGGCCATTACCATGACGTTATCAAAGAAGTTATCGACACTCTCACGGATACCCGCTAGTTGTGATAACGCTTCTTGATAATCGCCGTTAGCATAAAGTGGTGCAAGCTCTACAGAGAACTTAGCAACATGAGACGCGAGTACTTTTTCTGCGTCATCACTTAATAGGCTCTCATTTACATCACCTTGCGTTGTGATGTCATTCTTAGCCAAGATGTTGCTTACACGTTTATTTGCTGCTGCAAGCGCTTCTGCAGCGTCTAATGTACGGAAGTGACTAACGGCTTTAACACGACGATCGAAGTCAACCGGTTTAGTTGGACGACGCGCGAGTACAGCTTGAATAACATCAACCTCAATCCCTTCATCTTGATACCATGCACGGAAGCGACCTAGCATAAACTCAAACACATCCGTTGAAACATTTAGGTTTGTTAGCTTTTCACCAAACAAGCTTTGTGATTTAGCAACAAGGTCTAGAATGTCCAGTGGTAGTGACTTTTCAACCATGATACGCAACGCACCAATGGCTGCACGGCGAAGTGCAAATGGGTCTTTGTCACCTTTCGGTGCTTGGCCAATGCCAAAAATACCCACTAGCGTGTCGAATTTATCAGCAATAGCAACAGCACAACTAATCACATTCGTTGGTAGGTTGTCGCCTGCAAAACGTGGCATATATTGCTCATTTTGCGCCAGTGCAACTTCTTCGGCCTCACCATCGTGACGTGCGTAATGCATACCCATTACACCTTGTACGTCAGTAAACTCCATGACCATTTCAGTCATTAAATCTGTTTTACTTAAAAGACCAGCACGTTTTGCAAGTTCTGCATCAGCACCTAACTGCTCAGCAATGTAACCAGCAAGTTCACTAATACGCTCTGACTTGTCTTTAAGTGTACCAAGTTGCTTTTGGAATAATACCGTGTCTAATGATTCTAAACGGCTCTCAAGTGTTTTCTTTTTATCGGTTTCAAAAAAGAACTGTGCATCGGCTAAACGTGGACGAACCACCTTTTCGTTACCGGCAATAACCACACTTGGATCTTTACTTTCAATATTAGAAACAAACAGGAACTTGTTAAGTAAGTTGCCTTCTTGATCTAGTAGTGGGAAGTATTTTTGATCATCCTTCATGGTGTAGATAAGCGCTTCAGCGGGTACATCTAAAAAGGCTTCTTCGAAGGTTGCTGTTAGCGTTACTGGCCATTCAACAAGTGACGTTACTTCTTCAAGCAAGTCTTCATCCATCGCAACTTTTGCGTTGACAGCAGCCGCTGCAGCTTCAATTTGTTCACGAATTTGTGCTTTACGCGCTTCGAAGTCAGCCACGACATACGCAGATTTTAGTACATCAAATACTTCGTCAGCGTGATTGATAGTGACCTTTTCTGGGTGGTGGAATCGGTGACCTTGTAGTTGGTTACCTACTTGCTTACCAAGGATTTCACCTTCGATTAGTGTATTACCAAATAAAATCGTTGCCGTATGTACAGGGCGAATAAATTGCGTTTTATTCGCGCCCCAACGCATTGGTTTCGGGATCGGTAATTTAGCAAGCGCTTTGTTTACCGCATCACTCATTAACGCGGTGGTTGCTTGGCCTTCAACGTGTGCTTTATGAAGTAGCCATGCCCCTTTGTCTGTTTCAACGGTTTCGGCGTCGCTTACATCAATACCACAACCACGTGCCCAACCCATTGCAGCTTTGGTTGGGTTGCCATCGGCATCAAATGCTGCCGCAACAGCAGGACCACGTTTTTCTACAACCTTGTCACTTTGTTTTGCTTCAAGTGCTGTAACGCGTAAACCTAAACGGCGCGGTGAGGCATACCAATTTACGCCTTGATGGGCTAGCTCTAAACTTGCAAGCTCTGCTGTTAAGTTTTCAGCAAACGACTCAGCAAGTTTACGAAGTGCTTTTGGTGGCAATTCTTCAGTGCCAATTTCTACTAATAAATTTTCTGCTGACATGCTAATTCTTAATCCTTACAAAGCGGGAAACCAAGTGCTTCACGTGCATCATAGTAACTCTGTGCGCACGCTTTAGATAAAGCACGTACACGTAAGATATAACGTTGACGTTCGGTTACTGAGATAGCGTGGCGCGCATCTAATAAGTTAAACGCGTGTGACGCTTTCATTACTTGCTCGTAAGCAGGTAGCGGTAAGCCAGCCTCAATTAGCTTTTGACTTTCTTTTTCGCAGTGATCAAATTGAGAGAATAAGAATGCAACGTCAGCTTGTTCGAAGTTATACGCTGATTGCTCAACTTCATTTTGATGGAATACATCACCGTATGTAACACGGCCCATTGGACCATCTGCCCATACTAGGTCATAGATACTATCTACGCCCTGAATATACATCGCTAAACGCTCAAGACCATAAGTAATTTCACCTGTTACTGGAGAACACTCAAGGCCACCTACTTGTTGGAAATAAGTGAACTGAGTCACTTCCATGCCGTTTAACCAGATTTCCCAACCAAGACCCCATGCACCCAGTGTAGGTGATTCCCAGTTGTCTTCTACGAAGCGCACTTCATCAGTTAGCGTATCAATTCCCACAGCAGCTAACGAGCCTAAGTAGAGCTCTTGAATGTTTTCTGGTGATGGCTTTAATACCACTTGGAATTGGTAGTAATGTTGTAAGCGGTTTGGGTTCTCACCATAACGACCATCAGTTGGGCGACGGCATGGTTGAACATACGCGCTCGACATTGGCTCTGGGCCAATAGACTTTAAGAAAGTTAACGGATGAAATGTCCCTGCTCCCACTTCCATATCGAGTGGTTGAGCAATCACACAGCCTTGCTGTGCCCAATAGTCCTGTAAAGCCAGGATCAAACCTTGAAAGGTTTTAACGTCATATTTTTGCATATTTGGCTTATAGTATCTGGTGCGTTTAGTCTGAAAATTGCTCTCAGTATACCTTGTGTGCAGTAAGGTTTTAAGCAGTTTGTGCTTTTTCAGCAATAAAAAAAGGAGCCAATAGGCTCCTTTCTTCATCATGTGTTTTAGCTTATACGTCTAGGTTTACTACACGTAGCGCGTTCGTTTCAATAAATTCACGACGCGGCTCAACTTGGTCGCCCATTAATGTTGCGAATAATTGGTCAGCAGCAACGGCATCTTCAATTGTTACTTTCAACATACGACGAGCACTAGGATCCATGGTTGTTTCCCATAACTGATCTGGGTTCATCTCGCCCAGTCCTTTATAGCGCTGGATATACAAGCCACGTTTAGACTCACTGATTAACCACTCTAATGCATCGACAAAGTTATCAACTGGAATTGTTTTTTCTCCACGTTGAATATAGGCGCCTTCTTCAAGGATATTAGCAATGTTTACACCTGTTACAGCGATACGCTTATAATCACGTGAAGTAATGAAGTCGTAGTTTAATACGTGTGCTTTATCTACGCCGTGCTGACGAATATTCACTACAGGGTAATATAAATTACGCTCAGCATCATGTTCTGTTCCAGCATGGAAAATAGTCGCATCTTCATCGCGAGCAATTAAGTCATCAACTAATATGTTAGTCCACTCTTTTACTTTCGCTTCATCTGCAAGGTCAGCTTCTTTTAACTCACTTTGATAGATTAAACGTTCCATAACCGTGTTCGGGTATTTACGTTTTAAGCGCTCAATCACTTTTACCGTGTTTTGATAATCGTGAACAATAGACTCTAATGCTTCACCTTCGAGTGCGGTTGCACCCTCACTTGTGTATAGCGCAGCATTATTTAACGCCAATGATGTTAAGTAATCAACAAGTGCTGGATCGTCTTTTATATAACGCTCTTGCTTACCTTTTTTCACTTTATAAAGTGGTGGTTGTGCAATATAAATATAACCACGTTCTACAATCTCTGGCATTTGACGGTAGAAGAAAGTAAGTAATAGTGTACGAATGTGAGAACCATCCACGTCCGCATCGGTCATGATAATGATACGGTGGTAACGCAGTTTTTCTGGATTGTATTCGTCACGGCCAATACCACATCCTAATGCGGTTATAAGAGTCGCAACTTCTTGCGAAGATAGCATTTTATCAAAACGTGCTTTTTCAACGTTTAATATTTTACCTTTCAATGGCAAGATTGCTTGGTTTTTACGATTACGACCCTGCTTAGCTGAACCACCCGCAGAGTCACCCTCCACTATGTATAATTCAGAAAGTGCAGGATCTTTTTCTTGGCAGTCTGCTAACTTACCCGGTAAACCAGCTAAATCCATAGCGCCTTTACGACGAGTCATTTCACGTGCTTTACGCGCTGCTTCACGCGCTCGTGCTGCATCAATAATTTTGCCAACAACAGTTTTAGCATCAACAGGGTTTTCTAATAAAAACTCTGTTAGTTTTTCTGCCATGGCTTGTTCTACAGCAGATTTAACTTCGCTTGATACTAATTTATCTTTCGTTTGTGATGAGAACTTTGGATCAGGAACTTTAACACTCACAACGGCTGTTAAACCTTCACGAGCATCATCACCCGTGGCGTTGCTTGTTGTTTTAGCTTTTTTATTAAAGCCTTCTTTTTCCATGTAATTGTTTAGTGTACGCGTAAGTGCAGCTCTAAAGCCAGCTAAGTGCGTACCACCATCACGTTGTGGAATGTTATTTGTGAAACAGTAGATGCTCTCTTGGAAACCATCGTTCCATTGCATAGACACTTCAACATTAATGCCGTCTTCTTCACGCTCATGCGTAAAGTGGAAAACACTTTTATGGACAGGTGTTTTATTGCGATTTAAATACTCAACAAAGGCTTGAATACCCCCTTCGTATTTAAAATGGTCTTTTTTCGCTTCTTCACGCTCATCGGTAAGAATAATACTTACGCCCGAATTCAAGAAAGACAGCTCACGTAAACGCTTCGCTAAAATATCGTAGTGGAAGTTTAGGTCAGTGAATGTTTCACCGCTTGGCCAAAAACGTAATTCAGTGCCTGTATCAGTCGCGTCACCAATAACAGCTAATGGTGCATCTGGCACACCCATTGTATACGTTTGTTGATGAAGTTTACCTTCGCGACGGATAGTTAACTTTAGTTTTTCCGATAAAGCATTTACAACAGAAACACCTACACCGTGTAAACCGCCCGATACTTTATAAGAGTTATCATCAAATTTACCACCAGCATGAAGTACCGTCATGATAACTTCAGCAGCTGATACACCTTCTTCTTCATGGATTGAAGTAGGAATACCACGACCGTTATCTCTTACAGAGACTGAACCGTCTAAGTGAATCGTTACATAAATATCATCACAATGACCAGCTAAGGCTTCATCGATAGAGTTATCAACAACCTCAAACACCATATGGTGTAAGCCTGTACCGTCATCGGTGTCCCCTATATACATTCCAGGACGCTTTCTTACTGCGTCTAATCCTTTAAGTACTTTAATACTCGACGAATCGTAATTCTCAGACATGGTTAATCCCACTTATCTTGTTATTAGGTTGCCATGTTTCACGTGGAACATTTTTAGTTCTCGTTGCATGGGTTCCACCACAGCAGAAATACTTTCAGATAAAATAGATGAGATAAAAAGTTGTGAATCGCAATGCGATAAAAGCTGACCCACTTTTTCCTTTGTATCTTCACCTAACTCCGAAGGTAAGTCATCTATTAGCAATATAGATTGCTTATCAGTTTCTGATTCAATTAAGCTATTTTGCGTTACTTTCAACGCATAAAGCAAGAGCTTCAATTGACCGCGTGAAAATGTATTTTCCACACTATTACCAGAAACGCTAAAACTAAAATCAGCTTTATGCGGGCCTTTGCTTGTGAAACCCTGTTTGGCATCACGTTCAAAGCTCTGTTCAAGAGCCTCTGAGAGCGATTCGCTCTCTTTCCACCCCGCGTTAAAGCTAATTTCTAAATCGCGTATAAGCGTTAATTCTGCACACATTTTATCAAAAAATTGCTGCTTAAACCTACTTATATACGCGATTCTTAAATTATTTATTTGTTCTGCTAGTCTAACAAATTCTTTGTCCCAAAACTTGATCTGCTCGAAATAATTCCTAGGTTTACTCTTCAGCAATGCATTACGTTGTTTTAATACTTTATTGAATGATTGCCATAAATAAAAAAAGTCATGTTCCACGTGGAACAATCCTAAATCTAAAAATTTTCTACGCTCTTTTGGTCCACCGAAAAATAAAGAATAGCTTTCAGGTGTAATCACTTGCACAGGAATTAGCTGCGCCAACTCTGAGATCTTTCGACTCGTTTTACCCTGGATCTTTAATGATGTTTCACCCGCTTGGTTTTTACTTATTCCAACCGGAATCGACAAGTCATGTAATGCCTTACGACCATGAATAACAAACTTGTCTTGCTGATGCTGAATGATACTTTTATGCTTGGCGGTTCGAAATGATTTACCATGTGAAAGGAAATAAATAGCCTCTAAAAGGCTGGTTTTTCCGCTGCCATTTTCGCCATAAATAATATTAATTCCATTTATCGGCTCAAGTGTCAGCGCCTCAATATTACGAAAATTATTGAGGCTTAAATGACTTAAACTCATAAAAGGTTATAAGCGCATCGGCATAACAACATACATCGCTTCTTCGTCACCAGCACCTTCTATTAGCGCGCTACTGTTTGAATCTGCAAGGGTAAAAGTGACATCTTCTGTTTTTAATGTATTCAAAACATCGAGTACATACGAAACATTAAAACCAATTTCCAGCTCACCACCTTGATACATAACCTCAACCACTTCTTCTGCTTGCTCTTGCTCAGGGTTATTGGCAGTTATTTTCAACAAGCCTTCAGAAAGATTTAAACGCACACCACGAAATTTCTCATTCGATAAAATAGACACACGTTGAAATGCGCTGCGTAACCATTCTCTATTGGCAGTAATAACTTTATCGCCACCACGTGGTAATACTCGGCGGTAATCAGGAAAACGACCATCTACCAATTTACTTGTAAACGTAAACTCGGTATCAATAATACGAATATGATTAGCGCCAAATTGAATTGTTACTAACTCATCATCAGCCACCATTAAACGCATGATTTCTTGCACACCCTTGCGTGGAATAATAAGCTGACGCTGTGTATTAAGCGACTGAGCTAACTGCTTTTGTGCAATCGCTAAACGGTGACCGTCTGTTGCCACTGTTTTAATGTCGGCATTGTCGACTTCAAACGACATACCATTTAAATAATAGCGTACGTCTTGGTTCGCCATTGAAAAATGAGTACTTTCAAGTAGTTTACGTAACTCTACTCGAGTTAACTGAAACTCAACTTCGCCATCCCATTGTTCAAGATTCGGAAAATCTTCTGCAGCTAATGTGGTCAATGAAAAGCGACTTTTACCACTGGTTAGTAATAACTGATGATCTTGGCTACTTAAAGTAAGCTCAGAGCCATCGGGTAAACTTTTACAAATATCGAGTAACTTTTTAGCTGGCAAGGTTAATTTTGTATCTGCGGTGTCTTCACCTACAAATACGCTTGCTACTAACTCAATTTCAAGATCGGTACCCGTCATTGATAGTTGTCCATTTTCTACAACTAACAGTACGTTCGATAAAATCGGTAAGGTGTGCTTGCGTTCAATCGCACCCGACACTTGAACTAAAGGTTTTAAAAATTGCTCTCTTGATATTGTTATTTGCATAATAAAGTCAGCCTTAAGATGACAAGGTTCTTATTAAGTTTTGATAATCTTCTTTCACCTCGTGACTTTCATCACGCAGTGATTTAACTTTACGACAGGCATGCAGTACCGTTGTATGGTCACGCCCGCCAAACGCATCACCAATCTCAGGTAAACTGTGATTAGTGAGCTCTTTAGATAAAGCCATAGCAACCTGGCGCGGTCGTGCTACAGAACGACTGCGGCGCTTAGATAATAGGTCTGAAACACGAATACGGTAATACTCTGCGACTGTGCGCTGAATGTTATCGATGGTTACGAGCTTATCTTGCAATGCGAGTAAGTCGCGCAACGCTTCTTTTACAAAATCGATTGATATTGGACGACCGGTAAAGTTCGCATTTGCAATCACACGGTTTAATGCCCCTTCTAACTCACGCACATTTGAACGTAGTTTCTTGGCAATAAAAAAGGCCACTTCATGCGGTAAATTAATTTTACTCTGCTGCGCTTTTTTCATCAAAATAGCAACGCGCGTCTCAAGCTCAGGAGGCTCAATGGCAATCGTTAACCCCCATCCAAAGCGAGACTTAAGGCGATCTTCAACCCCTTCTATCTCTTTTGGATAGCGGTCTGAAGTTAATATAATCTGTTGATTTCCTTCAAGTAATGCATTGAAGGTATGGAAAAATTCTTCTTGAGAACGTTCTTTATTAGCGAAAAATTGGATGTCATCAATCATCAATGCATCAACGCTTCGGTAATAACGTTTAAACTCTTCTATTGCGTTATTTTGAAGTGCTTTAACCATGTCTTGGACAAAACGCTCGGAATGCATATAAACAATTTTTGCATCCGGTTTATTCGCCATGATGCCATTGCCTACAGCATGCAATAAATGCGTTTTACCTAAACCTGTACCGCCATAAATAAACACGGGATTAAAGGCAGACCCTGGGTTGTCTGCAACTTGAGTTGCGGCTGCTTTTGCTAGCTGGTTTGATTTACCTTCAACAAAACTATCAAACGTATAATTTTCTTTAATATTTGATTTATAACCCGATTTTGGTGCAGGTTCTACATTCGCTTTTTCAGGTTTAGGCTGTTGTTTCTCAGATGTGTGTTGAGCACTAACAGGAGCACTCGCAGCTGGCACGGCGGCTTGCGCATTTAAAATAGGTTTACTGCCTACGTCAAAACGTAACTCGGGCGCTTCATCACCACAAATTTCAACGAGCAGTTCATTTATACGGTTTAAATACTTTTCTCTCACCCAATCAAGAACAAAACGATTCGGCGCATATATAGTTAACGTATCTTCGGTACTTTCTGCTTGTAGTGGTCTTACCCACATACTGAACTGCTGTGACGGCAGTTCATCTTGCAATACATATAAACAACTTTGCCAAACCGACAGATACACTATTAAACTCCCAGAGATTTAATTATTATTCCCGTTCATCTTTAATGATGGAAAATCATACATTTATTACTAATCTTTGACCAATTTTCTTGGCCTAGACCGAGTATTATGAAGGCACTTTATCCACAAGTACAAGATTGATTTTTCTGAAAAATATGATCTCGTCTTCATAAAAAGACAACCACATGATTTTTATAGGGTTTATTTTTTACATCCGAATAGTGATCATAGCAAATTCGCAGCTAGATCGCGATTAAATTCTACGATCTAATTTGCTTTTCCCAAGCTTTTATTCACTTTTTATACAGAGGCTGTGGAAAACTTCTTATTTATGATGATCCTATATGATCGAGCGACAGGATCCTTTATAATTACTGTGTTAGCCGTGTAATTATGATTGACTTTTGTTGTCTTCATCTATAATATCTCGCGCTCGCAATGGCACCTGTGCCAGGATCGCGACCTGCATAGGATGTTTTAACCTTAACCGATCGGATGGAATTGTTATGAAAAGAACTTTTCAACCTAGCGTTTTAAAACGCAAACGTACACACGGTTTCCGTGCTCGTATGGCAACAGCAAATGGCCGTAAAGTATTAGCTCGTCGTCGTGCTAAAGGCCGTAAAGTTCTTTCTGCTTAATATAAGTGGAAGACTTTAGCTTCAGCAGGGAGTTACGTTTGTTAACTCCCTCGCATTACTCTCGTATATTTAATGAACCAGCTCGCGCTGCGACTCCTTTCTTTACCTTATTAGCAAAACCCAATGACCAAACAAGTCCTCGACTAGGTCTTACTGTCGCTAAAAAACGTGTTAAAAAAGCCTGCCAACGTAATCGTATTAAACGACTTGCTCGCGAAAGTTTTCGTTTAAATCAACACAAAATCGATAACATTGATATTGTGCTTATGGTTAAAAGTGGCATTGATGAGCAGTCAAACGAAGAGTTAACAAAACAATTAAATAAATTGTGGCGAAAAATTAACGAACGCTGCAAGCCGGGTGCACCAAAACCACCCCCTTTCAAAAAACGCCCTAATAAATCAGCAAAATCTAATAAACAAGCCTGATATCAATAGAATTACGGGCATAATTAAGGTATCTTTAGCTCACCTTTTAATCATGCATTTAAAATTCTATCTTGGGAATTTAAATTCATGGTATTCCATTGACTAAATTAACGCAGGGGCAGACACACCATGAGGTTACTTAAACCACTTGTTGCTATTCCAAAGCGCTGTTTAGTCATGCTAATTCGTGGCTATCAAAATTGGATAAGCCCGCTATTAGGTCCACATTGCCGCTTTAATCCAAGCTGTTCTCATTATGCTATTCAAGCAATTAATTTGCATGGAAGTGTAAAAGGCAGTTGGTTAGCAGTTAAACGCATATTAAAATGTCACCCTTTACATGCAGGTGGGGATGATCCCGTTCCTGCAAAAAATCATATTAACCACCAACACGAGAAATAAGAGCTGTTATGGAATCGCAACGCACGTTTTTATTAATCGGCTTGATGCTTGTGTCGTTTTTATTATTCCAAGAGTGGAATAACGACTACAATGCACCAAAAGCTGATCCAAGTGCCACAACACAAACACTAGGCGCAACAACATCAGAGTCAGATGACTTTATTCCAGCATCATCTGACGGTGAAGTTCCTGTTGCTACAACAGCAAAGCGCTCAGTTATTGATGTAACAACTGATGTCTTCACTGTAAAAATTGACACCCGCGGTGGTGACATTATTGAAGCAGACTTACTTCAATACGAAGAGACAAAAGGCAGTGATACACCTTTTATGCTACTTGGTGAGTTTGACGGTAATCAATACTTCTCACAAAGTGGCTTAATTGGTTTAAACGGCCCAGATGCAACTGTTGCTGGTCGCCCTGTTTATAAAACCACACAAAAATCGTTCACCTTAAATGGCGATGAGCTTCGTGTACCACTCGAGTTTACCGACAGCAAAGGTGTGACATTTACCAAAACTTATATCTTCAAGAAAGGCGACTACGCTGTAGATTTAGAGTACACGGTAAATAACGTAACAGCGGATCCGATTCAAGTGCAGCTTTACACGCAAGTGAAGCGTACAGTACAAGATAAAGGTAGCTTAGTTGATCAAAACTACTTAGGGGCTGCATACGGTACTGAAGAAGAGCCTTACGAAAAATACAGCTTCTCTGATATGGCCGACAAAAACCTAAATGTTACGACGGCTGGTGGTTATATTGCGTTTATTCAACACTACTTTGTAAGTGCATGGGTTCCACAGCAAGACCAACAAAATACGCTATACAGCAAATTAGTGGCTGGTAATGCTGCCATCATTGGTACTAAAGGTGAAGCTGTTAACGTACAAGCTGGCACACAAACAACCCTTGCTTCGACTTACTATATGGGCCCGAAAGAGTCTGATGTACTTGAAGCAATTCACCCAGACTTAGACCTTACGGTTGATTACGGCTGGTTATGGTTCATCTCGCAACCATTATTCGTGCTACTTAAATGGTTGCACAGTATCCTAGGTAACTGGGGTCTAGCTATCATCGCTATTACTGTCATTGTTAAATCTGCAATGTACCCACTGACAAAAGCACAATACACGTCAATGGCGAAAATGCGCGCATTACAACCTAAAATGGCTGCACTAAAAGAGAAATTTGGCGATGATCGTCAAAAGTTCGGTCAAGCTATGATGGAAATGTACCGCAAAGAGAAAGTAAACCCGATGGGTGGCTGCTTACCGCTTTTACTACAAATGCCAATCTTCTTAGCACTATTCTACGTATTCTTAGAATCAACAGAATTACGCCATGCTGAGTTTGTATTATGGTTAACTGACTTATCAGCGAAAGACCCATACTACGTATTACCAATTTTATTTGGTGCAAGTATGTTCATCACACAAAAGCTGCAACCGATGACGGTTCAAGATCCAATGCAGCAAAAAATGATGACGTTTATGCCGGTAATCTTCTCTGTATTCTTCTTATGGTTCCCATCTGGCCTTGTACTTTACTGGTTAGTATCGAACCTTATCTCTATCGCGCAGATGCTTATCATCTACCGTGGAATGGAGAAAAAAGGCATTAAAGTAAGAGGCTAAAACCCTTACGCACAAAAAAGGCGACTTAGGTCGCCTTTTTTAATGCCCAGTTATTTTTAACCGAGTACAGGTGCATAAAGCTGCTTTGGCACGCTACGTTCACTAACGCTAACGCTTGTTATTACCACAGAGCCTATAACCAAGCCTATGGCTATATAACCTGATACACCTAACCAGCTAGAAACGGTTGCTTTGCGTTTAACTCTCAGCCAGCTCATGTAAATTCCAACACCACTAACACCGCTCATCAAGCTACCAAAAATAGCCCAAATAAACTTTGTGCCTAGACCTGCAAAGTTTCCAAAATGCAGTGGATCAGCGGTGTCTTTTATACGTGGAACAAACGGCAAGTCTTGCCCTTTTTGAATGCCTAACACGGCCCCTGTGCTTGCATTTATATAGACGCGATTAGCGCGTAGGCGTAGTAAAATATCGTTATTATAGCCACGAACTTCGATAGGCTGTGCTGCTTTTTGTCCGTAACCAATATAACGAATATCTAAACTAGGAAAAGCCTGTTGTGCTGCTTCGTATGCGGCCGTTAAAGATATTGGCATCATATTACTTGTCGACGCGCTTTGTTTTAGCGCAATAACCTTTGTAGGTTCTGCAACATAATGATCTACTTTGGCTGTTTGCAATCCATGCTCTATCAGATACCAAAGACCCGTTACCGCCATAACAGCAATAAACCACGTACTCCAAAGTCCTACAAGCTTATGCCAGTCTGCCCAACCATTGCGTTTATGCAATAAAAGTGGGGCTGGCTTTTTAAGAAAGCCTTGCCACCAGCGTCGGTAAACAAAAAAGCTCGAGACCAGTAATATAAGTACTAAGATACTTAAGCTTGTCACAATCAACTTACCAGTCCAGCCCATGGATAAATTCATATGCCAGTTACGTAAAAACCGCGATATTCGTGCCCACTCTCCTTCTCCTAATACTTCTCCTGAGGCAGCATCAAGATAAACAAACCGAAATGTATCATTAATTTTTAGCGCAACTTCTGTGGCTAAATAATCTTGCTTATGACGATGGATATACAGTACTTGTGCATTGGGATAATGCTTATTAAGACTGGATTCTATCGCGGGATAGTTAGTCATGGGTGAAGAGCTTAAAGCACGATATTTACTTCCAGTCAGGTACTCTATCTCGTGACTAAGGGTTGCTAACGTACCGGACACACAAATAACAAAAAGCAGGACCCCAACAACGAGTCCTGCCCACGAATGTAAGTTAAACCACTGCTTAGCGCTCACACGCCACCATTAAAAGCTGTATTTAGCACTTAAATAAACACGGCGTGGCTCACCGGGAAAATGCCCCGTACGTTCAATAAAGCCACTGCTTGCATATTCTTTATCAAACACATTTTTAACTGATAGCTGCCATTGCCAGTTATTTAAGGTCGTTTGCCATGCCATATTGTAGATAGTGTAAGGTTGAACACGTTGTCCGCCCAAGCTAAGCTGCTCATCAACATAGTCTAAACCTGCAGAAATAGATGACGATACGCGAGGTAGTTCATAGCGTGTCCAAATACCCAGGGTATTTTGCGGCGCATTGGCAAACTTATCACTGTTAGGAATTTGATTACGTATGCTGTCATTGGCTTTAGTGATACGGGTATCATTATAGGCATAACTTGCTGTCACAACCCAACGCTCGGTAATATCACCAACCACTTCGAGTTCAAACCCTTTACTTTGCACTTCGCCGACGGCCACTAAATCATCAACCCCATCGCCTGCAACATCACCCAACAAACTGGGTTGCAGAATATTTTTGCGCACAATGTCATAAGCGGCCATATTTACAGCTAAGCTATCATCAACAAGCTTCGTTCTTAAGCCCACCTCATTTATACGACTTGTTTCAGGAGCAAAAGGTCCGCCCTTGGCTGTTTCTTGATCGCTGGCACTTTGTGGTACAAAACCAGTACCATATAAGGCGTAAGGAAAGAAAGTATCATTAATATTGTAACTGGTGCCGACACGATAAGTGACATCGCTATCAGAAAACTCGGTCTGATTTAACTCATCTTTGTCTTCAAAGCGATCGTATCTTAACCCCGCGGTTATGCTCCAGTTGGCAGTGACATCAAGTTGGTCTTGCACATAAGCACCAAAGCGTGTGCTATGAGTACTGCCAAGTCTGGGTGTAATAGCATTGAGATCATAATCATCGCGAGACGTTAAACCATACTCGGGATCTTGAAGGTCAAGCCCAGGGACAGGCCCTCCTTTACTTTGTTGCGTAGCTGTGCGGTAAACACTTTCGAAATCATGCTCATACCAATCACTACCAAATAAGACTTGGTGTTGCATATTAACAAATATAAACTCAGCTACCGCATTAGCGGTTAAGCTAAACCCTGTATTTTCACGAAGTTGATCACGAAATTCGCGGTGACTCCAATCAACAATGCCATCGCCATTGGTATCCACAAGCCCTCTCGGCTCATGGTAATTTTGCACTTCTTTATTATCAAAATAACGTGCTGTAATATCCGTACGCCATACATCATTAATGTCGTGTTTTAAAATAGCTTGATAAACATGCGCCTCAACATTTTGGAAATCAGTCGCTTCATTATGATTCCAGCTAATATCCGTAATAAAATGCCCATTATCATCAGCAGGCACCCCACGAAGGCGTGCTCCTCCTAATTCTTGCTCTATATACGTATATTGCGTTGTAAGCTCTGTTGCGCTGCTTATCAGCCAAGTATAACCAAGATCAACAATCGTATTATCACTGCTGGTATTAGCGCGAAATGGCTTTTCTGAATCACGATACAAACCAACACGATAAGCATGATTATCTAATGAGTCACTCAAGGGCCCTGTACTTTCTAATGCGCCACTAATAAAGTCATCATTACCAAGCTCAACTTCAATACTGTGCTTTTCAGTAAAGGTTGGCTTCTTGGTTACATAATTAATAATACCACCTGGATTACCGCTACCGTATATAGCACCCGCAGGCCCTTTTAACACCGCAACTTGTTCAATATTAAATAATTGTGGAACAGCAAAGCCGTTGAATGGATCGCCTTTGACACCATCATATAAAATTTCATCTTGGCGAAAACCACGAAATGTTACACCTGAATAACTAAAACCATTTACACCGGCAATATTACTGTATAAATCGGTAATCTGTCGGGCAGCCTGATCGTTAATCAGCTCCTGTGGCAAAATTTGAATAGACTGTGGGATCTTTTCAATCGGCGTATTAGTGCGGGTCCCGAAGCTTGACTCGGTTGGTCGATATAAAGAAAAAGCACGCCCTATTACATCGATTTTTTCGATTTCATTTTGATCTGACGTTTGTTGATTCTCAGCAACTGAAAAACCAGAAAAACTCGCGAGAACAGCTAATAATAAAGGAGAATAGCGCATATATTTTTAAATTATAAAGTAAGATGCAAATACCTTAATGAATATAATTATCATTTGCAATTAGTGTTTATTATTTATTAATGTTGAATAAAGTAAAACTAATAGCAACGACTAAGTTGGTATTTTTATACACCGCTATTCGCATGAAATTAAGCCATAGGTTACAATACAAACCAGCATCATTTTCAATATTGGCAATACTAAAAGCATGATTAATCAAGATACAATTGCAGCGCAAGCGACCGCACCCGGACGAGGTGGCGTTGGTATTATTCGCGTTTCTGGCAGCTTAGCCAAAACGGTAGCAGAGCATATTATTGGTCGCTGTCCTAAAACACGTTACGCAGACTATGTGCCTTTTAAGAGCTTAGACGGCGCACAGCTAGATCAAGGTATTGCCCTTTTCTTCCAAGGACCAAATTCTTTTACCGGTGAAGATGTACTTGAACTACAAGGACATGGCGGTCCTGTTGTACTCGATATGCTATTAAAAGAAATTAGCCATATTGAAGGTGTACGGTTAGCAAAACCAGGGGAATTCTCAGAACGTGCATTCATGAATGACAAGCTTGATTTAACACAAGCCGAAGCAATTGCCGACCTCATTAACGCAACCAGTGAGCAAGCTGCAAAAAGCGCCCTGCAATCTCTTCAAGGTGAGTTCTCAAAACACATAGAGATGCTGGTGGAAAAAGTCATTCATTTACGTATGTATGTTGAAGCAGCCATAGATTTTCCAGATGAAGAAATCGATTTTCTGACAGATGGAAAAGTAGCAAATGATCTCGATGCCATCATTCAACAACTTGATAATGTCACGCAACAAGCAAAGCAAGGGACGATAATGCGCGAAGGTATGCGTGTAGTCATTGCAGGTCGACCGAATGCGGGTAAATCAAGTTTATTAAATGCGTTAGCGGGTCGTGATGCAGCCATTGTTACCGACATAGCCGGCACCACACGAGACGTACTGCGAGAACATATTCATATAGATGGTATGCCGCTTCACATTATCGACACAGCCGGCCTTCGAGAAAGTCCAGACAAGGTAGAGCAAATTGGTATTGAACGCGCCTGGGAAGAAATTAATCAAGCCGATCGCGTGTTATTTATGTTAGATGGCACCGACACCGACGCTACAGATCCACATGCTATCTGGCCAGAGTTTATGTCTAAGTTACCACAAGGCATGGGCGTCACGGTGATCCGAAATAAAGCCGATATTTCGGGTGAAAATGTCGGTATGGATGAACATGATCAATACCCTGTCATTCGATTAAGCGCCAAAAATGCTGAAGGTATAGAGTTAGTTCGTACTCACTTAAAAGCATGTATCGGTTTTCAAGGCGCAACCGAAGGTGGCTTTATGGCCCGTCGTCGTCATCTCGATGCACTACACCATGCAGCGCATCATCTGCATACAGGTAAAGAGCAACTTGAACAGCATATTGCCGGTGAAATATTAGCTGAAGAGTTACGCTTAACTCAGCAGTTCCTAAATGAAATTACAGGTGAATTCACGTCTGATGATTTGCTCGGCAAAATATTTAGCTCGTTCTGTATCGGTAAATAAACGCCGGTCATCATTATTAGAAAAGAGTCGCAAGACTCTTTTCTTGTTCATAAACAGCACTTTCATTAACAGGTTCAGTGCCGAATACAGCCAGCAATAAATCTTACACTCATTAATCTATTGATGTCATTTATAGGAGGACATCATGGATAAATATCACATTTTTCATCAATTACATAAGCAACAAACAGGCTTTGTATTACCTAATGCATGGGATCTAAGCTCAGCGCAATTTATTCAAGCTTCAGGAGCAAAAGCCCTTGCAACAACAAGTTGGGGAATTGCCGCAAGTTATGGCTTACAAGATGGTGAGAAGATCCCATTTAGTTACCTACTATCGCTGGTCAAAACACTCATCAATCACCTCACTATCCCTTTATCTGTAGACATTGAGTCAGGCTATAGTAACGACGCACACGTAATTAGCCAGCATGTACTTAGCTTAGCCAAGTTAGGGGTTGTAGGTATAAATATAGAAGACTCTGACAAAGTAACATCACAGTTAAGATCGCTTGATCAACAGTGCACTATTATAGAGAAAATAAAGCAAACTCTGGATGAAAATGGCTTCGAAAAGCTCTTTATTAATGCCAGAACCGACACATATTTAATAGAAAAAGATCCCTATGAGCTGACATTAGCACGAGCAAAAGCCTATGAAAATGCAGGAGCAGACGGTGTGTTTGTACCTGGACTTTGCAAAATTGAACAGATAAAAATGCTGGTTAACGCACTTAATATTCCAATAAATGTGATGGCAATGGCAGATTTTAACTGCCCAAAAATAGCATTTGCTGGTGGGGTTAAACGATTTTCTTTGGGGAATTCTCTATATGATCTTGTTGGTGAAACGCTAAAAAAACACTTAACACAGCTTGGAAATAACGAGCCACCAGCCATAAAGCTGATCTTAAATACAATTTAGATCGGCGATTGGTAAAAATGTTATCCACATTTGGCCTGTTTTTAGATCTAAACAGCTAAACGATCACTATTTATCACTGTCATTTTTGTTATTCAGAGTAAATATGGCAGTTTTTTAGAGGTTTTTACCTTTAAAAACTAATTTTTTCGTTTATTTTTCGTTTTTTTCGATCGAATTTACCGATCGAAAAATACAATTCGATCGTTATCAACAAGCGATCTATCCACAAAACGATCTCACCAAATACCTCCCCCCGATCTGAGCGATTCTTTCAATTCAGATATTTAAAGATCAATCACTTAGCAAAGTTATGCACGTCTAGAAAATAGCCTTGATCAGAACTTTCCCCAAATTTACTAACAGCTTGATCAACGACTTTAAATTAGCGAAATAAATTAAAAACATTATAAATCAAAAACTTAAAACAAAATAAAAATTAAAGAGTGATTTTTGAACATAAAAACTTATTCAGATCGTAATTCAACACTTTACTCACACTACAAGTTCGTTATTATGTGCCCACTTAACTCATTACACGATCAACGACATGCAATCAGTAAATATCATTGTGGGTAGTCAAATGGGATCTGCCGAATATGTTGCAGAGCAGCTCGCTGAATCCCTTGAACAACAAGGGATTCAAGTAAAGCTTCATGAACAACCCGTTTTCAATGATATCGATCAACAAGACACTATCTGGCTATTATGCACATCGACTTATGGTGCCGGTGATTACCCTGAAAACTTACTTCCTTTTATTGAATCAGTTAACCAACAAATTGATTTAAAAGGATTAAAGTACAGTGTTATAGGTTTAGGTGACACCAGTTACGACACATATAACTACGCAGGCCGTCATATTGATGATTTATTTATAAGTAAAGGCGCAAGCCGCGTAGCAGAACGTTTAGAGCTAAATATATTAGATGAACAACTGCCAGAAGATACGGCCTTAGCCTGGCTACCCAGCTGGATCAAGTCTGTGGGTCTTTAAAGTATAGAGTGGCAAGATCTATTAAAAAAGTTACCCACAATTTACTGATAATTTAGATCAGATTGTGGATAAACACTGATTTACCTGCGTTTTTAACCTAGTTTATCCATTGGATAAGATCCATTCGATATTGCCCTGTGTATAAATAGGTCTTTTGATCAGAGCTTGTTAGCGGTTAGATCCGATCATATTAACACCTTTGGATCTGACTTAAGATCATGTTTTAAATATAGAACTAAACATTATCAACAGAAAACCGCTTCAGTAGTAGTAAGAGTAATAAAAGATCTCTTTAAAAGATCCTTTATATTATTAGAGATCACCCACTTAGATCTTGAGCACTGTTTAATCATTTATCTTCTCTAAATTTCTAGGTAGAATACGCTCCCTTTACAAAGTTTTGCTGGTCGATTAAGTAGGATCCATAAATGATTTTTCACGAAAGTTTTGATGTTATTGTTGTCGGTGGTGGACATGCAGGTACTGAAGCCGCATTAGCCTCTGCTCGCATGGGTATGAATACCCTATTGCTAACACATAATATGGATACCCTTGGTCAAATGTCATGCAATCCAGCTATTGGGGGCATTGGCAAAGGTCATTTGGTTAAAGAAATTGATGCACTCGGTGGTGCAATGGCACAAGCCATTGACAAAGGCGGTATTCAATTCCGTACTTTAAATTCATCAAAAGGCCCTGCGGTTAGAGCAACTCGTGCACAAGCTGATCGTGCTTTGTATAAAGCGGCTATTCAACATACTTTACAACACCAAGAAAATTTAAAGATCTTCCAGCAATCATGTGATGATCTTATTGTTGAAGGTGAACGTGTACTCGGTGTTGTTACCCAAATGGGACTTCGCTTCAGCGCCCCTACTGTTGTGCTTACAGTGGGCACTTTCTTAGGTGGCCAGATCCACATCGGTTTAGAAAACTTTAAAGGGGGTCGCGCAGGTGATCCACCATCAATTGCACTGGCACAACGTTTACGTGAATTACCTTTTAGAGTCGATCGTTTAAAAACGGGGACACCTCCACGTATTGATGCGCGTACTGTTGATTTCAGTAAAATGCAAGAACAACCAGGTGATACACCAATACCCGTGTTTTCATTTATGGGTAAGCAATCGGATCATCCACAGCAGATCCCGTGTTATATCACTTATACGAATGAAAAAACGCATGACGTGATCCGTAATAACTTACATCGTTCACCTATGTATTCAGGTGTTATTGAAGGTATTGGCCCACGTTACTGCCCTTCTATTGAAGATAAAATTGTTCGTTTTGCTGATAAAGACAAACACCAAATTTTTGTTGAACCTGAAGGTTTAACATCATACGAATTATACCCAAATGGTATTTCTACCAGTTTACCGTTTGATGTTCAGCTTGAAATTGTGCAATCAATTACTGGCTTTGAGAATGCACATATTTGTCGTCCTGGTTACGCAATTGAATATGACTTCTTTGACCCTCGTGATTTGAAACAATCATTAGAAACTAAATTTATCAACGGGTTATTCTTTGCTGGCCAAATTAATGGCACCACGGGCTATGAAGAAGCGGGTGCTCAAGGGTTGATTGCTGGTATGAACGCCGCATTGCAAGTACAAGGTAAAGAGCCTTGGACTCCGCGTCGTGATGAAGCATACACAGGGGTATTAATTGACGATTTAGCGACGCTAGGTACAAAAGAACCCTACCGTATGTTTACTAGCCGTGCTGAATACCGATTATTACTTCGCGAAGATAATGCTGATATTCGTTTAACTGCAAAAGGCCGTGAATTAGGCTTGGTTGATGATGCTCGTTGGGCTGCATTTAATGAAAAAATGGAGATTATCGAGAAAGAATCGCAACGCCTAAAAGAAACGTGGATCCATAAGGATCATGTTGCGGTTGATCAAGTAAACGCATTATTAAAAACGCCACTGACACGTGAAGCGAGTTTAGAGGATCTGATCCGTCGCCCTGAAATTCGTTATAACGATTTAATGGCCATTGAAGGATTAGGATCTGAATTTAATAACCAAGCTGCGCTTGAGCAAGTTGAGATCCATACAAAATACGCAGGCTACATTGCTCGTCAGCAAGACGAGATCAATAAACAATTGCGTCATGAGCAAACTGTATTACCAAAAGACTTTGATTACTCAACGGTTTCTGGTTTATCAAATGAAGTTGTTGCTAAATTAACAGATAGTCGTCCAGACACGATTGGTCAAGCGTCACGTATTTCAGGTATCACCCCTGCTGCTATTTCGCTATTATTAGTATATCTGAAAAAGCAAGGCTTACTACGTAAGACTGCGTAGTTGGTAAGGAATACAGTGTTACAACAACAATTAACGTCACTGTTAGCGCAAACTGATATTGCGCTAACAGAAAAACAACAGCAGCAACTCGTTCAGTATGTTGAATTATTAGACAAGTGGAATAAAGCGTACAATTTAACATCGGTGCGCTTACCTGAAGAGATGATGATTAAGCATATTATGGATAGCTTAGTTGTTGCGCCACACCTAAAAGGCAAACATTACATTGATGTTGGCACCGGTCCGGGTTTACCGGGTATCGTATTAGCCATTGCTTTACCTGACACACAATTTATTTTGTTAGATAGTTTAGGTAAGCGAGTACGCTTTTTGATGCAGGTAAAACACGCACTGGGTCTTGAAAATGTAACCCCAGTACAGTCTAGAGTTGAAGAATATCAACCAAGTGTTAAATTAGATGGTGTATTAAGTCGTGCATTCGCCTCTTTGCAAGATATGGTTGACTGGTGTTCGCACTTGATTGATCATTCGGGTAAATTTATCGCCTTAAAAGGTGTATTTCCGAGCGACGAACTTGACTCATTACCAGCGGGTATAAAGTTTGACGAAAAAATTAGCTTGGAAGTACCTGAGTTAGATGCGCAAAGGCATTTAATTATTCTATCTAAAGACTAGGGATCAGAGCACTGTGGCAAAAGTCATCGCATTAGCAAACCAAAAAGGGGGGGTTGGTAAAACAACCACCGCTGTAAATCTTGCGGCTTCTATGGCCGCGACAAAGCGTAAAGTGTTATTAATCGATCTTGACCCACAAGGGAACGCGACCATGGGCAGCGGTGTCGATAAATACGGTGACGTTGCAACTATTTATGACTTATTGATAGAAGAAACCCCAATCGAAGAAGTAATCAATAAAGAAACGTCAGGTGAATATCATTTAATTGCAGCTAATGGCGATGTCACAGCAGCTGAAGTTAAATTGATGGAATTATTTGCCCGTGAAGTGCGTTTACGTAATGCCCTTGAAAAAGTGCAAGACCAATACGACTTCATTTTTATTGACTGCCCACCTTCACTGAATATGCTAACGGTTAATGCGATGGCAGCAGCTGATTCTATTTTAGTGCCTATGCAATGTGAGTATTATGCCCTTGAAGGTTTAACTGCATTAATGGACACCATTACTCAGCTGTCGAAGTTGGTCAATCCGGCGTTAACAATTGAAGGTATTTTACGCACCATGTATGATCCGCGTAATCGCCTTGCAAATGACGTATCTGAACAATTAAAACAACATTTTGGCGATAAAGTTTATCGTACCGTTATCCCACGTAATGTCCGTTTAGCAGAAGCGCCGAGCTTTGGTGCCCCTGCCATGTATTATGACCGCGCATCAAGTGGTGCAAAAGCATACTTAGCCCTTGCCGGTGAAATGTTACGTAGAAAAGAGAAAACATCTTCAGCAGTAGCCTAACTTTGAGGTAAAAAAATAACATGTCTGCTAAAAAACGCGGTTTAGGCCGAGGACTCGACGCTTTATTAAGTTCATCAAAACCTGCCCCAAGTGCAGATAATCAGCAACAAAATGCAGTAACAACAGAGCCTGTATCAGATGCTGTGGCAGAGCAAAATAAAGGTGAACTGCAAAAATTAGCGATTGAGTTTTTACAGTCAGGTAAATATCAACCACGTAAAGACATGTCTGAAGAAGCATTGGAAGAGCTTGCAAGCTCGATTCGTGCGCAAGGCATAATTCAACCTATTGTTGTGCGCCCTATTGGTGCAAATAAATACGAAATTATTGCTGGTGAACGTCGTTGGCGTGCTGCTCAATTAGCTAAATTAGATAGCGTACCTTGTATTATCAAAGACGTACCTGATGAAGCGGCTGTTGCTATTGCACTTATTGAAAATATTCAACGCGAAGATTTAAATGCAATGGAAGAAGCCATTGCACTTAATCGTTTATTGAATGAGTTTGAGCTTACTCATCAGCAAGTGGCCGAAGCTGTTGGTAAATCTCGTACCACAGTGACTAATTTACTACGCCTAAATAATCTTAACGAAGATGTTAAAATACTGTTAGAGCATGGCGACATTGAAATGGGTCATGCACGTTGTTTATTAGCACTTGAAGGTGAAGCGCAGTCAGATGCGGCGCGATTAGCTGTCGCAAAAGCGTTAACTGTGCGTGAAACTGAAAAGCTTGTTCGTTCAATTTTAGAGCCCGCACCTCAAAAAGAAGTGCTCGAAAAAGATCCAGATGTCAAACAGTTAGAGCAAAAACTTGCCGAGAATTTAGGGGCTAAAGTAGAAATTAACTACAACAAAAAAGGCAAAGGCAAGCTGGTTATTTCGTACACAAGCTTTGATGAGTTAGATGGCATTTTAAGCCGTATAAATTAAGACTATTCCCGTCATTAATTAATAACATGTCCAAAAAGAGACATTTGTGGTGTTTTTGCGCTACAAAGGGTCGACTCAAGTTGCAAAACTGGTAGGAATCAGTATAATTTCGCCAGTTTTCATACCCTGACAATATGAACGTTCTTAAGGTTAATAAAACGTGACTAATAGGTTAGCAAAGCCATATAGGCTTGCCGCATTTAAATTAATTTGTCTTCAGGGTATCGTAGCGATAATCGCTGCAGTAATTGTTTTTGTAGGTTGGGGAGTCAATGCCGGCCAGTCAGCGCTTGCTGGCGGAGCTGTTGCACTACTCCCTAATTTTGTATTTGTCGTTTATGCATTCAGATATATGGGTGCAAGTCGGACAAATCAAGTGTATGCCTCGCTAAAGCGCGGCAACGGATTAAAATTTATGCTAACAATTGTGTTGTTTGCACTGATACTGAAGTCTTACACGGTCGTTTTATTACCGTTTTTTTGTGTGTATGTATTGGTGTTATTTAGCGGATTGTTCGCACCCGTTTTTTTTAATCATTAACTTTTGGGATATAACATGGCTGCAGAAGAAGTAACTCTATCAAGCCATATTCAGCACCACTTAACCAATGCTAAGATGTGCTCGACCGACGCTGGTCTAGCCTTCAATAAAGCGTGTGCGGACAGTGGCTTCTGGACATGGAACATAGATACCCTCGCATGGTCAATCGGTTTAGGTCTTGTATTTTTATGGATCTTCCGTAGTGCCGCTAAAAAAGCAAATACCGGTGTACCTGGTAAATTTCAATGCTTCATTGAAATGATCGTTGAATTCGTTGGCGACAACGTACGCGATACTTACCACGGCAAAAGTAGTTTAATTGCTCCATTAGCTCTAACGATTTTCGTTTGGGTGTTCTTAATGAACTTAATGGACTTGATCCCGGTTGATTTCCTACCTGCATTCGCTGGCTTCGTTGGTGAGCAAGCATTTGGTATGGACTCTCACGACGTATACATGAAAATTGTACCGACAACAGACATCAATATGACTGCTGCACTTGCTATTGGTGTATTCATTCTGATGATCGGTTACGCAATTAAAATCAAAGGGATTGGCGGTTTCTTAGCGGAACTAACACTGCACCCATTTAGCTCTAAAAACAAGCTGATGATGGTGTTCTTAATCCCATGTAACTTATTACTAGAAACAATCGCTTTAGTTGCTAAGCCGTTCTCGTTAGCACTGCGTTTATTCGGTAACTTATATGCTGGTGAGTTGATTTTCATCTTGATCGGCGCTGTTGGTTTAATGCAACTACCGTTGCACTTTATTTGGGCCGCATTCCACATCTTAGTAATCGTGCTACAAGCATTCGTATTTATGATGCTTACAATCGTTTACCTAAGCATGGCAAGCTCAGATAATCACTAATTTTTACACTTTTAAAATTTAATTTTAATTTACAATTGAAACTTTGGAGAAAAAAATGGAACTAGTATTAGGTCTTAAGTATATCGCTGTTGCTCTACTTATCGGCTTCGGTGCAATCGGTACTGCTATCGGCTTCGGTAACATGGGTGGTAAATTCCTAGAAGCATGTGCGCGTCAACCAGAGCTTGCACCTTCACTACAAGTTAAGATGTTCATCCTTGCTGGTCTAATCGATGCCGTAGCTATGATCGGTGTTGGTATCGCAATGGTATTGTTGTTCGTACTTTAATATTATTTTTTGAACAGCTTACTATTTTAAGGAGGAGCGGTCGTGAACTTAACAGCCACTCTTATCGGTGAATTAATTGCATTTACGGTATTCGTACTTTTCTGTATGAAATACGTATGGCCACCACTAAATGGTGCAATTGAAGCTCGCCAGAAGAAAATCGAAGATGGTTTAGCTGCCTCTGATAGAGCCGAAAAAGACTTAGAACTTGCGCAAAAGAAAGCTGCTGAGCAGCTTAAAGAGGCAAAAGCTCAAGCGGCTGATATCATTGAACAAGCTAAAAAGCGTGCCACGCTTATCGTTGACGAAGAAACTGTTCGTGGTCAACAAGAGCGTGAAAAAATTATTGCTCAAGGGCACTCTGAAATCGAAGCAGAGCGTAACCGTGTAACAGAAGAGCTACGTAAGAAAGTAGCAACTCTGGCCGTGGTTGGTGCTGAGAAGATTCTAGAGCGCGAAATCAATCAAGCCGCACACAGTGACATCGTTGAAAAACTTGTCGCTGAGCTGTAATTAGGAGGGTATGAGCATGTCTGAATTGGCTACTATCGCTCGCCCATACGCTAAAGCGGCTTTTGAACTTGCTGTTGAAAAAGGCACTGTTGAAAGTTGGAACGACATGCTGTTCTTTGCTGGCCAAGTTGCCAGCAACGAGCAAGCCGCTGCTGCGCTAGCTGGATTGCCTACTGCTACTGAAAAAGCAGGTCTTTTTATTAAGATCTGTGCAGAGCAGCTCAACGAACAAGGCCAAAACCTAGTTAAGGTAATGGCTGAAAATGGTCGTTTAGTTGCACTGCCTGCTGTTGCAGAGTTATTCGCTGAATTAAAAGCGGATTACGATAAAGAAACCGACGTAGACGTGGTTTCTGCAACACCGCTTTCTGCTGAGCAGCAAGCAACATTGGTAGCGGCACTTGAAAAACGTTTCGCACGCAAAGTTAAGCTGAATTGTAGTGAAGACGCTACAGTTGTTGGCGGCCTTATTATTAAGGCGGGTGACACTGTAATTGACGGCTCAGTACGCGGCAAGTTAGCCCGCTTAGCTACATCACTACAATCGTAATTGGGAAAAAGAGCATGCAACTTAATTCCACTGAAATTTCAGATCTGATCAAACAACGTATTGAGCAGTTCGAAGTTGTAAGTGAAGCTCGTAACGAAGGTACTATCGTATCTGTTACTGACGGTATCATCCGCATCCACGGTCTAGCTGACTGTATGCAAGGTGAGATGGTTGAGCTTCCTGGCAACCGTTATGCTATCGCACTAAACCTTGAGCGTGACTCAGTAGGTGCAGTAGTTATGGGTCCATACGCAGACCTTAAAGAAGGCGTAAAAGTTAAATCAACTGGTCGTATTTTAGAAGTTCCTGTTGGTCGTGGTCTACTTGGTCGTGTTGTTAACACTCTAGGTGCCCCTATCGATGGTAAAGGCGCTTTAGATAACGACGGTTTTGAACCTGTTGAGAAAATCGCACCAGGCGTAATCGAGCGTCAATCAGTAGATGAGCCAGTTCAAACTGGTTATAAATCTATCGATGCGATGATCCCAGTTGGTCGTGGTCAGCGTGAGCTTGTAATCGGTGACCGCCAAACAGGTAAAACTGCTTTAGCTATCGATGCAATCATCAACCAAAAGAACACAGGCGTTAAGTGTGTGTACGTAGCGGTTGGTCAAAAAGCATCTACAATTGCTAACGTAGTACGTAAATTAGAAGAGCACGGTGCACTTGAAAACACAATTATTGTGGTTGCATCGGCTTCTGAATCTGCGGCACTTCAGTACCTAGCACCATTTGCTGGTTGTACTATGGGTGAATACTTCCGTGACCGTGGTGAAGACGCATTAATCGTATATGATGATTTATCTAAGCAAGCTGTTGCTTACCGTCAAATCTCATTGCTACTTAAGCGTCCACCAGGCCGTGAAGCATACCCAGGTGACGTATTCTACCTTCACTCTCGTCTTCTAGAGCGTGCATCACGTGTAAATGCTGATTACGTTGAGAAGTTCACTAATGGTGAAGTGAAAGGTAAAACAGGTTCACTGACGGCATTGCCAATCATTGAAACTCAAGGCGGCGACGTTTCTGCGTTCGTACCGACAAACGTTATCTCTATCACCGATGGTCAGATCTTCTTAGAAACTGATTTATTCAACTCAGGTATCCGTCCAGCTGTTAACGCTGGTATCTCGGTATCGCGTGTTGGTGGTGCAGCGCAAACTAAAATCGTTAAGAAACTAGGTGGTGGTATCCGTCTAGCGTTAGCTCAGTACCGTGAATTAGCTGCGTTCTCGCAGTTCGCGTCTGACCTTGACGATGCAACACGTTCTCAATTAGAGCATGGTGAGCGCGTAACAGAGCTAATGAAGCAGAAACAGTACGCACCAATGTCTGTTGCTGAAATGTCTCTGTCGCTATTCGCAGCTGAAAAAGGCTACCTAAAAGACATCGAAATCGCGAAAATCGGTGACTTTGAAGCGGGCTTAATTTCTTATGCAAACAGCACATACGCAGAGCTAATGGCTCAAATCAATGAAACTGGTAACTACAACGCTGAGATTGAAGCGCAACTTAAAGAACTTCTAGAGAAGTTCAAGTCGACGCAAACTTGGTAATTTAGTTATGAATGGTGAGCTTTAGGCAACTAAAGCCCACCTGATTCGGAGAGAGAGTCATGGCCAGCGGAAAAGAGATTAAAAGCAAGATCGGGAGTATCAAGAATACTCAAAAGATCACCAGCGCAATGGAAATGGTTGCTGCGTCTAAAATGAAAAAGGCGCAAGAACGTGTGGCATCAAGCCGTCCATACGCTGAAAACTTACGCAAAGTGATTGGTCGTGTTGCTCAAGCAAATCTTGATTTTACTCACCCTTTTTTAGAAGAGCGTGAAGTAAAACGAGTTGGTTATATTGTTATCTCTACTGACCGTGGTCTATGTGGTGGCTTGAACTCTAACGAGTTCAAAAAAGTTGCCCTAGATGTGAAAGCGTGGAAAGAAAAAGGCGTTGATGCTGAATTTACTACTTTAGGTAGCAAAGCAGCAGGCTTTTTCCAACGTTTCGGCGGTAAGTTAGTCGCTAAAAAGGCGAACTTAGGAGATACACCTTCATTACAAGACGTTATTGGTCCTGTAAAAACGATGCTAGATGCATACTCTGAAGGCAAAATTGACCGCTTATACGTCGTATTTAACAAGTTTGTTAATACGATGAAGCAAGAGCCAACAATCGATCAGTTACTCCCTTTGCCAAAAGCTGAAGAAGAAGTATCTCAACATTCTTGGGATTACTTATATGAGCCAAACCCAGAAGCTATCTTAGAAGCTCTGTTAGTACGCTTTATTGAGTCTCAAGTATACCAAGGTGTAGTTGAGAACGCTGCCTCTGAACAGGCTGCCCGTATGGTTGCAATGAAAGCTGCAACTGATAATGCTGGCGACCTTATGGATGAGTTACAGCTTGTTTATAACAAGGCTCGTCAAGCTGCAATCACACAAGAAATCAGTGAGATTGTTGGCGGCTCGGCAGCAGTTTAACGCTTCGGCAAAGTTTAATGAGAGGAATAGACATGAGTTTAGGTAAGGTCGTCCAAATTATCGGCGCCGTTGTGGATATCGAATTTCCACAAGACAACGTGCCAGCCGTATATGACGCACTAAAAGTAACAGATGGCGACTTAGCGGGTTTAACTTTAGAAGTTCAACAACAGCTAGGTGGCGGTGTGGTACGTGGTATCGCACTTGGTACTACTGACGGTTTACGTCGTGGTACATCAGTAGAAGGTACAGGTCAGCCAATCCACGTTCCAGTAGGTACGAAGACACTAGGTCGTATCATGGACGTACTTGGTAACCCTATTGATGAAGCTGGTCCAATTGGTGAAGAAGAGCGTATGTCTATTCACCGTGCAGCGCCTTCTTATGAAGAACAATCAAGTTCAGTTGAACTTTTAGAGACGGGTATCAAGGTAATCGACCTTGTATGTCCATTCGCTAAAGGTGGTAAAGTTGGTCTATTCGGTGGTGCCGGTGTAGGTAAAACCGTAAACATGATGGAACTTATCCGTAACATCGCAATCGAGCACAGCGGCTACTCAGTATTCGCAGGTGTTGGTGAGCGTACACGTGAGGGTAATGACTTCTACCATGAGATGAACGACTCAAACGTACTAGATAAAGTATCACTAGTATACGGTCAAATGAATGAGCCACCGGGTAACCGTTTACGCGTAGCGTTAACAGGTCTTACGATGGCAGAGAAGTTCCGTGACGAAGGTCGTGACGTACTTTTCTTCGTTGATAACATCTACCGTTATACACTAGCGGGTACAGAGGTATCAGCACTTCTAGGTCGTATGCCATCAGCGGTAGGTTACCAGCCTACACTTGCTGAAGAAATGGGTGTACTTCAAGAGCGTATCGCATCAACTAAGACGGGTTCAATCACATCAATCCAAGCGGTATACGTACCTGCGGATGACTTAACTGACCCATCTCCAGCAACAACGTTTGCCCACTTAGATGCAACAGTAGTACTTTCTCGTGATATCGCGTCACTTGGTATCTACCCTGCGGTAGACCCACTTGATTCATCTTCACGTCAACTTGACCCATTAGTAATTGGTCAAGAGCACTACGATACAGCGCGTGGCGTTCAAACAGTTCTTCAACGTTATAAAGAACTGAAAGACATCATCGCAATCCTAGGTATGGACGAGCTTTCTGACGAAGATAAGCAAGTTGTATCTCGTGCACGTAAAATCCAGCGTTTCTTATCTCAGCCGTTCTTCGTTGCTGAGGTATTTACAGGCGCGCCTGGTAAATACGTGTCACTTAAAGACACAATTGCTGGCTTCAAAGGTATCTTAAACGGTGAGTTTGATGATATGCCAGAGCAAGCGTTCTACATGGTTGGCTCTATTGAAGAAGCTCAAGAAAAAGCCAAAAGCATGTAATTAGGAGGGTAGTATGGCGGCTATGACTGTACATCTTGACGTAGTAAGCGCAGAAGAGAGCTTGTTCTCTGGTCTGGTTGAATCGATTCAAGTAAGTGGTAGTGAAGGTGACCTTGGTGTTAACTATGGCCACGCTCCATTATTAACTGCCCTAAAACCTGGTATGGTACGTTTAGTTAAGCAATTTGGTCACGAAGACGTGATGTATGTTGCTGGCGGTACGCTAGAAGTTCAACCTGATCGTATTACGATTCTTGCTGATACAGCAGTACGTGGTGAAGATCTGGACGAGCAAGCGGCTGAAAAAGCGAAACGTGATGCTGAAGAGCAAATGGCGAATACGTCAACTGCTGAGTTAGATTATCAACAAGCTGCAGTGCAACTTGCTGAAGCAATCGCTCAACTTCGCGTAATTCAACAATTACGCAAAAAGTAAGCCTACTCGGTTTTGTAAAAGCCCACTTAATGTGGGCTTTTTTGTGCCTGTAATTTACTCAACATTTATGTAATATCAATCCGCAATAATACTGAATCATTTTGAGTGATTAAGTATTATTATAGACCACTTAATTAAGCACAATGGTATAAGCAAACTCGTTTAAAGCGCCCTATTCTTCGTTTAGTACTTATATCCTTCATCAAAGCCCGTTACAATGTGGTGTATTAAATGTGAATAAGTATTTCATCTAAGGTTCAGTCCTCTTTATTAGGATTGAGTATTTGCACATGACGTGACTTACCTAACCAAGGTTGACTTACTTATTACACTCATTAACAGCTCAACTAAAACAAAGAAAGAAGGATATTGTTTTAATGTCTCTGACAACCGTTATTCTCGCTGCGGGTAAAGGTACTCGTATGCGTTCAGCACTCCCAAAGGTGCTTCATAAAGTGGCTGGAAAGCCGATGGTGCAACATGTAATTGATAATGCCACGGCCTTAGGTGCACGTGAGACCAACTTAGTTTATGGCCACGGTCGCGATCAATTACAAGCCGCCCTTTCTCATAATCAAGTAAATTGGGTGCTACAAGAAGAACAGCTTGGTACTGGCCATGCTGTCGCGGTCGCTAAAGAGCATATCGCTGATGATGATACCGTGTTGATTTTATACGGTGATGTTCCCCTTACAAAACGTGCGACGTTAGAAAAGTTACTTGCTGTTACGCCTAAAAACGGACTTGCAGTATTAACAGTAACATTAGACGACCCATCTGGTTATGGGCGTATGCTGCGTGAAAATGGCAAATTAGTCGGTATTATTGAGCAAAAAGATGCGACCGCTGAGCAATTAGCGATTAAAGAAATCAACACTGGCATTATGGCTGCCAATGGTGAATTACTGAAACGTTGGTTAAGTAACCTATCGAATAACAATGCTCAAGGTGAATACTACCTAACAGATATTGTTGCCATGGCTCACAGTGAAGGCGTTGAAATCACCTCTGCACAACCTGAGCATCCAATGGAAGTTGAAGGCGCAAACAACCGTGTACAACTAGCGGCACTTGAGCGTGCTTATCAAGCATGGCAAGCCGAGGAGCTGATGTTAAACGGTGCCACCCTTGCCGACCCAGCACGCATTGATGTACGCGGTGAAGTAACAACGGGTGAAGATGTACTTATTGATGTTAATGTTATTTTTGAAGGTAAAGTAACACTGGGTAATAATGTACAAATAGGTCCTAATTGCGTACTTAAAGACTGCACCATTGGTGATAACGTTATTATTAAAGCCAATTCATTAGTCGAAGAAGCAACTGTTGCGACTAAATGTACTTTAGGTCCATTTGCACGACTGCGTCCTGGTGCCATTATGGAAGAAGATTCTCACATTGGTAATTTTGTCGAAATGAAAAAGACCCGCTTAGGTAAGGGCTCAAAAGCAAACCACCTTACTTATTTAGGTGATGCTGAAATCGGCGAAAAGGTAAATATTGGTGCGGGTACCATTACCTGTAACTACGACGGTGTAAATAAATCAAAAACCATCATCGGTGATAACGCCTTTATTGGTTCAAACTCATCGCTTGTCGCTCCTGTGAATATTGGTTCAACAGCAACAATTGGTGCGGGCTCTGTGATCACTAATACTGTTGAAGATGAACAACTGGCGGTAGCGCGTGGTAAACAGCGTAATCTCAGTGGTTGGAAGCGCCCTGTTAAAAAACAGTAAGCTGCATTATACCTAATTGAAAAAGGCGAGTTCACACTCGCTTTTTTTATGCCCGGATTTTGTCCACATAAAAATGCCATATTGTTGTCATGCCTGTGTGTTGTTATGTAGTAAATACAACACAAAGGAAAAATAATAATGTTAAAAAGATCAATGCTTGCTCTGTCACTGTTGTCTATTCTTACGGGTTGCTCATTAGAGGGAGATGATGGAAAAGATGGTTTACAAGGTGAGCAAGGTCCCGCAGGGCAAGATGGTGTTAATGGCACTAATGCACATTCAGCTTTAAATATTCATCTTATTGGCCGTGCAGTATTAAATGCACAAAGCCCAGAAGGTGCCGCAGAGATTGTGGCCTATCAAGCGGCTAAAAAAAGAATTTTTGCAATTAATAGTTCGGGTGATTCTGCTGTGGTTAATATCATTCCGGCTGATAGCTTTGACAGAGCTGCGCTCGTAAAGGATAACGAAGGCGTTGTAAACGGCACTAATTTGGCCTCTGCAATTACCGTGTCTCTTAATGAGCACAGTGCGGGTGATGCAAACAGTATCGCCATCGATGAAAATAACGAATTACTTGCTGTAGCTATGGCTGCAAAAACAACGGGTGATGCAGGGCTTATCGCATTTTATGATATTAGTGGCGACGAGCCTCAGTTTATTAAGAATGTATCTGTAGGCGCCCTGCCCGACATGGTTACCTTTAGCCATGATGGTAATAAAGTACTGGTTGCAAACGAAGGCGAACCGAATGGGGATTACAGTATTGATCCTGAAGGCTCAATTAGCATCATTAACATCAATGATGGCGTGATTGCTGACACTGCTATTAGCATCACCTTCGCAGCCTATAACGATAAACAAGCAGAGCTTGAAGAATTAGGGATTGTTTTTGCTAATCCGACAGGTCGTACAATCAACGGCAAGCTAATTAATACAACCGTAGCTATGGATTTAGAGCCTGAGTACATCAGCATCTCTAAAGACAATAAGTTTGCCTACGTTTCACTACAAGAAAATAATGCCCTGGCTATCGTTAATTTGGAAAATAATAGCTTAGAGCTAAAAGGGTTAGGCTTCAAAGACTGGTCTAATTTACTCATTGATGCATCAGATAAAGATGGAGGGGTGAACTTTAAATCATACCCAGGCTTATATGGTATGTATCAACCCGATACTATCGCTAGTTTCAGCTGGAAAGGTGCAAATTTCATCGTTACAGCTAACGAAGGCGATGCACGAGAATACTTCTTTGACACAGCCGACGAAGCTGATTGTATAGCAAAAGGTGGTCTTGACTATGATGAAGATGATGGCTGCTTATCTTATATAGATGAAACTAGAGCTAAAGACTTAACGCTGGCAAGCAATTTTGATTACCTGAACAACGACAACACTGATATTGGCCGCCTAAAAGTGACCACAGTTAAAGGTGATGAAGATAATGATGGTGAATACGAGTCACTCTATGCATACGGAGCCCGCTCATTTTCTATTTGGGATAGTAATGGCATGGTGGTTTTTGATTCTGGTGACCAAATTTCACGTATTACCGCATCAGTTCACGGCGAAGCATTTAACAATAATGAAGATGAAAATGCCGGTGATACCCGCTCAGATGACAAAGGGGCTGAACCTGAAGCATTAGCACTGGGTACTATTGGTGAGCGTACATTTGCATTTATTGGTTTAGAGCGTATGGGTGGCATTATGTTGTTTGATATAACAAATCCATACAATGTGACATTCCAAGATTACTTTTTTAACCGTGGCTTAGAAGCCGATGCAGAAATAACCGGTGATCTTGCCCCTGAGGGGATGGCATTTATACCTGCAGAACAAAGTGCAACGAATGAAGCATTACTTGTCGTAGGTAATGAAATCTCGGGCTCAATCGCTGTGTGGGAAATTTCCACTAAGTAATCCAACTAGTAAAATAAAAGCGATAGACTGATTTTAAAGTATATCGCTTTTTCATTTGCCTTTTAATGAACATAAAAGTGACTGATTTTTGAGCTGAAACACTCCTGCAGCCCTTAATTTGTATGGTTATTGTACAAAATTGAAATTAATTAAATAAAACTGAAATAAAGCGTTGACGGCCTCCAGATAATCCCTATAATGCGCATCCACTGACACGGCGGGCAGCAACGAAAGACGCTGAACAACGTAGCAGAGAGTTAAGTAAAAGTAGCAGAGAGTTAAGTAAAACTTCGGTTTTAAGTCTTCGAAAGAAAGTTTAAAATTAAGTGTTGACTCGAAAAATTAAGGATGTATTATACGCA
>NZ_FPAZ01000020.1:29940-87616 GCF_900116435.1 Pseudoalteromonas lipolytica | reverse complement strand
GTTTTTTCCAGGCAAGGATATGTCGAGTCTGTTAGCAATATCCCACACAGTTTCGTTTCGGAATAAACTCATACCAATTACAGACCACATAATAGCTTCTAGCGGTAACCGCCTTTTACGAACAGTGGCAACTCCCGCATGTTCAAATGCTTGTTCAAGAATATCAGGGTCAAGAACCTGCTTAAGTTTGTCGAGTGTATGTACATCATCTAAAAAGGAGGACATATCATCAAAGTGTTGAATTAGAGACATAAAAAAAATCCGATACTATTTCTAATATCGGATTGTGAAGCTATGAAAAGATCAGTCAAGTGATCATAAAAATATGCTTAACTGATCTGCATTAGCCAATTGGCGGGTTTTGTTTTATCTGGTATGAGTTTAGTTAAAGCGCATTGTTAGCTTTGTATAGAAATAACGTCCACGAGGGTTATGCACACTTGATACATAGCCATATAAGTCGCTATCACCATCACCAATTGCAAATGGAGGATCTTCGTCAAATACGTTATTAACGCCCACAGAGAGTTTTAGTTTTTCTGAGAAGTTATACGCAGTCTGTAAATCAACCAGTGTTTGAGAGTCAACCATGCGTGATGTGTTGCTATCAAAGTCTAGGTTACCGTCAAAGTCGATATCAGGGGTATCTTCAAACTCACCGATGTAACTCACATTCACATTCGTATTAAAGTCACCCATTTCCCAGTTAGTGCTGAATATCCAACGATTTTCTGGGTAACGATATTCACCCGTATAATCACGGCCATCTTTCTTAAATTCATTTTGGTATGCCCATTCAAGATTGAATTTTAAGAACCCGTAGTCATTCATTGCATGCGTGTAATTAGCAGAGACATCAACACCAGATACTTCTTGTGAGGAAACGTTTCAAAATGTTAAGAGTGAGGTAGGGTAAGGGGGTCAGAGCCTAACAGAAAGTTAGGCTCAAGCAGGGATTTTATGCTTTATGTTTCATCAGGCGTTCTTTTTCACGCGCCCAATCTTTGTTTTTCCCATCTTCACGTTTATCGTGCATCTTTTTACCTTTAGCGAGGTGGAACTCCAACTTCACCCAGCATTTTTTCCAGTACATGGCAGTGGCGATCAGTGAATAACCATCACGCTCTGTTGCACCGATAAGACGATCGATTTCACGTTTGTTCAAAAGTAATTTGCGATACCTAAGCGGATCACAAATTACATGTGTTGAAGCACTGTTGAGAGGCTGAATTTGACTGCCAAGTAAAAATGCTTCGCCGTTTTTAATGTGAATATAAGTCTCAGAGATGTTTACTTTACCAGCTCGGATACTTTTTACTTCCCAGCCCTGTAGTTCAACCCCTGCTTCAAACTTATCGTGTAAAAAATACTCATGACGCGCTTTTTTGTTAAGCGCGATAGTATTGCTTGTCGATTTAGATGATTTTTTCTTAGCCATAGTGGTTCATATTATACGTAAAAACAGCGTTTTTACATCGCTTTTTTAAGGCTTTATACAAATAATCCCGTTACTAAAATTTGGGGAAATAGCCAAAGCTTGCTAAAATTCGCCGACACAGTTGGGAGTGAATATGCCACAAATAGAAAAAAGTGCGCTGGTAATGTACAGCAGTAAAGAAATGTTTGATTTAGTGAACGATGTTGATGCGTACCCTGAGTTTTTACCACATTGTTCAGACGCTAAAATTATTGCACAACAACCCAGCGGTATGACGGCCAGTTTAGAAATATCGAAAGCGGGTTTAAAAAAGTGGTTTACCACAGAAAATACCTTTATTGATGAGCAAACCGTTGCTTTACGTTTAGTTGATGGTCCTTTTAAAAGCTTGCAAGGGAAATGGCATTTTTTACCTTTAGACGATAAAGCGTGTAAAGTGCAATTACACTTAGAGTTTGAATTTGCGAGTAAACTAATTGAGCTTGCTTTTGGTAAGGTGTTTAACGAAGTGGCAAAGAATATGGTGAATGCTTTTACCCAACGTGCGAAAACGGTGTATGGAGTCCGCTCATGATAAGTGTTGAAGTTGTATTTGCGTTACCTACAACCGCGACAAGTTTACTTGTCGAAGTACCAGAGGGAACCACTGTTGAGCAAGCTGTTATTAAATCGGGCATTATCGAAAAGTGCCCCGAAATAGATGCAAATAACCTCACATTAGGTGTGTGGAATCGCACTTGCAAGTTAACACAAGAGGTTAAGCAAGGGGATAGAATTGAAATTTATCGCCCATTAATTGCAGACCCCAAAGATGCACGCAGACGTCGTGCAGAGAAAGCCAAAGAAGAAGGTAGAGCTAATAAAGTTACCGGTGGGCGCCCACTGAATAAAGCATAGTAACCTATTGAAAGTGAATCACTTACTGCACGTTCTAAGCGGTGGTTTTATCTATTTAGCATACAAAAAAGGGTCGCTTTTGCTACCCTTTGTTTTTATATTTACTCTTGTTCAAGTGGGGTATTGAACTCACTTGGTTGCTCATAATCACCTGATATTGACACGAGCTTATTATCTTCAAAATTAACCGTTAACGATTTGCGTTGTTCATTGCTACGGCCTAGATTAAAAACATAAAGATAATGCCAAGTATTCTTGTCGAATGAATCTTCTGCAACCGGTTTACCAAGTACGTAAACCACTTGCTCACGAGTCATATTAACGCGAAGCTTATCAACGTCAGATTGTTCTAAAAAGTTACCCTGAGGAATGTTGATGCGATAAACCCAACTAGAACACCCAGCGGTAGCACTTAAAGTAAGGGTAAGTACTAACCAAAAAGAAAAAGTTTTAAACGACTGCATTATTTGTTTGAATCCTTATTTTTTATACACTGCATGATACCGATTAGTCACAGAAGGTAAAACCCTTTTCAATAATTGTTTTACTGAAACATGATTAATGCTCACGAGGCACAGATTTGACCACCGACACGACAAAAAGTTTACCTGAATCAATAAAAAAGCGCGACAGTTCTCAATCACACTGGCATTTGTATATTGTGCAGACTCGTTTTGGCCACTGGTATACAGGGATCAGCACCGATGTTGAAAAACGTTTTGCAGTTCACCAAGCTGACAAAGGGGCAAAAAATTTAAAAGGAAAAGGACCTTTAACCTTAATTTATCAGCAACCGGTTGGCTCTCGCAGCGAGGCTAGTAAGCTTGAGATTCAGGTTAAAAAGTTAAACAAAGCGCAAAAAAGGCAGTTTGTTATCACAGCCAAGTTACCTGGTTAGGGCACTAACAAACTCTGCAATTTTGCTCACTGCGTGTTCAAATAACCTAAAGTCAATGTGCTCTAGGGTATCACTCGGTTGATGATGGTGTTTATCGTGTCCCATGCCAAAATAAATATAAGGGACACCTGCTTTTGCAAACGAATAGTGATCGCTGGCTCTTCGCCAATCAACGTTAAGATCAAATAATCGATTAAGTCGGGCAGATGAACTGGTTGCAAAAAATGTAATGTTTTCATCAGAAAGTCCAGTAATTACTGTTTTATACTGCGCTATTGATTGGCCGTCTAAAAAGGCATAAATGCGAGGTTTTCGCTTGTTAACCACGAGCATATCCAGATTAATATTTAATGCGATATCTGCGCTGTTTAATTGTGACACTAAATAGTCACTGCCATGTAAGCCATTTTCTTCTGCATCGGTGGCAACGAACATTAATTGGTTCTGATGGGGCTTATCGGCGAAATACGCTGCTAAATAGAGTAAAGCAGCAACACCGCTGGCATTATCGTTTGCGCCAGGATAGAGCTTAGTCCCGCGTTGCCCTAAATGGTCATAATGTGCAGTAAAGATAATCTTTTTACATTGAGTGCAAGCGGATGGTTTAGTTGCAATGATATTGCGGGCAGTGGCTTTTTGATAAAAAGTTGCGGGGTATTGAAATGTTTGTTCTTGAACTTCATAGCCTAATGAGGTTAAGCGGCTTGCAATGTAATCAGCGGCACGCTTTGCGCCGATTGTATTGGTTTTCCGACCATAAAATTGCGTTGAAGTAAGCGTTGTGACATCTTGTTTTAAATGAGAGTCAGCACTGGCAAACGCAGCATCACAGTAAAATAAGCTACTGGTAATCAGTAAGCTTTGCAGTATGCGAACGCAGTGCCTGTAGTTTACTTTCATAACGCTGTTTATCATGATCAAAATCTGCTTTATTGTTCGCCATGGTCAGGTATTTTTTGGCTAGTTTCAAGTCACCTAGCTGAAAATATATACGTGCAAGGCCAAAGTCACTGTCATGTAAGTTACTATCTAAAGTGCGTGCTTTTTTAAAATGCGCTATCGCATCTTCATAGCGCCCAGTTGCGTAGGCATCATTGCCAAGCGAAATATGATAATACGGATTAGTTTGACGCTTTTTATCTAGCTGTGTGAGGATGGCATCACCCTGTTGTTCACGATTCGTCAAATTGTAAAGCAGTGCTAGGTTGCCCAAAGCCGTGTTGTTATCAGCATCTAAGGTTATGGCATATTGGTAGGCTACTTCTGCCTCTGGGTAGAGGTTTGTTAGCCTTAAGAGCACACCTAAGTTCCCCCAAGCTCCTGAATAAGCGCTATCTGTATTGATAGCAGCTTTGTAATAACTGTATGCACGACCATAGTCATGGCTAAGCATGGCCGAAACCCCTTTGTTGTTATAAAACATGGCGGTGATACGTGCTTTATTAATATGACTGGTTTTAAATGCTGCCTGACGGCTATTTGGATCAAAATCAATCACTAATGAACGCGAACCAGGATAAATAATCGTGCGGTTTATGGCGTGTTTGTCGTGTTCTCTTACCTTTAAATTTATGTGTCCTGTCAGTAAGCTAAAGCCATTATTTCGTGCCCAATACTCTGGAATGTGAACCTTTTGAAATTGCCCTTCAAGACCAAGATACTCGGCTAAGCTGTACGCTAATATTGATAAAGAGAGGCAGTTGGCATTTAAATCAGCATAGGCTTGATTCGCGGTTAGTGTCGCGCCTGATTGATAAGACAATGAGGCATCACCATTTTCTAATAAAAAGTGCAGTAAGCGTTTAGTTGTCTCGAGTGAGCGAGTGTCTTCAGGAAAAGCACTGTCTAACTGACGTTTAATACGCGGAGTTAGCGCAAAAATTTCTTCCTGACTTTCGACTTTTGAAAGCCTAAATTCATCAAGCTCAGTGAGTGCTAATGGCGCAGGGGCCAACTGCTTAGGTGTATTATTACATGCTGATAAAAAGCAAAGACTTGATAATAGAGCAATCGTAGGCGCGTTCATAAGGCCCCCTTTAATTAACAGCCTAGGGAATCACATGTCTGTAAGTATAGGCTGTAATTAAAAAAGGGTCAGTGTTTACTGTTACAAAAGGTGTCAGCGTTTATCAAAGGTCGCAACAAGATCGTCTAGCGTTTGCGCACTGCTTGCTAAATCCTTTATTGCTTGCTCAGTGTCAATCTGCTCATGCATCACGGTATCGCTGATATCGCTAATTTGCTCAATATTGCGTCCGACATCAGCAACGACATTGCTTTGCTCCTCTGTGGCCGTCGCAATTAATGTTGCCATATCATTAATCTCATTAGCTGCATTGGTGATCGTGTTAAGCAACTCAACAGAGCTTTGCATGGCATTAACACTCAATTGAGCGCGTGATTTAGAATGATTTATATGTTCGACAACAAGATCGGATGTGCTTGTTAATTCACTGATCATCGTTTGGATTTCATTCGTCGATTGTGAGGTTCTGCTGGCAAGTGCGCGTACTTCATCTGCAACAACAGCAAAACCACGACCATGCTCACCAGCGCGAGCAGATTCAATCGCGGCGTTAAGCGCTAAAAGGTTTGTTTGCTCAGAAATACCACGAATAGCATCAACAATGCTGGCAATTGCCTGCGTTTTGTTTGCAAGTTCGTTAACTTGTTCCGTAATGTTGTCGATGTCGGTTGCTAATTCAATTATTGCTTCTTTACTTTGGGTCACCTGCGTATGACTTTGTTCGGTACTGTGTTTACTGGTTTCTGTCAGTTTTGCGGTATTCGTGGCGCTGGAGGCAATTTCTTGTACCGTCGCGCCCATTTGATTAATTGCGGCAGCAACTGAAATTGTCTGTTCTTTTTGATTATCAAGTGCTTCAGAGTTCTTTTGGGCCTGCTTAAATACATGGGCCGCGCTTTGTCTTATTTCGCGACTTTCTTGCGCTACTTGCATGATGGCCGTTTCAATTTTTGAAATGAATTGGTTAAAGCCCGTGCTTAAGTTAGCCAGTTCAGGCTGCTCAGATTCTGGCAAACGGTATGCTAAGTTTGCATCACCAGAGCCTAAACGCATGAACAGCTCTGCCATTTTTGATAGGGGGGATGACAGTGTTTTTGCTAATAAGAAACCTGCGAAGCTGGCAACTAGCGCAATGACAATTGCAAAGCTGATTATCTGCCATTGTAACACTTGAATACTGGCAAATACCTCATTTTTGGGCACTTGAGCAATGACAAATAAATCGGTATTTTTAATTGGGCTGGCAGCAAGCAGTGTTGCTTCGCCATTCAGGTCGAGTTCGTGTAAATTAAAATCTTGATTGGTTAGTAAAGAGTCTGTAATACCTGGCTGGTACACCGAATCTAGTTTTGCCTTAGCCACTTTACTGGCATCTTTATGTAATTGAATTAAGCCATTTTTATCTGCTATGAACACAAACCCAGTTTCTTCAATCTTAAACCTTTGTAGCATGGCTTGCATGTCATCAATGCTTTTTGCCAATCCTGCAAGACCAATACCATTGGTTTGCTGGTGGTTAACAAACATTTTTACATCAGTGGGCGACTCTTGATAAATACTGATAGAAAAAGGCACTGATGATTGCGTGAAGTCAAAAAACCAACTGTCTTGCTCTTTCGTAAGCACACGTAAAAAACCATCTTGATTCCAATATTGTGCAGTTTCACGATTGGCCCATGATGCCGTGGCTAAATCATACTGTTTAACAAGGCGGTTGAGCTCTTTGAGCAGCGTATTATCGTTATTATTTCCTGAGCGAGCCCATTCTAAAACGAACTCGTTGCTAGAAAGCTGTTCTGCAGCGCTGATCATTTGGTTTATATCGTGGGTGATATAGTTATCAATTGCTTGCAATTTACTTGGCAGTTCAGATTCAATCATACGGTGTTCGATGATTTTTTTTGCACTGTAAAGGGCTGTTGCACCGATAAGTGCTGCAACGATAAGAGCAATAGAACTGCCTAGTAGAGTTATTTTTTTGGTAATGGTAAGTTGATTTAACGCCATGAAAGTGTCTTAGTTTACAACAAATAAGAGAGTAATTTTAGCATACACTTTGCAGATGACGAATAAATGTAGGGACAAAAAAAAAGCCCAAAGCATATGCAATTGGGCTTTGTTTCTAACAAGCGAAACTTACTTTCCAGGGTTAAACAATTTTCTTCATTGCTGACATGTAACCGCGTAGTTTACTGCCTACCACTTCCACAGGGTGCTCTCGAAGTGCTTTATTCACAGCGATCAACGTTTGGTTATCAACCTGATTGCTGGTGCTATCAAGGCCTTTACCAATGACATCAGTATCCATGTTTTGCATAAAGTCTTTTAGCAGTGGTAAACACGCATGGTTGTATAAGTAACAGCCATATTCTGCGGTATCGGAAATAGTTCTGTTCATTTCAAAAAGTTTTTTACGCGCAATCGTATTAGCAATTAGTGGCGTTTCGTGCAGTGATTCATAGTAAGCCGATTCAGCAATGATGCCCGCTGCTGTCATGGTTTCAAATGCCAGTTCAACGCCAGCTTTTACCATTGCAACCATTAGAATACCTTGGTCGAAGAAGGTTTGTTCATTGATCTCTTCATCAGTATTTTGTTGCTTTTCGAATGCTGTTTCTGCTGTTTCTGCGCGCCATGCGAGTAATTTTGCATCATCTTCAGCCCAATCAGCCATCATGCCACGAGAAAACTCGCCGCTGATAATATCGTCCATGTGCTTATTATAAAGAGGGCGCATGATTGTTTTTAGCTGCTCGCTTAACTCAAATGCCTTTACTTTCGCAGGGTTCGATAAGCGGTCTAACATGTTTGTTACACCACCATATTTTAGTGCTTCGGTGATTACTTCCCAGCCGTATTGAATCAATTTAGAGGCATAACTAGGATCAATCCCTTTTTCAACCATTTTGTCAAAACACAGTAATGAGCCGGTTTGTAACATGCCGCATAAAATAGTTTGCTCACCCATTAGGTCTGACTTAACTTCAGCAATAAATGATGATTTTAGTACACCTGCGCGGTGGCCACCGGTGCCAGCCGCGTATGCTTTTGCTTGTGCTAGGCCATGTCCTTGCGGATCATTTTCAGGGTGAACAGCGATAAGCGTAGGGACACCAAAGCCGCGTTTGTACTCTTCGCGTACTTCAGAGCCTGGGCATTTAGGCGCTACCATAATGACCGTTAAATCTTCGCGAATTTGCATACCTTCTTCAACAATGTTGAAACCATGTGAGTAGGCAAGGGTCGCGCCTTGTTTCATAAGTGGCATGATGGCATTCACAACGGATGTATGTTGCTTATCAGGTGTTAAGTTTAATACTACATCGGCAGTTGGGATAAGTTCTTCGTATGTACCAACAGTAAAGCCGTTTTCAGATGCATTTAAGAATGATTGACGACGTTCAGCAATAGCCGACTCGCGCAATGTATATGAAACATCTAAACCTGAATCACGTAAATTTAAACCTTGGTTAAGACCTTGTGCGCCACAACCGACAATAACGAGTTTTTTCCCTTTTAAAGCGTCTACGCCATCAGTAAATTCTGATGGATCCATAAATTCACATTGCGCTAATTGCGCTAACTGCTCACGTAAAGGAAGAGTGTTGAAATAATTCGCCATTGTTAGTGTCCTATTAATACTAGTTTGTTAGAAAACAAAGAGTCGTTCTTTGTATGGGTTAACAGTATGCAATTTTAAACCTTGCGTAAAATGATATATTTGCATTAAAGTGTTTCATAAAATGAAATGGTGAAATTATGGATCACAAGCATCTACATTACTTTTTAGCATTGGCGAAAACATTACACTTTGCGAGGGCCAGTGAGCTTTGCCATATCAGTGCTCCGACACTGAGCCGAAACATTAAGCAGCTTGAGGAGGAGGTTGGCGTCGTCTTGTTCAATCGAGATAATCGCACGGTTAAATTAACTCGAGAGGGTGAGTCTTTTATTGAATATGCTAACGCAACGTTAGCGAATTGGCACCGTTTCAAAGCGAATGTACAAGAGCCACAGCAGCATATATACGGTAATGTGAGTATTTATTGTTCGGTCACCGCCTCGTATAGTTTTTTACATCAGATATTAGAACAGCTACGGATGCAGCATCCCTATATTGAAATAACTTTAAATACGGGTGATCCAGCACTGGCTATTAATCGGGTTTTAGATGGTCATGAAGCCATGGCCATTGCAGCAAAACCTGCTAAGTTACCGGGGCAAATAGCATTCACCAGTATTGGTTACTCGCCTTTGGTACTTATTGCTCCTAAAATTGTGTGTCCTATTAGTGAGCAGCTTAAAGATGAAAATAATATTGCCTGGTCAAACCTTGAGTTTATCGTGGCAGAGCAGGGGTTATCCCGACAGCGTTTAGAGCAGTGGTGGCGTAAGAAAAACATTCATGGTCGAATTTATGCACAAGTAGCGGGACATGAAGCCATGGTATCAATGGTGAGTTTGGGTTTAGGGGTGGCAATGGTGCCGAAGATCGTGCTCGACAACAGTCCGCTAAAAGATAAAGTTCAAATTATTAGTGATGCCGAACAAACTATTCCCGGTTTTGATATTGGTTTAGCGGTACTCAACAAAGAGCGGCATGACCCGGCACTGAATGCGATTTGGAGTATTGCGCAATCGTTAACTCAACAGGCAATCTAATACTTTTGTGTTCGCTTATTTGGTTGGCTGTATGAGTTTGATTTGGTTCTTTTGGTTGTTCTGTTTTTGTATAGGTATATTATTTTTTTGTAGTTATTTAGTATGGTTTTTTAAAAGTTTAACTCGTGGTTTGTACTGGTTTATATCTGTGAAATTGCTTTTTTATTGATTTTTTTCAATGTGTTGCTACCGTAATTTAAAATAATAAAAATTCATGGCAACGACACATGGCATTGTCTGCTCAAGCCGCTCATTCTTTAGGTTATTCTAGCCACTGTTTAAAGCTAGCCATTCCATTAATGGTGAAATATAAAATTCCCATAACGCCGCTTAATTATGCAATTTGGTATTGCTATGTTAGTGACAAGAACCATGATTTAAATAAAGAGCTGGATGGCTTTATTAGCAGATTTAATGGCTGTAGTTATGAGCAAGCTAACTACTTATTCAACAAGTACCTTTCAGTCAATGACCTATCCTTATTTAATCAGCTTTCGAATAGTTTTGATGATGTTGTAGGGCAAGTCCAACATGATTTAACTGCAGCGCTTAATCAATCAACGCAGTTTAATCAGGTATTATATGCATGCAGGGAGAAGTTACACGATGCTGATATTAGTAAAGAAAGAGGCTTCGATGATGTACTTCACTGTGTTGAGCGTTTAACTAACGAATCAGCCGCATTACAAAATCGCACGCAAGATTTTCAAAATCAACTAGCCCTAGCATATGCAAAAATTATAACGCTAAAACAAGAGCTGATTGATTCAAAAAGAAAGGCTGAAAAAGATACGCTCACTGGGCTTTTTAATCGCGGCAAATTTGATGAAGATATTACCGTTTTTTGTCAGCGTGATGATTTAGCCGAAATCGCTGTGCTAGTGATGGTCGATATTGACCACTTTAAAGTATTTAACGACACTTTTGGTCACCAAAAAGGTGATCAAGTCTTACGTGCTGTTGCGGTAAAATTACTGAAGTATGTCGCAAGTGTTGGCCAAGTTTATCGTTATGGGGGAGAAGAGTTCTGTTTCACTGCGCAGTTTACCAGCATCAGTGATATGACTAACTTTACTCAACAGCTGCGTTTAGCCATCACAAAATTACACATTAAAGATCCTGCTTCCACGACTGTACTGGGTTATGTTACCGCAAGCTTTGGTGTTGCAATTAAATCAACAAATAGTCAACCAAATCAACTCATTAAAAAAGCTGATAAGGCACTTTATCTCGCTAAAAAGCACGGTCGTAATCGCATAGAAATTATTGAAGAGTAACAAAGTGACAGACTTACTGCGTATAAATGTATCAAATTTGTGAATAGTTGTAACTTGCTAAGGACAGTTTATTCACAACTTGGTAGTATGGAGTCATTGCATAATTCTCTTTGGTCGTAACAATAATAATGAAGTCTCAGACGATCAGGATGTGCGTAATCGTTTTTTCTGTGCTGCTTTTGCTTTCAAGTAAAGTCTATGCCGATGAATCAACACGCACTGAACGTGAAAGCCGTGTGGCTAGTCAAGAAATCGATATTAATCGCTGGCACGTAAGTGTTAATGCGGGTATTGGTGTCATGACGAACCCGCTACATGGTGGTAAAAATTTACCCTTAGTAGTGCTACCTGAAATAGCCTATTACAGCGAAAAGTGGTTTTTTGATAATGGTCGCCTCGGTTATTCTTTTCATGAAAGTGCTTCACACGTTGTTAATTTTGTGACCGAGTTTAATCCTGAAACTCGCTTTTTTATTGATTTTCATCCAAGTAATGTGTTTGCACTGCAAACATCAAATAGCTTCATGGTTGAATCAACGACCAGTGACGAACTCGTTAAGAAAAGGGTGACAATTGACGATGTACGTAAACGTCGTTGGGCACTTGATGCGGGCGTGAGCTACCACTACGTACGTGATAACCATATTTTCTCTTTTCAAGCTTTAGCTGATGTATCTGGGGTCTACCAAGGAATGCGAAGTGCATTACAATGGCAAGCACATTATCAAGTCGATGACCTTGAAATCATGCCGAGCGTAGGCATTTGGTACAAATCAGCCAAACTAAATGATTATTTTTATGGTTTATCTGCCGAAGAGTCTTCAAATGGGGTAATTGGTGTTGGCAGTAGCTGGCAACCTTATGCTAAAATCGACGCCCGTTGGCCTCTGAGTGAGACCAACTCTCTTCGTTTTCATTTAGCATATTACGACTACTCAGCCGTGGATGACAGTCCGCTTTTTGAACACACGTATTCAATGACTGCTTTTATAGGATTCAATCATATTTTTTAATATGAAGTATTTTGTTTTAAGTCTGTGTGTGTTTGTTGCTGTTATTTGGGGGTTCCCGAGTCACGCACAAGCGACTCACTTAGCTATCTCACCCAAAGTGTGTGTTGTATTACAGCAGCATGATTTTTGCGATCTTCAGTTAAAAATAAGTTGGCAAGTGGCGCAGCCTGAAGATGTGTGTTTGTACCAAAATAATCAGCAAATTCAATGCTGGAAGAACACTCGAAAAGCGCAGTTACATCATAAAGCGCGTGTTCAGGTTGAAACAATATACTCCTTAATCAATCCGCACACGGGGAGTAAAATTGCAACAGCTAAAGTTGAAGTGCAAAGCACTGAAGCAAAAACAACGAGACGCAGATTACGCTCACCGTGGAGCTTATTTTAATTCAGGAGCAACCAATGGCAAAGATTTTACTTGTTGAAGATGATCTCGGTTTACAACAGTTAACACGGGACTATCTTCAGCATAACGGGTTGGATGTTGCGGTCCTTGAACGCGGCGATGAAGTGTTTGATTACCTTGAAAACAACCCGGTAGATTTAATGATTCTAGACGTTATGTTACCCGGTAAAGATGGCTTTAGTGTATGCCGTCAGGTACGCGATAAATATAGCCTACCGATTTTAATGCTGACAGCAAAAGGTGAAGACTTTGACCAAGTTATTGGTCTTGAGCTTGGTGCTGATGACTACGTTATTAAGCCGGCTGAGCCGCGTGTTTTACTTGCACGAATTAATGCATTACTTCGCCGTGGCCAAGCAACAAACAAAATCCCTGAAGAAATTACCTTTGGCGATTTAAGCATTGATAAAACCAGTCGCATTGTTACACTCAAAGGTAATGAAATTACACTTACGTCTCATGAATTTGAATTGCTTTGGTTATTAGCGTCAAATGCAGGTGAGGTGCTAAGTCGTGAGCATGTTCATCAACATATGATTGGTCGTCAATACGATGGTTTAGACCGTACAGTTGACGTACGTGTATCACGGATCCGTAAAAAGCTGGGTGATAACAGTGATAAGCCTTATCGTATTAAAACGGTGTGGGGACAAGGTTATTTGTTCGTATCTGATGCATGGGAAATGTAAGTATTAATGGGGAAACTGTTTGCAAGCTTATACCTTTATATAATAGTTTCTTTGTTTCTGGTTAGTGGGGTCATTGAGCAACTTTGGCCCTATGAAGATACTCAACAACACATCGCCCTCGACCAAGAGTTTGGGAAATCTCTCTGGCTCTTAAGTCAAACAGAAGAGGGACTAGAAAAATTACAGCAAGCGTTTAATAGCGAACGCATTAACCGTAATGATGTCGCTCTACCTGAAGAATTAAACGCCAAGTTAAACGCTGATAAACACCTTTATCTTTTTAATCACCAACAAGAAGTCATTTGGTACATAGCACTGAATGATAAGCAGTTGTTGCATGTGGGTCCTTTTTCAGTGTCCAATCCAAGTTTTAGCTCGGTTTGGCCTTACTTTCTATTATTAACCGTGATTGGTGTGCCTGTAGGCTTATGGAGTTTCTTACTGTGGCGCGACTTCAATAAGCTGACACTTGCTTGTGAGGCGGTCGGTGGCGCACAAGATTTTGAACTTCATGATGCGTCTAAATCATTTTTCTTACCAATCACCGATACCTTAAGCGCGATGCAAGAACGCATCCAATATTTGCTTGCAGCTCAACAAGAGCTTACTTCATCAGTTTCTCATGAGTTTAGAACGCCTTTAGCACGGTTAAAATTTGCGGTTGCTATGCTTGAAGAGCAAATAGAAAATGAAAAGTCATTCGATTACATCGATAACATGCAAGCAGACATTGCTGAGCTTGAAGCCTTAGTGTCAGAAATGCTTGAATATGCCCGCCTTGATTCCCATCAGCCAAGTTTAACGCGTCGCCCTTGTGATTTAACGGCATTGATTAATAGTGTTGTGAATAAACTAGAGTTTGCCACTGACATTGATGTGCAATTGAATGCGCCGGCAGAGCTCTACTACGAATGTGATGAGCACTTTATGGCACGCTGCATTCAAAATTTACTGGGGAATGCTCAAAAGTATGCAGCCCATAAAATTCAAGTGAGTTTGCAAGAATTTCCTGATTATATACAGCTCAATGTTGAAGATGATGGCCCCGGTATTGCCCCAAGTGAGTGGCAGAGTGTATTTAAGCCATTTACACGTTTAGATAAGAGTCGAGATAAAAAAACCGGTGGATTTGGTTTAGGTCTTGCTATTGTGGCAAAAATTGTAAGCTGGCATCAAGGGCAATCAGAACTGGGTAATTCTGAGCTGGGTGGGGCAAAATTTATTATTCGCCTCTATAAGCTCGACTATACCACTGTGCATTAATAGGTCATCATTTTGAGTGACTAAACCTAACGCTTGACGTCAGTTGTGTTAAAAACTTCTGGTTGGCGACTGCATGCTTGTAGGAGGCCGAATAGTGCAGGAGCAATTGCCAAGGCACCTCAATTACAAAGTATTACCTTCGTTATTACACGGTTTTTTACGTCAGCATAACTCTCTTCGTTAAGCTAACGTGTAGTCACTCATTAGCAGACATAAAAAAAGCGCCTTAGGCGCTTTTTCTGTGGTTAAAACCAAAAATAAACAAGTAGCAAAGTAATAGACTACGTTCAAAAGTAAAAGTTCACGAAAATTGAAATTATTTTTCATCTAATAATGGCATCAGCATTTTCTCTAAACCATTGAGTTTTACTTCGTACATCATTGCTAGTTGCGCGCCAAGTTGTGTGTCTGGAAATCCTTGCTGTTTAAACCATACAAGATAGGGTTCAGGTAGCAATAAGAGGGGGCGACCAGCGTACTTTCCAAACGGCATTTTTGTATTTATCGCGAGCTTTAATTGGGCTGTATCCATTACTGTCTCAATTGGACTTATATTTATTATGAATGATACGGCAAATAGGAAAGAGAAAATAGGCTGTGACGGGCAAGAAACAGCCTATTTAGTGAGGGAGGTAGGCCCTCGGAATGACTACTGCAAAATAATACTGAATGCTAATGTAGTTGTTGGCGACTCTTTTTCGAAAACCCAAGCTGCTTGAGCCTCGTTACGATAGTCGGGTCGTCAATTCGCTCAGGTGTTTCACTGTCACGAAGAAAATGATCACGCGGAACTTGATAAACATCGAGCATCTTGTTGAATAGCACAGTTCTAATATCCATCGCTGTCATGCCATTTTGTTGTAACTCATCAAGCTGCTGTTGAATATCTACAAGTTTCCCGGAATGTGCATCATCCGTGTTTGCTAAAGATTCTCTGGTAAACTTATTTTTCATTTAAACAACCTTAAACAGTCTAACAGTAGTGCATAAATCATGAAGTACGCAAGCAGACTGATAAACTTTTTTTGTGTTAAAAATAGATACTTAGCGTAGTATCTAAGCCCAGTTTACTCCTTTTTTGACAATGATTGCTAATTTGCATGTAAAGCTTTGTAAATAAGAATGACCTAGGGTGGGTACGTCAGGTATGGGGTTAATTTCTATGTCTAAGCAAGTATATGAATATAATGAAAATAATTCTCAGTACCATAATTAGGTGCTGAGAATTATTTTTTACATCAAGAAAAAAGTTTTTGTTTTACATGTTCAGCAAAGCCACTACCGGCTTCTAAATAGAAGTTATAGGTTGAATCTACGCCCATATCTTCTAGTTCTTTTTGCTGATCTGGGTAGTTCGCAATAGCAGTAACTTGGCCTTGATAACCCGAGGCACGTAACTGTTCAAGGGCAAAAATATTCTGCATATGTTTTGGCATTGCGAGCATAACCATGCCCACATGAGAATGATTTACGCGTTGCCAAAAATCAGGGTCAGTCGCATCTGCTATGAGTACCCGTCGGCCACGCTTAATATGTTTTTCTACCACATCGGGCTTAATATCAATACCTGCAACGAGATTAGGGTGTGTTTGACTAATCGTTTCGTACGCACCAGTGCCAATACGACCCATGCCAAAAATAACAATTTTTGTGTCATTTAGGTTTACTGGTAACTCTTCGGCAAGTCGCGTATCGCTTTCAAATTTGAGCAGCCAGTTTTCTAGTTTGACATAAATTTCGTTTGAACGTTTGTTTAAAGGAGACGCCAATATAAAGGTAACAGATACGGCAATAGCCATTACAGCGAGCCATTCACTGGTGATCATATTGCTACTTGCTGCAACAGCACACACAATTAACCCAAACTCACTGTAGTTAGAGAGGCTAAAAGCACTTAACAGTGAGGTACGCGCGCGTAGTTTAAAGAGATTAGTCAGTACATAATAAAGCGCCACTTTGATAGGTAATACAAATACAATCACCATGGCAACTAACACGGCATGAGTCGTTAGTTCTGCATTTAAGCCAATATTTAAGAAAAACCCTACAAGAAGAATATCTTTCAAATTAAGTAGTGATTTTGATAACTCACCGGCTTTCTTGTGCGACGCAAACATCATACCGATGATAAGCGCGCCTAAATCACCTTTAAGGCCTGCAAATTCAAATGCTTGATATCCAAGTACGAGTGCAAAGAAAAAACCAAATAAAGGCAATAGTTCACCGTGTTTTGAACGGTTGAGCACCCAAAACATAAGGGGGCGTAAAACAGGTAAGCCTATTAATAGTGCCAGTGCCCACATATTAGGTGCTTTGCCCGTACTAATGGCTAAGAAAATAACCGCGAAGATATCTTGCATCACTAAGATACCGATAGCGATTTTACCGTGTAGGCTTGCCATTTCTCCGCGCTCTTCAAGTACTTTAACTGCAAATACAGTACTTGAGAAACTAAATGCAAAGCCAACGAGTAAGGCACTTTGCCACGTGAGCTGATCAAAAAGGGGCAGTGCAAGCGCACCCAGCAATAGCATAAAAGCACTGAATAACGTGCTACTAAGCACAATGTGAATTGAGGCTGGTGCCCACACTTGGGGTTTTATTAAGTTAGAGACTTTCAGTTTTAGGCCGATGCTAAACAGAAGAAGTGTTACACCTAAGCTTGCGAGAGTATTGAGTAGTTCTGTTGTTTTGTAGCCATATAAGTTGAGGGCGAAGCCCGCCAACAAAAAACCAATAAGGGGAGGAAGCTTTAGCTGATAAACAGCAAAGCCACATACAAACGCGGTAGCAAAGTATATAAGTTCCATAATTCTTCTTTTGACTTCATTTGTTATGAGTGTAGCGAAATATTCTATATTGGAAAACACTAACGAATATAAAGAGTTTAAAAAATAAACACTTTTGCGTTATTTATTGATTAATGCGCCAAAAGTAACATTTTTTCGCTGACATTAGCTTTTAATTGTGGTTAAGATGCAGTAACGAAGGAATTTAAGCCAATTTGTTATAGAACCTGGCTTAAGGAGAAAAGATGTTTAAGAAAATCCTTGCATCAGTTGGTATTGGTGCAGCAAAAGTAGACACTGTACTAGAGACAGAACATTTACAACCCGGCCAAAAATTTAACGCTGTCATTGTGATTAAAGGCGGGGATGTTGAACAGGAAATCGCGGGCTTAGACTTAGCGTTAATGACGCGCGTGAAGGTACAAAGTGATGATGGAGATTACTTCACCAATCACATTATAGAAAAGTGGCGTATTAACGAGATTGGTACAATTGCCGCGGGTGAAGAAAAGCACATTCCTTTCGAGGCGCGTTTACATTCTGAAACGCCAATGACAGAGATCAACGCAGGGTATAATCAGTCGCATGTTTGGATTGAAACAGGCTTAGATATTGATATGGCACTTGACCCAACAGACCGTGATTCGCTCCATGTGTATCCGAATGATGCGGTAAGCACCTTAATGCAAGCAATGGACAAGCTTGGTTTTAATTTGGTGAAGGCTGATGTCGAAAAAGGGTACTTGCGAGCGCCTACCTTTCAATCACATTCAGGTTGCTATCAAGAACTAGAATACAGACCGAATAGCCGCAGTTTATTTGGATTACAAGAAATCGAATTGTCTTTTGTGCCTGAAGCCCATAAAACACATGTGTTGATTGAACTTGACCGTGCCTTTAGAGGCGATGGATATGTTGATTTAACCATTGAACATGATCATGTGAATTTATCGCAATTGTGTGATCAGCTTGAGCGATTGTTCGCATAATACGCTAAGCTAAAAACCTAGAAACCCAGCTTTGGCTGGGTTTTTTGTTATTAAAGGGAGAGTTATGTTTTCAATTAAGACTTATGGTGCGTTAAGCAAAGATGAGTTATTGAGTATACTTCGTGCCAGAGTGGATGTATTTGTGGTAGAGCAAACCTGTCCATACCCTGAAATAGATGATATTGATAACCATCAAGAAACGTTGCACTTGTGTTTATTTAAGGACAATAGGCTTGCGGCTTATGCTCGTTGTTACCCAAAAAATACTGAATTGAGTGCATTTGGGCGGGTGTTAGTGACTGCTGATTTTCGCGGTCAAGGTCTGGCAAAACAGTTAGTGCAAACGGCCATTGATACTTGCCAGCAACATTGGCCTGAGCGAGCTATTACAATTGGCGCGCAATGCTATTTAGTCGATTTTTACCAACAGTTAGGTTTTAAGTGTGTGGGTGAAGATTACCTTGAAGATGGAATACCACACCAAGATATGTGTTTGCAGTAGCCACAGGGCTACTGCAAAATTTGTTAACTTAACAGTGAGTTTGCAAACACGAGTGCGATGGCAATGGGGCATACAAACTTGATATACCAAGGCCATACTTTCCAAAAAAAGCTATTGCCGGCTTCTGGGCAGCCCTGTTGAATCTCTTTTAGTAACGCACTGCGATGCCAAATCCAGCCAACAAAAATACAGCACATTAAGCCAAGCAGTGGTTGCGCTATTTTTGTGGTCAGTGTGATCACAAAGCCAAATAATGAGCCAAGGTTAAACACAATAGTAAAACTGACGAGCGCAATTAACCCGCCTATTAACCACGTTGCTTGCAGACGTTTCAGTGCAAAACGTTCAACAGCGTATGATACCGGCGCCTCAAGCATCGAGATTGACGATGTTAATGCCGCAATACTCATTAGTGCAAAAAAGGCGAAGCCGACAAAAATACCCACATAGCCCATGCTCGTGAATAGGGCCGGTAACACTTGGAATACCAATGTATCTTCAGAAAGCAGGGTGCCCTCAGCTGAGAAAATTTGCACACCTTGCGCTTGCGCAACATACATGGCTGGAATAATTAATAAACCCGCGACAAACGCAATAAATACATCAATCAACGTGACATAGGCGCCAAGTGAAACGAGGTTTTCTTTTTTACTTATATACGAGCCGTAAATGATCATTACGCTGGTGCCTAAAGACAGTGAAAAGAAGGCTTGTCCTAGCGCGTTGACTAACAACTCAGGGTTCAAAATAGACGAAAAATCAGGCACTAAATAAGCTTTAAGACCTTCAACAGCACCTTCTTGTGTCATTACGTAAATGATCAACATAAACAGAATACCCAGTAACGCAGGCATTAAGCGCTTTGACCATTTTTCAATCCCGTTTTCGACACCTTTTGAAATAATAGCAATCGTTAAAATAATAAACGCGGCGGTAAAAATGATGTTTCTTGAGAGTGACTGCTCACTTAGCCAGGTCTGGGCTTGCACTTGCCCTGTTAATTGAGCAATGGGTTCAAGTGTTGCGCTTAACATCCATCCGGCAACAATGGCATAAAAACTGAGGATTAAGCCTGCACAGATAATGCCCCCAAACCCAACTAAAAACGCAAACTTCTTTTGCCACGCTTGATTGGTTACCTTACGCAAAGCGCTAACCGCATTTGCTTGACCATGACGTCCTATGACAAGCTCTGCCATTAACGCCGGATAGGCTAAACAAAATGCTAAAATTAAATAAGCAACTAAAAATGCGGCACCGCCATTACTTGCTGTTTGAGTGGGAAAACCCCAAATGTTTCCTAGGCCAACCGCAGAGCCTGCAGCTGCCATAATAAATCCAAAGCGAGAGCTGAACTCCCCGCGTGATGCGCTCATATTATTTTTACTTCTCTATTTGTGACGGCGCTGACAATCTACTTGAATTAACGCTAAATAAAAAGGGTTAATGACGGGCAATTTTGCTCTATGTCTTACCGTGTGTCGTGTCAGCGTAGATTTCAATCTATTGGGCGTAACAATACGAAAGAATTAACACAATTGAAACATTTTTAGGGGCTTTTATTCTGAATTGAAAGTGTAAAGCAAGCGCCACCGAGCTTTTTGCTCTTAGATACACTGATGGTTCCGTGGTGCCAATCTGCGACTTTGGCTGCGATTGCAAGGCCAAGCCCGTAACTTTCTCCATCACGGTTACGGTGAGTTTGTTCTTGGAAAAAGGGACTAAATACTTTATGCCAGTTTTGCTCATTGACCCCTGGTCCGTCATCTTCTACGTTTATCACCACGAGCTCTGGTGAGCAGTGCGCTGTAATGAGGATGTCTGAGTGTGCGAAATCGCATGCATTACTTAATAAATTTACAATTGCGCGAGCTAACCAATGAAGATCAGCGCAAATATATCCTGTCTTAATATCATGCTCTAAACGTAAAGCGCGTTGCTCTAACTTTGGCTCTACTTGATGGATTACAGTCAGTAAATAACTGTGTAAATCTGATTCATTAAAAGTTAACTGGTTCGCTTTTTGTTCTAACGTTGCAAATGCGAGATAACTTTTTAGCATAGACTCCATTTGATCAAGGTCTTGTTCCATGCGTGCTAAATACTCAAGACGTTTTTCTTCATTTGGACAGTCTTGTGCGGCTTCTAAACCAAATCGTAAACAGGCAATAGGCGTGCGGATATCATGAGACAAGCTCGACGCCATTAATTTATTTTCGTCTAATAGCTTCTCAATTTGGCTCGCCATTCGGTTAAATGTCAGCTCAACATCTCGTATATACGTGAAATGAGACACATGAATACGGCTGCTTAAGTCTCCTTTAGCAAATCGTTTTGCCGCTTCATTTAATACTGTTAAGCGTTTTGCGAGAGGGGTAATAATAAAGCCCATAAAAACACACAAACCAGCATAAAATAAAAGCGTAAGTAACACGTCGTTGCCTTGGTCGTGTATAGGGTCTTTACCAAGGCGCATTTTTAGATGATGTGCTCCAAGAGAGGCTTCACTGTACAGTAAATAGTAACCTTGTTGATCTTCAAGAATTAAGCCGTTAGGTTGGGTTATTTGCTGCAGTAATGAATGAGGCAGTGCGAGAGATTGGGTGGGTCTATATTCAAGTTGCACATTAAAGTCGCTGTTTAACTGTTTTATTGCCCGTTCACGCTCGGTCGGGGCCATAGCAGCCAGTTGTTTAGCAAAGCCTTTAATCATTTGTGTTTGGTTATAAAACTCATCCTGTGGCGTATGAGTTTGCTGACTAAAGGCGTCAATTAGCCAGCCCAATACAATAATTGAGATAAGTGCGCTGCCAAGAAGAGAAATATAAAACTTTTTCACAGGTTTAAATCTATTGCCAAGCCGTGGCGACCAGTAGATAACCTCGTCCCCAAATTGTTTTTATTTTTTCGGGATGTTGAGGGTCATCACTGAATTTTTTCCGCAATGATGAAATAAGCACATCAACGCTACGGTCCAAACCGTCGTATTCTCGCCCTTTTGTTGCTTTAAAAACGGCGTCTCTTGAAACAACTTGGCCTGCATTACTCGCAAGGTAGTGCAGTAATAAATATTCGGCACTTGATATATGAACTTCTTCATCATTAAAGTAAACCGTGCGAGAATCGGTATGAATCGCTAACTTGCCTACTGTAATAATACTCGATTCAGTGGCTGAGTCTTGTTTGTCAGACTGAGAACGAAGAGCCGCTTTAATACGGGCGAGTAATGCTCGAGGACGCACTGGTTTCATCATGTAATCACTGGCACCCACTTCTAGACCAATAACCTCATCCATTTCATCATCTCGGGCGGTCAGCATAATAATGGGGGCATGATAAAACTGCCTTAAGTCGCGACAAACGCTGATGCCATCTTGCCCTGGTAGCATAATATCCAGTAATACGAGGTCGGGCGGTGAGGTGCGAACTTGTTCAACAACGAGATCGCCACGCTGGCAAAGTGTGGTATTGTAACCTTGCTCTGTTAAGTATTCGGCTACCCAATTCGCCAAAGAAATATCATCTTCAACGAGTAAAATTGTTCCGTAATGCTCCATTATCTACTCCTAATAGTTATACCAATCCGCAAAAATACTTAATCATTTTGAGTGATCAAACCAGTCGCTACCTGCGTTAAAAATTTCTGATTTAGAACAACTAAATAACTAAATTTTTGCCTTGTTATCAACGCGGTTTTATTGCCTCAAAATAGACCACTTAATTAAGCAGAATGGTATTAGAACAGTCGCCAACGACGTTTTTTCTGACGGTTTTTATATACCCACTGTAACTGTATTTCAGTAGAGGCGACAATTTTTCCATTATCACTATTAATCAACTCAAATCCGACCGTTTCTGTAGAGTCAAACTCATACCTAAACAGCCCTTTGTGCTGCATAAGCCAGCATTGAATAATATGTTTGCTGTCGGAATTACGTAAACAGTAGTTTCCTATTTGCTGCTGTCGCCAAGAAACCTCAACATCAGCGTAACAATTTCGTCCTTCACGCAGTGCCACACAGGTATCAGGTATTGCAACAAGAGTATTGCTATCGGCTGTCTGTTCTTGTGCATTGACGGGTGCAATGGGTAAGGCGAACAAAAAGTAGTATTTAAAAAACATAGCGCAGGCCTACCTTGGCTTTATGCTGATACTCTTGCGATATAATAGGGCTTTGATGAATGTCATTTGAAAACCAAGTTGATAACCAACCCGTTAAAAAGACCCAGTGCTGATTAAGCGGGTATTCCGCATGAAACTCAAAAATGAGACTGTATGATGTATCTGGGATATACAGAGGTCTGTCAGCGCGTGATTCGGGCTGCGAAATCCCAAAATAGTAATTGGTAAAGTCACTTGAGTAGGCACTTAGGCCAACACCTGAACGAAATTCCCAGTTTCGCCATGGAATGATCTGACTAAAAAATGAATTCATTACCCAGCCATTATGAGTGCCAGATACATCGTGTAAATATTCAAAAGAAATGTGTGAATTTTCAAAGCGGCGGGACAGGCGAAGACCAACATCAAAATCATAATTACGGCGTTTTATTCCCTCAAGTTCCGCGATAACATCGTCGCCGTAAAACGTTAAACCTGTTTCGTCAAACCCTGATTGAACATTCGTCCCGACAATATCAAGACCCCACTCAAATTTATCTATAATGCTGTAGCCAAGAGAAAGGCCACCACTTAATTGGCTTTGGTCGTAATCGAGGTAAAATTTCTCGTAAGAGACAGCAAGATGGATATCGGGCTCAAATCCATCATTATAGGAGTCCATGCCAACAAGGTATGAATCTTCAGCATAATACCCTGCACCAATTCCCCAATCCCAGGCAAAACCTTGGCTTGGTTCGAGTGTATTGTCGGCGTAATAACGATTACTTGCTTGGCTCGACGTGCTAAAAATGCATAAGTAGATAAATAAAAGGGCGCTGCAGGCTCGCAAGTTTGTCATCCTTGTTACTAATAAAAATAAGCTCGTACTAGGATATAGTATATTGTTAATGAGTTCCCGAAATCTGTAAAAAAATGTAGGGGGGTAATCAGGTGTGTTAAAAAGTGTGGCTTAAATTAAACGCTGCTTTCCTTGAGGGTAGTAGGTAAGAAAAGCAGCCACATTAACAGTGTGAGCGTTTATAGATGACTCACTGGACTTTAATTTTGTCGATTAAAATACTGGTGAGGTAGTATTGCATCATCGGTGTCAGCGCGCTTATCTCTGTACGATTACACGGGCCTTGTTCTTTCGTTAGAGCTGTCATACGTGAAATAGTTTGATAAGCAGGTATCTCAATGTTTTTGTTAATGCGCTCAAGACGAGCTTGCTCAGTGTTTTGCTCATGAATGAAACTGGCAACTTCGAGTTCATTTTTAATCATTTGCTGCTGTTCAAAGCTGTAAATAAGTGGCTCGCGGTGAAAGCTTGCGCTATCGATAGACGATTTTGCAAACCAAACTACATCACCGGTTTTTTTATGTGTTAAACGCATACTCACTTGTCCAAGCATTGTTGCACACTGCTTAGTTGGGAACTGAACCGCGATATCATCGAATAAAGGAAATGGTTTTTGTGGTTTTACGAGTGTGTACTCAGTGTCAGCAACCAACTCTAAATCTAATTGATGGATTGAGAGCGTGTAATCCGCTTGACCTTCATCAACAACCTTTAATTGTTTTGCCACTAACGATTCAGAAATTTGTGAATAAAGCGTATCTGTCACGCTCGTTTTGTCGGCAACAATCGTCACTGTTTGATTTTTACTGACAGTATGAGCCGGTAACTGCACAGACTTAACTTTAGGTGCTGCATGGTCTGTTTCATACTTTATTTGATAACGTTGGCTTTGTAGCAATGGCTTTTCTGGCATTACTAACAACGGAGCTGGTTCTGGTCTTAGGGCACAACCGGCTGAAATTAAAGTAAAAAGCAAAACGACAAGTAAGCGCATAAAAATAAGTCTACCCATGAAAAAAGTTAAGATTGTGCGCATTGTACGTTAGTCGAAGCAAAAGTTCATGATATTATGTTATGAGAAACTTCCGAAACAGATTAAAAAAATAAATAATGAAGTACTCAGCACCTATTATCATTTGTCTATTTTCATTTCTTTTACTGCTCTCTTTTAGCAGTCAGGCTGCAGGTAGCGGTTCACAATGGCAGACATTTTTAGACGATTACAATACGTACTTATCTCGAAAATTAAGAAGTAAAGGTATTCCAGGTGGAGCGCTTTCAATTGTTAAAGTCGGAGAAGATGATTTTGTGCGGGGGATAGGCCGCACAAAAATAGACAATGGCCGAAAGGTTGATAAACACACGCGTTTTCGTTTGGCATCCGTATCAAAAACTTTTGCAGGGTCATTAACCTCAAAACTTGCTGCGCAGGGGGAGTTTAATATCGATGATCCTCTGAGTAAGTTTATTCCTGAGTTTTCCAATACCGTTTATAAAGATGATTTAAAAATTTACCATATTTTAAGTCATTCAAGCGGCTTAGTGCCGAATGCGTATGATAATCTGATTGAATCGCGAATGAGTTACCCTGATATCGTCGAGCAACTGCTGAGCGTGCAACCAATATGTAAGCCGGGTGAATGTTACGGTTATCAAAATGTGATGTTTAGCTTAATTGACTCGGTGATTTTAAAGTCGACTCAAATGGACTACACGCATTGGATTTCTGAATATATCTTTGCCCCCCTTAAAATGGTCGATGCGAGTGTGGGTTATGATGGCATGGTCCGCGACGATAATTTTGCTCACCCTCATGTTCGTGGCCGAAAACGGTGGTATACATCTCGGTTAAAGAAAAATTACTACAAGGTTGCAGCTGCCGCAGGGGTTAATGCCAGCGCAAACGATATGGCTATTTGGCTTAACGCGCAGCTAGGTCAATACCCCGAAGTATTGCCTTTAGATGCACTAATCAAACAAACCCGACCGTATACACATACCAAAAAAGAGACGCGTCGAAGAGTGTGGCGCAGTCATGTTAAAGATGCATATTACGGGCTTGGATGGCGGGTATACAACTATGATGATGAAGTACTTTATTATCATAGTGGCTGGGTGCAAGGTTACCGAAGTGATTTAGTGGTGTTTCCTTATTTAAATATTGGTTTTAGCTTAGTACTCAATGCCGAGACAGGATTGATCAACGAATTAACAACCGAATTTATAAATCGGACGCTTAAGTTCGTTAGAGAAGATAAAACGCTTAAGTAATAAAATTTAGTTACAAAAAAGCCAGCTCTGCGCTGGCTTTTAGTTTATTGCATGACTTTGTTGCAAAATTAGCCGCGAGGAAGCTGAATTTTTTTCTCTTCGCTTTGGCGATAAAGCACAATTGTATGACCAATTGTTTGTAATTTTTCTGCGCCGGTCTCGCGAACAATTGCATCAAAAATCAATGCTTTAGTCTCACGCTCGTCGGTAGGTACTTTTACTTTGATAAGCTCGTGAATATTAAGTGCGCTTTCGATTTCAACTAAAACGCCTTCTGTTAAACCATTTGCACCAAGTAATACAACCGGTTTTAAACTGTGTGCTTGACCTTTTAAAAACTGCTTTTGTTTGTTCGATAATTTCATGATGTTACAAATTTTGCTGAATATGGCTTGAATTAAGGGTATTCTAACGCCATCTAGAGAATATTACTAATTAGTTACGTATTAATTTTATGGCAAACAAAAAACATTCAGCCAGTTCTAAGCGTTGGTTGAAGGAACATTTCGACGATCCTTATGTTCACGAAGCGCAAAAGAAAGGTTGGCGTTCTCGTGCGGTATTCAAATTAGACGAAATTCAAAATAAAGATAAATTAATTAAACCGGCTATGACAGTGGTTGACTTAGGGGCCGCACCCGGCAGCTGGTCTCAGTATTTAGCTGAAAAAGTAGGTGATAAAGGGCAGGTTATTGCCTGTGATATCTTACCGATGGATTCTTTAGCCGGTGTTGATTTTTTGCAAGGTGACTTCCGTGAAGAAGCTGTGCTTGATGCACTATTAACACGTATTGACGGTAAAAATGTTGATGTCGTTTTTTCTGATATGGCACCGAATATGAGTGGCAATACATCAGTTGATCAAGCTGGTAGTATGTATCTTGTCGAACTTGCGCTCGACATGTGTCATCAAGTTTTGAAGAAAAATGGCGCTTTTTGTGTCAAAGTATTCCAAGGAGAAGGATTTGATCAATACTTACAGGACGTACGTAATAGCTTTAAGGCGGTAAAAATTAGAAAGCCCGATGCTTCGCGTGCCCGTTCTCGGGAAGTTTATATAGTGGCGACAGGCTACAAACTGTAGTACAGTTGTGCTGCGTTAAGTTGAATTTAAATTAATTGGATACAAGAGGTTAACCCCTTGAGCGATATGGCGAAAAATCTAATACTCTGGCTGGTCATTGCAGTTGTGCTAATGTCAGTGTTTCAGAGCTTTAATGGTGGTGATCAAGCAGATCGCCAAACAAGTTACACTCAATTTGTTAGTGACGCACGTAGCGGCGCTATTCAAGAGGTCTCTATTGACCCAAGAGCGGGAACGATTATTGGAACGAGAACTAATGGTGAACGTTTCGAAACTATCATGCCAATGCGTGATGATGATATTTTAAACGAACTTTTAAAAAATAACGTTAATGTTAAAGGTGTTAAGCCTGAAGAGCAGTCTTTCCTCGCCAGCATTTTAATCTCTTGGTTCCCAATGTTACTGCTTATTGGTGTGTGGATTTTCTTCATGCGTCAAATGCAAGGCGGTGGCGGCAAAGGGGCGATGTCTTTCGGTAAGAGCAAAGCCCGCCTAATGAGCGAAGATCAAGTTAAAACAACGTTTGCTGATGTTGCCGGGTGTGATGAAGCGAAAGAAGATGTCACAGAGTTAGTGGACTTCTTACGTGATCCATCAAAATTCCAAAAGCTGGGTGGTAGTATCCCTAAAGGCGTACTTATGGTAGGTCCTCCGGGTACGGGTAAAACTCTTTTAGCGAAAGCGGTTGCTGGTGAAGCAAAAGTACCATTTTTTACAATTTCAGGTTCTGATTTCGTAGAAATGTTTGTTGGTGTGGGTGCATCACGTGTCCGTGACATGTTCGAACAAGCGAAAAAAGCAGCCCCGTGTATCATCTTTATCGACGAAATTGATGCGGTAGGTCGTAAACGTGGTGCAGGCATGGGGGGCGGTCACGATGAACGTGAGCAAACTCTAAACCAAATGCTAGTAGAAATGGACGGCTTTGAAGGTAATGAAGGTATTATCGTTATTGCAGCGACAAACCGCCCAGATGTACTTGACCCCGCGTTATTACGTCCGGGTCGTTTTGACCGCCAAGTTGTAGTTGGTTTACCTGATATTCGTGGTCGTGAGCAAATCTTGAAAGTGCACATGCGTAAAGTGCCATTAGGCGATAACGTTGAGGCCGCTGTGATTGCACGGGGTACACCTGGTTTCTCAGGTGCTGACCTTGCAAACTTGGTAAATGAAGCGGCGCTATATGCAGCGCGCGGCAACAAGCGTGTTGTTAGCATGGCTGAGTTTGATGCAGCAAAAGATAAAATCATGATGGGCGCAGAGCGTAAGACCATGGTGATGAGCGAACAAGAAAAAGAGATGACCGCTTATCATGAAGCAGGTCACGCGATTGTGGGCCGTATGGTGCCAGAACACGACCCTGTTTATAAGGTGTCTATTATTCCACGTGGTCGTGCACTAGGTGTTACGATGTACTTGCCTGAACAAGACCGTGTGAGTCACTCTAAAGAGTTACTAGAGTCAATGATTTCTAGTCTTTACGGTGGTCGTATTGCAGAAGCTCTGATTTATGGTGAAGACAAAGTAACCACAGGGGCAAGTAACGATATTGAGCGCGCGACAGACATCGCACGTAAAATGGTTACTCAATGGGGCTTAAGCGAAAAGTTAGGTCCACTGCTGTATGCTGAAGATCAAAACGAGATGTACATGGGTGGCGGTGGAAGCCGTGCCATGAGCATGTCAGATGAAACAGCAAAAGTTATCGATAGCGAAATTCGTTTGTTCTCAGATCGTAATTACCAACGTGCTGAGCAAATCTTAAAAGACAATATTGATATCTTACACGCGATGAAAGATGCATTAATGAAGTACGAAACAATTGATGCGGGTCAGATTGACGATTTAATGGCTCGTCAGCCAGTGCGTGAACCGCGTGATATGCATGACCGTCGTCCAGATGATAAAAAACCAGCTGCCAAGGCTGAACCTGTTGCTGAAGAGTCAAAATCGGATGATTCAGTAAAAAAGGATGAAACAAACCTTGATGACAAAGCTGAATAATCGTTAAAATACGTTTAGCAAAAGCCCCGCTTGCCGGGGCTTTTTTGTAGCGACATAAAAAATCGTTTAGGTGCAGCACCTAAACATTCGCCATGGAAGCAGTATAGGTGATAGATGACCACTGTTAGTTTACCTCGAGGCCGCACTTTACACCTCGATAGCCCTGTTGTGATGGGGATCTTAAATGTCACTCCTGACTCTTTTTCAGACGGCGGCAATTATTGCCAACTAGACAGCGCTGTCAAACAAGCTCATACACTCTTAGAACAAGGCGCAAAAATCATTGATATTGGCGGTGAATCGACACGCCCTGGTGCCCCTGACGTTTCATTGGAAGATGAGCTTGACCGTGTTATCCCTCTGGTTAAAGCGCTCAGAAAAACAAGCGACTGTATAATTTCAATTGATACCAGCAAAAGTGAGGTCATGCGTCAGGCTATTTTAGCGGGTGCAGATATCATTAATGATGTTAGGGCATTACAAGAGCCCGGTGCTATTGAAGTATTATCTGCATACCCTGACGTTGCAATTTGCTTGATGCATATGCAAGGACAACCTCGCACGATGCAAAGTAATCCACAGTATGAGGATTTATTTGCAGATATTAATGACTTTTTTTCCGAGCGTATCGCAGCATGTGAGCAAGCGGGGATTCAGCAACAACGTATTATTTTAGATCCCGGTTTCGGTTTTGGGAAAACGCTCGCGCATAACTACGAAATTCTTGATAGGTTTGACGAGTTTAATCAATTCAATTTACCGGTCCTTGCGGGTTTATCACGCAAATCCATGATTGGTAATTTATTAAATAAAAGCACGGATGAGCGTTTAGCTGGCAGTTTAGCAGGTGCTTTAATTGCTGCCCAAAATGGGGCAAAAATCATTCGTGTGCATGATGTTTCAGAAACTTTAGATGTGTTGACCGTATGGCAAGCATGTAAGAAAGGAATTATAAATGAGTAAAACAAGAAAATATTTTGGCACGGATGGCGTTCGTGGCATGGTGGGCGAATACCCTATTACTCCAGAGTTTGCATTAAAACTTGGTTGGGCAGCTGGACGCGTATTATCAAAAATTGGTACCAAGAAGGTTATTATTGGTAAAGACACGCGTATCTCTGGGTATATGTTAGAAACTTCACTGGAAGCAGGTCTTATTGCTGCAGGCATTGATGTTGTCCTACTTGGCCCTATGCCGACCCCAGCGGTTGCTTATTTAACGCAAACTTTCCGTGCTGAAGCTGGCATCGTTATTAGTGCATCACATAACCCTTATCATGATAATGGGATTAAATTTTTCTCTAGTCGTGGTTTGAAGCTAGCGGATGAAGTTGAGCTTGAAATTGAAGCCATGATGGAAGAGCCAATGACTTGCGTAGCTTCAGATAAATTAGGTAAAGCACGTCGTTTAGAAACGGCTGATGGCCGTTATATTGAGTTTTGTAAAAGCCAATTCCCTCAAGGTTTATCATTAGAGGGTCTAAAAATCGTATTAGATTGTGCTAATGGCGCAACTTATCATATAGCCCCGTCTGTTATGCGTGAGCTTGGTGCAGAAGTCATTTGTCATGCGTGTGAACCAAATGGTGTCAACATTAACCTTGAATGCGGTGCAACTCACGTTGAAACACTCAAGCGCAAAGTACTTGAGCATGATGCCGATGTTGGTATTGCGTACGACGGTGATGGTGACCGTGTGATGATGGTTGACCACAACGGACGTGTCTTCGATGGTGATGACATTGTTTATATTATTGCATGCCAAGCCGCAAACGACGATATGTTGGGTGGGGGTGTTGTTGGCACTGTTATGTCGAACATGGGGCTTGAAAATGCATTAAAAGCGCGTGGTATTGATTTTGCTCGCAGTAAAGTTGGCGATCGTTATGTCATGGAGCTTTTGCAAGAGAAAGGATGGAAAATCGGAGGCGAAAGCTCAGGCCATGTATTGAATCTTGATTTAATTAGTACTGGTGACGGTATTATTTCGAGTTTGCAGGTGTTAGCTGCCATGGTTGCACAGAATAAAACACTGCAAGACTTAGGTGCTGGCTTTACAAAATACCCGATGAAAATGATCAATGTTCGTTACCCTCAAGGTACGGATCCAACGCAAGCACAAGCTGTTATCGATATTGTGGCACAAATCGAAGAAAAATTAGGTGATACAGGGCGTGTTCTACTTCGCAAATCGGGGACAGAACCTGTTGTTCGCGTAATGGTAGAGGCTGATCAAGAGAAAACAGTACTAGACAGCGCACAAAAAATTGCTGAAATTGTCGAATCTGTGAGCAAACAAACCGAGGGATAACAATAACCTCTTGTAACTTTGGGCAAGTCGAGTTAGTATCTTGCACGCTTTCTAATGTGGAGTGGAAATATGGCAACACGTAAGCCAATGGTAGCAGGCAATTGGAAAATGAACGGTTCGTTAGAACTTGTTGAACAATTAGCAAACGCTATCAAAAATGTTCAGTCTGATGAACTTGATATTGTGGTGTTTCCACCATTCCCGTTGATAAGTTCGCTGCAACAACAAAATGTTGTTGTCGGTTCGCAAACGGTCTCAGAAAACCAAGCGGGTGCGTTTACGGGTGAAGTAGATGCTCAGCTGATTAAAGACTTAGGCGCAACGTATACCTTAGTAGGGCATTCAGAGCGTCGCAGTATTTATGGTGAATCTGATGCGGTAGTTGCGGATAAATTTGCTCGCGCTCAACACGTTGGTTTAACACCTATCTTATGTGTTGGCGAAAGCGAAGAACAACGTGAAGCGAATGAAACCGAATTAGTGGTTGCAGCACAAATTGATGCTGTAATTAACAAATTAGGTGTAGCAGCACTGAAGAATTCTGTGGTAGCATACGAGCCCGTTTGGGCCATTGGCACAGGTAAGACTGCTTCTCCTGAGCAAGCGCAAGCTGTACATAAATTTATCCGTGAGAAAATTGCTTCTGCGGATAGTGATTTAGCTGAACAGCTAACCATCTTATATGGTGGTAGCGTGAATGAAAAAAATAGCGAATTATTATTTGCACAACCAGATATAGATGGCGGCCTAATAGGCGGCGCAAGTCTAAAAGCAGAATCATTTACTGCTATTTGTGAAAGTGCAAAAGGGACCGTATAAGATGTACGAAATTTTATTAGTAGTTTATTTAATTGTTGCTTTAGCGCTTGTTGGTATGGTTTTAATCCAGCAAGGTAAAGGCGCTGATATGGGTTCATCATTTGGAGCAGGTGCGTCTGCTACAGTGTTTGGCTCATCAGGTGCAGGCAACTTCATGACAAAAACAACAACAATTCTTGCAACGATTTTCTTCGTGTTAAGTATTGTTTTAGGTAACCTGACTGCCGGTCAAATTAAAAAGACGGACGAGTGGGAAAACCTAGAGGCTGCGCCAGCTGTTGAAACTGTTACTCCAGCACAAACTGATGTGCCAGTGACAGAAGAGAAAAGCTCTGACGTACCAAATTAATTAGCGTTGCTAATTATTGTTAAGCGATTTATCTCCTCAGTAAATCAAACAGCTTAACATCATACAGAATTGTATGCGGATGTGGTGGAATTGGTAGACACGCCATCTTGAGGGGGTGGTGGCTTCGGCCGTGGGGGTTCAAGTCCCCCCATCCGCACCAAATTTAAAAAGCCGTGACCTAAAAGTCACGGCTTTTTTCGTTTCGGTATGTTTTTGCACTTTTTTGGTGCTGTTCGCCCTCTGTTAATACTCTACCTCATTGATTTGTAAGATATATATAACTTGGTTCTCTCCTTGCTTGTTATCTTGTGTGTGTTCACCAGAGGATGCCATTATGGCAAGAATGAGTTATTTAAGCGCAATAGAACGATATGAAGAATACCAAGGGCTGATTCAAAATTTATTGCTTTCAATTCTGGCAAGTGTGCATACAGCGCTTGCTCAAAAAAAAGATGTTCAACCCCTCATTAAGCAGTATCCCTTTTTAGAGTTGCAGTATTGTTTAGATGAGCAGGGGATTCAGCTAGGTAATAATGTGTGCTTTAAACCCCAGTATAAGAAAGACTTAGCTAATAGAGGGGCAGGGCAAGATTTAAGCGCTCGACCCTACTTTACAGCGATATCAAACTCGACAGAGGCACATTTCACCTCACCCTATGTATCAACGGCCACGAGGCATTTATGTATTTCGGTTATAAAGTCTGTTCAATTCAAAGAAGGCGCTCCGTGTTACGTCGTTATTGATGTGTGCCTCACCGAACTTATCGAGTTCATCATGGGGGATACGAAACGAGCGAATATGACGGCTTACTTTAAAGTAGGGTATGGGCTTATTGTCGCTTGCTTATTTTGCTTGGTATTTTATTTATTATTTAAAGTATTCGAGGGCATGTTTTCTTTGGTTACGAGCGAGCAGGCACATTCAGATCCTCTAAAGCCCTTTACTATTATTATCTTTGTTACCTTAGCCCTTGCTATTTTCGACCTAGGAAAAACGATTTTAGAAGAAGAGATTTTAATGCACAAAGATATCTTTAGTCACAGTTCAACACGTCGCACTATTACCCGTTTTATCTCAACCATTCTTATTGCAGTGTCAATAGAGGCGTTACTTACGATGTTTAAAGCCGCTTTGGGTCAAACAGAATATGTGATGCCTGCGGTATTGATGATGTTTGCGGTGGTGGGTTTGTTAATCGCATTGGCTATTTATGTCTATTTAGGTGCGAAAGCCGAAGGCATATTAACCCAAGTTCAGCGTGCCAAAATTAATACCTCTTTACAATAATTAGACGGCGAAAAACACATAACTTAAAGCAATACCGTCACAGGGCGCATGAGCCCTATGACGGTCGTTTTTATAACGAACCACCTACACCAATGCTTGGGTTAACATAAACAGGGCCCACTTTAAATGGGGCGTTTACATTAAGGCTTGCATAAGGTGAACATGCATTTAATAGAATAGCTGCTGCGACTACTGTGATGACTTTAATTAAACGCTTTTTCATTTTATTTCCTCTTGAATGACCAGACCTGCACCCGCTGGGTCTCTAATAATAGCAACACTTCCTTTGCGAACGGTTTCATTTGGTGCCATTAATATAACCCCGCCTGCAGCCGTTACTTTAAGTAATGTTGCATCAACATCGGCGACTTTAATGTAGTTAACCCATGTGTTACCGATTTCAGCATCGGGCTTTTTAACAAAGCCAATGGCAGGTTTATCCTCGACAGCGAGGTAGCTGTAATTGAGCTGTTGCAGTGATTTTTCCTTAGAAGAGTAATTGCCGAGGCGTTGGTAAAAAGCTTTGCTTTGTATTGGGTCATCACTCCATACTTCTTGCCAAATCCACCCATTGTCATGTGTGCTCACTGTGGGGTCGCCGTTCACAGTATTAATTAATGAAAATACAGCGCCTTGAGGGTCTTCTAATACGGCAATTGTGCCTCGCCCTTTGATTTCAGTGCTTTTTACTAATACTTTACCGCCTGCAGCAAGTGTTTTATTCGTGGCATCAGTTATATCTTGGCTACTGATAAGGCTTAACCAGAGGCTTGCATTTTGTGTGTTATCTAACTGTGCCATGCCTGCAATTAATTTACCGTCGAGTTTGGCGAAAGTGTAGCTGTCATTTACCTGTTCAAATTGCCAGCCGAACACCTTGCCATAAAAAGCTTTAGACTCCGCTAAATTTGGCGTAATCAAGTCATGCCACACCACATGGCCCGTGTTTTTTGTACCAGAGTCACTAATAGCGGGGAGTTCATTGGAGGTAAGTTGGCAGCCCGTGAGGGACACCGTCGATACAGCAACAATAATCGCAGCGCGTAATGGGGATAGTAATTTCAAAGTATGCTCCTTGCAAAATAGGGTCAAGTAACAGCATAGACTATTTTTTGTTTATTATTCAATCAAAAGCAGTGCACTTTAATATTTTCTAAAGGAACTATGATAATGCGCATAGCGTGGTGATTATTTAGACGGAAAGTGGGTTACTCTTTGAATTTCTGCAATTATTTTTCTTTAAAAATTGGGTTTGTGTGAAAAAGTTATCCAATTTGTCATACATATTATGCATTTAGTTTATAAAAAATAATAAAATATAAAATAATTATACGTATTTTCACAAAATTGACATATAATGTCCCTCCAGAGGAAAGATGCTTATACCTAAGCGTCTTTTTTTATGCCTGCGATTTACAGGTAAAAATACACACACGGTATCCTTTGGAGTTTTAATTGAAATTACGTCATTTCTCACAATTAAGTGTGGCTGTTGTAGCTGCCTTATCTTCATCAGCTTTCGCTGAGCAAGAAAAAACCACCGCGAAACAAGATGCATTCGAAAAAATAGAAGTCACAGCTCGCAAACGCACAGAAAGTATTTTTGAGTCGCCAACAGCGGTTACTTCAATCGGTGAAAACCTGATTGATAAAGCCAATATGAGCAACTTAGAAGATATTGGTAAATACGTGCCTAATTTAAATATTACCCGTTATGGTGTGGGTAATGCAGCGCATGCCTCTGTGTTTATTCGCGGTATTGGTTTACAAGATCACGTGATCACCACAGATCCTGGCGTAGGCGTATACTTAGATGGTGTCTACCTTGGGCGTCAAATGGGCTCAAACTTATCACTCCCGAATGTAGAGCGTGTTGAGGTGTTGCGAGGCCCACAAGGTACTTTATATGGCCGTAATACACTTGGTGGTGCAGTTAACATTATTACTAAACAACCTGGTGACGAAGGGATTGTAACCACAACGGCTAAAGTTGGAAGTCGCAATCGTTTAGCGGGTGATGTTTATTTTAATAACAGCCTTACAGACACTGTCAGCATGTCGGCCAGTGTGTCGTACAAACAACGTGATGGAGTCGGTGAGGCAATTAACCTTGTTAATCCAGCAAACGAAATTGGTGAAGAGCAAGAGCTAAGTGGTCGTATGGCGTTGAAATGGCAAGCTAACAGCGACTTATTTTTTGTTTTCTCTGTTGATGGCGTCGACAATGAATCAGGTCAATCACCTTACACAATCGAGTTAACGGCACCGTTGGACGCTAATGATCCATTTAATGGTGATTTTCCACTTTTAACTGAAGACATGCTACCAAGTAATCCAGATGATTTAGCAACGACTGTCGCAGGAATCGAATCAACGGCTTACTCAGGCTGGGGGACATCATTATCAGCTCATTGGGACATTAATAATACTTACACGACTAAATTTATCACCAGTTACCGCAGCTCAGAATATGAAGGCGGCCTTGATGATGATGCCGTGGCACTTAATTTATCTGAATTCCCAGAAGAGGGGGGGGCCGATCAGTATTCTTTCGAAATCCAGTTAAACGGTAGCTACGATAATATGGATTTTGTGTCTGGTTTGTATTTCTTTAATGAAGATGGATTTACAAGCTCAGGGCCTTTTGTATTTAGCCCATTCAACACGCCAGACGGATTATTGAATGATGGTACAACGGCTTCATTTGGTAATTATGGTTATTTTGATATTAACCAAGAAACAAATTCATACGCAGCGTATATCAACGCAAGTTACGATTTAAGTGACGACTTAACAGTAGGCGGTGGTCTTCGTTATTCAAAAGACAAAAAAGAAGCCGATGCACAATTTCCAAGCTTTGCAACGCGTAAATACGTAAGTGCTGACTTTGATGCGGTAACATGGGACGTAAACGCGTCTTACCAGCTCAGCAATAACATGAACCTGTATGGGCAAATTCAAAAAGGCTATCAAACAGGTGGCTTTCCGCCACGTCCATTTGGTGGTCCTGATCAATTTGTCTCATTTGATGAAACAAAAGCGATTAACTATGAGCTAGGCCTTAAAGGTCAAGTGCATGAAGATATTTCTATGATGCTTGCTGTTTTTGTCACAGATTATACCGATTTAGCACTGCCATTCTCTGATCCAACAGCCGGGGGTGGTTTTGTAACGATTGTTGAAAATGCTGGCGAGTCAAAAGCACAAGGTATCGAGCTTGAAACAACGATAGCATTTACGGATGACTTTACACTGCGTAGTGCGATTGGCTACTTAGATTCAGAGATCACCGAGGTTGACGAAGGAGTGCAAGGCATTGGTAAAGGTGACTCACCTGCATTAACTCCGCGCTGGACTGTTATGCTTGCCCCATCGTACTTTGTTGACTTAAGCAACGGTGGTACGGTGGCGATTAACGCAAACTATTCGTACCGCAGTGACATGCAAGGCCAATCAGTTTACAACCAAAGTGAACATATTGAATCGCGTGAACTTGTTGGGTTTAACATTTCTTATTTAAACCCTAATGGCGACTTTGAAGTGACGCTATACGGTGAAAACGTATTGAATGAAGTTTACGATGTTGGTCGTTTACAGCAGTCAGGTTTTGTTGGTGTTATGCGCAGTAATGACCGCAGTGAATTTGGCTTAAAGTTCAAAAAAGAATTTGAGCTTTAATCGCAAGGTGAATGAAAAAGGGTAAGCATGGCTTACCCTTTTATTTTTTACAGTTTAATTCTTTTCTTGTTCAAGCTTTTCGCGGGCTGCTTTTAATTCTTCAGCCAACTCTTTTGCTTTTTGCTTGGTTTTTTCAGAAAGTTCACCAGCGGCTTCTTTACTCTCGATCCATGCATCTATGGCAATTTCTTTACCGTCGTCATACATGCTTAAACCCATTTCTTTGCTTTCTGCTAGCAGTGCTTGTAATGAGTCATCGTTAAACTCACTGGTTGCCTCTTTTACATCTTTCCATGCATCATTGACAGCTTGCTTAACTTCTTCTTTCGCTTCGGCTGCGTCTTTTTTTGCTTCATCAGCATCTTCACACCCCGTTAGGGCAATACATCCTAGTAAAACTAAACTTGCTAATTTTTTCATATTTTTCTCTAATGGTTAATTAACACCATAAGCAGTATAAGCATTTAAAAATGAATATAGCTAGAACAACACGGCTAAGTTTTCGTTTAATGGACGAAAATGATGCAGAATTATTATACGAGCTTGATAACGATCCTCAGGTAATGAAATATTTAACCCGTGGTAAAGTATCAACAATGCAAACAATTAAAAACACTTTTATCCCCCGTTTAAATGCTTTTCGCAATGAACAAAAGGGCTGGGGGCTTTGGCAGGTAAGCGTTACCGACAACAACATGTTTATTGGCTGGGTGTTAGTGAGGCCAATGGGATTTTTTGATAAGCCAGATTATAGCGACCTTGAAATTGGTTCGCGTTTTAAACGTGTTAGTTGGGGGCAGGGTTATGCATCTGAAGCTGCTTTGAGTGTTGCATTGGCGGTTAGTCAACACCCCGAAGTTAAAACACTCTCAGCAACAGCCCTAAAAGATAACCTTGCATCGATTAGTGTAATGAAAAAGCTAGGGCTAAAATTTATAAAAGAATACCTGCACCAAGATGAACACGGAGAATTACCAGCGGTGCTTTATTCATGTCCGAAAACAGAATTAACCTCACTTAAGCGTAACTAATTGACCTTAGTAGTTTGGCATGTATAAATGAGTATAAAAACGTCAAAAGGAATTAGTATGCGAACTTTAATAAAATACACGGTCAGTGTCTCGCTTCTCGTTGTATTATTTTTTCATCCGCCATTATTAGCCAAACAAGCGGCTGTGGCGATGCCAGACAGTTACAGTAGCGATACTGCACGGGCAATTTTAGAGCAAGGCGGGAATGCCATTGATGCAGCCATAGCAGCCCAATTTGTGTTGGCTGTCACGTTACCTGAGGCCGGTAATATTGGGGGCGGCGGTTTTATGCTGATTCAAAAAGACGGCAAAGGTGACTTTATAGATTACCGTGAAACTGCCCCCGCAGCAGCTCATCGCGATATGTATCTCGATGAAAAAGGGAATGTGATAGACAACATGTCAGTGTATGGTATTCACGCAAGTGGTGTGCCGGGCAGTGTTGCCGGAATGTGGCTAGCACACCAAAAGCATGGCAGCTTAGAGTGGAAAACCCTCGTAGATCCTGCGGTAAAGTTGGCAGAAGACGGTTTTATTGTGCACCCGAAACTTGCTTCAAGTATCCAAAAATATATTTCGCGAATGCAGAAAAAGTCGATAAAAGTTAACTTTGCTGATTATTTTTCTGATGCTAAAGCTAATAAAACCTTTAAGCAACCAGAGCTTGCGGCAACGCTTAAGCGCATTCGTGATAATGGCAAGGCGGGTTTTTATGAAGGCGAGACAGCTAAAATAATTGCCACGTTTATGAAACAGCATGGCGGTATCATTTCAGAGCAAGACCTTAAAGACTATCAGGCCAAATCGCGTATGCCTATTAAAGGTCATTGGCGTGGTTTTGAAGTGCTTACTTCACCGCCACCCAGTTCAGGGGGCATTGCTATTTTACAATGGCTAAAAATGTATGATCTTGCTAAACCAACAGGCCCTTTAGAGCATAACTCGACCCGCTATGTGCACATTCTTGCAGAAGTCGGCAAACGAGTCTTTGCTGATAGAGCAGAGTATTTAGGCGATCCTGATTTTTACGATGTACCAAAAACAGCCTTACTCGCGGATGATTATCTCGCTAAACGTGCAACGGGTATTCGTAATGATGTAATTTCGACAACTGAAAACATCAAACCAGGTTTACATGAAAGTGAGCAAACAACACATTTTTCAATTATTGATCAGTGGGGTAATGCGGTCGCAAACACAACAACAATCAACTTAAGCTTTGGCAGCGGTGTGGTTGTTTCTGGAGCAGGCTTTATTCTTAATGATGAAATGGATGACTTTAGTGCTAAACCAGGTGTTATGAATGTTTTCGGTGCATTAGGCGGTGAGGCCAACGAAATTCAACCACACAAACGGATGTTAAGCTCAATGACACCCACCATTTTATTACAAGACAATAAAGTGAAAATGGTAACCGGTTCACCGGGCGGCACCACCATTATTAGTTCAGTGTATGAATCAATCTTAAATGCGGTAGAGTTTAATATGTCTGCTGAGCAAGTCGTAAATAGCCCGCGATTTCATCATCAACTGTGGCCTAAAAACGTGATAAGACACCATAAAGGGCTTGAGCCAAAGGTTATTAAAGCGCTTGAAAAAATGGGCTACAAACTTGATGAGCGTCACTTTGGTGATATGCATGTGATCATCAATAAAGATGGCAAGCTCGATGCCGCATCTGAAGAATCTGGTCGTGGTAAAGCGATGGTATTTGATACCCTTAATTCGTCTAATTAAGTGAGCAATTTTTAACGCAGGTAGCGACCCGTTTAATCCCTCAAAATAATGAAAAAAGGCACCAAAGGTGCCTTTTTCAGTGTGTGATTTTTATTAACCAATAGCAGGGATTACACCAGCCATCTGTAAACCTTGGGCGCTAATGATTAGCACACCAAATAAAGCCGCCAGTGCTAAACCAACATTTCCCCCTTTTACTTGGTAACCTGTTTCAGGTTGGCTTCGGCGTTGTTTGTAAACCATGGCGACAGGCAAAAATACGGCCAGAATAACCAAAGCAATCGCAGCGTAGCCAAGGGCCATAATAAAACCTTGTGGGTAAAATAATGCAAAACCAAGGGGCGGTACAAAGGTAATTAATGCCGTTTTAATACGGTCTTTGCTGCCATCACCTTTTTTAAAGGCATCGGCAAAAAAATCAAATAAACCCAAGCTCACACCTAAAAATGACGTGGCGAGTGCTAAATCTGCGAAAACATTGACCGCAGTCGCAACATGAGGGTTATGTGCAATACTTGCTACACTGCTAACAAAGCCAGATAAACCTTGGCTTTGCATTAAGTCATTTTGGCTCATTATGCCTTGGCTCAACAGTTGCCAAAAAATGTAAATGACGAGCGGTAATGCGGCACCTGCCACCATGACTCTTCGTAAAGTCTTAATGTCGAGACCCACATATTTAACAATCGATGGAATGGAGCCATGAAAGCCAAAAGATGTAAATACCACCGGAATAGCTGAAAGAATTAAACCTTGCTCAATAGGCATTTCGAGTAGGTGCTGGCCATGCACATACGGTGTGAGCATATAAAATAAGCTTGCCAGTACACACACTTTAATTGTGAAAAGCACTCTATTAAGCTTATCAACCTTACTTGTGCCAAGTGTTACTACAGTACCAATGACCACGGCTAAAATAACGGATCCAACTTGGGGGGCCAGCGAGAGTGACAAGCCATTATTTAGCTTTTCTTGCAACTGTGCACCACCGCCTGCTATGTATGCGGCGCATAGGGCATAGAACAAGAACATAACTGAAAAGTTAGCCACCCATTGCCCTCGCTTGCCCAACCAAGATTTAGCCAAGGTGTTGAGTGTCGCGTCTCTGTCTGCATATTGATGAAGCTCTAACATTAATAGAGCCGTGTAAGTCATTAAAAACCAAATTAATAAAATGAGTGACAGCGCGGTGGTGAATCCAAGCCCCGCAGAGGCGATGGGCAATGCCAGCATCCCTGCTCCTATGGTGGTGCCAGCAACAATTAACATGCTACCTATTGTTTTATTTTTAAGCACTTTTTGACCCTTAAACTTCGTGAGAGGCATGCAAGATATAACTTGTTTAATAAAACTTAAATAGTTTTGTTATAAATCAAAGAAACTTATTGTAACTTATGATTTACAAGCACGGTTAGGCGCGTAAATATTAGGCTTAATTTTATTCTACATTGTCGTAATTTTGAGTTGACAAAATAATCATATAGGCAGATTCTTAACGCTCTTCTACTTACTTTTTTATGATGATGATGCAGCTAAATAAACGACCAAATAATCGCAGTATGCGTCTGGCAACGCCAGCCGTGTGGTCAGTTATGTGCTGCGGTTAATTAAGTAAGTTTTACTAACCGCGTTCAAAGCGGTTGGCCATTCTTTGTTTTTTTCCTCCGCTTTTTTCGCCTTATTAAAGGAATAAGCTTGTGCCAGTTAAAGCCTCATATTTTTTAATGGTGGTGATTTGGTCTACAACCCCTCTAGGTATTGTTTGGAGTAGTGAAACCGTTGCGCCCACATTGGCAGTCTTGTTAAGAATGCTGGTGGGTCTTGTGCTTGCTGCATTGGTGGTTGCTATCGCTAATATCCGAGTGCCTTGGCATCGTCGCGCCTTATTCTTATATGCATACTCGAGTATCGGCATATTTGGGGGCATGCTACTGAGCTATATGGCCGCCAAAACAGTGCCTTCTGGCTTAATATCGTTAATGTTTGGTTTGGCACCTATTTTATCGGGATTACTGGCGCAGAAAATTTTAAATGAGCCAAAATTCAGCACACTAAAACTCGCTTCACTTGGGTGTGCACTAATCGGTCTTTTTTTAGTAAGCCAGCGTCATATTCAAGGTGGGGTAGAGCAGCTAAGTGGGTTGCTGTATGTATTTATGGCGGTGTGTTTTTTCAGCCTAAGCGGGGTGATGATCAAACGTGTTCGAATCGCTATTCACCCAATGGCGACGACATTCGGTGCTTTAGTCTTTGTAACGCCTTTATTTTTTATAACCTGGTTATTGGTTGATGGTCAACTCAATAGCGAGCTTTGGAGCGTAAAGTCGCTTTACTCGATTGTGTACTTAGGGGTGTTTGGATCGTTAATCGGTGCATTGGCGTATTTTCATGTTTTGCAAAAACTGAATGCCAGCACGGTAGCCTTGACCACCTTAATTACACCAAGTTTTGCTATTGCAATTGGCGGCATATTTAATAATGAGCCGATTGATCAAGCACTGATTGTTGGCGCAACTGTCATTATGATTAGCTTGGCGTTTTTTCAATTTGGTGACAAGTGGCTTAAGCGCTTTAAACGCGTTAAGCCAATTAAAATGAATTAGCAGTGTAGTCGCCGTATAGCGGCGACTACATTTTTGCAATTTGAATAACCAAGCGACGGTTTGTATTTCGCCCTAAAATATTGTCATTAGTGGCAACATGGCGTTTTTCACCAAACCCTTCGGTATCCACTTTATTTTCATCGATGCCTAAGCTCACAATATACTCTTTGATTGCTTTAGCCCGCTTTTTAGAAAGCTCAAGGTTATTCCAACGACCACCGTAGCTATCGGTATAAGATGAAATTGAAATAGCAGAAATACTGGTGTCATATTTGAGGTATTCGGCTATTTTATCTAAGCGTTTTTGAGATGATTTTGTCAGCTTACTGGAGTTAGGTTCATAGTTCATTACCGTGAATGAGATATCTTCAAAGCTGTAAGGCAGCATGGCATCTCGGCATTGTAAAAAAGCCCAATAGGCTTGTTTAAAATTAACACTCGACAAGCCTACGGCAATTTTATCGGCACGGTTTTGCCAATCTTGGTAATAAAAAGTAGGCTGATAGCCTTTTTCGAGCTCTGTCAGCATTTCCCAAGCCGTTTTATTGCCTAGCTCACCGTCAAATTTACGTAATAATTTCATATTCGCAATATCGCGTGCTGGTAGGCCTGCACGCCAACTGGGCGGCACAGCTTTTAAACCAGCAATACTGTAATTTTCTGGACGTACAACCATGTCGAGATTAAAGTTGACGTCTTTATTCTTGCTGGCAGAAGTGCTAAAAATGGCTTCGCCATAAAAAGGAACTTCATGATTTAATTGGCATTCTAAGCGCGATGTTTTAACCATTTGCCAATTTGAAGTATCTGCGGTAGCAGTGTATTCGCGCATGGCACTGCTTGCATGCGTGGCTGCAAACGTTGTTAAAAGGCCGAGGCTTAAAGAAAGTAATGAAAGCTTCATCACAGTAAATCTCCAACAAATCATCAATGCCAAATAATTGGCAAGTTTTATAGCAAGCAGTCCAAAACTGCCTGACAGCGTGTTAGCTCATTAAGTTAAAGCAATTATTGTGCCTAAAAACCCTGTAAGAATCTGTGATTTAATCGCTTTTGCTCTAGCAGAGCAGCTGTGGTTTTTGACATAATAGCCAGCTTACACTGGCAAACCAAGAAGACTATGGAAAATACTGAACAAACTCTTTTCGCAAAACGCTTTCGTGGCTTTTTCCCCGTGGTTATTGATGTTGAAACGGCAGGGTTTAATAAAGACACTGATGCGTTACTTGAAATCGCTGCTTCTGTTTTAAAAATGGATGACGATGGAGTGTTAAGCATTGACCATACGGTGCATTTTCATGTTGAGCCATTTGAAGGCGCGAATATAGAGCAGGCCGCGATTGATTTTAATGGCATAGACCCATTTTCGGCGTTACGCGGTGCGGTGCCTGAAGAAGAGGCCATTAAAGAAATCTGTAAAGCCGTACGTAAAGCACAAAAAGCGGCAGGTTGTCAGCGCTCAGTGGTGGTTGCGCATAATGCGGCTTTTGATCATGGCTTTTTAAATGCGGCGATTGAGCGTTGTAAAATTAAACGCACACCTTTTCATCCGTTCGTGAGTTTTGATACGACCTCACTAGCGGGGCTTGCGTTGGGGCAAACTGTATTAGCGAAAGCCTGTCGTGCAGCGGGTATTGAGTTTGATAATAAACAAGCCCACTCAGCGCTCTATGATACAGAGCGCACAGCAGAATTATTCTGTCTAATTGTTAATCGTTGGCAACAACTAGGCGGATGGCCATTGCCAGAGCAAGCTGAAGAGAATGAAAAGCCAGACTCAGCCGCTAAAACGACTGAGTAATTTTCCCTTCGAAGTATCGCACTAAGTGGGGAGGGTAAATACGTGAAAAATGTTTACTCTCTTGTGCTATTTTCAGCTCAACGCCCGGATGCATTAACTCATTCACTTTTAAGCGACTGGTTGCCAACAAACGCGCAATCTTTTGCTTAACAAGGTATTTCTTTTTCTTAGTGCTTGCGGTTTTAATTTTTATTTGTTGTTCACTGGCTGTTATTTTATTGATGTAATGCGCACGTTGAGCTGCATTGGTTATTTTATTCGCTTTTTTTCGAGCTTGTTGTAAGGCGGCTGCTTTACTGGCAAGCAGCTTTTCAAAGTCATTGATTTGTTGTTGCTTTTGTCTTAAATCATGCCAGTACTGCGCTATAAAGACACGGGTTTTAGTGCCTGATGGCGCACCTAGCTCACCGGTTTCGATACGCATTGCATCTAAAATATTCCCGCCAATAATTTTGCCGCGAGGGTTATTCGCTTTACCGACACGAATTAGACGACGTGCACTTAAATCACAGTGCAGAGCTTGACGCTCTATAAACAGATCTTGCTCACTTTTAATATGGCAAAACTGTGCATACCCAACCGAAATAGTGCGTGTTGCGCTTATATTGCATGTAAAGTGATCTTCATTTTCACGGTGCCGGCCAATGGCCCCGAGCATAATAGTGACTTCGCTTTTACTTTCGATTGTTGCTGATTCAACAAATCCCAGTACTGTAATATCACCTGTAGCTTTAACGCACATACCATCTTTAACATCGCCACTAATGATAACACTGCCATCAAACTCAACATGGCCTGTACTGATATCAACATGATGAAAGCACAACACATCGTCTACGCGCATGCCGCGGGGCAGTGCAACGGGCACTCCTTTGGTGTCGGCAATGAGTAAATTACTGTTCATCGGATCAAGACGGGTCCCTTCAAAGGGCTCTAGGGGGTAATCTTTACCTGCTTGCGCGGGTAAAGTATCGCCAAATACAGTAAAGCCATTTTCACCCGCAGTTGCAGGAATACGTTGCATAAGTGGCGCACCGGGCTTAACCGTGATAATCGCGCCCAAGTTTCGCATATCAACTTTGCCACCCGATGTGGCTTGTGGGCTAAGAACGCGATCTTGTGCTGTTGAACATAATCGGACAAACCGTGCATCGTTCCCATCTTTTGGGTTACGGCCATGCGCAACAATAGCACTGTAGTGCGCACCAGCAGGTTGTTTAAACTGCTGACCTAAAAAAGTATCAAGCGCAGAGTGACTTATGCCGCGCTTAACTCCCGCAGCAGATAGCGCTGCTTGTGCATCATCCATACTCACAACTTTGCCACCACGTGCTGTTGTCAGGCTCGCTTCTGCAATCATATTTTTTTCATCAACGGTGATTTCAATATGTGCATCAACGGCTTTTGCAACAACCAATGATTGATTTTGATATTGACTGCTAGGTGTAAAAAGTTTGCCAATATTTGCATCAACAAGTTCACAGTCTGCGTAAGACGATTGCTCAATTAACTCAATGAGTTGTGAACTCGTTATGGGAAAGCCAGCATCGCGCGGATGCTCACACAAGGATACATATCCACTTTGCTCATCGAACAAAAACATCGACATCAAGTAAGTCCTGTAAAAGAGGCCTGTTATTATTATTTTTTCGTTGCTACAGGATTGTTTTAAGAAGAGGTAACAACGTCTCCCATTTCAGCACAACTTTTGTATGATGTTAAGAACTTGTATGCTTAATATGTGAAAATTCGTATAAAAACTGACTTTTCCTGTTTGGTTTTTCAGCACTCAAAGGGGTTATGCCAAAATAACCTGATTAATGCCTTGAGTATAAAGGGTTTACTCAGTTATACTTCACATACACTCTGAATGAGATACCAAATTCAGGGGCTGATTAGGATTCGACGGAATTCAAGACGCCCGAGGTGCATGTCGAGGTGCGGTTGGCCTCGTAAAAAAGCCGCAATTTAAAGTAATCGCAAACGACGATAACTACTCTCTAGCAGCTTAGGCTGGCTAGCGCTCCTTCCATGTATTCTTGTGGACTGGATTTTGGAGTGTCACCCTTACACATGATCGCGACGGAAACCCTGGCCGGGGTTGAAGCGTTAAAACTAAGCGGCCTCGCCTTTGCAGATCGTGTTCGTCCGAGCTGTAAAGGTTAACTAAAAGACGATACTAAGCATGTAGTACCAAAGGTCGAGGCTTTTCGGACGGGGGTTCAAATCCCCCCAGCTCCACCAAACATAAAAGGCCGCTCTCAGAGCGGCCTTTTTTATTGCCTAAAATACACCCCTTATTCATTGAGTCTGAAGGGGTTATTCACGTTAAATCACACAACCAACTGAACGGCATCGATGATGGGTTTGTTTTCAACATCAATCGTTTCGATGATGTGTTTATGAAGGCGCTTTTTATGTTCGGCAAATATAGGGCGTTTTTTATCGAACTGGCTGGCAAATTCGAATGCGGTATTAAACAAGCTTTCGCTGTCGGGGCAGGCTTGTTCGATAACATGGTCTGCAACAAGCTCGCTTGCAGTAACCCGGCGTCCTGTCAATTTCATTTCGTTAAAGCGGTAATAGGGCATCGATTTTTTTACAAATTCAATCATGCCTGGTAAAAACGGAATCGATAAATCAACTTCAGGAAAACAGAAAAAGCCGCGGTTACTTTGCATAAATCTAAAATCGCAGGCGCACGCTAAAATAGCCCCATTACCAAATGCATGGCCATTAATAGCGGCAATAACTGGCATTGGGTAAAGTAACAAACGTTTAAATACGGCATCCATAGCGTGCATAAAACCACTTACTTCTTCATATTTTTGTGCTTTTAAAGCGGGCATTAGCCAGTCGGTGTCTATACCTAAACTCCACGATTTTTCATCACTTGAGGTAATAATCAGTGCTTTGTGTTCTGAGTTAGCTTCAATGCCATCAAGGCAATTTAAAAATGCTTCTGCAAACGTAGGATTATGGCGGTTTTCACCTGCGGTCATTGTGAGAATAGCAACACTGCCTTGTGTGCTTACGGTTATGGGGGTCATGGTGTGCCTTTATCGTTTTCTTTTGTTATAGATATAGTTATATACCATCAGTTGCACAAAATAAACCTCTAGTCCGACCAGTTTGAGTGCTGAGGGGGTTCTCCGCTTTTAGTCGAAATGCAGTTTCAAACAGTCGCTAATACTATCTTGCCATGGTAATTTTAGTCTAAACACTCTATTTAAAGCGCGATAATGGAACTGGTAAGTTGGGATTTCTTTAGTGGGGGGTTGTTAAGCCCGATCAGCACAATTATCTTAATTATATTGGCAGGTTTTACCTCGATGGTGTCTGCTGCATTTGGTGCTGGTGGCGGGTTAATGTTGTTAGTCATTATGGCGTCAATGATGCCTATGAGTGTGGTGATCCCTGTGCACGGCTTAGTGCAGCTGGGCTCTAACGCGAACCGCTTTTTATATACTTTTAAGCATATCGATGGCGCTATGTTTTTATATTTCTCGTTGGGAGGAATCTTTGGTGCACTGGTAGCGTCAACTATCGTCACCGCTATTCCGCTTGAGTTAATGAAAATAGTGGTGGCAGCTTTTGTGCTCTATTTGCTTTGGGGTGTGACACCTAAGATCAGAGAAACATCAACGCTTTGGCGCATTTTAGCAGGGCTTTGGACCTCGTTTATTTCGATGTTTGTGGGTGCCAGTGGGCCGCTGGTTGGTAGTTGTTTGTATGTAAATAACTACAATAAGCTGCAATTTACCGCGACATTTTCGAGTTGTATGACGGTGCAGCATACTTTAAAGGCTATTTTGTATGGTGCTGTCGGGTTTGCATTTTGGCAGTGGTTGCCGCTTGTAATGTCGATGATTATGAGTGGTGCAATAGGCACTTGGCTGGGTTTGAAGCTATTGCACCGTATCTCATCAGATAAATTTAAACAGATTTTTCGTTTAGTTCTGACGTTACTTTCCCTGCAACTTGCGTGGCAGGGAATCTATTTTGTGTTTGCTTAGTTACCTGCTAATAGTTCGTCGAGTGGTTTGTCACCATTAAATAACTCGAATAGTTGCGATTTATCAGGTTTATGACTGGCGATATAAACCAGTGCATCAGCAACATCTTCTCGGTTTATCACGGCATCTTGGCGTGTTGCAGGACGATTTATGGTGAATAATCCAGACGCCGATTCGTTAAGGAGTGTGCCTGGTCTTACTATGCTGTAATGTAAGCCACTGTGTAGTAGATGCTCATCGGCCATGTGCTTAGCCACTAAATAAGGTTTGATGCTGCTTTCAATGCCATCGGGATCATCAGCGCCAATGGAGCTTACCATGATAAAGTGCTCAACCTGTGCATCAACTGCATAGTTAATTGCTTTTACCGCAGCCCATAAATCAATGAGCAAGGTTTTATCGGCACCGGTTGCACCACCAGAACCGGCACTAAAAATAACTTGCTGTACCCCTGTAAGTGCGTGACTAAAATCATTTTCTAGATCCTGCTCAACAATGCTCAGGTTTGGGTGCTCAATGTCAGTCAATTTGCTTTTATCACGTACTAATGCCACGACTTCATGCTCTTGAGCGAGCATTTTTTGGGTGGTCATTTTACCTATTTGTCCGCTTGCACCTATGATTAGGGTTTTCATACCAAACTCCTTCCAGTTGCGTTAACTTTTACGTGTAACTTACTACTTTGGGGTGTGATCTTAATTTTAAAGGGACAAATTAAACTAATTTGTAATCGGCTTGAAAAAGAAGGGGGACTTTTTAGCCCCCTGCCTTTTTAGATTTTATTACGAATTAGGTCGCGAATAATAAAGCGAGCAGGGTGAATTGCTTGGCTAACACGTTCGCTAAAAGGTCTGGGTTCATTGTTTAAGCAGGCGACCAAGTGTTCGGCACACAGTGGCGCACTGCACAGACCTCTTGCCCCAAACCCTGTAAGCACATGCAAGCCTTGTTGAGGTTTTGCTAAGGGCTGATATTGGTAACGTTTTCCGAGTCTTAAATTCGCAAAGGCATTGACATAATCGTCTTGCTCCGCCCACTCGCCAGCCATTGGTAGGTGATCAATAAAGCTGCATCTTACTGCTGCTTTGGCTGCGGTAATTTCGCCTAATGATGTGGCAAAGTCACTGTCTTTATAGAAGCTAAGCAGTTGTTCTCGGTTTGTTTGGTTATCTTGCTCTTTCACTTCGCGGCTTTTTGAGTTTTTCTCAAATGTTGCCCCCATGCAGTGATGCTCTTGAAACTCAGGGGTAAAATATCCTTTATGACACAGCACCGTTTTTAATTGTTTGGATTGCTCACTTGCCTCAACATGCGATACCTGACCACGCACACCTACAACGGGCAATGCCTGGGTTTGCTTAAATTGGTCGCTATGCTCGCCCGCACATATTATTACATCGCTAAATGGACCAAATTGCTGTGTTTTTGTGTGTAACACCCAACCTGATTCTGTTTTTTCAAGTTGTTCAATATGGCAGTTAAAATGGGTTTTAATTGGATTGAGTGAGTATGCCTTATTAAAGAGGGCGGTCACTAAGGCAGGCGGGTTTACCCAGCCACCTTGTTCAAAGAATACGCCAGAGTAGCCTGTGTTTACTCCCGCAATATCATCGCCTTCAGTCGCACTGACATTGCGCATTAATTCAGTTGGCCAAAGGGCTTTGTCGGCTAAATTTTGGTGTTTATCAGCCAAGCCCTGTTTTACTGCGTGTTGCAATACACCACACCATTGGTGAGGGTAGTCGAAGCCGTCATCGAGTAATTGTTGATATAGGCGTTTTGCGTATAAAAAGCTATGCGCAAACATTTCGCTGTGCGGTGAGTTCTTAGCTTGCAGGTGCGGGTAAACAGCGCCCTGAACATTGTGTGAGGCCCCCATAGCAAGTGCGTCATCTTGGCAAAAAAGTGTCGTTGTAATGCCCCTTTTTGCTAAAGAGTACATCACACTACTACTGGCGATGCCGCCACCAATAACAGCAACGTTATTTAATGTACTTGCATGATGAGAAAAATACGCAGGGCCAGATTGCTGCTCTGTGGGTGTTGTTAAGGTGCCAATCAGCATTTCACGTTTTTTGCCGTAGCCTTTGGCTTTGGCCATAGCGAAACCGGCTTCATTTAAACCGCGTCTAACAAATCCTGCAGCTGTGAACGTAGCTAGGGTGGCATGTTCGCGTGAAATTGCACGCATCTTATTAAACACACTTTGCTGCCACATGTCGGGGTTTTTACTCGGCGCGAAACCGTCTAAGTACCATGCATCAACAACGCCTTCACATGGATAACTCATGGCATCAATGCTGTCTTGTACGTCACCAAAATAAAGGTCGAGTACGACTCGCCCGTCGGCAAATTCTAATCTGTGGCAGCCAGCAAGGTTAATGGGGTATTGAGCAATTAACTGGGCACTAAATGTGTGTAAGCTAGGCCACGCCTTTAGTGCATGGGCAAGGTCATCACGTTTAATTGGAAATTTTTCGAACGAGATAAAATGCAAGCGTCTAACCGAGCTATTGTCACTTTTATTTACACTAAGGTCATGTTGATTTTGAACTTCTTGCTTGTCATGCTGCCTATCAAGGTGAGCAGCAAATTGCTGCCAGGTATTTAAAAAGTTAAGCCCTGTACCAAAACCCGTCTCGGCAATAACAAAATGCGCGCGGTCATGATTTTGTAACCGTTGCGAGATATTGTTTTGTTGATAAAACACATAATGCGACTCAGCTAAGCCATCGTCATTGGAGAAGTAAACATCGTCAAACTGATCGGCGACGGGTGTACCAAGGTGATTAAAATGTATATTTGCGTTTTTGATCATGGTTTAACTAAATAACTACAACTTTTTTTCATTATTTTACGTGTTTTCTTTGAAATAGTCTGGCGTTATTTATAAGCTACACATTCAGAGTACATGTGTACGCTAGAAAGCTGACCACTTAACGTGTATTTTCAGCGTAAAATAGAACACAATTTAGTATAGAGCTAAGGTAATTACCCATGAGAAGAGCCGTTATTACGGGCATCGGTGTTGTTTCAAGCATCGGTAACAACAAAGAAGAAGTATTAGAATCATTAAAACAAGGCCGTAGTGGTATCGCGTTCAACCAAGAGTTTGCTGATTACAACCTACGTAGCAACGTTTCAGGCAAAATCGATATTGATGTTAAAGAATTTGTTGATCGTAAAGCGATGCGTTTTATGGGCGATGCAGCAGCATATGCTTATATTTCAATGGCACAAGCAATTGAAGATGCAGGCCTTAATGAAGAGCAAGTTTCAAACGAACGCACTGGTTTATTAGTGGGTTCGGGTGGTGGTTCATCTAAATGGCAAGTTGAAGCCGCTGACATTCTGCGTGAAAAAGGCGTGAAGCGTGTAGGTCCATACATGGTACCGCGCACGATGGCGAGCACCACGTCGGCATGTCTTGCAACACCATTCAAAATTAAAGGTGTTAACTACTCAATTAGTTCTGCTTGTGCAACATCTGCACACTGTATTGGTCATGCGGTTGAGCAAATTCAACTTGGCAAGCAAGATGTGATCTTTGCGGGTGGTGGTGAAGAGCTTCACTGGACACTGGCGATGGAATTCGATGCAATGGGCGCATTGTCGACTAAATATAACGAAACTCCTGAGAAAGCATCGCGCACTTACGATGCAAACCGTGACGGTTTTGTTATCTCTGGTGGTGGCGGTATCGTTGTCGTTGAAGAACTTGAGCATGCACTTGCTCGTGGCGCACACATCTACGCTGAAATCACAGGGTATGGTGCAACTTCTGACGGTTACGACATGGTAGCACCATCAGGTGAAGGTGCGGTACGTTGTATGAAGCAAGCAATGCAAGGTCTTGAAGGCGGCATTGATTACTTAAATACGCACGGTACTTCAACCCCAGTTGGTGATGTTAAAGAGCTTGGCGCAATTCAAGAAGTGTTTGGCGGTAACTCACCGATGATCAGTGCAACAAAAGCAATGACGGGTCACGCATTAGGTGCGGCAGGCGTTCATGAGGCTATTTTCTCGTTGTTAATGCTAGAGCACAACTTTGTTGCACCTTCTATCAATATTGATGAGTTAGATGAGCAAGCAGAAGGTCTAAACATTGTTACTGAGCGTAAAGACGTTGAACTGAATACAGTAATGTCTAACAGCTTTGGTTTCGGTGGCACAAACGCCACACTAGTAATGAGCAAATATAAAGGTTAAACCTCTCCAGTATTTGCCAAAGCCGAGCGTTTGCTCGGCTTTTTCGTTTCTAACTCTGCACTGTATTCTTTGCCTTTTATATTTATTAAGCGTGAGTCTGTATAAGTAGTTACGCTATCCGTATAGCTATATTTTCGTTACAATAGCGCCACTTTTCTGCTTCTCGGACACACAGATGAAAATTCTTGCAGATCAAAATATGCCATTGGTTGAGCAGTACTTTGCCGATTTTGGTGATGTTGAGCGATTTGATGGCCGTAACTTACAACCTGAGCAGTTGGCTGGGGTTGATATACTATTAACTCGTTCAGTGACAAATGTTGATAACGCGTTATTAACTCAGGCAGATAAGTTGAAGTTTGTTGGTACGGCAACCATAGGTGTTGACCACATTGATACTGAACTACTGGCTGAGCGCAATATTGCATTTAGCAGTGCGCCGGGCTGTAATGCCGTTGCTGTAGCAGAATATGTTATTAGTAGTTTATATGCTTTATGCCAAGAAAATGCTGAGTCACTGCAAGGTAAAACCATTGGTATTGTTGGGGTAGGCAGCATTGGTAGTTGTCTGCGCGATAAGTTAAACCTACTGGGTATGAACGTATTGCTCTGCGATCCTCCTAAGCATGAGACGGGTGAATTAGTAGAACATACTGATTTTGATACCCTTCTTGACACTGCCGATATTATTACGTTTCACGTGCCGTTGGTGAAGCAGGGGCCGCATAAAACGTTGCATATGTTAAACAAACAACGTTTAGCGAAGCTTAAAGATGGCACGACGCTTATTAATGCAAGCCGTGGTGATGTTATCGATAATCAGGCTTTGCTAGAGTTATTTGAGCAAGGAGCGAAACTTGATTGCGTGCTTGATGTTTGGGAAAACGAGCCAAATATACTCACTCCGCTACTTAATTATGTGCGTTTTGCGAGTGTGCACATTGCAGGCCATACCCTTGAAGGAAAAGCCCGTGGTACTCAAATGTTGTACCAAAAAGTGTGCGAACTTGAGGGGGTTGCAGCACTGAAGTCGCTGGAAGATTTTTTACCTGAACCAATTAGCCATGCTGTCTCGCTCGGTGAAACCTTTACGTTAGATGACATAGGCCGCTTAGTACACCTTATTTACGATGTTCGTCGTGATGATGGCATCTTGCGTAGTAAGTTAAATCAAGAAGGGTTTGATAGCCTACGGAAAAATTACCCGCCACGACGTGAGTTTAATACACTGTCGGTGGCTGCAAACAGTGCCTGTGAAGCCGCTTTAGCTGCACTGGGATTTAGAATTAACGAATAAAGTCAGTACTTTATTCATATGAGGAAAACACATGTCGCAAAAATTTAATGTTGCTGTCTTAGGCGCCACAGGTTTAGTAGGTCGTCAAATTATCGAAACTTTAGAAGATCGTAAATTTCCGGTTGGCGAGTTGTTCTTGCTTGCGAGTAGCCGCAGTGCGGGTGAGGAAATACAATTCCGTGGTGAATCGATTGAAGTACTCGACGTAGAAGGGTTTGACTTTAGCCAGGCACACATAGGTTTATTTTCAGCTGGGGGAAATGTTTCTGAAAAGTACGCCCCCATTGCTGCAGACGCAGGGTGTGTGGTGATTGATAATACCTCGCATTTTCGCAATGACTTCGATGTACCATTAGTGATACCTGAAGTGAATGCATCGAGCTTAGCGGATTTTAGAAACCGCAATATCATTGCAAATCCTAACTGTTCAACTATTCAAATGTTGGTCGCGTTAAAGCCTATTTACGATGCATACGGTATTGACCGTATTAATGTATCGACTTATCAGGCTGTGTCGGGTGCGGGCAAAGAGGCCGTTGATGAACTTGCTAAGCAAACCGCTAACCTAATGAATGCGCGTCCAATGGATAATGCTGTTTTTCCTAAGCAGATTGCCTTTAACGTCATCCCACAAATCGATACTTTTGAAGACAACGGTTATACCCGTGAAGAAATGAAAATGGTGAACGAGACACAAAAAATCTTAGGTGACACGAGTGTCGTGGTAAACCCAACGTGTGTTCGTGTTCCGGTTTTCTTTGGTCACAGTGAAGCGATTAATATTGAGACACGTATGCCAGTTGATCTTGAGCATGTAAAACAGTTACTGAATGATGCACCGGGTGTAGAACTGATTGATGACTTGGGTGATTACCCAACAGCGGTATCTGATGCAAGTGGTAATGACACTGTGTATGTTGGTCGTTTACGTGCAGACATTTCTCATCCACACGGCTTAAACATGTGGGTAGTGAGTGACAACACGCGTAAAGGGGCTGCAACGAACAGTGTGCAAATCGCTGAAGAGCTAATTGCAAACTACCTTTAAATCTGATGATTTTGACTGAGTCATTCAGTAAAGAGAGCGGCTAATTGCCGCTTTTTTTATGTTTTCAGTGCCAAATTATTGCCGCATACGCTGTAAAAGCGTATAAACTTAACATAACAATAAAAAAGTCTCTCAGCCGCTAATATTTAAGCTATTTACTATCAACGTGTTGCAATAGATATTGCTCACCAACTGGTTTATAGTTTGCAGCTGGAATAGAGCTTGCAAGAAAGCATAATTAAGAATCAATTCTGCAAGAATTACTTGATGTTTAAGCAACCAACGTTGCTGCGTTAACATTTAAAACATAAAGGATCAGCATGCGCGGTTTAGCAACACTCTTCATATTAGCGTCTGCCTTGGTGGTAACACCGACTTACTCTGATGAAGGCTCCACTCTTAAAGGCCCTAAAGGCGTCGATTATGGTGCGCAGGGGCGATCAATTGGTCCGATAAAACCGACTGATACTCTGTGGCGTATTGCCGCTAAAATTCGACCTGATAACTCTGTAAGCATTTATCAGGTTATGCAAGCATTGTACGACAAAAACCCGTCATCGTTTTTAGATCAAAACCTGAATCACATGCGTGATGGCGCGTATCTTAAAATTCCGACTATTGCAGAAATGCGTGCTGTTAACCCGACCCTAGCGAAAGCCCGATCTGAGCAAGACGATGAGCTGTGGGAGAAAAAGAAAAATGGCACATTAACAGTCGCCGAAATAAACGAATCGCAAAAAAAGGTGACGCAAGCTCGTAAAGTCGATTTAGACGAAGCAAAGCAAGAGCTTAAACAAGAAATAAACACAATCAAAACTGAGCAAGGCACGCAGCTTGTTGAATTGCAAAAGCAATTTAAAACATCGGTCGATAATGTTGAAGAAATTCTTGCCGAAAATAATAAGTTAAAACAACAGCTAACAGGTATTTCGAAAGAGCTAGAAACGGTTCGTGACCAACTCGGACAAGACAGTGAAATTCAAAAGCAACTTAAAGAGTTAATTGCCAAACAGAATGAGATTATAGAGCAGCAAAAAGCAAAAAAGATTGAAGAGGACAGTGGGCTTAACGTGTCGTCAATTTTAAGCAACCCATTTGTTCTCGGTGCTTTAATGTTCATTCCTGCGTTACTTATTATTGCGGCTGTTGTGTTGTTTTTGAAAAAAAGAAATAACAACGCGCCAGAAGCCAGCGATGACGATGAGTTTCTACCACAAAGCCCAACTTACACTGAAAATGATGAGTTAGACCCTCTAGTCGATAATGATCCGCTTATTCCTGACCCCGTTGAAGATAACGATGATCTGAGTGTTCGCTTAGATGATGACTTAGACCAAGATATGCTGCCAGATGATGACATTATCTTTGATGACAGTATTGATGATAGTTTTGACGACGATGACAGTGTTTTAAATCAAGATGAACTCGAAGGGCTTTTAAGTGACGATATTGTGTTTAATGATGAGTCAGAAGGCAGTGAAGATGATGATTTAGACGCATTTTTACAGCAAGATTTTGATCAATCTGATGACGACAGCTTAGGCGATGAAATTGATTTAGAAGGTGAACAATCACAAGTCGACTCTTCAGGCGATATTTTAAGTGCGGATGATATTGATGATCTATTCGCCAGCGACAACACCGATGATTCGCAAGACAGCAACAAAAACGATGATATGGCGGCATTAAGTGAAGAGCTTGCCGAAGACGATTTTGATATTGACAGCCTAATTGACGAGCAAAACAATACTACCAGCTCAGAGCAAAATGAAGATGTTAATTTAGATGACATTGACGACTTACTCGATGAAGCGGACGAGACCCCTGTAGGCACTATTGATGCTGAATTAATCGATGAAGATGACTTTGATATCGATAGCTTAATTGATGACGTGCAAACGGATGAACAGCCAGCACACTCATCGAACACACTGGAAGATGAATCGGTCGATGCTGACGATATTGATGCTTTATTAGATGAAGCGAGTGATGATGATGCGCTAGATGTTGATGACATTGACTCACTACTTGATGACGTTGCAATGGATGAAGCTGCAACCGAACAAGCACTCAGTGAAGAGCCTGAAGTTGAAGAGCAGCCTCAAGTTGACGAGCTAGTTGATGAAGATGCATTGGTTGGTGAAGATGAACTAGACGATGCACTCGATGTTGACGACATTGACTCATTACTTGATGACGTTGCAATGGATGAAGCCGCAATAGAACAAACTCTCAGTGAAGAGCCTAAAGAGGATGACCAGCCTCAAGTTGACGAGCTAGTTGATGAAAACGCGCTAGTTGACGAAGATGAACTAGA
>NZ_FPAZ01000020.1:0-29690 GCF_900116435.1 Pseudoalteromonas lipolytica | reverse complement strand
TGAAGAGCCTGAAGAGGATGACCAGCCTCAAGTTGACGAGCTAGTTGATGAAAACGCGCTAGTTGACGAAGATGAACTAGACGATGCGCTAGATGTTGATGACATTGACTCACTACTTGATGACGTTGTAATGGATGAAGCTGCAACAGATGAAGTAACGACTGAACAAACACTCAGTGAAGAGCCAGAAGAGGATGAGCAGCCTCAAGCTGACGACCAGCCTCAAGTTGACGAGCTAGTTGATGAAGATGCGTTGGTTGATGAAAATGAGCCTGTTGACGAAGACGTGCTAGACGATGCACTTGATGTTGACGACATTGACTCACTACTTGATGACGTTGCAATGGATGAAGCTGCAATTGAAGACGCACAGAGTGAAGAGCCATTAGTTGATGAAGAACCTGAGTTCGATGAACAGGTTGATGAAAATGAGCTTGATGACGCGCTTGATATTGACGACATTGATTCATTACTTGATGAAGTCGAAACCGATCAAGATGAAGCCGATGAAGAGACAGGCGTCGATACACTTGATGATGAAGATGAGTTAGATGATTCGCTGATTACTGAAGACGATGATCTCGATGATATTGATGAACTCATTCAAGAAGCAAATGAGCTTAAGCAAGAGACAGAAGCGCAAATCTCTGACCTATCGAACGAAGAAGACAGCAACGCGCAGCATAACGAAAATCTACAAGACTCATTAGCTGATCTTGCTGATGCTGATCAAGCTATTGATGATATGAATGTGGAATCAGTGGCATCTGAATTAGTTGATAGCACAGAAGAAGTAGACATTGATGAAGCTCTGCATCAGGAATTTAATGAAGACAGTGATGAGCTGTTAGACGAAGATGACCGCTTAGATGAATATGATGATCCGGCATTAAAAAGTGTTGATGAACTGCTCAACGAAATCGGTGAAGACGAAGACTATGTTGCCCCACCAGATTGGTCTATTGATGAACCCGAGCAGGACTTTGAAGAGGTCGAAATTGATTTAGGTGACGACCCGCTTGCCGAGGACGAGTTAACCGATGAATTTGATTTAGACATTGAAGACGAACCTTTAACGCAAGATACGGTGACACCAAGCCAAGAACTGGAGGAATACCCAGAACTTGAGCTAGATGAAGCAGGTTTTGAGTTAGATGATAATGACACAGAGCTCAAAAACGAAGATACGATAAAGCCGAGCCAAGCAGAGCAAGATCTAGCTAACTCACTCGCAGGTGGCAATGAACTTGACCAGCTTGAAGATGATTTTGATGATGATCTTTTGCTCGATAATGAATTCACTGAAGCTGATGCATTTGAGCCTGAAAGCGACTCTGCTGAACTTGAAAATAAAGTAACAGTAGATGACCCGCTACCAGAGCTTGATGATTTACAAGAGTTTGAGTTAGAAGAGGCTGAACTAGAAAGTGTTGCAGATAATGCGCAAACACTGGCTGATATTGAATCTACGCTTGCGGATAGTGACGGTATCGGTGAGCTTTCAGATGATGAAATCGATGATGATTTTATGGCAGATCTGACGCAAACAGATTTTGATGCATTGCTTAATGAGCTCGCCGAACCGGATGAAACAGACATAACGGATGCCAGTGAGTTCGACGTTGATTTCAATGCACTGTTAAATGAAGACCTGCAAGTTGAAGCCGCAGACGAAAGTGACTTTTCAACTGATATTGAACCCTCAGATGAACAAGCCTCTAAGCAAACAGACGATGAGTTTGTTGATATAGATTCATTGCTTGAACAGAGTGATGATGAAGCGCTTGATTTTGAACCATATGACGATGTTGATATGGATGTGGGTCTTAGCGATTTTAATGACTTGCTTGCAGGTGATAACCCTACAGATGTTGATGCTGAAAGTGGGGGTTACTCTGCCAAGCTTGATTTAGCGCGAGCGTATATCGAAATAGATGATTTTGATTCTGCGTTAGAGGCAATTGAAGATGTGATTGCCAATGGCCCAGAAGAAGTGCAAGAAGAGGCGCTATCTTTAAAAGCTAAAATTAAGTCATAAAGTATCAAAGTAAATAAACCGAGCTTAGTCGCTCGGTTTTTTTGTATTTAATATAGGGTATTACCTATCTTGTAAACGACGAGCCTTGAAATCAGACTCGGCTTTCCATTTTGGCCAATCACCGTTATTAGCAAGCTTGGCTGCAATATCAACAATCAGTTCAATGTCTTGTTTCACACCGCCCATTGACCATTGCGGCGAATAGTCGTCAGCTTCTTTATGGTATTTATGAGCAATATAGTCGGGGTCTGTATCGCCTAAGCTCATAAATAACAAGCTTGGCACGCCTTGTTTAGCCAATGAAAAATGATCTGAGCGGAAGAACAAGCCATTCTGTGGTCTTGGATCCATCTTTACGTGACGTCCTTGTGACTGTGCTGCCTCAGCTAGGTAGTCTTCCATTTCAGACATGCCTTTGCCGTATTGTAAAATGTAGTCAACGCCATCAAGTACGTTCATACCATCGATATTAAGCAGTGCCACCATTTGTTTGGTGGGGGCAATTTCGCCGGTAGCGAATTGCTCTGAACCAATTAGCCCCGTTTCTTCTGCGGTGAAATTTGCGAAGATTATTGAGCGTTTGAATGGCTTTTTCTTATGCATTTCACTCAAAATGCGGGCAATTTCAATAGTGGCTGCGGTGCCTGAAGCGTTATCGACAGCACCATTATAAATCTTCAGCCCCTCTTCGGTTTGCTTCGTACCAAAATGATCCCAGTGAGCGCCAATAACGATGTATTCATCAGGTGTTTCACTGCCTTTAAGTGTTGCTACAACATTATGCGATTGTGCTTGGGAGATATCACTTTTCAATGTCAGCTCCGCTTTCACTTTTAAATCAAGCGGCTTAAAATCAGCTTTTAATGCGTTGGCTTTTTCGGTTTGATAATCAAAGCCTGCTTGAGCAAAAATTTCATTTGCGGCCTGCTCATCAATCCATCCCATGACAGGAATGTCTGATGCATTATTGTCTTGGTCGATAAGTGTGTATTTACTGCCTGTGTTCGAGCTTTCAACAACTCCCCAAGGGTAAGCGGCTGGTGCTGTTTCGTGCACGATAAATACGGCTTTTGCACCTTGGCGTGCACCTTCTTCGTATTTGTAAGTCCAACGACCATAATAGGTCATGGCATTGCCTGTAAATAGCGTGTCGTCTTGAGTCGCAAATCCTGGGTCATTGACAAGTACAATAACTGTTTTGTCTTTTACATCAATGTCAGCAAAGTCATCCCAGTTATACTCTGGGGCATTAATACCATAGCCAACAAACACCACGTCAGAGCCAGCAATGTTGATCTCTGGATTAATTTGTTGCGTGCGTGCGGTAAAATCACTGCCAGCATTAAAGCTTAACTCGCCAACCTTTAGCGTCATATTCTGATCAGGCGTGAGTTTTGCCATTGTCACTGGCTGTAAAAAATTGCCATTAAAACTGCCCGTTAAGCCTAGCTTTTTGTATTCGTCAGCTAAGTAGTTAATGGTCAGAGTTTCGCCTTCTGTGAGTGGACCACGGCCTAAAAACTCATCAGAGGCAAGCGTTTTAATGTGTGAACGTACTTTGTCAATGTTGACGGTTTCAAGCGTGGATGTGCTTAGTTTATCAGTGCTTGCTTCATCAGCGCTTGGGGTTGGTTGCTCAGAGCAACCGAATAAACCTACGGCAAGCGCTAAACTTGCGTATTTAAGGTAAGTTGTCATAGTTTTTCTGGTTGATTGTACAGAGTTTCACTATATGGGACGAGAAGAGGGCTGTCCAGAAAGACGCTACAAACAACTGATTATGCAGGATGAATAGATAATCATTCAATTTTCAGCCATGAAAAATTACCACCAGGTTTTGTTTATCGCAGGATCGTGAATACTGAATACCTCGCCAACTAGTGGGGTGCTTAGCGAGACATGATCTTGTACAGCCTTTTTAGTCACGCGGTTGAGTGGTTCATACCAGGCGTGAAATGCTAAATCGAATGTGCCATTATGCACTGGGACCATGATATTTCCGTGTAAATCTAAATGCGCTTGAACAGATTGCTCTGGTGTCATGTGAATATTCGACCACTCTTGGTCGTAAGCCCCAGTTTCAATAAAGGTAATATCAAATGGCCCATAGCGTTTGCCAATTTCTTTAAAGCCCGCGAAATAACCAGAGTCACCACTAAAATAAAAGCGTTTGTCTTTTACTTTTATAGCCCATGAGCCCCACAGTGTTTTGTTTCTATCCGTTAAGCCTCTGCCTGAAAAGTGCTGTGTGGGTGTAAAAACGATTTGGCTGTTTGTAGTCGTATGGTCTTGCCACCAATCAAAGCTAAGCACTTTTTGCTTTTTTACCCCCCATTTTATGAGATCATTTTCTACACCGAGCGGAACATAAAAAGAGTCGGTTTTGTCGGCCAGTTGCTTGATAGCTGCTTTATCTAAATGATCATAATGGTTGTGCGAGATAAAAACCTTCGCAATGTGAGGTAACTGTTTAATGCGTATTGGCGTAGGTTGAAAACGCTTTGGTCCCATAAACGAAAATGGCGAAGCTCGCTCGGAAAATACAGGATCAAACAGCCAAAATTCACCATACACTTTAGCTAAAATTGATGAGTGGCCCAGTTTCACAAAATGGACGCTGTCATTCGATAAAGACGCAAGCTGCTGTGTTGATAAAGCATACATAGGCAGTTCGTGTTTGGGTTCTGCATCAATTTTCTTTTCTGTCATGAAACGTATGAAGATTCCCAGCGTTTTTCTAAAACCAGGCTGCTCAACCTTTGCATTATTATAGAAGGTGCCATCTACTAATTGAGCTGAGTGACTGTCATCACTTACGCCTTCAGCGGCAATTTGATTATTCATAATTAACACGCCGACCATGAAGCATACTGTGGCGATTACGAGCCATCTTAGAAATTTCATATCGTTACCATAAGTAAACTGAGTGGTGTAGTTTTTCATTGTTTGCTTTAAAAGTAAACTATCTAGTGCATTTTTTATTTTTGCGTTACACTATTGATGTCATGGGGGAAGTACATGAAATTATCACAAAGAAAACGACTCGATATTTTGAATGCAGCTGAAACGTTGTTTTTTCAACAAGGTTTTGAACAGACGAGTATGGATCAGGTTGCAAGCTTAGCGGGCGCTTCTAAACGCACTGTTTATAATCATTTTGAAAATAAAGGTGTGCTGTTTCAGGCTATTCTGGTGTTTATGTTTGAAAAAGTGCGTCAAGAAAAAGCCGTTATTTTTGATAAGCAACACCCGATTGCAGAGCAGTTAACACAAATTGCTGTGCAAGAGGTGGCTTTGCTTACCTCGGAAGAGTTTTTAAAAATAGCGAAAGTGGCTTTTATGCAAATGCTACAACAGCCCGATTTAGCTAAGTCGCTCGCCAACAACAGTATGGGTTGCATGCAAGATTTAGTGGCTTTTTTAGAGGCGGCCAGTGACGCGCATGTGTTACATATTGACGATGCTGAATTTGCGGCTAAACAGTTTGTGTATCAATTAAAATCGCTGATCTTTTATCCTCTTTTGTATGGATTTGAGCGCCAAAATGGCGACACAGAAGAGAAAGTGATTAGCGAAACCGTGAAAATGTTTTTAGCGCGTTATCAACGATAGTATTTCTGATGAAAACGGCAATTGTAGTATTAGGCGCTCCAAATGAACCTGACGGCAGATTATCTGTTATTGCGAAAGCACGCTGTGATAAAGCCTACGCCGTTTTTCGCGATCATCAACATGCAAGTCTATTGTGTACAGGTGGCTTTGGCAGCTTTAATAAAAGTGCGTATCCGCATGGCGAATTAACCAAGCGGTATTTAGTTAAACAAGGTATTCCAGTATCTCGCTTTTTGGCGCATGCCCCAAGCCGTTTTACCTTTGAAGATGCGACACTTGCACAGCCTATTTTAGACCGTGCAGAGATTAAAAAAGTACTATTAGTCAGCTCTGAGTTTCATATTGAACGTGTTCATTATGTTTTTCGACACATTATGCCTTTGATGGAATTTGAGTGTGTGCCTGCAGTCACGCCTTTACCAGCTGAGGAGCTTGCTTTGTTACGTGCTCATGAACAGCAGGCAATGTTAAGAGAAGAGCAAAATATTTTAAGCTACAAAAAAGCCGCGCTATAAAATTTTATAGCGCGGCTTTTAAATGTTTAATAAGAAGTGTTATTTAACTTCTTTACCTGCTGCCTGTTGATCAGCATGGTAGCTTGAGCGAACAAACGGGCCACATGCAGCATGTGTGAAGCCAATTTCGTCAGCATAAGCTTTTAAGCCATCAAACTCGGCTGGTGGCACGTAGCGTTTAACCGGTAAGTGGTGCTTTGAAGGCTGTAAGTATTGGCCTACCGTGAGCATATCTACGTTATGTTCACGTAAATCGCGTAATACTTCTTCAATCTCACTGATTTCTTCGCCTAGACCGACCATTAGGCCAGACTTTGTTTTCACTTCTGGGTGCGCTTCTTTAAAGCGACGAAGTAGCTCTAATGACCATTTATAATCAGCCCCCGGACGCGCTAGTTTGTATAATCGTGGTGCCGTTTCTAAGTTGTGGTTGAACACATCTGGCGGCGTTTCAATTAAGATATCAAGCGCTCTGTCCATACGGCCACGAAAATCAGGTACTAGAATTTCAATGGTGATATTTGGGTTATGCTTACGAATTTCACGAATACAGTCAGCAAAGTGTTGTGCACCGCCATCACGTAGGTCATCACGGTCAACAGACGTAATAACAACATAGCTTAACTTCATATCTTTAATCGTTAGAGCTAGTTTTTCTGGTTCTGCTGCATCAGGCTTTAATGGACGCCCATGCGCAACATCACAAAACGGGCAGCGACGCGTACAAATTGCACCAAGAATCATAAAGGTTGCTGTACCGTGATTAAAGCATTCTGATAGGTTAGGGCACGATGCTTCTTCACACACAGAGTGTAAGCCGTGTTTACGCATGGCACTTTTAATACCATCAATACGCTCTGTTGATTTTGGTAAACGAATTTTAAGCCATTCTGGCTTACGTAACATTTCGTTTTTTTCTGTTGGTAAAACTTTCACTGGGATCAGCGCCATTTTCTCAGCATCACGCAGTTTTACGCCTGGTTCCATTTTGACTGGTTTATTCATTCGTTTTCAAACCCTTCAGTGTGCTTAACCACAGTAGCATTAAGCTTTTTAATCATGTGTTTAATAAGCCCTGAACCTGCTTGCTCTAGGTTCTGTGGGCCATTGAGATCGGTTGTCTGCACCATGTTCATACCAGCATAACCGCATGGATTGATACGTAAAAATGGGCTTAGGTCCATATTTACATTCAGTGCTAAACCATGGAAAGAGCAGCCGCGACGAACGCGTAAGCCTAACGATGCAACTTTACTGTCGTTAACATAAACGCCAGGTGCATCCGCCTTTGCATAGGCTTCAATATCATAATCTTTAAGTGTATCGATAATACACTCTTCCAACCAAGTGACGAGTTCACGAACGCCAATATTTAAACGGCGAAGGTTAAACAGCACGTACATCATTTGTTGACCCGGTCCGTGATAGGTCACTTGACCACCTCGGTCTACTTGAATCACTTCAATATCACCGGTGTTTAAAAGGTGCTCTGCCTTACCTGCCTGACCCTGTGTAAAAACAGGTTCGTGTTCCACAAGCCAAATTTCATCAGCTGTGTGCTCATCGCGGGTATCGGTAAATGATTGCATTTTTTGCCAAATTGGCATGTAACGCTGTCGCCCTAATTGGCGAACGATTAATTCTCTCTCGCTCACGACTTACTCCGTAATCAGTCTATAGCATATGACGTACGTCATCGATGTTGCTGATCACGTTATAGATTTCTTCGATGTGCTCTTTGCTTGTTACCGTAGCAACAAGTGTGACTGACTCATAATTCCCTTTACTGCTTGGTTTGATCTTAGGTGCGTAATCGCCCGGTGCAATGGGTTGCAGCTTTTCTAGGATCTGATCTGTCAGATTTACATTAGCTAAGCCCATGATTTTAAATGTGAATGGGCAAGGGAAATCTAAATACTCGTCAAACTTAGTATCTTTTACAGGTTGAACCACGACGGTGACTCCTCAAACAATGGTCTGCTTAATAGACGTTTTCTTTGCCATTTCTTGGCGTTAAGCAAACTGGATTACGACGCACTCGACCCAGCGCGACTGATATGGGGCGCATTCTATCATTTTTCAGGCAAAAAAAAACGCCTTGCAGTGCAAGGCGTTTATAATCTTTTTTACGGGTTTACATTATTTGTAAACGTAAGTAATCGTAAATTTTGCTAAAGAAGCTACCTTCTTCCACTTCTTCTAAGGTAACAAGTGGATATTGCGCAATTTCTTCACCTTCAAGCTGTAAGAAAAGTGTGCCTACTTTAGTGCCTTTCGCCAGTGGGGCTTCTAAGGTTTTATCAAGCTCAAAGTTCGCTTTTAAGTTTTTACGTTGACCGCGTGGGATAGTAATGGGTGTATCTTCTAAAATACCTAACGATACGTTTTCTTTATTACCCATCCAAATACGTTGCTCTGCAAAACTGTCACCTGCTTTATAGGGTGTGATTGTTTCGAAGAAACGGAAACCGTAGTTAAGTAGTTTTTTACTTTCTACCTTACGTGCACGCTCGCTTTCAGTTCCCATTACAACTGCAATTAAACGCATATCATCTTTGGTTGCTGAGGTAACTAAGCTATAACCCGCTTCTGAGGTATGGCCTGTTTTAATTCCGTCTACGTTTAAGCTCTCATCCCATAACAATGAGTTACGGTTGTATTGTTTAATGCCGTTATAAGTAAATGATTTTTTTGCATAAACTTCATATTCATCAGGTACGTCACGGATAAGTGCAGCGCCTAATGTTGCCATATCACGTGGCGTGGTAAAGTGCTCGTTGGTATCTAAACCATGGCTATTAACAAAGTGACTGTTGCTCATGCCTAGTTTTTCAGCATGGGCATTCATTAAATCAGCAAATGCACTTTCGCTGCCTGCAATGTGCTCTGCCATTGCTACGCACGCATCATTTCCTGATTGGATTATGATACCGTGGTTAAGATCATCAACACTGATTTGTTTACCCACTTCGATAAACATTTTTGATGACTCTGGAAAGTTCTTTGCCCATGCTTTTTCGCTCACTGTTACCATATCGGTCGGTGAGATATTACCTGCTTTAATTTCTGTACCAATGACATAACTGGTCATCATTTTGGTCAGACTTGCTGGTGCTAGTTTTGTATCAGCTTCGCCTTCGGCAATTACTTTTCCTGTGGTGAAATCAACCAAAAAGTAACCTTTAGCATTAACTTGAGGTGGGGCGGGGATGATTTGGGCTGTTGCAGAAAATACGCTAGCAGTGCAAACAAGGCCACAAACGCCACTTAAGATTTTATATTTTATAGATTTCATCGTACTCATTAATGGTTGAAGTTAAACATGTCGCGTTAACCTATTCTAAAGGTCTTACTCACTGTAAAGCAAGAACGCGTTCTGAAATTGGTTTTGTTTTAATTTATCTAAAACGGATTGTGCTTCTGCAGCATCTTTAATTGGCCCTAGACGCAGACGATAGATCCCGTCTTTTTCAACAATGTTTGTTGGCACATGGTATTGCTGGCGAAGTTGAAACGCGAGCGCTTCGACATTAGAAAGAGTACTTCCCGCTGCAACCTGTATGTAACTTAAACGAGGGGCAGAATTTGCAAGTGTAATGGCTTCAACCTTAACACGGGCTGTACCTTGACGATAGTAGCCAAGCTTATATGCTGCAGAATAAGATAAATCGATCAGTCTATCGTCATGAAAAGGGCCGCGATCATTAACACGCACAATCACTGATTTGCCGTTATCTAAATTCGTGACGCGAGCAAAACTTGGCAGCGGCAGTGTTTTGTGAGCTGCAGTCATGGCAAACATATCGTATATTTCGCCGTTCGAAGTGTGGTAGTTGTGAAATTTTCGACCATACCAAGAAGCGATGCCTTCTTCTGAGTAGCCCGTTTCATCTAGCATGGGCGTGTAGCGCTTTCCTCTCACCTCGTAGGGGCGGCTTGCACTGGCGCTTTTGATAACAGCAGTGACCACAGCATCTTGCATTTCAAGTTCTGTCGGTGTTCGCAGTGGCGCTGCATCATGCTGCATTGCATAGCGTCCTTGTTGTGACGACGGTGAGCTACATGCGCTGAGCACAACACAGATAAGCGCGATTAAAAGGGCATTTATTAAGTGGGTCATTATTTTAACAGCATCCTTTTATCGGTGGCGATAGACATAATAATGCCAAATCCAGCCATCAGGGTCACCATAGAAGTCCCCCCGTAACTAATTAAGGGTAAGGGGACACCAACGACAGGTAATAGGCCAGAAACCATTCCTATATTCACAAACACATAGACAAAGAAAGTCAGGGTTAAGGCTCCAGCGAGTAGTTTACCAAATGCGTCTTGTGCATTTACGGCAATGTACAAGCCACGACCAATAATAAATAAATACATGCACAGCAGTAAGCAAACACCAAATAGACCAAATTCTTCACTGAGTACCGAAAAGATAAAGTCAGTATGGCGTTCGGGTAAAAACTCAAGTTGCGATTGGGTCCCTTGCAACCAGCCTTTACCTTCAATTCCCCCGGAACCAATGGCTATTTTTGATTGAATAATGTGATAACCCGAGCCTAAAGGGTCACTTTCAGGGTCTAAAAAGGTGAGTACTCGCTGACGTTGATAGTCATGCATTCCGTAATGCCAAAATGGCCATGCAGCGAGTGCAACAACGGCTGAGAAAAAGCCAATTAAGCGCCAGCTTAAGCCTGATAAAAACAACACAAATATACCTGAACTGGCAATTAAGATTGACGTTCCTAGGTCTGGTTGTTCTTTAATTAAAATGGTCGGCACCATCACAATTACAAAACCAATGATTAAATGAATCGCGCGTGGGGGCAGGTGATTACGGCCAATGTACCAGGCAACCATCATTGGCACGGCTATTTTCATTAATTCGGAAGGCTGGAAACGCGTGATACCTAAATTAAGCCAACGTTGCGCGCCTTTGGAACTGACACCAAAGAACAACACGCCAACGAGCATTAATAAGCCCAAGCAATACAGAGGAATGACCATGCTTTTTAAGGTATTCGGTGAAAACTGCGCCAGAATAAACATGCCCAGTACAGCACCAAACATACGTGTAGCATGGCGGATCATCATCGCAGAATCTTGACCACTGGCACTGTATACAATAGCAAGGCTTGCGACCATCATGAGCATGAGCGCAATCAGCAAAGGTACATCAAGATGAAGGCGCTGCCAAATCGAGCGTTTTTTATTTAATGGGATCATGGCGCATCACTTTGAGCAAGTTTTATAGGGTTAGCAGAAAAGTAGTAATCCATTAATTGGCGCGCAATTGGCGCACCAACAGTACTTCCCCCACCGGTATTTTCGACGACCACCGACACCACAATTTGTGGGTCATTATAAGGGGCAAAGCCAATATATATTGCGTTATCTCGTTGGCGTTCTTTGAGTGATTCTGCATCATATCGCTCGCCTTGAGCAATACTGACTACCTGCGCCGTTCCGGTTTTACCGGCTGGGTCATAGGTTGCACCTTTAAACGCTTTGTGTGCTGTACCGGTTACTTTATGCACTGTGTTGTGCATTGCATCGAGGGCTATTTGCCAATGATGTGGGTTTTTAAGTTGTACAGGGGGTTTTTCATCATTATTGATTTGCGTTACTTCGTTTTCTTTTTTGGCTACTTGCACAAGGTGAGGTGGATGATCAATGCCTTTATTAACTAAAATGTTAGTTGCATTGGCTATTTGCATCGGGGTCGCGGTCCAATAACCTTGTCCGATACCCACCGAGATTGTATCGCCTCGCCACCATGATTCTCTGAAACGGGCTTCTTTCCATTCTTTAGATGGCATAATTGCCGTTGTTTCTTCATGAATATCAATACCAGAGAGCTCGCCAAAGCCAAATTGAGTCATAAAGTCACTGATTTTAGTGATGCCTAGTCGGTAGGCAACATCGTAAAAGTAGGTATCACATGACTCTTCAATCGCTTTGTAAACATCGACATGACCATGGCCCCAACGTCTCCAGTCACGCCATTTGTGTTCAACATTCGGAATTTGGAAAAAGCCCGGATCCCATATCTGTGTTTGTTCTGTTACCAAACCTTCTTCGAGGGCTAAAATGGCCATATGGGGCTTAACCGTCGATGCCGGAGCATAGCGACCCTGCGTAGTACGGTTAATAAGTGGGCGGTCTGGATTTAATAATTCTTTGTAGTTTTTACTGCTAATGCCATGCACAAATAAGTTTGGGTCATAACTTGGGTTTGAATACATTGCCAGCACGCCCCCGTCTTTTGCATCAAGCACGACCACTGCGCCACGCATGTCTTTTAAGGCATGCTGGGCTATTTGTTGCAAGCCAATGTCCAAGGTTAACACTAAGTCGTGGCCCGGCTCTGGCGGAGTCAGACTGAGAGTACGGATAACGCGACCACGGTTGTTTACTTCAACGCGTTGTGAGCCAACAACACCGTGTAGTAACTCTTCATAGTATTTTTCGATACCAAGCTTACCAATGTCATGAGTGGCGCGGTAATTCGTTGCTTGGTCTTCGGCTTCAAGTTTAGTGAGTTCTTTTTTGTTTAGCTTGGCAACATAACCTAAGGCATGAGTGAGTGTATCGCCATACGGGTAATAGCGTGCTAAACGCGCTTCAATACTGAACCCTGGAAATTTATGTTGGTTTACTGAAAACGTGGCTACTTCGGTTTCGTTTAACCGTGCTTTAAGCACTTGGCTTTTAAAGCGGCGATTATGTTTGATATCGTCTAAAAAGTCGGCTTTTTGTTGTTCGCTTATCGTAATTAGTTGCTCAACAGCAGCCAGTGCTTTGTCAAGATCATCAACTTCTTCAGGAATGACTTCAAGGTTGTAAACGGGTTTGTTCTCGGCAAGTAACACCCCATTTCTGTCGTAAATCAAGCCTCTATTAGGCGCAATTGGTATTACTTTTATGCGGTTGTCGTTTGAACGTGTTTGATAGTCTTGGTGATCAATAACCTGAATGTTGTATAAATTTGATAACAAGACACCAATAAGCAGGGTAACAAACACAAAACCCACAAATGCTCGACGGGCAAATAAATTTGCTTCAGCCGAGTGGTCTCGAATGGTGGGTCTGTGTTTTCGCATGGGCTTTACTACTCGCGATGATAAGGGTGGTTGTTATTTAAGCTCCAGCCACGATAAAGGCTTTCAGCAACAATAATACGCACCAACGGATGCGGTAGCGTTAGGTTCGATAAAGACCATTTTTGCTCAGAGGCTGCTATACACTCAGGTGCAAGCCCTTCAGGACCGCCAATCAGTAGGCTGACATCTCGGCCATCAAGCTGCCATTTTTCCATACTTTTAGCGAGCTGATGCGTATCCATCGGCTTACCGGTTACTTCAAGTGTAACAATGCGGTTTCCTTTGGGGATAGCCGCCAATGTCTTTTCACCTTCAAGTTGTAAAATACGTTTGATATCCGCATTTTTACCACGCTTTCCTGCTGGGATTTCAATGAGTTCTAACGGCATATCACGCGGAAACCGGCGTTGATATTCCGTAAACCCTGTTTCTACCCATGCTGGCATTTTCGTGCCAACGGCAATCAATTGTATCTTCAAAATGCTTTACCTATGTCCTTGCTAAGGGTTAACCCCAAAGTTTTTCTAGATCATAGAAGTCGCGAGTTTGGTCTTGCATTACATGCACAACCACATCACCCAGGTCTACCAGTACCCATTCACCTTCATTTTGGCCTTCGTAGCCGAGTGGCTCTTCACCAGCATGGCGTGCTTCTTTCGCGACATGATCAGCAATAGACTGAACGTGGCGTTTAGAATTACCTGAACACACCACCATGTAGTCAGTAATGTCAGATTTTCCACGAACATCAAGTTGTACCACGTCACGGGCTTTCATATCGTCGACTTTATCAAGGGCAAATGCGAGTAGTTGTTTAGAATCCAAAGTGTTTTCTCAAAAGTAAATAATCGTAATGTGTTATTTTATCACGCAGATAGTATTTATTCATCTGTTTGGTAAAGATGATGCTGCGCAATGTATTGACTGACGCTAGCGGGTAAAAGTTCCGCGGCCTGATCATTTAAATATAATTGTTTTCGAATCTGACTCGATGCAGCATCTACTTGTAAGCCATTTAAAAAGAATAACTTGCCAGCAGGTGATTGTTTTAGTTGCGCGAGTTTGTCAGTCAACGCATCGGCTTTGTAAGCGGCCAGTTCACCCTCAACATGGCATATTTGGCCAGGGCGCTGATACACCACGATATGGCACAGGGTGACTATTTCTTGCCATTGATACCATTTATCTAAGTTATTAAACGAATCCATGCCGATTAAAAACAGAATAGGGGCGCTCGGGTGTTCGCTGCGAAGCTCTTTTAAGCTCAGTAATGAATACGATGCACCGCTGCGGTTAAGCTCTCTGTAGTCGATGGCAAATTGCGGGTTAGACGCTATCGCAAGCTTGAGCATATTAATCCGATGCTCGTCGCTTATCCCCGGTTTTGCTTTATGAGCGGGGATAGCGCAAGGCATAAAATAGAGGGTATTCAATTGGCACTGTTTAACACACTGTTCAGCCATATTTAAATGGCCTAAGTGAATGGGATCAAACGTGCCACCGAAAATAGCAATCATCAGTTACGACTCTCAGTCAGAATGTGGATGACAAGGTAAGGGGATTGATAACGGCTGACAAAACACTAAACAAATATGAGTCAACGCTTGATAAGGGGCAATTAAGTTACCTTGTTTGTAAGCGGCATCAAATTGAGCGAGTTGTTTAATTATTTGCTCAAGTACTTTGCTGTTTAAACGATTCAGCGCGTGTTGGATTGTCGCTTGTTGATTCTTCCAAATATTAAACTGCTTGTATAAGTCAGTCATATTGGCGCCCGTTAGTCTGGCATGCTGCATAGCAAGTAGGTTGCTGGCTTCTTTATTAATAGCCCAAAAAATACTCATGGCTTCGGTATTATCCGCAGCGAGTTTGGTCATGACTTTGACTGCTTGCTCAGCGTGACCTTTGAGTAATGCATCGCTCAAATCGAAAATATCAAACTTTGATTGATTGAGCAGCCCTTGCATCACGGCTTGTTGGTCAACTAGGTCACTGCCATAAAGCAGTGAGAGCTTTTCAAGCTCTTGATGACACGCAAGCAGGTTGCCTTCAGTTGCTTCTATGAGGCTTTGCTTAGCATTGTTATGCAGGTTTAAATTTAAACGATAACATTGCTCATCTAACCAGCGGGTTAGGTGATTGCCTGTTAGCGGATAACAAGGCACAAAGATGCCTTGTTTATCGAGTGCTTTAAACCAAGCGCTACGCTGGATATCTTGGCTGGCTTTGGCGCCTTTTAACACTAAAATAGTGTCATCATTGACCAGCTCAGTAAGCTGTTTAAATATTTGACTGCCCGTGGTGCCCGGTTTTTGCTCGTTTAAATCAAATTCAATCAGGGTGCGTGCACTGAACAGTGACATACTTTGATATTGAGCAATAATCTCTTGCCAATCAAAGCCCTGCATCAATGTGAATTTGATGACTTCGTCAAAACCGTGCTGTTTAGCTGCTTGACGTATCTGTGATACGCATTCCGCTATTTGGTAGGGCTCCTCACCAAACACCATGTAGAAAGGGGCGAGGCCTTTTTTTAGTTGGCTGGTGAGTTGATTCGCATAACAACGCATTACAGTTGCGATAACTCTCTAACAATACGGCGGCTTGCTTGCTTTCTGATTTCACTCAGCAGCAGCTCAAGTTCTTTGGCTTTTGCAAGTGCGTTATCAGGATCGTCTTGATAGTTACGATACAGCTCAAAACGTTGGTTAACTGCTTCTTGGCCTGGGCGTTTAAGGGTGTAACTGACACTATAAGCAAGCTCATATTCTGCGACCTGACCATTATCAAATAACGACAATATTTGACGCTCTAAGCGGTCTTTGTGAATAGTGAGCTCAGGCGTTGAACTGTCGCCGTGGTCAAATTCTACTTTACTGGCTATTAGCTCTTTTTCGACTAACTCGAACAGGGTTGATTTTTCGTCATCTCCAATCAGCGAGATCACCTTTAAGTCATCCGGTAAGTTAGAGGCTTTCTTTAAATGAAAGCCACAGCTTGTTACCAGTAAACAGACTAGCACTAAAGCTAGTCTGTTTTTCAGTGCATGAAGCGCTGCCATCTTAGTTAGCAACCACATTCAGAAGCTTGCCTGGTACGTAAATTACTTTACGGATTGTCACGCCGTCTGTGAATTTAGTCACATTATCTTCTGCGAAGGCGAGGGCTTCAACTTGCTCTTTAGTGGCATCTGCTGGCACTGTTAACTTAGCACGAAGCTTGCCGTTAACTTGTACGATGATTAGCTTTTCATCTTCAACAAGTGCCGACTCATCCACGGTTGGCCAAGAAGCATCTAAGATGTCACCTTCTTTGCCAAGGTCTTGCCATAGTTGATGACACATGTGCGGCGTAATAGGTGCAAGCATGATAAGTAATGCTTCAAGCGCTTCGTTTGCTATCGCGACATCTTGTTTATCAGCAAGTGGCGCTTTTAATAACTTGTTTGAAAGTTCCATAATGGCAGCAATTGCTGTGTTGAACGTTTGACGGCGCTCAACATCATCGGTCACTTTTGCAATGGCTTTATGAAGCTCACGACGAAGTACTTTTTGATCGTTGCTTAAAGCGGCTTTATCAAGTGCTTGATAACCTACGGTTTCAACATCGACTGCGTATTTCCAAATACGTTTTAAGAAACGCATTGCGCCTTCTACACCTGAATCAGACCATTCAAGAGTTTGCTCTGGAGGTGCTGTGAACATCATGAATAAACGTACCGTATCTGCACCGTATTCGGCAATAACTTGTTGTGGGTCGATACCGTTGTTTTTCGATTTCGACATTTTACTCATGCCTGCAGAGAATACCGGCTCACCATCTACTTTATGCCATGCTTTTGTCACACGACCTTTTTCGTCAGTTTCAGTTTGTACGTCGGTTGGTGATATCCACACATCACCGCCTTTCTCATCTTTACGATAGAACGTTTCTGCTAATACCATGCCTTGGCACAGTAAACGCTCGAATGGCTCGTCAGAGTTAACTAAGCCAAAATCACGTAATAGTTTGTGGAAAAAGCGAGAGTAAAGTAAGTGTAAAATCGCATGCTCAATACCACCGATGTATTGGTTTACAGGTAACCAGTAGTTTGCAGCGCCAGGCTCAATCATTCCTTCGTCAAAACGAGGGCTACAGTAACGTGCGTAGTACCACGATGATTCCATAAAGGTATCGAATGTATCAGTTTCGTGAAATGCAGGTACGCCATTTACGGTTGTTTTAGCCCATTCAGGATCCGCTTTGATTGGCGATGTAACACCATTCATAACCACATCTTCAGGTAAGCGTACTGGTAACATGTCTTCAGTAGCGGCAATCTCTTGGCCATTTTCGTCGCTTAACATAGGGATTGGAGAACCCCAGTAACGCTGACGGCTCACGCCCCAATCACGTAAACGGAAGTTTACTTTACGCTCACCAACGCCCAGTGCTTCTAACTTGTCTGCTACCGCATTAAATGCTGCATCAAACTCTAGACCATCAAACTCACCTGAGTTTACTAATACGCCTTTTTCTGTGAAAGCTTGATTTGCAAGGTCAACCGTATCTTCGCTGCCAGCTGCTGGTGCAATAACTTGCGTAATTTCTAGGCCGTAAGTACTTGCAAACTCGTAGTCACGTTGGTCATGCGCAGGCACCGCCATTACCGCACCTGAACCGTAGTCCATGAGTACAAAGTTAGCGACCCAAATAGGGACTTGCTTGCCTGTTAATGGATGGATTGCGTAAAAGCCTGTTGCAATGCCTTTTTTGTCCATGGTTGCCATGTCGGCTTCAGCGACTTTGGTGTTTTTACACTCATCAACAAACATCGCAACAGCATCGCTATTTTTAGCCGCTTCTTGTGCAATTGGGTGACCGGCTGCAACAGCAACGTAAGTCACACCCATAAAGGTATCTGGGCGTGTTGTGTAAACACGGAATGTGTCATCGTTGTCGGCACGTTTGAATTCAATTTCTAAGCCTTCAGAACGACCAATCCAATTGCGTTGCATGGTTTTAACTTGCTCAGGCCAGTGATCAAGTTTATCTAAATCATCTAAAAGCTCTTGAGCATAATCAGTGATTTTGATGAACCATTGTGGAATTTCTTTTTGCTCAACAATCGCACCTGAACGCCAGCCACGACCATCGATTACTTGCTCGTTGGCAAGCACTGTTTGGTCAACTGGATCCCAGTTTACTGTTGACATCTTTTTGTATACTAAGCCTTTTTCATACAGCTTAGTGAAGAACCATTGTTCCCATTTGTAGTACTCTGGGTGGCACGTCGCGATTTCGCGATCCCAGTCATAACCAAAGCCTAATTGCTTTAATTGGTTACGCATGTAGTCAATGTTTTCGTATGTCCATTTAGCCGGTGCCGTGTTATTTTTAATTGCGGCATTTTCAGCTGGAAGACCAAACGCATCCCAACCCATAGGTTGCATTACGTTTTTACCTTGCAAGCGTTGGAAACGTGATACTACGTCACCAATAGTGTAGTTACGAACGTGACCCATATGCAGTCGGCCGCTTGGGTATGGGAACATTGATAAGCAGTAATACTTTTCTTTGCTCTCATCTTCAGTGACTTTAAATACTTGGTTTTCATCCCAGTAGGCTTGTACTTTTGACTCTATGTCTTGCGGGTTATATTGCTCTTGCATCTACGATTCCAGACTTCTTGCAAATTGATAAAAAATTGTCGCTAAGGATAACCCAAAATACAGGCTAATCACAGCGGCAAATAAGGGCTTTTCCGAAATTATCACTTTCAGGGCAGGTTAACCTATACTCAACTATAGTAAGTATTGATTTTTCATCACTTTTGAAGGAGTAAACGATGGCAGATTATAAAACATGGCTCAGCGATTTAAGTGCATGGCTTAAAGATGTAAAAGACCACGAGTTGAAGGAGGCAATGGAGAAGTTTGTTGAATCTGAGCAGGCACTTAAAGATCTAGGAAAAGAAAAACTTGAGCTGTATCGCGACTACCTTAAACGCGATATTGATCACATCAAAGAAAACGATAAACATTATGACTCCTTAGCGTGGCTTGAACTAAAAGAGTCGCTTTGGTACGAGTTATCGCACATCGAAGACAAAACCCAGTTAGAATGGCAGGCCCTAAATCAAGATTTTAAGCACAATGGTGTCTATCATCAGGGAGAATGGATAGCCATGGGCACATTAGTATGTAAAAATTGCCAACATAGTTACGATGTTTACCATGCTACTCAAATTACCCCTTGTACTGAATGCGGTGGTATTTACTTTAGCCGTAAGGCATTACAACCTTAATCTGTAACGCAAGCAAAAGCTGGGCGTTACCCATAATGCCCAGCTAATCCTGGGAAATAAGAAGTTAGAATGACAAAAAAACTAATCCCATTGCCAGTCTCTACCTTAGCGCCAGAAATTGCCGCCAGTCATGTTGCTACATGCATGAATAATCCATACCCAGAGGCTTTAACGTTTATTGGCCAACAACGTGCTCAAAGTGCGCTCGATTTTTCATTAGGTATGGAGCTACCTGGTTACAATGTTTATGTTATGGGTGAGGCTGCACTGGGTCGTTTTACCTTAGTGAAAGACAAGCTAACAGCCCATTCAAAAGGCCGCCCAACGCCTAATGAGTGGCTGTATGTCAATAATTACGACGACCACCGCGAGCCTATCGCGCTGTTTATGCAAGCTGGGCAAAGCAAGCAGCTTGCAGATGATATTGATTCATTTATTGATGAAGTGCTTGATACATTCCCAGCTGCATTCGATAACCCAGGTTATCAGCGTAAGAAGAAATCAATAGACCGTGAATTCACCGATACTTACGATGCAGCTATAACCGCAGTAGAAATTGCCGCGCTTGAGCAAAGTGTAGCGCTTATCGAAGAAAATGGCGTGGTGGGGTTTGCACCATTGGTTAATGGTAAGCAATTAAGCGACAGTGAGTTTGCGGCACTCGAAGAGCCATTGCGTATTGAATTTTATGACGTGATTGAAAAGCTCGAAGATGCGTTAATCGAAGCGCTGATTGAGTTACCGCGTTGGAAACGTGAATCATCTGAAAAACTGCGTAATCTTAAAAAATCAACGGCTGAGTTAGCGACCAAGCCACTTATTAAAGCGCTCGAGCACAAATATGCAACGCATATTGGCGTGCTGCGTTATTTAAAAGACATACGTGAAGAAATCATTGATGCGGTGCTGGAGTGGCTCGACGATGATGACAACGACGAAAACAAAGAAGACTTTGACCGCAAGGGCATGCTAACCGACTTTTTCGCACCCAATATTTTAGTCGAATTTAAAGAAGGGGATGCAGCGCCTGTTGTTTACGAGCCTAACCCAACGTTTGGCAATATTTTTGGCAAAATTGAATACGCGACATCGCAGGGCTCGCTCATAACCAGTTATCGCTCAATTCAGCCGGGTGCACTGCACCGTGCTAATGGCGGCTACTTGATTATGGACGCTGAAAAAGTAATGGCGAATCCACAAGTGTGGGATGGCCTAAAATTGTCTTTAAAAACGCATCAAATTAAGAACGACTTACCGTATCAAGACAGTTCAGTGGGGAGCAGTTTTACTTTACGTCCGCAGCTTATTCCGCTGGATGTAAAAATTGTGCTGCTGGGTTCACGTGATTTGTATTACACCATTGGTGAGTACGATGAAGAGTTTGCTGAGCTGTTTCGTGTGCTTGCTGACTTTGATTATTACTTACCAAGCAGCGATAAGCTGCAGTACCAGTTTATTACCAAAGTGACTGAATACTGTGAGAAAACCTTAAATTGCACTGCAAACGAAGCGGCAATGGCACGTTTACTCAAGTTTAGTTATCGCCAAGCTGAGCATCAAAATAAGCTGTCTGCACGTTTTGCAGATGTCCTTGAGTTGGTGGCCGAAGCCAGTTTTTATGCCAAGCAAGATGGACATACACTGATTGATGCGCACCACATTGATGAAGCCATTCTTGGTAAACAGTACCGTACTGGGCAAATTTCAGAAACCATGCTTAGCGATATTAAAGAGGGGCAGATCCTCATTGCTACCGAAGGTCAGGCCGTGGGTAAAGTAAACGGCTTAACGGTGCTGCATATCGGTGATACATCGTTTGGTACGCCTGCACGTATAACTGCCACGGTTTATGCTGGTGCCGATGGGGTCATTGACGTTGAGCGTGAGGCCGAGCTGGGTAAAGCAATTCACTCAAAAGGCGTGATGCTTCTAACGGGCTACTTAGGTAACAAATATGCGCAGCAATTTAGTTTAACGCTCAGTGCTAATATCGCGATTGAACAGAGTTACGGTTATATCGACGGTGATAGTGCGTCACTGGCCGAGCTCTGTGCGCTTATCTCGGCAATAACCAACTTACCTATTAGCCAGTCAATTGCGCTTACAGGCTCAATTAACCAACATGGTGACGTGCAATCTATTGGTGGTGTTAACGAGAAAATCGAAGGCTTCTTTAAACTCTGTAAAATGCGTGGCTTAACGGGCGAGCAAGGCGTGATCATTCCAAAGTCAAACCAAGTGAACCTGGTGCTTGATGATGAAGTGCTCGACGCCGTTGAAAAAGGCCGCTTTAATATTTATGCCGTTGAAACAGTAGACCAGGCGTTAAGTCTATTAATGGACAAAGACGCGGGTGAAATGACGGAGCAGGGCTATCAAGACGGCTCTATTAATGCCTTAGCATTAGCCCGACTTGCAAACATTGCCGATATTGTTAATGGCGATAATGATGATGAAAAGGAAGCGGAATGATTAACTTAATTCTTTTATTGGTCATAGGTGTATTTTGTTTTTTGATTTTTAAAAATAGCAAAAAAGCGAAATTACAAGCACTTGAAAATGAAACTTTGGCCGCTGATTTTTTAGCGACAAATGGTAAAGCTGATGATGTCCATGAAACAACATCTGGGCTGCAATACAAAATTGAGCACAGCGCGGGTAATGAAGCTAAGCCACATACTAGCAGTAAGGTGAATGTGCATTACCATGGTACGCTCATGGATGGCAGTGTATTTGACAGTTCAGTCGTACGCAATTCGCCAATTAGCTTTGGTTTAAACCAAGTGATTGCCGGCTGGACTGAAGGCTTACAGCTAATGAGCGAAGGCGATAAGTTCACCTTTTATATCCCGCCACAGCTTGCCTATGGGCGTAAACGTGTTGGTAGCATTCCGCCAGGCTCGTTACTAATATTTGAGGTTGAACTTCTTAAGATTGAATCGTAAGCGCCAGCCAAACGACAAAAAAGAAAGGGCTTCATAAATGGAGCCCTTTTTTTGATTTAATTCCGCGGGATTAATGAGGCTATACCCATTAGGTATAGCCTCAAAATAGCACTCCAATTAAACGCAGTCGTATTCTTTACGCGTTTGCTTTGGTTTTTCTTATTAACCCTATGACAGTTAGTAATAAAACAGCCAGCCATACCGGCCAATTACCTAAACGACTGTATAGCGTGTCACCTTGAATTAGGGTGATATTCGCTTCAAGCACATCGGCTTTAAACTGTGGCATGCTCAATTGCGATTTTGCGATAGGGTCGTACACAGCGCTAATACCGGTATTCGTTACGCGAATAAGCGGGCGCTGAAGCTCAAGGGCGCGCATACGGGCTATTTGCATATGCTGATGCGGCCCATGAGAATCTCCAAACCAGGCATCATTACTAACAGTAAACAAAATATCAGAATCACTTCTGTAGTTTCCACGCACTAAATCGGCAAAGGCAATTTCGTAGCAAATAGCAGGCAAAATATTTAAACCATTGGCGCGCAAGTTATCTTGTACTTCATCACCACGGGTGAACGATGACATTGGTAAGTCAAATAGGGGAGCAATAGGGCGCAGTAAATCTTGAAATGGCACAAACTCACCAATGGGTAACAATTGATGCTTTTGATAGCGGTTATGCCCTAAATACTGATAGTGACCTTCATTGTCACTGGGCTCTTTTTTACCAAGTACAATGAGGGTATTAAAAATATTGCGGGTGTCGTACTGGTAATCAACAATGCCAGTGATAAGTGCGGTGTTATTAAATGTTGCGGCACTGTCAAGGCCAGATAAATATTGCGTCGCAAGGGCTTCTAGCTCAGGCACGGCGGCTTCAGGCCAAACGATTAAATCAGCATTCCAATGCAGGCGTGTCATGTCTTGGTATTTGCTCATGGTATTCCAAAACTCAGACGGCTCAAACCGTAAATGTTGCTTGATGTTACCCTGTACGAGCACGGTTTTAATCGTTTTATCTTGGTATTTAACTGGGCTGTTACCTGCAATAAAATATAAGCCAATGAGCACGGCGACAGAGACTATCAAAGGTTTAATGTCTTTACTTATTAAGCGATATAGCGCAAAGGCGATTAATACACATATAAGCGTGATACCAAACTCACCAATCACAGGGGCTAAAAAGTTTAGTGGGCTGTCTGTTTGTGTATAGCCAAAACTAAGCCATGGAAACCCAGTCAGTAGCGTGCCACGCAGATACTCAGTGACCGCAATACTTGCCAATAATAAGCACACAAAACTATAGGGCCCTGAAGCCAGTCGAGTACTAAGCCAAGCAGCTAAAGCTGGATAAAGTGCAAGGTAGGCGCATAAAATACCCATTAAACCAAGAGAGGCAATTAATGGCATTCCACCAAAGGTGGCTATTGAAACATGCACCCAGCTGATACCGGCACCAAACCACCCTAAACCAAAGATGAAGCCATATTTTGCGCTGCGCTTTGCTGCGTCTTTACCGTTTGCAAGAGGGTTGATGCAATAAAGCAGTGCACCAAGAGAAAGAAAGGCAATGTGCCACAGATTAAAGGGGGCGTAACTTAAGGTTAAAAAGAGGCCCGCAATAAGTGCGAGCCAGGCTTTTTTATCTTTTGCAAGAACGCAGAGGTTAGTTAGCAGTTTCTTCACTGTCGTTATCATCAGCCTTAGGAATGGTGACTTGCAATTGTAAGATGCGACGATTGTCAGAATTGGTGACTTTAAATTGTAAGCCTTCAATGTCTATCGTCTCACCACGGCTTGGCATATGACCAAACGCATGTAAAACCGTACCACCAATTGTATCGGCGTCAGAGGTGCTGTAACCCGTTTTAAAATATTCGTTAAAGTCATCAACAGGTGTTAGAGCTTGAACTGCGTAAACATGTTTCGCAACTTGTCGAATATCTTGTTGTTCCTCTTCTTCATCGTGTTCGTCTTCTATTTCACCCACAATGATTTCGAGAATATCTTCGATGGTTACTAATCCTGACACACCCCCGTATTCATCAATGACGATGGCCATGTGATAACGTTGTTGACGAAACTCATTTAACAGCGTATCAACTCGTTTGCTTTCAGGAACCACCATCGCAGGACGTAAATAGTCACGTAGTGATGGCAATAGTTCATCTTTATTTAGAATTAAAGGCAATAAATCCTTTGCGAGTAATATACCTTCGATGTGATCTTTATCTTCACAAACCACGGGGAAACGAGAATGTGTAGAGTCAACCATCATCGGGAGTAGCTCTTCTAATGGGGCGTCAATTTCAAGCGTCACCATTTGAGAACGTGGTATCATGATGTCTCGAACTTTTAGTTCTGACACACCTAATACCCCTTCAATCATTTCTTTTGTTTCAGGGTCGATAAGGTCGCGTTCTTGCGCATCGGCAATTACTTCTACCAGCTCTTCTCTATTCTGGGGTTCCCCTTGTAACATCTGGGCTATGCGGCCCAGCCACGTTTTACCAGAAGAACCCTGGCTAGTTTGCGAGTTGTCGTCGCTCATTGCGTCTAATTGCTCCGTAAATTTAAATATCGTCTCGATATGGGTCAGCAATGTTCAGATCGGCAAGTAATTGCTTCTCTATGCTTTCCATTTCGAGTGCATCTTCGTCCTTTATATGGTCAAATCCAAGTAAATGCAAGCATCCATGGATCACCATATGGGCAAAATGGTCGTGAAAGGTTTTTTCTTGCTCAATTGACTCAGCTAAAACGATAGCTGGACATATGATTAAATCACCCACTAAAGGTAACTCAATACCAGGGGGGGCTTCAAATGGAAACGATAAGACATTAGTCGGTTTATCTTTACCACGGTAGTCATTATTGAGTTGTTGGCTTTGTGCTTCATCACTGATCACAATTGTCAGTTCAGCATCTTCACGGTAGTGACTGAGGGCTTTATCAGCCCACAGTTGAAATTGTTCAAAGCTTGGTAAGTTGTCAAACTCACACGCTATTTGTAAATCTAATTCGGTCACGAGTTTGCTTCTTGTTGGTTTGCTTGTGCTTCTTTTGCGCGTTGTTTTTCAGCCCGTTTTAAACGTTCAGCTTCATCGTTGCGCTCATAGGCTTCAACAATACGCGCCACAACAGGGTGGCGTACCACATCATGTGATTGGAAAAAGTTAAAGCTAATTTCATCGACACCGTTAAGTACCTCAATCGCATGGCGAAGGCCCGAGCGCGCACCACGCGGTAAATCTACTTGGGTGATATCGCCTGTAATAACGGCCTTAGAATTAAAACCAATACGGGTTAAGAACATTTTCATTTGCTCTGCGGTGGTATTTTGGCTTTCATCTAGGATGATAAATGCGTCATTCAATGTACGTCCACGCATGTACGCTAACGGTGCTACTTCGATAATATTTTTTTCGATCAGTTTTTCAACGCGCTCGAAGCCGAGCATTTCAAATAATGCATCATAAAGAGGGCGTAAATAAGGGTCGATTTTTTGGCTCAAGTCGCCAGGTAAGAAACCCAGTTTTTCACCTGCTTCAACGGCAGGGCGAGTAAGCAGAATACGGCGAATTTCTTGACGCTCCAGTGCATCAACAGCAGCAGCAACGGCAAGGTAGGTTTTACCTGTGCCTGCAGGGCCAATACCAAAGGTAATATCGTGATGCAGAATATTAGCCACATACACGCCTTGGTTATCGTTACGCGGTTTAATAACGCCACGGCGAGTTTTTATCACCATGTCTTTACCATAAACGCCCGGGTTGTCGTCTTGATCAAGGGCGTTTGATTCGCTAATCGCTAAGTGCACAGCGTCGGGTTCAATTTCGCCAATTTCACCACGAACTGGTTGAGTATCAACATAAAGGTTTTTTAAGATTTCGACACTGGCTGCTGCACAGTGAAGTTTACCAGTGACTCTAAAAAAATTATCGCGATGGGCAATTTCAACACCTAGTCGGCGTTCAATTTGTTTGATGTTTTCGTCAAACGGACCACATAAAGATGAAAGGCGTTTGTTGTCGGCGGGTTCTAAATAAATCTCTAAAGTTTTTAATTGATTACTCAAAATTGCTTCCTATTGATGGGTGCTGGCAAAGGCCAGCACCAAAATTCACCCTAAGGGACGAAAGTTGCAACGCCAATTTCGTTAGGGGCTTGTGCAGCGTCTGCTTCGGCTGCTTTACTAAGAATAGACGATGGCGCAATATCACGGCGCAGGTTCATTTCTGATTCTGTGCGAATTAATTCACCGCGTAAAGAGTTTGGCAACGCTTCAGTAATACGTACATCAACGAATTGACCGATCACTGAATGTGGGCCTTCAAAGTTAACCACACGGTTGTTTTCAGTACGGCCACGTAACTCCATAGGGTTCTTCTTAGAAGGACCTTCAACTAAGATTCGCTGTTCAGTGCCAAACATTTGGCGACTGATTTGCTGTGCCATTTGCGTAATACGGTTTTGTAAAAGGTATAAACGCTCTTTTTTCTCTTGCTCTGATACGTCGTCCGGTAAATCAGCTGCTGGTGTACCAGGGCGTGCACTGTAGATAAAGCTGAAGCTCATATCAAAACCAATATCATTGATAAGGTTCATTGTTGCTTCAAAGTCTGCTTTGCTTTCGCCAGGGAAACCAATGATAAAATCAGAAGACATGCTTAAGTTAGGGCGAATTTTACGTAATTTACGAATCGTTGATTTGTACTCTAGAGCTGTATGACCACGTTTCATTAAATTAAGAATACGGTCAGAGCCACTTTGCACTGGTAAATGTAAGTGGTCGACAAGCTCTGGTACATCGGCATATGCATCGATGATGTCAGGAGTAAACTCTACTGGGTGCGAAGTGGTGTAACGAATGCGGTCAATACCATCAATCGCGGCAACATAACGCAGTAGGTCAGAGAAGTAACAAATTTCGCCATCATGCGTTTCACCGCGGTAAGCGTTTACGTTTTGACCTAGTAAGTTTACTTCACGCACGCCTTGCTCTGCGAGCTGGGCGACTTCGAGTAGTACGTCATCAAGTGGACGGCTTACTTCTTCACCGCGCGTGTATGGCACAACACAGAAAGTACAGTATTTAGAACAGCCTTCCATAATCGATACGAACGCACTTGGGCCTTCTGCTTTTGGCTCAGGTAAACGGTCGAACTTTTCGATTTCAGGGAATGATACGTCAACAACAGATGTACTGTCGCCACTTTGCACTTGCTTAATCATCTCTGGTAAACGGTGTAACGTTTGCGGGCCAAAAATTACATCGACAAACGGCGCACGTTGACGAATTGAGTCACCTTCTTGTGACGCTACACAGCCACCTACACCAATGATAAGGTCAGGTTTATCGTCTTTTAATAGCTTCCAACGGCCTAGCTGGTGGAATACTTTTTCTTGCGCTTTTTCACGAATTGAACAGGTGTTGAGTAAGATCACATCTGCATCTTCAGCTTCATCAGTTAACTGATAGCCGTTAGTCGCATCCAGTAGATCCGCCATTTTCTGAGAGTCGTACTCGTTCATCTGACAACCCCAGGTTTTAATATGCAGCTTTTTACTCATTGAAATATAGCCTCGTTTTCAATTCGGTAGTGACACAAAAATGTGTTAGAAACATGATTAAGCGGCTTTAATGCCGACTTAAAGGACGCGTATTTTAGCTGGATACCCGCACAGATCCAAGTATAGTTTTTATCTTTGTGGTGTGAAATCAAACAAGTCACTGTTTTAAAATTCTTAACGCGTAAATGCACTGACACAGTTTAGTGAATTACGTTACAATTTATGCCGTATTCAAATAGCCAAATGAGCGACTATTAAATGAAGAAAAATAAGGTAATTGTTGTTGGTGGTGGCATGGTAGGTGCTGCCACAGCTGTTAAACTGGCACAGCAGGGCAGGGACGTCACTATTATTGAAAAGCACCTTATCGATGCTGATGACATTCTCAGTTCAGATAAGGTGGATATTCGCATTTCGGCTATTAATCGTTTTTCAGAAAACTTACTTGATGAGCTGGGGGCAATGCCGTTATTGCGCCAAAATCGTATCGCTCCATACCAACAGCTTGAGGCGTATCAGCAACAAGGCGAAAACTTATTGTTTGATTGCCATGATATTGGTGAAACACATCTGGGTCATTTAATCGAAAATAGCCTAATTCAAGCGAGTCTTTGGCAGCAATTTTCTCAATATGGCATTGAGGTTATTGAGCAGACAACACCGGTTACAGCGATAAGCCAAGAGAGTGATTCAATCACGCTTCATTACGGTGACACCCAATATACGGCTGATTTAGTGGTTGCTGCAGATGGCGGACAATCACAATTACGTAGCAAAGCTGGCTTAGGTGTAACAGGGTGGCAATATGGTCAACACTGTATGGGTGTGTTAATTAAACTGGATGCGCCGCAACAAGTTAAAACGTGGCAACAATTTACGCCAACGGGCCCTGTGGCGTTTTTGCCTATGCAAGCCCCGTATGCAAATTTAATTTGTTACCACAACGCGTCGGTTTTAAACCGTTGGAATAAACTCCCCACAGAACAACTAAAAGCCCAACTCATTGCGCATTTTCCTGAGTTGCCGGGTGAATTTGAGTTACTTGAGCATGCTGTTTTTCCATTGGCTCGTCAGCACGCAAATGATTATTCGCAAGGGCGCTTAGTCTTAGTGGGCGACTCAGCACACACTATTAATCCCTTGGCAGGCCAAGGGGTTAATTTAGGTTTTCAAGATGTGGTTGCACTTGCAGAGGTTCTTGCTGGCCACGATGATGTTGGTCAGCATGCGGTATTAAAGCAGTATGAGAAGAAACGTCGTCGCGCTAATTTACTTATGATGAGTATGATGGATGCCTGTTACTTCGGATTCTCAAATGAACTACAGCCACTCAGTTGGGCACGTAGTAAGTTTTTAAAACTAGCGAACAATATTGGCCCGGCTAAGAACTGGGTATTAAAATATGCCATTAGTGGGACACTCAGTTAAACAAAATAATACACATAAACGATAAAGAAACGGGTTAATGAAAATTAGCCTGTTTTTTTTTGCGCTAAATAAAATGAATTAAATTTTGGAGAAATTAGAAATTAGAAATTAGAAATTAGAAATTAGAAATTAGAAATTAGAAATTAGAAATTAGAAATTAGAAATTAGAAATTAGAAATTAGAAA
>NZ_FPAZ01000010.1:33373-169737 GCF_900116435.1 Pseudoalteromonas lipolytica | reverse complement strand
AGTATCCATATTGAGCTTATTCCTATTAAAATGGACACCATAATGTCCATTTCAGGCTAAGTGAGCTTTCTGCTGACTCATTACTATTGTGTAGAACCAGTGAAAAAATGGCAAAGCTATATTGACAGAAATCGTGCTCGATAAAGCCTTTCAAAACTGCTATTTTTAAACCCTAACAGCAGCATAAAAACGGCACTGTTTTTCCATTGCTAACCACTAAGATTTCGTAAAAGCCATAGACAAGTGGTGGGCAGTTTGGTGGGCAAACAGGCATTTTTGAACGGTTTATTCTCGGTAAGTTATTGAGTTTGTTAGGGTCTAGGCCGCTACTCAATGAGCAAATTCAAAATGTTGAGCGTACAAGGTTGGCTGAGCGAAACGCAGATTTTCAGAAGAATCGATTACTTATTACGCAAGTCGTATCTGTGCAAATTCCGTTATTTATTTTCCTATCCATTTTTTGTGCTTTTTACATTAACAATAAGCTGTTTAAACCGCTTAAGAGATTACTTAAAAATACCGAAAAGCTAGAAAAAGGCGAAATACCTGATCGTATTGAAAAATGTGACACCAATGAAATTGGCTATTTACTTCGACGTTTTCATCGTATGAGCAACATTATTTACAGGCGCACCAACAAATTAAGTTTTTTGGTAAGTCATGACCACCTTACAGGTGTGTTGAACCGAACAGAGCTTGACCGTCAATTAAAATTCGCCATTAGTGCAAGCTCAAAGAACAATAAGATGGCTGTTATATTTATCGATATTAATCAGTTTAAACAATTAAACGATCAATACGGTCATGTCATTGGTGACAAAGTGCTTGTTGAAGCTGCTAAAAGAATAACTGGCGCTGTGCGTGCTGATGATGATGTATATCGTTATGGCGGTGATGAATTTATTATTGTGGCTCACCACCTCAGAAAACTAAGTTATATTGATGCGATGATCAAGCACTTGCTCGATAAGTTCAACAGCCCCTTTGAGGTAGAGCAGCATAACTTAAAAGTCACTTTAAGTATTGGTATTGCTGTCTCACCCGATCACACAACTGACCATACACAATTATTAAAATTTGCTGATCAGGCAATGTACGAAGCCAAGCAAAGCCAGTTACACACATATAAAATTTTTCAAGGAATTGAGGGAGATAACTGAACTTATTCAATGCTTATTACGTACAAATTTGCAAAAAGCTCAGTCGCTATGTATAAAAAACATACATTCATTTAATTAAGGTGCCCTATGCATATTTTATTAACAGGTGGAACAGGCCTCATTGGAAAGCATTTGTGCCCATTTCTTTTAAACCATCACAAAGTCACAGTACTGAGCCGAAATCCTATTCAAGCCAATGTATTACTGACTCATCAAGTGCATGCTGTAAAGTCGTTGGATGAGGTTGATTTTGAAGATATAGATGCAGTGATAAATTTGGCTGGCGAGCCTATTGTTAACAAACGTTGGAGCGAGTCACAAAAACGCCGTTTGCTCGACAGTCGAATAAACCTAACATTGCAAATATCTAAAGCGATTAGCCGGTGTGAAACGCCTCCTCATACCTTTATTTCTGGTAGCGCCATTGGTTTTTATGGTCGTCAAGGCGACAAACATATAGATGAGGAATTTAATGATATATACCCAGAATTCAGCCATGTTCTTTGTCGAGATTGGGAGCATGCTGCCACCAAAGCGCAATCAAGCAAAACCCGTGTTTGCTTGCTGAGAACGGGTGTTGTTCTTGCCAAACAAGGTGGCGCACTGAGTAAAATGTTACCTGCATTCAAGTTTGGTTTTGGTGGGCCTTTAGGGCATGGTCACCAAGGTATGTCTTGGATCCATATTGACGATATGATTCAGCTGATTTTATTTGTACTGACCCACGACGACTTGCATGGGCCAATTAATGCCACAGCTCCAAATCCAGTTGATAATAATGAGTTTAGCCAAACATTAGGGACGGTACTTTCACGCCCCGCCATGCTCAGAATGCCTAGTTGGTTACTTAAGCTGATGATGGGTGAAATGTCAGACTTACTTATCCATGGTCAGTTCGTCATGCCGAATAAATTACTCGCGCATAACTATCGCTTTCATTACCCTGAGCTAAAACCAGCGCTGGAAAGTTTGAAACTGTAAAACATTGATAAGTAAAATTAAATTTGTATAAACCTTTACTGTACACTGTTATGCAGAAAGGTTTCCAACTATCATGGCAAACCAGCGACGTACCAAAATATACATGTAGCTACGTCTTCATGGTTAAACTGTGGTTTAGCGTATGAAGCTCATTTGTAACCCATTCTTTGTCTAAGCACTGTTCTAAATTAAGTTCTGCAAATCTTAAAAAATTACGTGCAGCATGAGATAAATGCCGATCTGTCCGAACAACAAAATACCAATGACTTGCCAGCTGAACATCAACAACATTAAGCATACAAAAGCTTTTATCGTGTGCTGGCAATACATGACGAGACACAACACCTAATCCCATTCCAGAACCGACGGCAACCCTAATAGCCTCATTACTTGCCATTTGCACGGTGTCACTAAGTACAAAGCCACGGCTTTGTAACTCACTTTCGAATAACATGCGTGTCGCCGAACCAGGCTCACGCAGTAAAAAGCGCTCAGTCATTAAATCATGCAGTGTTACGTGTGAAGATTTAGCCAGTGGGTGATTCATCGGGGCGATAAACACTAAGGGATTTTGTAAAAAACGCCCTGCTTTCGCGTGCTCAAGCGACGGTGGATGACTAAATACATAAATATCATCTTCACCTCTTTCAAACCGAGCCAATACTTCGGCCCTGTTTCCTATTTCTAATGGAAGCTCTACATGCGGATGTAAATTACTGTATGGCCCTAATAGTTTTGGCAGGATGTATTGCGCTGTATTTACAATCGCTATTTTGCAACGTCCCCGCTCACCGCCTCTCAATTCCACCAAATAATCTTGATAATCGTCAAAATGACCAAACACTTGCTGACAAGTTTGAAATAAAGCAAACCCAGCTTCGGTAATATGAATACGCTGCTGGTTAACCACAATGAGAGGCTCGTTTACAGTTTCTTGCAGTCGCTTTATTTGCTGCGATACTGTTGGCTGCGTTAAATGTAATTGCCTTGCCGTTTCACTAATTGAACGTGTTTTAACTACACACATAAACACTTCTAATAGCCGAAAAGAAATATGTCGTAAGTCCACAACCCCACCTCATAGATAAAAACCTATATGATGGTAGCATTCATTTAATTATTTACTATGTGTTTTTTTATTTAGAATAGCGGCGCTTTTAACTAAGAGGAGAAAAAAGTGCCTGATATTGTTGTCATGTTTTTTGTTTTAGGGTTAGCCGCAGGTTTATTACGATCTGATCTAAAAATTCCGCAAGCAACTTATGAAACTCTCAGCCTATTGTTAATGCTAACAATTGGTTTAAAAGGTGGCATGGTGCTACACGGAAATATACATTGGCAATTATTACCTGAAATGGGATCGGTATTGTTACTCGGAGCGTGTATCCCTCTTCTACTTTACCCCGTGCTCAAACGCTTACTTAATTTATCGGTCGCAAACAGTGCGAGTATTGCAGCACATTATGGCTCGGTGAGTGCAGGTACATTTGCTGTTGCTTTGGCGTACGCCGAATCAAATTCACTTGTGGTAGGTGCCGAAGTAACCCTGTATCTCGTCATGCTAGAGCTGCCGGCCATTATTGTTGGCTTATTGCTTTATCGCCGACTAGGTAATAAAGCCTCTGCAGGTAACCTATCGCTTAAGGCGCTGTGGCATGAAACCTTAACAAACAAAAGTGTTATTCTGCTTGTGGGTGGCGTTATTATCGGCATGATGTATGGTACACAACAAGGCAGCCAAGTTACGAGCTTACTAACCAATAGTTTTAAAGTTGTATTAGCCTTATTTTTACTTGAAATGGGTCTTATGGCAGCACAAACATTACGCCCTATTCCATGGCATCATTGGCGCTTAGCGTTGTTTGCACTTATTACACCCAACTTATTAGGTGCTATTGGTGTTGGGGTTGGCACCGCATTGCAGCTTGAGCTTGGCTCAATCGTAATTTTAGGAAGCTTAGTTGCTAGCGCATCTTACATTGCAGCACCTGCTGCGATTAAAGCAGCAATCCCCGATGCAGATATTGGCTTAGCTATGTTAAGCTCGCTTGGGATAACCTTTCCGTTTAATGTATTAGTCGGTATAGGTTTGTATCATCATATGGCATTACTAATCTCATAAAAAAGTGAATTTAAACATCACTTTATGAATGCGATTTGGACTAAAGTCGTTTAATATAAAGAAAAAATGTGCAAGGACTTGCTATATGTTTGATCAATCTCTCAGCACAGAGCAACAGCATGTGAGTAACATTTTTAAGCGCTTATGTGCTGAATACAATGTGCAAAATAATGCAGAACTTGAGCACCATTTATCATTACAAAGCGGATTTAGTGAGCACTGTATTTTCAGTGCCACCATCCCTTATTCATTAATTGATAAAACGAGTAAAGCAACACACGTGAGTTTTGACTATTTACTTAATGGTCAAAATCAACACACGGTGCAATTAAGTAATGACCAATTAAAAGCGATTAAGAACGGCATTATCAAAAGTATCAAAAAAATGTCTATGGCTGGCTTAATTAAGGGTGAAAATCACAATCAAGAAACACTGGGTGAGCTGGCAGAAATTCATGTAGAACAGATTGAAAACGAGTTAAAAATACAAAGCCAAGTTAAATAACTTGGCTTTTTTAATTCTTGCCTTTGTATAACTCATTATAGATATCGGCAATATTATTTTGTTTATCATAGTAGCGCTGCAATTCGCCCAGCGATAAATCTTTTAACGCATCATCAGTAAAATCGATTGGTTCGGCAAATTTAAAGTTGGCTACATTTGGCGACTCGCCTAGTAAAGCCGCAATTTCACTTTTTAAAGCTTCGGCTTTATTAAATAATTTGAGCGCTTTATTTATATCGGTTTCATTTTCAGCCTGAATGGTACACCAAACGACTTCAACCGATTTGCTTCTTATTTGATCTTCAAATATGTTTTTACGCGCAATTAGCCATGTACTCGCTATAAGCAAGATAGCTAAAACGGCAATTGCACTGTAAATTAGTTCAAGCATCACGTTCCCTCGGTAAACTAAATGTTACTATACACCCAAACTTGGTTCGTAATACATCAGGAAAAAGCATTATAAATGATAGTACGAGGCTGATATATAAGAAATATCTGATTCGCGCCCAATCTCTAGTGTGGCCAACTTGGACTCACCAAAAATTTTAACTTCGTTTTAAGCAAACTGGGGAAAAGCATCACCACAGCTAAGGCAATACTAATGTAAAGGACGACAAAACTGTAAATGTAATGAATATAGGCGTGCTCGGCTTGGATATCCAAGACAACAAATTTAAACCATAAAATAAAATGAGATAAAGCAATAATGATTGTTAATTTGAGCACACAAAAAAATAATAAGCCAAATTTATAGCTAAGCTTTTCGTGCAGCTTTACTAGTATATACATACTTAAGAAGCTGGTTACACTCAAACTAAGATAAACATTTTGTACATTGTCAACTGCATGGTTTTCTTCGATGTATGTTAAAGCGTACTCCATTAATAATGTTGTAATCATATATTTAGTAACAACAACAGCAATAGTTAAGAAATCACTAAATAGCTCTTTATCTTTTAATGCTCGAAGCATTGACAGTACTAGTGCAAGTAGATATGACAAAGAAATTAGCACTTGGTATGAAAATACTTCTCTATTTTCACTGACCAATAATGCCTTATTATATAAATCTGCTAAGAATTCAAACATAGATTACCCTTGGTACCAACCATTAGGATATTACTATGTAGTAAAAAAAACCAGCTATTTGAGCTGGTTATTTTGAATAGTCTATTGTTTAGTTTGGCTTTTTTTCTTTAATGATAACTATTCCGCCAGAACCTTGTAGCTCTTCTTTTTTCTTCTCTCTGATAATAACGATACCACCAGAACCCTGTAGCTTTGTAGTATCAAAACTTGTTGCTGGTGCTGCGTCGAATGCTAAAGTAGATAGTAATAGGGCTGATAAAGTCATTTTTTTGTTCCTTCATTGTTAAAGATGCTGTTTCTTAGCAAGTACTGCGCCACTTATATTGCTATTTTAGTAACACAACACTCTTAATCTCTATATAAGCATAAAAAACAATCAATAGGCTATTTTTTGTTCTGCCTTTGTTGGTAAAATAGACATTCCCTAACACCTTTACGCTTTGCTCTATAAACTAATAAGGCTCTATGCCATAATTCTGTTAACTAATAAATTTAATGGTAAGCGCACATACGCTTAGCAAGGTTTAATGCATGGCATATCAAGAACAACAGCAACCAACAATTTACTGGCATGACTACGAGACCTTTGGCGCCAGTCCGCAAAAAGACCGCCCGAGTCAATTTGCTGGCATACGTACCGATCTTGATTTAAATATTATTGGTGAGCCGCTTATTGAATATTGTAAACCCGCGGCAGACTATTTACCGCACCCAGAGGCGTGTTTAATAACCGGCATTACACCACAAATAGCCATGCAAAAAGGACTGCCTGAAGCCGAATTTATGGCAAAAATTCATGCCGAGTTTAGTCAGCCTAACACCTGTGTAGCTGGCTATAACAGTATTCGCTTTGACGATGAAGTAACACGTTACAGTCTATATCGTAATTTTTATGACCCTTACGAGCGAGAGTATAAAAACAATAATAGCCGTTGGGATATTATTGACCTTGTTCGTGCTTGTTATGCGTTGCGACCAGAAGGTATTGAGTGGCCATTAAAAGATGATGGCACACCCAGCTTTAAACTTGAGCATTTAACTGTTGCTAACGGCATAGAACATGCCGCAGCTCACGACGCGTTAAGTGATGTTACTGCAACCATTGCGCTTGCAAAGCTTATAAAAGAAAAACAACCCAAGCTGTATCAATTCTTTTTTGGTTTACGCTCTAAAAAAGCGCTGGCTGATTTAGTTGATGTGTTCAACATGACACCGCTGGTACATACTTCATCACGCATACCGGCAAGCCAAGGCTGTACTAGCTGGATAGCGCCAATGAGTTTTCATCCAGTCAACAAAAACGCCATCATCTGCTTTAATTTAACAGATGATCCGCAGGTGTTATTAGATTTATCGGTTGAAGAGTTACGGACACGCCTTTACACCAAACACACCGACCTTGGCGAAAACGAGGCCCCTGTCGGCTTAAAGCTAGTTCACTTAAATAAGTGCCCTATTCTTGCGCCCGCTAAAACACTATTACCAGAAAATGCCGCACGCCTAGGAATAGACCGCGAAAAGTGTTTGCAAAACCTTGCTATTTTAAAAGCCAATACTGAACTTCGCGACAAAGTAACCGAAGTATTTAACGAACAACGTGACTACGGTGAAACACATAACCCTGACTATCAACTTTATGATGGCTTTACGAGTCATGCAGATAAAGCCAAATTTGCCATTATTCGCGATGCAAGCCCTGAGCAACTGGCCACAATGCAGTTAGATTTTGAGGACAAAAAGTTTAATACCTTGTTGTTTAGATACCGTGCTCGCAACTGGCCACACACCTTAAGCCAAGACGAACTTGCACAGTGGCGTATGTATTGCCAAAATAAATTAATGCACGGCGATGACAGTCCTTCTATTAGCGCACACGATTTTATGATTACGCTCGAAAATTTAGCTCATGAGCACGACGATAATGAAAAAAATCTGCACATTTTAAAAGCACTGTATAACTACGCACAAAGTATGTAATATAACCATCAATTACCATGCTTTTTGTAAAAATGGCACCTTATAAGATTAAACCGTTTATACAAAAAGCAATGCTCTAACATTATATAAATAAAGGAATATTTATGAAAAAAAGTATGCATTTCACCCTATTTGTCATTTTATTCATTGGCATAAGCCATGCCTACTCTTTTGAATCCAAAATGGATTTCGAAACTTACATACGCGCTTGTATATATAAACCTGATGCTAGCTATATGGGTCAGTGTAATGAGATGGGAGTAGATTACGAGAAGATTGATACAACACTTTATTCTGAAAATAATGATTCAATCTCATTTTCTACAAATGTCATTAAATCTAGGGCAGTTATATTTAAACAGTTCCACCATGACTTTATAATTAATTGTAATGCTTGCTCAGCACCAACAAGTGTTTCTGATACTTTCAGTGCCTTCACTCGCTTTAAAAAAGCTTTTGAATCAAGTGCATTACATAGCGCATTTACTTCCACAGTTGTAACCAGAAATAACCGCAATACCTCAGAGCCAAGTGTGCAAAATAATGGAACAAGTTTCAGTGAAGACTTCAAAAACTTTGCAAGCGGAACTATAGATTTCAAAGATGTATTTGCATCCTTGTTTGATAGTGGAGACCAAAATATCGTCTTAGTAAAAGACAGTCGCGGCGAACCTTTTGCACTAATAGAGATAAAAAATGGCAAATATAGCTTAGTCGCAGATTTAACGAAAACAGTTAAGAACTCAGATGGTTCAACACTCTTCAATGCAAACCTAAGTACCAGTAATACACAACCTTTTGTAGATATTGTCTATGGGGGCTCACTTAATATAGGCACTCATTGTAAAATTGCCTTTACGAGAGCTGAAAATGAGCAAAGATTAGTCTCGCAAGTTAGCTGCTATTAAAATAGTTTTTATAAGAGTTCACATGTGCCTAGCAATGCTAGGCACTATTTATGACCAATACCCCATTACTTTTTATGCAACGCCTCAATACGTGCTAATAAACTAGAGGTATCGTATCGGCCGCCGCCTAAGGCTTGTACATCGGCATAATACTGGTCAACTGTTGCCGTCATAGGCAACGTTGCGCCGTTCGCTTTTGCCTCATCAAGAGCAATGCCTAAATCTTTACGCATCCAATCGACTGCAAAGCCAAATTCGTACTCACCTGCCCACATTGTTTTGTAGCGGTTTTCCATTTGCCATGAACCTGCGGCACCTTTAGAAATTGTTTCAATTACTTTTTCACCATCAAGACCAGCTTGTTTAGCAAAGTGAAGTCCTTCAGCTAAGCCCTGTACTACCCCGGCAATACAAATTTGGTTCACCATTTTGCAAAGCTGACCTGAACCTACTTCACCTAATAGTTGGCTAAAACGACTAAAAGCAGCCATGACAGGTTGCACAACACCAAAGTCAGCCTCTGCGCCGCCCACCATCACCGTAAGAACACCATTCTCTGCACCAGCCTGACCACCAGACACAGGGGCATCTAAAAACGCAATACCTTGTTGCTTAGCTTTAGCACCCACTTCACGAGCGACTTCTGCTGAGGTCGTTGTATGGTCAACTAAATAGCTACCGGCTTGCATGCTAGCCAGTACACCATTTTCGCCGTACACCACTGAGCGTAAATCATCGTCGTTACCAACACACATAAACACAATGTCTGCGTCTTTTGCCGCTTCTTTTGGCGTTTCGCTGTAGTGACCTTGATATTCTGATACCCACTTTTGTGCTTTCGCTGTTGTGCGGTTATAAACAGTCACGTGATGACCTGCGTTAGCAAGATGACCCGCCATAGGGTAACCCATGACACCTAATCCGATGAAGGCGACTTTCATTGACATAAAACTGACCTATTTGAGTGATAAATTAGTAACAATTTCATTATCTCAATCGAATAACTAAAAAGCGAATGAAAAAGCGTTCATTAATTTTAAGTAAGTTAAAAACACACAGGTAAAACATGGATAGTATATATCGTTTTAATGCCCAGCTTGCGTCTGGTGAAAATTTTAGCCTTGCGTCGCTACAAGGCAAAACAGCTCTTATTGTTAACATTGCCAGTAAATGTAATTTTTCGATGCAAATGGCAAGTCTCGAAAAACTCTACAACACATATAAAGACCATAATTTTACTGTGCTGGGTTTTGCCTGTAACCAATTTGGTCATAATGAGCCACTCGAAGGTGGAGAATTATTAGCGTATTACCAGCAACACTTTAATGTAAGCTTTCCTCTTTTTAATAAAGTGCTCGTTAATGGGCCTGAGGCGCATCCGTTATTTAATTATTTAAAATGCCATACACGTGGAATTGCGCAAAACCGCGCAATTAAATGGAATTTCACCAAATTTCTTATAAACTCAGAAGGTCAACTCATTGCACGGTACGCCCCGCGTACCAAACCTGAAACCCTCAAAATGGTGATAGAGAGTAATTTAAATGATAAAGCTGGCCTTATTCAGTGCGCAAAAATATGAGAAACCCTTCTTTGACAATAACTCAACTAATTACAGTGAGTCTGTTTCTCTGAGCTTCATTGAGCAATCACTGAATATAACAACCGCACCATTAAGCAAAGGTTTTGATGCTGTATGCGTGTTTGTTAACGATACCGTTGATAAACACGTCATTTCTGCTTTAGCGAACGATGGTGTTAAAGCCATTTTATTACGCTGTGCTGGCTTTAATAATGTTGACCTTGAAGCCGCCAAAGAGCATGGAATAAAGGTTTGCCGCGTACCCGCTTACAGCCCAGAAGCAGTTGCAGAGCATTGTATTGCGCTCATGTTGACACTTAATCGCAAAACACATAAAGCATTTAATCGCGTTCGCGAAGGCAACTTTGATTTAAATGGCTTACTCGGCTTTAACCTATTTAAAAAAACCATTGGCATTATTGGCTGTGGTAAAATTGGCTTAGCACTGGTAAATATTTTAAATGGTTTTGGCGCTAACGTTTTAGTGTATGATCCTAATGTAAAAGCAGGGCCATTTACGCTATGTGACTTAGATACCCTACTCACGCAAAGTGATGTCATTTCTTTGCACTGTCCACTAAATGAGCATACCCATCACTTAATTAATGAAGCTGCATTTGAGAAAATGAAAGAAGGTGTCATGTTAATCAACACCTCACGCGGTGCGCTACTAGACAGTAAAGCCTGTATCAATGCGCTAAAATCAAAAAAAATTGGCTATCTGGGGCTTGATGTTTACGAACAAGAATCAGAACTGTTCTTTAAAGATCACCGTGAAGAAATTATGCAAGATGACATTTTTTCTCGCTTAGTCAGTTTCCCAAACGTACTTGTTACAGGCCACCAAGGTTTTTTCACTCAAGAAGCCCTTAACGAAATAGCTTGCACCACACTGCAAAGTGCTAATGAGTTAAGCCAAGGCTTGCCACTGACTAATGAAGTTATTTAAATGCGCTTAACTCTATGCGCTTAAAATAATTCTATGCGCTTAAAATAGTTCTATGCTCTTAAAATAACTCTATGCACTTAAACAATAAGGGCGTAAGGTTTGCGCCCTACGCCTTTTAAACAAGTGACTCTCGAATTAAAGCTGATCGTTTTATTTCAACAGTGCCACATTCACGAACACTGCGGTCATCAGTAACGGACACACAAAACGAATGTACTGAGCGAACCAATAATGTGGGCCACTCGACACTTGGTGTAATTTGTTACCACGTTTCCATAACCAACCTACAGTAATGAAATAAAACAGCCCCATCAGCGGTAATTGGTATTGTGTTAATACCATAATCACTAAGCCAAATAACCAATCAAAGTTAAGAATGATCAAAGATGAAGCAACAAACACAACTAAGGTCACAAATAACGTGGCTTGTTTACGCTCAATGCTGTGATTTTCAACTAAAAATGCGACAGGGATTTCAGTTGATGAAATAGTTGAGGTCACCGATGCAATCGACATCAACACAAAAAACAACAAGCCAACCAGTAAGCCTACTTGCCCCATAGTGCTAAAAAGCTCAGGTAATATTGCAAAAATTAATTGCCCCTCACCGACTAGCTTACCATTACTGAATACCTCAACGCCGTTGTGCTGAGCAACAAAAATGGCAGGAATAATTAATAACCCTGCTAAAAATGCCACACCCGTATCAAGCAATGCAACCGTGCCTGTAAGTTTTGGTAAGTTGGCGTCTGGCTTTAAATATGAGCCATATACCATCATACACCCCACACCTAACGACAATGAAAAGAACGCTTGCCCCATCGCGGCAATAATTAAGTTTGCATCGAAAATTTGACTAAAATCAGGGACTAAATAAGCAGCAAAGCCATCCATTGCGCCATCAAGGGTGGCAATATAAGCAATTAAAGCCACCAGCAACACTAACAATAGTGGCATTAAGCGGCGTGACCAGGTCTCGATACCCGATTTAACCCCTTTTAAAATAATACTGGCTGTTAAGATAAGCATGAGTGGCGTAAACACAAAATTGCGCGCCATTGAATCACTGTGTAAAAAGTCACTGAGCTTAGCTAAACCAAAAAAGCTAGCGATTGGTTCAAGCGCATATGCGAGCATCCAACCTGCAACAATCGAATAAAAACTTAGCATCACAATGGCGCCAAATAGGCCTATGTAACCCGCTGCGGCACCGACTTTTGGCGAGGTATCTTGCCATGCACTTGATAACGCTTTAACAGGATTTGCTTGCGCTTGATGACCTAAATACAGTTCCGTGTACAAGGCTGGAAGCGCTAATAAGAAAATAACAATAAAATAAACAAGTAAAAATGCACCGCCGCCATGGTTTGCCGCTTGCGTTGGGAACCCCCAAATATTACCTAAACCTACTGCCGCACCAGAAGCGGCGAGAACAAAACCAATACGACTTTGGAAGCCGTCACGAACTTGTGCCATACATCTACATTTCTGTTATTATTTTTCCTCATTAAACCATAATTACAGTCAACTGCGTAAACAATTTGCGTTTGTGTGTGCCTGCAACCGTGCATTTGCTGTAAAAATAAACAAATCTAATTCTGAGTATATGCGAAAGCCGCAAACCATGAGCAGTCACTATTTTTCTAACACTTTAAAAATTGATTCAGCAGTAAGTTCAGCTGATAAACAAATCGTACTTGTGGATGCTTCACATATCGATATTAGTACCCTGCCGGTTAGTAAATTACTCAGCCAGTTTGAGCAAAGCGTACTTGCAAAGCGCAAAGTACAAGCAGCAAAACAAGAGTACATTGCCACACGGTTAACACTTAAGTATTTATTAAAACTCAGCGTTCCAGCATTTAAAAACACACCTCTTTGCGACATTTCAAGCCAATTTGATGACGCAGACAGCAAGCTTAAACTACACACGCCTGAGGGTGAGCCCATTTGGGCCTGTTTATCGCATTCGCGTGGTTTTATCGGCGCAGCACTCAACCCTGAGCAACATAAATTTGGTTTCGATATTGAACACTGCACAAAAACACGTCCCTTTGTAAAACTTGCCAAACACTTTTATCACCAAGAGGAAGTCAACCTAATTAGCGCCTTTAACGATATAAACGAGCAAGCTGGGTGTTTTTTTAGAATTTGGACACTCAAAGAAGCGTTGGCCAAAGCAACTGCACAGCCTATCGCTAAGCTCTTGAGCCCAAATGTGTTTGAGGAAATTGAAAAACATAGCTTGACCGCATCAAGCCGAACCGTAAATGATTTTGATATTAGCGTGGTGGCACAAAAAAGCACTGACTGGCAGTGCTCTTTTATGACATTTGACGACTTACGCCGCGTTTTGGCTTTCTAATAAACGACTATGAATAGCTTGAACAACAAGGTCAGACTCACTCTGCTCAACTAAAAAGCACAGGTTATGTTTACTTGCACCATGGCAGATTAAGCGAATATTAAAATCACTCAATACCTGCATTAAGTTAGTTTCTTGCTGACGTAATTGAATTTCTGAACCAATTAATGCTACCAACGTTAAGTTATTCTCAACCGATACATGACAAAACTCAGAGAGTTTATCTAAACAGGCTTGATCAAGCTCTGGGCGTGATGCGTTAGGTGCGTTATCTAAGGTAATTGCCACACTGATTTCAGAGGTTGTTACTAAATCAACCGAGATATTAAACTCACTTAAAATAGTGAAAACACGCGCTAAGAAACCACTGGCTAAAAGCATTTCTGGGCTTTTAACCGTTAAAAGAATTTGGTTTTTACGCTGTGTGACTGCTCGAATACCAGGCTGCTCTGACTTTTCTTTTTCAATCCATGTGCCCCCTAATTGCGGTTCACGGCTTGAGCCAACAAACACGCTAATATGGCTGCGACTTGCCGGTAAAATAGTCGCGGGGTGCAATACTTTTGCCCCAAATGTTGCCATTTCAGCTGCTTCGTCAAAGCTTAGTCGAGCAATAGGCGTGGCTTTTACACATAAACGCGGATCTGTACTGAAAATACCCACTACATCAGTCCAAATATGCACACTTTTAGCGTTAATTGCTTCTGCAAGCAATGCCGCGCTGTAGTCAGAACCACCACGGCCTAACGTGGTTGTTTGGTTGTGCTCATCACTGCCAATAAAGCCTTGGGTTACCACAACTTGTTCTGCTAATAAGGGCACTAAATGTTTTTGTGCTGCCGCGGCTGTTGCAGCAATGTTTGGGGTAGCTTTTGCAAATTGACTATCTGTTTTTAAGACTTTACGCACATCAAATCGCACAGCATCTAAGCCCTCACCACGCAGTACTTGAGTAAATAAATAAGATGACAAGCGCTCACCAAAGCTCAGCAGTTCATCTTGCTCTGCGGCCGATTTAGCCCCTGCTGCTGCAAGCGTTTGAAATGCTTTTAAGGTTTCATCAAAGCCATGAGCTAAATCAGCATCCAGCGACAGCTCGGCTAAAATATTTTCTTGAATAGCAATAACACCTGTGATGTGTTCATCGCGCTGTGCTGCGCTTAAATCACCTTTACACAGTGCAACTAAATGATTGGTTACGCCCGCACTTGCACTCACTGCAACAACGCGTACTTGATTATCTGCGCAGACAATTTCTGCACAACGACTCATGGCGTCAAAGTTAGCTACACTGGTGCCACCAAATTTTGCAACTACATAATCTGATTTCGAGTTGGCGGCTAATTGGGTATTCATGTCGTCTCCTTTTGTGGGTAACAATCCACATTAATTCAAGAAGAACTCGGCAAGGGGTGCTTTGATAAAAAAGAGTAGTCCACTGCCAGAAGCTCTCCACCTAGTTTGGTGACAGTTTTGAGGATTCAGCCCCATAAACCGAAAAATAACCGCGACGACCGATTACTTTCCTCGGCGAGTACTTCCCTCTTTAATGGTCATTGGCAATCGTCACCTCACATTAAATACCTAAGTATCGCACCTCTTCTGAATGTTAAGTTAACACCTGGTTAAAATAACAAAGCCTGCTATAAAAAGCAGGCTTTGAAACTTATCGTTTAGACGTCTAGCTGTCAAGTATTAAATAAAACTTCCCGCTAGGTATGAGCCATAATAACCCGTTGTATAAGCTATTAATAAATACAGCGACATTTTTAAATAACTCATAAACGTTAATGCTTTTACTTTACTCATTGCGATAATACCCGCTGCAGAGCCGATAATAAGCATTGAGCCTCCCACACCTGTTGCATAGGTAAACGATAACCATTGCTGAGGGCTCATAACAATATCGGCTTTCAGTAATGCAGCCGTTAGCGGCACGTTATCAACCGCAGCCGACAACAAGCCCATTAAGTAGTTTGCATACTCAGGCGCCATAAGCTCATATAAGTGCGTAAATTTAGACAGCATACCCACTTCTTTAAGCGCACCTACGAGTAGCAATACACCCACGAAGAATAAGAGCGTGTCGTATTCAATTTCACGAATATAATCAATAATTTTTTTGTTAACGTCTTTCTTGCGCATTAAAAATTGCGCCACTAAAAACATTAACGACAAACCAAATAAAAAAGTTAATAGTGGTGGCACACTATAAAGCACACTGAGTGTTAGGGTTGCGATAATCGTCGAGAAAAAGATCACCGCAATGGTGATGTCGGTCTTTTCTATGCGGCGGGCAGCTTGTTTTTCGAATACGACATTCCCTGACATCCCCGTAGATAGCATAACAGCCAATAGCGCCACACTTGCAAGTGAAGGCACAATAAGCAATAACAAGTTACCGATGGTGACTTTCTCATCAAGGAAAATCATTAAGGTCGTTACATCACCCGTAATAAGTGATACCCCACCAGAGTTCACACTGAATACAATGAGGGTCGCGTATTTTATTAATTTTTTAGGATCAAGTTTTAGCGACATCACAACTGCAAGCGAAATTAATGTTGCTGTGATATTGTCGGAAATAGAAGAAAACAAAAACGCAAAACCACCAATCAAAAACATCAGCTTTCGTTCGCTGATTTGATTTGGCATAATTTTGTGAACAATATTTTGAATAAACCCTTTCGAGTTTAAATAAGCAACAAAGGTCATAGCAGCCATTAGGAATAACCACAAAGTAGCAATTTCTAAAATATTGTGATCAAGTTGATGTTGTATAGTTTCTGGGCTTTGCCCATGAATTGGAGAGATAAACAAGATAATCCAGCATAAAGTGCCAAAAAAAAGCGTCGTTTTGGCCTTGTTTACATGGATAATATCCTCTATAACGATAAGCAAAAATGCCACCGCTATCAGGGTTAGGATAAGTGGGGTTACCATGGTGTTTGAACAACCTTTATAAAAATGTAAAAATTGTAAGTCGAGTGTTTCGGCGCGGATTCTAGCAGCATCTAAGTCATAAAACTATTCTCAATTACATAAATTACTACTAAACGCTAACACCAAAATTTTGATTTACTGGAGCCGTATGATCCCAGCTAAAAAGTTATTAAATACCCTTACAGAGCATTGGGGGGTGTTAGAACTCTTATTTAAACGTTTTAAGATGGCTGATTTCAGCTTAAAAGACGTACAAAATGCGATAAAACAAAAACAGCCAAGCTGGTCAAATGAACGCATTTATAAAGAAACAAATCGTTTATTGAATCAAGATATTATTATTCCACTGGCAAAATCTTCGCAATTAGAAATCAACCGCGCAATTGCTGACTTTGCAACCTTTTTATTGCAAGAAGAACATTTGGGTTTAGCACAAGAGATCAACGTATTAGTTGATGACTTAGCACGCTTGGGCAACCGCTTAGCAAAAGCCGGAGAAATTGAAGATTACGACGAGCTGCGTCGCTTTAGCCGAATTATGGATGATCGGGTTCGCAAAATAATGAAACTGTTTAGCCATAACGAAAACGCTATTTTAAATATTGTTGAACAAGCTAAAGCTAATAACGCAGTACAATCGCTACAAAAACGCTATCAAGCTGTTATAGAAGCGTTTGACGAATACATAGAGCCAATGCTTGAAATGGTTGATATACGCGGCGATTTCCATGCTTGTTTTAACACCATTGAAACGCAAATAAGCCTTCAGATTGAACAAATTGATCGGCTCGGAAAGTCATACCAAGACAAACGCATGCTTGAGCAACTTCGAACGCGTATTTTAGAAATGCATTTAGTGGGTCGCGAAAGCCTGCGTAAAAGTGCTGATATGCTAATGCCACTGCGTGAAGAGCTGCGCCGTAATAACTTAATCACCCGCCAAGCAGCGAAAGTACTTGGGCTTGTGCGTAAAAATGGCGTTGATAACATGCTGAGCGCCGTGCAACCTAATTTTGTCTCTGATTCACAACGCTTTTCACTCGGCCAACAACGCCATATTATCGCCTATATGGCAGGTTTAGTTGACTTTGAGCACGATGAATACGAGCTACCAGAGCATCAAGATGTGCCGGCGTACCAAAGCCCTAATATCCCCGATTACAACGATGTAAAATCACAGTTTAAAAAGCGCTTCAAAAAGGCCACCAAAAAGTCACAACCGCTGCTTAGTTTCTTAGATGAAAGCTACCCCGACCTTGACGCTGACGAAATGCTGTTTTTATATCAAAAACTCATTAGCGATGGCGACCTTGAAATCAGCCAAAGCCAAGAAAAAGTAAAAATAAAGATTGCCCAGCAGCACTTTTCACTCTACCCGTTTAATTCATCGCCTGCTGATGACAAACAAGCAACAGAGCAATAACTATGACAGATATTAATTTAGATGATTTAACACATCTACAAGCGATTAATAAAAAGCTCACCTCAGGCTATCACATTAGCGAGCAAGACACCTTAATGTGGCAAGAGCTTGATCAACACATTGATGCTTATCGCGCCCTATTCAATGCACTCGGTCATGATTTACAACACGATAGCCGTGGCTATTACTACTTTGGCAGCGATGAAAGCACACCTAATATGGGCAAGATCTCGCGCGCTATTGCACTGACTATTTACATTTTGATTGAACACTATGCCAACACAGGTAAAGACCCGATGCGCGCTTTGTTCGACGAGGTTAATGACTTAGAGCTCATGCAAACCCTTGTGCAAATTAATAAACATTTGTTTGATCAACTTGAAATTTTCTCTGGCTCAGATTTACGTAAAGATGTGTATCTACGTATGGTGCGCTTAGGACTTGCCCGCGAAGTTGAAAACGGCTTTATGCTACAAGCCCCTATTTATCGTTATATCGATGCATTAATGGAAGTAAACGAAGAAACCTACCTAGGAGATGACGAATAATGCAAAGCCAAAGCCTATACGGACTCAGTAAGCTTGCGCTATTAAATACCGCTGGCTATGCAAAATGCGTGATCCCGCTTGATAAAAGTAGCTCGATTTGTGCCCCTAACAATACCGGAAAAAGCTCTGTTATTAATGCCCTGCAGTTTCCGCTAATTAATGATTTACGCCTTACCGAGTGGGATGGTCACGATTTAGATGAAACCCGAAAGTTTTATTTTTCATCCGACCAATCATATATATTACTTGAAGCCGACTTACCAAACGGCCCAGTGGTCATTGGGGTTGCTGGTTTGGGTAAAATTGCAGGGTTCGCACATCAGTTTTTTTGCTATCAGGGCAAACTACACCTTGACCATTACACCCAAGGCAAAACTATTGTTAAGTTCACTAAGCTGTTTAATCATTTAAAAGAGCAAGGATTCAATCCTATTGAACTTAAAGCACAAGAGCTCAACGCCCTTTTAACTGGTGGTGCGACGCCGTTTGATGGCGATATCAATTTAAAAATGATCCCGCTGAATAACGTACAAGACTCGGCAATTTACAAAGAAATCTTCCGCCGTATTCTTAACTTGCACAAGCTCGGTGCCAGTGATGTTAAACGCTTTATGCTGCGTGTGTTTGAGCGTCATATGTCAAACTCTCGGGTAGACTTTTATGAAGTATGGCGTCGCTCATTCGACAAAGTAAACCGTGCCAAACGCGAGTTAAAAGCCCTTGAATCAATGCAAGAGCCTATTGCAGCCCTTGAATCTATGCTTGAAAATCAAACCGTATTAAAAGGTAAACTGGCTGCGTACGCACCTAAGATTGACCAAGCTTTAATTGACTTTGAAAGCTATCAACAAGAGCAGCTAACAGAGCTCAATCTTGCCCTTGAAGATATCGAGCACGAAAAACACGAATTTGAACAAAAGCAACAGTTATACATTCAACAGTCTCGCGATATTGAACGCAAACAAACGCAAATTGAGCAATGGTTTTTAGACTACCGAGCATTAAAATCTGAGTTTGAACTGGTTAATAAAGCCACTTTAAAAGTAAGCCTTACTCAGCTTAAGCAGGACTATGAGTCGCTGTCGCATTCATTAAACAGCGCACAAGGGCAAAGCTTACACACGCTTGATTACCGCATCAGCGAAACACAAAAGCAAATTAAAAGCTTAAAGCTGCAGCTGAAAAACTTAGAGTTCAACCTCTTTACTCGTATGCGTGAAGACTTGTCTTTAAAAGAAGTTGAAGAAATCTCGCGTATTCTCAATCCCGATATTCTCTCGTTTGCAACCACCAGCAATGGGGATGTCGAGATTACTGACGAAGATGCCTTTGGGGAATTTTTAGAGCAATTATCAGCCAACGTAAAAGGCGGTATTCTTACCCTACCGGGTGCAACGATTAAGCTCAAAAAGCTTAGCCCAGTGCAAATGCAAACTGGCGAAAACAAAGAGCAATTAACCGCACAATTAGCCGCACTTGAAAACTCATTAAAAGAGTTTAAACAACAGCGCGAAGTTGCTGCCAATGTCGCCCAAAAGCAAAAAGAGAAAGACGCGCTTTATGATGAGCTAATGGCCTCTGAAGAAGCGTTAAAACGCTTTGAGCAATTTGAAATCATGCAGCAATCTGTTGATGCGCAAACCCTGCTTAAAGAGCAGCTAAATGCTGAACGCGAACAAGTGGACGATTACCTGCAAGATATCCAAAAAAACAGTGGGTCAATTAGTGATCGTCGTTCAATTATCAAATCGAAAAAAGATCTACTCGCCCGCCAAGCTGACCGCTTACGCCAAGTTAAGTCGGAGCGAATTGACCATACTCTCGATTTTTACTCGGGCAAAGTAACGCCGTACATGATCGAAATCAGCATTGATTTTGATAACTTAAGTGATCTCATTCATCATTTTAATAAAGATTGCCAAGAGCTGAGAAACTTTGATATCAACGTGCGCAATACCTACATGCATATTTACAATGCAGGAATTACAAAGTTCGATAACGAAAACGATGAGTTCACTAAGTACGAAAAACTAATAAGCGCGTTTCACAATATTGATAACGAACGCGATGCGGTTGAGCGCCAAGGCCGAGTTGCCCTTACCGAAGTAGCAGCCACCATTAAAGGCCTGCGTGAAGACCTAGATCGCCTTCGCCGCGAAATGAATAGCTTTAACAAAGGCATTAGTCAGCATCGTATTTCAAACTTACAAGCCTTTAAGATCAATGTGATCCCGCGAAAAATGTTGGTTGATAGCATCGACACCATTATCAGTACCTCAAACCAGTTTGAGCAAGGTGATACTCTCGATTTATTAAGCCAAGAGCCGTACAGTGAGTCGGCAGTAAACGAAGCAAAAGATCATTTAATTAAGCTCGCTTCAGATAAAGCGGGATTAACACTGACCGATTTATTTGATATTCGCTTTGAGGTAGTAAACCGTGCAGGTGAAACAGAGCACTTCGAAAAAATTGACTCCGCGGGCTCTAACGGCACACGTATAACAATTAAGTTACTATGTGGCATGCTGTTTATTCGCTACCTGTTAAGTGATCAAGAACAAAACTTATACCGTATCCCTATTTATATTGATGAAGCGGCGGATATCGACCCACAAAACCAAAAAGCAATAATAGAAACCGCATTGAGTTTTGGCTTTGTGCCAATTTTTGCATCTGTTAAGCCACAAGTGAGTTGTGACTACATCGTACCTATTCGGACAGTAAAAGATGGGGCACAAAACTGGGTCGATGAAAAAGACTGGATTGAGGTCGAACACAGCGCCTAATCACATAAATTAATAAATGATTCAGTCAAGGATGACTATATTTACATTCTATTACATTACTTTTTTTGAAATGTGCCATAGTAACTAAATAATCATTCAGTTGAATTATTTTTGTGTTATGTTATCAATCAAGTAGTGGAAATTTTTGCCAAGGAGCAAACAGTATGAAGAACTTATTAATCGCAACGGCTGTTTTATTTTTAGCGGCTTGTGCTAAAACCCCTGATTGGGATTACGATAAATCAGCTGACTTTAGCAACTATAAAACTTTCTCGTGGGTTCCTAACGCGAGCCTAACAAAGAATGTTGCAAACTACCAAATCAGTCCATTAATGGAAAAGCGTGTCCGCGAAGCGGTAAATGCTGAACTTGAAAAAAGTGGTATGCAACTAGTTGACGTTGCACAAGCTGATGTACTTATTAACTACCATGCATCAGTTGATACTAAAATCGATGTAGATACGTTTAATGTTGGTTATGGCGCACGCTGGAATTATTGGGGCATGGGCTACAACACGCAAACAACAACGCGTGAGTACGAAGTAGGCACATTAATTTTAGATGTTGTCGACCGCGCTTCTAACCAACTTGTTTGGCGTGGAGCTAAAGAAGGTCGTTTACAAAAGAACCAGTCACCAGAAAAACGTACTGAAGTGATCAAAGAAACTGTCGCGAATATTTTAAGTAACTTTCCGCCACAGTCAGTGAAGCAATAATTACATGTTTCGATAAAAGACCGCGATTAATTCGCGGTTTTTTTATGCCTAAATCAATGCTGGTTGGAGTGGTATAACTCAGTGATTCAGATACAATAGCCGCAATTTTGCAGTGGTTTGCCATGTTTATACGGTAATTAACCCCACTGCTCTCAACACAGTAATCATAAGAGAGTTTTAGATGGTACGAGCGGTACACTTCACACTTCCTGCATTATTCGTCACTTGCTCACTGTTTGCAAAAGAAGCAAACAACATTGAACAAATCACCGTTGAAGTATCAGCAACAGCCAATAAAGAACCTGTTGGCACCTTTGATGCGCCCGTTTCAAATTTAGAATACGACCCACGTGTCGACTTACAATCACGTAATATGGCTGAGGCACAAGCCGATGTGACGATACGGGGGGGTATTTTTGAAAATACCGGCTTTCGTGTTGGCAGCAGCACCTTATTCGATCCACAGTCAGGGCATTACTTTGCAGAAATTCCTATTGCACCGCAGATGCTAGCAGGCCCAGCTGTTCTAACCGGTGCTGATAACGCTCTATATGGCATGAATAGCTCTGTAGGGACCGTTTCATTTGGCTGGCGACCTATTACAAGCACGGGGAGTGCTTCGTTAGGGGTTGGTAGCAATGGCTTTAACTTACAGAGTATTCATGCAGCGCACAGCCAAAAGCTTGAGAGCATGCCTGATTGGCGCTTAGGCTTAGAAGGTGAGTATTCTCATTCAAAAAGTGATGGTTCTATTAAGAATGGTGACCATGATTTTGAACGCGCATCGGCACGCATTCAACTGGCAAGTGACACTTCACAAACTGATTTAATGTTCGGTAAACAAGCAAAGTTTTTTGGTTGGCCCAACTTATACACGCCGTTTAATTTTAATGAAACCGAAGATCTTGAAACCACATTGGTAATGTTAAATCACAAACACTTGTACGGTGCGAGCAATACATTTGAAGTGACCGGTTATTATCGTAAACATAACGATCACTATGTATTATCACGTGAAAACCCCGCTATTTTTGAAGCTTTTCACGAAACAACGGTAAAATCACTGGGGTTATCGGGCCGCCACGCACTCAACACGGCATATGCAATTAACTACTCAGGGCAATTTATTGCAGATTCTATTGAGTCTACTTCTCTTGAAAACAACTTTACTTCACGCAATTACACGAAGTTAAGCGTATTGCCAGAATACACAACGGCACTTGCTACTGACAAACAGCTTACCGTGCGTGCAGGTGCAGCATTTGATAACACAAATCGTGATAGTTCAGATACCTCCTTCATTGCTGATGCGAGCCTTAAAGTTGTCAATCAAAATGGCAGTGAACACACGTGGTATGCGTCATACGCAGAGGCAACTCAAGTACCAGGTTATACAGCGATTGGTGGCAGCGAAACAGGTGGTTTATTCAGAAGTAACTACAACCTTGAGCGCGAAACGACCGACAACCTCGAGTTAGGCTTGCTAATTGAAGAGCAAACATGGCGCTTAGATTCAGCGATATTTTATCGTAAAGATAAAAACCTCACTGACTGGACCTACCGCTTTGATGCAACCTCAGCGCGTTTTGCCAACCCTGTTGATATTGATACTTTAGGGGTTGAGTTCCTAGCTAATAAGTCGTTTGACACCACCGAGCTTATTGCCAGCTACACCTATTTAGAAAAGTCCGAAGATTATGGCGCAGCGGATATTGATGCGAGTTTTTACGCCCTAAACTATCCAGATCACCGTGTAACACTCGGTGCAGTTTGGCAACCAATGGACGTACTTGAACTGCGTATTGATAATGAATGGCGTAAACAGCACAGCAATCGCCTGAGACGCTCAAGCGATGAAGCCTTCTTTACGCAACTGACGCTAAAATTCACTCCGGCTCAGCTTGAAAATGTGTTTATTACTTTAGCAGCAGACAACATATGGGATGAATCATTCGAAGAAGTCCCCGGCACTCCAGGACGTGGCGAGCAATATACACTAAGCGCTACGTATAGCTGGTAGTTCACAAACCAAAAATGCCAGTCAATAAGACTGGCATTAAGCATAATTTAGATATAAACATCATCTGACTGAATAATTCTTTACTAACTGCGGTATTAAACTCAAATAAGAAAGCGCATTTTCTCGACGACTAAATTCACCGACATCTAGCTTATCGAAAAATTCTAAACCTGATAGCTCATTTTCTACTCTACTCTCAAATGCTTTTAATAATTGGCTTTTATCTACGTTGAGTTTGATATTGAATAAAATGATAACACTCATTGTATTAGTTAGAACAAATGAATTAAGGTTTACCCAATCAATCATTGAGCTCGAAATATTCGCCTCTTCAAATGCTTCTTTTAAAATATTATTTTTGATATCAGCAACCTGCTTTACTGTTAACTCATCCTTTTGAAGTCCACCTCCAATAAGATCAATAAATTGAGTTCCTGACTGTCTTGTTTTTTGACCAAATACAAACAAGTCATCACTTGTCGATATCAAAGCCCCTGTATTTATATGATAAGAAAAGTAGCTACTATCTAGGGTATTATGGCTTTGCTTTAACTTTATAAGCGAGCGAACCGTTGAATATGGCACAGTACTTAATTGCAATTGCATTGCACCATTTATCAACTCATCAATATTCTCTAGCCGATAATACAGTCCATCCCATACCTCGATACCTGCTTTATTTGAGTCCTCAATTACGTCATTCCAATAACCTGTTAAGGTATTTTCGTAAGCAGATAAGTTCAAACTCGAATTAGAGAAAACAACCTCAAAACTTTCTATATCAGGACAATTTGCAAGGATAATTTTTGATTTTTTCATTTAATCCCTTAATTAAATAAGCTCACTTTCAAAACTAGATTAGCCTAAATAGCTCACTCTCCAGTTAATAGATAAGTCGAATAGATATGAGTTGAGTATTTTTATTGCGAACTGAAATGTAGTTATTTCAAAGTATCTGTTTAATTTTTATAAATCATTCAAAGAAGCCTTTTCTACTGATCGCAAACCAAAAATGCCAGTCAATAAGACTGGCATTTTTGGTTATATTCTTAGGCTAAAAATGAATGATATAAGCCATAAAATATCGGAGAGCTAACTAAAAAACCCACAAATAATATTTTAAAAAAACTATCTTTGCTTTCAATCGAACTCATAATCGATACAGAATCCGTATCAGCCTGTTCTATGGGTTTAAATCTTCGGTAAGTTTTTACCACCACTAAACCGATAATGAATGGCATGACGATAGCTAATACAACTAACAACAAAAATAACCATGCTTCATTGGATGTGTGTCTCATATTCTTCCTTAATTACAAAATCAGTGTATCGTAACTAAAATAGAACCAGCTTGCTAAATGTTTTATGATAAATATTGTTTAAAGCTTTTCAGAAACAACAGCCAAATTTATGTCATCTGTTCAAGTTCGGTAATTAAATACAATGCTTGTTCGTTAGTCGTGCCACACACATCTATCGTGGCAGAAAAATCACTGCATACTTTGGGTCTTGATTCGTCACCAAATAATTTACACAAATTATTCTCATCAAGCTGAATACAGCGCTCTCCGGCCGCTTTGCCGTTTGGCATCCCTGGAATGGGTGAGCTAATACTAGGTGCAATACAACAGGCGCCACAGCCTAATCTACATGCCATTTTATCTGTCATCACGTACCTCTTTAAGAACCTTTATCGCGTCTTTGTAATATGTGTAATGGTTTGTTACATCTTCAAACGCCTTGTAAACACTTTATTGCGTATGCTTAGCCTAACAAATTTTAAATTTAATCATTACCGTCAACCGTGAGGGAATATCCCGTGGCTAGTAAAAAACAAATCATTCTCCCTATTGCCGTTTTAGTCGGCGGCTTAGGAATGGCTTTTGCGTTTGCCTCAATGAAGCAAGCCCCTGTCGAAAAACCAGAACAAGATACGCGTCCGCTTGTATCGATTAAACCATTGAGCTTTGATACGATTACTCTCGATGTAAAATCGTACGGCATTGTTAAGCCAAAGAATCACACCGAGCTTGTAGCGCAAGTTAGCGGCCAAGTTGTATCGCTTTCTGATCAGTTTGTACAAGGCGGTTTTGTTAAGCAAGGCGATATTCTAGCACGAATTGACCCAAATGATTACGAAGCAGCACTTATCGAAGCCGAAGCTGGGCTTGCACAAGCAAGTTCTGCACTGGAGATTGAACGTGCACAAGTTTCTGTTGCGCAAGCTGAGTGGGATCGTATCAAAGGCGACTCTCATCAAGTTATTCCCTCTGAACTTTACCTACGTAAACCACAACTCGCTGAAAAACTTGCTAATTACCGTGCAGCGCAAGCAAGCGTTAAGCGTGCTAAACGCAACTTAGAACGTACTTATATTAAAGCCCCTTACGATGCCATTATCGAAGAACGCTTAATTAGTTTAGGCAGTGTTGTTAACCCGGGTAACAGCTTTGGCAGTTTAAGTTCTACCTCACTTGCTGAAATCCGCTTACCCGTTGCCGATAAAGACTTACAGTATCTGGATAATCAAGGTATTGGTGCAAACGTTTCTATTAGCGCTGAGTTTGCTGGTAAACAAACCACGTGGCAAGCTACCATTGTTCGCACTGAAGGTGTGGTAGACCAACGCAGTCGAATGAATTATTTAGTTGCCCAAGTTGCTACGCCCTACCAGCAAAAAAATCCATTACGTTTTGGCTCATACATCAACGCGACTATTCAAGGTCGCGCTTTAGATAATGCCATTGTTGTGCCACACCACTTAGTAAAAGACAACAAAATTGCCGTTTTACAAGAAGGCGAAACACTGACATTTAAAACCCTTCATATCGTGCGTGAACAAAATGGTATGGTGATCGCGGATAACGGCCTTGCGAATGGCGAAAAACTCATTACCTCAGCCCTTGAGTACCCCACTGAGGGGATGGCAGTAAAGTTAGATAACGCTGAGTTAAGCGCGCCAACCACGCAACTCGCGTTAAAAGAGGACTAAGCCATGACCACGCAAAGAGAAAAAGGTTTAATCGCGTGGTTTGCTCGCAACCCTGTTGCAGCAAATCTCCTCATGATCTTTATTTTAGTGGGCGGTTTACTAACAGCTATGTCTGTTCGTAAACAGATGTTCCCACAGTTTGAAAGTAACTGGATCAGCATTCAAGCTGTTTATCCGGGTGCTGCTCCACAAGAAGTCGAAGAAGGCATCACAATAAAAGTCGAAGAGTCACTTGAAGGACTCGAAGGTATTAAACGCTTAATTACCTATTCGAACCGCGGGTTTTCACAAGCCTGGATCGAAATTGAAGAACAATACGATCCGCAAGCAGTGCTTGACGAAATCAAGATGCAAGTTGACTCAATTAATACCTTTCCTGCAGAGATGGAACGGCCTATTGTTCGCCGTGATAAGTACGAGCAAGAAGTCATGATCTTGGCGCTTTATGGCGATATGAGCAATTACCAATTAAAAGAGCTGGGTAACGACATAAAAGATGAACTTCAAGCGTTACCACAAATCAACTTAGTTGAATTTCACAGTGGCCTAAATTATGAAATTGGTATTGAAATAAGCCCTGATAAACTGCGCGAGTATGGTTTAACCTTCCGGGATATTGCGACTGCCGTGCGTAGCTTTTCGGCAAATATGTCGGCGGGTCAAATTCGCTCTGAAAATGGTTATATTTCAATGCGTGTTGAAAACCAAGCTTACCGTGGTAAAGAGTTTGAGAACCTCCCGTTATTGCACCTACCCGATGGCGCACAAGTGCTACTTGGCGATGTAGCCACCGTGAACGATGGCTTTGAAGAGGGTCTGCAATACTCAAAATACAATGGCAAAAACTCATTAACGTTTGAAGTTAATGCCTCTAAAGATCAAGATATCACCAAAGTTGCAGCGGTTCTTAAACAGTACCTTGCTGATAAAGCCCCACTCTTACCAGAGGGTGTAAAATTATCGCCTATTGTCGATTTAACTTACTACCTTGAAGGTCGTCTAAATATGATGATCGATAATATGATTTGGGGGGGTATTTTAGTGATGGTGGTACTCGCCCTATTCTTGCCATTGCGATTAGCATTTTGGGTCATGATGGGGTTGCCTGTGTCTTTCCTAGGTGCTTTTTTAATGATGCCAATGGGCTTTTTAGATATCACCGTTAACCTTGCATCCTTGTTTGCCTTCATATTAGTTCTGGGGATCGTCGTTGATGATGCCATTGTGGTCGGTGAGTCGGCCAGTGCTGAAATTGAAAAACACGGCCATAGCCTTGATAACGTTGTGCGTGGTGTAAAACGCGTTGCCATTCCTGCTACATTTGGTGTACTAACAACCATTGCTGCATTCTTACCGCAAACACTGGCGTCGGGACCTGGTTCTGCGTTCTCTAAAGCCATTGGTGGGGTAATTATTTTATGTTTAATTTTCTCTTTAATTGAATCGAAACTTATTTTACCAGCTCACCTAGCGGCAATGAAAAATAAGCCTGCCAACCCTAAAAACCCTTTACATCGTTTGCGTTTAGGTATGGATAACGGTTTGAAAAACTTTGTCGATAATTATTACACGCCATTTATTGGTCACTGTATCCACTATCGATATACCGTTATTGTTGGCTTTATTTGTGTCCTTATTGTGAGCGGTGGTATGTTTGCAGGTGGTTTAGTGAAGTTTGTTGCGAACCCTAAAATTCCGCATGACTTTCCGCGCATCTCAGTCGAAATGAACTTATCGTCATCTGAGCAAGCAACGCTTGAGACAGCAAAAACAATTGAAAACGTCATATTAAATGTCGATAAGCAACTGCAAGAGCAGTATGGTCAATCGATGATCCGTGACTTATCAGTCAGCTTACGAGGTCGCACCAATGCCAATATTATGGCTATTTTAGTTGAGCCTGACTTACGCCCTATCGATACATTTCAGTTAAGTGCGTTATGGCGTGAACAAATGCCGCCACTGCCTGGTGTAAAAACACTTAACATTCAAGACAGCATAATGAATGGCGGCCGTGATGATGGCGATGTAAGTTTTCGCTTAGAAGGCAAAGACATTAACAAACTAAAAGAAGTCGCAGCAAAACTTAAAGAGAAACTTAACAGCATGGAAGGTGTTGGTGACGTTAATGACTCACTACAATCGGCGACTGATGAAGTACAGTTAGAGCTTAAACCTCTTGCGTATAGCTTAGGTCTTACACTGTCTGATGTTGCTTCACAAGTGAGTTTTAGTTACTACGGATTAGAGGCACAACGTATTCTTCGCGAAGGTGAAGAGATCAAAGTCATGATTCGCTATCCACGAGAATCACGCAATGCTGTGAGCGACATTACCGATGCACGTATCATTACGCCAACGGGTGTTGAAGTGCCGCTGGCAGAAGTTGCTAAAGTAAATATCGTAGATGGGGTTAACCGTATTCGCCGAGAAAATGCAAAGCGTACTGTTAATGTGTGGGCTGCGGTTAATACCGAGCAAGCAGAACCATTTGCAATCGCAAAAGAAATTCGTGATGAGTATTTACCCAGCCTACTTAAAAACTACCCAGGTGTAGAAAGTAATGTAGCAGGACGTATTCAAGAAGAAATGGACAGTGTGGCTGAGCAAGTACGTGATTTTGCTCTGTCGATGATGATTATTTTTGCATTATTAGCGATTCCACTTCGCTCATATTCTCAGCCATTTATTATCATGTCGGTTATTCCATTTGGTGTGATTGGTGCCATGTTTGGTCACATGATTTTAGGGATGACCATGAGCAGCCTGTCGGTGTTCGGCATTATTGCGGTTGCAGGTGTAGTTGTGAATGATTCACTCGTAATGGTCGATTTTGTTAATAAAGCCCGAGCAGAAGGAGTCGCAATTAAAGAGGCAGTAATGCAAGCAGGGGCACGCCGCTTTAGAGCCATTTTATTAACGTCGATCACTACATTTATAGGTGTATTGCCAATAATTATGGAAACCAGTTTACAAGCCAAAATAGTTATCCCAATGGCTGTATCGCTGGCGTTTGGTGTGTTATTTGCGACCGTGATTACATTAATTTTAATTCCATGTCAGTACGTGGCATTAGAAGACTTCAAGCGTTTAATTGCTAAACTAAGAGGCAAAAAAACAACGCCTGATGCCCCACTACAGACATCGAGTAACTAAGCCCTCTCCTTATCCCAACCAAGCGCTTGGTAAGCTTTCTTACCAAGCGTTTTTTGTTAAAAAATAAACAAATATGTTCCTAAAATTTTCATAACTTTGCTAAGCTTAAGTGTGTAAAAAAGAAACAAATTCAAAGAATACTAATTTGCTTATTCTAAGAGTTATTTTTAGGCGAAAACCCTCGTCGCGAGCACTGCAAAATTTCGTTGTTCAAAATCAGAAATTTTTAACGCTGTCAGCATCAGGTTTTACCCCTCTGAATAATTAAGTATTAATGCTAATTAGTGTCACTCTTACAAACACGTTATAAGGACATAGCTATGAAATTTATTCGCTACACTGCCTTGGTTAGTTGTTTATCTTTTTGTATTCCTGCGCTGGCTGAAAACCCATATTTACAACAACAGCTTGAACCTATTTTAATTGGCGAATCTCATTCTGTAGAAAGCGAACTAATCCACTCCCCTGAAATGACTGTTGCCACCTACAAAGCAAATAACTTTGAACGTGTTTGGTCTGATTTTGCGTACACAAAACAAGCTCTTAATTTAATTGCACAAGCTGAGCTTGAAGGACTTTTCCCTAACGATTACCACTTTGACACGCTGATGGCATTGGCAAAAGAAATTGACAAGCGCGGCACGCAAGCCGTCGAAGCACAATTCGATGTGCTGATGACCGATGCCATCATGACTTACGCAAAACACCTGATTCGCGGTAAAGTGAACCCTAAACTACTATCCGACACATGGAATTACGAGCAGTCTGATGTCACCCCAGATGCCGCTGCAAAAGCGCTGCTTAAACATGTAAAATCAAAAAGCCTCGAAAAAGGCCTTAATGATTTAAAACCCACTCTGCCCCACTATAAAACCTTGAAAGATGCATTGGTTTTTTATCGCGAACTTGACACCAAAGGTGAGCTTGCGAATATCACATTACAAAATAAGGTATTAAAACCCGGTCAATCAGACCCCGCTGTGCCACTATTAAAACAAAAACTACAACGCTTAAACTACTACTCTTCTGGAATTTCAGATGAAACCAGTTACGACAATGAACTTGTTGAGGCTGTTAAAAAATTCCAATATTTACATCAAGTTGCTGACGATGGTGTAATAGGAAATGAAACCATAAAGCTGCTCAATAGAGATTACAGTGAATATGTTAATGATATCTTAGTTAATTTAGAGCGCATTCGCTGGGTAGACAACACCATTACCGAGCGTTTTTTAATCGTTAATATTGCGGGGTATATGCTTTATCTGTTCGAAGATAACAAACTTCAATGGAAAACCAATGTAGTTGTAGGCCAAAACTACACAAAAACCCCCATATTCAAAGGGCAAATGAGTTACATAGTAATGAACCCGACTTGGACAGTACCACGGAGTATTTCTGGAGGGATTATTAAGAAAATGAAAGATAACCCCAACTATCTGAATGAAAAGGACTTTGTGGTAGTAGATAGCCGCCGTAACCCCGTAGATAGCAAGAGCATTGACTGGGCTAATGCGAGCCGCAAAAACTTCCCGTATTGGTTTGTACAGCAACCTTCAGAAAATAATTCACTGGGACAAATCAAATTCATGTTCCCAAATAAATACTCAATTTATTTGCACGACACTCCTGCAAAAAGTTTATTCCAGCAAGACCAACGTGCATTCAGTCATGGTTGTGTGCGGGTTGATGAGCCACTCACACTCGCTGAAAAAATATTAGGAACCTCGGATGGTTGGTCTCGCAGTAAAATTGATGACGCTATCTCTGCTCAAGAGACACAAAAAGTAACCCTGTCAAACCCGCTTGATGTCTTTTTAATGTATTGGACCGTGGCTGCAAATACAGATGATGGACTGCATTTTTACTCTGATGTGTATAATCGCGATCCTGTATTACTAGAAAAACTCACTAAGCCACTTTCAAATGATTCAATCTAGAGGTATCTATGAAATTTAGCCTAGTGGTTATCAGTACGTTGTTTGCATGCATAACGCTGCCTATCAGTGCACTTGAGCTCAACAAATCGCTGCACAGTATTGTAATGGATGCGAATGAAGTGCTCACCCTTGATAACACGGCCGACTTTTCTGCTACCGATGTGTCAGATGTAAAAACAGAACGGTTAGGCCCTACAAGCCTCGCCGTTTATGCTCCTGAAAAAGCAGGGTTTTATTCTTTAGTACTGGCAAATTCACACGCTGAACGCACCTTAATGGTTATTGTAAAAAAGCCGTTTAACGCCAAAAACAAAGTACTGAATAATTACCAAATTGGCACGTACCCTGCTCCATACAAAAACAACCCACAGTACAGTGCCCCATCAGGGCTTATTGAAATAACAGAGCAGGATTTAACACGCCAATTAACACCTCATGTGCAAGTTAGAAATGTGATTTGTAAACAAGTGAGTGGTTTCCCAAAATACCTTTATGTTAATAACGATGGGTTAATGATGCTCGAAGATTTACTTAAATTTGTGCAACGTGAAGGAATTAAAGTAACTAAATTTGCCTTTATCAGTGGCTACCGTACGCCTCATTACAACCGCTCTATTGGTAATGGACGACACAGTCGTCATCAATATGGTGATGCATTTGATTTATACATCGATGAAAACGGCGATGGCCGCATGGACGATTTAAACGGTGATGGCAAGCTCACCATTGCCGATGTCGATGTACTTTATAAACTGTTCGAAAAATTTCAAAAGCAAAGCCGCTACACTGGCGGTATTGGCCGCTATAAACCTGCGGCTCATCATGGTGGTTTTGTACACATAGACAACCGTGGCTTTACCGCAAGGTGGTAAGACACTCTATTAATAAATGAATTGTAATAGAATGTTTCTATTATATTCCAATAAGATAAAGACTAAGCTATTGTGAATTAGTACAAAAATCACACTAAATAGAAAATCCATCGCTCACATAGTGTCACGGCTAAAACGAGACTGCCTCTTTTGGAATTAGAATGGATTAGATTCATCATAAGGACAGCAATGAAAACATTTATAAATTACATAAAACTACTCTTTATCATTTCAATAATTATTTTTACAAGCCTTGCCCGCAGCCAAGATATGCAAACTGAGATGGCTCACTTTATTCAAGGTTTTCATGACTACAAGCAGTTCAATGGCAATGTACTAGTCGCTAAAGATGGAAAAGTACTGTTTGAAAAAAGTTATGGCTACGCAAACTTTGAATGGGATATTGAGCACAGCGAGAAAAGTAAATTTAGAATAGGTTCGATTACAAAACAATTTACTGCCATGCTCATTTTACAACTTGCGCAACAAGGTAAGCTCAAACTTGATGAACCTCTGGCAACGTACCTTCCTGATTACAGGCAAGATATCGCAGCAAAAATTACTCTTCGACAAATACTCAACCATACTTCTGGGCTTAGTAATTACACTCAATTAAAAACATTTCGCGACGAATATAGTAAAAACAACTACAGCGTTGATGAATTTATCCGCTTATTGTGCAGTGATGATCTATTGTTCGAACCCGGCACTGAATTTCGTTATAGCAACTCAGGCTACTTTATTTTAGGTGCAGTAATTGAAAAGGTAACGGGTCAAAAATACAAAGACGTATTACAGAAAAATATTTTAGATCCACTCGGAATGAACGACACAGGCTATGATTCTCACAATAAAATCATTAAATTTCGCGTATCGGGTTACGACAATGGCCTAACTGGCTACAGCAATACAGACTACTTAGATATGTCTATCCCGTATGCTGCAGGGTCTATGTATTCAACAGCACGAGATTTACTAAAATGGGATCAAGCCCTTTACTCAGATAAGTTATTGAACAAAGAATATAAACAGCAGATGTATCACGTGTCTGAGCAAAGAAATTATGCGCTTGGTTGGGAAGTAACTAACCTTGATAAAAGCACCTATGGAAAACCCCTGACACGTATTCAACATGGCGGTGGCATCAATGGTTTTAATGCATTTATAAGTAGGATCATCGAAGACAAATTACTGGTTATCATTTTAAATAATACCGGTGGTGCGCCACTCACCCCCATGACTAATGGCCTACTTGCAATCTACTATGGCAAACCCTACGAAAAAGCGACAGAGCATATAGATAGCAAACTTTATAACGTATTTAAACGTGAAGGTATTGAAGGGCTAAAGAAAACCTATCAGCAAATGGTGAGTGATGGTAATACGCCAAGAGAAAGGTCGCTAAACTACTTTGGCTATGAATTAATGCAGATGGGTGAGCTAGACGCCGCAATCACGGTGTTTGAACTCAACAATCAATCTTATCCAGATTCCGCAAATACGTTTGATAGTTTAGGTGAAGCATATTTAGCAGCCGGTGATAAACAAAAAGCATTAGCAAGTTACAAAAAAGCGCTCACGCTAGACCCAGAAAGTAACAGCGCACACAACGCGATTGAAAAACTGCAATAACAAAAGAAGCCACGCCACGTGGCCTCTTTTTACTTTTAGCATGACTAAAGCGCTCGCGGGCTCACTTTAATTTAAAGTATAAAGCCTGAGGGGAATTTCACCCTGCCCTGAGAATGTTGCTTAGCCATAAAGATGAAAAAGCCTCGTTATTCTATACTTAAAATAATTAGTTATCGAGTACCCGCTTATCTAAAATACCCTTTTCAATCAGTTGATTGAGTATAGCTTTGGTTTTTTCGCGGCATATATCCCGAACTAAACGAACAGCAGGTGTAATTGATTGCCGACTTGGACAGATAAGCCACAGCTCTGCACACAAATGCGGATAATCTTGCATAACAGGTATTACACGTTCATTAAGCAAATCATCACTGATATCAATGCATGATTTAACTGCAAGGCCTTTCCCTGCAACACACCATCGTCTGACTAAATCACCATCATTCGAGGCACGGCGACCTTGCATTTTTACCTTAAAACGTTCTGTGCCGTCAGTAAAATCCCAGACATTATTAATGATATCTTGCAGTTGATAAAAAAGCCCCTGATGTTGTTTTAAATCATTTGGGTGCTTAGGCATACCATGCTTGGCTAAATAGTCTGGGGTTGCACATAATATACGTGGCACATTACAAATTTTGAAACCATAAAGATTGGAATCTGATGGCGAGCCATAGCGCAGTGCAAAATCGACTGAATCACGGTAAAAATCAACATTACTATCACTGATATGCGGTCTCAAACTGAGTTTGGGGTACTCATCTAATAATTCATCAAGCCAAGGAATAATCATATTACGGCCCAGATCAGATGATAACGCCACTCTAAGCTCACCTTCAATTTCATCATGCTCGCCTTTTAATGCAAGAGTTGCTTGCTCAAGCATGGCAATTGCCTGCTGACATTGAGGCAAAAAGCGCTCACCAGCTGCTGATAAACGCAAGTGACGCGTTGTTCGCACAAATAACTCAGTACCGAGAGCTGCCTCAACACGCTTTATTGCCGCACTCGCTGTTGCTGAGCGCATATCTAGTTTTGCAGCAGCGGTAGTAATGCTGCGGAATTCAGCGACCTTGAGGATTAATTTCAGATCTTCAACCAACATATTAACTAAAATTTTTTGATAATGTTTATTGAATTATGCGCTTTATCGCTAAGTATGCAAGGCGTACACTCAGTCATATTGTTATACATGCGGGAGCAATTACATGACACACCCTATTATTTCAGACTTACAACGCCGTTATACAAGCAAGCGCTACGATGCAACTAAACGCATTAGCCAAGATGATTTGGCCGTTATTTTAGAAGCACTGCGCTTAACTCCTTCATCGATTAACTCGCAACCATGGAAATTCGTAGTAATTGAATCAGACCAAGCAAAACAGCGTTTACACGACAGCTTTGCAAACAAGTTTCAGTTTAATCAATTACATGCGAAGGCCGCCTCACACACTATATTATTTGCTTATAACCCTCGCTACAAACGTGAAGATTATGAAAAAGTCATAGAGGCAGACATTGCTAATGGCCGTACAAAAGCAGAAAACAAAGAAAGCGCTTTTGGTGCCTTTGCTTTTGTTGATTTAAATACCGATGAACAAGGTAATAATGCACAGTGGACTAAGTCACAAACGTATATTGCGTTAGGCAATACCATGCATGCCGTGGCTCGTTTAGGCATTGACTCTACTCCGATGGAAGGGGTTGATAAAGATTTACTCGGTGAGCTTTTCGCTGATGAGCTAGATGGGTATGTCTGTGAAGTTGCTTTGGCAATTGGCTATCACGAGCCTGAGCAAGATTATAATGCTGCATTACCAAAATCGCGTTTAGATAAAGATACTATTATTTCAGTGATTTAAGCGCTACATGCCGTGTATTACGCCTACTCTCGTAGGCGTAATATTTAATTTAACGTTGTATTGACCTTCACATTACGCGCCATACCTTCACTTAAGTCAGCAGTAATCGTTGCAAAACCACCATTAATAAGCGCTAAATTTGGCGCAACATGTCCAATGTCTGCATCGACAATAACCGGAAATAAGTTGCCTTTAAATGCGAGCTCAATTGCTTGAGATTCATCAAAGTAGCAGTCGTTATTTATTGCAGGGCTGCGACCAAACACAACGGCATTTACATCGGTAAAAACATCATTCAATTTTAACGATAACAAACAGCGTGCAAGTGCCATCGGGCTGAGCTCTGCATTTTCTAAATATAAAATAAGTCCTTCAGGTGCATACTGTTTTTTAAATTCATGTAATGCGTAGTAATTAGAAGGTAATAGTAAACCTAACGTATCCAAACAGCCGCCTATCAAGCGCCCCGACACTTCAATTTTACGTGTGTCTTTGTAGTTTATACAACGCCATTGGCTCGGTGCAGTTAAATCAAACTGTGCCTGCGGCTGGTGCGAATAATCTATAACAGACTGCTGGTAATAAGGTGAGGCCACTTGATTTAATTGACCTTTTTCACCTAATTGTAGTGCTTTGAAAATGTTTGCTAAGTATTCATCAGGATCGTCTGGGTGAATTTGCATTAAATTTGCTGCGTGCAGTGTTGCCCAACCACATCGTGTCGTTAAAGCACATGCAAATGTACTGATATCTGAAAATCCCACTAACCACTTCGGTTGTGCTTGGCTTATCGCATTAAAATCAAGTAAAGATAAAATTTCCATGGTGAGATCGCCGCCCCATGGCGGCATGATAGCGGCAATTGAGTCATCTGTTAAAAACTGCATTAATTCATCTGCACGCTGTTTCGCAGGACTATGGGCTTCGCGTAAGCATGCCCCTTCTATAACTTGAAAGCCTTTTGCTTTTAAGCCCGCCAACACAAGATCTAAACGTGCGTGATATGCTTGATCAACCCCTGATGAAAAAGCGCAAATGGCTATTTTATCGCCTTTTGAAAGCGCTTTAGGGTAGTGAATTTTTGCCATTGTCACCTCTATATAATCGTTAATAGAACGCCAACGTAACGAATAATTGGGTGGCTGTAAACAGGCATAAAAAAACCGCGGTATAAAACCGCGGCTTCATCAATGCTTGGTTAAGCTATTAAATATACTCAACTTCAATGATTTCGTATTCAACTTCACCATTAGGTGTTTTAATGGTAACGGCGTCATCAACCTCTTTACCAATTAAACCACGCGCGATTGGCGAGTTTACAGAGATCAGGTTATTTTTGATATCTGCTTCATCATCACCCACGATTTGGTATTTAACCTCAGCGTCGGTTTCAACATTAACGATAGTCACCGTTGTACCAAAAATAACTTTACCTGTCTTAGGCATCTTAGTTACATCGATGATTTGTACATTTGAAAGCTTCGCTTCAATTTCTTGAATACGACCTTCACAAAAACCTTGTTGCTCGCGAGCAGCATGGTATTCAGCGTTTTCTTTCAAATCACCATGCTCACGTGCTTCAGCGATATCAGCAATGATTTTTGGACGGGTAACTGTTTTTAATTCGTTAAGTTCTTCGCGCAGTAATGCTGCACCACGAACCGTCATCGGAATTGATTGCATATTATTCTCACTTAATCCCAAGGGCGAATCACTCGCCCTTGGCACATTTCCTTAGTTCATTCGCTGGTGTAGTTCCTGAACTGACGTCACTTTGCTACGGTCGTCTGCTTGGTTTGCAGTACAGTTAGCAAATGCCGCGTTCAGTGTCGTTGTGTAGTTAGTCTTGTGCTGTAACGCACCACGACGTAACACCTTCGAATCTTCAATCGCTTGGCGACCTTCAGTAGTGTTTACAATGTAGCTGTATTCACCATTTTTAATTCTATCAAGAATATGAGGACGACCTTCGAATACTTTGTTTACGCGACGAACTGCAATACCAGCGTCTTCAAGTGCTTTGGCAGTACCACCTGTTGCATCTAGCTCAAAACCAAGTTCAGTCATAGTTTTAGCAAGTTCAACAATACGTGGTTTGTCACTGTTGCGTACCGATAGTAACGCGCGACCACCGCGTGGTAAAGTGTTGCTTGCACCTAATTGTGCTTTAGCGAACGCTTCGGCGAATGTTTCACCAACACCCATTACCTCACCCGTTGAGCGCATTTCTGGGCCACGCATTGGGTCAACACCTTGGAACTTAGCAAACGGTAATACAACTTCTTTAACGCTGTAGTAAGGAGGAATCACTTCTTTGGTGATACCTTGGCTTGCCAATGACTGACCTGCCATACAACGCGCTGCTACTTTAGCAAGTGCTACACCCGTTGCTTTTGATACAAACGGTACTGTACGCGCTGCACGAGGGTTTACTTCGATTAAGTAAACTTGGCCGTCTTTCACTGCAAACTGTGTATTCATAAGACCCACTACGCCAAGCTCAAGTGCCATGTCTGTCACTTGCTTGCGCATTACGTCTTGTACTTCAGCAGTTAATGAATGAGCCGGTAATGAACATGCTGAGTCACCTGAGTGAACACCTGCTTGCTCGATATGCTCCATGATACCACCGATAATCACTTGCTCACCGTCACAGATAGCATCAACGTCAACTTCGATTGCGTTATCTAAGAAACGGTCAAGCAATACTGGGGCTTCATTTGATGCAGATACCGCTTCAGTCATGTAACGACGTAAGTCATCTTCATCGTAAACGATTTCCATCGCACGACCACCAAGTACATATGAAGGACGTACAACCAGAGGGAAACCGATTTCAGCCGATTTTACAATCGCTTCTTCTAGAGACGTTACTGTTGCATTTTCAGGTTGAAGAAGGTTTAAACGCTCAACAAGTTGTTGGAAACGCTCACGGTCTTCAGCACGGTCGATTGCATCAGGTGACGTACCAATAACTGGCACGCCATTCGCTTCAAGTGCACGAGCCAGTTTAAGTGGAGTTTGACCACCGTACTGAACGATTACGCCTTTTGGTTTTTCAACACGAACGATTTCTAATACATCTTCAAGCGTAATTGGCTCGAAGAATAGACGGTCAGATGTGTCGTAGTCTGTAGAAACAGTTTCAGGGTTACAGTTAACCATGATTGTTTCGTAACCGTCTTCACGTAGCGCTAATGCCGCGTGAACACAGCAGTAATCGAATTCGATACCTTGACCAATTCGGTTAGGACCACCACCAATTACCATGATTTTATCTTTGTCAGACGGGTTCGCTTCACACTCTTCGTCATACGTTGAGTACATGTAAGCTGTGTCTGAACTAAATTCTGCCGCACACGTATCAACGCGTTTGTAGACTGGCACGATATTTAATTGGTGACGTTTTTTGCGAATTTCAGCTTCAGATACACCCGCAATTTCAGCGATACGTGCATCAGCAAAACCTTTGCGTTTAAGCTTGCGTAAGAACTCGGCAGTTAAACCAGCCATACCTACTTCGCTGATTGTTTCTTCGTCTTTTAAGATATCTTCGATTTGTACTAAGTACCATGGATCGATTTTAGTCAATTCGAATACATCTTCAACGCTCATACCATGACGCATTGCATCAGCAACATACCAAATACGCTCGGCACCTGGCTCACGCAATTCACGAATGATTTTCTCTTTCGCTTTCGGGTCATCAAGCGCAACAATTGGGTTAAAACCTGTTGCACCCACTTCAAGACCACGTAATGCTTTGTGTAGTGATTCTTGTTGGTTACGACCAATAGCCATAACCTCACCCACAGATTTCATCTGTGTAGTAAGACGGTCGTTTGAACCTGCGAATTTTTCGAAGTTAAAACGTGGGATCTTAGTCACAACGTAATCGATTGAAGGCTCGAATGAAGCAGGTGTTTTACCACCCGTGATATCATTTTGAAGCTCGTCAAGCGTATAACCTACAGCTAGTTTCGCAGCGATTTTGGCAATTGGGAAACCCGTTGCTTTAGACGCTAGAGCCGATGAACGAGATACACGAGGGTTCATTTCAATGATAACCATACGGCCATCAACTGGATTCACACCAAACTGTACGTTTGAACCACCTGTTTCAACGCCGATTTCGCGAAGTACCGCCATCGATGCATTACGCATGATTTGGTATTCTTTATCCGTCAACGTTTGTGCTGGTGCAACGGTGATTGAGTCACCCGTGTGAACGCCCATTGGGTCAAAGTTTTCGATAGAACATACGATGATGCAGTTGTCGTTTTTGTCACGAACAACTTCCATTTCGTACTCTTTCCAACCGATTAATGATTCATCAATTAGAAGCTCATTTGTTGGTGATAAATCTAAACCACGCTCACAAATTTCATCAAATTCTTCTTGGTTGTATGCAACACCGCCACCGGTACCACCCATGGTGAATGATGGACGGATAATACATGGGAAGCCGATACGAGTAAGTACATCGTGTGCTTCGTCCATTGAGTGAGCGATTTCAGCACGCGGACACTCAAGGCCAATATTTTTCATTGCAGCGTCAAAACGCTCACGGTTTTCTGCTTTATCGATGGCATCCGCAGTTGCACCGATTAGCTCAACACCGTGTTTAGCCAACACACCGTGCTTGTCTAGGTCAAGCGCACAGTTTAATGCTGTTTGACCACCCATTGTTGGGAGTACAGCATCTGGCTTTTCTTTTTCAATAATTTTTTCTACCACTTCCCAGTGAATTGGTTCGATGTACGTCGCATCAGCCATTTCAGGGTCAGTCATGATAGTTGCAGGGTTCGAGTTTACAAGAATAACTCGATAGCCTTCTTCTCGTAGTGCTTTACACGCTTGTGCACCAGAGTAGTCAAATTCACAAGCTTGACCGATAACGATCGGGCCCGCGCCTAAGATAAGAATGCTTTTTATGTCGGTACGTTTTGGCATTGTTACTCCGGTTAAATTAGTTAGAACGAGCTTGCATCAAGTCGATGAAGTGGTCGAATAAAGGTGCTGCATCGTGTGGACCTGGGCTTGCTTCAGGGTGACCTTGGAAGCTAAATGCAGGCTTATCAGTACGGTGAATACCTTGTAGCGTACCATCGAATAATGAAACGTGAGTTGCACGTAAATTCGCTGGTAATGTCGCTTCATCCGCTGCGAAACCATGGTTTTGCGCAGTGATCATAACCACATTGCGGTCAAGGTCTTTAACTGGGTGGTTACCACCGTGATGACCAAACTTCATTTTTACTGTTTTTGCACCAGAGGCAAGCGCAAGTAATTGATGACCTAAACAAATACCAAAAATTGGCGTATCTGTTTCTAGAAAGGTCTTAATTGCGTCAATTGCGTAGGTACATGGCTCAGGGTCACCAGGGCCGTTCGATAAGAAAATACCGTCTGGGTTAAGTGCGAGTACGTCTTCAGCAGATGTTTGTGCCGGCACAACGGTTAATTTACAACCGCGGTCAACTAACATGCGTAAGATATTACGTTTAACACCGAAGTCATAAGCAACAACGTGAAATTTCTCGTCTGCTGCTTCTAGCGTTTTAAAGCCTTCACCTAATGTCCAGCTTGATTCACGCCACTCAAAATTTTCCTTGGTTGAGACAACTTTTGCTAAATCCATGCCTTTTAAGCCTGGGAAGGCTTGCGCAGCTTCGAGCGCTTTATTCTCATCTAACTCGTCGCCTGCAATGATACAACCATTTTGAGCGCCTTTATCACGTAAGATACGTGTTAATTTACGAGTGTCGATGTCAGCAATACCTAGGATATTGCGTTCTTTTAAGTAATCACTTAACGATTGCTCGTTACGGAAATTACTTGCTAGCAGTGGCAAATCACGGATCACTAGGCCTTTAGCCCAGATTTGACCCGCTTCTTCGTCTTCGCTGTTAGTACCCGTATTACCGATATGTGGGTACGTCAAAGTTACGATTTGTTCCGCGTATGAAGGGTCAGTCAAAATTTCTTGATAACCAGTCATAGACGTATTGAATACTACTTCACCGACTGACATGCCGTCAGCGCCGATTGCAGTACCGCGAAACACTGTGCCGTCTTCTAGGACTAACAGAGCGGATTTAGTCAAGTTAACCTCCTAACAGTAAAAAACGGGAGTAAAGTCATTTGCTCTACTGCCCGTTTAAAGCGATTGGAAACACGCATTTATGAATTTTTGGCAAATTGGCGCTATTTTACAGTAATTTGCTTTTCAGATCTAATCATAATTAATAAAATAGCAAAAATAAGCGTTATTAACTTAATTTTCACTGAAACTGCCAAAAAAGAAACTAAACTACTTCAAGTCAAGCACATCTTGCATGTCATAAAGTCCAGCCGGCTTATTTTTCAACCAGCCCGCAGCTCTTACAGCACCTAAGGCAAAGGTCATTCTAGAACTTGCTTTATGAGTTAATTCTAGTCTTTCGCCAGAAGTTGCGAAATATGCGGTGTGTTCACCTACTATATCTCCGCCTCGCATAACCGAATAACCGATTTCATTTTGCGATTTTGCTTGTTCATCGTGGCTTCTATCGAAACGTGCAACGTCATCATGTTGCCAGCCTTTTGCCTCTGCAATAGCCTCACCAATAGCCAAAGCAGTGCCCGAGGGCGCATCAATTTTATGACGATGGTGCGCTTCAAAAATCTCTATGTCCATGTCATCGCCAAATTTCACAGCTGCAGTCTGCACTAAGTTAAGCAGTAAATTAACGCCTACGCTATAGTTACGAGCAAAAACAATCGGGATATGCTTTGCTGCATCGTTTAACGCTTCAAGGTCGTCGTGGGTTAAGCCTGTCGTGCCGATCACCATGGCTATATTTTTTTCTACCGCTGTTTTGAGGTGATTACGCATCCCCGCGGGTAAAGTAAAATCAATAAGTACGTCAGTCTCTTTTACATCAGTTTCTTTGCTAAATTGCACATCCGCATCAGCGGCACTGTTTAATTGATTAACAGCTAAATTAATAAGCGGTGAATTTTCACGGACATACGCCCCCGTTAACACAGAGTGCTCATTTTTTGTAACAGCCTCTAATAGTGCAAGACCCATGCGGCCATTAGCACCAAATACACCTATACGGTTCATACTTTTACCTTATCTATTCTTATTAGCTGGCTAGATTTTATCGAAAACTCATGTAATAGTCAGGTTAGCTTATAAAAAATACAGCGCTAATTTTTTGGATTTATAAAATAACAACAATAATAACAGATAGCCTTTGCATTTAGCCATCTATACATTTAAACTTCTTCCTTTGCGCCGATTTGGTCTTTGGCTTGCGGGCGCTGTTGTTGTTTTTACTTTCATAAAACAACAACTAAATACAGCTAAAAGAAGTTTTTGGCTGTGTTTTTGGTTATCTAACGAGGAATATGATGCAGCCATCATTTAATAAAACAAAAGCAAAACTTTCTTTGCTGCCGCTTTTGGTGTTTGTCGGCTTATTTTTAGGCGCAGGCTTATACTTACAATCTCAAGGTGTTGATTACGCCTTTTATCAACTACCGGCACCGGTCGCTATTTTACCTGCCATTATGTTGGCCTTTATTTTAAATAGAAACACGATTAACCACAGTGTTGAAACGTTTATAAAAGGTGCAGGTCATAGCAATATCATTACTATGTGCTTGATTTACCTTCTTGCAGGTGCGTTTTCTGCCGTCGCAGGCGCAACGGGGGGTGTTGATGCCGTCGTGAATGCCGGTTTATCTCTTATTCCCCCAGCTTTATTACTTCCGGGCTTATTTTTAATCGCTGCCGTGGTTTCAACTGCCATGGGCACATCAATGGGCACCATCGGCGCGATTGGCCCTATTGCCTACGCCGTAGCGCAAAAAACGGGTATCGATCCGGCATTGATGGCCGGTACAATTGTATCGGGTGCAATGTTTGGCGATAACCTATCAATCATTTCTGACACAACTATTGCGGCTACCCGTACACAAGGTTGTGAAATGAAAGATAAATTTCGCGAGAATCTAAAGATTGCTCTGCCTGCTGCTGCACTCACCATTGCATTATTGTTCTTTTTAACACCGGCAGCTGAAGCGGTTGAAACACAGGATTACGATATTTTACTCGTGCTTCCGTATGCCTTTATTTTAGTGCTAGCGGTGATGGGATTTAATGTATTTGTGGTGCTGTTTAGCGGGATTATTTTCGCAGCACTAATGGGCTTTACAGGCAGTTATGAAGGCGCAAGCTTTGTAAAAGATATCTACAAAGGCTTTACCGATATGCAGGAAATTTTCTTGTTATCTATGTTTATTGGCGGCCTGTCAGAATTTATTCGTATAAACGGTGGCCTTGATTACATTGCTAACAAAATTCAGGCAATCACGAAAATTATTGCTAAATGGCATCGTAAAGTTGCTGATCAATTAGGTATTGCAGCACTCGTAATGACGAGTAACGTATGTATTGCTAATAATACGGTGTCTATTATTGTTGCAGGCCCTATTGCGAAAAAACTGGCCGATGACGGTGAAATCACTGGCAAGCGCTCAGCCAGTTTATTAGATATTTTTGCCTGTGTAACACAAGGCTCTTTGCCCTACGGCGCACAAGCCTTATTGTTAGGTGCAACGTTTAAAATCAGCCCTTGGCAAGTATCTACATCGTCATATTATTGTTTTATTCTCGCGTTTACTGCGATTGCGGTAATATGCTTACGCCGTAATAAAGCCTAAGTTAAATATTTTTGAGCAGATACGTCATTTTAAGGACGTATCTGCTATAATCCTCACTTTGTATCCCCCTTTATATACTAATTCGCTTAATCAAGTGAATTGTTATGACTACATCAATATTGAGATATGAACTTGAAAAAGATCCTTTCTATTGCTGCGCTATGTGCAGCGAGTACTTCGAGCTATGCGGCTAATTGGAGCTCAACGCAATTACACATCAATAACGGTGAGCACAAAAATCCGTTTTCTTTGGCTAAATCAAACACAACGGTTGTGTCATTACAGCATGCATCTGGTTATGACTATGGCGATAACTTCTTTTTTATTGACTACAGTGATGATGATTTACAAGATGGATATCAAGATAAAGACTTTTATGGTGAATGGTATTCAACCTTTAGCCTGTCAAAAATCTCAGGCAACGATTTTTCATATGGTGCGATTGCTGACGTAGGTTTAACTGCGGGCTTTAACGCTGCTGGAGACTCAAAGGTTCTAAAATATTTACCCGGTGTAAAACTAAGCTGGCAAGCACCAGGTTTTAGCTTTTTATCAACGTTGTTTACAGCCTACATTGATGACAGTGAAGGTGTTGCTCGTGGTGGTGCTCCTACTGAAACAAACAGCTGGATGATTGATGTAGCATGGGGCTACCCATTCACTATTGGCTCACAAAAATTTAATGTGACAGGCCATGTTGAGTACATTGCAGAGCGTGAAAACGAATTCGGTCAAGACGTTAAAGCATGGATTTTAGCACAGCCTATTATTACATGGGATTTAGGTCATGCAATCAGCATGAAAGAGAATACCCTGTTACTTGGCCTTGAGTGGCAATACTGGCATAACAAACTAGGCACAGATACCACTGAATCAGTCCCACAACTTCATGTTGAGTGGACGTTCTAAACGTTATCAATAAAACTGCGAAATAGTTATTTATTTCGCAGTTTTAGAATTTATAGCAATACTTTTCTTAAAAGTACTCATAAGCAACTTAAAGAGAAGAACTCATCTACATTTTCGACCTTTAACTCTGGGAAATGACTAATTAGTGCTTTATAAGCATCTTGCTCAGATATTTTACGTTTAAATATAGCTCGCCGATGCTGAGGCTTAATTTTTACCCCACTCACCTTAAAATAGTTTATGAAAGCCGCATTATCTTTCTGTTCATAAGCATTAATATCACCAAAGTGTAATGTCATAGAAGAATAGTTTTTTATAAAAAAATAAAATGGATCCAGCTCAGTCTCTAAATCAAACTCAGCCCCTACCATACTATTAAGATCAGAAAATGCTTTATATGCACCTTTACTGGCAAACTCATTTAAAAGGGCTTTAGCGTCCTTTGGTTCGTCGAAAGAAAGCGTTTCAAGCCACATTGTGAAACCTTTCAAACTAGCCAATCCCGAAAAACTTGCAATATGCTTGCTTGACGGCTTTAAGCCAACATTACTCAATCTCATCATAATTTCTTGCTCATTGAGTGATGTTGCTTGTAAATAATCGCGAGCAAGAATGATTCCTAAAATAGATTTAACTTCTGGTAACATCGTGTCTGGTACATCTAACGTTGTTAAATCAAGTTTTTCTAGTGAAGTATTCTGATTCGCTATTGTTTGAGTGATCTGTTTTCTCATTTCAGTAAACTGACTTTTAATGAGGGGAAAATCATCTGGGTGCTGTTGATTTTTACAAAAATAAAATTCAGGTGACGATTTAATTGATTCAATAAAAGGCGTTGATTCGAATGTATCAAGCTGCAAATAATTGAGTTGACGTCCTTCAAGCCACTCCCTTGTTAAATTACATTTATCTAAACTACGTTTTTCGTCATCAGTTAATTCATTCTTATCAATATTCAATACAAAAATAGGTTCTGGCTTTTCTAAATCCTCTACTGGGATTAAGTTAACAACGATACCTTCATGATTTAACTTTTCTACTGCATTTTTGACCTCGACATTACTAAACAAAGGATGATTAATTTCCTGATAGTAAATACCTTTTCCACTCAAGCCCAACAAATCAAAGAGTTGCTGATAACTTTCAGAGTCTTCAATCTCATAACCTTCATTACCGATTATCATAAGGAGTTGAGTTGCTGCTTCGTTAGTAAAGTTAGCCGTTGAAAACTCAAGTCCAGGATAGCGCTGTAAAAGCATTATGGCAGTAGGAATGCGTTTCTTAGCAACTAAAAAACCTAAAATGGAATTTAAAGGGGAAATAGATTCACTATTAAGTATTTCGTATGGGAAATTTGAAAAAACCCGTTCAATTTCATTGAAAGTTTCGACCGATGAAATATTAGTCGATGTAATCTTCCGATTAAGCTCCTCAAGTGGTAAGTCTGCCCAAAGTCTGTCTAATGAATCCTTATAATCCAAAACTTCCGTCGCCGATGAATTTGGTCCATTAACAAAATTATATTGACTAAGAAACCGTTCATTATTCGGCAATGATTTTATAACTGGTATCAATTCAGAAACGGATTCATGCAACATAGCCCTTTCATACCAATCTTGCGCTTGTGACCAACTGCTAACAAACCAAATTGCATCCGCAACCTGCTTTGCTGAATAACCATTTTTGAAAGCGTGCAGTGCTTTAAGTTCTATCTCATCTGAAAAATCATAGTGTAAATTGCTTTGCTTAAGATTTAAATCTCTGCACAGTTGTTCGTCTGGAACTTCATTTGGAAAAGGGCGTTTTTTGTAGGTTTTTTTTTCTGAAGTCGCTTCGGTATTTTTATCTAATGAGCTAATGTCATTTGTTGTATTGACGGTTTCTTTTGATTCGTTCGTGTGTGAAGTTTCAGTATTGGTTACATAAAATATTAACGTTGTTACAACGGTAGCTAAAACAATTACTGATAAAGCTTTTTTTTTCATCCCTAAATGCTCTGTACTTATTTTGAAAACATAAGACTAACCATATATTGATTAGGCTTATGTTTAAAGTATAAAGCTAAGAAAATAGTCCTAATTTACAGTTTACACTGTGGGTTTCTGCCCTGCGCTTTTGCCGCTTGTTGTGCTTTTAAAGCCGTTGGCATGTGTTTTTGTAGCTCTTTAATTCGATTACCCGGTGCTGGGTGAGTCGACATGAATTCGGGTGTGCCGCTGCTGCCAGCTGCACTCATGTTTTGCCATAATGACACTGACTGCTCTGGGTTAAAGCCGGCCTTTGCCATTAAGTCTAAACCTACAATATCAGCTTCAGATTCATGTGAGCGGCTAAAAGGTAACACCACACCAAATTGTGCGCCGAGTCCAAGTGCTTGCATAATTTCACCGCGATATTGCACATTACCCATATCAAGCGCAGCACCACCGACTTGTAAACCTGTTTGAATCAAGGAGTTTTGCGATACACGTTCATTCGAGTGCTCAGCAATAACGTGTGCAACTTCATGGCCTAACACGGTCGCTAGTTGATCCCTGTTAACCGCTACTTTTAATAATCCGGTATGTACGCCAATGTAGCCGCCTGGTAATGCAAACGCATTCGCAGAATCTTCTTCGAACACCACCACTTCCCATGCTTGTTGAGCATATTCACGCGGCAAAACAGAAATCACATCGTCTGCGATGCATTTTACATACGCATTAACTTTTGGGTCGGAGTTAATCGGCTGTGTTTTCTTCATTTCAGCAAAGCTTGCTTGGCCCATTTGACTCATTTGTTGATCTGAGTAGAGCGCGATCTGTGTACGTCCCGTTGGAGACGTTTTACACCCTGCTAAAACAGCGGTGGCTAACACGACCATCATTAACTTTTTCATGTGAATCCTTACAAATACTATTAGTGCAATTGTTGCTAATATAGCAAAGCATTCATTAATTTTATATGAAAATACATTTCCCACCGTGCAAATGTGATTTTTCAGTTAAATCTTTTAGTTAGCAGGCAAACTAAGTTCACCAACGAACCACTCGCTGCTACAATAGGGGTCTATTGATTGATAAATGAGTTTCCAATGCCTTCCCCCGACACATTAAATAAACGCATTTTATTGCCGTTACTGGCAAGTATTGTCGCCATTACTCCGCTGGCAATTGATTTGTATCTACCTGCGATGTTGGTCATTGCCAATGACTTACAAACAACCATGCCAAATGTACAAATTTCATTGAGTATCTATTTAGCTGGCTATGCACTGGGTATGCTATTTTTTGGCCCTATTGCCGATGAGCTTGGTAGACGATTACTGGCTAAAGTAGGCTTAGCGCTGTTTGGTTTAAGTTCGTTAGCACTGGCATTTTGCCATAACATAGAGCTTTTTTGGTCACTTAGGGCAGTACAGGCTTTCACTGGTGCCGCGGCAACCGTGGTTGTACCGGGTATTATTCGTCATATTTACCGTGAGAATACGGCAAAGGGGATGTCGTATGTATCGATGATCATGATGGTAGCGCCCCTTATCGCCCCCACGCTTGGCTCTTTAATTATGGGCATTTCGACATGGCAGGTTATATTTTTAGTGTTAGCTGCGTATAGCTTTGCGATTTTAGCACTTGTGCAACTTTACTTAATTGATATCCCTATTTTCAAAAGTCAGCAACGTGGTTTAGCGTTATTTTTTAACAGCTATAAAACCGTCTTTTCACGTCAAAGTGCGCGTGCCGACATCGCTAGCTCTATGTTTGCCTCGTTCGCATTTTTCTGCTTTTTAACGTCTGTGCCTTACGTTTATTTGGACTTTTTTAAAGTAGATGAACAACTCTTCGGTATTTTATTTGCCTTTAACGTACTTGCCTTGATGTTCGGTAACTTTATGAATACCCGACTTGTACCACGCTTAGGATCGCGCAAATTACTGTTTATAGGCTTAGGTATTGGCTTTGCATCGGGCTCAGCATTACTGCTGTTTAGTTTAATGCATTTGTCGCTGTATTTTATCGTCGCAAGCATAGCGCCTTTAATGATGAGTTTGGGGATTGTGGCAAGTAATGCCGACTCATTGATTTTAATGCAATTCGAGGAAAAATCAGGGACTGCAACGGCGGTAATTGGTACGTTACGTTTTGGCAGTGGCGCACTCGTAGGACCTATCCTCGCGTTTATTCACCCACAAAGTGCGGTGCCATTTTCAGCCATGATGTTCAGTGCGCTTATCCTTATACTACTTGTGCAGCTTTGGCATCGAAAATTAGACAAAAAAAATGCCTGTCTATGACAGGCATTTTTCTCTAAAAAGCGTTTATTCAGCTTCTTTCGATACCATTACCATAGCAGGACGCAGTAAACGACCGTTTAACGTGTACCCTTTTTGCATAACTGCAAGTACCGTATTAGGTGCTACATCATTGCTTGGTTGAATTGACATTGCTTGATGGAATTCTGGATTAAACTGCTCACCTTGTGGGTTAACAATTTCTACACCAAACTTAGACACGGCATCGTTGAAGCTTTTTACCGTCATCTCGATACCTTCAAGTACAGGCTTAAGCTGCTCATTTTCTTTGTCAGAAAACTCAATCGCACGCTCTAAATTGTCAATCACGGGTAATAATTCGTTAGCAAACTTCTCAAGTGCAAACTTGTGAGCTTTTTCAACATCTTGTGCGGCACGGCGACGCATGTTTTCAACATCTGCTGCGGCACGTACAACACTGTCTTTTTGATCATTTATAGTTTGCTTTGCAGCTTCTAGTTCACTATAAAGTAGTGCAATTTCAGCTTCAGGGCTTAGTTCTTCGCCTTCAACTTGCTCTGCTGCTTCAACGGCTGCGTCAACATCCGCTTGCATTTGTTCAAATTCTTCGTTTAGTTCAACTTCTTGCTCTGGTGATTTTGTCTGCTCAGACATAGCTTAAATGCTCCAATTCTTTACAACTGCGGTAATTATGGGGATTGAATAAAAAGATTCAAGAGGTTGATGACCCGATTAACTCAAATTCTTGGATGATTGCTTCAATTTGTGCTGATTTTGGACAAATAACACAAAAACGACTCTGATATTCGAGGTTATTAAAGTAAGGAAGGCTGAACACCATTAACTCATCACAATCGGTAAATGGAAGTTGTTCTGTGTTTAATACCGACAAACCGTTTCTAAATGCGAGCTTATCTTCAACAAAATTTAAAAAAGAGACGCCTATATTTAAGCTCGTTTGACAGTCTACTTGCTTATATAAATAGTTTTCACCTACCACAATACTGTTATCAGATCCCAGTTTCTGGCTCAATTGGCGAGTCCATTGGGTCAACGAGTCATGGCAGTTGCGCGGTGCAGTATTCGCCATTGCCTGCATACGGTAAAGACCTTCCATCAGAGTTTGTTGACTGAACACCGTATTAAGCCACGTTGCAAACTGATAGCGAACCGAATCACTGGCGTCCTCAGGTTTACTAATACAAATATTGTGACTTTGCCCTGCTCTATCAATCAGTAAAATAAGCCAATCACTGCCATCAAAGTCAAGCACTTCAACCCTAAAAACCAATTGCGAACTCACTTGCGGTAAACCAACACAACAACATACTTTATAACGTTGGCTCAAGCCGTGAGCCAGCTCAACAAGTTGTGCTTGTTGAGGTTGCCAATACGTAGCAATTTCGGGCAAAGAGAAAAATTCGGTTAACCAATAGTCAAACCCAGCATTTGTTGGCACGCGGCCTGCCGAGGTGTGTGGCGAATAAAGCAACCCTTCTTTTTCAAGCCTTGCCATTGCATTTCGCACTGTGGCAGAGCACACAGCCATGCCCTTTTGCTTTGCTATACGCGTTGAAGCCACTGGTTGGCCCTCGCCATTACAATATAGGCTCATTACGGCTGAAAAAATTTGTTGATCGCGGGGGTTTAATTTCATAATTCTTACATCTTGACTCTTGCCCTAAGATATTTGGGCACTGCAAGTTTATTTCAAGTTATTTTCAAAGCATTAATTTTTAATGTAATCTATCCCTATGAAATAGTTAAGTGCACGTACCATGGACTCACCGTTTAAAACCATAGGTTTAATTGGTAAACCTAACCACAGCGCCGCGGCTACAACGCTACAGCGATTACACACCTTTTTACGAGCGTTAGGTTTTGAGGTGCTCGTTGAGCAACGAACGGGCCGGCAATTAGAAGATGTGCCTGCGAACAACCTCGTTAAACTCGTTGAGTTAGGCGAGCGTGCTGATTTAGCCATCGTTGTCGGTGGCGATGGCAACATGTTAGGTGCTGCACGTGTTTTAGCGCGTTTTGACGTTGCAGTGATTGGCGTAAACCGTGGTAACCTCGGATTTTTAACCGACTTAAACCCAGAAGGTTTTGAAGCAAGTTTAGAGCAGGTTCTAAGTGGTCAATTCATTGAAGAAAAACGCTTCCTGCTAGAAGTAGAAGTATACCGACATGCTGAACTTAAAAGCGCAAATTCAGCGGTTAATGAAGCGGTACTCCATGCCGATAAAGTCGCTCACATGATTGAGTTCGAAGCCTTCATAAATAATGATTTTGTATTTTCACAACGCTCTGATGGTTTAATCGTATCTACACCGACGGGGTCAACGGCCTATTCTCTCTCTGGTGGCGGGCCTATTTTGACACCAGAACTGAATGCTATTTCGTTAGTACCCATGTTTCCTCATACTCTTTCGAGTCGCCCTTTAGTCGTTGATGCCGATAACGAGGTACGCCTTAAACTCAGCTTAGAAAATACCGACAGCTTACAAGTGAGCTGTGACAGCCACGTTGTTTTGGCTGTTTTACCTGGCGATGAAGTGGTTATCAAAAAAGCTGACAAACGGTTACGCTTAATTCATCCAAAAGAATATTCTTATTACAATGTACTGCGAAAAAAACTGAACTGGGGTAGCCGCTTATTTTAAACAGCAATTTTCTTCTTAAATAATTGCCAAGTGAAATCTATTAGCGCAAAATAATTCACTTTACCGTAGTACACATTTAAGGAACCTAAGCAAAAATGAGCTATATAGTTTTTCTTGCTCTTTTATTGTTGATCACTCTACTAGGCTGCTATTGGATCATCGAAAGCAACCGTCGCAAAGCGATAGAAGCCGAAAAAAAACGCTTTAATCAACGTGTAAAAGAGATCAATAACGACTTCAAAATTAAATTAATCGAATTTAGTGAAGCAAAGCTCATTCGCCCTAAAAATGTTGCACGTTTGAACCAAATCACCAGTAATTACTTTGTCGTTCAAGCTCACAACGAAGAAAATCTAACGCATTTAGAGTTTATTAGTGAGTTGTTTATCAGCACCATAATCATGGAAGCAAACAAAGCACAAAGCCCGCATGAACATGACCAACTTGCCGATAGATTACAATACTTTATGGCACAACTTCCTTATAATGGCATTGAATACAATAAAGCGTTTTATCAAGAAGTATTACCCTCATTAATTGAAGTTATTAAATACGCGCCACCTATTAATCAACATGATGACCCTGCGCAAAGCCAGAGTCCATCAATGCCTGATGAATTAAATCACGAAAAACAGATATCAGAATTAACAAAAGCATAAAAATTTAATTTGCAAAACCCGAAAACACTGTATAAATTAACAGTTAATTAGCTGGATGGATAAACAGTATGTTAATCGGGTTAGAAATTAAAAACTTTGCCATTGTAAGTAACTTGAGTACTGAGTGGCACAATGGTATGACAGCCATTACAGGTGAAACAGGTGCAGGGAAATCAATTGCTATTGATGCCCTATCGTTGTGTTTAGGCGAACGCGCCGATGCGGGTGCTGTTCGTCCAGGAACTGAGCGTGCAGAAATCTGCGCGCAATTCGATATTACCCAATTACCCCTTGCTCAACAGTTTTTAGAACATCACTTACTGTCTAATGCAGAAGGTGAATGCTTACTGCGCCGTGTTATTTGTAAAAATGGCCGGAGTAAAAGCTATATTAATGGCAGCCCTGTCACTGCTGCGCAGCTTAAAGAGCTTGGGCAATACCTCATTTCTATTCATGGTCAACACGCGCATCAGCATTTATTAAAAGCCGAGCATCAGCTGCATTTACTGGATGCATATGCTGGCCATACAAACCTGCTTTCCAATGTTAAAGAACGCTTTAAAGCCTATCAGGCGCTAGTAAAAGAGTTTAACCACTTAGAACAACAACAAGCGCAACAAGCGGCTCAAAAACAGCTACTTGAATACCAAGTTGCTGAATTAGACGAGTTTGCCTTACAACCCGGTGAGTTTGAAGAAATAGAAGCTGAGCACCATAAGTTAAGCCACAGCCAAACTATTTTAGAGTCGTGCCAGCGTGAACTTCAGCACTTATACGAAAGTGATGAGCAAAGTGCATGCTCAATGCTGCAACACAGTGCACAGCAATTTGCTGAACTTGCTGGCTACGATGATAGCCTATCTAGCATTGCAGCGCTTTTAAGTGAAGCCGCTGTTCAGGTTGAAGAAGCAAGCCGTGAAATTCGCAGCTACGTAGATATAACAGATTTAGATCCTGCTCGCCTCGACGAAGTAGAAACTCGTTTAACTGGGGCAATGGATTTAGCACGCAAGCACCATATAAAACCGGAAGAGCTGGTAGAATTTCACCAATCAATTGCGAAAGAGCTTGCTTCAATTAGCTACAATAGTGACCGCTTAGCATCGTTAGAAACCGAGATAAATACAGCCCTTGATGAATATAAAGACGCTGCACAGGTTTTAAGTGATAGCCGCCAGCGTTATGCCGAAACACTCAACACATTGATCAGCGATAGCATGGCTAACTTATCAATGGAAAATGGCCAGTTTGCGATTGATATTCAACAAACGAGTGATAAAGCCCCCAGTGCAATGGGATTTGATACCGTGGCGTTTTTGGTATCGACCAACCCTGGGCAACCAATGCAAGCTTTATCGAAAGTTGCATCGGGTGGCGAGCTTTCGCGTATCAGTTTAGCGATACAAGTCATTATCGCCCAGCGCGTGACAACGCCAACACTCATATTCGACGAAGTCGATGTGGGTATTTCTGGCCCAACGGCCTCAGCGGTTGGCAAGTTATTGCGCCAGCTTGGCAAATCAACCCAAGTTATTTGTGTTACGCACTTGCCACAGGTTGCTAGCTCTGGGCATCAGCAATTTTTTGTTGCGAAAGAAATTGCAAATGGTGAAACCTACACACAAATGAATAAGCTCAGTAAAGATGGACGAATTGATGAAATTGCCCGTCTACTCGCTGGCGATAATATTAGCAAAATGGCCAGAGCAAATGCGAAAGAGCTGATTAGTGCGCATGCATAACCACTCTCGCACTTAATGACATTAACGTTTTAGTAAGTAATTAAGGCTATTGTGCATAGCCTTCGACCGGATTATACAATGAATAAACAACGTAAGTTTGGGTTAGCAAGCGGGTTATTATTGAGCTTAAGCTCACCTTTACTGCACGCCTCTGTGTCATATACACCTGTCGTGTCACAAAATTATATGTTCGCTCTACTACAATGCACTTTATTTGCGTTTCCTATCGTGGCGCTACTTTTGGTGCTATGGAGCCGATGGAAGCACCTAAGGTTTAAACAACGTTTACAAACATATTTATATGCTTCTGCAGCAATGATGCTCATACTGTTTGTAATAGTGAGCCAGCAATCAGAGACAATTTCTGTTTGGTCTGTTGTTGTAATGATTTGTCATTTTATCGTGGTAAGCCTTGCTTACTTTTTATTAAAACAACACAGCAATAAAGTAAAAAACACGTTATCAGGCTGCTGGTAGTCTGTTTTAACTTGTCGGGCTTTTTCTCTCATTTAAAAAAACCTACTGATTTTTAGCCATCGTTACAAAATAGCTTTAAACAGAGTCGGTTAATAAGAATAAGCAATTATAATATTGGTAACGTAGTTAAAGAAATTAGCGGGTAAGCGTAATGTTTACCCGCTGTTTATATTAGTCTTGAATGACTATCTGCCAGTCGATACGATAATTAGTCACGACGCTGGTATATCCTTTTACTTTGAAAATATAGTCTCCAGCTTCTGTAATCGATAACTGTGCTGTTTCGGGGTTATCAAGTGTCGCAGAGCTTGCGAGGTCTTCTCCCTGACTGTTTGCTATTGAAAAATCAAGGTCTGCAAACGGTTGCCAACTTAAGACCGCAGTCACGCCCACAACATTATCAGGTACTGAAACTAAATGCTCAATAATGCTATAGGCTGGGTCAACACCAAGCCCAGCAAGATCTAAACTTACTGATGGTCCCATTGTACCCTCAATACTTGGCATTAACTGTGTAGTAAATGACACACCGGGCTGGGTGACAATACCGTCAAATTCGAATCGATCTAATGCAACTTGTCCTGATATAGTGCGCACTTCAAGTGTATGTGCTGAGTCGTCTAATTGGTTAATTGCCACGGTAATGGCTTCGCCTTTTTCACCACTGACGCTCAACGATTCATACTCAACTCCATCCACTAATATACTGACCTCTCCTCGGTTAGTTGCCGCAAAGTGTATTTTCGCACGCTCACCTTTAAAGCCAACATAAGCAATATTTCCAGGCCCTTTTGCTTTTGCCAGTGTGCCGTTATAAGCACTGCTATCCGTTGTTTCTGACCACTTGCCGGCAAAGTAGACTTTATCAGCAGTGTTGTCTGCTTGCTGCCAAGCACCTTGACTCGAAAATTCAGTGTCTCCAGCTAAAAACTGGCGCATATTACCTTCAGTTTGTAATGCAAGCTCAACTGCTTTTTTCACATTAATATGACCCGCCCCTACTTCGTGCGGTAAGTACTGTCGCCCAGTTTCATCAAACATGTCATCGGCACTGGCTTTTAGAATTTCGTCAATTTGATCAGGCGATAAATGCGGGTTTGCTTCAAGCAGCACAGTCGCAGCACCTGCAACAAAAGGGGTTGCCATCGACGTGCCACTCATCGTTGCATAGTAAACATAATAATCAGGGTTATCTAAATCGATGACCGGTCCTAAAGCGGGCAAAGGGGTATTGAGTGCTCGCGTCGAATATATGCTTGAGCCAGGTGCTGTAATGTCGGGTGTTTTAATCGCATCACCTGGCACACCTCGGCTAGAAAAATCAGCCAGCATTCTACTCGGCGTGCCTGCTGCGACGTCAATAACCCAAGGAGCGACGGCATACACATTGAGGGTATCATCACCGTCGCCATCGTTACCCGCAGCAAAAGTGACAATCATGCCGCGTTTGTATGCCTCAAACGATGCTTTGTTTACAGGGTTATTAGGGTCGAAGTTACTTCCTGCTCCCCCTCCCCAACTATTCGTAATAACATCAATATCGTATTTGTGCTGGTTAGCTAATGCATAATCAAAGCCTTTTAAAGAATGTAAAATTGAAATGGCTTCACCAGCAGAAATACCGACAATCTTTGCATCTGGGGCAATGCCATCATGCAAATTAGCACGTGTAGGATCATTCGCAGAAGCAGCGCCACTGCCCGCAACAGTGCCAGCAACATGGGTGCCATGTCCTGATGATGTATCGGTGTTTGGTAACCCTTCGATATCGGCGGTCAAACCGTATAAATCAAGATCGTTTATTAGTTTTACATTTTGAATGGTTTTATCACCGTAAGCTAAATCGGGATGTGTCGCATCGACTCCTGAATCGAGTACAGCCACAACGCCACCTTTGCCTGTAAATAAATAGTTATCATGTACAAAATGACCGCCAGTGATCTCACCCGAGTTATAGTTGTAATAGCGCAGTGGCGCATCATAATAAATACTTTCAATGGCAGGGTTATTTTGTAACTGTGTGACGAGTGAAGGAGTCAGCGTAGCGCCAACCATGGGTAATTCTTTTAAGGCTAAGTACGGCACACCGAGTGACTGCATTACATTATAAACCTGCTGTTTATCTTTAAAGCTTATAATGACTTTGATACTTGGTTCAGTAAGGCTTTGAGTTAGGCTTGTTGTTGATAATTTTTCTGCTAATTCTGGGCCTAGTAAGGCTTGTGCTTGGGTGGCAAAGCTGCCAACCATGCCAAGACCGATGAGTATACTAGAAAGTTTAGTTCGCATTGGTTTATCTCCTGGATTAGTTTGTTACTTTTTTGTAACTACAGAACATATACTCGCAGCGAGTGACACTCACCGATATAGGGGAAAACCCTCATAAGGCTTTAGGAATAGCCCCTGCGTACGCAATCAATATTTTACAGGCACAAAAAAAGCAAGCCCGCAGGCTTGCTTTAGTATCTATACAAAATTATGAATGGGGAGTATTGCAGATAGCTATTACACCTCTAGGTAATCCATAATTCCTTCTGCCGCATTGCGACCTTCAAAAATAGCCGTTACCACCAAATCTGAGCCGCGAACAATATCGCCACCAGCGAAGATTTTAGGGTTCGTTGTCTGATGGGTAAATTCACCTTGTTCAGGTGCATTAATACCACCCCAATGGTTAATTTCAACGCCATATGGTTCAAGCCAATCCATTTTGTGCGGTTTAAAACCAAATGCCATTAACACTTTAGTGGCTTCTATCACATGCTCTGAACCAGCCACTTCTTCAGCACGACGGCGACCATTTTCATCTGGTTCACCCAGTTGCGTTTTGACCATTCTTACGCCTGCAACTTTACCTTGCTCGTCAACTACAATGCCTTTAGGTTGCACGTTAAAAGTAAACTCAACCCCTTCTTCGCGGGCATTTTTAACTTCACGTTTAGAGCCTGGCATGTTTTCTTCATCACGGCGATAAGCACATGTTACTTTGCTTGCACCTTGACGAATTGACGTTCTTACGCAGTCCATTGCGGTGTCACCCCCGCCCAATACAACCACTTTTTCGTTGGCCATATCAATATAAGCTTGCTTGTCTTCAGCGTAGCCCATAACACGATTTGTGTTACCAATTAAGAACGGTAAAGCATCATGTACGCCATCGGCATCTTCATTTTCAAATCCTGCGCGCATACTTTGATAGGTCCCTACGCCTAAAAAGACTGCGTCATATTCAGCAAGAATTTCATCCAAGGTAATATCAACACCGACTTCCGTGTTTAGTTTAAACTCAACCCCCATTTCAGTGAAAATTTCACGACGCTTCTGCATCACTTCTTTTTCAAGCTTAAATGAAGGAATACCAAAAGTAAGTAACCCCCCTATCTCAGGGTGACGGTCAAATACCACCGGTTTAACACCATTACGCACTAGAATATCAGCACAACCTAACCCGGCTGGACCTGCACCAATAATCGCCACTTTTTTATCAGACCAAACCACATAAGACATATCTGGTTTCCAGCCAATTTTAAAAGCAGTGTCTGTAATATATTTTTCAATATTACCAATTGTTACAGCACCAAACTCTTCGTCAAGTGTACATGAGCCTTCGCATAAGCGGTCTTGTGGACACACTCGACCGCACACCTCAGGTAAACTATTTGTACGATGTGACAGCTCAGCCGCTTCTAATATACGGCCTGTACGAATTAGCTTTAACCATTGCGGTATATAGTTATGTACTGGGCATTTCCATTCACAATACGGGTTACCACAGTCTAAGCAACGGTCCGCTTGTGAATTTACTTGCGTCTCAGAAAACGGCTCGTAAATTTCCACGAATGATTGCTTACGTGCCGAAATCGGTTTTTTACGCGGATCAACACGTTGTACATCGATAAACTGGTATACATTTTCGCTCATACTACCCCCTTACTGAGCCTGAACACGAAGCTCTGCACTACTGCGTGCTCGGTGTCCGAGTAAACTTTTTACATCACTTGATTTTGGCTTCACCAATTTAAACATCGGAATGTATAAATCAAAGTTCGCTAAAATCTGCTCAGCGCGGTTAGACCCCGTTAGCTCTAAATGCTCTGCAATAAGACCACGAAGATGCTCTTGATGAGACGCTAAATCTTCCAGCGTAACAATTTCAACAAGCTCAGGGTTAATGCGTTTTTCAAAGTCATTGCTTTCATCAAGAATATAAGCAAAACCGCCCGTCATCCCCGCACCAAAGTTAATACCAACTTTGCCAAGGACACACACAACACCGCCTGTCATGTATTCACAGCCGTTATCGCCCACACCTTCTACAACCGCTTGCACACCTGAGTTACGAACAGCAAAACGCTCACCCGCACACCCTGCTGCAAACAATTTGCCGCCAGTAGCACCGTACAAGCACGTATTACCTGCAATGGTTGCTTTGTGGCTTTCAAATGATGATCCCATCGGTGGGCGAATGACAAGTTTGCCTCCTGCCATGCCTTTACCAACATAATCGTTAGCGTCACCCACTAACGTCATTTCTAGGCCTCCAGCATTCCATACACCAAACGACTGACCTGCAGTGCCGTGTAACTCAATAGATACAGGATCGGCAGCCATACCTTGGTTACCGTGCTTAGATGCAATGTATCCTGATAGCATCGCCCCCACAGAGCGGTCTGTATTACACACGCGGCTCACTAATGAAATACCCGATTTTTCATCAATTGCTTGCTTGGCTTTATCAAGCAAGGTTTCATTAAGCTGACCTAAATAGTGCGAGCTGTTTGGCGCACTGCAAAACAAGGTTTCACCGGTTGGGTTGTTCGGCACAGCCACAACTGACGATAAATCAATTTTCTTTTGCTTCGGCGTTTTGCCTTCAATCGCCTCAAGTAAATCTAAGCGACCAATTAAATCGGTTAAATGGGTTACCCCTAAGCTTGCCATGATTAGACGCGCTTCTTGTGCAATAAACTTAAAGTAGTTCATCGCCATTTCTGGTAAGCCATGGTAGTGCTTCTGACGAAGTGTATCGTCCTGCGTTGCTACACCGGTCGCACAGTTATTTAAATGACATATACGCAAGTATTTACAACCCAGTGCCACCATAGGACCCGTACCAAAGCCAAAGCTTTCAGCACCTAAAATAGCGGCTTTAATAATATCGAGACCGGTTTTCAAACCACCATCCGTTTGTAATCGAATACGGTGGCGTAAGCCATTTTCAACCAAAGCTTGTTGTGTCTCAGCTAGGCCTAACTCCCAAGGACTGCCTGCATATTTAACAGAAGTAAGCGGGCTTGCACCTGTACCACCGTCATAACCCGCAATCGTAATGAGGTCTGCATAGGCTTTTGCTACACCCGTTGCAATCGTACCGACACCGGGTTCAGACACTAATTTCACCGAAATTAGTGCTTCAGGATTCACTTGTTTCAAATCAAAAATTAGCTGGGCTAAATCTTCAATAGAGTAAATGTCATGATGCGGTGGCGGTGAAATCAACGTTACACCCGGTACTGAGTAACGCAGTTTAGCGATATAAGGCGTTACTTTTTCACCCGGTAACTGACCTCCTTCACCGGGCTTTGCACCTTGTGCTACTTTAATTTGAATCACATCAGCACTGCGTAAATAATGCGGTGTTACACCAAATCGGCCTGAGGCAACCTGCTTAATACGTGAATTTTTCTCGGTGCCATAGCGAAGTTTATCTTCACCCCCTTCACCTGAGTTAGAACACCCACCTAAGCGGTTCATGGCAATAGCCAATGCTTCATGTGCTTCAGGTGATAGTGCACCAATACTCATTGCTGCCGAGTCAAAACGCTTATAAAGCTCTGTTGCTGGTTCAACATCATCGATACTGATTCCGGCATCAGGAATTTTAAGCGCCAACATGTCACGTAAATTTGTGATTGGGCGGTTATTAACTAAATCAGCGTAAGCAACGTAATCACTGTACTCACCCGAGCGCACTGCTTTTTGCAGAGTTTGGATCACATCAGGGTTGTAAGCATGATATTCACCACCGTGAACATACTTTAATAAACCACCATGGCTTAATAACTTGCGCTTACTAAATGCGAGCTTATGAAGCTTACGTTGATCATCATCAAAGTCAGTAAAACACGCACCTTTAATACGGCTTGCTACACCATTGAAACAGGTTTCAATAACCGCTTCTGACAAACCAACCGCTTCAAACAGCATCGAGCAACGATATGAGGCAACTGTACTGATCCCCATTTTCGACATGATTTTGTAAAGGCCTTTGTTGATCGCATTACGATACGCCAACGTGACTTCACAATAGCTCTTGTTGATAATCTTTTTATCGCTCATTGCAACCAGCGATTCATAGGCCAAATAAGGGTAAATCGCCGTCGCACCAAAGCCTAATAACACAGCAAATTGATGAGCATCTCGCACGCTACCTGATTCAATAATGATGTTTGATTCACAACGTAAGTTATTATCAACTAATCGTTTTTGAATTGAGCCTACCGCCATTGCAGCAGGAATGGGTAGGTGCGTTTCACTAAAGTTACGGTCACTCAAGACTAACATCACACACCCTGATGCGGCTTTTTCTTGCGCTTCGTCACAAATACGTGTGATCGCTTTTTCAAGGCCTTCTTCGGCTGTGTAAGTAATATCAATTTTGCAGTAGCTGTAATGCGCTTGGTCAGCACTTAACAGCTGTTTCATGTCTGCGTACATCAAAATCGGTGTTTCAAATTGCAGACGTTTCGCATGACCCGTGGTTTCATTGAACACGTTTTGCTCACTACCAATACACGTGGCAAGTGACATAACATGATTCTCACGCAGAGGATCAATCGGTGGATTGGTTACTTGTGCAAACTTTTGACGGAAGTAATCAAATAATGAACGGTGCCCTTCAGACAGCACGGCAAATGGGGTGTCATCACCCATTGAGCCCGTTGCTTCTTGACCGTTTTCGCCCATGACACGAACAACACTGTCGAGTTCTTCGTTAGTAAAGCCAAACATTTTTTGATATTTCAGCAGTGTTTCGTCATCAAACGAGCGATTACCTGCATCTTTTTCAGCCAGTTTTTCGAACGGAGTCAAACGCTTAACGTTAGCTTCAAGCCACGCTTTATACGGGTGACGTGATTTAAGATCTTGGTCAATTTCGTCAGAGTGCCAAATTTTACCTTGGTGAGTATCAATTACTAATAATTCACCCGGACCAACTCGTCCTTTTTCAACCACTTCGTCTGGCGCGTAATCCCAAATACCCACCTCAGAAGCAAGCGTAATAAATCCATCTTGCGTAATGACATAACGCGCTGGACGAAGGCCATTTCGGTCAAGGTTACAGGCCGCAAAACGACCATCAGACATAACAATACCAGCAGGGCCATCCCATGGTTCCATATGCATAGAGTTAAAGTCGTAGAAAGCACGTAAATCGTCATCCATGGCTCGGTTTTTCTGCCATGCAGGCGGAACAAGCATACGCATCGCACGGAATAAATCCATACCACCCGCTAAGAACAATTCAAGCATGTTATCTAAGCTTGATGAATCAGAGCCACTTTCGTTGACAAATGGGGCTGCTGATTGCAAATCAGGGATCAGTGGAGATGCAAATTTATAAGCACGGGCACGTGCCCACTGGCGGTTACCTTGAATGGTATTAATTTCGCCGTTGTGCGCTAAATAGCGGAACGGCTGCGCCAATGGCCAACGAGGTTGCGTATTGGTAGAAAAACGCTGATGAAATACACAAATCGCACTCGTCATGCGCATGTCAGCTAAATCGAGGTAAAAGTTCGGTAAATCCACAGGCATCATCAAGCCTTTGTAAACCGTTACCAAGCCAGACAAGCTCGCAATATAGAAATGCTCATCATTTTCTAGGCGCTTTTCTGCACGGCGACGCGCAACATACAAACGACGCTCTAAATCTTTTGGACGCCAGCCCTCAGGTGCGCTGACAAAAATTTGTTCAAAGCCAGGTAGTTGTTTTTTTGCAATTGGCCCTAAACAAGATGCGTCTGTCGGAACGACTCGCCATCCTTGAATATTTAAGGTTTCTTTTTCGAGCTCTTCACTCAAAACATCTTTAGCAGTCTGTGCAAGCACGGGATCGGCATTTAAAAACACCATGCCGACTGCGTAGTTCTTCCCTAAATGCCAATCGTGTTCACTGGCAATTGCACGAAAGAAACTATCGGGTTTTTGCATTAATAAACCACAGCCATCACCTGTTTTACCATCAGCAGAAATACCACCACGGTGTTCCATGCGATCTAGGCCTGTGATTGCGGTTCGAATCAAGCGATGACTCGCCTGACCATTGACCTGGGCGATTAAGCCAAAGCCACAATTATCTTTTTCTAATTTTGAGTCGTATAACATAGACCCCTCCCCTTGCTACAACGACTAGCGGTTCAGTCTTTTGTGACAGTGCTAGCAGACGAACAAAACTATCGCCAAATAAACCATGAGTCAATAGAGTTTTGAATACATATTCATATTTATGAATATTTCTCACTTGAGGACGCACTTTAAAGTCTATGCTATTTTTTTACATTTAGACGCTATTTAACCATTATTTTTTTATGACACTGGTGTCAATTTTAACAGTTTGTAAAAAACCATCCTAAAAACGGATAGTTTACGTTAACGTAAACTGAAAACTCATTTTGCATAAATATTCAAATCATGCATAGTAATGCAGTTATTTTGCGCTCTCTCAGCTGTTAGCTGCTTAAATATTTACCAATACATTAAGCTTAGTTACAAATAGCACTTTTTAGCAGCCGACCTTAGTCTTACTTACCTTTAGGTGTTTACCTCTGCGTCAACCAATGCACTTTAAATAGTGTCCGCTGCGGACACTTTTTCTGTCCGCGGACAGAATAAAAACCTCAAATAAAAATAAAAACATTAAAAATCAGAAAGTTAAATATTGGCACACTATTGGTATAGATAGGACATTATCGAATTAGAGGATCGAAACATGTTCACTATGAGTTTGTTTATGACATCACCACTTACCATGATTGCCATTGGCTTCATGATTATATTTTTTGAGAATCGTAAGGAAGTATGATGATTAAAGATACCAGTGCCCAAGATATAACCGTGGCTAAAAAAAGAAACATTAAAAAACCACTGTTGTTCACTGTGAGTGTTCTTATTGTGAGTGCCCTTGGCTTTCAAGCACTCTTTGCGAGCAACGATGGGAGTGTGTCTGTTGATAAAGCCAGCTTACAAATAAGTGAAGTGACTCAGCAAACCTTAATTAGAGATGTGGCAGCAAGCGGGAAAATTGTCGCGGCTAATGCACCTAAAGTTTACAGCCCCGAGCGCGGCTTTGTCGATCTTAACGTAAAGGCTGGCGACAGTGTTGAAGCAAACGAAATTATTGCTGTGGTTAAAAGCCCAGAGCTTACCAATGAATTAAAACAACAACAATCTGTGTTGGCGCGTTTAGATGGCGAATTACAACGAAAGCAACTTGAAGCACGTAGACAAAAATTAAGCTTAACAAAAGCACTTGATTTGGCACAGGTAGAGCTAAATGCCGCTGATAGAGAAAACCGCCGCGCGCAATTATCTATCGAGAAGCACCTTATAAGTCAGATCGATTTAGAAAAAGCCGTTGACGATTTAGCTCGCGCGAAACTCTCCTTCAAGCATGCAGAACAAGAAGTCAGCCTTGCTAAAGACACACTGGCATTCGAGCTAAAAGCTGCAGAGCGAGACCTTGCTCGTCAACAACTCATTGTGGATGACTTATTACGCCAAGTTAATGAGTTAACAATTAAAGCCAGCGTCAGTGGCATTGTCGGTAATTTACTCGTGCAACCTAAAGAAGCGGTTACACAAAGCCAACCATTAATGACACTGGTTGACTTAAGTAATTTTGAAGCACAGTTGCAAGTACCTGAAAGCTATGCCAATGAGCTAGGCCTTGGCATGCAAGTAGAATTAACTCTCGGTGCCCGCCAAGTCATGGGGACATTATCAGCAATCTCGCCGGAGGTGAATAACCGTGAAGTCACAACACGTGTTCGCTTCGATAAAGAAATTACCGGCATCCGCCAAAATCAACGTTTAACCGCACGCATTCTTTTGGAGAACCGCGACAATGTTTTACAAGTTAAACGTGGTGCGTTTTTACAACAAGGCGGTACCCGCGCCTATAAAGTAGACGGCGACATGGCCTATTTAATCGATATAAAAACAGGTGCTAGCAGTATCAATGCCGTTGAACTGTTAGAAGGGGTAAAACCAGGCGACAAGCTAATCATCTCTAACTACGACCGTTATAAACAAGCACCGACTCTCGTATTACGCTAACAGCAACAAGGAATAATTATTATGCTTACAATGAACAACATCAGCAAAGTGTATCAAACAGACATGGTACAAACTCATGCATTACGTGATTTCAATCTCCATGTAGAAGAAGGTGAATTTATTGCTGTTACTGGCCCGAGTGGTTCAGGCAAAACGACCTTTTTAAATATTGCCGGTATGCTAGAACCGTTTTCAGAAGGCCAGTATCTTTTAGATGGTATTGATGTAGGTGGTCTTAACGATAATCAGCGTGCTGATTTACGGAACCAAAAAATAGGCTTTATCTTCCAGGGATTTAATCTGATACCTGATTTAAATCTATACGAAAATATTGAAGTACCTCTGCGATATCGAGGAATTAAAGCTGCTGAGCGTAAACGTCGTATTGAACAATGTTTAGAGCAAGTAGGTTTAGCGTCACGTGCTAAGCATTTACCGCAACAACTTTCAGGTGGGCAACAGCAACGCGTGGCCATTGCCAGAGCACTTGCGGGTGAACCCCGTTTTTTACTTGCCGATGAGCCAACGGGTAATTTAGACAGCTTAATGGCGCGCCAAGTAATGGAATTGCTCGAACAAATTAATCGTGATGGCGCCACCATTGTCATGGTTACTCACGACCCTGAACTTGCCCGAAGAGCCCCGCGAAATATCCAAGTGGTGGACGGTCAACTTGCCGATTTCACGCTTTACCAAGGCACGCAAAACCTCAAAGCGGCAGGAGTATAGTCATGTTCCTTCATTATCTAGATTTAAGTTGGCGAAGCTTTAAGCGCACGCCCTTAGTGAGTTTTTTAATGGTATTAGCGATTGCCATTGGCATTGGTGTAACGATGACAAGCTTGTCGGTGTATCACATGATGTCTGCCGATCCGATCCCGCAAAAGAGTAGCCAACTATACAGTGTGCAATTGCAAATAATGGACGAGGGTTCAACTTGGTGGACAAAAGATAATTTACCAATGCAATTAACCTATCAAGACGCGGTTAATTTAAATAAGGCAGAAGCCGGAGGTAAGCGCGTCACGATGGTGCGCACTGGGTTTTCTGTTTATTTAGACTCCGATACCGTAAAACCATTTATTGGTCAGGCGCGTTTAACAACCCCCGACTTCTTCGACATGTTTAACTTATCATTTTTATACGGTGGCGTGTGGAGTCAGCAACAAGAAGCAACTGCTGCACCTGTAGTCGTTATCAGTAAAAAGCTCAACGACAAACTATTTGCAGGAGAAAACTCTGTTGGCAAAATTATCTACCTTGATGATGCAAGCTATGAAGTGGTTGGGGTTATGGATGACTGGAATATTACGACCAAATATTACGATTTAAATAACGGCGCATTTAATAAAACCGAGCAACTCTACCTGCCTTTTAGCTTATTAAAAGCACGTGAGCTTGAAAACTGGGGCAATACAAACGGCTGGAAGCACGAAAAAACCAATACGTTTAACGACAAGCTTAATTCTGAATTAGTTTGGCTGCAATTTTGGGTCGAACTAAAAACACCCGCAGAAAAGCAAGCGTATGAAGATTTCTTAATGGCTTATATGCAAGAACAGCAAAAGCGTGGTCGCTTTAACCGCGAAAAGCTTGAAGCGAAATTGCGTGATGTAAACGAGTGGATGGAATACAACAATGTAGTAAGTGAAGATAACGAAATTCTCGTTGGCCTAAGCTTTATGTTTTTAGCGGTATGTTTGGCAAATATTCTAGGCTTATTACTGGCTAAATTTCTTCGCCGTGCGCCAGAGGTTGGCGTACGCAGAGCTTTAGGCGCAAGCAAACGCCAAATTTTCTTTCAACACATTGTCGAAGTGGCTATGCTCGGATTTTTAGGCGGTATTTTCGGGGTTATTTTAGCCCAAGTGGGACTTTTAGGTGTGCGCCAAAGCTACAGCTACTATCAAAGCTTAGCCACCATGGATTTAACCATGTTACTTAGCGCCCCTGTGATAGCAATTAGTACCTGTGTAATCGCAGGTCTTTACCCTGCGTGGCTGGTGTGTAAAACCAACCCTGCTATTTACCTTAAGAGCCAATAAGGAACTGTGTTATGTTAGAAATTAAACCTATATTTCATGCCTTATGCCGCTCAAAGGTTGGGGCTATTCTGTTACTAATTCAAATTGCCATTACCACAGCAATCGTCAGTAACGCCGCGTTTATTATTCAAGATAGAATTAGCTATTTAAGCCAAGAAACAGGCTACCCAGAACAAGACATTTTTATTTTCAATGTGATGATGTTCGGACAAGACACCTCGCCAAGCCAACAATACGAGCTTGATGAAGCTATGTTACGTCAAATTCCTGGGGTGGTTGATGCTGCTTACTCTAGTACCACACCTCTTTCGGGCAGTGGTTCATCATCTGACTTTAGTTTAAAACCGGCGCCACAAGAGAGTAAATCGGCACGTAGCTCATATATGTTTATCGACGAGCACGGCATTAACACGTACGGTGTTAACTTAATTGCTGGGCGTAATTACAGCGAAGACGAAGTGATCGTAACAGAGAATTACGATGAGCTTTCGAAGGTCATCGTGGTGAGTAAAAGTCTATCTGATGAGCTTTTCCCTGATGGTAATGGCTTAGGTCAATCTATTTACTTTGGTGATATTCCTTTAAAAATTATTGGTATTGTCGATGTAATGAAAGGCCCATGGCTTAAAGATAGTCGCCCAGATAATGTGGCATTAATTCCGTTCATTAAAGCAGGTAGCAATGCACGCTTTGTCGTAAGAACAGAGCCTGGGCAACGCCAGTCTGTAATGAACCGTGTTGAAGAAGCCATGCTTAAAAACTACAACAAACGCGTTATCTCGCGCATTCGCGGCCTTGATGAAGATAAAGAGCAGTACATGGCTGAAGACACGCTTATGATGCGTATGTTAATTGTTTTAATCACAATTTTAGTGTTGGTCACTGCGCTGGGTATCTTTGGTCTTACACTCTTTAATATTAGTAAACGCACGAAACAAATTGGGACTCGCCGTGCTCTTGGAGCAAGAAAGTCCGCCATTATTAGCTACTTTTTAGTCGAAAATGCCATGATTTGCAGTGTAGGTTTAGTAATAGGCATGATAGCAGCGATGTATTTAGGCCAATTACTGATGCAACATTTCTCGATTGCTCAGTTAGATGTGCGTTATGTAATTGCCACTGCAAGCGCTGTGTTTATTATGAGTTTGCTTGCGGTTCTTGCGCCAGCCAAACGAGCTGCGAACATTTCACCCAGCATTGCAACACGCACCATTTAGTTCTCCCAAGCTATGCTACACTGGATTTACAGTGTAGCATTTATAAGTACACACTTAAGTTGGCTCTTGCACCGGACTTACTTAACATATTTAGGAAAACAGCAAAAAAATAATAATATGGAAAAAATACTTATTGTTGATGACAACCCCGCGATATTAGACGCCTTGTCATTATTATTAGAGATCCACAATTATACCGTGGTTACTGCAAGCACCCCATTTGAAGCAATCCAAGCAGTACAGTACCAGCGTATTTCATTAGTTATTCAAGATATGAACTTTACCGCCGACACCACCTCGGGTGAAGAAGGCAAGGCGCTGTTTTATGACTTACGCGATATAAACCCATTACTGCCTATTATCTTAATCACCGCATGGACCGAGCTTGCAACAGCTGTTGAACTTGTAAAGGCGGGTGCCGCAGACTATTTACCAAAGCCGTGGGACGATACAAAACTGCTTACTTGTATCAATAATTTACTCGAACTTGGTAAAGCGAAACAACAAAATGAAACTTTCGCACGCCACCAGCAAGAACGCGAAGATTCCATTAAAACTGCCAACCTTGTCGGCCTTATTTACAAAAGCACAGCGATGGAGCATATTGTTAATCTTGCTATTCAGGTGGCAAAGTCAGACATATCAGTGCTTATCACTGGCCCAAATGGCAGTGGCAAAGAGCGCATAGCACAGATAATCCAAGCCAACTCTCTGCTTGCAGACCATCCTTTTATCACTGTTAACGCCGGTGCATTGCCAAATGAACTCATTGAAGCTGAATTGTTTGGCGCTGAAGCTGGCGCGTACACAGGTATCACCAAGCAACGCATTGGCCGTTTTGAAGCCGCCGATGGGGGCACATTATTTTTAGACGAAATAGGCAACCTACCGTTGTCCGGTCAAATGAAACTATTACGTATTCTGCAAACCGGTGAATTTGAGCGTTTAGGATCAACGCAAACTCGAAAAGTAAATGTGCGGGTTATATCAGCAACAAACGAAGATTTAACGCACGCGATTAAAGCGGGTCATTTTCGGGAAGATTTATATTATCGCCTCAATGTTATTGAGTTAAACCTGCCTAGCCTAGCTGACAGACCCGATGATATTCTTGCCCTAGTGGCACACTTTTTACCACATCGCAGTGTGTCTCTAAGCACCGAGAAAGCCCTGCTTGCCCATCCGTGGCCGGGTAATGTACGTGAACTTGAAAATGCGTGTAAACGGGCTGCCGTATTAAAACCAACTGGCACTATTGAACTTGCCGACTTTGGCTTAAACGTCGATACCACTAAAGCCACATCAATAAAAAGTGAACCGACAAAGCACGATATTGAACTGGCAATGCGCGAACACCAAGGGGTGATTGCTAAAGTTGCGCGACATTTTGGCCTTAGCCGACAAGCGCTGTATCGCAGACTCGATAAATTTAAGATAGATTACTAATGTTAAGAAATAAGATTATTCTATTGTGTGTTGTTGCAGCGGTAGTCCCTCTATTACTGGTAAGCTATTTTGCTGCTCTTCCTGGGTTATATACTTTGCTTGCGGTCATTGGTTGCGCCTTGCTAGCTGGCCTTTTGGCGTACCAGTTAAGTCGCCATTTAGCTGACGGTATTGCATCTCTTGAATCTGGATTGCTTAACTTTAAAGACGGTGAACTGGCCACCCTTTTGGCCTATGATAGCAAAGATGAACTGGGTGACTTATGCCGACTTTATAACCAAACAGCAAAGCAACTTCGCCAAGAAAAGCAATGGATATACCAACGTGAATTAATGCTCGACAAAGTACTGCAAAGCTCTGAGCAAGCGGTGCTACTTATTAACGATCAAGGTTTTATTGTTTACAGTAATCACAGTGCTCGTAGCTTGTTTGAAGCAAAATCAGCTATCGAAGGACTTAAACTAGAAAATGTGATTAGTACCTGCTCTGAACAACTGACACGTGCTATCAACAAAGGGATTGATGGCTTATTTACCCTCGATAAAACGGAACAAGAATCACAAACTTGGCATATGGCAACGGGCCGCTTATTACTTAATAATCAATACCACCAACTGTATGTGTTCAAACAGCTCACACGGGAACTCAGCCGCCAAGAGGTTGAAGTATGGAAAAAAGTAATCCGTATCATCAGCCACGAACTCAATAATTCGCTGGGCCCAATGTCATCAATGCTCCACAGCGCACAGTTATTAACAAAAGAAGTCGACGAGCCTCGTTTAAAACGCGTATTCACCACCATTGAAGACCGTATCAAACACCTTAACGAATTTGTTCAAGGCTATGGTAAATTTGCCAAATTACCCACTCCTCAGTTATCAGCGATTAACTGGCCATCAATCGTCGAGCAATTAAAAAGCCAATGGCAAGTCAATATTACTCTTGGCGATAACGTAAACACACAAGCCGATCATACTCAGCTTGAGCAACTGCTGATTAATTTATTAAAAAATGCGTACGAATCGGGTACTAAACCTGAAGACATCAGTCTGAGTATTCAACAAGAAATGGCCAGCACCCACATTACTGTGAGCGACAGAGGCAAAGGCATGAGCGAAACTGTAATGGCGAATGCACTGATCCCCTTTTACTCCACTAAATCGACAGGCAGTGGTTTAGGGCTAGCATTGTGCCGAGAAATAGTTGAAGCACATCACGGGCAAATTAGCCTTCACAACCGCGAGCAAGGTGGCTTAAGTGTGCATGTGATTTTAGCGCAATAAAAAAGCCGCTTATGCGGCTTTCTCGGCAAACTAAGTAAGATTACTCAGCGTCTTGTTCTTTGTACTTTGCAGCTGTTTCTGTGATTAATGGTTGTAATTCACCACGTTGAAACATTTCGATGATAATGTCACAGCCACCAATTAATTCACCTTCAACCCAAAGTTGTGGGAATGTTGGCCAATTAGCGTAAGCAGGTAACTCTGCACGAATATCTGGATTAAGAAGAATGTCAACGTAAGCAAACGGTTCACCACACGCCATTAAAGCTTGTGATGCTTGAGAAGAAAAACCACAGTTAGGTAATTTTGGTGATCCTTTCATGTATAAAAGGATTGGGTTTTCAGAAATTTGCTGTTTAATTTTATCGATGGTTTCCATTTACAACCTCAAAAGACATTGACTTACTACACTGGCCTTGAAAAATATTCACTGTGGCCTCAGATATATAACTTAAAATGGACTATCACAGTCACAATTTTAAAGAGTCTTTAGCAATAGCATTGCTGTTTGCTAAAACTTGAGTAAAATACTCAACAATTATAGTAACACTATAATACCATTTGGTATAGGTGAGTACGCTGTTTACCTCGCTATTACCTATAACTGAGTGGACTATCAACCAAGAAGATGGAGATAAAAAATGGCATTTGAACTACCGTCACTACCATACGCAATCGATGCATTAGAGCCACATATTTCAAAAGAGACTCTAGAGTTTCACCACGGTAAACACCACAACACATACGTTGTAAAATTAAACGGTCTGATCCCAGGCACTGAATTCGAAAACAAATCTCTAGAAGAAATCGTTTGTTCTTCAGAAGGTGGTGTATTTAACAATGCTGCGCAAATCTGGAACCACACATTCTACTGGAACAGCCTATCTCCAAACGGTGGTGGCGAACCAACTGGCGCTATTGCAGACGCTATCAACGCTAAATGGGGTTCTTTCGAAGCATTCAAAGACGCGTTAAACGACAAAGCTGTAAACAACTTTGGTTCAAGCTGGACTTGGTTAGTTAAACTAGCTGACGGCACACTTGATATCGTTAACACATCAAATGCTGCTACACCATTAACTGATGAAGGTGTTACACCAATCCTAACTGTGGATCTGTGGGAACACGCTTACTACATCGATTACCGTAATGTTCGTCCTGATTACCTAAAAGGTTTCTGGGCACTTGTTAACTGGGATTTCGCGAACGCTAACTTCGCTTAATTCTGTTTAACTTGCAGTAATTAAAAAAAGACGCTCCGGCGTCTTTTTTATTGCCTTTTTTATATCACTGTTCAGCCGCAGCCCAAGCGCCATAATAAATGCGTACCAAGATGATCTTTTTTCAATTAAATTCTTAATTTTCTTGCGCAAAAATTCAAAATCGTGACTAAGCTTTAATTAACCTTTGCTTTTTTCTTAATCTAATTACACGTCATTTTAGCGGGTTTTCGGAGGTCTCTATGAGTATTTTTGAGCATTACCAATCACGATACGAAGCAGCGCAAGAAGAAGAATACAGTATTGAGGAATTTCTCGAGATCTGTAAGAAGGACAAATCAGCTTACGCAAGCGCACCTGAGCGCCTGTTAATGGCCATTGGTGAGCCTGAAATTATTGACACATCGACCGATGCGCGGCTCAGCCGATTATTCTCCAATCGTGTCGTTGCGCGCTACCCAGCATTTCACGATTTTTATGGTATGGAAGATGCCATTGAACAAATCGTTTCTTACTTAAAGCATGCTGCGCAAGGTTTAGAAGAATGTAAGCAGGTATTGTATTTACTTGGCCCTGTGGGCGGGGGTAAATCATCTATTGCCGAAAAACTAAAATACCTGATGCAACAAGTGCCTATTTATTCAATAAAAGGGTCCCCTGTCAATGATCACCCTCTCGCTTTGTTTGATCCAAACGAAGATGCTGAACTACTCGAGAAAGAATACGGCATTAAGCCTCGCTATTTAAAAACAGTGATGTCACCGTGGGCAGCCAAGCGCTTAAGTGAGTTCAATGGTGATATAAGCCAATTTAGAGTGGTAAAACGCTACCCTTCTATTTTGAATCAAATTGCGATCGCCAAAACGGAGCCGGGCGATGAAAACAATCAAGATATTTCGGCATTAGTCGGTAAAGTCGATATTCGTCAGCTTGAGCATTTTGCACAAAATGACCCTGATGCTTACGCGTATTCAGGTGCACTTTGTTTAGCGAACCAAGGGTTGATGGAATTTGTGGAAATGTTTAAAGCACCTATTAAGGTACTCCACCCGCTACTAACGGCCACCCAAGAAGGTAACTATAATGGCACCGAAGGTATTAGTGCCCTTCCCTTCAACGGCATGATTTTAGCTCACTCGAATGAATCTGAGTGGCAAACATTTAAAAATAACAAAAACAACGAAGCATTTTTGGACCGTGTTTATATTGTTAAGGTACCTTACTGCTTACGCGTTTCTGAAGAAGTGAAAATCTACAACAAACTTCTTGAAAACAGTGAACTTCACGATGCGCCATGCGCACCAGGCACATTAAAAACATTGGCACAATTTACCACTCTTTCACGTATTAAGGAGCCAGAAAATTCAAGCATCTATTCAAAAATGCGTGTCTACGACGGTGAAAGCTTAAAAGACACCGACCCGAAAGCGAAGTCATACCAAGAATACCGTGATTATGCAGGTGTTGACGAAGGCATGACTGGGCTCTCTACACGTTTTGCCTTTAAAATTTTATCGCGAGTGTTCAACTTTGATACCACAGAAGTCGCAGCAAACCCTGTTCACTTGTTTTATGTTTTAGAGCAGCAAATTGAGCGCGAACAGTTCTCAGCCGATGTGGAAGAACGCTACCTAAGTCACTTAAAGGGCTATCTAATCCCGCAGTATGTCGAGTTTATTGGCAAAGAACTACAAACTGCCTATTTAGAGTCTTATTCTGAATACGGACAAAATATTTTTGATCGCTACGTAACCTATGCTGATTTTTGGATTCAAGATCAAGAATATCGCGACCCAGATACAGGCCAACTTTTTGATCGAGCAGCATTAAATGCAGAGCTCGAAAAAATTGAAAAGCCAGCAGGTATTTCGAACCCGAAAGATTTCCGTAACGAGATTGTCAATTTCGTACTGCGCGCACGTGCGCACAACCAAGGCAAAAACCCGCTTTGGACCAGTTACGAAAAACTTCGCACAGTGATTGAGAAAAAAATGTTCTCGAACACCGAAGATCTGCTTCCGGTTATTTCTTTCAATGCGAAAACTTCTGCCGAAGATCAGAAAAAACACGAAGACTTTGTCAACCGTATGGTTGAAAAAGGCTATACCCAAAAACAAGTACGTTTACTTTCTGAATGGTATTTACGCGTTAGAAAATCGCAGTAAAAAACGTTTGTTTCAAGGGGGTTGTTATGGCGCATTTTATAGACCGACGCCTGAATGGAAAAAACAAAAGTACGTTGAACCGTCAGCGTTTCATCAGGCGTTATAAAAAACAGATTAAAGAAGCTGTATCTGATGCCATTAATAAACGCAGCGTAACCGATACGAGCAGTGGCGAGAGTATTTCTATTCCGCAGCGCGATATTAGTGAGCCTGTATTTCATCAAGGACGTGGGGGCGATCGGGAGCAAATACATCCAGGAAATGACCAATTCTCAACGGGCGATAAAATTAAACGCCCGCAAGGAGGCGGTCAAGGGGGTGGCAGTGGCGAAGGTGACGCAAGTGATTCGGGCGAAGGCCAAGATGAGTTTGTTTTTTCTATCTCTAAAGACGAGTATTTAGATTTATTATTTGAAGATTTAGAGCTGCCAAACTTACAGCAAAATCAACTTGATAAACTCGTGCAAATGAAAACGCATCGCGCTGGTTTTTGTAGCGATGGTATGCCCAGTAATATTGATATAGTGCGCTCATTACAAGGCTCGCTCGCTCGCCGTGTTGCAATGACAGCGGGCAAAAAACGACATCTGAGCGAACTTCAAGGACAATTAGCGCTTTTGAAAGCAGAGGAAGAGCCCGACAAAGCCGCTATTGCCCTGCTTGAGCGTCAAATTGAAGAGCTTGAAAGTCGCATAAAAGCCGTGCCGTTTATTGATAATTACGACTTACGTTTTCGCAATTACGAAAAACGTCCCCACCCGACGAGTAAAGCCGTGATGTTTTGCCTTATGGATGTGTCAGGTTCGATGGATCAAGCAACAAAAGATATGGCAAAACGGTTTTATATTTTGCTGTATCAGTTTTTGACTCGCAGCTACAAAGATATCGAAGTCGTGTACATTCGCCACCATACACAAGCTAAAGAAGTTGATGAGCAAGAGTTTTTTTACTCACAAGAAACCGGTGGCACTATAGTGTCGAGCGCGCTGAAATTAATGAATGAAATTATCGCTGAACGTTACCATGCAGATGAATGGAATATTTATGCTGCACAAGCATCTGATGGTGATAACTGGGCCGATGACTCTCCTCATTGCGGTGAAATACTCCGCAATAAATTACTCAAAGCAGTACGTTACTATGCGTACATCGAAATTACGGCGCGTGCGCATCAAAGTTTATGGCGTGAGTATCAATCTATAGCACAAACACACGACAACTTTGCCATGCAACATATTCGTGGTGTAGAGGACATTTACCCTATTTTCCGTGAATTATTTAAAAAGAATCGTCAGCAGCAAGGCGCCGCATAGCCTTGCGAGTGAGGTAAAATATGGCCGATAAACGTATTAGTGACGGACCTGATTGGACGTTTGATTTATTAGCACAGTACCAAAGTGAAATTGAGCGAGTCGCAAAGATCTATAAGCTCGATACTTACCCGAATCAAATAGAAGTGATCACTGCTGAACAAATGATGGATGCTTACTCAAGCGTAGGCATGCCTATCGGTTATAGTCATTGGTCATACGGTAAAAAGTTTATTCAAACAGAGCAAAATTATAAACGCGGGCAAATGGGGTTAGCGTACGAAATTGTTATAAATTCAGACCCCTGCATTGCTTACCTAATGGAAGAAAACACCTTGCCAATGCAGGCTCTCGTGATGGCGCACGCGTGCTATGGCCACAACTCATTTTTTAAAGGTAATTACTTATTTAAAACCTGGACCGATGCAGGTTCTATTATCGACTACTTATTATTTGCGAAAAATTATATTGCGCGCTGTGAAGAGAAGTACGGTATTAATGAGGTAGAAAACCTTATCGACTCTTGTCATGCCTTAATGAACTATGGGGTTGACCGGTATAAGCGCCCGCAAAGAATTTCGCTGTATGAAGAGCAAAAGCGTCAACAAGAACGCGAAGATTATCTGCAATCGCAGGTGAATGAATTATGGCGAACTATTCCAACATCTCAACAAGAGTCGAAAAAACACGAGCGTCGATTTCCTGAGGAACCACAAGAAAATATTCTGTATTTTATAGAGAAAAATGCCCCGCTACTTGAATCATGGCAACGTGAAGTAATCCGTATTGTGCGAAAAATTTCACAATACTTTTACCCCCAAAAGCAAACGCAGGTGATGAATGAGGGTTGGGCAACGTTTTGGCATTATACGATTTTAAACCACTTGTATGATGAGGGAAAACTCACCGATGCCTTTATGCTCGAGTTTTTACAAAGCCATACCAATGTGGTTTATCAGCCGCCTTATAACAGCAATTATTATTCTGGTATTAATCCCTATGCATTGGGCTTTAATATGATGGTTGATATTCGCCGAATTTGTGAAAATCCCACTGATGAAGATAAAAAGTGGTTCCCTGAATATGCTGGAGCCGATTGGCTAGAAACCCTGCATTTTGCCATGCAAAACTTTAAAGATGAGAGCTTTATTAGCCAGTTTTTATCACCTAAAATTATCCGTGACTTCAAGCTATTTACTATTATTGATCATGAAAAAGAGCCAACCCTTAATGTCGGCGCGATACATGACGAAGTGGGCTATCAACAAGTACGTGAAACGTTATCTGCACAATATAACTTAAGTAATCATGAACCCAATATACAAATCTATAATGTTGATATTAGAGGAGATCGTTCTCTAACCTTACGCTATGTACCTCATAAAAACATTCCGTTAGCTGGCTCAAAAGATGAAGTGCTGAAACACCTTTACAGGTTATGGGGGTTTAAGGTAAAACTGGAGCAAGAATCTTCAACCGGTGAAATTTCACTACTTGGTGAATGCCCAAAAAGTGATGCACGACACACAACAGAGTAGATCACATGGATAAAAAAATACTGGTCATCATCGACGCTATCGCCGATGCCAAAACCTCGATACTTCACGCCAAACAAAAAGCGAAGGGGGTTAGGCATATTGATATCGTCGCATTTAGCTATGAAGATACCAACAGTATTTTATTTTCGATTCCACCCGAAGAAGCACTTGCTATTCAGGATAAAGAATTAGGTAAAATTCGTGACACACTATCACCTTTAATTGACAGCCATTTAGAGCAAGGTAGCTACACATTCCAAACGCTTTGGCATGAAAGTCCTGAGCAGTGGCTTGCTAATGAGCTTGATACGTCCGCGTATGAGCTTGTGATTAAAACGCGTCATATTGATGCAGAAACACAGTTTAGTGAGCTTGATTGGCAGCTTATACGCTTCAGCCCCCTACCGCTTTATTTAGCTGCTGATAACAAGTGGAAAAACAATACTAATGTGCTCGCTGCGCTCGACTTAGGCAGTGAGAAAGCCACTAAATATCGCCTTAACGAAGCAATGATAAAAATGGGTCTAGCGTATGCCGCTGATTATAAAAGTGATTTTTTTGCTTGTTATACCGTGCATGTATCGCCCTTTTTACGCGATTTGGGGTTAGTTTTTTCTGATGAGCAAGTTATTAATGCTTATGAAAAACTCCCCAGTGCCCAACGCGCTCTGATTGAGTCATATAACCTCAAAGAAAAGCTAGAAATTAAGGCAGGTATCGTCGAGCAAGTGATCCCCAGTATCGCCGCAAAACTCAGTGCAGACCTTGTAATAATGGGTACGGTGGGTAATACAGGAATTAAAGGGCATCTTATTGGTAATACAGCAGAAAAGGTTATGAAATTACTAAAAACGGATATTTTTGTGATCCCTCCTTTCGATAACTAAAGCCAGACTTAATATCAATTAGCTTAATTAGGTGGTCTATTTTGAGGCAATAAAACCGCGTTGATAACACGGCAAAAATGTCGTTATTTAGATGTTCTCGGCAATTGCGCCTACATCCATGCAGTCGTAAATCAGACATTTTTAACACAGGTAGTGACAGGTTTAATGCCTCAAAAAGATTAAGTCTTGTTTTGCAATTGGTGTCATAAGTCTGAATAAGCCGTCACTTTATTACGGCCATTTTGTTTAGAGTGGTATAAGGCTTGATCAGCTGCTTCAATCCACTTTTCATAACGCTCAAACTTTTTCTCATCAGAGCACGCAAAGCCTATACTCACCGTGAGTTTAATTTGTTTATCACCAAAATAAATTGATGAATTTTCAATAAGAGCACGTAAACGCTCTGCAAAGATCATTGCACCTTCATGATCCGTATCAAGCAAAGTTACGGCAAACTCTTCACCACCATAACGGCCTGCTAAATCAGTTTCACGTAATGTTTTTCTCAATAAATCAGCAATATGACGCAGTGCTTCATCACCAGCACGATGTCCATGCTCATCGTTAACGGTTTTAAAATGGTCGATATCAAACATTAATAACGTACTGCAGCCACCGCTTCTGGAAATACGCATGTATTCTTTACGTAGTTTTTGCTCCCAGAATCCGCGATTAGTTAGCTGTGTCAATGCATCAGTGCGACTCATTTGTTCGAGCTTCGCATTAACGTCTTCAAGTTCTTTTTTATTCACCGCCTCATCGGTCACATCGTAAATAATAATACAGATATGTGATACTTCGCCGGTCGTTGTGGTGAGCGGAATAAAGGTAGCATTTTGATACATATGATCCGCTTTACCGGTAATTGGACGGTAGTTTTTAAAACGGAAAATATAGGGTTGCTGCTCCCAAATCGTGAACGAGCGATTATTAAGAATAAACACAGATTCAGACTTACTACGAAACCATTTTTCATCAATTGATGGAAAGAGATCAAATAAGTCTTTGTCTTTTACCGCGCTTGGCAATAAACCCGAATGGTTTTCCATAAAACCATTCCAAATGCAGACTTTATAGTCTCTATCAAGCACCACAAGACCTACATCAACGGTATTAAACATATCCATTAACCAATGGAGTTCATTCATATTAAAATCGGCTGCAGGCATAGTTTAGTCTTCTAATAAATAAGCTACTTTATATTTTAAAGTTTTTAATGAGTCCTCAGTAAACAGCAACATAAGATCACAATTAATGTTGTGATTTTCAATGCCGTAACTGATCTCAATGGCGAGAGTTCGTTGCCAACGTGATTTATTGGCTTTAACCAAATCAGACACATCACAATGCTGACCTAACACCACCGGATGACCTTGACTAAAACGCATATCAAGTTGCTTTGACAGCCCACTCAAAATAGCGCCTATTAAGATGTTACTGACATCCATTAACAGTTCAAGCTCAACTTTATTGTTAAGCTCTCCTTCGTAATTCATTAACGAAGCAATTTCTTTAAAACTCGAATCATTTAACAGCAATAACGCTTCACCCGACACGCCACCGCCAATAAAGCCTTGGCACACACCTGACGTTGAGGCATTGGCATCAATCGACCGCAAGGCCATATCAAGCTCATTGACTTCAAGTACATTTACGTTCGGAATTGGAAGCTTTACAAACACATTCAATAAACGTGCTAATAAGTCCCCTGCTTGGCCCATAGCAACATTGGTGAGTTCTTGGTATATGTCACGTACATCGGGGTCTACTTGCTCACCTAGCTTATTTGCTAAGCGCTCCCGCATGGCTTTGTCTTTAATACCATGATGCTCAATAATGTTCGCGAGCTTTTCTGCTGAGCAGGGTTTCTGAATAAAATCGATTGCGCCAAGTTCAAGCACGCGTTGATGCGCATTTGGCTGGATATCGCCCGAGACGACAACGGTTAATACATGTAAGCCTTGATCTTGAATGGCTTGCAACACTTCATAACCATCCATTTCGGGCATATTTAAATCAAGAAATAAAATTTCGGGCTGTAAACGCTTAATTTGTTCAATACAGTGAATGCCGTTTTCAGCAAATTCGACTTTTATATCCCAATCATCAGGTAAAGAGCGCGCTAATTGTCTACGCGCTAATTTTGAATCATCACAAACTAATACCGATGTTGACATATACTCTCTCTAAATACGCACTTTTGAACTAGCTAATACAAAATGCACTAACTTTATTATTATTTTTATAAACAAAAATCGGACTACGCACACATGTTAATCAAACTACAGGTTATTTACAATTTTAAATTGTGGTAAACCTTGGTGCTATTGGTTCAGTATAATACACTGATGTTAAATGCGTTAATTTGAAGGAATGAAGTAATGTTGTTACGCCCTCTTATGTTTGCTCTTGGAGCAGTTTGTACATTCAGTTATGCCAATGATTTAGTAGAAAATAGTTTAGATGCTGGCAAAGTTTCTGCACAATCGAAACCCGTCACATTACTTGGACAAGGTGTTAAAGTAGGTCAGCAAGCCCCTAACTTCAAGGTCGTAGATGGTAATTTCACCCCTGTCACTCTCAACGACTATCAAGGGCAAGCCGTATTATTAAGTGTTGTGCCAAGCCTTGATACGGGCGTTTGCAGTATTCAAACAAAACATTTTAATGAAAAAGTAGCTTCTGAGTTTCCCAGCATTGCAATGCTAACATTAAGTGCTGATTTACCCTTTGCGCAAAAACGCTTTTGTAAAGCCGAAAATATCGATAAGGTCACGGCATTGTCTGACTCTGTTTGGCGTGACTTTGGTCAAAACTATGGTTTGATCATTAAGGATATGGGGTTATTAACCCGTGCAGTGTTCGTTTTAGATAAGGAACACAAAATCGTTTACAAACAACTTGTCGATAACCTCTCTAAAGAGCCCGATTACGACAGCGCAATTGATGCACTGAAAAAGCTATAACCTCAGCGATACTAAAAACAAAAAACCGCCAACAGGCGGTTTTTTTGCTTAGTTAATCCTAAGATTAACCAAGTAGTTCACCAAGTTGTTGGCTTACTGCTTCAACAGCTTGTGTACCATCCAGTTTGTGGTACTGAGTGTTACCCGCTTTTGCTTCAGCTTGGTAATAGTCAACAAGTGGTTTAGTTTGGTCGTGGTAAATACCTAAACGTTTACGTACTGTTTCTTCAGTATCGTCATCACGAATAATAAGGTCTTCACCTGTGATATCGTCTTTACCATCTACTTTTGGTGGATTGTAAACAACATGATATACACGGCCAGAACCTGGGTGTACACGACGACCGCCCATGCGCTCAACGATGATTTCGTCAGCAACATCAAATTCAATAACATGGTCAACAACCACGCTATTTTCTTTCATTGCATCAGCTTGAGGAATAGTACGTGGGAAACCATCTAGCAAGAAACCTTTTTCACAATCAGGCTTTGCAATACGCTCTTTAACAAGACCAATAATGATTTCATCAGATACTAATTGACCTGCATCCATTACTTTTTTAGCTTCAAGACCAAGCGGTGTACCTTCTTTGATTGCTGCACGCAGCATATCGCCCGTAGAAATTTGTGGAATACCGTATTTGTCCATCAAAAACTGAGCTTGAGTACCTTTACCTGCACCCGGCGCGCCCAAAAGAATAATGCGCATATCATTGTCCTCTGTGTGATACTAATCTTTAATTATGGTCGATCAGTGGAGTTTTGTTTTTAGAGCCTGAATTCTTCCACAACTGAGGCTATACCTCAAGTAACTTATACCAATTGCCTATATTAGCGGCAATAAAAAAAGGAAGCTGGGCTTCCTTTTCTAATTCAAACTGTAAAAACGCTTACTTACTTAAATCTAGCATTAGTTTATTCAAGCGAGTTACAAAGCCTGCAGGGTCTTTTAAGGTACCGCGCTCTGCCAGTAATGCTTGGTCAAGTAAGACATGTGACCACTGAGTAAACTTGTCTTCATCTTGTTCAACATTTAAATGCTTCACAAGTTGGTGCTCTGGATTAAGCTCAAAAATTGGCTTTTGCTCAGGCACTGTTTGACCTACTGATTCCATTAGTTTTTGCATTTGCGAGCTCATGTCATGCTCATCTGCAACAACACAGGCAGGCGAGTCGGTTAAACGATGCGTAAAGCGTACATCTTTAACACTATCACCTAGGGCTGTCTTAATACGTTCAACTAAGCCTGCCACTTCTTTTTCTGACTCTTCTTGCGCTTTTTTGGTTTCTTCATCATCCATGTTGCCAAGGTCTAAGTCACCACGAGTGATTGACTGGAATGATTTTTCGTTGAACTCTGTTAGGTAGCTCATCATCCACTCATCAACACGGTCACTTAGTAGTAACACTTCAATGCCTTTCTTACGGAAGATTTCTAAGTGTGGTGAATTTTTTGCCGCAGCAAATGAATCAGCAACCACGTAGTAAATCTTATCTTGTTCTGGCTTCATACGCTCAATGTATTGATCAAGCGATACATTTTGTGTGCTTTCGTCTGTGTGTGTTGAAGAGAAACGCAGCAACTTAGCAATAACTTCTTTGTTTGCCATGTCTTCTGCTGGGCCTTCTTTTAACACTTGACCAAACTCGTTCCAGAACGTTTGATAATCTTCTTCACGGTTTTTAGCCATGCGCTCAAGCATTTTAAGGACACGCGATGTACACCCTTTACGGATTGCTTGTGTCACTTTGTTATCTTGTAAGATTTCACGCGATACGTTAAGTGGTAAGTCATTTGAATCAAGTAGACCTTTCACAAAACGCAGGTAGCTTGGCATAAATTGCTCAGCATCATCCATAATGAAAACGCGTTGCACATACAGTTTTAAACCTGTTTGACGGTCACGATTCCATAAATCGAATGGTGCTTTTTTCGGGATGTATAACAAGCTTGTGTATTCAGTTTTACCTTCAACTTTGTTATGCGCCCAGCTTAATGGCTCTTCCCAATCATGACCAATATGTTTATAGAATTCTTTGTATTCTTCGTCTGTTACTTCTGACTTGTCGCGAGTCCACAGTGCCGTTGCGCGGTTAATACCTTCCCATTCGCCTGGTTGTGCTGGGATTTTCTCGCCATCAGGACCTTCAGATTCTGGTACTTCTGCTTTGTACATTTCAACAGGAATTGAAATATGGTCAGAGTATTTAGTAACGATACTGCGTAAGCGATATTCATCAGCAAACTCTTTTTCGTCTTCACGTAAATGAAGAATAATTTCAGTACCACGGGTTGGCTTATCAATTTCTTGTAGCGTGTATTCGCCTTCACCAGCTGATTGCCATTCAATACCTTGGCTCTCACCTGCTTTACGGGTGCGTACCGTTACTTTATCCGCAACGATAAATGCTGAGTAAAAGCCTACACCGAATTGACCAATTAATTGTGAATCTTTGCTTTGGTCACCCGTTAAGTTTTGAAAAAACTCTGCCGTGCCTGATTTTGCAATCGTACCCAATGAGTTAATTACATCTTCACGGCTCATACCGATACCGTTATCAGTAATGGTTACTGTGTTTGCATCTTTATCGGCACTGATACGTACTTTTAAGTCGGCATCGTTTTCATATAAATCGCCATTTGAAAGCGCAAGGAAACGTAATTTATCTGCCGCATCTGACGCGTTTGATACGAGTTCACGTAGGAAAATCTCTTTATTAGAATAAAGAGAATGAATCATCAGGTTTAATAGTTGTTTGACTTCTGTTTGAAAGCCTAATGTTTCTTTTTGTGCTGCAGTCATTGTGTAAATCTCCAATTAACAAAGTGTCTTATCTGCACTATGACTCATATATGGGGCAGGCTTTAGGAACTTCAAGGCAAAAAATTAAATTTGCAGGTAAATTGGAGATAAAACACAAAAAAGCCTGCATTAAGCATAATGCAGATCAGTTAAGGAAAAACCAATAAAATAAAGGGTTACAGCGATGATTTATAAAAATCTTACTGTAGCCCTTTTGCTATATGGTCTTTAGCTAATTTTATCCCCACCTGCTTTAAGCAGCTTTAACTGAATAATATTCACATATTTATTCAAAAAACTGCTTAACTGACTGGCATTACGCAAGGTGCGGTTTAAAAGTTTAAATGTAAATTACATTGGTGGAGAAAGTGAAATATTCTTGGTAAATGAATGCCCTTATATATTTTCATAATTAATTTGAATCTTTGTTTTACTAATTAACTTAACTAGCTCCGCATAACTTTGAGGAGTTTGGGCGCTAAACTTAATCAATGAAATCTTAGTGTTTGGCATGATACCGAGCGGCCCACCAAAGTTGTAATTTCTCGCACCATGCAAACCTTTAATCAGTTGGTTTTTCCATTCTACAAATGTGACCTCTTCTTCATCTATAAATAGTCTATATTCAAGATTCAGAGCTGATCCAGAGCCGTAATTATGAACTTTTAACTCATACCCAAAATCTGCATGGTGGTATTCCATCTTCTCAATAACTGGCATTATTGAATTTAGGTATTGCCTTTCATTATGCTTTAACCCATTACTTGCGTACCATAGTGTTCCAAGAGCGGCACCAAGAGCTAGAATGTCGCCTAATTTTACCTCAAAACTAAAACCTTGCCCGAAAATTAATCCCGATAAGAAAACTAGAATGATTGCTGCAAGTATCGTCTTATCAAATTTTTGCAAACCTTACTCCTCCATGAGCGTAAGAAATACATTCACTAAATTAAATTTCTCTATAAAAAAAATCCGCCAAGTCATAAACTAAGCGGATTTCTTCATCATAGAAAATACTATATCAGGATTGGGGGGGTTGCAAGTTACAGAATGAATTTAACATTTATTATCACAGTAGTTTTTTAGAAACGTGCTGATCCCCTCAGGCTTAGAGAACTCTATTAGTTCGTCAATTTCAGCTTTGGTTAGCTTAAGCCGTTTATTAACTCTCCAAAATGTAATTATTAAAAAGCTAAAAGAAATCGTTAGCAAAGCAAGTAGCACTCCTTTTAATGAAAATAAAATATCAAAGAATGCACTTATCGATAAGGTAATTTCAGTATTAGGTTGAAGCGGTAAAAAACTTAGCGGATAAATTACGCCTATATAAAAAAGTAAAAGCACAATGCTTAAGGAGTGGCTAACTAGTTTTTGGGCAACATCCGAACCTTGAGTCTCAGATAATAGTTTTTTATTTAAGCTAACTTGATGATTAGCATCTACAATCAATTGCTCTCTTTTATCATCATCATTTTTTCTATTGATTGAAGCGCTTGCTAGATAATTTCGTTCGGCAATAAAAGAAGGGATGTCACTATGGTCAATTGAAGGCTTTTGTAACCTTTCCCATAACCTCATGTTGTTAATATGGCTCTTGCCTAAAGCTTTCTCAATAAGGCGATCCGCTTCTGCTTTTCTTTCTTCTTCAAGCTTCTTTAGTTCTTGCTCTCTTTGATACTTTTTAGCCCTATTAATTGCAGTCTGAATGTGTTCAACAACGCTAGCTTTAGAGGCATATATTGGTTGTTCTACGAACTGAAGGTAATGGGATGGATCCTTTTCTAACTTCTCTTTCTTTATAGCCTCATACAGATTATCACTTAGATCTTTTAGCTCTGAATTATTAACACCTTCAAATCCCGCCTTTTCAAAATTTGCCTTCAAATAATCAGACTTACCAATCATATCTGATACTTTATCTTTTAATTTTGAAAAATCAGCTTGGTCTGCAATTATTTTTGTTATTAAAAATGCAGAGAAAATTCCAACTACTGCTCCGCAAGTTTGACTAACAGTGCTAAAAAACACATTCCAATCCGCCATCATTAAACAATATCCTTTACGTTGCCTCTATGCATTCGCACAGAACTTATTACAACCCCCCTCAAAAAGGTACTCATCATGCTTGGTAACTTTTACAGCTGAGTATTCATCACTTGCTGATAAAAGGAGGTTGTTCTTAAGATCAGCAATCTTACAAACGAACACACCGTTATAGGCAGCAACAATTACATCGCCTTGCTTAACATCAACGCTGCGGTCAATGATTAGCAAGTCACCGTCAAAAATTCCAACACCTTCCATTGAGCGACCGCTAGCAATGCCATAAAAGGTTGCATCTTTGTTCTTTTCAATTAGCCCTGCCACTCCATTTGACAAATCTTTAAAGTTATTGGCTTTGTTGAAATTACTATCCACCTTTTATAGTTCCAAGATTTTGCACAAAGACGCAACAATAGCAGCTCCAGCTAAAAATACTGGAGCAAACAAATCGAAAATCAAAAATCTTATGTACTGCATTCTTATAAGCTTCCAAAACGACCTTTCAAATCTAATCATAGTGCTTTGAATAAAGATCTTTTTCTCTTTCAACACCTTCAATGAAAACTCTATATTATTTAGTTTATCTTTTATTCCACTGTCTTCAGCTTCCAGCAGGAGCTTTTCTATTGTCTTCTCTGTACTTTCAGCAAACTTAGCCTGCTTATACCACCAAGAATATAAGGACGATTGTCGCTCTTCTGCTGTACTGGGTTCATAATCATGTCCACCCGAATATACTCCTGCAGTTGGCTTTACAACATTTATCCCTGTTAAACGAATATGATTTCCTCTTAGGTGATTCATCATTGATAAAATAAAATCAATTAACAAATATAGAGTTATAAACATTAAAGAGTAAAAAAGAGTCTCTACGCTCAGCCCCTCTAAGTTATAGCCTGCGAACTTTATATCTTTTGCCATAGTCACTTTTTGCAAACTTAAAGCTATCGTTATAATAGACGACACAAGTAAGTTTCGCTTTAACCTTTGAGTTGATGTATCTAAATGATCTATGTTCGGCTTAATAAATAGTTCAGATCTACTATTCAATGCGCTTCTCCTATTTTTCTGCAGATGCTCGAAGCTTATAAGCTATTGTGGCTTTCGTGTCATTCTTATTGAAATAAGCCTCTAAATGTTCATTGTAGATATCTAGAGCTAATGTGAAATTGCAGTAATCGCCAAATCCTACTGGCTTTAGGTTTATATTGGTGAGTTTTTGCTGCATGTGTATCTCCTTATTTCATACTGCAATGCATTAGGGCATCAAATACTCCTATGCGCATTTAACTGCGCTCAGGTTGCGCAATCAGCAAGATTCTATCAGTAAGATATTGTTATTTATATAAATTTTTCAAGATAAGAGTTGCGCACTAAATTACATTTAATGCGCAACTATTACACTCAGTCACATTTATACTTATATGAAGAGTCATTGGCAGGATCAAACACAAAATATTTAGTAGGCTTAGGCTCCATCCTAGGGCTTCCTTGTACTTTTGGGTTCGAGCTTTCTGTACATTTGTAAATTCGTCGAGTGACTCCAGGCTTTATGTATTCAATTGCGTCAACAACATTTCCATTAGGAAATAAAAAGCATTGTTTAACTGCTATTTTAGTATCACATTGGTTGTAAAAGTATAATTGTGGATCTCTAGCAGGATCATTATTTAGTCCAGTACCTAAACAGCTTGACTTCTTTTCTTGGGATTTTAAGACTGCGCATTTATCTATCGCGATGGTCTCACCGGACGCTTGAGTATGTAGAGGGAATGAAAGCCCTAAAAAAGCGAAAGAACAGAAAAAGACTTTTTTAAATTTTCTCATTAGATTTTCCTTTTTGGGTAATATCAGTTATTTCCTCAACTTAACCAAAACAAACCTCGATATATAATTGAAGTAACTAAAATATAGGCCACAAACAAAAAATAGAAAACCAATCTAATTGAAACATTATTATTTAAACTAATTATAAAAAAATTTTCTTCTCATGATGTTTACAAAACTATTTTAATTAATGTAATTCTAATTTCGTTCATCATGCTTAGAAGTGAATGGTGAGTGAGTAATATTATAGAAACAAGTAAAATGTCTCCGGGCAGCTTTATCCCAACAACGGGAAATGCAAAAGCGCCACAGGAAAATTTTTAAGATTATTCGGTTTGATTACTTTTTATTTTGAATACCCAGCCCTTATCTACTGCTCGACCTGATACCGCTTCCCAAACTAAACCATATACATCAACATCTTCATACGTTTTCAAATATTCCTGAATTTTTTCAAAGTTTTCATTGGACATTGTTAATTCAGTTATATCTTCTTTGGTCTTTTTCCCATAAGGTGATTTAACATGCTGCGTGAAATTCAATACATTATCATCACTTAAACATGGATACTCAAAAGGTTTATAGCCAAGTTTCTTCCAATCCCCAATTGATGTTCCAAGTGTCAACCTAAGATCGCCTTCAAGGCTATGTTTTAATACAAAGCTCCTTAGAGATTCCAAATCAATTTGCTTCACTTCTGAGAGGCTGGTTTCAATTGCAGTATTTTTTCTTGCTTGATCAACTATCCATGAAATGCTCTCTCCCCCTTTTCTCACTGTACAGAAGCTCACACTGTGCTCTGCAGAAACGTAATTCCCATCTTGGTACAAGCCATCATATTCATAAGAAGGCCCGCACCCACTCAATAAACCTGTAAGTGTCAATGTTGAAATTAATGCTAGTTTTCTCATCCTTGCTTCCTTGTTGTTATATTAATTTTAATAAAGGTTAAAATTCAACCTTTACACATTAGTAACAAATTAATAAATCCATTTCTACGAAAAATAACTAAAAAACAACATTTTTATACCGCATCAAATTTTAAACCGATTAAATCGCGTGCTAAACATTAAAGATTCAACCCACCCAACAGTATTATAGTTACTCTTTTGTTATGCAACATCTTCCATCTTTTCATAGATGTTTTTAAATATATCTCTTTTCCATCCATTAATTAGCCTCAAGACCTTTTTGAATACTTCATCTGAGTGCCTGTGAAGCTCTTATGGTCAAAATTACCTATTGAAGTGCATGATGAGCCAAACACAAAAAAGCCTGCATTAAGCAGGCTTTTGATACCGTTTTGGGTATTAGTTTTGATTTACTGCGCGTCGCCCGCTAAAGGCATGCATTAGGGTCATGCCATCAAGCAAGTCAAGCTCACCACCAACTGGCACACCATGAGCAATGCGTGAAGCATTCACTTGGTATTTGTGACAAAGCTCTGCAATATAATGGGCTGTGGTTTCACCTTCAACACTTGGGTTGGTTGCGAGGATCACCTCATTAATGCCGCCGTTTTGCAGTTTACTTTCTAGGATATCAAGTCCGATTTCTTTGGGGCCTATGCCATCAATTGGTGACAAGTGACCCATTAAAACGAAGTAAAGACCTTGATATTGTCCGGTTTGTTCAATAGCAAGTACATCGGTTGGCGATTCAACCACACACAATAAACCACTATCTTGGCGTTTAACACTTGAACAAATATCGCATACAGCCTGCTCTGTGAAGGTACGACAAGACTGACAGTGCCCTACTTCATCCATTGCTTTTGTGAGTGCGTGGCCAAGTTGTTTACCCCCTTGGCGGTCGCGTTCAAGTAAATGAAAAGCAATACGCTGTGCTGACTTCGGGCCAATACCCGGTTGGCAGCGCAGTGCTTCAATTAACTGTGTTAAACTAGGCGATAGTTGCATAAATGTTCACTTAGAATGGCATTTTCATACCTGGTGGTAATTGCATACCGCCAGTTACTTTGCTCATGCGCTCTTGTGTTTCTTCGGCAACACGGCGTACAGCGTCATTACATGCTGCTGCAAGTAAATCTTCGATCATATCTTTGTCGTCTTCCATTAGGCTTTCGTCAAGCTCTACACGACGTACATTGTGGTTACCTAGCATCGTTACTTTAACTAGGCCTGCACCTGCTTCACCTACAACTTCTAGGTTTGCGATTTCTTCTTGGGCTTTTTGCATGCGCTCTTGCATTTGCTGCGCTTGCTTCATCATGTTACCCATTCCACCTTTAAACATAACTGTCTCTCTTTCTAAACTACTTTAATTGGCATGAAGATAAGGGCTATTGTGTGTAATTACAATGCCTGGATACTGTTTTCGTCGATTATTGCGCTAAATAATTGTTGAAATTGCACAATGTTCTCATCGCTATTTATTACATCTATTGCTTGTTGATGACGGCCTGCATCAATCTTTTGCTGAATCAAATAAGGCGAATCTATCACCCCATCTGCAAAGTCGATATTGAGCTCTACATTATGGCCATAAATCTCGCTTAACGCTGCGTTGAGCTTTTGTCTTAGTACGGCGCTGTCGAGGTGACGTTGTGAAGAGTCGACTTCAATATGAAGCTGACGATCATTCTTTGTGAAAATAGAATGTAGCGCAAATTGACGCATACGCCCACCTAGTCCCATACGTTTTATTAAATAAGCCCATTCATCTTGTTCGTGTGCAAATTTAATACTGCTGATCGGGCTTTCAAAATCATCAGGAACAGGAATACTAGGCTCTTCTGCTACAGGCTCCGGTGCTTTTTGTGGATTAATCTGCTCAAGCAACTCAGGGGCTAAATTTTCTGTTATGGTTTGATGCTTTGCTTTAAAGTCGACTTTTTTTACTTTATGGCTGCTCTCCCCCGTCGGCTGGGGGCTTGGCTTTTTTACATCAGCAGCCACTGTTTGCTGCTGAGGTTGAAAATTCGTTGATGCTGAACCATGTTGCGTTGGCTCATGTACTGTCGATTCCGCGGGCTCTGGCTTTATGTCAGTTTGACTTGCAGCACCGCTTAAAAGCCCTGCACCAGAAATATTACGATCTTTTAAAATACGTGCAATTGCCGATTGAGCCAAGCTTTGCTGCTGTTGTAATTGCACAGGCGCTGTTTGCTCTGCCTGCGGCAGTGGTTGCACATCTGGCTCGTTAGCAATAAAACCCTGATCATAAGCGCTACTCATCACATCATCATATTGCGCTGCAAGCGATGAGTCCATTTGAGCATCGTAATCATCATAGTATTCTGTCGCTGGCATATCAGGCGTATCGGTACTATTTTGTTGATACAAAGAAGCCGCTGACTGTTTATCAGAACTCCCTGACGTATCAAAAGATTGACTAGGTTGTTGTGACTGCTCAGCTGTATTATCGACTTGTTGTTCAGGTTTTAGATCAATCTGTGGTGCTGCCGCTTGTGCAACCGTAGGCTCGGCTTTTATTGGCTGTGGCTGCAAAGATGCTTGGTTTACTGCCGTAGACGTTTGCTCGGATGCTGCTTGTTCACGCTGAGCTGATGATTTTTTTAAGATATCACGTAGTGCACCTGCACCACTTGGTTTCAGCTGCTGTTGACTATTTGTCGGTGTTTGGCTTTGCGCAAATTGTGTCGGTTGGAATGCCAACAAACGCAACATGATCATTTCAAACCCTAGTTTTGCATCCGGCGCCCATTGCAAATCTTTTTTACCATTTAACAGCAACTGGTAATACACTTGCATTTGTTGAGCATCGGTTGTTTGTGCAACCTGCTCAATAAAGTCGCGGTTAGTCTCATCAAGTGCAGCGGCACTGGGGACTAATTGCACAAGCTGAATAAGGTGAGTAAGTGCAATTAAATCATCCAATAAGGCGACAAAATTTGGGTTTCGACTGACAACCGCTTTCACTTCGGCCAGAAGTGCATCACCATCTTGGCATAAAACCGCTGCTAACATGGTTTGACTGTAATGTGTATCCATCAAACCAAGCATGGTTTGAACAGCTTGATGATTAATATTACCGTTTGTCTGTGCAATAGCCTGATCGGTTAAGCTTAAGGCGTCTCGCATACTGCCATCGGCGGCTTTAGCAAGGATAGACAACGATTTATCATCAAAGCTTAATTGTTCTTGATTAAGAACATGAGCAAGTTGATCATGAATTTCTGATTGTGATAACGCGTTTAAATTAAACTGTAAACAGCGCGATAGAATTGTCACTGGCAGTTTTTGTGGGTCGGTCGTGGCTAATAAAAATTTCACATGCTCTGGCGGCTCTTCCAATGTTTTAAGTAGCGCATTGAAACTGTGCTTTGAAAGCATGTGAACTTCATCGATAAGGTAAACCTTATAACGACCTCGCGTTGGTGCATATTGCACGTTATCAAGGATTTCACGGGTGTCTTCTACCTTGGTACGCGATGCCGCATCGATTTCTAATAAATCAATATAGCGACCCGCTTCAATGTCGGTACAGCTTGAGCATTGACCACAAGGTTCTGCAGAAATTCCTTTATCGCAGTTTAGACTTTTAGCAAATATACGTGCGATGGTTGTTTTACCCACCCCACGGGTTCCAGTAAAGAGATAAGCATGATGAAGTCTGTTTTGTGTTAATGCATTCACTAACGCTTGCTTAACATGAGACTGTCCCACTAACTCGTGAAAGGTTTGTGGTCGCCATTTCCTTGCTAGAACCTGATAACTCATTAATTATTCGCCTTCGAATTCAACCAACTTTAGAATTTTAATGCCCATTTGTGCAACACGCTGCTCTCCACCAAGCTCTGGTAATGAAACAACGAAAGCAGCATCGGTTGCATGACCACCTAATTTAGCAACAAGTTTAGCCGTTGCTTCAATTGTGCCGCCTGTCGCGAGTAGGTCATCTACTAATAACACTTTATCACCTGCAACGATAGCATCAGTATGAAGTTCAAGTGTATCTTCACCATACTCTAATTGGTAATTTTGCGAAATGACTTCACGCGGAAGCTTGCCTGGTTTACGCACAGGAATAAACGGAATACCCAGCGCATAAGATAGGGGTGCACCAAAAATAAAGCCACGTGATTCTGTACCAATGATTTTAGTAAATCCTTGATCTTTGTACGCAGAAATAAAGCTATCAATTGTTGCTTTAAAAGCGTCTGCGTTTGCCATTAAGGTTGTTACGTCACGAAACATAATACCTGGCTTAGGGTAATCAGCGATAGTTGCAATGCTCTGTTTAATGAGCGCTGAAGTTGCTTGAGTCATAATTTATACTGCTCAATAGTTAATATAACAAAGCTTGCGAGTATAACATCGCCTTATTTAAAAGTCGGTAGCAAGTTTTGAAATAAGCACAAAAAAGGCTGCATAATGCAGCCTGATGTCTTAAATTTGCATACGCATATTAAGATAAAGCGGTGATCCAGCCTAGGATAGCGTTAAGGCAACCAATACCAGCAAACACTGCTAGGAACGCAATAAAATACGTTGCGTTGAACGGATCTTTAAAGTCTTTATCATTCGACATAATTACTACCTTTCTATTAAGCACGATAAAACAAAGCGCACATAATAGTCGAAGTGCTTACATCAATAAAGCGTTTATGCTGTTTTTTAAGGTGCTCGCTGAGTGACAATGACGCCTCGTTCAGCCATTGAACTCAGTGTACTTAATGCTCCTTGATACAGCTGTTCTAATGTAAATTGTGGAGCATGTTTTGCAACCTGCTGACATACCTCAGCTAAATCAATACCGGGTTGTGATTCGATAATACTTAACAATAAAGCGGTCATTGCATTTGTTGAGAGAAATTGTACCTCATCGTTGTTATCGCGATACACAACAAAATAATAGGGTTCGCTGGCAGGCACTGTAGGTTGATGATCCTGACTGATTGTATGTACTGGGTAAAGATAACTTAAATTACGAGCCAAACTGGTTAAATATAAACCTGCACGCGCAACTTGGTTAGCTTCTAAATTTATTTCATGACTACCTTGATGTGACACCGATACATCGAGTTCAACCCATTCATAATGGGCTAATTCGAGGATAAATGGCGGATCGTTTTTTTGCTTTGTGTAGCTGCCAGCAAGAAACTGTAAAAACTCTCCTGCAATGTCTAAAAAAAACGGGGAACTGCAATCATGTTTACTAAAAAACTGCCGCACTCTTTGTTGCCAATCATCTTCTTTATACAAACTTTTTAAAACAGGAAATGCTGAACTTACAAAACCATCAACATTATTGAAAAATAAGTCACGATAAATCGCCATTCGTCGCTCTTCAACATCAGCTGGTTTTGCGTTGTGAGCAGGATCACGGATATGCGCCATAAATTGCTGTTGGACTTCAATAAAATGACTAGGCACTTTGTTTCACCGTTGGTTGATTTGTTTTTAAAGCTGCTCGTTGTAAGTTATTAATAATTGCCAGCTCAGCAAGAAGCTCATTCATTGGCGGTATATTAAAGTCACGCTCAAGCAGTGTTGGAAACACACCGTGCACATCATACGCCTTTTCTAGCAGCTGCCAAACAGGGTCTATAACGGGTGAGCCATGCGTGTCGACTAATAAATCCTCAGCTTCAGTATAATGCCCCGCAACATGTCCATACGCTATTCGATGGCTAGGCAAGCCCATTAAAAAATGCGTTGCATCGTAGCCATGATTTATTGAGTTTACATAGATATTATTAACATCGAGTAAGAGTTGGCAATCTGCTTCTTCAAGTATCGCTTTTGTGAATTCAAGCTCCGTCATTTCTTGGCCTGGAGCCGCATAGTACGACACATTTTCGATAGCGATAGTCTGCTCTAAAATATCTTGAACCTGTTTAATACGTGAAACAACATGTTTAATAGCTTCTTCAGTAAAAGGAATTGGCATTAAATCATACATATGACCCTCTCCCGAACAATAGCTTAAATGTTCACTAAACAAGCGTATGTTATGCTCTTTAAAAAAGGCTTTTAATGATTTTACAAACTCGACATCCAGCGCGGCGGGTGAGCCGATTGATAACGATAAACCATGACAAATAAATGCATGTTGCTCTGTAAGTTGCTTAAACTGTTTAGCAAAACGACCGCCTAGCTTCAACCAGTTTTCTGGTGCCACTTCTAAAAAATCAATTGGCTTTGGAACATCTGCGAGCATATCATCAAGCATTTCACGTCGAAGTCCTAAACCAATTTGGCCAAAATCCAAGGTCGATTCAAATGACATATCATCTCCTACTAAAAAGGGCCTAAATGGCCCTTTTACTCGCTAAGTAAAAGCTTAGTGGTTTGAACCACACTTACCTTCACCACATTTACCTTCTTTAGCAGCTTTTTTAGATTCCTTTTTGTCAGCGCCACATTTACCTTCGCCACACTTGCCTTCTTTGGCTGCTTTTTTAGATGTCATTTTGTCAGCGCCGCATTTTCCTTCACCGCACTTGCCTTCTTTGGCTGTTTTTTTAGATGCCATTTTGTCAGCGCCGCACTTACCTTCGCCACACTTACCTTCTTTGGCTGCTTTTTTGTCAGCGCCGCATTTACCTTCGCCGCACTTACCTTCTTTTTCAGCCTTTTTCTCGGCACCGCATTTACCTTCGCCGCATTTGCCTTCTTTTTCTGCCTTTTTCTCGGCACCGCATTTACCTTCGCCACATTTGCCTTCAGCAGCATCAAGCTGGTAACCCGCTTGCATTTGTTGGAACTCAAATGGGTTTGCATTTACATCTGTGGCTACAAAGCTTGATGCACCCACAACAACGGCACCTAATGTTAATGCAATTGAGTTTTTCTTAACTGTGTTCATACGATGACTCTCTTTTTTATAAGGTATATTAAACAAGACCCGACGATTAAAAATTAATTTCATATTTATGCAATTATTTTAGTAAATCGCCCTACAAAGCAAATTACGATTTATCAAGTTGCTAATTGCAGGTAAAATACGCGTCCAATTTTTCATTAAGTTTAATGGTATTATGCAACTAGTTTTAGCACCAATGGAAGGCGTTGTCGATTTTAAAATGAGACAGCTTCTTACTGACATAGGTGGGTTTGATTTATGCGTGACTGAATTTGTGCGTGTTGTTGATGCAACACTTCCAGAACGTGTATTTCATCGCTACTGCCCTGAATTAAAAACAGATGGCTACACCCGTTCTGGAACACCAGTGAGAATTCAGCTACTTGGTCAGGTTGCAGATGCATTAGCTGAAAATGCTGTAAAGGCGATTAGCTTAGGTTCACACGGTATTGACCTAAATTTTGGTTGCCCCGCAAAAACGGTCAATAAAAGTAAAGGCGGCGCAGTATTATTGAAAGATCCGGAGCATATGTACGACATCATTAAAACGGTTCGCGATGCTGTAGATAGCAAACATCAAGTAAGCGCTAAAATTAGACTGGGTTTTGATGATGATAGTAACAGCCAAGAAATCGTTGATGCGGTAGTCAGCGCGGGTGCATCTAGCCTCGCTATCCATGCAAGAACAAAACGTGATGGCTACAACCCTCCTGCATACTGGGAAAAAATCCCGCCATTAATTAAAAATAAAGATATTGCTGTAGTGGCTAATGGTGAAATATGGCAAGTCGAAGACGCAATGCTGTGCCAAATTCGTAGTCAATGTCAAAACTTAATGCTTGGCAGAGGCGCCTTGGCAATGCCAGATCTCGCAATTCAAATTAAAGCGCATGTAAACAATGAAACATATACTCCACTGCAATGGGAACATGTTATTTACCACATTATTCACTCATCAATGCACCAAGACGAGAGTAAGTGTGAAAAATATTTTGCTTCTCGCACCAAGCAGTGGCTTGGTTATCTGAAACGCCAATACCCACAAGCACATACACTTTTTGATGAAATTAGACGTTTAAAAGCGAAAGATGACGTTGCAAATGTACTAAGAAAGTATGCCAAAGCGCCTAGTTTTGATGCAAATCATAACTAATGGATCGCTTTTGTTGGATAATTAAAGTATTGCCCACTTGGAACAAACGCGATGAACAATACTGAAATCCAAACAAAGCTATCTGCGGAACTGGCGCAGGTTAGACAACGTTTACTTGATATGTTGGCTAGTTCTAATCAAGGTCACCATCAGCAACTACTCTCGCAACTTAAGGATAACCCGCCTTCTGTTTGGTTAGAAATGACAGCGAATAATCTCGGACCCGAATTTCAAATATTGATATCTCGGTTAGAAAAACTCGAAGCAGCACTGTGCCAAATTGATATTGGTCAATATGGTTATTGCTGTGACTGTGAGGAAAAAATTGATAATGAGCGTTTAATTGCAGACCCTGCAAGCCAACGCTGCCGACACTGCGCTCCTTAAAGCGCAGTGTTGAATAGATAACCTAGTTAACGCGCAAAAATAAAGCTCATTGCAGGATAAAGTACAATATCTTCGATTAGCCAATCAGCCTGCTGCTGATTAACACTTAAACGCTTCATTAAATTTACCCGTGCTTGTTGCACATTCCAAGTGTGATAATGAATCCCTAAATCGGTTTCCATCATTACAGACCAAAAGTATTGTTCATCTTGATTCAATTGACGTTTACTTTGTTTGACATCAATGAAATCTAATTGCCAGTCAAGCCCAGCATGTAAATCGCCGTCCTCTAAATACTGCAACACGAGTGGCTTGTTATGTGATGAAAAAACAGGTAATGACAAATCGACTGTGGGCTTTTCTTTTAGTAAGTGCTGAATCTCACTTAACCAAGACAAGGGTGGCTTTGTTGTATTGGCAAAATAATTAAGTTTACTTTGATACCAATCCTTACCATTCGCAAGCCCAACTAACCCCAGTTTTGTTCGAGGCTTGTATTGCGCTAAATATTGATTAAGCTTCGTTAGTGCCATCACGACATTTTCATTATTATTATCGAGGTGAGATATCACCATACTGCGTAACAACTTTAGCTCAAGCTTATTAAGCCTTAAATTACTTTGCTCAGCCTCTATGAGTTTTGTTTCTACTCGCTCTATCCACTTGCCGAGCGCTTCCGGTGTGTAATCATCTTGCTTTATAGCATTACTTATCACATCACGCTGTACGGGCCATACAAAAAATCGTTCTGGATATCGCTGCGCAATAATTAAATAATTTAACTGCGCTTGCTGTGAATCACTCAACTCAACATTTGCTAAGCCTTGGTAAGCAAGATGACGAGCCTGTAAGTACGCTTCAGAAAATGGCCAATATGTTTTGCCACCATTGTCTAGCTGGGTTGATAAAAGATTATTTATATTGCCAATTTGCTGTTGTCCTTCGGTATACGTGCTAAAGCGATCACTTTGCTCACTGCAAGCAGATAACATGACACTGACTAATAACAACAAAACGATCTGTCTTATCATAATAAAATTCCATAAAAAAAGCCCCAGAGGGGCTTTTTATTTTAAAACAACATCAATTAGATTTTTACACCGTTGCGAGCGGCTTTATCTTTGATGTAGGTCGACCAGCTCTTCGCAAATTTGCGCGTGCGCGGATCATCCATTGCTTTTGTAATAGCAGCATACGCTTGCTTATACTTTTCTTGGTAGTAATAAGCTTCAGCTAAGTCTGTATAGATAGATCCCGTTTTATCAGAACCTAACTCTAATGCCTTGTTCAAACGAACAACGGCTGCACCATAATTTTGCGATTGTAAAAGTAATGAACCTGCTTTGCGATAAAGCTCTGCATCGTCATCAAATTTAGCCGCTTCTTCATAGTACTTAGCTGCTTTCTCAATATCTTTTGAGCGGTGATAGTTAGATGCCACTGCACTGATATTTTGCTTGTTACGAACCACTTTTTCTTCGTTAATTGCCTTTTCAAGCACAATAGCTGCTTTGTAAGGAATTTCGTTTAACGAGTAAAAGTTAGAAAGTACTTTGTATTCAACTTCGTTTTCAAAATAGCCATTTTTATAGGCAACTTCCATGGTCGCTAGACCTTTCTTGAAGTCTTCAGTTTGAAGGTAGTATTTACCTAAACCAACCCAGGCTTTTTTGTCTTCAGGCCAAACACGAACAATCTCTTCCGCTACTTCTACCATGTTTTTGTACTGTTTAAGTTCAAAATAGGCAGCTAGCTTTAATTGGTAAGAAGCTTTAGAAGGCTCCTCCGCCAATTTGATTGCTTTGTTTGCAGCTGGAAGAACGTCGTTAAACTGTTTTAACTCATAGTTTGCTTGCGCAATACGAGTGTAAACTTTGTCGTCTTCTTCACCTGTGAAGTCCATCCAAGCGTAATACGCATCTTTTGCTTTTGCGTATTGCTCAGTACCCGCGTACATGTCACCTAATAGTTTTAAGCCTTGCGATTGGTCAGCAAAGTTTAATACATCAGGTTTCACCGCCGCTGCGACATGCTTGATAGCCAGTTTATACTGCTCTTTTTGAGCGTACATTTGACCTAGGTAGCGATCAACAGTTGCCTTATCAAACTCATCCGATGGATCAATTTCTTTAAGTAATGCAATCGCTTCATCAAGCTTCTCTTCATTGTACAGGTCGAATGCTTTAATAACTTTCTTACCAACGCGCTCACCCATTACTTTAGTTTTTGCTTTTTTACGCGCTTCAATCTTCGCGTAATCTGGCGCTGCTAAAGCAGGTGCAGTGAAAACCACACCTGAAAGAGTCATAAGAAGCGCAAGTGCTGTTACTTTAGATAAATTTCTCATTACTCGCCTCCTTAGTTGCCTTGGTTAAGTTTAAAGTCTAGTTGTACTTGAAGACCAAATTGTTTTTGTGGTTTACCATCGATGATTTTCGGACGGTATTTCCACTTACGAAGTGCACGTTTAGCTTCGCGGTCAAAGATACGTTTTGGATCAGCGTCGATCACTTCAACATCTTCTACACCACCTACTTCATTGATAGTAAATGAAAGTTGAACCCAACCTTCTTTACCGTCACGCGCTGCTTGCGTAGGGTATTTTGGTTCAATACGAACGATAGGTGTCGCATCACCATCACGTCCAAATGCACCTGGACCACTTAGGCCTCCAGCTGTGCCACCCACATCGATGCTTGGCATATTAAATGACAAACCACCAGTGTTAGGGTTGCTGTTTTCCGGCTGAGGCGGCTGCGGCTTAGGCGGCTGCTTTGGCGGTGGCGGAGGCGGAGGCGGAACACGCTTCCTCTCCTGCACCTTAGATTCAGGCGGATTCGTCATAATTTCGACTACAATCTGTTCTTTTTGTTCAGTCGCACGATCAGCTCCACCGGAGATGAGGTACGCCATGAAGTAGAACAAGCCGAAAGTAACTGCCCCACCTGCAATCAGTGAAAACAGAAAACGAATCATTACTGATCTCCAGCTATTGAAATTTTAAGGTTATCACCCGTCGCTTTGATCTGGTCCATAACTTTAACTACTACGCCGTGTTTTGCTTCTTTATCAGCTTGCAAAATTACAACTTCAGTAGGTTGTTCTGCTAATAAACTTTCAAGTTTAGCTGAAACACGTTCAACGTCTACTTGTTGTTTATCAATCCAGATCGCACCGTCAGCACGAATAGCAACAAAAATATTTGCATTTTTTTGCTTCGTAGCTTGGGCTGCCTTAGGTTTATTGACTTCGATACCAGCCTCTTTAACGAACGATGTAGTTACGATAAAGAAAATAAGCATGATAAATACGATGTCAAGCATTGGCGTCATGTCAACCGCTGCTTCTTCTTCTTCACGAAAACGTTGTTTACGTGCCATATTTAATTCTCTCTCTAGTGATGAGGCATGCTATCTACAAGTTTAGCTTTCGCCATTCTTGCTCTCGCTTCAAGGCGTGAGCTGAAGAATACTCCAGATAGTGCCGCAACCATTCCAGCCATTGTTGGGATTGTTGCCATTGAAATACCTGATGCCATTAAACGTGCGTTACCAGTACCTTGAGTAGCCATGGTTTCGAAAACCGCGATCATACCCGTTACAGTACCTAATAAACCGATTAAAGGACAAATAGCTACCAATGTCTTAATCAACAACATACGCTGATCTAATTTTTCAGACGCTTCAGAAATCCATGCTTCACGGATTCTGTGTGCGTACCAAGACGTAGTGTCTTGGCGGGCATCCCACTGAGCTACAATATCCTTCGTCATACGAGGAAACTCAGCTAGTAGGAACCAATAGCGCTCAATCATTAAAACCCACATAAGAAAGAGTGCTATCGCGACCACGTATAAAACCTGGCCGCCTGTGCCAACAAAATCCCTGATAGATTCCCAGATCTCCATCAGGACTAGCATTAGGCTTTCTCCTTCTCCGCGTGAGCTGCGATGATACCAGCGCTTTGCTCATCAAGGACATGTAAAACCGACTTACTACGACCAGCAACAATTGAGTGAAGTAGGATAAGTGGTAGAGCTGCAATTAGACCTAACGCTGTAGTTACAAGTGCTAGAGAGATATTACCAGCCATGATCTTCGGATCGCCCGTACCGAACAATGTGATTGTTTGGAACGTAAGAATCATACCGATTACCGTACCTAGTAGACCAAGTAATGGTGCGATTGCTGCCAAGATCTTGATGATGTTGATACCAGCTTCGATGCGAGGCGTTTCACGTAGGATAGCTTCGTCAAGTTTAAGCTCAAGGTTTTCAACGTCTTGATTCTTGTTGTCAGCATAAACCTTAAGAATACGACCCAGTGGGTTGTTTGTATTCGGAGTAGAAAGGTTTTTAAGCTGGCTCTTAATCTTAGTGCTAGTAAGCGCAAGATCAACGAAACGTACTACGAAGATTAGTAGACCAACAAGTAGTAATACTGTGATGATATAACCAACTTCAGCACCTTGCTCATAGTATTCCATTAACGATTTTTTCTGCGTATTGATACGTAAGATCGCGCCACGAGTCGGGTCGATGTATACGCCAGCATAGTTGTCAGCAGATGTATTTTCTAAATCGCTAATACCCGCTAGGATGTAGCTATCAGGTTGCTTACCTAGAGGTTGGATTGCTTTCGTTTCTGGAGAGTAAATTAAATAACCATCATCAGTTACTAAGTTAAAGTTACCGATACGCGTTACTTTTTTCACAGAAGATGAACCGTCAAGACCAGCAACTTCAGTTTCAAATGTTGAAACTTTTGCAGACTCAGTCATTTCAGTTTGAAGTGAAATCCAAAGCTCTTCTAATTCGCGAACTGTTGGAAGCTCTTTCGCTGCAGCTAATGAGCGAAGTACTTCAGCACGTCCTGGCTTTTCAGCAGAAACAAGTGATGCTTCGATTGAACCGATTGCATCAGCTGCTGCACGACGTACAACACCGAACATCTCACCTAACGTACCTTGTGCATTTAAAAGAGCTTGCTCTTTCTCAGCTAAAGTATTTTCGTTTTGAGCATATTCTTTAGCTAAACGGTCACCACGCGCTTTTTCAGCAGCTAGGTCACTTTTCGCTTTGTTAAGTAACGCTTGCTTGTCAGCGCGAGCTGAAAGGAACTCTTGTTCACGTTGCTTATTTAATTTACCTTCAGAGATACGTTCTTGCTTAACTTGCTCAAGAATTTTGTCTAAAGCATCAGTGTTTGCATGTGCATTAAGCGCGGTACCTGCAGAAACAGATAGTACTGCTGCAACAGCAAAACCTTTAAATAGTTTCTTCATTATTGATTACTCCGCGCCAAAGATTGGTAGTTTAACAAGTTCTAATGTCGCTTGTTTACGCGCCATACGAATAACTTCTTTAACAGGTTTTAGGTATTCTTCACCTAATTCTTTCCACTGTTTAGTGTTGTTATCCCATACCCACGCGTGCTTAAGGTCAAAAGACTGAGCTACGTAAGTAATACGACCTAAACGACCGAAGTCAACGTTGATGCTCTTACCATCGATCTCAAGAGTACCTTGAGCAGCAGTTACAGCTGAGCTGTACGCAGTTTCAACAGTGTAAGCTTCAAGAACTTGGCGGAATTTTTCAGATGTAGTAACTGATGCTGACGCCATGATGTCACGAAGTCTTTCAACACGTGCTAGACGGTTTTCAAGATTAAACGGAACGTCCGCTTTGATGAATTGCTCAAGCGTATCGATCATGCGATACATCAAAGGCACAACGTTTTGTTTCGTGTTATCGATTGTTGCGATTTGACGGTCAAACGATTCGATAGAAGCGTTTTGGTCAGCGACCAAACGTGCTACGTGATCGTTATAAACCTTCATTAGCTCAGTTTCATCAACAACGCTACGGTACTCAGCGATTAGCTCTTGAGTTTGACCATATACATTGTCAATTTTAGTTTGAGACTTAACAGCAGCCTTTTGAATTTGTTGACCTGCATCTTGCACATCTTTCAAAGGATCTGCAATCACATTGCTGCTTGCAAATGCAAAAGCGCCAACCAACGCAGATGCTACAAGACTCTTTCTGATTTTAACAGACATAGTTCCCAACCAATTAAGTAATGTTACTTTTATAATTTAATTATCCTCCGAAGAGGACAACCCTGATATCTTTTAATAGATATCAACCCTCCAATAATGCTAAATGCATTAGAGTCTGTCAACTTGATGTTCGGGTTTCATCGGAAAAATTTGGTCACTCGTCGTTGCTATGAAAATAGCCAAAACAATGAATTAACAAAAATATAACAGAGGTGTTCGCGTTAAGGTTCTATAACCCTTGATTGGCAATCATTCCGTTCAGATTAGATTCAAACTTAAACATAAATGTAACATTTAATAAAAGTTTAAATAGGTAAAGATAAGTGAAAAAAAAAATCTCTTTTTTTTCGAACAAAACGGTTTTGAAGAATTTTTATGCATTAAAAAGAGATTAATGTTCAATAAGCAGGCAATTCACCCTTCCGACTGGAAGGATGAATACAGTGAGCGTGTTATGTGTCATCAAGAAATTGGTTAGAATACCGCGCGATCTTTTACAAGCTTTGCCAACGATATTATTGAGTCAACCTCAAGCTTTTCAAAAATCTTTGCTTTATAGGTGCTCACTGTTTTATTGCTAATAAATAGCTTCTCACCGATATCTTTATTGGATAGTCCTTGCAATAAATAATTCATTACCGCAAGTTCACGCTCAGTAAGCAGCTCATCAATGTCTTTTTCACAGGCCACTAAGTGGTCTTGTGGAAAAAACGTGTAACCTCGCAAAATCATTTCAACAGCTGACGAAATGTCTTCTAAACTTTCTGCTTTATTAACGAAGCCTTGTGCACCTAATTTAGCAGCGGTACGAATAATGTGTTTGTCTTGCTTAGCTGACAAAAACAACACTTTCCCAGTAAAACCACCACTGACAGCTCGCTTGTATAAACTAAAGCCATCGGAGTCTTCCAGTTCAATATCTAGAATCGCTAGTGCAACATTATTATTCTTTAAAAACTGCAGCGCCTCCTTTTGACTTGCAACAGCTTGAACTTCGTTTACGAGAGTTGACTTCGCTAGCACCATTTTAATTGCTGTTGCCACCATCGGGTGATCGTCTACCAGCAGAATATTGTTTCCTATGCTCATCAATTAGCAAACCTTCATTATATTTTATCAAACAAGTATGAATTACTCAGTATTTTTTCTACGTTCGAGTTGTACTAAGTTTAGCGGGAAATTTTCAGATTGTTGAAAATATCTTCAAACTTATTATCGCCAGTTTGAAATCGTAACTTGAGTGATTAAAACTACCAAATTACACAACTATCAATGTCACATTAAATAGATCCTGCGCAAAGCATATAATACTTTAGTTATGGAGAGTAGCTTTTAAGGAATATAGCCGAATGGCTGATATAAAAAACCTAAATTAATGCCTTTGGAGGAATATAATTTCGGTACATAGGAAGTAATTGATTAAATTATGCAGAGGAAGTGTGTTTATTAAGAATGAATTTTGGTGAAACAGAAACTGTTTCACCAAAATGTACTAAGTTTCACATAAAAAATTATGCTACTTCTACGTTCTCAGCTTCAGGGCCTTTTTGACCTTGTTTGATGCCGAAAGATACTTGTTGGCCTTCGCTAAGAGTGCGGAAGCCTGTACCTGTGATAGCACTGAAATGTACGAATACGTCAGGACCATTTTCTTGTTCAATAAAACCAAAGCCTTTAGCTTCGTTGAAGAACTTAACTTTACCAGTAACCGTGTTTGACATACCAAATTTTCCTGTAAGTCAATTATTAAAATTCAGCCATAATGGCTCTATCCTCCCTGAGTGAATGCCCAATAAACTTGGGGTAAAGTACAGGAAGAACTAATAACCAACCGGTAACCGTACAAGCCGCACATTATCCGTAAATTCAATACGCAAAAACTCAAAGCAACTTAAGACTAACACAATAAATGTCTTTTAGCTCTATTAATCGAAAATTATTTTAAGGTCAACCTTCGGTTTTAAAAATATGACAGGCGTATTTCTAAACAATTAAAATTACAATGAAAAAAGCCCATCAACTTTGATGGGCTTTTATTTCTTTAATTTATCTTACTTTACTTGCCAGTCCATTTGCGCTTCGGCCTTAATAGGCACTACCTGCGAATCGCCTAATTTATAAGTAGCAGGCACTGTCCAACTTTCTTTCACTAACGTGATGATATCGCAATTGCGCGGCAAGCCGTAAAAGTCAGGGCCATAATGACTCGCAAAGCCTTCTAGCTTATCTAAAGCTCCCGCTTCCTCAAACGCTTCTGCATAGAGTTCAATCGCTGCATGTGCGGTATAAGCACCCGCACAACCGCAAGCTGCCTCTTTCTTATCTTTATAATGCGGTGCAGAGTCGGTTCCCAAGAAAAACTTTTTACTGCCACTTGTCGCCGCCGCAATCAGCGCTTGCTGATGGATATTGCGCTTCAGTATAGGTAAACAGTAATAATGTGGACGAATGCCGCCTGCCAACATATGGTTACGATTGTATAAAAGGTGATGAGCTGTAATTGTTGCAGCAACATTATCTGGTGCACTATTAACAAACTCTACCGCATCTTTTGTGGTGATATGCTCAAGGACAATTTTCAAGCTTGGGAAATCATTCACAACATCGGCAAGAATGGTTTCTAAAAACACTTTTTCACGGTCAAATATATCTATCGATGAATCGGTCACTTCACCATGAACAAGTAATAACATACCGACGTCTTGCATCGCTTCTAGAACTGGGTAAATATTCTTAATTGATGTAACACCCGAGTCAGAGTTTGTTGTCGCACCTGCAGGGTAAAGCTTTGCAGCAACAATTTTTCCTGTTGCTTTTGCTTTTTTTATCTCTTCTGGGCTCGTTTTATCAGTGAGATAAAGCACCATTAGTGGTTCAAAATCACCCTGTGGGCCAGCCGCTTTAATACGCTCATAATACGCCAATGCACTATCGGTACAGGTAGCCGGTGGAACAAGATTAGGCATAATAATCGCACGACCCATGTAGCGGCTTGCATCACGGACAGTATCGACCAATTGATCACCGTCGCGTAAATGAATATGCCAATCGTCTGGTCGTGTAATGGTGAGGGTTTGAATCGTATTTAAATCTGACATTGCTGGTTTCCACGGCTAAGAGTTAGAGGGATAGCTTAAACGAGGTTAAATCACTAATTGACTTACTTTCGTTTATATTCAGGTGCGTAGTTTACACCAGTTTCAGTTTTTTTTGAAAATAACTTTGTGGATATATTGATAGTAGGTTAACGTAATTAATTAACAGATTATTTGGCTCATTTTTCTTTATTATGCCTAAACATTTAGATACCGCGAGTGCACTTGAAGTCAAAACAGATCAGTTGCATATCATTAATCAGTTTTCATCATCGTTGATGCAGTTAGACACCATAGAAGAGCTACTTGAGTACGTCACATCACATGTTGTAAACAGACTCGGGTTCATTGAGTGTGTCATTTACTTAGCAGATGATGAAGCACGTACCCTCAAAGAAGTTGCTTCGATGGGTAAAACAAATAGCGGTGATAACTCTTATTACATTGACCGCACAGAAATTAGTTTTGATCAGGGTATAACCGGGTATGTTGCATCCACTGGCAAACCTTTAATGATAGGCGATGTAAGACACGAAAAACGTTATATCGCAGATGCGCGCCCCGCCCTGTCTGAATTATGTGTGCCGCTGGTTTATAAAGAAAAAATCTTAGGGGTCATTGACTGCGAGCATCCGCAAAAACATTACTATAACGATGCTCACCTTGAGATTTTATCAACGGTTGCCCATTTACTCAGTGCAAAAATCGACCAAGTCAGAACCGTTAAAAACTTAAAGCAAACTGTTAATCAGTTAAACGATGCGCAAAAACTTGAAAATTGTATGCTACAGATAGCCAATCTTACCTATCAATCTAGCGAACTCGACAGCTTTTTCGAGTCACTTCATGCCATTATTACCACGCTACTCAGGGCTGATAACTTTTTCATCGGGCTTTATGACAAAAAATGTGATGTGCTCGATATCGTTTATATTATCGAAGAAGGAGTGCGTTCTAACGCACACAAAAAAATCTCTAAGGATCTATTAAAAGACACGGCTTCCTATTATCTGCTCACAACAGAGCAATCTCTATTATTCAATAAGGAAGAATTCCAGCAACATATTGATGCAGGCCATTTTAAAATGGTGGGTCGGCAAGCCGAGTCATGGTTAGGTGTTCCTTTTAAAGTAAATGACAGAATTAGCGGGGTCATTGCGGTGCAAAGCTACAGTGATCGTTATCACTACAGTGAGCATGATCGCGCGCTTCTTACCTATGTAAGTCGCCAAATTAGCATGGCTATTGACCGTCAATTATCACGTCAAGAATTAGAGCACCGTGCATTACATGATGAACTAACAGGGTTAGCAAACCGTTCATTATTAATTGAACGCATAAAACACGGCATATTGCGTTTAGCACGTGCGAATAAAGAGACCCAACATGCGTTGTTGTACTTAGATTTTGATCGGTTTAAAAGTATTAATGACTCATTAGGTCATGAAGTGGGTGACCATTTTTTAGTGAGAATTTGTGAATTAATTCAAGGCACCATTCGTAACACAGATACTTTTGCCCGTTTAGGGGGAGACGAATTTGCGATTTTTATGGAGAATATAACCGATAAGCAGCAAATAAATGATGCCCTAGAGCGAATTCAAACTGCACTAGCTGATCCCCTCAATATTGACGGCCACTTATTACAGGCTTCTACCAGTATTGGCGTTGCATTTTGTGAAAGTGAAAACGACAAAGCTTACAAATTATTGCAACATGCTGATGCAGCCATGTACGAAGCTAAATCTTCAGGGCGTGGACACGTAAAGTTTTTTAATAACACAATGCGTAAAAAGCTAAAAACCCATGCCGATATCGAAAATGATTTACAGCATGGCATCGAACACAATGAATTTGAACTGTATTATCAACCAATTTTTACAATTCAAGAGGCACAGGTCATTGGCTTTGAAGCATTGGTACGCTGGCACCATCCAACCAAAGGGTTTGTAGCACCGAATGATTTTATCCCCGTTGCAGAAGATACAGGGCAAATCATCAACTTAGACCTGCATTTACTCGACTTAGCAGCTCAGCAAATTTCACATTGGTATCAACACGGACTTCCCTTTACCAGAGTCACTGTTAATGTCTCGTCTAGACACTTTGCGAGTCTTGATTTTGTAGCCCAAATGCATGCTTTATATAAAAAGTATCAACTTCCGTTAGGGTCACTCTGTCTAGAAATTACAGAATCAGGGCTAATAGGTAATTTAGAACTCGCAACTAAAATAATAAAAGGGTTAGCGCCCCTTGAAGTAAAACTTTGCTTAGATGACTTTGGGACAGGTTACTCTGCCCTAGGCTATTTACACCAATTACCGATTCATATCTTAAAAATTGATAAGAGCTTTATTGATCATATTACAAAATCACATAACCCATTAATAGATGCCATATTATCTTTAGCACAATCATTACAGCTTGATGTGGTTGCAGAAGGAATTGAAACTGAGCAACAGCTAGCCATCTTAAAACAAACACCGTGTAAATTTGGTCAAGGCTTTTTAAAAGCAAGGCCAATGCCGGCAAAGGATGCTAAAAACGTTATTTTACATGGCTTATAAAAAGCATACTCGCCTTTATAAGCCATGAAAAAAACGACCTTACTGTAAAAAGACGGATTTGTTTATTGATAAGCTTGCTGTAATAACCTTTAGCAACCATACGCAATCATTTTCAGGCATTAAACCTGACATACACAGCGTTAAGGATGTCTGATTAACGCCTCCATAGGTGCAGGAGTTACAGCAATGCAAAGGCGATTACCAAACACAAATAACACAGCTACATAACACAATGTGCTTGCTACCGACGCGGTTTTCTTACCTCACATTTATTGCCACTAATACCATTCCGCTTAATTAAGTGGTCTATTTTGAGGCAATAAAACCGCGTTGATAACAAGGCAAAAATTTAGTTATTTAGTTGTTTTAAATCAGAAATTTTTAACGCAGGTAGCGACTGGTTTGATCACTCAAAATGATTAAGTATTTTTGCGGATTGGTATAAATTAAACGCCTTGCTAGCAACGGGATGACTCAACGTATACTTTTTTATATCGGTGTTAATATAACTTGCTAACACTGAACAAAGAGCCCTCTATTGAGCAATATATACATGCCACTCCCCTCTACACAGCACATTAATCTTTCTCACTCTATACCTTAAGTCTACCTTTATACCTGAGTACACCTTATGCCTAGTTCACATTTTTAGGCTTCAAAAGCTAAATTTGGCACTGGCGGCACTGGGGATACCTTTATTGAGTTTTCTCTTTTTTGTCGCTTTTCCTATGACTGCTAAATTCGCCACTTATAAACTTGAGGTAAATTCATGGAAATATCGCAGCAAGTGTAAAAAAACAAACTGACAACGCTGTCATTTATTGTTTAGAAAGGTTATTGTAAACATGCAGTAAAAAACAACGCTATTTTAGACGTCTAGACGTTGAAAAAATATAAACGAAAGCGTAGTATGTTTGTAATCTGAGTTTGACTCACATTTTTCATGAGATTTTTTAAAGATGATTGATATAAAGCACCTTAAAACAATTGCGACACTTAAAGAGACCGGTTCTTTAGTTAATACAGCCCGAGAACTCTTCTTAACGCAATCAGCGTTATCACATCAGATTAAAGATCTCGAAAATAAACTCGACTGCCAGTTATTCGAACGGAAAACACAACCGGTTCGTTTCACACCGCAGGGCATGCTCTTACTTGAATTAGCCAACGAGGTGCTTCCTCGGGTAGAAGCCACAAAATGTCGATTAAAAGAGAGTCTTAATCAACCAATATCAAACTTGAGATTAAGTGTTGAGTGTCACGCCTGTTTCCATTGGCTGTTGCCGACAATTAAAGAATTTAATAATTTTTGGCCAGACATTAAAGTCGATTATGAACGCGGTTTTAGCTACGATGCTATTCCTGATTTAATGAATGACGAACTCGATCTTGTGCTTACATCAGATATTCGTGAACCAGATCAGCTCGAATATGCACATCTATTCGACTTTAAATTAAAATTAATCGTGGCACCTGATCATGAGCTTGCAAAAAAAGCCTATGTGACCGCCCTGGATCTGAAAAACGAAACAATCATTTCATACCCTATTCCACGTGAACGTCAGGACATTTTTAAGCATTTTATACAAAATGCACGCTTTGACGGCACACTTAAAACCGTTGACCAAGGCTTATTAATTTTTCAGCTTGTTAGTGCTGGAATGGGGGTTGCTGCGCTACCAGACTGGTTAGTTACACCTTATGAAAGCCAAGGCTTGATAAAATCAATTCCATTAGGTGCTCTAGGTCTTACACGTCCTATGTACTTAGCAATGAAAAAAAATATGAAAGATAATCCTGTATATCGTCATTTTTTGAATACTTGCAAACTAAATAATGGTCGCTAAACACAGATAAACTATCTAACATCGTTATATCTTACAATCACTTGTATTTACTATGTTTGAAATTAAGAAGATAATTGGCTCATTGTTAATGCCACTCCCGTTGCTTGGCATAATAACATTACTAATGGTATTTCTAGCGATAACACAGCGACGAAAAGCGCTCTATTTAGGGTTTATCAGTGTATTAAGCCTACTAATTGTAAGCACCCCTTATGTTGGTCAAACGCTGATTGCTTCAAGTAATAACCCACAATGGCAATTTAATAAACGCCAACACTCCCAGATTGATAACATTGTTGTTTTAGGTTGTACCATCATGCCGCATCCACAACTTGTTGCTAATAACCAACTGGGCGATTGTGCTATAAGCCGCTTATTAGAGGGTGTAAAACTTGCGCATCAATACCCGGATGCTATTTTATTTGTCTCTGGTGGTGGCTTTGCCAATACCACAAACAGCCAATTGATGTTTGAAACAGCCAAGACATTAGGTATCGCAGCATCAAGGATCAAACAAAACCCGCTTGCGATGGACACCGCAGAAGAAGCGAAAAGACTGGCGATATATTTGGTCGACAAAAAGAGTGCTTTAGTCACATCTGCAAGCCATATGCCGCGCGCAAAAGATCTCTTCAACGCGCAAGGAATCGAGGTAATACCCGCAGCAACAGATTATAAAGATTACAGCCAATTTCCCATGTACAAACAATTTATCCCCAGTGCCGATGTACTCGTTGCAGTTACACGAGTGAGCCACGAAAAGGTAGGCAGTCTGTGGATTAAATTACGCCGCTGGATTGATCCAGAGGCGTTGTAATCACTTAACCCTGTTAGATTAAACAGGGTTATCAATATCTATAAAAGTAACATCAAAACCATGCTGCTCAGCTAAAAGCTCGCCAAGTGCTTTTATTCCGTATCGCTCAGTAGCATGGTGACCTGCAGCGAAAAAATCAATTCCTTGCTCTCGCGAGCTATGAATAGTTTGCTCAGATGCTTCACCTGTCAAATAGGCATCAATACCTTGAGCAGCAGCTAAGTCAATATAACCTTGCCCGCCCCCTGTACACCAAGCAATGGTTTCAATCTTGTCATCGCGCACTAAGCTCGTTAAAGGTTCACGGTGTAGCACTGTGCTAATTTTGTCTGCAAACTCTTTGCCCGTTAAAGGTGTTTTTAAAAATCCTTTTACTGCGACGCTGTTTGGTCCCGCTTCAAGCCCCGCGCTAAGTTCAATATCTAATAAGTGTGCAAGTTGCGCATTGTTGCCAATGACGGGATGAACATCTAATGGCAGATGATAAGCAAATAAGTTGATATCATGAGCAAGTAACGCCGCTACACGCCGTTTTTTCATACCTGTGATTGGCTGAGACTCACCTTTCCAAAAATATCCATGGTGAACCAAAATAGTATCCGCGCCGTGATCAATAGCCGCATCAATCAATGCTTGGCTTGCCGTGACCCCTGTCACTATTTTTTTTACCTCGTTTGCACCTTCAACCTGAAGCCCATTCGGGCAAAAATCTGCGATTGAGTCGGGTTTTAGAATGTCGTTTAATAACTGAGTAAATTGTTTACGTTGCATATAGAAATCGTCCTCTACCCCTTAAATTTGTGCAAATTTTGGCGTTTATAAGTCAAAAATGGAAGGAAAATCGCAAAAAATTGAAAAGTAAGCTGAAAATAGGTATAAATATATATTCTTAATCTGTGTTTACAACGTATAGGGTCTCTGATGAGCAAACTAGACAAAACAGAAGTGTTAAATGCCTTCGAAGCAGCTTATGAAGCAGCGAATGGTAAAAAACCTGAAATCACAACAAAACCTGGTTGGTATAGCATCGACGGTGGCAAAAATTTGCGCCTTGCTGATGTTGCAGCGCTGACTGAAGAGCTCACTTCTGGTAAAACAGCTGAGCCTAAAGCAGAAGAAGCACCAAAAGCACCGGCAAAAAAAACCAAAACTAAAACCGCTGCGCCAGCTAAGTCAGTTAAAAAGTCACCATTCACCGTAGTGAAAGCGAATGATGATGGTTTCAAAGCTGAAGAGCTGTGGATTGTTAACCTAGCTGAAAAAGACCACGATTGTCGTTTACCTCGTGGTGTTGTGTAACTAATTACACATTGGGAAAAAACCGCTACTAATTAGCGGTTTTTTTATGCCCAGTTATCGAGATATTTATCAAGTATTGTGAAACAAAACCACAAAGCACAATAAATACGGTACCTGTTAATACGGGCATTACTAAAAAATCCCAGCTTTGCAACGATTGCATTATTAAAATAGGATTTGCCCCAGCGGCAGGATGCACTGTGCGTGTTAGCATCATTAATGAAATAGCCAACCCACTGGCAATAGCAATCTCAAAAGGACTGACACCAACAAAATTTACAAATAAGACTCCTATAAACGCCGTTATAAGGTGACCACCAATCACATTTCTGGCCCGCGCAAGTGGACTTGTAGGTACACCAAAGACTAAAACGGCAGTCGCTCCAAATGGAGCCATTAACCATATGCCAAAATCCCCTCGTTGCTGTAAGTAAGCAAGTACAAAAATAGCCAGCGCTGCAAATCCACCTGCAATAACCGCTTTGTTAATTGTTTTGTCCATCATATCTCCATTGCTCAAAGTAGACCGAGTTGTCTACCTGCAAATAGTAGACAGCTCGGTCTACTTATATCAAGCTAGAATTTCTATCTAGGAGCAAGCATGGATAAAAGAACACACATTACATTGACTGCACTCGAATTGTTTTACGATAAAGGAATTCACAGCGTGGGGATTAATGAAATTATTAGTGCAGCAAATGTAGCTAAAAAAACGATGTACCATCATTTTGCAGGTAAAGATGAATTAATTTTAGCGTGCCTAAACGAACGGCATACTACATTCATAACGTGGCTTGAGAACGCCACCAACCAACAAACGACATTACACGATTTTCAAGAACGTTTATTTACAAGCTTCGAAGATTGGTTTCATTCTAAGGTTGCAGAGCTTGGAAACTTTAATGGCTGTATGTTCATTAACGCAGCGGCAGAATACTCAGCGCCGCAAAGCCCAGTCAACCTTGCATGTAAAGCACATAAAGCCGCTGTTTCTTCACTCATCAAACAGCGTTTGTCAGAATGTAAAGACGTAAAAGCCGAGAAAATTGATTCTCTTTGCCACTATTTAATGACACTCACTGAGGGAATGATTTGCCAAGCAAAAGTGTCTGGTATGAAGCAATTCCCTCGCCTGCTAAATTAAAAACCATAAAAAAAGCGGCTCAATGGCCGCTTTTCACTTTACGCTATTTATATCTTTTCAAAATATAATTTATCACGTTGTTTTCCGCCGACTTCATTCATCGTTGCCGCGTCAAATAAACGACCATTCACCATGGTATAGTCGATTTTGTCGGTATCACGAATATTCGTCAACGGGTTACCATCAATAACGATAAGATCCGCTAATTTGCCCGGCTCTAATGAACCAATATTTTTATCTAAGCCGATGTATTTAGCAGGATCGAGTGTCGCCGCACGAATTGCTTCTAGCGGCGTCATACCGCCTTGAGCAAACATCCAGATTTCCCAATGTGCAGCTAAGCCTTCACGTTGACCATGAGCGCCCAAATTAACCAATACTCCTAAGTCTTGTAGCTCTTTAGCAACGCGTGCGTTGTTAAAGTGGTTGTAATGATGATCGGGTGCTTTTACTCGACGCATTGAGCGCGGTAAAAGTTGGTTTTTAGGCACAAATTTACTTAGACGTGGGTGGTTCCACACATCCGTTTTATCATACCAGTAGTTTTCACCCCAAATGCCACCATAAGCAACACCTAACGTAGGTGTATAACCTACATCACTTTGCGACCATAGTTGGCGAATATCATCATAAATGTTCGCAACAGGAATTGAGTGCTCAATACCGGTATGACCATCAACGACCATGGTCAAGTTATGCTGCAATAATGAGCCCCCTTCTGGCACAACCATCATTTCAAGTTCACGCCCAGCTTCAATTACTTGCTGACGCTGTTCACGGCGAGGCTGGTTGTATGACTTAACACTAAATGCACCCACTTTTTTCAAGCGTTCAAGGTGGAATTTAGCATCGTCAAGCGAGTCAATATGCGATGTATAGCCCGGCATATTGGCACCGTACAGTATTGTACCGGTAGAAAAAATGCGTGGTGCCACTATCATGCCTGCTTTTTGCATTTCACTCGCAGCAAAAATTTCGGTGGTGTCGTTCGATGGATCATGAATCGTCGTAACACCCAGCGATAAACCAGCAAGGTTTTTCCAGTTTTGTTGCGGGATTATTTCATCACTGGCTTGCGCACCATGAGCATGGGCATCAACAATGCCTGGCATAATCGTCTTGCCGGTCACATCAATAACTTCTGCACCTTTAGGAATTGTTACAGAGTCTTTGCTTCCGACTGCTTTAATGTGTTTTCCATCAGTTACAATCACACCATTTTCAATAACTTGCTCACCATTCATGGTAATGATGCGTGCGCCCGTTAGTGCAAACATCCCCTTTGGCTCAGCCATTGTTTTGGTAAAGCCAATGTTGTCACCACTTTTCACTTTAAAATCTGTGTCTGCGTTTTTATTTATGTCAAATAAACCCGCTAAACTTGCATGATAAAGCTCAGGACCAAGACTCCAATACAGTTTATCACTGGTTCCACTCCAGCTAATATTCTCGCCCGCACGAACTGATAATTGTTCAATTGGGAATTGACTATCTTTCGGGCCAATATTAATGGTTTTGCCGCGTTCAACAAAAGGGGTTACAAACACTTTAAAACGCTCAGCAAATGCCAAATATTTACCATCTGGCGACACTCTGAACTCCGTTGCATGCTCAGACTCATACAGCTTACGTACTTCTTTTGACTCAAGCTCAACCACACTAAGCGTAGGTTTAGGCCATGGGCTCATTACATAAATACGGTCATTCATTGCGCCAAATTGCGGCTGGTAACCTGACTTAGTGATCAGTGCGGATTCACCGCCCTTGGCACTAACAGAATAAATGCCCGGCTCTAATGACCAGGTTGGATTGAGGATACTGCCACCCGATGCTTTACGATAAACAACCGTCTTACCATCTGGGCTAAAGGTAGGTTCTACATATTTACCTGGTTCTTCTGTTAACTTATTACCTCGTCCGCCTCTTGCAGAAACGACACGCACAGAGCCCTGTTCATTGTCATCCCACGTTGTATAAACTACTTTTTTACCATCGCGGGAAAACTGTGGAAATAACTCAAAATGATCGTCTTGTTTAGTTAAGCGTTTCACTTTACCTGACTCAAGATCACGCTTATAAATATGACCCAAAGCTTCAAAAATGGCTGTTTCACCGTCTGGTGAAATTTGCACATTGCGCAGCATTTTTACCGCAAAATTATCGCTATCGATATTGTGTGTAAACCGCACTGCTTTTTGAATTTGTTTATTGGTTTCTACCTTAAATGGGATACGTGATACTGATTTATCATCAACATCTAATTTATGAATTGTGCCACCAGCCCAAAACACTAATTGCGCATTATCTGGCGTCCAAGCAATGGTCGGATAAACACCGTGTATTGCCCATGTTTCTTGCATATCTCGCTCAAGCTCACCATATAACTTTGTATGCTCACCAGTGTGAAGGTCATATAAATATAAGCTTGTTTGAAAATCATCACGCTTGATATAAGCCAGCTTTTTACCATCTGGTGAGGGGGTTGGACGAATAGCGCCCCCCATTCCATCAATAATAGTTTCAATTTCACCGGTTTCACGGTCATAGCGTTTAATTTTGTAGATACCCGCAACTGAATCTTTTGAGTAATGGAATGTTTTACCTGGTGTAGCATCATGTGAAAAATACACATAACGACCGTCAGGTGAAAACATCGGTTCACCTAAATCTTTTTGATCGTTTTCACGTGCCGTTAACTGCACCCCCTTACCACCGGCTTTGTGGTATAGCCAAACTTCACCCGCACCGAGTGAGCGGCTTGCTGTAAAGTGCTTACGCGCAACTAAATAGTCGCCATCGGGGCTCCATGCAGGGCTATTTAATAAACGAAACGTTTCGTCAGTGACGGCCTTTTGGTTTTCACCGTTGACATCCATAATCCAAATGTTATCACCACCACCTTGATCAGATGTAAACGCAATGTATTTACCATCAGGGCTAAAGCGCGGTTGCATCTGCCACGCAATATCACTTGTTAATTGTTTTGCCGTACCGCCCGAGATTGGCATAGTGTAAATATCACCCAACAGATCAAACACCAAGGTTTCACCATCAGGACTAATATCAACATTCATCCACGTGCCTTGTTCAACACTGATTTTGGCATCTAAAAACTGACCTGCTGGCGCATCAACTCGCCACTTTTCATCACTTGACTGCTCGGTTGCTATTACTTGCCCTGTAAAGGCGAGTGAAATCGAAACAGCCAAAGCCGTATGAAGCATTTTCTTCATGGAATTCTCACTTGTTATTGTTTTGTTATTTGCACACATATTGATTGCATCAAATAGCATAGCAAGATTCCAGCATTACGTGTTAAACAGTCGTAAATTGGCGACTAATGCCACGCAATGGGATCAAATTCATAATAGCTTACCAATAAATGATAAATTTCAGGATCGAATTGCCTAAGTGCAGCAGGCTTTTCAAGGAAAGTTTCGGTGATCACGGCAAAAAACTCGGCTTCATTGGTCGCCCCATAACTATGAATAACATGGGGCATACCGTAAGCAATGTGTGTTTTAAGCTGATTAAAAGCACGACTGAATACTTTGGCCCATTGTTGATAGTCAGCATTACTAGCAAGCAATGGCGTGCCTGTCGTTTTTCCTGTTTCTTGGTCTAGTTGATGAGCAAATTCATGGAATACCAAATTGTGGCCATCACTAGGGAGTCGGCTTCCTTCTAGCACATCGTGCCAGCTTAAGACCAAAGTGCCACCAGGCCATGACTCACCTTGTCTCACGGTATTATGATAACTAACAAGACCTGCACCATCGCGTGATGTTTGTGGTGCATAATAGGCACTTGGATATAATAAAATGTCTTTCACATTACGATATAAAGGCCAAGGCTTATTGAGCACTAAAACACATGCATCTGCAGCAACAATGAGTTTCATTGCATCATTTAACTGCAGGCCATCACACCCAATAAATCGCTTTTCATTTAAGAACCAAACAATATGACGCTCTAATTTTTCACGATCAGCGTCCGTCATTTTTTGATAAATAGGCATGTACTTCAACAGCAATGACTTCTGCTCTGAAGTAAGGGAATAGGTCAGGTACTTTTTATGCCAAAAATGATTTCGAATATCATCCCAGCGCCAGTAACTGACAATAAAAATGAGCAAAAAAAGTAACAAAACAAGGTTAAGCATTATCATCGCCTAAAATATAATCTTGTTACTTTAATGTGTGCAAACAAAAAAAGATCAATTGTTTGCACACATTTTTATTTAAGTTGCAGTAAAAAGTTACAGGACAGGAACCGTTGCCGAACCAGTTACCACTTCTTTACTACCTTTGACTCGATACTCATAGTCGAAGGTAATCGTGTTAACGTTACCAGAGGCGTTATCATCAAGGTATGTTACATCCCACGGTAGTCCATGCATATACATTAAGCCATCTGGTAAAGAAGTATATTTAATTGCATAACCAGAATCACCATAGTGCGTTTCATTTAATGCAATTGAAACTAGGTTTCTTAAACTATCATTATAAATATACTCACCAGAGACAATTGTAAGCTCTTCGTAAACAGGATTCATAGTGCCATTTCTTGTATAACCCGTTAAGGTAATATCAAATTCAGCAAGTGATGCAATAGATGTAGGTAGATACAGGTTCACATCATTACTACGACTTGATGATCCAACACTCACACCCGCTGAGTTAGTAGCATGAATCAATTGACCAGCTTTCAAACCATTATTATTATCGAATTTAACATCTTTGATTGAAAACGCAGCTTTATCAGCAACCATAAATTCATTTTCAAATGAATAATTAGCATCTAAAGCAGTTTCTTTATCAATCACTGAATTTAAACGGTACTTATAACGACCAACACTAAGCGCTTGCTCAGGCAGCACTTCCACAAAGGTATCATTTAATGACATTGATGAAGTCGTTGTAATGTCTACATCGTTTCTATTAAAAAATGTACTCCCAGCAGGGATTGAATCTGTTGTTGATTCATTACCGCGGATCACTGTAAGCGAATTTCTTCTCACCAATGAAATACTATCTTGTGTAAGCTCTATCGGTTTTGAGAAAAATAGGTAATAACCATTATTCATCGCATTAACAGTTCGGCTAAGCAAATCTACTTGTGTCGTTTGTGCGCCTTTATTGGCCTTAAAAATCACCGACACAACACCGTCTTCGACTTGGAAATTACCTTGGTTATAGATACCTTCAACCACTAAGCCGCCATTTACTTCTCTAACAGAAAATGAATCAGATAAATAATTTTGACCATTTACATCCGTAAAAGCCGACATTCTTACACTAAGAGTTGAGCTACCTTTAAAGTCATAGACATACTCATTTTCTGTCGCATCAAAGGTCAAAGGATTAGACTCATAATCATTGCTTGATGCCACTAATTCAATATTTGAAAAGACTCGACCAGTTTCATCGATAACTTTAACACGTAATTGATACTCTTGTGTCACATCTGTATCTTTAAACAAAATGGTTGCATCATCATTCAATGTGCTAAATGAGACAGAACTTTGATTGTAATAATTTTGTACAAGCTCATAATCATTAATAGCATCGTTATCAACATCCATATCGATATGAAGAGCAATTGCATTTCCCAAACCGACAGGTTTCTCAATTGAGTAAAGATTAGTTTGCTCGTTATAGGTCGCACTGAAAAAATGCTCATTGCGAGATTGCCACGTGCTATCTGTCAGGCCTAATGATGTAGTATAAGTGAACTGAAGGTCTTTAATGGGTGTATTTTCACCATCAAGCAATGCCGTGAATTGAATGGTCTCAGTTGTAGTAACTGAAAGTGAGCCTAGCTGGCTGACTCCAGAGCCTGAGTTACCATAAAATGCACGCTGTTGAAACGAACCATCAGTACTTGTCACAAGTAACACGTAATCAGAATGTTTTGGAATATTTTTCAATTCAAACATGCCATCACTCAGCGAAATCGCCTCTGACCAAGTATTGCCAATTTTAATTTGAATTTGTGCATTAGTCGCTAAGCTGTCAGTGACGTAATTTTTAACCGTTCCTGTTAAAGTCGCTGTTTCAGCTTCTTGAGTGGCCTTATTTTGTTCTTCAATTGCACTGATTAGTTCATCGTTATTATTGTCTTCAACTTCTAAACAACCAGATAATAAAAAACTCGCAGAAAGTGCGAGTGCAATAGTATGTTTTTTAAACATAAAAACTCCATTTAATTGTTTTTGTTTCCCTTGTAGGGGCTGCAATTATAATGAACTTAAAATGAATAAAAAAGCCATTTGTGACCAATCTACAAGATTAATATTTCTTTATTGTAAATTACCACTTTGTTCCTGCCATTATTTTTAGCGTGGTAGAGCGCGGTATCGGCATGAGAAAGTAGCCGATCATAGTCGGTAACATTTGCATTATCTGCAACACCGAAACTTACAGTGACAGACAGTTCTTTCGCAAGTTCAGAAAAATTATAATCCGCGATTTCTAAGCGAATAATTTCACATAAACGCGCGGCTTCATCAGCACCTTTATGAGGAAATAGTAAAGTGAACTCTTCGCCCCCCCAACGCGCAGCATAACCTTCATCGGGAAAGTTGATACGTAACAAACGGGCAATTTCACAAATCACTTGATCACCAATCAAATGTGAAAAATTGTCATTAATTAATTTAAAGTGGTCAATGTCCATAATCGCAACACTTAAGCTTTGCTTATTATGTTGGAACTGACTAAAGTTCTCGAATAGCCAACTATCGAATGCTCGTCTATTGGGTAGCTGAGTTAATTGGTCATGATTAGCGAGATGCGCGAATGCATCTGCTTGGTTCTTTAAATCGTGCATTTGTTGCTCGACCTTCTCCGTCAGCTCTATTTCAATGCGTTTATAATGATATAAACGATATTTATATATTGCATAGGCTATTAAAAATAAGCCCAAAATAAGCACTAATTTAAAGCTGGTCTTTTGCCAAAAATATGGCGCAATTCTGAATCGTAGCGTTTGTTCATTGTTTTGCCATTCACTATTTGGATAGCCCGCACGGACCTTAAATGTATATTCTCCCGGAGGTAAGTTTGTATACTCAGTAATAGCTAAGCGGCCTCTATCAACCCATTCTTCGTTGTAGCCACTTAAGTGAGTTTGATAATTTAGACGCTGCGGCATAATAAAACTTAAGCCTGCATAATTAAATGACACCCTTGAAATACCCGCTGGTAAACTTAGTACATCACTTTTAGCGGGCAATGCAACGGGCTTACCATCAACTTCAAAGCTTTCTATGACCGTTGACAAACGACGTTTACTCGCCTCTTTAAGTCGCTCAGGCTTTACAATCGCAACCCCTTTTGCCGTTGCAACCCAGAGTTGACCATCAGAATGTGTCACTGCTGCAGGGTTAGAACCGCCATTTGCTTGCGCGCTCAGCATGCCATCGCCTTCATCATACAACTGCATAGAAACAACAACTGACTCCGCACCCGTGGGGTTATCTAAAAATTCAGTAAGCTGGGTTTTATTGAGCTGAATAACACCTCGATTACTGGTTAACCACAACGAGTCACCTTGCTCAATAACCTGAAATAATTTATCAACGGGTAAGCCCTGTTCACGTCCAAACAAATGCATAACATCGGTCTTCAAATCGTAACGTATGAGGCCTCGATCCGTTGCGAGCCACATTTTTTCGCCATCAAGATAAAAACCAAACGCATATTCAGTGCTAAATTTTTCAGGAAATTCTATGTTAGAAAATGTGTTTAATGCGGGATCAAAAATAGACACTCCAACACCCGTACCAACCCATAGCTGGCCTTGATTATCTTCAGAAAGTGCCATAATAAAATTGCCAGCTAAGCCTTCTTCAGTAGTGTAAGAATGAATTTGTCCGTCGTCTGTGAGCTTTGTAAGGCCGCTGGCAGTACCGATCCATAAATTATGTGAGCTATCGAATAATACCGCTCGTACCTCATTATTAAGAAGCCCATTAGTGCGATTCTTAACTGGGTAAATTTTGTTATTCACCACTTTCATGAGGCCACCAGTGTACGTGCCCAGCCATACATCCCCATTTTTGTCTTCAGTTAAACTTAGCACTGACAGGGGATCACGTTCATATGCTTGGTTTAAGGTGGTTATTTCCCCATTTATAATTCGGTTTAAACCATTGCTACTGCCTACCCACAAACTACCATCAGAATGAGACAATACGGTGCGAACATAATCTGAAGCAAGACCACGGCTTTGGCTCCAATTCGTAAACGGGGCTTCACGCAGTCTGAATAGCCCTGCATTAGTACCAACCCAAATGCTTTTTTCACGGTCCTGCAGTAATGACAGAATACGGTTATTCGGCAAGCCATCATCGGCATCGAGATTTTCAAGGCCTGATTGCCTCAATCTAAAAACACCTTTGTTGATTGTACCGAACCAAATGTCTCCTTGGGTATCTTCGAGCAAACTCGATATGGATTCATGATTGAGCGTTGCATCAACAGAGACAAATTTATCGTGTTGCTTTTGCCATGCCCCTTTTTCTGTGCCGACGATTAAGGTACCCGACTGAGTCAATAACAGCGTAAAAGCAGAGGCATCAGGTAAACCGGCCTCTTGACCAACTTTACTGACCTTTTTACCTTCAATTTTGTATAAGCCATCACTGGTTGCAGCCCAAATGACATTCTGTTTGTCTTTTATTAGTCTGTATGCACTCAGTTTATCAACCAATGTGTGTTCTGTTGCTTTTTCTGATGCACGATACACAATACCTTGTCCCTCAAGAGCGAGCCAAATTTCGCCTTGTTCTGAGATCAATGCATGATTAATCATGGTCGATGAACTTGGAAGCGACCGCCACTGACCCTGTGAGCGCACGGCAATCCCGCCTCGTGCTCCAACAATGTATAAATCGCCATTATCCATGGCTATCAGACTTCTTAAACCTGAATCAGGCAATCCTGGGATCTCGGTTCGTGTAAAAAGTTTAAACTCTCGACCATTAAAACGCGCCAACCCTTCCCACGTTGCTATCCAGATATAGCCATCTTTCGTTTGTGCAACACTGTTAATACTATTGTGAGGTAAACCTGAGCGTGTATTCCATGTCTCAGTAAAATAGTCACTCAATGAAAGGCGAGTTGATTCTGCAAAAGCGCTAAAACATACACACAGTAAAATGAGACTAACTACCCGCGCCATAAAGCTTAACCTTTAATTATTGTTCTTTTCAGTGATGCTGTGTGGTGCTCATATCGTCAACCAACACTTCCATTACTACTACATTAGTTGCAATTCTTACTCACTTTAATCACATTTAGCAACAATCAATTACAGTAATCATTAATTTTTTCTTGCAAGATTTGAACAAACCGAGCGACATGTAAACCATCCATTAAAGCGTGATGGACATCAATGGATAGCGGGATCTTGCCGGTTCGCTTATCGTATTGACCAAACACCAATTTAGGAATACCTAACCCGTGCCCCTCACTAACAGCATGTGAAAACCCCGTGAAATTTAGCCAAGGTAAAACAGAAATATGAATGAGATCGGGTTGCCCTTCTGTCGCTGCAAACGCTTCTGAGAAGAAAGGTTGCCCTTTGCTTTCTTTTGCTACCTGCAATGCATGCTCAGAAAAGCGTTGAATAGAATCATGTTTTTCAAAGTAACTGAAACGCAATGTATCATCATCAGCTAACTCAACCACACTGGCACGTACAGTTGATAGCTGAATAGGACACGAATCTATAATACGCTGGCGCATGGGCGCATAATCGTGGCAAGCCTCTAAAGTCAGAAAAATATAGCTATGAAAAAATGAATACGGCGCTGACTTACACTGCTCATAAAGTGCAGCCATGTCGAGCGACACACAAACATTAAAGTAAGGGAGACTAAATTCTTTGAAAAAAGCAAAATGTTGCTTACGAGGCCATGACTCAAGATCAATTACGTGACAGTCATTTGGAAGAGAATGCATTGGGTGGCCCTGTGAAATAAAAAACAGTGTAGCCAGATACATTCATTAAGTCATGTAATTGCGATTAAAATCCGCGATAGTCTATTGGCTTTTTAGGGCTGTTTGCATGTTGTCGCCTATAAAGGTATTTGGCGTAATATGTTATAGCTGTAAGCTTAATTAAGCGGTTTATTTGGAATAATATTGCAAATGGGTATTGAAGCCTATTTGGGCACAAAAAAAGGCGCGCCATGCGCACCTTTTTAAACAGCAAATTAATTAAATTATAAGCCGTTTTCGATGATTTCTAATGCAAGCTCATCAGCAATTAAATGCGTTGATTTTTGCTCTTTCTCTGAGCGAGCAAAAATTTCTGTTAGCGTATCAAAAATACCTTCAACGTGCTTCGTTGACGCCTCTGCACTGTAGCCTTCTGGTGCTGTTTCGTAATACACATTAATGATACCACCAGCATTAATTACATAGTCTGGCGCGTAAAGAATGCCTTTTTCACGAATGATTTCACCGTGGCGAGACTCTGCAAGTTGATTGTTAGCACAACCAGCAATAATCGTTGCTTTTAAACGTGGAATTGTCATGTCGTTTACTGTTGCACCTAACGCACAAGGTGCATAGACATCAACATCTAGGTCATAAATTTCATCGATACCCACTGCTGTCGCATTAAAGTCATTAACAACACGTGATACAGCTTGTTCGTTAATATCAGTAACAAACAATGTTGCGCCTGCTTCATGAAGGTGTTTACAAAGACCATATGCAACGGCACCTAAACCTTGCACAGCAACCTTTATACCCGATAAATCTTGATGACCACGTTGATGCTGTAACGCGGCTTTAATACCTAAAAATGTACCGTAAGCAGTGAAAGGTGATGGATTACCACTTTTACCTTCAAGACCCAGCACATAGTTAGTTTCTTTATTCATGATTGCAACGTCATCGCACGTGATGTTTACGTCTTCTGCTGAATAATAACTACCACTTAAACGCTCTAGCTGACGGCCAAACGCACGGAAAAGCTGCTCTGATTTAATTTCTTTTGCATTACCGATAATAACAGACTTACCACCACCGAATGGTAAACGTGCAACCGCATTTTTGTATGTCATACCTTTCGATAAACGAAGGGCATCGGTTACTGCGTCTTCGTCAGTCGCATAGTCCCACATTCTACAGCCACCTACAGCTGGACCTAACTTGGTATTGTGAACCGCGATAATAGCCTTAAGGCCTGATTCTTTATCTGAACAAAACACCACTTGCTCGTGGTTATCAAAGTCGACTTTATTAAATACAGCCACAGTTAAATACTCCGAAATTTTCTTACCCTTTTTGGGGTGTGAGCGCTGAAATTGCCGAGACTTTATCACTTCGTTTGCTCCCATGCCACTATATGAGATGATAAAACTAAGCTAAGTTACGCGATTGAAATAACAACGCAAAAAGCATGTTAAAAAAGGAAATATATACCCATATAAATCCACATAAAGCATGATTAATTCAAAACAAAAGTAAATCTACTAAATCTTTTTTACGTGAACGTAAAGGTCAAGTATAGCGTAAAGAAAAAGTGACAAAGTAATTCAGTAGCAAAAGTCTGAAAACACACACTTTAAGTCAAAAGTGTGGATGAGAAAGAGACTGGTCAGAGCTGAAAAAAAACGGCGCTTGGGCGCCGTTTCATATAAACGATTTAATGACGATTATTTTAATTTACCATCAAGCTCTTCGATTTTGGCTTTCCAAATTGCTGGGCCTTGCGTGTGCGCATTGGCACCTTCGCTGTCAACAGCAACAGTCACAGGCATGTCTTCAACTTCAAACTCGTAGATTGCTTCCATACCTAAATCTTCAAACGCCACTACACGCGCTTTCTTAATAGCTTTAGATACTAAGTAAGCAGCACCGCCTACCGCCATTAAGTACACAGACTTATTGTTTTTAATTGATTCAACCGTTGCAGGACCACGCTCAGCTTTACCAATCATACCAATGATGCCCGTGTTTTCTAACATCATGTCAGTGAACTTATCCATACGCGTTGCCGTTGTTGGGCCTGCTGGGCCTACAGCTTCATCACGAACCGCATCAACAGGACCGACGTAATAGATAAATTTATTATCGAAATCAACACCTTCAGGTAAACCTTCACCTGATTGGATCATATCTTGTAGGCGTTTGTGCGCCGCATCACGGCCTGTTAAAATAGTGCCAGAGAGAAGCACAGTTTCACCCATCTTCCACTCTTGTGTGTCTTCTTTAGTTAGCGTGTTTAAGTCAACACGACGTGTGCCCTCGCCAACTTCGAACGTCACTTCTGGCCAATCCTCAAGTTTAGGAGCTTTAAGCTCTGCTGGACCTGAGCCATCTAAGGTAAAGTGAACGTGACGCGTTGCCGCACAGTTCGGGATCATTACAACAGGCTTAGATGCCGCGTGCGTCGGTGCCGTTTTAATTTTTACATCAACAACGGTTGTTAAACCGCCTAGACCTTGAGCACCAATGCCCAACTTATTCGCGCGCTCAAAAATATCAATACGCATTTTTTCTTCTGTTGTCTCAGCGCCGCGTTCAATTAGCTCGTGAATATCAACCGGATCCATTAAAGATTCTTTAGCAAGCACAGCTGCTTTTTCAGCAGTACCACCAATGCCTATACCAAGCATACCCGGCGGACACCAACCAGCCCCCATTGTTGGGAGTGTTTTTTCAACCCACGCCGCAACATCATCCGATGGGTTCAACATGACCATTTTAGTTTTGTTTTCTGAGCCGCCACCTTTAGCTGCAACCATCACTTCAACTTCGCCACCTGGCACTAAGTCGATATGAACCACAGAAGGTGTATTATCTTTGGTGTTTTTACGCGTACCAGCAGGGTCTGCAACGATTGATGCGCGTAATGGGTTATCTGGGTTTAAGTAAGCGCGACGTGTACCTTCATCAACCATTTGCTGAACAGTCATGTCTGTTTTATCCCACTTAACATCCATACCCACTTTAACGAAACAGGTAATAATACCGGTATCTTGACACAGTGGACGTTTACCTTCAGCTGACATGCGCGAGTTAATTAAGATTTGCGCAATGGCGTCTTTTGCCGCTTTACTTTGCTCTTTATTGTACGCTTTTTCTAAGGCTTGGACGAAATCGAGAGGGTGATAAAAAGAAATGTATTGCAATGCATCTTCAATGCTATCAATGAAGTCTTGCTGACGAATTGTACTCATTACGGGTTCCTTAAGTTTTTATCACGTCGCTTAGTACGTGATCCTGAGTAAACCGGTGACGAAGATTTACTCTACGGGTTAGTCATGGCATCACTATAAAGGAAATCATAACGCTGCCAATCAAATTTAACTTATGATAACCTCCTCGCCCGTTTCGGGCTAGTTATTCAAGGCAATGTAAATGATAAACGATGAAAATTTGTGCATAAAATTAGATTTAACCGATGATTGTATCTCACTCTTTACTCATTTTGCTCATTTGCCCTATGCCGTGTTACTTGATTCAGCAAATAGTAATCATGTAAACAGTCGTTTTGATATCATTGCCATTGAACCACTAAACACATTAGAAGTTCGCAACAACCAATGCTTTTTAAATGGCGAAGCGCAATCCCGTGATTGCTTCACGCTAATGAAATCAGCACTTGATGATTTTGATAATACAGCCAATCCAAACGGGCTTCCTTTTACGGGGGGCTGGCTGGGCTACTTTGGATACGATTTTGGTCGTGTAATAGAAACCATGCCATCGCATGCCGACAATGATATTGCGATGCCACAAATGGCACTGGGTTTATATCCTGATGCACTGATTTTTGATAAACAGCAGCAAAGCTGGTTTTATGTTGCTCAGCGACACCATAATCGTTTAGCTCAATATCAACACTTTTTATCTCAAACACCCACAGATTCTGTACCGTTCACTCTCAATAGTGATTGGCAGTCGAACATGACAAAAGCCAGCTACACTGAAAAGTTTGAACAAATTCAAGCCTACTTAAAAAGTGGCGACTGTTATCAAATTAATCTAGCACAGCGTTTTAACGCTGAGTTTTCAGGCTCAACATGGCATGCATATCGCACCTTAAGAGACGCCAACAAAGCACCTTTTTCGAGTTATATAAACCACCCAGACGGCGCCATTTTATCGATTTCTCCAGAGCGTTTTATTGCCATAAACCAAGGAAAAATTGAAACCAAGCCAATTAAAGGCACACTACCACGTTTAGCCAAACACGCCGATGATGAGGCACAAGCACTGCGCCTACAACAGTCAGAAAAAGACCGTGCCGAAAATGTCATGATTGTTGATTTATTACGTAACGACTTAGGCAAAGTGGCAAAACCGGGCTCGGTTACTGTTCCCGCCTTATTTGCCATTGAAAGCTTCCCTGCGGTGCACCACTTAGTCAGCACTGTTCGAGCCGAATTAGCGCACGGTAAAGATGCTGTAGATCAAATACACGCTGCATTTCCTGGGGGCTCTATCACAGGCGCACCTAAAATTCGTGCCATGGAAATAATAGAAGAGCTCGAGCCACATCGCCGAAGCGTATACTGTGGTTCAATTGGTTACTTAAGTGCCTGCGGTAATATGGACACGAGTATCACCATACGTACCTTAGTGTGCCATCAGGGCACGATATACTGCTGGGCCGGAGGCGGTATTGTCGCAGATTCACAGGTCGACTTGGAGTACCAAGAAACATACGATAAAGTAAATAAAATATTGCCTTTACTAAAGTAATAACCTTGAATAGCCAGCAATTAATCACCCGCTTCAGCTTAAGTATGGCCACTGAGCCTGCACAGCAAATTCACATTAATGCGGATAAGCGTGCCAGTGCGGTGATGTTACCGCTCATCGATGTTGAAAACGACGCACATTTAATATTGTGTAAGCGTCCTCGTCATTTACTTCACCATCCAGGGGAGATCTGTTTACCGGGTGGTAAGTTCGAGATGCAGGATGAGTCATTAATGCACACGGCACTGCGGGAACTTCATGAGGAGCTTAATATTGCTGCACATAATGTTACAGTGCATGGGCAACTTCATCAGTACTCAACATTAACAGGGTTTACGATTGCCCCCTATGTATGCAGCCTTGCTGCAGGAACCGGTTGGCAGGCAGATCCCAGCGAAGTCGAAGTGAGCTTTTTACTGCCTATTTCACATTTAAGCGATCACAGAAACTGGCAACCGCTAAGCTTTCAACGAAACGGTAAAACATTCGTTTTAAAAGGCTTAATGACACCGCATGGTCTTCTATGGGGAGCAACAGCCAGTATTATTAATAACTTTATAAAACAACTCGCCCTACCAGTTTAATTTTCATGCTTTTAGGGTTACACACGCTCACATACACGTTATTATGTGACACCGTTCAAAGGCAGAAAATACGCCGTATTTAATAAAAAATGAGTAGCAAATTATGATCAGTGCATTCGATATGTTTAGTATTGGTATTGGCCCATCATCATCTCACACTGTTGGTCCAATGCGCGCTTCACGTTTATTTGTAAATGAGCTAGAAGAAAAGAACTTATTGTCTCAGGTAACCGATGTAAAAGTTGAGCTATTTGGCTCGCTTGGCCAAACAGGTATCGGCCACGGTTCTGGCAAAGCCGTTATTTTAGGCTTAGCAGGTTACGACCCTGAAACAATCGATGCTGACTTAGTTGATGACATATTAGCTAAAATCGAAAAAGAACAAGTTATCTACTTAAATCAGAGCCACAAAGCGAAATTCCCTAAACAAGGTGCGATTGTTTTTCATCGTAGAAAAACCTTGCCTAAGCATTCAAATGCGATGGAAATCATAGCAAGTCAAAATGGCGAAAAGCTCTTTAGTAAAGTGTACTACTCTATTGGTGGTGGCTTTATTGTTACAGATGAAGAGTTTGAAAATGAAAAACAAAAAGCCCTTGATGTTCGTGAAGAAAATCCAGCACCCTATCCCTTTAATACAGCCAAAGAATTGCTAGAGTTATGTCGCGAATCAGGTTTTAGTGTATCAACATTAATGATGCATAATGAGAAAACGTTGCGCAGCGAAAATGAGATAAAAGACACCCTTTTTAATATCTGGCAAGTAATGAAAGCCTGTATAGAGCGTGGTATGCGTACCGAAGGTATCCTCCCAGGAGGCTTAAAAGTTAAACGTCGTGCCCCCAGCTTACACCTTAAACTAAACATTGAAGTAAACAATGATCCGCTGCGTGCTATGGACTGGGTTGATTTATTTGCGCTTGCAGTAAACGAAGAAAACGCAGCGGGTGGCCGTGTGGTCACTGCGCCAACAAATGGTGCTGCCGGTATTCTTCCTGCGGTTCTAATGTATTACAACACCTTCATCAAAGAAGTAGACCGTGATATTGCGACACGTTATTTATTAACAGCGGCTGCAATTGGTATTTTATATAAAAAGAATGCGTCAATTTCTGGCGCAGAGGTTGGCTGTCAAGGTGAAGTCGGGGTTGCTTGCTCTATGGCTGCCGGCGCCCTGACCGAAATAATGGGTGGTAACGTAGTACAAGTAGAAAATGCCGCTGAAATTGGCATGGAGCATAACCTAGGTTTAACTTGTGACCCCGTAGGCGGTCTTGTACAAGTTCCGTGTATTGAACGCAATGCTATGGGGGCGATTAAAGCGATTAACGCCTCTCGTTTAGCTATGCGCGGTTCTGGTGAACAAAAAGTAACGCTCGATAAAGTCATCAAAACCATGCTCGACACAGGTAATGATATGAAAACTAAATACAAAGAAACCGCACGCGGCGGTTTAGCGGTTAATATCATTGAGTGTTAATTAATACCATATATGGTATGACACATGCCCATTATCAAAAAAGCCGCTTTTATGAAGCGGCTTTTAATTTAATAACTTCACTACTTGATTGGCAATTCAATATTTTCAAACAGCTTATCTACGTCTTCTTGATTACGCAGTAAACTGGCGCGTTCAACCAATTCTTTTGTTAAATGAGGGGCAAAGCGCTCAATGAAGTCGTACATGTAACTACGCAAAAAGCTGCCTTTTCTAAAGCCAATCTTAGTGGTACTCGCTTCAAATAAATGACTTGCGTCAATACACACTAAATCGTTGTCAGTCACTTGATCAATTGCCATCGACGCTACCACGCCAACCCCAAGGCCAAGACGCACATAGGTTTTAATAACATCGGCATCCGTGGCTGTAAACACAATATGCGGTTCGAGCCCATGTGCACTAAAGGCTTTATCAAGTTCAGAGCGACCTGTGAAGCCAAACACATAGGTAATTAACGGATACTTCGCGACATCGGCAACAGTCAGGTTATCTGCTTTTTTCGCCAACGGGTGTGTTTTTGCAACCACAATACTGCGATTCCAGTGATAACAAGGCAGCATGACAAGGTCAGAATATAAGTGTAATGCTTCGGTCGCGATAGCGAAGTCAGCATCACCACGTGCTGCCGCATCAGAAATTTGCTGCGGCGTGCCTTGATGCATATGCAGTGACACCGCGGGGTATTTTTTCATGAACCCCTGAATGACATTTGGCAGCGCATAACGGGCTTGTGTGTGCGTGGTTGCAATGTTCAATTTACCTTGATCTGGCAAAGTATGTTCATTTGCGACGGCTTTGATACCTTCAACTTTCGACAAGATTTCTCGTGAAATATTAATGATTTCATTGCCAGCACTGGTTACATGTGTCAAATGCTTACCACTACGGCCAAAGATCTGAACACCCAATTCGTCTTCTAGCATACGAACTTGTTTTGAGATCCCTGGTTGAGATGTAAATAAACTTTCAGCTGTCGCAGAGACATTGAGTTTATGATTTTGGACTTCGACTATATATCTGAGTTGTTGTAGTTTCATGGCTGCATTGTAAACGTTGTTATTCTTTATTTATAAAGGCTGCTAAGCGCAATGCCAAGTGATATTTCATCGCACTGTCATTTTTTACTTTTATCGCGATTCTTTCTAAGGCTACCACATTCAACTGTGACTCGGTAGCGATGTTTATTCATAAAATACTCAATAAACATGCTTGCTTAACACGACCCTAATAAAAAAGAATGGTTGATTGATAGTTTATTGCACATAAGTATGCGCAAAACTATCCAGATGTAATATTTTTAATGTAAGATAAAAAAATTAGATAGTGAAAACTGAGATTTAGCTATGATTGTTTCTATCATCATTATGCTCATTGTTGCCTTGATTGTCATTGCACTGTGGGTAAGCGCGGTGCAACAACATAAAGAAAAACAAGAGTCAGAGCGTCGCAAAGAACTAACAAAACAGAAAAAAATCATCGAAGAAGCAGAAGAAGTACTGCTCAATAGTACAAACATTCCAATGTCTGAAAATATTTTACGTATTATTCAGCGCCGTGTTTATGATGCATTAGCGAGCATGGTGCAGCTATCACCTAACTCAAAAGAACTAAAAAGTCGCTTAAACGAAGCTAAGCAGCGCTTGACCTTGCCAATTGACTCTAATAATTCTGATGCACTTGTATTACCCGATAATGACAAACAATTAATTTCGCTGATCCAAAGTATCAAAAAGTTACGTGCATTACTGCGCTCTGAACATGGTAAAGGCAAAGTAGATAGTCAGGTATTTGTGGCCGAGGATAAGCGTTTAGAAAAGTTGCAATTAAGAATCAATGTTGAAAGCCAAATTAAGCGCGGTATTTCAGCGCGTGCAGCAAACATGGTTGGCTCAGCACGTCAGTACTTTGAAAAAGCGTTAGCCACACTTGCTTCTGTAAGCTATAGCGATGACTACATAAATACTAAAAAGCAGGAAATCGAAAATTACTTAGAAGCTATCAGCACGGAGCTAAAGGCGTCGAACGCAACATCAAGAAAGAAAAAAGCAGAGCAAGAGCAAGACGATTTAGATGTGTTATTTGCCCCAAAGAAAAAGTGGTAATCCACTTTTTCTTTGGTCTGCATTCATTACGATAAAAACGCGAATTTAATAATAAATAGTGCAGTTAGTACCCATACACTCACACTGATTTCATCTTTTTTACCACACACTAATTTAACCGCAGTATACGCAATAAAACCTAGTGCAATACCATGCGCAATTGAAAACGTTAGCGGGGTCATTAATAGCACTACGCTTACAGGAATTGCATCTGTCATGTCATCCCAATTAACCAGCTTTAAATTTTGCATCATTAAGACGGCCACGTACAATATCGCGCCCGCTGTTGCGTAGGCTGGGATCATACTGGCAAGCGGTGCAAAGAACATCATAAGCAAAAAGCAAATTCCGACGACTACCGCCGTTAAACCTGTACGCCCACCTACAGATACACCGGCCACTGACTCAATGTATGATGTGGTTGTCGACGTTCCCAGCATAGAGCCTGCAATCGTGGCAGTACTGTCCGCACTCAGCGCTCGGCCTAAACGTGGCATTTTGCCTTGTTCATCAGCAAGGCCCGCTTTTTGTGTTACAGCGACAAGCGTGCCTGACGTATCAAATAGATCTACAAAGAGAAACGCAAAAATAACCGTCAACATCGAAATTTCTAGTGCGGCTGCAAAATCTAATTGCATAAACGTAGGCGCAATTGAAGGTGGCATAGAAACAATGCCTTTGTATTCAACAAGATCTAAACCTAATGCGATGCCCGTCACTAACAAGATACTGATCAGCACCCCACTTTTCATATCACGATACAATAGCGCAGCAATCACAAAGAAGCTTAAGATAGCCAATAAAGGGCCAGGCGCAGTAATATCACCTAATTGCACCAGTGTGGCAGGACTTGCGACGATTATCCCTGCATTTTTTAATGCGATTAGCGCTAAAAAAGCGCCAATACCCGTTGCGATAGCACGCTTTAAAACCAAAGGAATCGCGTCGATAATCCATTCTCTGACTTTAAATAAGCTCAAGCATAAAAAAATACATCCCGACATAAACACCGCACCAAGCGCTGCTTGCCAACTGTAACCCATACCAAGTACGACACCATAGGTGAAAAATGCATTTAAGCCCATGCCTGGAGCCAACGCTAATGGGTAATTTGCCCACAACCCCATAATAAAGCAGCCAATCGCCGCCGCAATACAGGTTGCTACAAACGCAGCACCTTGGTCCATACCTGCTTCTGCTAGCATGGCTGGATTAACGAAAACAATATAAACCATAGTGATAAATGTTGTGATACCCGCAATGGTTTCACGGCGGACTGACGTGTTGTTTTCACGTATTTTGAAAAGTCTTTCGAACATGTTGAACTTTAAGTTAAGATTAATTGGCTAATTTTATCATATTTTCTCATAATTAGAGGACAATTTACCTTGCAATGTTCTAAACTAATAAGGTCTTTTATTTCAAGAAAATAACTAAACTATGTCTGATAAATCGCCAGTAGGCTTAGATTTAGAGCAACAACTTGACAACGTACTTGCCTTTATAACGCAGCCTGATACAGGGGATGAGCCACAAAAAAGTACGCAATCAGTTGAAAAAACACTAAACAAAGCGTTGTATTATCTTAAAAACGAACAAGCGCCACTTGCCGCAAAGTGGATGCGTTTAGCTGCAATGGCAGGTAATCATAGAGCACAATTTTACATGGGGCTGTTTTTTATAAAAGGCCAAGGCGTGCCGCACAGTGTTTTCCATGGTTCAGTCTGGTTGAGTCTCGCCAGCAGCCAAGGTTACGAGCCTGCAACCGCTGCCCTAAATGATTTAAGAAAGCACATTAGTACTCGCCGTCTGCAAGACGCACAAAGCTATGCAGCAACGCTATATGAACAAATCCACCAGCAACAATTTTCGCACCTTATTCCACACAACCCTGACGCCAATTAACAAGCGTCAGGATTCACTGCTAATTACGAGTGTTTTGTCAGTTTGCTCTCAAAGGCGATAAGCCCTGCGCCTATCACAACCAATAAAATACCAACAAACTCAAGCCATACATGGCCTTTATGCGATTTTATAAACAGGTGAAATAATACGAGATACGAGATACGAGATACGAGATACGAGATACGAGATACGAGATACGAGATACGAGATTATCAGAATAAAGGGGTGTTTTTTAAAATCAATCATTTGTTTGAGGAAAACAAATGGCGGAGTGGACGGGACTCGAACCCGCGACCCCCGGCGTGACAGGCCGGTATTCTAACCAACTGAACTACCACTCCGC